>CAWHQP010000003.1:0-419337 GCA_963831535.1 uncultured Acidimicrobiaceae bacterium | reverse complement strand
TCACGAGCGCCTGGCCGAAGCCGGCGTCGTGAACTCGGTCGGGTCCAAGGGGGACTCCTACGACAATGCCCTGGCCGAGAGCTTCAACGGGCTCTACAAGACCGAGTTGATCCACCGCCAGGGCCCGTGGCGCAGTGTCGAGCACGTTGAATGGGCCACCCTCACCTACGTCGACTGGTTCAACAACCGCCGCATCCACAACGAGATCGGCAAGATCCCTCCGGCAGAGCTGGAAGCGAACTACTACCGTCAGATCGACACAACCCAACCACTGGTTTCACAGACAACCGAGTCTCTATGAAACCCGGGCCGATTCACCGGGTCAGCTCCACATGGTCACTCAGGCTCACGAGAGTTGGTGTCTGTCATAAGCAATGGAGATGATCCTCAGGGACAGGGCCGGCCTGGAGTGTGCCACCGCTGTGGGTGGAGAGGTCGCGTGTCGGTTGTCAGTCGTCGCGATCGCAAGCGACTTCATTTGGACCGCTCCTGTCGTCGCATGTGCGCTGAGTGCTCTTCCGAGGTCCTCCAACACCAGTCGGGGTACCCCGCCGATCTTCCGGCTAGAAAAGTCAGGCTCAAGCTGCACCGAGACCGTGACGTCGCCTAATCCTCGGGCAGCCTGACCGTCCGTCAGTACGGGCCGATGCGCTGGTCGGGATTGGTGTCGATCAGATGATGCCCGTCCGTCGAGACCTGTGAGGTCCACTGGGTTCCGTCCCACCACCGGTAATGGAAGCGACCGCTGGGATCGGGATGCCACGCCGGCGGGGAGTGCGGCCACGAGGCCTGCACCCCTGGAGGTGATGTCGTTCCCGGGCTCGGGAACGACGAGGCCTCTTCCACGTCCTCCGGCGTCACCGCGGCCTGCTCGGGCTGTGAGTTGGCCGGCCGCGGGTAGGCCGGGAACAGGTCCGAGGCCGTAGGCACCCGGCGCGACGCACTGGCCTCACTCATCGGCGGCAGTGGCGACACCCCGGGTGCGCCCATCACCGGTGGGTTCTGGTGAGCCCGCCGGACACCGCCGTAGTGGGCGATCAGGTACAACACCACGCCCAACGGGAGCCAGAGGAACCACAGGAAGGCCCACAAGGGAGACGGAAGACCCCAGGGCGTTCGGCCCAAGGTTCTCCGGTCCTTCTCCGAAAGCCGGTATCCGAGGAACCCGCCTACGACCCACAGGGCCACGACGAGGACCCATTCGCCGCCACTTATATTTGTCACACTTGACACGGCGTACAGCCTACGCCCGTTCGCTTCTCTTCGTGATCACTGGGTGCAGCCGGTGGCTGTCCACTCCTCGGGTGGTCACATGCCGAAGATGCCGGCCCTCTTGCCCTTCTGGCGGTAGGCGGACTGCAGATCGCCCACCGAGTACTGCCCCGGGGACTGGTTGGTCACGGCATACCAGTACAGCGCGGCGTTGAACGCCGCCGTGGCCACGGTCAGCACCAACAGGATGGCGGCCAGACCGATGATCCCGACCACCGCTCCGAGCGGGGCGAAGACCGTGCCGACGAGGACGGAGACCACCACGTCGAGGATGATGGCCACGACGGCGATGGCGCCGAGGGCCCCGTTGCCCACGATGTTCTCGCCCCACTTGCTCCGACACAGCTGGACCGAGCGCTTGATCGAGGCGATGGCCCCCTTGTCCTCGAACAGGATGACCGGGACGACGAAGAAGCTGGCCAGCATCCACCCGGCCCGGAGCAGGGCACCGACCAGGAACCCCAGGATCCCCCGGTTGCCGATGTTTCGGAGGATGCTGATTACCACGTAGTTGATGAAGGCCCAGGCCAGCAGCTGCGGGCTCTTGGTCAGCGCGGCCCGGGCCGCCTCGACGTTGGTCACGCTCCGGCCGTGGAACCGGGCCATGACCCTGGCGATGATGGTGGCGTGGGACACCACTGAGACGAACATGACCAGCACTCCCACCACCACCCCCACGAGCCACTGGGTGGCCGAGAAGTGGGTCGTCTGACCGTCGCTGGTATTGAGGGCATGGAGTCCCGGCCAGAGGATGAGGAAGCCGACCCCGCAGATCAGGAGCTGGACCACGAAGGCCACCACGGGGACCATCATCAGGCCGGGCTCGTCCCTGGCCATGGTGAACCCGATGCCGACCAGACGGAGGCCACGACGGATCCGGCCTCCCGACGAGGACGGGACGATCGGTTGCCAACCCTCGGGGTAGGAGGGCATCGGGGGGGACGAGGGGATCCCGGAACCGGCCTCGTAAGCGGGATTCCCGAACTCGGCGAGGGGAGGATACGCCGGCACCGGAGGCGCTTCCATGGGCGCGGCGGTGACCGGCGCCCAGCTGGCCAGGGCATCCTCGGCCCCGTGCGCCGGCGGCATATTCATCTGCGGCACATTCATCTGCGGCATATTCATCGGTGGCAGGGACGCCGGTGGGACCGACACCGACGGCACCGCTATGGCGTTCGACGGCCGGGTGACGCCCGGATGCAGCTCGGGTGGATACCACCGCCCGTCCGACGCCAACCACCACCCTGGGCCTTGTGACATGTCACTCATGGTTCCCCCTTCCCTCGACCTGGGATTTTACGATCCCGAGTAGGGGTTAGGCAACGATCTGCCGCCCGCTCGGCGCCTTCAACTTTGGGTCAGAAGTATGTCGGCACGGAGGGACTCGGAGTTAAGGGAGCGGATGGGCCAGAAAGAACGACCACATCAGGTCGTTGGCGCTGATGGCCGAACTCTGGGGTCCCAGTAGCTTGGTGATCCGCCGGGGCAGGTGGGGTCCACCGGGCCACTCGTGGCCCTCGCCGACGATGGAGTAGAGCTCGACGGCGGCTCCGTGCGCACACGGCGCGTACGAGCTCAGCTGGACCCCGGTCGCCGGGCTGGTGTTGGCCACTGCCCTCGAACAGCCGTCGTGGGCCGCCCAGCGCCCGGCGGCCACGGGGACGCTGTAGGTCCAGTACTTCTGGCCGTTCCCCGTATAGGGGTCGACCGGGTCGGCCGTCCCGTGGAACGCCACCACCGGAACGGCCCGGGTCGACGGACAGGGACTGGGTAGACGGATACCACTGACCGGGGCCACCGCGGCGAAGGTGGTGGAGGCGTCACAGGCCAGTTGGCTGGCCATGCGGGCCCCTCCGGAGAAGCCGGTGGCGAAGACCCGGTGCTCGTCGATGCAGTAGTTCTTCTCGAGCAGGCCCACCAGCTTCACGATGAAGGTCACGTCGTCGGGCGATCCTTTGGGCACCGCCGCTCCACCGATCAGCGGCTCACCGGGGACGTTCCACTCGAATCCCGAACCGGCTGGGATGTGGGCCTCCGGATAGACCACGATGAAGGTGTCGGCGTCGGCCGTGGCGTCCATACCGGTGAGGCCTTCCTGCTCGAGCGCAGTCGACTGGCTGCCGTGCATGTTGACCACCAGCGGGACCGGAGCAGTGGCATAGCTCGTGGGCACGTGGACGATGGCCGTCCGTCGCGTTCCGCCGATGGTCGGGGTGAGCGTCACCGTGCCCGGTGCGACCGTCGTCCTCGCGGAGCACCCCGCGCTGGGCGACGGAGCCACCGCTCCCGTCGCTGACACGGTGCTCACGAGATCCGACGTCGCCCCGGAGGATGTCCTCGGGGCGGTCGGAGCGATGGTGGCGCCCGAGATCGAGCTGCCATCGACCACACCGACGACGGCGAAGGCCCCGGCGGTGGCGAGGCCCAGCGCCACTGCTCCCCACCCCACCCGTCGCTTGACTCTTGCGCTCTGGCTCATGTCACACTGCTCCCGTCCGCTCACCGCTGGGTATGTAAACGTTTACAGTAGAGTGGCTCCGTGGTCCGGTCAACCAGGAGAGTCATCCTCCCGATCACCGTCGGATCCCGGTCGCGACCGGACATCCGACAGGTGGCCGCCGAAGCGGGGGTGAGCACAGCCACGGTATCCCGGGTGCTGACCGGGAAGGGGCCGGCCAGTGAGGCGGCCATCCTCCAGGTGAAGGCCGCCGCCCAACGGCTGGGCTACTCCCCGAGCGTCTCAGCCAGCAGCCTCCGCACCGAGCGGTCGATGATCATCGGCGTGCTCGTCCCCAACCTGGCCAATCCGGTGTTCCTCCCGTTCCTGCGGTCCGTCGAGCACCTGGCCCAGCAGTTCGGGTACGCCGTGATCGTGGCCGACGCCCAACGGTCAGCCGAGGTGGAGCGACACCAGCTGGACCGGCTGAGCGCCCAGCGGATCGACGCCCTGGTCGTGGCGGGCCGACCGTCGGACCCCGATCCCATCCGCCGGCTGGCTGATGCTGGCCTTCCGGTCGCCGACGCCGACCACTTCGCCGCCCAGGCCGATGCCCACGACTCCTCCCTGAGCCTGGCCGTCGACCGGGCGTGTGAAGACCTGGCCACCCACGGCCACCAGCGCCTCGCCTTCCTCGCCCGTCGACGCGCCCCCGGAGGCACGACGGACACACGGTGGCGGCTCATCGAGTCGGCGGCGGCGAACCGGGACGTCGAGGCTATCTGGGTCCCGGTCGGGACGGCCGACGGGCCGGACCGGGATGACCCCGCTCGTGTGGCCACCCTCCTGGCCGCACTGGTGCGGTCCCCGGATGGTCCGACCGTCCTGTGGTCGAGTTCCCACACGCTTACCCCCCACCTGCTTCAGGGACTGTCGACGGCGGGGGTGGCCCTTCCCGATTCCTGCTCGTTCCTGACGTTCGGTGACTCCCCCTGGGCCGCCGCCTACCGGCCGTCGATCAGCGTCGTCACCACCGACCTCGGCGCCATCGGCGCGGCCATGACCGAGGGCCTGCTCCACCGGATGGGCGTGCTGGAGTCTGCCCCGGACCTGGTTCTCGAGTCCGACCGGTACGTGGCGAGGGACAGTGTCGGACCCGCACCGCAGCGGTGACGGCTCGTCCGACCTGGCGAAGCCCGAAGGACAGCGAACGCCGCGCATCCACCGGTCGGGGGACCATCGGTAGGGTGACACGGTGCGTCGTCAGGGGTTGCTCGTGGTCTCCGCAACGATGGTGTTCCTGGCCGGCTGCACAACGACAGCCGCCGGACCGGCACGGACGTCCACGACCTTCCCCCGGTCCACCTCGACCACGAGTGCGCCGAGCACCACCTCCACCCTGCCCGCAGAAGGTGCCGGCCACAAGGTCCTGGTCATCATGGAGGAGAACCACAGCGCCGCCGAGGCGTTGGCCCAGATGCCGACGCTGGCCGGGTACGCCAACACCTACGGCCGGGCCGCCCAGTACTTCGCCATCACCCATCCCAGCCTTCCCAACTACGTGGCCATCTGGAGTGGCAGCACCCAGGGCCTCAGTTCGGACTGCGTACCGGGACCGGGTTGTGCCCCCGCCGGTCCGACGGTGTGGAGCCAGACCCTCGCCGCCGGCGAGACGGCCAAGGCCTACCAGGAGGCCATGACCTCCAACTGCCAGACGGCCAGCGCGGGGACCTACGCGGCCAAGCACGGCCCGTGGCCCTACTTCGCCGACCCAGCCGACGTGGCCGGCTGTACCGCCGACGATGTCCCGCTGGGCACGACCACCGGTGGGAATCTGCTGGCCGACGTCGACCAGGGCCACCTGCCCGTCACCGGTGAGATCACCCCCGATGTCGACGACGATGCCCACAACGGCACCTTGGCCGAGGCCGATAGTTGGCTCGGCCAGTGGCTTCCCGTCATCATGGCCGGACCCGACTTCCTCGCCGGCCGCCTCACCATCATCGTCACCTTCGACGAGGACGACTCGAGCGAAGGCAACCAGGTCCCCTTCGTGGTCATCGACCCCCGGCTGAGCCACGTGGTGGTGAACGGCACCTTCAACCACTACTCCCTGACCCGATGGCTCGAGGAGAATGCCGGCGTCTCCCTCCTCCGGAACGCCGTGTCCGCCCCCGACCTGCGCGCCGCCTTCGGGCTCTGAACCTGAGACGACGCACCGGCAGGCAGGCCGACGACCGTGGCGCTACGGACGGAAGGCCACCGTGGCCTGGATATCGCGGTGATCGCTGCCCGGTCCGGTGTCGGTGCCGATGGCGGTGACCGCCACCCCCGGTCCGGTGACCACGTGGTCGATCCGCACCACCGGCGGGATGATGGGCTTGGTCTGTGACCAGGTCATCTGGAACGGGCGGGCCCGGGCCGCGGCCCCGTCGGTCATCCCCGCGGCCAGGATCTGGCGGAACCCCTTGTTGCCCCAGGTGCTGTTGAAGTCACCCACCAGCAGCAGGCCGGCCGGGCCTCGTCGGCGGACCTGCTGGTCGATGTCGGCCACCTGCCCCTTCCACTGGGCGAACGACTGCGGCGTCGGCCCGGTGGTGTGCACGACCCACACGGCGTGCGGGCCGGAGGGGAGCTGCATGGTCATCTTCACGATGAGCGGGGCGCCGTAGAGATAGGAGACGCTCACTCCGGTCAGGGGGTACTTGGAGGCGATGAAGAAGGCGTGCGGGTCGTAACGCTTGACCTGGACGGTGTAGGGAAGGTTGGCCAGGGACCCGCTGGCCTTCAGTTGGTCGACGAGCGTCGGGACGGCCTCTTCCATGGTCAGGAGCTGGGGTTGGTCGGCCTCGATCTCGGTGGCGTATCCGGCCATCGAGTGGTTGTAGGCGTAAACGTTGGCGTCGAACAGCTTGATGGCTGGCGCCGTGGTGGCCCAGGCGGGTACGGGTTCGGCCGCAGTGAGCTCGGGGAGCATGAAGAGGATCTGGAGGACCACGATGACCAGGGCGGCGACGGCCAGTACATAGCGCCTCCCCACCCCGGCCACGACCACCACGATCCAGGCCGGCAGGTAGATGAACGCGGTGACCGAGTTGAGGATGACGAAGATGTCGAACGAGTCCCAGGCGACCAGCCGCATGGCCGCCACCACGCCCAGGGCAGCGACGACGACCCACAAGACGACGGCGATCCAGAGGGGAAGTTTCCGCTTGGGCCGGCTGTGACCGTGGCCGCTCCGGCCTGCCCGGGATGGGGCGGAGATGGCCTCGACCGACATCGGCAGATTCTACGGTCCCGGGTTGCTGTCCCCCGGTCACCCGCCGTGAACGGTGTGAGAACTGGACGGCATACCGGTGTCGGTTGTCGGGCACGGTGGAATCGGTGGCGCGGGGCGCAGCCCACGCTCCCCCCGGACTCGTGAAGGTGTTCACCAGGGTACACCCAGGCACGATTCCGCCTCCGACCGGAGCGATGCATCGCCGCGACGGCCCGACCCGTCACCGGGACGGCGCGGGCATCGGCCAGGCGACCCGCCGACCGGCCCGAGGCCCTCCCCGGGAAGCACCTAAAGGGTGCCTCTGGCCTGGTCGATAAAGCGCCATGGGTTTTGACAGCCTGCGGCGCCTCATCTCGGGTGAGTCGCGGGGGACGCACTTCGCCGAGATGCTGTTCATGGGGCCGTTGGCCGCCGTGGCCATCGTCGTGCTCCGGCAGTTCCACCTGGTGGCCCCCTCCCCGATCTGGCTCATCCCGGTCATCTTGGTGGTGGGACAGATGGCCTCCACCGCCTCGGGCTTCTGGTGGGACCGGTCCCACACCCGGTTCCGGCTGCACACCCGTATCGCCACCCAGATCGTTCTGGTCACTGCCGTCATCTACGCCACCGGCTGGGGGCCGGCCCTGGCCATCGGACTGGTGCTCGTCGGCCAGGAGTCCGTGGCCCTCACCGGACTGTCGTCCTACCGCGTCGTGCTCGGATGGACCTTCGTGTGTCTGCTCGTCGCCGAGGTCATGGTCGGACTCCGGTGGATCCCCACCATGCTGCCGCTCCCGGCCGCCCACGGACTGGCCGTGCTGGTGGCCATCGGCATCGCCTTCTCCTACCGATCCCTGCAGTCGGCCATGACCGAGGTGGAGCGCGCCGCCTCCCTGACCGAGAGTGGTGAACGACGGTTCCGGGCTCTGGTCCAGAGCTCCTCGGACCTGGTCTTCTCGATGGACCGGACCATGGCCGTGACCTACGCCAGCCCGTCGTGCACCAAGGTCCTCGGCTACGACCCCGAGGAGCTGCTCGGCGCCCTTTCCGGCGAGCTCATCCACCCCGACGACGTCGGCCAGCTCGGCCTGGCCATCGCCCAGACCGCCGACTCCCCGGGGGCGGCCATCGAGATCTCCTTCCGGGTGCTCCGCCGGTCCGGGCAGTGGGTGTGGCTGGAGGGCCTGGCCACCAACCTGTTCGAGGACCCGGACGTGGAAGCCATGGTCATCAACGCCAAGGACGTCACCGAACGTCGGACCCGGTTCGAACGCGAGACGGCCATCTCCGAACTGGGGCGGGACGTGCTGCGGGCTACCACTCTCGGTGCTGCACTCACCTCGGCCACCGACGCCATCACCACCATCCTGCACCCCCGCTACTGCCGGATCGCCACGGTCGTCGAACCCACCGAGAATGACGGCACCCACGGCGACGTGTCGGTGGCGGCGGCGAGCGTCGGTGACGCCCGGATCGCCGAGTTGGAGCTCCCCCGCCTTCGGCTTCCGGTGGGCGATCCCGAGTTCCCGTTGGCCCACATCGAGGTCTTCCAGGACGAGCCCATCGGACGCGACGACGAGCAGTTCGTCGAGGCCCTGGCCGGCATCGTCTTCTCGGCCACCGTCCGGTTCCGGGCCGAGGACGCCATCCGTCACCAGGCCATGCACGACCCGCTCACCGGGCTGTCCAACCGGGCCCTGTTCAACGACCGGCTCGAACAGGCCCTGAACCGCCGGACCCGCATGGCCGGCTGTGTCGGGGTGATGATCGTGGACCTCGACGGCTTCAAGAACGTCAACGACAGCCTCGGTCACCTGGTGGGCGACGCTCTCCTCATTGCCGTGGCCGACCGCTTCCGCCACCAGCTGCGGGGATCGGACACCATCGCCCGGCTGGGCGGTGACGAGTTCGCCATCCTGGTCGACACCCTCGACACCGCCGAACAGGCCGGCGCAGTGGCCCAACGGGTGCTCGACGCCCTCGTCGAACCCCTGCAGCTCCCCGGCCAGGAGGTGGCCATCGGGGCCAGTGTGGGCATCGCCCTCACCGACGACGGCGACACCAAGGCCGACCGGCTCCTCTCCGACGCCGACGCCGCCATGTACCAGGCCAAGCGGGAGGGCAAGGGCTGCTACCGGGTGTTCCGGGCCGACATGCATGCCGCCGCCGTGGAACGGATGAGTCTCGACCAGGACCTCCGGGCGGCCATCCGCGACCGGAGCCTGTCCGTCTACTACCAGCCCATCATCGACACCCGGACCGGTGCGGTCATCTCCTTCGAGGCTCTGTCGCGCTGGCGGCACCCGGTGCGCGGCTTCGTCTCCCCGAGCACGTTCATCCCCCTGGCCGAGGAGTCCGGGCTCATCATCGAGCTCGGTCGGGCGGTGTTGGAGGAGGCCTGTCGCCAGACCCGGGCCTGGCACGACAGCGGGCTCGACTGGCGCCCGAACATCTCGGTCAACGCCTCACGGCTGCAACTGGCCCATCCCCTGTTCATCGAGCACGTCACCACAGCCCTGTCCCACGCCGAACTGGAGTCGAACGCCCTCATCGTGGAGGTGACCGAGTCGGTACTGGCCTCGGAGTCGGGCCACATCATCGACACCCTCGACGCCCTCCGGGACCTGGGAGTGCGGGTGGCCATCGACGACTTCGGCACCGGGTATTCGTCGTTCGCCGCTTTGGCCGACCTGCCCATCGACATCCTGAAGATCGACAAGCGCTTCGTCGACAATCTGGTCCACGACGACCAGGGACGTGGCTTCGTCAACGCCATCATGCAGCTGGCCACCACCCTGCATCTGGAGACCACGGCCGAAGGGGTGGAGCTCCCCGCTCAACGGGACGCTCTCGTCCAGCTGGGTTGCACCCACATCCAGGGCTACCTGTTCTCTGCGCCCATGCCCGCTGACCAGACCTTCGCTTTCCTGGCCCGCGACAGCGGCGCCGGGCTCATCCCGGCAGTCTGAGCGGGGGTCCGTAGGCCGGTCGCCGTTCGGCGAGCATGGGGAAGTGGCGGACGTTCGTGGTCGGTAGTTCGGCCTTAAGGACGATGGTGGTGGTGGCCACAAAGCCGCGCCGATGAACGACGGCGACGCTGGTGGCCAGGGACTTCACACCGGGCCAGGAGCCTCGAGTTGCTCATGCCGATCGCCTCGGCGTGCGTCCACATACTCCGCTCGGGTGCCGACCACCGTTGACGTCCTCCCCGGCGAGGCACGGACACGGTGTCAAACCCCTATTCTGCCGACATGGCCCGAGGAGACCCCGCCGACGATGCCGCCAACGCCACGAGAACCGCGGTGCAGCTGGTCGAGAAACTGAGCGAGGCCCTCGAGAACCTCCGCCACAGCACCCGGTTCGTGGAGAAGGCGGCACGGCGGTCCATCAAACTGTTAGAGGACGGTGCCGACGCCACGACAGCCATGGCCGCCGCCGTCCCGGCCGAGGCCAGGACGGTGTTGAACGAAGCCCTGAGGCAGGTAGAGGCGGCCAGGCACGAGATCCGGCTCCACGCCTTCGCCGTGAGCCTCGACCAGGGGACCTCCGTCGCCGAGCTGGCCCGACAGTACGGTTTCTCCCGTCAGCTGGCCGCCCGCTACGCACGCGACGCCCAGGAATCTCGACGCCGCAGGTGACACGGTCCCGAACGGGACGAGCGGACCGGCGCATGTGTCAACCCCTATTTACCCCAGAACGCGGAGATGGGCCTAGGATGACCGGGTGGCACCGGTGGAGGGGACATGTCCAGGCCGTCTCGTGGTCCACGCGGACGGGACCGTTGCCTTCTGCACCGAGGAGCCCGAAGGGCGCTCGTGTGTCGGTTACGCCCAGCCCCACGCCTCTGAGCCCGACGCCTGTTGGGCCAAGGTGGCCGGAGCGGTGTGCGGGATCTGCGACCGATCGGCCTGAGTTAGGGGACGGGAGCAGCCACCGATCCTTAGGCGGCGTCGGGCCGTCCCCGGGTTCGACTCAACCGGCCCGGGCCGGCGTGGACGCCATGCCCACGATGGGCCGGTTGAGGTGGATGGCACCGGTCGAGCCGTCGAAGGGGGCGTCCCCGAAACTGAAGATGCCGCCGTCGGCGGCCACCAGCCAGTAGCCGCCCCCGTCGGGGTCGGCCGCCATGCCCACGATGGGCTGGTTCAGGTGCATGCCCCCGGTCGAGCCGTCGAAGGGGGCGTCGCCGAAGCTGAAGATGCCGCCGTCGGCGGCCACCAGCCAGTAGCCGTGGCCGTCGGGGTTGGCGGCCATGCCCACGATGGGCTGGTTCAGGTGCATGCCCCCGGTCGAGCCGTGGAAGACGGCGTCGCCGAAGCTGAAGATGCCGCCGTCGGCGGCCACCAGCCAGTAGCCGCCCCCGTCGGGGGTGGTGGCCATGCCCACGATGGGCTGGTTCAGGTGCATGCCCCCGGTCGAACCGTGGAAGACGGCGTCCCCGAAGCTGAAGATGCCGCCGTCGGCGGCCACCAGCCAGTAGCCACCACTGTCCGGGGTGGCGGCCATGCCCACGATGGGCTGGTTGAGATGGCTCCCGCCCATCGAGCCGTAGAAGGGGGCGTCGTCGAAGGCGAAGATGCCGCCGTCCCGGGCCACCGTCCAGTAGCCGCCGCCGTCGCCGGTGTCGGCGATGCCCACCATGGGCTGGTTGATGGTGATGCCCCCGGTCGATCCGCAAAAGGGGAGGTTCCCGAAGGAGAACACTCCCCCGTCACTGGCGGTGAACCGATAACCCGAGGGCGCCCCCGGGGGTGGACTGCAGGGCACGTGGAGACCGTTGCCGAGGGCGATCGGGGCCACGAAGAGCGACCGCACCGCCCCGCACGAGTAGTTGGTGCACGTGGTGGGCCACCCGGCGTAGGCCAACCACCAGTTCCCCGAGGCGTCGGTGAACAACGAGCCACCCGCCGGTCCGGCCACCGCCCCGTACGAGGTGAGAAAGGGACCCGAGGTGGGCTGGGAGCACGGCCCGAGCGGACCCGAACAGGTGGTGAGGGCCTGGGCGTAGCTGGCCGACAGGTAGTTCCCCGATGAGAAGAGGAGGTCATAGCTGCCGTCGACGAACACCATCTGGGGATCGTCGACCGTGGTCTCCCAGGGCAGTTGCGCCTGATCCACCGTGAGCAGCACGGTGGGCGTGCCGGCAAAGCCGGTCCCGGCCGCGTTGAGCTGGACCGACCACACCTGGGAGGCGGCCGACGAGCTGCCGTCGTTGGACTTCCACAACAGATAGGCCGCCCCGGTGGCCGGGTCGATGAACGGGCTCGGGTCGAGTACGCCCCCGGTGGCGCAGTAGAGGGGAGCCGTAGAGGTGTCGGTGAACACCGGGGCGGTCGGGCTGAGCGATCCGGCGGTGGCCACCGAGAGGCAGCTGTGCCCGCTGTCGTTGCCGTAGGGGTTGACCGAGGCGTCGTAGAACATCACCCAGTGGCCACCGTAGGAGATCACCCCCGGCGAGGTCTGCGTATTGGGTGTCTCCCACCCCGGCGTGACGGGCAGGGCGGTCGACCCGTAGGAAAGTCCCGTGTACGAACGCCAACCCGACGAGGGACTCGACGTGGTGTCGACGAGGGCCTGGATGTGGTTCCCGAGGGCGGTTCCGGTGGTGAAGGCGTAGTACGTCCCGGCGCTGTAGAGGACGTCGGGGTCGGGGGCGTCGCCGGCAAAGGCCGCGGACGGGCTGGGCTGGATGGACACCCGGCTCTGAACCGGCGTGGCCGCGTGCGCCGCATCGGCCGGGGCCACAAGGGTGAGACCCGGGAGGGCCACCAGCACCGCCGCCGCCGTGGTCAGCGCTGTGGGGCGCCGTGTCGATCGCATGGTCACCTCGTTCCGCCTCGTTGCCACGGGGCCGGTGCCGGGCCGGCTCCCCACCGTCGACCGTAGCCGGGGTGGATGGCTTACGGCCACGAGCGGCGGCGATCGGGTGGGTCTCCGCCGATGGGTGTCCGAACCTCACCCGTCAGCGCTGATGCGGTGATCATCCGGCGTTCAGTATCATTATGATACAGATGGTAGCAGGATGATACCCCAACGGAGGTAGCCGTGCCCGCCGACCGACCCACTGACCGACCCACCCGATTCGCCGTCGACCTGCTCGAATCTGCCGCAGTGGAGGGAAAGCGGGAGAGTCGCTCGGCCAAACAGCAGCTGGACCACTGGGCCAGGGTGGGACGGGCTGTCTCCATGCACGAGACCGCCGCCCGGCGACGCGTCGAGGCCGCACTGGCCGGGACGTTGCCGCTCAGCCAACTCGACGACGACGAGCGCTTGGTGGCCAATGTGGAACTGGACGTGGCCATCCAGAACCGGGCCGACAGCGCGTCCTTCGGTGACCGTCTGGCCGCCGAAGGCGTGACCACCGTGGCCCTGGCCGAGGACGGCACGCTGGTCGAGCACCGCCCCGACGGCTCGAGGACGGTCATCGCCGCGCCCTCCGAGTGAGCCGCCTCGACCTCGTGGTCGGACCCAACGGGGCCGGCAAGTCGACGTTCGTCCGCCTCGTCCTCGTACCGACCCTGCCGGGGGCGGCGTTCGTCAACGCCGACCAGATCGCCGCCCAGCACTGGCCCGACGACCCCGAGCCCCACGCCTACGACGCCGCGGCCGTCGCCGCCGCCACCCGGTCGCGTCTGATCGAGCTGCGCCGACCGTTCATCGCCGAGACCGTGTTCTCCCACCCGTCCAAACTGGATCTCATGGGCGAAGCCACCGCCGCCGGCTACCACCAGGCCCTCCACGTGCTCATGGTGCCCGAAGACCTGGCTGTCGCCCGCGTCGCCTACCGGAGGCGGAACGGCGGCCACGGCGTACCCGTCGACAAGATCCGTGTGCGGTACCTACGTGTGTGGCCGCTGGTGGCCGACGCCGTGGCCAAGGCCGGTTCGGCGACCTTCTGGGACAACTCGTCCGTCGACGGACCCCGACAGGCGGCCGTGTTCATCGAGGGTGTCGTGGTCGGAACCCCCACGTGGCCGGCGTGGACGCCCGCGGCCCTCAGCGACCGCTGGCCGGCCTGAGCGGGAGCCACCGGGATCGCTCCGGGCCGTGTCCGGCTCGACCGTCCACCCGTGCGGGCTCCGAAGTGAGTCCGTCCACGTCGGTCCGGGGGCCCGATCCTTCTCAAATAAGCAACAATTCAGAAGTCTATTTTGGGATTTTGTGCCTGGTTATTTGTGACTAAAGACTCTTCTTTATATCGATCCTTGTTATTCCCCTCCGTCGCGCCGATGGAGGGGAGGACCCCGTAGTCGACGGTCAGCGTGGCCGGCGATGGGTCCGGAGAGTCAGGTGGACATCAGTCATGAAGAACAGACGGAGGACGGCGGTAGCCATCGGCGTGGTCGTGGCGGTGGCCATCGGGGTCGGTGCCTACGCGTTCACCGCGTCGAACACGGTTCCCGCCTCGAATGCCGGGGCCGGCTCCGGAGCGGTCTCGGGCTACGTAGTCACCAACCTGCACTACAACCTCGATGCCACCACACCGGCCAACATCGACTCGTTGACGTTCACCATCACCCCGGCTGTGCCGAGCAGCGGCTCGGGCAAGGTCGTCATCTCGGCCGCGCTGAGCACGGGTGGGCCCACCAACTACACCTGTTCCACCGATAGCGGCGGCACCAACGTGACCTGCTCCACCATCAGTCCGCAGTTGACCGCGGCTCTGATCACCGGGGTCACGGTCGTGGCCGCTCAGTAACCCCGCCTGACGTTGTGCCGACGACGGGCGAGGTGGGTCTGACGGCCGGGTCGGTTCCGGCTCGCCCGACCATTGGGACACGGCGACGACCGGAAGGGGACCTAGGAGATGGGATCGCACCGGTTTCGGATCGCCGCCGTCGTCGCTGCCCTCGCCGTCCTCACGGGGGTGTGGATCACCCTCGCTCCGGTCCAACTCGGGGGCACCACCACCTTCGCCATCACCGACGGCATCAGCATGAAGCCCCTGCTCCACGCCGGGGACCTCGCCCTCATCCGGGTCGAGCCCTCGTATCACGTCGGCGAGGTGGTGCTCTATGAGAACCAGGTCTTGCACCGGCCGGTTCTGCACCGGATCTACCTCATTCAGAACGGCAATTATTTCTTCAAAGGAGACAACAATGGCTTCGTCGATCCGGGCTATGCCACCCGTGGTGAATTGGTCGGAAAGCTCTGGTTCTTCATCCCGTCGGTCGGGTCCGCCCTGGCCTGGGTGGCCACACCCCTCCATGCCGGCCTGCTGGCCGGTGGCGTGGCCTTGGTCGTCGCTCTCGTCGGCGCCGGGGCACCGGCGGGGGGCCGACGGAGACGCCGAAGGGGAACCGGACCGGTATCTGGTCGGGGGTCGTCAGCCATGATCCGGAGGAGGGACGGCGCCGTACCGGCCGCCGGCGAACGTCGCTCGGCGCCCACCGGCCCGACCCAGGACGGCGCCGGCGACGGCACCCCACCCCGGATCCGGGAGCGGCGCTCGGGCATCCAGATGACCCCGGACCAGGTGGCCGGTCGGCACGCTCCCGGGTTCTTGGAGGGCCCCCTGTGGTCGCTCATGGTCATCGCCGTCTCGGCCGTCCTGGCCGTCGTCCTGCTCGGCGTGGGCCTCAGCCGCCCATCGGATCGGTGGACACCGCTCGCCGGGGCCTACCGTCAGGCTGGGGCCTTTTCGTACTCGGCCCCGGTGAAGGCGGTCACCCCGGTCTACCCGACCGGCGCGGTGTCGACCGGACAGCCGATCTATCCGAGCCTGGTGGACGCCGTCACCGTGCAGTTCACCTATCGGTTCGCGTCGTCCCTTGTCCACCACATCACCGGGACGGTGGCCGTGCGGGCCCTCATCCTGTCCCAGGAGAACACCTGGCAGGAGTCCTCGACAGTCAAAGCGGCGGTGGCCTTCCGGGGTGACCGGGCCACGACGGCCGTCACCTTGCCCCTCAGCACCCTCTACGCCCTCACCACCAGCGTGAGCACCCAGTCGGGGGCGGCCGGGGCCGCCTACTCCGTCGACATCCAACCGGTGATCCACTTCGCCGGCACGGTCGGGGGCCGGGCCGTGCACGGGGCGTTCGACCCGGTCCTGCCGTTCAGCGTGGCCACCTCGGTGGTGACACTCGACGTGGCCGACACCCCGGCACCTCCGGGCGCCACCTACGTGGCCCCCACGGCCAGCTCGCAGCTGGCGGCCACCCTCAACCCGGTCCAGGCGGGCAGCGTTCCCCATCTGGTCGACAACGTCGTCACCGTGGCCCGCTATCAGATCCCGGTGGGCACCGTCGTCCTGCTCGGTTCCCTCGTCGGAGCCCTGGCCGCCGTGATGGCGGTGGTCCATGACCGGGCCCGGCGGCGGCGGACCCTGCGGACCGACGAGGAGCTGACGGCCCGGCGTCTGCACGCCCTGATCGTGCCGGTGGTGTCCCTCGACGACTCGGACGGGTCACAGCTCATCGAGATCCCCGACTTCCCCCACCTGGCCGAGTTGGCCCAGTTCCTCCAACGCCCCATCCTCTATGCCCTGCGGGACGACCGGGCCACCTACGCCGTGGACGACGAGACCGTCCGCTATCGCTACCGACCCGGCGGTCAGTCCTCACCGGGCCACCCGGCGTCGAACCGGGGCCACAAGCCCCCCGGCCCCGGGCACGGGAGGCGGTGGTCGCTGCCGGCCAAGGGGGGCGCCGCCCTGTTCGTGGTGGGTGCGCTGATCACCGTCTCCTCGGTCTTCACCCTGAGCACGACGGTGCCGTCGAGCTATGCCGGCACCTCGAACCAGGCGCTCCAGATCTCCCAGCTGGCGCCGGTCGGATGCAGCTCGTTGGCCCTCACCTCCCTGGTCCAGGGTTCGGGGGTGTTCTCGAACACCGTGTCGAAGGCCCTCGTGCTCGGGAGCGCCGGAGCGGACACCATCACCGACAGCGGCACCGGCAACTGCATCGTGGGCGGCGGTGGCACCAACACCATCACGGGGACGGCTTCGGACATCTGCATTTCCGGGCCGACCCTGGCCGTGGCCGCTCCGTGCCCGACGGCCACGCCGACCACGACCACGACCACCACCCGCCCGGTCAATCCGTCCAACGGGCTCACGGCCACACCGGCCAGCGACAACTACAACAATTACGGGGGCCAGGAGCGGCTGACCCTGACCAACACCTATGCCATCACGGCGATGACCGTCACCATCAATGTGGCCCAGACCGCCGGCGTGAACTTCAACAGCCAGTCGAACAGCTTCCCCGGGGGTGCACTGACCCAGACGTCGACTGTCGCCGGGGGCGTCATCACCTATTCGTGGGTACTGGCGGCGGGCACGACCATCCCGGCCGGCTACAACGGCGTCCTCTACGCGCAGTTCGGTGGATCCGGATCGGCCCACGCCATGTCGGGTGACACCTGGACCGTGACCAGCACGTCCAACGGGATCAGCTCCAACCTCACCGGGACGTTCTGACCACCGAGCAGGTTCCGACCCCGGATCCCGAGCGGTCAGGAGAGCCGTCCGGGTTAGCGGACCGAAGGGTGCTGAACGAGCCGCTCCCCCACTACACCACTCCCCGCCCGGGGCGGCCCGGGCCGCTCAGTCCAGCAGGCCGCGGATGTCGGCCGCGGTCAGGGCTCCCGATTCGAGACCGCCGGCGTCCATCACGTCGGCGAACAGGGCTGACTTCTTGGCCTTCAGGGCCATGACCTTCTCCTCGATGGTGTCCTTGGCCACCAGTCGGTAGACCATGACCTTCCTGGTCTGGCCGATGCGGTGGACCCGGTCCACGGCCTGGGCCTCGGTGGCCGGGTTCCACCACGGGTCGAGGAGGACGCAGTAGTCCGCTTCGGTCAGGTTGAGCCCGAAGCCACCGGCCTTGAGACTGATCAGGAAGACCGGGGCGGCCCCGTCGCGGAACTCGGCGATGACCGCGTCCCGTCGGCGGGTCTTGCCGTCGAGATAGCAGAGGTCGATGCCGGCCTTCTCGATCCGGCGGCGGGCCAGGGTGAGGAACCGGGTGAACTGACTGAACACCAGGACCCGGTGACCGTCCTCCACGATGTCCTCCAGCATCTCCATCAGCGCGTCGAGCTTGGTGGAGGGGACTCCGTCGTAGGAGTCGTCGATGAGCGACACGTCGAGGCTGGCCTGGCGCAGCAGGGTGAGGGAGCGGAAGATGGCCATGCGGTTCTTGTTCATGTCCCCGAGCAGGCCGAGGATCTTCTGGCGCTCCCGCTGCAGGTGCGTCTGGTAGATCCGGTGGTGGCGGGGGTTGAGGTCGAGCTCGAGGACCTGCTCCTGCTTGTCGGGAAGGTCGCTCGCCACCTGCTCTTTGGTGCGGCGCAGCATGAGGGGCCGCACCCGACGGCGGAGCTGGGCCAGCCGCTCGGTGTCGGCGTTGCGCTCGATGGGCAGCCGGTAGTACTCGGAGAACCGCTCCGGACTGGTGAACAGGCCCGGCGCGGCGATGGACAGCAGGGACCACAGCTCCATCAGGTTGTTCTCGATGGGCGTCCCGGTCATGCACACCTTGAACGGCGCGGGCAAGAGCTTGGCCCGTTGGTAGGTCTGGGACTGACGGTTCTTGGCGAACTGGGCCTCGTCGAGGAAGAGCCCGGCCCAGCTGAGCGCGGCGTAGCCGTCGTACTCCAGGCGGAACAGGCTGTAGGAGGTGACCACGAGGTCGGCGCCTCCGGCGTGCTCGGCCAGCGAGGTCCCCCGTCGCTTCTCGGTCTCGGTGACCGTCACCACGCCGAGCCCGGGGGCGAACCGCTTGCACTCGGCGGCCCAGTTGCCCACCACGCTGGTCGGGGCCACCACCAGCCAGGGGTCATCGCTCAGGCCCCGCCCGTTGGTGTGGCACATGAGGGCCAGCGCCTCCAGGGTCTTGCCCAGTCCCATGTCGTCGGCCAGCACCCCGCCCAGGCGGTGCTCGTAGAGGTAGGCCAGCCAGTTGAAGCCGGCCAGCTGGTAGGGACGGAGGGTGGCCTTAAGGCCGGTGGGGCTCGGGTACTCGGCCCGGTCGGCGGCCTCGGTGAGGGAGCGCACCGACTCCTCCCACGCTCGGGCCTGAGCGGTGACCACGCCCAGGTGCTGGATGTCCTCCCACAGGCTGGCCTGGAACCGGCTGAGCCGGATCCCGTCATCGGAGGCGTCGAGGAGGGCCCGTGCCTCGGCGATCAACCGGGCCAGTTCGCCGAGCTCCTCGCTGTCGAGCGAGAACCACGTCCCCGACGGGAGGATGAGGTGGCCCTGACCCTCGGCCAGGGCCACGAACAGTTCGGCAAAGGGCACCTTCTCGCCGCCCACGGTGACGGTGACGGTGAGGTCGAACCAGTCGTTGTCCTTCGTGGCCTGCCCGCCGAGACTCACTACCGGAGCGGCGTCGGCCTCGTGGTACTCGGGCAGCGTGCCCACGTGCTCCACCACCACGCCGTCGGTGGCCTCCAGACGGGGGAGCAGCTCGGTGATGAACCGCACCACGTCCATGCCCTCGAGGTGGCTCTCGGGAGCCAGCCGGTCACCGGCCCGCCACCGCTCGAACAGCTCGGGCATCGGCCGGAGGATGTCGACCACCGCGTCCATGAGGACCTCCTCGGCGGCCCGGTCACGGAACCGGCCGCGGGCTCCCCACAGGCGCTCGCGCCCATCGATCCCCTCGCCTCCGATGGCCCAGTCCAGGTGGAGACGGTGGCCCTCGTCGTGGCGCAGGGTGACCAGGAGGGTGGCCGGCCGGGCCTCGGGCAGCACCACCGAGCGGTCGCTCGAGGCCACCCGAACCCGGCGGCGGAGCCGCGGCACCAGGGCCCGTACGAAGCGCTCCTCGTCGTGGCGGGGCACGTCGACGGTGGCCGTCCGCAGGAAGGCCCGGAGATCGTCGTCGACCGGTGTGTCGAGCGCGGCCAGTCCGAGCCCGGTGGCCGGTGCGCCCGGAGCGGACGTCGGCCCCGTCCCGTCCCACCAGGCGATGCCGTGGGCCGGACGGCCGATGAGCATGGACGTCTCGAGGGGGAGGTCGACGGCGTCGGTGCCGATGCGGGGCTGGGCCCGGAGTCCCGACCCGGTGCGGGTCACGTCGATGGTCACCGCGGCGACCGTCGGGAGGAACGCCAGCGGTTGGGCCGGGCGGCCGGCCTGGATGAGGGGGATCCCGAGGCCCCGGGCCTCACCCAGCAGGTCCCACAGGCGCCGGCTGTTGATGGCCTCCAGCCTCACCACCTCGTCGGTGTAGCTGTAGGTGTTCTGTCCTCCGGACAGCCGACTCAGAGCCAGGAGCTCCTTCACCACCAGCAGCTGCTCGCCGAAACGGGCCGACCGCCGGCGTCCGTACGAGAAGTACTCGAGGCTCGACCAGGACACACCGGTCCGCACCCAGTTGCCGGACCGGCCGGGGACCACCGGGCGCACCCGGATGCCCGGCCCCACCGACGAGGAGCGGCGGCCGGAGGCCTGCGGGGTCACGATCAGCTCGAACTGGAGGGCCAACTCGGCGGGATCGGTGTCGTCGACCGGGTCGTCGGGCCCACCGTCGCCGTCCAGCAGGGCCTCGAGGGGAAGGGCCCAGTCGGCGGGATCGGTGTCGGTGTCCACCGCATCGGCGGCGCGGGACCGGCCGGCCGGCGGGCGGGTCCGGCCCTTTCCCTTCACGGTCGGGCGCAGGTCCGGCGGGCTGTCCCCCCGCACCAGGGTGAGGGTCGGAGTCCGGGGGGCGTCCTCACCCGGTTCGTCGTCGGCCAGCACCAGGGCCACGGCGTGCTTGCAGTTGTACCCCACCGGGCAGCTGCAGGTGGCCTCGATGGCCGAGAGCTGGCGGTTGGGCGACCGGGTCAACCGGACCGAGGCCACGTAGGGTCGGGCCGCCCCGCCCTGGACCTGGCCGACCACATGGGTGCCACCCGGGTTCCAGGTGCAGTTGCGGACCGCCCCGTGCTCGGCGTAGGACCTCCCCCGCTCGAACGTGGTCGTGCCGACCAGGCGCTCCAGCGCCGACTCGTCGCCCTGGGCGATCACCGCACCCTCCTGATGTCGGTTCCTCGGGTGATCACCTCACGGTAGCGGCCGGGAGCAACGGTCCCGGCTATGGCGTGCCGTTTCCACCTGGAGCCGACCCGCCGATGTCGGCGTCGTCGGAACCGGTCGTGGCCGGACGATCCGACCCGGAGACCATGGACGTGTAGACGGCCAACAGGGCGCTCTTCTGGGTGTCGTTCAACCGCGGGTCACGACGGATGGAGGCCTCGGTGGTCGACGGTGTGTCGTCACCCGAGACGATGTCGGCGGCGTGGGCCAGAAGGTCGCCGACCGACAGGTTGAGGGCCTGGGCGAGCGATTTGACCACGGCGATCGACGGTTGATGGAGGCCGCGCTCGATCTGGCTCAGATACGGGTTGGACACCTTGGTCAGGTCGGCCAGTTGGCGGAGACTGAGCTGGGCCAGGTGGCGCTGGCTGCGCAGGTAACTGCCGAACGTGTCCCACGGCCCGTCGGGCTGTTCGCCGGACCGGCCGTCCGTCCGGTCGTCGGGCGGAGTGTCGGTCACGGCCTGCTCACAGCGGCCAACCGGACAGGGACCATGGCATGCACTGTACCGAGGGACGGTACCGAGCAACGGTACCGAGCAACGGTACCGAGGGACCGGCGCCAGCCCGGAAACTGTTCACACACCGTTCGCACAAATCGGCCAATTCCCCCGGTCAGGGCCACAACGCCTGTGATTGACTGGATCCGAGCCCACCCGAGGACTCGACCCGGAACACGAGGCTGGTGCGAGCAGAGGCGACGTTGACCAAGTTCACTGCTTCCTTGGTGCGGGGACCGGCGGGAATCGTCCGTCGTCTCACGGGGCGCATCGACCCGTTGGGGCTGGCCGACGCCAGCGTGCAGGTGGGCGTGCGCACCCTCAACTCGGGTCTCCCCCACGCCGCCGGAGCCGTCGCTGTCGAATTGGCCAAGATCGTCATCGGGACCTCCGACGTCACCCCCGACCCCAAGGACTGGCGGTTCAAGAACGCCGCCTGGACCAAGAACCCCGCCTTCCGTCGTCTGGGCCAGTCCTATCTGACCTGGTCCCGGGCTGCCCAGGCCCTGGTCGACGACACCCCGGTGGACTGGCGCACCAAGCAGCGGGCCCGGCTGGCCACCACCCTTGTGACCTCGGCTCTGGCCCCCACCAACACCCTCCTCCTCAATCCCGACGCCATGGTCCGCGCCTACGAGACCGGGGGCGGCCAGCCTGGCCTCGGGTGCGGCCAACTTCGCCCGGGACGTCATCACCCACCACGGCATGCCCCGCACCGCCGATCCCGACGCCCACGTGGTCGGTCGCGACGTGGGCATCACCCCGGGGGCGGTGGTCTTCCGCAACGAGGTCTGCGAGCTCCTGCAGTACTCGCCGATGTCCGACGAGGTCCACTCCACACCGGTGGTGCTCGTCCCGCCCCAGATCAACAAGTACTACTTCATGGACCTCGCCCCGGGCCGTAGCCTGGTCGAGTACGCCCTCACCCAGGGACTGCAGATGTTCGTGGTCAGCTGGCGCAATCCCGACCATCGAGCACCGCCACTGGGACCTCGACACCTACGTGGCCGGCGTGGAAGAGGCCCTCCGGGCCGCGGCCGAGATCGCCGGGACCGACCAGGTCAACACCATCTCCCTGTGTGCCGGGGGCATCACCACGGCCGCCCTGTTGGGCCGGTTGGCCGCCCTGTCCGACCCGCTCATCCACGCCGCCACCTTCGCCGTGACCCTGCTCGACTTCTCGGTGCCCACACTGATCGGCATGTTCGGGAGTCCCACCATCGTCCGCAACGCCCGGGCCGCCGCGGAACGGCGGGGCGTGCTCCCGGCCCACGAGGCCGAGGCCATCTTCTGCCTGCTCCGGCCCAATGACCTCATCTGGAACTACTGGGTCGGGTCCAACCTGCTGGGCGATCGCCCCCCATCGTTTGACGTCCTGTCCTGGAACGCCGATCCCACCCGGCTGCCGGCCGGACTACACCTCGACTTCTTCGACATGTTCGCCAACAACTCCCTCGCCAACGGCGACGTCTCCGTCCTCGGAACCCCGGTGGACCTCGGGAGGGTCACGTGCGACACCTTCGTGGTGGGCGCCCGCACCGACCACCTCACCGAGTGGAAGGCCTGCTACGCCACCACCCAGCTGCTGGGCGGGTCCAGCCAGTTCGCCCTGTCCACCTCCGGGCACATCCAGAGCCTGGTCAACCCCCCGGGCAACCCCAAGATGAGCGTGTCTCTCGGCCCCGAACTCGGACCCGATCCCGAGCGCTGGCTGAGTGCGGCGGCCACGCTCCCGGGTTCGTGGTGGGAGCCGTGGAGCCGGTGGGCGGCCGCCCGATCCGGCGACCGTCGACCGGCCCCCACGTGCCTCGGCAGTGCCCAGAACCCGGCGCAGTATCCGGCCCCGGGCCACTACGTTCTGGCCCCATGATGGAGACCCCGCTCAACGCCTGGCTGTTGTTCGACAACGCCCCGGTGCACGCTCCCCACGCCGAACTGGTGAGCCGCTCCCCCGAGGGAACCGTCGAGCGCCACACCTACGCCGAATTCGGATCGAGGACCCGTCAGTTGATGCACGCCCTCGACGGGCTGGGCCTACCCGAGGGAGCCACCGTGGCCACGTTGGCCTGGAACAGCGCCCGGCACCTCGAGGCCTACTTCGCCGTGCCGTGCACCGGACGGGTGCTCCACACCCTCAACCTCCGCCTCTCCGGCGAGGATCTGGCCTTCATCATCGGCGACGCCGACGACCGAGCCGTGCTGGTCGATCCCGACCTGCTCCCCCTGTTGGAGCAGGCCCTCGACCACCTGCCCAGCGCTCGACCAGGTCATCGTGCTCGGCGACACCGTGCCCGAGACGGCGATCGCCGGGGCCATCGCCTACGAGGACCTGCTGGCCGACCAGCCCACCGAGTACCCCCGTCGGGACATCGACGAACGTCAACCCATGGGCCTCTGCTACACCTCGGGCACGACAGGTCGCCCGAAGGGGGCCGTCTACACCCACCGCTCGACCTTCCTCCACGCCCTGGCCGTAACCAGCCACGCCGCCATGTCCATCGGGCCGGGCGATGCCGTACTCCCCCAGGTGCCCATGTTCCACGCCAACGCCTGGGGCATGCCCTACGCCGCCACCGCGGTCGGCGCCAAGCAGGTGTTCTTCGCCGGAGCCCTCGACCCCGCTGACTTCCTCGACCTCGTGTCGACGGAGCGGGTCACCGTGGCAGCCGGGGTGCCCTCGGTGTGGCTCGGCGTGGCCGACGAGCTGGCCCGTCGGGGTGGGTCACTCCCTGACCTCCGCCACATCATCTGCGGCGGCGCCCAACCCCCGCGCTCCCTCATCGAACGCTACGCCGACGAGTTCGGGATACGGATCGTCCAGGCCTGGGGCATGACCGAGACCTCACCGTTGGCCTCGGTGGCCTGGCCCCAGGAGCGCATGCGGGACTGGCCCGAGGATGCGGTCACCTCGGCGGCCCGCACCCAGGCCGGTCTGCCGCTGCCCGGGGTGGAGGTGACCATCCGAGACGACACGGGCGCCACCGTCCCCGCCGACGGTGACTCCATGGGCGACCTGTGCGTCCGGGGTCCGTGGGTGGTGGACGGCTATCGGCACGGACTGGGTGGCGAGGCCTTCACCGAGGACGGATGGTTCAGGACCGGCGACGTGGCCGTCGGCTCGCCCGACGGGTACTTCGTGATCGCCGACCGCACCAAGGACCTCATCAAGTCGGGCGGCGAATGGATCTCGTCGGTCGACATGGAGGCCGCGGTGATGCAGATGGACGGGGTCACCGAAGCCGCGGTCATCGCCATCCCCGACCCCAAATGGCAGGAGCGGCCCCTGGTCTGCCTGGTGGCCCATCCCGGTGCTGGCCATCGATGTCGAGCAGGTCCGCGCCCATCTGCTCGACCAACGGGTTCGCCCGCTGGCAGCTGCCCGAACGGGTCGAGATCATCGACGTCGTGCCCAAGACCAGTGTGGGCAAGTTCGACAAGAAGGTCCTGCGCATCCGGTTCACCGAGTAGGCCGTGTCGATCGGGTGCGCCGGTCGGCGATTGTTTGACTGCGCCGAGATGCTTGGTAAAGTATGCGCACGCTTGACGACGACAGGAGAACGATCACCATGAACGCACTCGAGATGACCGAAAAGGTGCAGGACGGCGTCGTGAAGGTGGTGGAGACCACCCAGAACTGGACGCTCGGAGCCCTCAAGTCCACGTCCTCGGCCTTCGACACCTTCCGCCCCGACACCTCGCGCATCCCCTTCGCCGACCAGTTGCCCACCCCGACCGAGACCGTGGAGTCCACCTTCTCCTTCGCCGACCGGTTGCTCTCGGCCCAGCACGCCTTCATGTCCAGCCTGGCCGAGATGTCCATGCCCCCGGCGACGGCCACGGTGGTGACCAAGAAGTAGCGGCACCGCTTCCCCGACCCACGACCGAGCCCACGGTCGAATCGAGCGGTCGGTCGGGACGGCCGATGGGCGCAGCGTCACCGGCTACTGGTGCGCCCGGCCCGGGTGACCTAATTTGACCGGGGAGCACGGCGGTACCAGGACGGTCCGTGGACCGGGCCGTGGTGGTACCCGAACCCCGCGCCGAGGAGTCACCTATGGCCCAGGCAGTCCTCACCATCAACAGCCGGAACTACGGGGCCTGGTCGCTGCGGGGGTGGCTGCTCTGCCGCTTCGCCGGTCTCGACTTCGTCGTCGAGGCGGTCGACAGCCAGGACCCGGGCGTGCGGGCCGAGCTCCTGTTGCTGTCGCCGTCGTTCCTCGTGCCCCGCCTGAGTCACGGCGACCTGGTGGTGTGGGACACACTGGCCATGGCCGAGTACCTGCACGAGCTGGTCCCCGAACGCCATCTCTTCCCCGAGGACCAGACCACCCGGGCCCTGTGCCGCTCGGTGTCCGGTGAGATCCACTCCGGCTTCGCCAATCTGCGGTCGGCCCTCCCCATGAACATCAAGAGCCGTCATCCCGGGTTTCCCGGTGTGGGCGGGGGCGCAGGCCGACATCGACCGCATCGAGTCCCTGTGGAACGAGTGCCTTGCCGCCTCGGGGGGTCCCTTCCTCTTCGGTGGGTCCCCGACCGTGGCCGACGCCATGTTCGCCCCGGTGTGCACCCGCATCCGAACCTACGACGTCAAGCTGGGCGAGATCGCCTCGTCCTACTGCGAGACCATCCTCTCGCTACCGGAGATGGTCGAGTGGACCGCCGAGGCCGAGGCCGAGCAGGACGACGTCGAAGAGCTCGAGATGGAGTTCTAACTCAGAGGACCACGGTCCGATAGTCGACGCCAGCTGCACGGGCCGCAGCCCGGGTGCCAGGACCGTCGTCTCCGTCCCAGACGCACAAGGTGGCGTCCAGGTGTTCGGCGGCCGCGACCGCTTCGGCGCCCAGGGTCGAAAGTCGCTCGCCTTCCGCCAGCTCCGCTACTCGGTACCCGATGGCACGCATCGGCGGAATAAGGATCGAATCGGGCAGCTCCAACAAGCGGCGTCCGAGCTGCCGTCGACGGTCACCCGACCAATTTCCGGTGATGGCTCCGCCTCGGGCACCCACAACGCTCTTGCAGAGACGCACGTAGTAGAGATTTGTGGTGGCCAGTTCGCTCGACGCGGCAAGTCGCACAAGTTCGCGTCCCTGCTCACCGGCGAGGACATCCCGTAGAAGGTGATCGTCGATCACCACGCGGCTCACGTGGTCGCGAGATCTGGGTCGTCGGCCAGGGAGGCGACGAATGCGGCGTGATCCTCGCGGCTCAGAAGATCTCCGAGGAGGAGCTGCGCGTTGCCCGCCGGGACAGTGAGCACGCCAAAGCCCAGGTCGATGACCTCAACGGGACCTCCATTGTCGAGTTGCCACCGGTGGCGGACGGCGGCCGGCACCGACATCTGGCCCGAAGCGGACACCAGGTACCGCTGGATTGCGCTCATGTCCCCAGTCTACTTGGTAGCATTAAGCATCGCACCAAGTATCCCCGTGGCGTCTCAGGGCCGACAACGTCAGACGATGTCGTTGGCGGCGATGAAGTTGCGCACGATGGGATAGACCTGTGCCTCCCACCTGCTGCCGCTGAACACGCCGTAGTGGCCCACGCCGGGTTGGAGGTGATGGCGCTTCTTGGCCGGCCGGATCCCCGAGCACAGATCTTGGGCGGCCATGGTCTGACCTACACCGCACACGTCGTCCTTCTCCCCCTCGACGGTGAGGAGCCCGGTGCGACGGATGGCGCCGGGGTCGACGGCAGTACCCCGCCAGGTGAGGGCCCCTTGGGCCAGCAGCTCGCGCTGGAAGACCCGGTCGATGGTCTCGAGGTAGAACTCGGCCGGCATGTCCAGCACGGCGAAGTACTCGTCGTAGAACTCCTCGATCCCACGGGCCTCCTCGTAGTCACCCCGCACCAGGTGGTTGTAGAGCTCGATGTGCTGTTTCACATGACGCTCGAGGTTCATGACCATGAACCCGGACAGCTGGAGGAACCCGGGATAGACCCGGCGGAGGGCACCCGGGTAGCGCAGGGGCACCGTGGTGATCACATGGTCCTCGAACCAGGTGAGCGGTTTGGCGTGGGCCAGCTCGTTCACCTTGGTCGGGTTCACCCGGGTGTCGACGGGTCCGGCCATCAGCACCAGGCTCCTCGGCTGGGCCGGATTGTCGGTGGCGGCCATCACCGAGGCGGCGGCCAGCGAGGCCGGACAGGGTTGGCACACCGCCATCAGGTGGGACCCCGGCCCCATGAACTCGAGGAATGAGATTACCTGGCCGATGTAGTCGTCCAGACCGAAGCTACCGTGCTCGATGCCCACGTCGCGGGCATTGAGCCAGTCGGTGACATAGACGTCATGGTCAGCACTGAGCGACCGGACGGTGGAGCGGAGGAGGGTGGAGAAGTGGCCGGCCAGGGCCGTCACCAACAGCACCTTGGGCTGGTACTCGTCGACGTCCTTGGCGAAGTGGATCAGGGAGGAGAACGGCGTCGAGAGGGCGACCTCCTCGCGCACCGGCACCAGCTCGTCGCCGACCATCACATGGTCGACGCCGAAGGCGGGGCGTTCGTGGATGAGGCGGGCCCGTCCCACCATCTCGTAGCCGGCGGCCAGGCGCCGGGCGAACCGGTTCTCGGTGAAGCGGTCCGGCAGTTCGCCCAGTGTCCACGAGGCCAGTCCGGCCCAGGCACGGGCCGGGGCGGTCAGGTCCCGTTGTGCTTGGTAGGCCTCGTAGAGCATGGGTTCACCTGCTGTCGGGTACCGGCGCCCCTGCGCCGCCTGCAACCCCTGATCGAGCGGGGAAGCCCAGGCCAACCGTACTCGCGGACCCGTCAGGACCGCATGTTGGCCGCCCGGGATCGAGGCAGTCCCGGTCGGCCTCAAAGGGCCAGGTGGACCCGGAGCGCCTCATCGATCGCCACCATACGTTCGGCGGTGACCACACCAACCCGTGATCCGACCCGTTCTACGGCGATCGACCGAATCTGCTCGGCCTGATCCTTCGACGTGCCGGTCGGCGAGCTGTCGCCGCTCCGTCGGCACCGGGTTCGTCAGTGCCGAGGCCGCGGTGGCCGAGTTCGCCGGAGCGTCGAGCGTCGACCCCGACCGACTCCGCGCCGACCTCGACCGGGTCGCGTCACCGACACTCGATCCCCGTGCCTGAACCGGTCCTTCCACCTCGGGGCATCATCGACACGTCGGTGGCCATCGATCTCGAACGGCTTGACCCCGCCCGCCTCCCTATCGAACTCGACGTCACCGCCATCACCGTGGCCGAGCTGGCCGCCGGGCCATGCCGCCACCGACCCCGTCGAGCGGGCCCGCCGACTGGACAGGCTGCAGCGGGCCGAGGCGGCGTTCGACCCCCTCCCCTTCGACGGTGCCGTGACTCGGACCTACGGCCGCGACTACGCCGCGGCGAGCACCGCGGGCCGCAAGGCCAGAGGCCCGCGGGCCGTCGATCTCCTCGTCACCGCTATCGCCTCTGCCGACGACCTACCGCTCTAACCCGGGACGTCGATGACTTCGGTGGTTTGGAGGGGCTGATCGACGTGGTGATCGTCTGATCATCCCGGGCTGAAGACCGCCACGCCTACCGAGAAGTACATGGCCGTGGCCCAGGATCCGCCGTAGGTCGCCGACCCTGTCGTGGGCTCGTAGCCCTCCACCAGGCTGGTGAGGTTCGACGTGCCCGCCGTCACCTGGGGCTGGTTGGTCCAGCCGGCAACCGGCGTGATGGTCTGGCTGCTTCCGTTACCGGTGACGAAGCCGACGGCCAACCCGGTCCCGCTCTGGCTCTGGGACGCCGACGTGGATGTCGACGAATTGCCGCCGGCCGCCACCGTCGGCGCCGTGCCCAGTCCGCTGAACTCCTGAAGGTCCAGCGCGTCCGTCCCCGCTCCCGCGGTGACCGTCACACTGGTGATGCCGGCCGGGACGTTGCTGGCGTACCAGACCTCGCCGTCACTGTCGTGACCGCTGGTGTGGGCGTCGACGACCAGGTTCCAGGTGAGCCCGGTGCCCGAGATCGCCGTGATGTGGTTGGTGGCCCCCGTGTCCAGGGCGGCCGACAGCACCAGCGTGTCCCCGGCTCTGGTCGGACCGGGCAGCGTCACCGTCTTGGTGACCGACGAGGCGTTCTGCACCGGGCTGATCCCACCTGAACCCTGCGTAGTGCTGGTGGTCGATGTGGTGCTGGTCGACGTGGTGCTGGTCGACGTGGTGCTGGTGGTCGGCGGTGGCGAGCCCCCGGCGTTCAGCGTCGTCACCCCGTTGACCACCGTATAGGACTGGGCGTCGAAGACCTGGCCCAGCGCGTTCTCCGGGTCCACCGTGATCTGGTTACCCGACACCGTCACCCTGAGGAAGTTGTACACGTCGGCCGGAACCACACTCGTGGCCGACGGGACGCTCTGGCCGCACGAGGAGCCGGCCGTGCTGTCGTGGCCGATGGCGTAGACCTGGGCCACCTTCATCTCGTTGGCACACAGTCCGGACTTGTCGCTGTTGCCGTCGACCGGTTCGAGCACACCGCCGCCCCCGCCGCTTACGTAGCTGATCATCTGACCCGACCCGGCATCGGGCACGAACCGCTGGTATGTGTGGGCGTGGCCGTTGAACGCCATGCTCACCCCGTAGTGCTCCAGCACCGGCTCCAGCGTCGAGTCCAGATACGGATCGGTCTGCTGGTCGGTGTTCATGCTGGTCAACGGGTAGTGGAACACGGCGAACTTGATCCCGCCAGGGTGGGCGGCCAGATCCGCGGTCAGCCACGCCATCTCGGGTGACGTCGACGCCCAGTGCTCGGCCGCGTCGAGCTGGTACCCCTCGCACTGGCTGGGGTTCTTGGCGCACTCCGCTCCGGTGGCCTTCGTGGTGGCGAGGTAGGTGGATCCGTCCGACCAGGCGGCGTCCAGCACGTAGATCCGCACGTCGCCGTCTTGTACCGCGTACCAGTCATCGGGCGAGGTGGTCGCCGGGGCCAGCGAGTTGGCGGCGTAGTTGTCGAAGGCGAAGGTACCCGGTGCGGGACTGTCGTTGGTGGCCGTCTGCTCCTCGGGCCAGGTCCGGATCCCGGTGATGTTCTCCCCGTGGTTCCCGTCGGCCAGATAGGTCGGCAGGCCGTGCAACTGGGGCCAGTACGGCTGGCCGAAGATGTTGCTCACCTCGCTGGTAGCGCTGGTGGGATTCTTGGTCATGTCGCCATAGTCCGTATCCGAACCGTCGCTGTAGCTCACGTCGCCCGCGGTGATCACGAACTTGGCCCCCGACGTCCCCATCTCGTCGTCGATGGCCGCCTGGTCCTCGTTCACATAGGCGGACGACTCGTCGGCACCGTTGGTCTCGCCGAGGTCGCCGACGACGTCGAAGGTGAGCGGGGTCGAGGAGGTAGCGGTATCGAGGGTGGTGAAGCTCTGCGACACCCCGGATCCCAACATGTTGACGTTGGCCGAGGTGAACACCTCGTAGCAGTAGGGCGTGCCCGCGCTCAGTCCGGTCAACTCCACCGAGTACTGGTAGTCGCTCGGGCTGGTCTTCACCTGGTCGGTGGTGGCATTGGCCGTGTCCACGTTGGGCTCGAAGTCCGGAAGCTTGGTGCCGGCCACCACCTTGTTCACCGTGCAGGTTCCGCTCGGGCCCCACTCCACATAGCCCGGGGTCGTGCCGCTCGTCGCCCAGTTGACCTCCGCCGTGGTCTGCTGCAGGTCCGTCACGTACGGCGCCCGCTCCAGGGGAGCCACGAACGAGAACGTCGGGTTCCAACTCACCGTGGCTGCCTGGGCCACCTCGATGGCCACCATGCTGACCACGAGCACGGCCGCGCCGACCACGGCCCCCGCCACCTTCCAACGATTCCCCATCCACAATCCTTCAGGTCAGTCGCCGCCCACGAGCACCATAGACACGGGTGGCCCGGGCGGGTCAAGGTCCTCACGGGGGTCAATTCGGCCGCCTTCACCGAGCGTGGTTGACCCGGTGGGTCGGGTGGCGGCGCTCCCCCGATCAGGGGTCGAGGTCGTCCACCATCGCCACGACCGACGCCGCCACAGCCTCGGGTTGCTCGGGGAGCAGGGCGTGACCGGCCCGGTCGACGACCACCAGCCGACCCCGGCGGCCCACCGACGCCACCAGATCGACGGCGTTGGCCGGTGGCGCTATCCGGTCGTCCCTCCCGACCACGGCCAGCACGGACAGCGGATCCGGTGGCACCCACCAGTCGGCGAGCGGTGTGGCCTCGGTAGCCCGACCCTGGGCCCTGGCGGCGGCCGGCCACCATCCGGTCTCCCAGGACGGCGGCACGAGATGGCCGGGGGCGAACATGGCGGTGGACACCGCATGGCGGTGTCGGGCGGAGCCCGACGGCTCGGTGAAGCACCCGATGAGGGCGGCCCGGGCCTCGTCGTCACCGGGGATCTTGCCACCGCATCCGAGCAGGGCGAGGGAGACGACCAGCTCCGGTCGGTCGGAGGCCAGACACCGGGCCACCCGGTTCCCGAAGGCATGGCCGACCAGATGGACGGGCCCGGCGAGGGGCCCGAGCCGGACGGCCACGTCGGCGGCGATGGCATGGAGATCGGCCCCGACCGGCCGATCGACGGCCTCCCCCACACCGGGCAGGTCCATGGCCACCACCTCCCGGCCCGTCTCCTCGAGTGTCGCCGCCAGCTGGTCGAAGTCGGTGCGGGCCCGGCCCAGCGACGGGAGGAGCACCACCGGTCTCACCGTCCGGTCGACGTTCCTCGGGATCGGGTGGCCGGGTCCCGTGCCATCTACTGCATGGCGGCGATCGGTTGCTTCGGCGGATACCGGCCGTAGGTGATGAAGTGGTCCCGGATCCCGCTGGTGAAGCTGTCGATGTAGGCCAGCTTCCGGATCATGTAGCTGTGGCTCTCCTTCGGATCGAGGTAGAGGTTGTAGAGCCGGCCGTGCGAGTACTTCTGGGTCACCCCGGTGAAGCCGCCGAGGTTGAAGCAGTCCCGGTCGTCATCGGACGTGGAGGCGACCATGAACTTCCACTCCCCCACCCGCAGGGCCGAGAACACGTTGGTCAGCCAGTAGTACAGGTACTTGCGGTTCGACTGGCCGGCCGGATCGAGGAGGAAGGAGGTCTGATCCACCCCGTCGATGAAGCGGTCCCCGGGGACCGACGCCGTCGCCCCGGCCAGGGTCAGCAGCGTGTTGAACAGGTCCATCTGGGAGAAGAGGCCGTCAGTGGCGATGTCGGAGGCGATCATCCCCGGCCAGGTCACGATGGCCGGCACCCGCTGGCCTCCTTCCCACGTCGAGCCCTTGGCGCTGCGGAACGGCGAGTAGGCGGCATCGGGCCAGGTCTCCATCTCCGGGCCGTTGTCCGACGAGATGAAGATGAGGGTGTCCTCCATCTGGCCGGTGGCCTCCAGCTCGGCCACCAGCCGGCCCACGATGTCGTCGAGCTCGATGATGGTGTCCTTGTAGGGGTGCTTGGCCGGCGACGAGCCGAGGAACCGCTCGTGGGGGTAGTTGTCGAAGTGGGCGCCGCGGGTGCAGTGGTAGAGGAACCAGGGGCGCCGCTCGGTCGGGACGGGCTCGCCCATCCGGTGGATGAACTGGAGGGAGTAGGCGGCCCACTTCTCGTCCAGGAGGGAGAGGACGGGAACGGTGACCTCCTCCACGTTCTCGGTCTCCCCACCCCGGGTGGCGTGCACGAAGCACTTGTTGAAGGGCAGGTTCTCCACCCACCGGGTGCGCTCCTCGCTGTAGACGATCTCGGGGAAGAAGTTGGGGTCCCGCCACTCGGTGTACATGTCCGACACCGACAGGAAGCCGTAGAAGTCGTCGAAGCCGACGTTCTGGGGCTGGGACTCGACGTTCTCACCGATATGCCACTTACCCACGGCCTGGGTCACGTAGCCGGAATCGGACAGCAGCTGGGCCAGGGTCACCTCACCGTCGAGGCCGCCGGGCTGGCCGTACATCGGGGGGCGGAGCAGCCCGTGGCGCATGGGCAGCCGGCCGGTCATGATCGAGGCCCGCGACGGGGTGCACGAGGGCTCCGAGTAGCAACTGGTGAGGAGCTTGCCCCGCCGGGCCAGCCGGTCGATGTTCGGGGTCGGCGCCCCGACGGCCACACCCCCTCCGTAGCAGCCGAAATCCCCCCAGCCGACGTCGTCGAACAGGATCATGAGGACGTTGGGCTGCCGGCCGTCCGCGCCCCGGTACCGGGTCAGCGCGTCGGCCGCCCGGGCCTCCTGGTCGGGTAGGACGAAGTGGGGCTCGAGGCTGTCCCGCTCGGTGATCGTCTCGGCCACCACCGGATCGTGTGCCATGGTTCTCCCCTGATCGGACTGGCGCCGATGCTAGCCAGGGACCGATCCGAGGTCATCGTCGGGTCGGTGGAGCCCTCGATACCAGGGAGTGCGGCCACGGGGCCACGCGGCCGTTCGGCTGATCGGAGCCGGGTTCGGCTTGGTGAACACGACCGCTCCCAGGGCTCAGATGATGGCCCGCACGGCCTCCACAATGACCGGTACCTCGGTGCGGCTGGTGTAGTCCGGGTGCACGTCGACGAAGGTGATCGTCCCCGAGGTGTCCAGCACCAAGACGGTGGGCATGGGCAGTTCGGTCGAGCCCTCGGCGTTGACCTCGGCCAGATCCAGGCCCAGCTTCTTCTGGGTGGCCATGACCTCGTCGGTCTGCTCGAAGGTGATGCCCACCTGGCGAGCGACGGCACTACCCGGATCGGAGAGCACGGTGAAGGCCAACTCCGCCTTCTCGCCGGTCGACAGCGACTGGTCCGGGGACTGGGGGCTGATGGCGACCAGGCTGGCCCCCATGCTGTCGAGTTCGGGCAGGAGGCCTCTCTGGTACGTGCGCAGGGCGATGTTGCAGTAGGGGCACCAGCCACCGCGGTAGAACACCACGACCAGCGGGCCGGTGGCCCACAGGTCGGCCAGGGCTACCTCCTCGCCATGGACGTCGAGGAGAGTGGCCGCGGTCATGGTGTCACCGACCCGGACCACGCCGGCGGGCACCTCGGTCTCCCGCCACTCGGCCACGGCACGGTTGAACACCTCGGACACGTCCGACGGCAGCTGGGCGCTGGCCGCGGCCTGGGTGGCTGCTGACTGTTCGGCGATGGTCATGGTCATCTCGGCTCCTGGGTTTCGCGGTCGGATCCCATTCGTAACGGAATACTTTTGTACTATCAAGTACATTCTTCCGCTATGATGGCCGGATGGCCGTTTCTCCTTCGTCCACTTCTCCTTCCTCCACCGCCGCCAGCGCACGTCCCGGGGTCACGGCCAAGGGTCGGGCGACTCGCGACCGGATCGTGGTCGCTGCGGCCGCGCTCATCTTCGACCATGGGGTGGAGTCCACCACCCTCGACGACATCGGTGAGGCTGCCGGCGTCGGGCGATCGCAGCTCTACCACTACTTCGCCGACAAGGCCGACCTGGTCCGCGCCGTGATCGATCGGCAGACCGAGCAGATCCTCGCCGCCCAGCGGCCCCTGTTGGGCGCCATGGACAGCTGGGAGGCCTGGGCCCGCTGGCGCAACGCCATCGTCGGAGTGCAGCGGGCCAGGCAGTGTGCCGGTGGCTGCCCCATCGGCTCGTTGGCCAGCGAACTGGCCGACACCGACGAGGATGCCCGGGTGGCCCTGGCCGCCGGGTTCGACCGGTGGGGCCAGGAGATCCACGAAGGCGTGCGCTCCATGCAGCGGCAGGGCCACATTCGGACCGATGCCGACACCGATGCCCTGGCTCTGGCCACGCTGGCCTCGCTGCAAGGAGGCCTGTTGCTGTGCCAGGTGCACAAGGACGTCCGCCCGCTCGAGGCCGCGCTCGATGCCGCCATCGCCCACCTCCGCAGTTTCGCACCGAGTCGTTCTCGCTGAACCGAATGGGGCCGTGGCCACGACGGGCCGGATCAGGCCGGGATGAGGTCGGCCGGTTGCGGGTAGCCCGAACCGGTCTTGACGCAGTTGTCGAAACGGGTCATGGCGGCGATCTCCAACCGGAGCCCGCGTCCCGGCCGGAACGCCACCGCGGCGAGAACAGGCCCCGCCATTGCTCGTCCCTCGTCGCGGAACATTGGCCTGGTCGACGGTCGTGGTGGAGCCCGGGTGCGGTGCACCCCGGGACCGGATGGGACGTCAGCGCCGGCGTGCCGGTGGTGACGACGTGAGCGGCACGGGTCCGGGCCGTCGCCGTGCCGGGGTGACCCCGGCCCGGTGATGGAGAGCGGGGACGCGTCCACGGCCCGTGGGCGCCTCCGCTCGTTCCCATGAAATTTCCGTGACGGGTCATCCGGTCACACCGTCATCTCCGAACGGTAGGCGAACACTGCCCATCGCCGTCCCTGCCCGGAGGTCCCCATGAGCGAACTATCCCGACGCGTGTTCCTGAAAGGCGGCACCGCGGCCGTCGTGGCCGCCGGGGCGATCTCCACCATCCCCGGCCTTCCCGCCCTCGTCGGCGCAGTCGAGTCCCAGGGGCCCGCCGACGCCGGGACCGCCGAATCGGCGGTGGCCGAAGGGGAGTCGTCCCTGTCCATGACCGAACCGCTGGTGGCCCACGTGCGCGACCTGGCCTCAGGGGAGATCGGCTTGTTCTCGGGCACCAGGGAGATCACCGTCCTCGACCCCCGGCTGGCCGCGGCACTGGTCCGTGCCCTCCGCTGAGCCCGCCGCCCGCCGTCACCTGTCGTGTCCCTGTCCAGCCACACCGATCCGTCATGTCCACCCTGTTGATCAATCAGAAACCGAGGTAGCACCGTGTCGTCCCATCGTGAAGCACCCGAGATTTCCCAAGACCCCGTAGCCGACTCCACCGACCTGTACGCATTCGTCAGTCCCGACCATCCCGACCACGTCACCCTGATCGCCAACTACGTGCCGCTCCAGGCTCCGGACGGCGGTCCCAACTTCTACGAGTTCGGGGACGACGTCCTCTACGCCATCAACATCGACAACGACAACGACGGCGACGTCGACATCAGCTACCAGTTCCAGTTCACCAGCGAGATCACCAACCCCAACACCTTCCTCTACAACACCGGTCCCATCACCAGCCTCCAGAGTTCCAGCTGGAACCGCCGTCAGACCTACACCGTTACCCGGGTGGACCACTCCGGTAGCCACGTGCTGGCCACCGGTGTGCCCTGTCCCCCGTGCAACATCGGACCACTGTCGACCCCCAACTACCTGAGCCTGGCCGCCGCTGCCGTCACCCAGTTGGACGACGGTATGAAAGTCTTCGCCGGCCAGCGGGCCGAGGGCTTCTACGTCGACCTCGGGGCCATCTTCGACCTCGGCGACCTGCGTCCCTTCGAACAGGACCACAACACCTTCGGTCTGGCCAACACCGGACTCGGCAAGATGGCCAAGGGTGTCAACTCCACCGCCGGGGTGAACGTCCACTCCATCGCCATCCAGGTGGAGATCAACCAACTGACCGTCACCGGACAGCACCCGATCGGGGTCACCGATCCCCATGCCACCATCGGCGTGTGGACCACGGCCAGCCGGCAGAAGGCGCGCATCTTCGAGTCCTCGCCGGGATCGAACGTCAACTCCGGCCCGTTCGTGCAGGTGTCGAGACTGGGCAATCCGCTGGTGAACGAGGTCCTCATCCCCATGGCCTCCAAGGACTACTGGAACGCCCAGCCGCCGTCGTCAGACAGCCAGTTCGCTTCCCACGTGTCCGCCCCCGAACTGGCCGGCCTACTTCCCATCCTCTATCCGGGCGTCTTCCCCAATCTGGCCGCGTTCACCGCCACCAAGGCGCCCCGGGCCGACCTGACGGCCATTCTCTTGACCGGCATCCCGAGCGGTGTGGTCCCCGGCTTCCAGAACTTCACCGGCCCCACCCAATCGGACATGCTGCGGCTCAATATGGCCGTTCCCGCCGCCAGCGCCCCGTCCAACCTGGGCCTCATCGGTGGGGACCCGGCCGGCTACCCCAACGGCCGTCGGGTCTTCGACGACGTGGCCACCATCGAACTCCGGGCCATCGCCGGGGCCACCCTTCCGCTGGTCGACCCCACCTACAAGCCCGATGCCGCCGCCGGGGCCATCTCGATGGGACTGACCTCGGGGCCCACCGACCTCACCGCCCTCGGGACCGAGAACTACCTCCCCAACTTCCCCTACCTCGGTGTGCCCACGTCGGGCTTCGCCGTCGGCGCCTAGGCGGGTCGGGATGGGAACCCACCATGCCGTCGAGCCAGACCCCGGCCCGAGCGGCGAGGGCACCGTGGTCCTCGACATCGGAGGCGACCGGGGGGCGGCCATCATCACCACCCCGGGGGAACTCTCCGGTGAGGAGATCGAGATCCGGGCAGCCGACGGGCCGTGGGACGGGACCCACACCGCCGTGCGTCCCCGCGAGTTGCGCCACACGGTGGCCCATGCCGGGGTCTTCGGCTCCCTGGCCGCCGGTCGGTACCAGCTCCGGATCCGCCGAGGTGATCCGGTGCGGTCGGCGGTGGAGCCGGTTGTGGACCTCGTGGTCACCGGCGGCGAGGTGGCCCAGCTCGAGTGGCCCGCCACCGAGATGCCCACGGCCTAGCGGTCAGCGCCAGTATCGCATCGGGCCGGGTCCGGCCCGGTGCGATACTGGCTGGCCGTGGTCTCCTCACCGGCAACCCGGTTGCCCGCCAAGCTGGGCATCGTGGAGGGATCGAGGCTGGTCGTTCTCGGCGCGCCTGCCGACTTGGTCCTCGATCTGCCGCCGGGAGTCCGGAGGGGCCATCAGGCCCGGGGAACGGCCGACGTCGTGTTGGCCTTCTTCACCGAGGTATCGGCCCTGGACGAGCGCATCGACCGGTTGGCCGCGATGATCTTCCCGGCGGGGAGCCTGTGGATCGCCTGGCCCAAGCGCGCCTCGGGGAGGGCCACCGACATGACCGACGACCACGTCCGCCGTACCGGCCTTCCCCTCGGCCTGGTCGACAACAAGGTCTGTGCCGTGGACGACACCTGGACCGGCCTCCGCCTCGTCTGGCGCCGGGCTCGCCGGGCCGGCGCCCCACCGACCCCGACGTCCGGCCGCCGCACGGATTAGATCCCCGACGGTAGGGTTCGTGGCGGAGGTCTCGTCATGGTCGCGGGTGTGGTGGGGCGGGGTGAAGGCGAACGGACCTACACCGCCCGCGGCAGCGTGATGGTGTTCAAGGCCCTGGCCGAGCGGGACGACGGGGACTTCTCCCTCATGGAGCGGACCCTTCCCCCCCAGGGCCGGCGTCCCCCGCCCCACCGTCACACCAACTGCTCCGAGGCCTACTTCGTCCTCGAGGGTCTGGTGTCGGTCATCGTCGAGGACAACGAGTTGCTGGTCGGCCCGGAGGGATTCGTCCTCGTCCCCCGGGGTACGGCCCACACCTTCGGCAACGCCGGGGATGAGGAGGCCAGGCTGCTGGTCATCCACGCCCCGGCCATGGACGCCTACTTCGCCGGGCTCCACGAGTTGTGGGGACGTGACGAACCTCCGTCGGTCGATGAGGAGCGGGCGCTGATGGCCCGCTTCGGCATGGACCCGGCCTGACGGACGGAAACTCGGGGCCGGCCTGACGGACGGACGACCGGGACCGGTCACCGGCCCAGCCGGCCATCCGCCGATCAGTACCCCGACGAGGTGAACGCCACCGGCCGGTCCTCGAGTCCGAGGAAACGGAGCACGTCCTTGCCGTCCTCGGCCACGGCGACCCTCACCGCTGCGGACAGGCGCTCGAGCGGGTCGACGGTGACCACACCGCCAGGGAGCTTCCACGTGGCCACGGCGCGTCCGCCGACCAGAACCACCGGTCGGAAGATCCCGTTGACGGTCACCACGTCCCGGTGGGCGCCCACGAACATCGCCCGCGACCGCCAGCCGTGCAACAGGGGGTCGAACGCCCCGAGCAGACGAGGAGGAGGGGCTAGTCCGGTGGCCACGCCCGCCGCGGCCAGCACCACGGCGGGGGCGTCCCGGGTCTGGGGGCCATGCCTCCGAAGGGCACCCATGATGACCTCGATGCCCCGCTCGGTCCGGGCTCCGTCGACTCCGAGCTGACGGAGTCGCCGGTCGTTCTGCCCGGTGACCCGGGGTGCGGTGAGGGGGTGGAGCCACCAGTAGTCCTCGGCCGCCACCAGGTGCAGTGTGCCGCGGTTCAGCCAGGTCACCACGAGAGATCGCCGCTCGCTGAGCGAGGCGTCGACATCGGTGGCCACCAGGCCGTCGGATCGGCTGCGGACGGCCAGCCGGAACCCCCGTTCGTCCTGGGCCTACACGGCCAGCACCTGGCCGACTACCTCCTCGGGGCTGGTGGCCCGGGGCCCGGCCAGGCGCTGGGAGATGAGCCGCCCCGAGAGGATGTCCGGTCCCCCACCACCGGTCACGACGGCCACCGGAGGATCCGGGTCGTCGGTGTCCCGTTGGGCCACCGAGATGACCCGGTCGGTGGCGGCGCCCGCATCGCCCGGATGGTAGGCCATGGCCCGGCGTCGAAGAGGAGTACGCTCGATCCAGGGAAGGGGGATCCATGACCGACAAGTCACCCCGTAAGACCGCCTCCAAGAAGTCCGGCAAGTCGCTCAAAGAGAAGCGACAGGCCAAAAAGGACAAGGAGCAGACCCGGAAAGGGCTGACGCGCTAGCGGCGGACCCAGCAGGCCCGACCGGCCCGAAGGGTCGGAGTCGGGCGATCGGAGCACCACCATGGTCACACCCGAGGCAGCACAAGTAGGCAGCCGGCTCGACGAGCATCATGCTCCAGAGACCAACGGGCGCATTCCCGTCTGCCGGAAGTGCGGTACCCGCACCGACGCTCCCGCCGGTCACCACCACCGCCCGGCCGAGCGGGAGCTGACCCGCTCGGACAGCTGGCTGGTGGCCCAGGTACGCATGAGCCACATCGAGCACGCCCGCACCCTCCGACAGCAGTGAGTCCTTCTCGTTCGGCGTGAGCGGTCAAGGGCGGTGATGGGAACGGGTCGACTTTCGGGATGATCGGCGCGACCCGGCGCCCCTGATCACTGGGTCCGGAGCAGCCGTCCGGGCTTCGAGCGCGCCGCCACGACGGCCGGGCCCAAGGCCAACAGGTTGGCCACCACCAGGACGCCGACCACCAGGACCCCGACCAGACCCACGGGCACCACCGAGACGGGGATGACGCCGAGGTGGGCGGCGAACAGGTGCCAGGTGGACCGCCCGGCGATGATGCCGAGCGGAATCCCCACCACGATCCCGACCAGGGCCACCGTCGTGGCCTGCCAGCCCACTGCCGCCACCACCTGGCCGTTGACGAAGCCCAACACCTTGAGGAGCCCGATCTCCCGACGACGTCGGGAGACGCTGACCACCAGCAGGTGGGCCAAGGTGGCCGCGCCGAACACGGCCAGCAGCCCGCCGAAGATGAGGGGGAAGTTGACCGCCTCACCGAAGTTGATCAGCGACGTGGGCGTGACGGGCAGGGCGGCGATCGAGCGGAAGTGGTCGAGGTACCGGGTCACGTCGGCGCGTCCCCGCGGCCCGGCGGCCACGCTCGTCAAGATCCCCCCACTCTGGTCGGCCAGGACGCCCTGCCGACAGCTGGCGTAGGCCAGTCCGGGGGGACACGACGCGGCCACGAAGGCGGGGAGGGTCATGAGGGCCCCGCTGCCCAGGCCGACGGCTCCGCCCAGCACGGGAAAAGCCACCTGGGACACCACCCGGAACGGCCGCGTCCGCTTCCCGCCGGTCGGGGTGAGCACGCTGACCTCCACGGTCGATCCCACGGTGGCGTGAAACTGGCTCATGGTGGACGATCCGAGGGCGATCTGTCCGTTCGCATCGGGGAGCGAGCCGGTCACGGCCGAGAAGAGCAACGGGCCGCGGAGCGATCGGGCGGCCACCAGACCCACGGCCGTCCCATCCATGGTGACCTGGGTGGCCAGGCCCCGGGCGATCCCGGTGACGAGGGGATCGTGGTCGAGCCTGGCCATGATGGCGGTATCCGCGCCGGCCGAGTTGACGGTGAAGTTGAGTTGATAGGCCTCCCCGTAGAGCGCGGGGGTGGTGGTCAGATGGGTGAGGCTGGATCCGAAGACCAACGTCCCGCACAGGGCCACCACGGCCAGCACCGTGCCCAGGAGGGCCGTGCCCACGGGCACATTGGCTCCGCCCGTCTTGCGCTCGAGGGCGTTGCGCACGCCGATGAGGGCGCTGGGTGGGGCGCCCAGCGCGGCCAGGCGGGCCACGGCCGGGGAGGGATGAGCGTATCCGCCCCGGTCGTCGGGATGGATCCGGCGGGCCGCCCGGGCCGACGGCCAGATGCCGAGGGCCACCACCACCGCCAGGGTGGCCAGCGCGCCGATCAGGAGTACCGGTGCGTCGAAGGCCAGACCGGTCGAGGGCTCGGCCTGTCGGGCCTCCCCCACCGGGGCCATCGGGGACAACAGGAAGGCCAGCACCAGGGCGCCGATCGCTCCGGCCACGCCCACCGCCACCGTGCGGGCCATGGCCAGTCCGAACAGCTGGCCCCGGTCGGCGCCCAAAGACGACAGGGTCGGATACTCCTCGGCCTCCAGATTGCTCTGGCGGGCCAGGGCCTGACCCACCACGGCCAGGCCCACCAGTCCGGCCAGCGTGGCCAGGACCCACCAACCCACCGCCTGGGGATGGATGGCCCGTTCGATGCTCGCCACCTCCTCGTCCTCGTTCTGGGTCCCTTCGATGCCGCCGGACGTGAGGGAATTGATCTGCTCGTTGAAGCGGGGAAGGTCCGAGGCGCCGTGCCGGAGTCGGACGAGGAACACCAGTCCGTCGGCGGTCTTCGGGACCACGGACGTGGTGAAAGCGGCGGAGGTGAACGCGTCGTAGGAGGGAGTACCCCCGGCCGGCAGGTCGAGCTCGGAGACTTCGAAGCCGACCACGTGGAGGGCCACGGTCGGCCCGGTGGGAGCGGGGTAGGCGCCGGTGGCGTTGTTGTAGGCCGAGGTCTGCGAGGCGGCGTACAGGGGCACGTGGATGACCGAGCCGAGGTGGATGCCGGCGGCCTGGATGAGGTTCGCGGACACCACCACCTGGTAGGGGTCCGAGGGGTCGGGCGCGTGTCCGGCGACCAGGTTCCAGATCCGTGGGCCACCCGCTGAGGCGATGACCGAGAACTGGGTCGGGTTGAGGGGCCGGGTGCAGTCGCAGGTGGGCTGACCGGTGTCGATTCCGAGGATCCGGGTAGAGGCGGTCACCTCGGGGATGAGCGCGTGCTTGGGCACCTGGGTGTCGGGACCGGTGTAGACGCTGGCGTCGTAGCCGTAGGTGGCCACGAAAACGGGCACGGCGGCATTGGTGCGCCGGCCGGCGGCCGTGGCGGCCAGGACGAACCCACCGACCAGGGTGATCAGGACGGCGATCACCAACCACGACTTCCAACGGCTCCGCAGCTCCGCTCGAAACGTGAATCCGACCGCTCCCACCTCACCTCCTCCCGGCACGACGTACGTCCAGTATTGACAGACCCGGTCAGGTCGCCAAGGTGGTCACCCCGCAGGAACTCCCTCGTGGTAGCACCCCTGGCCGACGCCACCTCGCCGGGCGGCACCCCACCCGGCCGCTACCGGGCCGCGACCGTGCCCACCGTTACCGCGGCAGGCGGTGGACGGTGAAGCCGGCCCTGGTCAGCACCCAGGGAATGGACCGGACGTGATCGCGGTCCTTCTCCCGGTTCGATTCGGGCAACGCCTCGAACTTGACGTCGATCAGGGGATGATGGCGCTCGTCCCGGGGCCCCTGGGTGAATCCCATGCGCTTCATGTCCGCCGACCAACGGGCGTGCTCCAAGGGCGCCAGGGTCTCCACCTCCTCCTCGGTGAAGGTGAAGGCCTGTCCGTCGGGATTGGCCAGTGGAGCCGGAGCCACCACACACCGCAGTCCGGCCAGCTTGGCGGCGATGCCGTCGGCCCAGAGCCGGTTGGACTCCCGGAGGGCCTGGGCCAACTCCGCCCAGGGAACCAGACTGGGGTCATCCCGGACGCTGAGACCTCGCTGGCGCTGCTCATCGCAGTGGAGCTGGTGGCCGAGCCGGGCAATCGTCTCGGTGGCCGTGTGGCCCAACAGCGAGGCGGGTCGCAGCGTGTCGCTCAGCCATCCGAAGGCCACGATCCCGTGCAGGGCCGGACCGTCGCGGCCCACGGTGCGGCCGACACCGGCGTGGCGGTCCTCGACGGCGACCACGATCGGCACCTCGCTCCACAGACCCGGCTGTTCCCGAAGATTGAGGGCCACGGCCAACGCCTTGGTGTCACTGGGCAGCGCCACGTAGATCCGGGTGACATCGGCCGGTGCCGATGGGAGGACTCCGGTGGCCGCCATGTCGATCTCCCAGGGCTCGACGCGGGCGCCCCTCAGCCCGACGATGCCGGGGTGACGCTCGACCAGCGCCTCATAGGCGCGGTCGGGCCTCCGGGCCGGCCATGGTCAGCCGCAGGTGCTGGCCCGGAGGCCGGTCGTCGTTCATCCACCGACCGAGCACTCCCATGACCAGGCTCTGGGCCACGCCGCCCTCCCCCACGATCAGGACGTGGTGTACCCCTCCGGGCTCCGGGAGAAAGGGTGGCTGTTCGTCGAGCAGGAGGTCCGCGGCCAACGCGTCGATGTTCACCAGTTCGAGGCGGAACGTCGCTTCCTCCCGATCCACCAGGGCCTGGGCCTTCATCACGTACCACAGCTCGAAGTCGCTGAAGGCCACCAGCGCGGTGAGGATCTGGTCAGGGTGTTCGGCGGAGATGCTGCGGGCCGCGCTGGCGATGTCCACGTTGAGGCCATCCTCACCGCAGACGACGACCAAGAGGACGGCGTTCCCCACCCCGGCCTGCCTCAGGACGTGATGGTCGGTGGCGTCACCCACCAGCACACGGATACCTCGGTCCCGGCAGCCCCCGATGGCCACATGGTTGGCATCGGCCTCGACCACCACCACCGGCCATCCGGCATCGGCGAACGACGTGGCCACCCGAAATCCCGCCGAGCCGAGCCCGGCGACCACCACATGACCCCGGAGCTGTCGGATCCAGAGTCGGTTGAGCTGGTCACGATAGAGGGCCAGCACAGCGGCCAGCGCGGCGTATCCGATGACCAAAGGGGCCAGATAGCGAGCCAGCTCAAGCACGATGTTCGACTGGTCGGGGATACTGCCGTCGAGGGTGAACAGCTGCAGGGTCCGGTAGACCGAGTCCGACACCGGGGCCTCGGGGTAGGCCCGGCCATAGCCGATCACGCCGAGAACGATCGCCGCCAGTGCCACCAGGGCCAGGATGGCCGGACGCCAGCGCTTCCATCGGCCCACCACATGGTGGGACCACAGGTGGCGGGCACGGAGCCGCCGGTCCGATGCCTTATGGCTCAGCATGTCCACGTACACGGGTCAGCGCCTCATATCCGGGTAGGCCCACCTCGGTCGCACCACCGGCGATTCCGCTCCGAACCCGCGGATCAGCCGGCCGTGCCGGTGACAAGGGAGCGGCCCTCGACGAAGCGGACCACGTCGCCTCCCGGGTCACCCTTCGGACCCTGGGCAAACACGATCAGCTTGTCGCTGTCCAGGCGCAGAGCGACCACAGGATCGGTGCCGGAGCCGTCCTCTGCCCGGTACTCGACGATCCGACCGCCGGGGTAGGCCGACTCGCAGCCCGAGACGAACGCCGTCTCCAGGCACGGCTTGGCCCCGGTCGTCGTACCCGCCACCGAGTCCACCAACGTCTGATAGCCGTGCAGGAGTGCGGCGTTGGAGGCAAACCCTCCGTACGACAGATCCGTGACTCCGGCGATCCCGGAACAATCGATCTCCGCATCTTCTCGGTACTCCACATAGAAATTCGACGGGTTCTGCACCAGGCATCCCCGGTCCAGGCCGGCCGGAATCCGTGTGAACAGCGTGTCCACCGGTGACACCGAGATTCGAGTGCCGATGTCGGGAAGACCGGCGTTGTTCACCATCACCGTGTGGTCGAAGTAGCGGGTGAGGGTGTCGCCGCTGGACGTCAGTTTGGTGTCGACGGCGACCGCTTCACCGTTGGCCACCACCATGACCAGGTCGTTGGGAACGGTGAAGGCCAACTCGGGTTGATCCGACGATCCGCCCTGCTCCTCGTTGTTCGTGACGAACTCCATCAACCGCCCCCCGTCGGAGTTGCCGTCAGACGAGCTGTAGCCACGCTCGCAACCGGGTATCCAGGTGGCGGTGGCGCTACAGGCCTCCGCATCGCTGAACGTCCAGTTCTTGACCAGATCGCCGTAGCCCTGGTCGAGGTTGGCCGGGCTGGTGAACAAGGCGTAGTCGATGCTCAATCCGTCGTTGATGTTGCAATCCAGCTCCGCGGACTCCTTGGACACCCAGAAGTTCTCACTGCCCTGGGCTGTGCACGCCCGTCGGTGGTTCGCCGGGATGAGCGCGCTCAATCGTTGCAGCTGCGAGGGTGCGGTGACCCGGGAGATGACGAAGCCGATCGATCCTCCGAGCACGCACACAGCCAGTCCGATGGCCACCGCAGCCCGTCGGCGCACGTGCCTCGTCCTGCGCTCGACATACCTCCGGCGCCAGTCGAGGATGGCGGCCGCCAGTACGTCGTGGAAGATCTCGTAACGCGGCTGACCGTCGCCTCCCTCCCGCGGGGGGATCGGGCGCACGATCCGGGTGTCTCCGTGCTCGAGCTTCTGGAGGAGGGCTCCCACGGTCTGGACCGAACGTCCGGTGTAGTTGGCCAGATCGGGGACGGTGTGGACGATCTTCGATCCGGACGGCGTGACCAGAAAATTGAACACATCGGCTGCCGTCTGGCGTTCGCGCTCGGTCAGGTGGCCGAGCGTGAGGTCGAGGTGCGTTCGGACGATCTGTTGAGCGCCGCCGAGGGACTCGAGGGTGGACAGGCGGAGCACACGCGAGCCGGATTTGCGCTCGTCGTCCCATAGTCGGGACAAGACCAGCTGCAAGAAGGGCGCCTCGATGGCGTCGCTGTCGGGCGGTGCGTTTTCGATCGTACCCCGGGCCACCTTCTCCAAGGTCACCTTCCCCGCCCCGACCTGGTCGAGCACCGCATCGACCAGTTGCGGCTCGATGCTGATCTGCTCCGTCTCGGGCCTCTGCAGGTTGAACCGGGCAATGGGGTCCTCGATGGCCCTCCGGCCAGCCTCGGTCCCCAGCGGGCTGATGCGGAGGATGGACTCGAACAGCGTGGGAATTCGACCCTTGAAGAAGTCCAACTGGGCCAGCGCATCCTCACGGATCGACACGAGAAAGGCGGCTCTCAGCGATTCGGCCTTCATGGCCCTCACGAACTCGGCGGCGAAGCCCTGGTCCCAACCTTCGTCCGAGTGGTAGAGGCAGAACTCTTCGAACTGGTCGAAGATGATCAACAAGGAGGTGTTCGCCCGTTCGGCTGCCGCGGCGATCACCTCGACCAAACCTGATCGGGGCGCCGTGAACGGGGTGAACGCACCCACCGCCTGTTCGATGGCGGCGACCAGCGTCGTTTCCGGATCGTCCCGCCAGTTGCTCACCACCACCGGCAGGAACTCGGGCGAACCGAACACTTCCTCATCACGATGGGCCAACCGCAGCAGTTGTGCGGCCACCCCGGCGCGAAGGAGCGAGCTCTTGCCCACACCGCTGGCGGCGTAGAGAAGGGTCAACCGCCGACCCTTCAGGTTGGCGATGATCAGGTCCCGCTCCCGGTCACGGCCGAAGAAGTAGTGCTCATCCGCTTCGGAGAAGAACTCCAGGCCCTGATAGGGCGTCCTTCGCTGCTCCGAATCGTTCACGCCGGGGCGTCTTCCGCCAGCCAGCTGTCCAGGGAGTCGCGCACCTTGATGAGGTACTCCTCCAGATCCATCTCGAAGATCTCGACCCGCCGTGCGCTGTTCTGCCAGCACCGCCGTTCGACTTCACTGGAGCCGCGCTGGATGGACCACCACGTCGTTGGCTTGTTCTCCTCCTTCCGGAGTTGGTACATGATGGAGCGGAGATTCCAATCGCCGAGGCTGTACCCGAGAAACAGCAGGTGGCTGCTCTTGAGCCGCGAAAGGATGTGGGCGGGCAGCAGGGTCTGCAGGTTGGTCTGGGCCAGATACTGGATGTAATCGTCCTCGGTGATCACGAAGCTGTCCTGGGAGTCAGTCCGCCCGACGGCGCGCCCTGGCTCCTCGGCCATGTGGTCGGCCTGGCGGTCCACCATGCCGTGCAACTTCAGGATCACCGAGCGGACGTCCGGATTGGCGTCGTCGTAGTTCTGGGCATCCTCGATGGGGGTCATGGCCCCATCCGGGTGGTAGTGGCAGAACTGGCCGCTGTGGGGACCCGCGGCCATGTACACGACCAGATCGAACTCCTCGCCACGGGCCCGGAAGGCCCGCTCCAGGAGATCGTCGTAGTTGGTCGTGGCGATGAGCATGCCCGGCATGGTCTCGTCCGGGCCAGTCCGGCCGGTGGCCACGGCCGGTCGGAGCCGGCTCGGCAGCTCGGCGAGGAACTCGTGCAGGGGCGTGCTCGGAAAGTCCCGGTCGAACACATCGTGCAGCTCGCTGTAGAGCTCGTCTTGTCCCGGGGCCATGGTGGCCACCCATTGGGCCACATTGAGCAGGTCCGGCGATCGGATCGAATCCGGATCGATCCGGAAGCAGTCCATCAGGTAGTGCGCCAGCTCCTGGGAACTGGGTGCCCCATCCCACGCCAGACCATCCGCATCGAACGACCCAGCTCGCGCCCACCGGCTCCCGGTCGGCGGACGTCCGAAGAGACTGGCCCCGGCACCAAGGATCGGGGTCACCCGGCCCCGGGCGAATCCGCGGCCCCACAAGGTGTCCAGATGACTCTTCAGGTAGCCCGAATCGTGGGCATCGTCGTCCGCCCCGATGCCGTCCACCCCACCTCCACCCTTCGATGCGTGACCCAGTCGACCCTGCACAGGACCGGTCCGGAGCCAGAGGCGGATTATAAGCCGCACCGAATTGGTCGACAAGAGTGCCGGTGGCCCTCACCCGGCCCGACCGCGTCCACACGCCACTGCGCCCTTGGAGGTCGCCCCGTGCGTCGCCTCCCGCCCGGACCGCCCCGGACCCACTGACCGGCTCAACGCCCCTTATTCCTATCAACCCTACTGACTTGACAAATTCGGGTGAATTTGTATGGAATGGGACCGTGCACATCCTTTCCCGTCCCCTGTCGACCCGAACCTTCCGCATCAGCGGTGGTGCCGCCCTGCTCGGACTGACTCTGGCCGTGGGGGCAGCCATCCCGGCCACGGCCGGCGCCGCCACCGGTTCGGTGGCCCTGGTGGCCTACTCCACCCCGAAGCCGGCCTACGCCGCGCTCATCAAGGCGTTCAACGCCACCTCGGCCGGCTCGGCGGTGACCTTCTCCCAGTCGTTCGGGGCCTCGGGTTCCCAATCCACCGCCGTGGCCGACGGCCTCCCCGCCGACGTGGTCAACTTCTCGCTCGCCCCCGACATGACCAAGCTGGTGAAGGCCGGCATCGTCTCCCCCACCTGGAGTGCCACCCCCACCCAGGGCATGGTCACCAACTCCATCGTCTCGTTCGTCGTCCGCAAGGGGAACCCCAAGCACATCACCAACTGGGCCAGCCTGGTCAAGAGCGGGATCGGGGTCATCACCCCCAATCCGTTCAGCTCGGGTAGCGCCAAGTGGAACCTGATGGCGGCCTACGGCGCTCAGCTCAACCAGGGAAAGACCAAGGCCCAGGCCACCGCCTACCTGACCAAGCTGCTGAAGAACACCGTGGCCCAGCCGTCCAGTGCCTCCAGCGCCCTGCAGACCTTCCTCTCCGGCGAGGGCGACGTGCTTCTCGACTACGAGGACGACGCCCTCTACGCGGCGAAGCAGGGCGAACCCATCACCATCATCACCCCGCCCCAGACCATCCTGATCCAGAACCCCATCGCCGTGTCGCTGAAGGCCACCAACCCGTCCGCAGCCAAGGCCTTCGTGGCCTACCTGCTCTCCCCGGCCGGCCAGAAGGTCTGGGGCCAGCAGGGCTATCGTCCCGTGCTGGCCAAGGTGGCGGCCCAGTTCAACTTCCCCAAGCCCAAGGTTCTCTTCACCATCGCCAGCCTGGGCGGGTGGACCAAGGTCAACACGGTCTTCTTCACCCCCAGCACCGGTGTGGTGGCGAAGATCGAGCAGGGGCTCGGTGTCTCCACCTCCAGTAGCTGAGGTCGAGCGGCTCAGGGCTCCTGCCACCCTGGTCGGGGCAGGCGCCTCGCCGCGTCACCACCATCGGGGCCGCCGGGCCCTCGGTCGGGTGGCTGGTCCCGCCCTCGCTGTCACCTACCTGAGCCTGCTGGTGGTGCTCCCGCTGGCCGCGCTGGTCGCCCACGCGTTCAGCGGGGGTTGGGGGACCTTCTGGTCGGCGGTGAGCCAACCCGAAGCGGTGGCGGCCTTCAAGCTGACCCTCGTGTCCTCGATCGCCGTGGCCGCCTTCAACGCCGTGGCCGGACTAGTCATCGCCTGGGTTCTGGTCCGGGACGACTTCCGCGGGAAGCAGATCGTGAACGCGGTCATCGACCTGCCCTTTGCCCTGCCCACGATCGTGGCCGGCCTCACGCTGCTCACTCTCTACGGACCGACCAGCCCGTTCCACCTCGATGTGGCCGATACCCGGTGGGGCATCCTCTTCGCCCTGGCCTTCGTCACGCTGCCCTTCTCGGTTCGGTCGGTCCAGCCGGTGCTGGCCGAACTGGATCGCGAGACCGAGGAGGCCGCGGCATCCCTCGGCGCATCCTCGGGTCGGGTGCTGTGGCGGATCATCCTGCCCAGCCTGGCCCCGGCCATGCTGGCCGGGGCCGGACTCGCCTTCGCCCGGGCCATCGGCGAGTACGGCTCGGTGGTACTCATCTCGGGCAACATCCCGTTCAAGACCGAGGTCTCCTCCTCGTGGATCTTCAGCCTGTCCCAGAGTGACCAGCTGGGTGCGGCGGCGGCCGTGTCGGTCGTGCTCGTGGCCATCGCCCTCGTCGTCTTGTTGATCATCGGCCTCCTGCGGCGACGATTCGACATCAGCGAGGCCGTGTGACACCGGTGCCGCGTGAGTTGGGTGGCGGCGTGAGCCGGGAGAGCGCATGAGCGGCCGGTGGCGTTGGCCCCTCCGCCTTGTGGCCCTCGGCTACCTGGGCGTCTTGGTCATCCTCCCGGTGGGATCGATCTTCTACCGGGCGTTCCAGCACGGCTTCGGCGCCGCCTGGGATGCCGTGACCACTCCCGACGCCGTGCACGCCCTGTGGCTGACCTTCCTGGTGGTGATCATCGCCGTGCCCCTCGACACCGCGTTCGGAGTCGGCGTGGCCCTCATCCTGGCCCGCCACCGGTTCCCCGGGGCCTGGCTGCTCGACGCTTTCGTCGACCTTCCCCTGGCCGTGTCGCCGGTGGTGGTCGGCATCGCCCTCATCCTCGTCTACGGCCAGACCGGGTGGTTCGGAAATTGGCTGGACGCCCGGGGCATCCACATCATCTTCTCGTTGCCGGGCATCGTCATGGCCTCGGCCACGGTGGCCCTTCCCTACGTCGTCCGTGAAGTGCTTCCCGTCCTCCAGGAGATCGGCACCGACCAAGAGCAGGCGGCCACCACCCTCGGGGCCTCCCCCTTCACCGTCTTCCGTCGGATCACCCTCCCCTCCATCCGCCGCAGCCTGGCCTACGGCGTGACCCTGACGACGGCCCGGGTGATCGGGGAATTCGGAGCGGTGGCGGTGGTGTCCGGACTGGTGGTCGGCCGGACCGAGACCATGACCCTGTTCATCCAGGACGGCGTGGAGAACCTCGACCTCGTGGCCGCTTACGCTGGCGCGGTCATCCTGGCGCTGGTGGCGCTGGGCGTCTTGGCCCTAGTGGGCGCCGGTCGCAGCGAACCGACAACGGAGAGGAGGAAGCCCCGATGGCCATCACGATCCGATCCGTCTCCAAGCGATTCGGAAATGCCGTTGCTCTCGACGACGTAAGTCTCGAGGTCCCCGACGGCTCCCTCACCGCCCTGCTGGGTCCGAGCGGGGGCGGCAAGTCCACTCTGTTGCGGGTGGTGGCCGGGCTCGAGATCCCCGACTCGGGAACCATCGAGTTCGACGGGGAAAACGTGACCGACGTGCCGGTGCGCGACCGTGGCATCGGCTTCTGCTTCCAGCACTACGCGCCGTTCCGGCACCTCACGGTGCGCAAGAACGTGGCGTTCGGACTCGAGGTCCGCAAGCGGCCCAAAGATGAGATCCGGGCCAAGGTCGACGAGCTGCTCGACCTGGTCAAGATCGACCATCTGGCCGACCGCTATCCGTCACAGCTCTCCGGAGGACAACGCCAGCGCATGGCTCTGGCCCGGGCCCTGGCCATCGAGCCCCAGCTGCTGCTGCTGGACGAGCCCTTCGGTGCGCTCGACGCCCAGGTCCGACAGGAACTCCGGGTCTGGCTCCGGGAGCTCCACAAGAAGATCTCCGTCACCACCGTGCTGGTCACCCACGACCAGGAGGAGGCCATGGAGGTCGCCGATCACCTGGCCATCATCAACGAGGGTCGGCTGGAGCAGATCGGGCATCCCGCCGAGATGTACGACCATCCGAGCAACGAGTTCGTCATGAAGTTCCTGGGCCCCGCCACCCAGCTGGACGGCTCATGGGTCCGTCCCCATGACCTGGTCATTCACCGCGACCACGGGACCGGCGACCATGCCGGCACCGTGGTGCGCATCACCCACCTCGGCTTCGAGGTGCGGGTGGACGTCACCATGGACCACGGCCAACCGACCTGGGTCCAGTTGAGCCGAGGCGCCGCAGCCGAACTCGAACTGTCCGCCGGCGACCCGGTGTGGATCTCCCGGGCCGGGCTGGGATCGCGCCCACGTCCCCTCACCGAGGCCAACGTCGTCCCCTGAGCTGACTGCCCGGATGCCGATCGCCTGACCAGCCGATCGCCTGACCATCGGAGCGGTCCTGGCAGCGCCGGGCGGAGAGCGTCCGCTCGCGTCCAGCCCTCGGCTCCCTCACGCCCGCCGGGTCGGGGTGGCCGCGGGTCGGACCGCCCGGCGGTGGGTTGGGTCCAGAGGAGTGGCTCGGAACGGCAACCCGGCACGGAAACCGGACCCCGGGTCTCACCAGCCGACGGAACCGTCCACCAGCTCCCGTATGAGGTCGGCATGGCCGTTGTGGCGGGCGTACTCCTCGATCATGTGGGTAAAGATCCACCGCAGTGAGCAGGGCTCTTCCCGACGGACCCCGAGGTAGTCGAGGGATCGAGGTGCGGCATTCCGGCGGGAGGCCTCGCATTCGGCCCGCCAGACGGCGAGGTCGGCATCCCAGTCGGCGTCGTCCAGCGGAACCAGCTCGCTGTCGTCGAACTCGGCTTCGAACCAAATATAGGGAGCGGAGGGATCGTCCAGCAACGTGCGGTGGAACCAGTTGCGCTCGACCTCGGCCATGTGTCGGACCAGGCCGTGCAGGGAAAGGAGTGACGTGGGCACCGGTCGTGCCTTCCTCTGGGTGTCGTCCAGGCCCTCGCACTTGAGGAGCAAGGTGGTGCGGTGGAACTCCAGCCACCCTTCGAGCATGGCCCGCTCGTCGAGCAGGAACGGTGGCTCGGTGCGACGGCTGTCCTCGATGTCCTCGACCATGGAAGGCTCCCTCCATCTCCGCGGTGCAGTGGCCGTGCAGCGTGGGGCGGGTCCGGGTCCGGCCGCCACCCGATAGCGTAGGTCCGACCGTGCGCACCACACCGGGCCGGTGGTGGACATCGGAGCCGGTGGCCGGGCGGGGGCATCGATCCCGACCCGACCGGAGCCGCGTAGCTTGACGGCATGGCGAGCGCTGCCACCTTGCCGCCCGACCGGGGTCCGAAGGCCGGACGCACGCTGCCCTCGGGCTACCGGGACGCCTTCCGAGCCGAGTTGCGCCGGGCCTTCACCGCGCCCTACGAGGCACCCGTGGTGGTGGCGGTGAACGCCACCCTGGTGACGGTGGCGTGGCTGTGGCTCCCCCTGCCGCTGCAGAACCTCCTGTTCAGTCTGCACGGGGCCCTGGCCTTTCCGGTGGTGATGGCCACCTGGATGTTGGCCGACGTGCCCGCCACCAACATCCTCGGCTCCGACCCGCACAGGATGGTGGCGGCCATCGACGACCCCGACGCGCTGCGTCGGCTCATCTACGCCAAGAGCGCCGTGCTCTGGCTGCTCGTAACCCCGGTCTGTGTGCTGGTGGCCATCGGGATCGGCGTCGACCGGGAGCGGTGGACGACGACGGTTGTCACCATCATCGCCATCATCGTGGTGCCCATCGGGAGCCTCGGCATCGCCGGCTGGCTGGGGATCTACTTTCCGTACCACACCCTCCCGCTGACCGAGCGGTGGCACCACCGGCGTCCCGTCGGACGGATGGTGGTGCGCTGGGCGACACTGTGCCTCCTCCCCTACGCCCTCGTGCCGGTCATCACCGGCGCCCTGGCTGTACCGGCCTTTGCCGCCTGGGCCGCCGCCACCGGCCACCTCCCCGGGGACGGCAGCGGGGTCCGGATCCCTGACGCCGAGCTAGCCGTCGGGGTGGCCATCACCGCCGTGCTGTCGGCGGCGGCCTTCTTCCTCGGTCACCGCCACGGTCTCCGACTGATCCGGAGGCGGCGAGACCGGCTGGTGGCCTTCCTGGAGCGGCCGGAGCTCGGATGAAGGGAAAGGACCGGCCTCACCCCGACGGCGGACCTCGACAGTCGAGGAGGGACCCGCTCAAGTAGCACCAACCGATGGTCGATAGATCAGGGGTACCGGACCCGGTCTTCCTAAAGGACATACGTCCTGGTTGAAGGATTGCGTTGCCAGCCCGACTTTGAACTCCAACGTCAGTCAGCCGTGTAGGAGGAGCAGAAGGAGGGACGGACATCGCCATGAAGAACGACCACGCGTCACCGACGGTCCCCGGTGGTGGACCGCTGGCGCCATCCCCGACCGCAGCGACTCGTCGTTCGTCACCGACCGGCACGACGCGGCCCGGTGGCTCAGCTGTCGGTTCCTGGGGTCCCGGTTTATGACATCGCACGCGACCGGGGCACTCCGGAACCGCGGATGGCTGCTGGGCGCCGTCATCGTCGTCGTGGTCGGTGTCTGCGGGTCGATCCTCGGATCGCTGGCCGTGGCCCGCGACACCGCCCAGAAGTCGCACGCCGCCTCCCTGACCTCGGCAGTGGAGATCGCCTCGACACTCAAGCTGGCCATCCAGCGCGAGCAGGACCTGGCCGTCAACACAGGGGCGTTCATCATCACCAACCCCGGGGCGACCGAGGACCAGTTCCGACAGTGGGTGGAGTCGGACCGCCAGTTCGAGCGATTTCCCGAGCTGCTGGGCATCGGGGATGTCGCCCTGGTGCCGGCCGCTCAACTTTCCGAGTTCGCCCTCCGCTCCGAAGCGGCCACAGGAGCGTCCCCCGGTTCGTTCCAGGTGAGCCCGGGGGGCTCCCGTCCCTACTACTGCTTTGCCACCCTCACCTCGTCAGCGAGCGGACAGCTCACCTCACCGGCGAACCTGGACCTGTGCGACACCGAACTGGGTCCGAGCTTCCTGAAGGCCCGGGATTCCGGTCAGAGCACCTACCTGCCGTACCTACTGGGCAAGACCGCCGACCTCGCTGTAGGCACGGCCATCTATCAGCACGGCGTCATCCCCACGACGGTGGCGGGCCGACGCAGCGCCTTCCTCGGCTGGGTCGGCATCCAGGTCGCGCCCCACGTGCTCCTGGCCACTGCGCTGGTCGGCCATCCCCACGTGGCGGTGGCCTTCCACTACGGAAGCGGGGCCAGCGCGGTGGCCTTCACTGCGGGGACCGCCCCCAAGGGTGCCGGGGTCCAGACCGTCGATCTCCACAACGGGTGGCATGTCCAGGTCACCGAGGCGGTGGCGGGTGGCGGCATCATCGGCAACACCAACGCGCTGGCCGTGCTGCTCGGAGGCTTTTTGATCAGCCTGCTGCTCGGACTGGTGATCTACGTGCTGGCCACTGGTCGAACCCGGGCCCTGGCCCTGGTCGGTGAGCGCACCGACGAGCTGCGCCATCAGGCGCTGCACGATCCCCTGACCGGGCTGCCCAACCGGGCCCTCATCCTCGACCGTCTGGACCAGATGCTGGCCCGTGGGCGCAGGGAGTCCGTCCCGGTAGCCGCGCTGTTCCTCGATCTGGATGACTTCAAGGACATCAACGACACGCTCGGCCACGCCGTCGGGGACGAGTTGCTCGTGGCCGTGGGAGCCCGGTTGACCGGTGCCATCCGTCAGGCGGACACCGTCGGCCGCCTGGGTGGCGACGAGTTCGTGGTCCTGGCCGAAGGCGCCTCGTTGGCCGACGGGACCCAGGTGGTGGCCGACCGACTGCTCGACGTCCTCACGGCCGCCTTCGATCTGCCCGGCAGCGAGGTGCCGCTCTCCATCACTGCCAGCATCGGCATCGCCGAAGGCAACCGTCCCTCGGCCGGGCGGCTCCTCCAGGATGCCGACATCGCCCTCTACGAGGCCAAGGCGGCCGGGAAGGCCCGGGCCGTATCCTTCGCTCCGGCCATGCGGGAGGCCGTCGACGGCCATCGGCACCTGGAGGTAGATCTCCACGCGGCCCTCGAATCCGATCAGTTCTTCGTCCTGTACCAACCCACAGTCGATCTCGCCACCGGTACCTTCACCGGAGCGGAGGCCCTCCTGCGCTGGAGACGACCCGATGAGGGCACGGTGATGCCCGATCAGTTCATACCCGCCCTCGAGTCGAGCGGTCTGATCATCCCGGTGGGTGCCTGGGTGCTCACCGAGGCGTGCCGACAGAGTGTCGCCTGGTCACGGAGCGGCCATCCGCTGGTGGTGTCCGTCAACATCTCGGCCCGCCAACTGGAACGCGACCGGATCATCGACGACGTGGCCAGTGCCCTCACCGTGTCCGGTCTCGATCCCCAGCAGTTGATCGTCGAGCTCACGGAAACGGCCCTGATGAACAACGTCGAGGCCAGTCTCGTCCGGCTCCGCCGCCTGAAGGCCCTCGGGATCCGCATAGCCATCGACGACTTCGGGACGGGCTATTCGTCGATGGCCTACCTCCGCCAGTTCCCCATCGACGTACTCAAGATCGACCAGAGCTTCGTGGCCACCATGGTCGAGTCCCCCGAATCCGCCGCACTCGTGCACACCCTCGTCCAACTGGGCAAGGTCCTCGGACTGGAGACGGTCGCCGAGGGTATCGAGACCGAGGCCCAGCGATCGCTGCTCCAGTCCGAGGGCGTCGACATCGGTCAGGGCTATCTCTTCGGGCGACCACAGGAGCCCGGGGCGCTCCTCGAACTCGTACGCTCCGACGGACACTGTCCGGACGTGCGCGCCTCCTGAGGCGCAGGACAGGGCCACGGCAGGCCGGGGGACGTGCTGGCCCGAGCCCTCGGACCGAGGACGATGCCGCGCTCGCCGGCGCAAGCCGAGTGGAGGGCAACCACCCGGTTCGGCCGGTCTCGGCCGGGGCCCGGACCGGCCCGGGGACCCCTACCGTGACCCTCGGCACCCCGCGTCGCGAAGGGGTACGCTGAAGAGGCCTTCGACAGTGAGGGGGCTGGGCGAGTTCAGGGGCGGAGAAGTTGTGAACCGCACCGTGTACTGCTCCTTGTCGACCGCCTTGGCCGGTGGTCGTCGATGACGGCCACCGAGGACGAGCTGGCCAACGTCTTGAGCGAGTTCGCTCGGACCATGCTCACCGACTTTCCCATCCAGTCCATTCTGGAGCACCTGGTCCAGCGCATCGTCGACGTCCTGCCCATCTCGGGAGCCGGCGTCACCCTCATCGAACCCCCGTCGGCGCCCCGGTACGTGGCCGCCTCCGATCTGTCGGCGCTGGCCTTCGAGGAGCTGCAGACCGAGCTCGGCGAAGGGCCGTGTCTCGGGGCCTACGCCTCCCGACTCCCGGTACTGGTCGGCGATCTCCACCACGATGACCGATTCCCCCTGTTCGGGAGCCGGGCGGTGGCCATCGGACTCCGCGCCGTGTTCACCTTTCCGCTGCGCCACGGCTCGACCTGTCTCGGGGCCCTCGACCTCTACCGTGACGCCCCCGGCGAGCTCACTGGAAAAGAGTCGGCGTCGGCCCAGACGTTGGCCGATGTGGCCGCGGCCTATCTGGTCAATGCCCGGGCCCGGGCCGATCTCCTGGACACCTCCATGCGGTCCCACGAGCGATCCGTCCATGACACGTTGACCGGCCTGCCCAACCGGATCCTCCTGCTCGAGCGGATCGAGCACGCCATCGTCCGGAGCGGACGCTCGAGAAAGCTCGTTGCCGTGCTCTACATCGATCTCGACCGTTTCAAGGGGGTCAACGACCGCTACGGCCATCCGATCGGCGATGAACTCCTCGTGGCCGCGGCGGTACGCATCGCCGGGGCGGTGCGTCCGGCCGACACCCTGGCCCGACTGTCCGGCGACCAGTTCGTCATCCTGTGCGAGGAACTCGACGAGATGGACCAGGTCGACCTCGTGGCCTCCCGGGTCGTCGACGTGCTCGGGACACCCTTCGGGCTCGCCGACCAGGTCGTGGAGATCTCGGCCAGCATCGGTATCGCCTTCGCCGGTCAGACCCATCACGATCCCGAACAACTGCTCCACGCCGCCGATCTGGCCATGAACCAGGTGAAGGACAAGGGGGGCGCCAACCACCAGGTCATCGACCTGCGCCCCAAGCATGTGCCCGAACAGCACATGGACCTGCGGGTCGCCCTGGCCAAGGCCGAGGAACGGGGCGAACTCCGGGTCGAGTACCAACCCATCGTCCGCAGCGTCGACGCCGAGATCGTGGGTGTGGAGGCGTTGCTGCGGTGGGACCATCCGAAGCGGGGCCGGGTCGAACCGACCACGATGATTCCCCTGGCCGAACAGTCCGGCCTCATCATCGAGATCGGGCGGTGGGTGCTCGAGCAGGCCTGCGTCGACCAGCTGGCCGACGGACCGTCCGACGACGTGGTGCTGTCGGTCAATGTGTCCGCCTTCCAGTTGATGGCTCCCGACTTCGTGGCCATGGTCAGCACCATCCTGTCCGACACCGGATCGGATCCCGCCCGGGTCACGCTGGAGATCACCGAGGGCGCCCTGCTCCGCGATACCCAGCGGGCTCACATCGTCCTCGATCAATTGAAACAGCTGGGTATTCTGCTGGCCCTCGACGACTTCGGCACCGGCTACTCGTCGCTCAGCTATCTGAAGCGCTTCCCCGTCGACGTGGTCAAGATCGACCGCTCGTTCATCGCCGACATCGTCCGCGACCGGTCGAGCCGGGCCATCGTGGCCAAGACCATCGAACTGGCCCACCTCCTCGATCTGGCCGTGGTGAGCGAGGGTGTCGAGACCAGCCACCAGTACGAGGTCGTGGCCAACCTGGGCAGCGATTTCTGCCAGGGTTACTACTTCGGTCGCCCGAAGGGAGTGCCGTCGTCGGACACGCGCGTGAACGTCCCCCTCTGAACGGCCGCCCACACCCGCAACGCGGTTGGCGACACGTCGGGTCAGCGGCGGGTCAGAACACCGAGGACCTCACCGATGGCCAGTTCCCGGTCCTCGGCTTCGGGGAGGGGCAGATGCTCCTGGATCAGGTAGCGGTTGCGACGACCGTCACGCACCTTCACCACATAGCCGGCATCGGCCAGGTCGCTCACCAGCGCGTAGGCCCTCCGTTCGGTGATGCCGAGATCGGCGGCGATCTCCCGCAGCCGGACGTCGGGGTCATGGGCGATACACAGCAGGGCCCGGCCGTGGTTGCTGAGGAACATCCAGTTGGCTCGCACCACAGCGCCCCGATTTCTCTAGAAATATATTGCTAGTATTAGATTACTAGGGTAACCTGGGGTTGCAAGTCGAACGTCCGTGACCATCGGTGATCTATTTCGGCCTTGCATGAAGGGGCAGTCATGTTCACCTCCCGCCACACATCCGTCCGTCGTTCCGTCGCGCCGTCGACCCATGCCGGCAGCCCCGAACGCGGGAGGTTCGACCGGAGGACCGGTGGCCGGTGGCCGGTCGTCGCCGCCTGCAGCGCTCCGCTCCTCGCGGTCGCACTGATCGGGACGGCGTTCGTGCCCTCCGCGGCGGCCGCAACGACGGTGCAGTTGGGGACGGCCACCCCGTTCGCCGTGCTGGCCGGCCAGGCGGTCACGGACGTGCCCACCTCGTCGATCACCGGCGATGTGGGACTGAGCCCGGCCGCAGGGACCAACTACGCCGGCTTGACCCAGGCTGAGGTCACCGGGACCATCTACACGGTGGACGGCACCGGCCCGGGGGGCAACGTGAACAACCCCGCCCTCCTGACCACGGCGAAGAACGACCTGGTCACCGCGTTCAACTCGGCGGCCGGACAGCCGCCGGTCACCACCTTCACCACCGGTGACAACCAGCTCGGTGGGCAGACACTGGTGCCGGGCGTCTACGCCTTTGGTGGCGCGGCCACCGCCAACATCACCGCGGCAAGTCCGCTGGTCCTCAACGCCGAGGGCGACGCCAACGCCGTCTTCGTCTTCCAGGCCTCGTCCACGCTGGTCACCGCCTCAAGCAGCGTCGTACAGCTGGAGAACGGGGCCAATGCCTGCAACGTGTTCTGGGAGGTGGACAGCTCGGCCACCCTCGGCTCCTCCAGCACCTTCGTGGGCACGATCATGGCCCTGACCTCGGCCACGTTGGACAGCGGAGCCACCGTCCAGGGCCGGGTACTGGCCCGGAACGGGGCGGTGACCCTCGATGCCAACACCATCACCATTCCTCCCGGCTGCAGCGGGTCCAGTACCACCGGCGGCACCGGCAGCACGGCCGGCCCGGCCGGCCCGGCCTCGAACATCACCACGACCAGCACGGTCGGCTCGGGCGGTGCGGGATCCACCGGCACCGGAGCAGCGGCCGGCACGGGCAGCTCGACAGCCGTCGTGCCCAGCGGCTTCCCCCACACCGGATTCGGTGGGGCCGCCCACGCCCGTAACGACGAGCTGATCGCTCTGGGCGCCCTCGGACTGGCCGCCTCGGCGGGGGCACTGGCCATGGCCGTACGGCGCCGCCGGACCCTCGTCAGCGGGCCGACCAGCGGGCCACTCAGCGGACAGCCACCCGCTCGTCCGTGACCGCCGGCGGACTGCCGGCCCGGGCCTCCGGGTCGGCCCGCTGGTGGTGGGCCGCCGCCGGGCTGGTGGTGCTGGGAGGCGGACTCCTGGCCGTCGGGCTCCACGGTGGTGACCACGCCCTGCCGGCGCCGGCGCCGTCACCGGCCGCGGTGAGAGCGGCGGCGCATCCGGCGGTCAGAGAGGCGCCTGCGGCCGTGGCCCTGCAGACCCTGCGATCGGATCCGGTGGCTCTGCGGATTCCCGCCCTCGGTGTCTTCGTGCCCGTCGGCTCGCTCGGACTCAATCTGGACGGCACCGTGCAGGTGCCCTCGACCAGCCAACAGACGGGATGGTTCCGCCTCGGTCCGACGCCCGGCCAACTGGGCTCAGCCGTCATCCTGGGTCACGTCGACAGCTACCAGGGACCGGGGGTGTTCTTCAACCTCCGCACGCTGGCCGCCGGCGACCAGCTGGATGTGGCCTTGGCCGACGGCACGGTCGCCCAGTTCACCGTCAACGCCGTGGTGCAGTACACCAAGACGCAGTTTCCCGCCCAACGAGTCTACGGATCCAACGGATCCAGCGCCCTGCAGCTGGTGACCTGCGGAGGGGCGTTCGATCACCAGACGGGAAGCTATCTCTCGAACATCGTGGTCTACAGCTCGTTGACCAAGGTCATACCGGCCGGAACATCGGTGCCGGGTAGCACGACGACCACGGGCTGAGCCACCGCCGGGCGCGGTCCGACCGGAACCGGCCCGGCCTGGACGTGACGCTCAGGTCCGGTCCGACTCGAGAGCACGGTCCGCCGGACTGCCGCTCCTCGGAGCCCGTCGTCGATCCTTCGACGCCCACTCCACCTTCGACGCTTTCGACCGGCGCTGCTTGGCCGCCGCGCTGAACCGGTGCTCCGCGCCCTGTGGGGTGATGCCCCCCACGGCCTCCCCGATCTCGCGCCAGCTGGCCCCCCGCAGCCGGGCCAACTCGGCTGACCGCTGGCTGAGACGCTCCGCCGACCGCCGCATGGCGTCGGCGAACTGCAGTTCGGCCAGCGCCGCCTCGCGTTCGTCCCCGATCCCCTCCGAGGACTCATGGCGGCCCATCTTCGTGAACCGGTCGGCCAACGACTCCAGATCCTTTGCCATTCCCCCACTGTAGCGAATCGCCTGAGCGATTTCAACCATGTGTTGACAACCATGTGTTGAACATCTAGGCTTCAACACATGGTTGATAGCGACAGTGGTCCCGAGTCCGAAACCCCAGATGACGTGCCGATCAGGCCCGGAGGGCATCGGGGTCGCCGGTCTTCGGTGCTCGTGGCGGCCACCGTGGCCGTGATGGCAACTGCGCTGATCGTCGGCCTGACCGTGGGGAACGCCCCCGCCCCTGTCTCGTTGCACGTGATGGCACCAGCGAACAGGACCCGGCCGGCGGCCCGCACCTCGACCCCCGCCCCGGTCGCCGCGGCCGCGTCGTCGGCACCGGCCACCACCCCGACGACGACCACGCCGGTACCGGTGACGACCGCACCGGTGAACGAGGTGCAGACGGTCGTGGTGCCCTCCGTGGCCTCACTGGTGGCTCAGGTCGAGGCGGCGGGCATCGAACCCGGGCCGAGCTGGAGTTGGAGCATGGGCGATCCCTCGACACAGTGTGGTCGCATCGATGGAGCCGGCTCGGCCACCGGTTGCACCTCTTGGGCCTCGGGCGTGGAGACGACCGTCTTTTCCGGCTCCCCCTCGTTGGCCCTGGTGGCCCATGAGGTAGCCAACGCCGAGACCGAGTACAGCGCGCTGCCCAGCCTGGTGACCCAGGTGGCGGCGGAAGCGGGAGCCACGTCCTGGTCGCCGACCGACGCCGTGGCCTCGTGTCTGGTGGAGCACTTCATGGGCTTCCAGGACGGTGCGGCGGGATCGTGGCAGTGTCCGCCGGCCCTGGCCACCGAGGTCGCCGACCACATCCACGACACGGTCACCACCACCCGGACCACCGCGGTCTGCGGGACTGCATCGGGCGTCAGTTCCACGCTGACGTTCACGGCCGATTCCGGGACGCTCTCGGTGGTTACCCCCGCCGGTGCCACCCCGGTGACGGCCCCGGTCGGTACGCCGGTGACCGTCTCGGGCATCGGCACCTTCATCGCCACCGACCAGGGGGGAACGGCCACGCTGACCGGGGTCTGCACCGCCTGAGGAGGGCGTCGTGTTGCGGCCGGTTGCACACCCCCGTCTCCTCGGGGCCATGGCGTCATTCCCCGGGGCGCCACCCCCACCGCACCGACCAGGCGGCGAGCCCTATCGTTACGGACGCCTCCCCGAGGAGGCGTCCGCGATGTCAGGCCCACAGCGTGGGGACGGAGGGATTTGAACCCTCACTGGAGGCGGTTTAAGCGCCCTGCCTCTGCCAATTGGGCTACGTCCCCGTGCCGCCCGGGCCACGGCTCCCACCGCGGTCCGGTGTCGAAGCCTCCCTCCCACGATGAGGCCTGACCCAGAGACTAGGTGGTCGCCAATAGCTGGAACCTCATCCCGCGGTCCGGTCCGCGGCACGCGCCGCCGGCGACGAGGGGGTCCGGGACCTACGGTGGTGCCATGGATAGGCGAGTGGCGTTGATCACCCAGACCGGAGACTACGTCGGACCCCAGTTGGCCCGCCGACTGGCGGGGAGTCACCGCCTTGTCCTCCACGACCCGGCGGACAGCCTGGTCGACGAGCTCCGTGACGGTGGTGCCGAGGTCGAGGTGGTGACCGGTGGCGAGGCCGACCTCCGAGGTGCGGAGGGTAACGCGCTGGTGGTGGAGCGGGCGCTGGCCCGGTTCGGCCGGATTGACGCCGCCGCCGTAGTCACCGGCACCGGCATCATCACCGGCAGATTCCTCGACATCACGACGAAGCAGTGGGAACGGACCAAAGCCGGCAACCTCGACATGGCCTTCTACGGGCTCCAGGCTCTCATCCCGCCCATGGTGGCCCAAGGTTCGGGCGACGTCATCCTGTTCACCAGCGCCACCGGGGTTCGTCCGGAGCCACGGGTGTCGACCTATTCGGCCACCCGCGCCGGAGCCAACGCCCTGGTTCGGGCGGTGGGTCAGGAATACGCCGGCGAGGGTCTGTGCATCAACGCCATCGGGACCAACTTCATGGACTTCCCGGGCTTCCTGGCCGCCAGCGGAGCCGGTACCGATCCCGAACGGCGGCGGCGCATCGAGGCCCAGACCCCGGCCCGGCGCCTCGGAACCATGGACGAGCTGGCCGAGTTCAGCGCCGTGCTGCTGGAGGGGAGGAGCCGGTTCCAGACCGGGCAGTTCTTCAGCTTCAGCGGCGGGTGGAGCGCCTGATGGGCCGGGCCCTCGGCCAGAGCTCGGCCACGACGAGCGACCGGAGCGGGGCCAGCGGGCGGATCGTCGCCCTCGGCTCCGATCCCCGGGCCAACCGCCTACGGGGACGACAACGGTTCGAGGTACTACCCGGACCCCGAGGACACCCCGACCAGGCCGGGCCGGTGGCTCAGCGGACGAAGGGGGGCTCCATCACCGAGGCCACGGCCTCGAACTCCTCGGCCCGGGGTCGGTCCACCCGGTGCTGATATCCCTGGCGACCGGGCCAGGGTCCGAGGACAGCGGTCGGGCGGAGCTCGGGGCTCCACGAGGAGAAGGTTCCCGGAAGGCCGGTGCGGGCGAAGGTGGTCCAGGCCTGGCCCATGGCGGATGACAGGTCCAGGGCGTCCGCGCCACCACCCGAGAACCCCTGGATGGCCGGGTTCCGAACCGTGCCGAAGACGAACGGGATCTCGAGGGCGTGGCATGAGCCGAGATAGCCGTCCAGCAGGGGCGATGCCCAGGTGAACAGGTACATGTAGGTGCCCACCCCGGTGGCGGCGGCCGCCTGGTGGGCGTCGGCCAGCCGGACCGACGGCACCCGGAAGACGAACTCGGAGGCGATGGCCACCCACAGGTCCCGGGGCGTCACCGGCTCGCCGCGGGAGGCCCGGGCGTCGGTGACGGTGGCGATCACCGCGGTGATGGCCCCGTCGTCGGACGAGAGCCGACGCAACCAGTGACGCAGGCCGTCGAGGTCGAGGGCGTTGAGCCCGGGGTTACCGAACGTGAAGAAGCTCATCTCGTCGCGGTTGGTGCCGATGAGTAGCGGGATGTCGGCCGCCGACCCATTCGCCACTGCCGTGCCGGGGTCGGTCGGTAGCAGTCCGCCGTCGACCACCGGCATCATCACCAGACCGCTGGTGTCCCGCCGGCCGCCTCGTCGGTCGAACTCCACCACCGCCTCCACCAGGGCGGCCGCCGGCACCTGTTCGAGGGCGGCACGGGTCAAGGGCACCCCGAGGTGACCGGCCAGCTGCTCGGCCACCGAGGCGGCCTGGTCGGGGGTGTAGGCGTACGGTCCCCCGCTCTCGACGACGGCCCGGTGGAAGAGGCCCCGGGCGACCGGCGCAGCGAGCAGCGCGCTCACGCTCATTCCCCCGGCCGACTCACCGAACAGGGTCACGTTGCCCGGATCGCCGCCGAACTCGGCGATGTGGTCGCGTACCCACCGCAGGGCCGCCACCTGGTCGGCCAGCCCCCAGTTGCCGAAGCCGGTCCACTCCTCCCCGTCCGCCCATGACGCGTCCTCCGTGGCCAGGGCCGGGTGAGCCAGGAAGCCGAGCATGCCGAGGCGGTAGTTGAGCGTCACCACCACGACGTCGCCGTCCCGGGCCAGGTGGCCTCCGCGGTAGAGACCGCCCGAGCCCGAGCCCCCGACGAACGACCCCCCGTGGATCCACACCATGACCGGACGACGGGCCCCGTCGAGGGCCGGGCTCCAGACGTTGAGGTGGAGGCAGTCCTCGGACTGCTCCTCGGGCTTCCCTCCGAGGGAGACATCGATGAGGCTCGGTGCCTGGGGGGCCACCGGACCGAACCGGTCGGCGGGTCGGATCCCGGTCCACGGCCTCGGTGGCCCCGGAGGGCGGAACCGGCCGGCCGGTGCTGTGGCGTACGGGATGCCGGAGAACGACCAGTGGTCGTGGCGGTGGACGCCACGCAGCCGGCCACCTCGAACCTCGAGCACGCCGTCCACGATTGGGGCCTCCAGTTCTCCGGCCAAGGTGCCGATACAACCTGCAACTTACCGAGTTGCATCCAGCGGCGAAGGTCGCCGGAGCAGATGGCTGCGGGCGTGACGCCGCGTGCCCATGCCACTGGAGCGTAGGTGATGGGGCAGAAATCACAGATCACGGGACGGTTCGACCGCTGGGACGCAACGGACCACCCTGTTGCCGCCCGGCAAGCCGATCTTCGAGTGTGCGAGGAGTGTCAGTAGTGCAGCAGGGGCAAACGGCGACCGACATGACCGCACCTCGGCGTCGGACGGCGCGCATCGGGTCCACCGCCAGGTTGTGCATCACCATCATCTCCCTGATGGTGGTCGGTGGGCTCACCGTCCTGACCAACGGGCCGGGGTCGATCGCCGGCGCCACGACACCGACCACCTCGCCGTCCACCACCTCGACCACCTCCTCGTCGACGAGCACCACCACGCCGGGCCAGTCCTCCATCAGCGCGGAGGAGGGCCAAGTGAGCGCGCTCGAGGCCCAGATCTCCCAGCAGCAGGCGGTTCTGGACCAGGCCGACGAGGAGTACAACCAGGCCCAGGTGGACCTCACCACCACCCAGAGCTCCCTCAAGACAACGACCGCCGCCATCGACGCCGCCAAGGCCCGTCTGACCACCGAACGGACCCATCTCCGCCAGGACGCGGTGCAGGCCTATATGGACGATTCGTCCGGCAGCGGGTTGGCCTCGCTCTTCGCCGACCCCACCGCGGCCGACCAGACCCGCAACTACTACCAGCAGCTGGGTTCCTCCACTGTCTCCGCCGACGTGGCCCGCGTGGCCGCCGGCCAGCAGAAGCTGACCGCCACCCAGACCAAGCTGGTGGGCGAGCAGCAGGCCGAGACGGCCCAACTGGCCGAGGTGAACACCGCCCGCCAGGGGGCGCAGTCCATCGCCAACCAGTCCGAGGCCACCCTCGCCCAGGTCAAGGGGACGCTGGCCGTCCAGATCGCCCAGCAGGCGGCGGCCCAGGCCCAGGCGGCGGCACAAGCGGCCTCGGCCGCCACCTCACCGGCGGCGGCCCAGGCCGCCGCGGCCCAGGCCTCCCAGGCCGCCCAGGTGGCCACCACCCTGGGCGGTGGCAGTGCCGCGGCGGTCAACGCCACTACGGCGGCGAACCAGGCGACCGACGCCGCCGGCACGGCGACGACGTCCGGGGCCTCGCCGGGGCCCGGGGCCGTCACCGTCTCGGCCAGCGGCGTCGCCGAGGCAGCGGGACTGGCCGCCGTGCACGGGGCCATCAACTACATGGGCGTCCCCTACCTCTGGGCCGGTGCCAGCATGGCCGGTGTGGACTGTTCGGGGCTGACCATGTTGGCCTGGTCCCAGGCCGGGGTGTCCATGGACCACTCCGCCGCCGACCAGTACGCCATGTTCCCCCACGTGCCCCTCAACGCCCTCCAGCCCGGGGACCTCATCTTCTACGACCTCGACGGCTCCGGGATCGATCACGTGGTGATGTACGTGGGACCGTATCTCGACGGTCAGCCCACCCCCTACGGCATGGGGACCATCATCCAGGCAGCGCATACCGGCACCTTCGTGACCTACGACCCCATCTGGTACCAGGGCATCGTGGGGGCCGCCCGGCCGTAGGCATCGGCGCTTCGTCCGAGATCGGGCCGGGGCGCGGGTGCACGGGCGGGTGCCCACTACCGGTGCGGCCGGCGACCTAGGGTTCGGGATCTGCTCATGGCGCCACGACTGACCATCATCGTTCCCGCCTTCAACGAGGCCGCCCGCCTGCCCGCCGGCATGGAACGCTTCAACGCCGCCGTGGACGACGGAGCGGTGGACCTCGACAGCACCGAGGTCGTCCTCATCGACGACGGCAGTACCGACCGCACCGCCGAGGTGGCCGGGCGACTGCTCGACCCCCTCCCCCACCACCGGGTGGTCAGCCTCCCGGCCAACGGGGGGAAGGGAGCAGCCGTCCGGACCGGTGTGGCCCTGGCCCGGGGACCCTACGTGGCCTACATGGATGCCGACATGGCCATCGATCCGCGGGCCATCCCGTCGCTGCTCTCGGCCCTCGAGTCCGGCGAGGCGGCCATCGGCTCGCGCGCTCTGGCCCATTCCATGATGGACGGCACCTACGCCATGCGGGCGGTGATGGGTCGCCTCTTCAACCGTCTGGTCACCACCGGGACCGGTCTCGGCTTCCAGGACACCCAGTGCGGCTTCAAGGCGTTCCGCACCCCGGCGGCCCGGCTCCTCTTCCACCTGGTGGGCATCGACCGGTTCGCCTTCGACGTCGAGGTCCTGGCCCGGGCCCGCCGGCTGGGCCTGCGTATCACTGAGGTGCCCGTCCACTGGAAGAACGTACCCGGCAGTACCGTCCACCCCCTCCACGACTCGCTGACCATGCTGAGCGACGTCTACCGCTCGCGTTACGGGTTCCTCGCCACTCCACCGGTTCCGGCCGTGACCGTGGGCGACCCGCCCGGTGCCGTCGGACCGGGTACCGGGTCCGAGGAGGTCGAGAGCGACCCGCTGGTGGAGCGGGTGGGCAAGGTGGTCGCCGACTCCCTGGAGGCTGCGCCGGTTCCGTTGGTGGGACGGGGACCGTCGGTGACCGTCCTCCTGCCGCTGGTCGAACCGCCCGGCGTGGCGACGGTGTTCTCGGGCCTGCGGGCCGAGTTCCCCTCCCTCGAGGTGTCGCGCCGCTCCCTCACCCTCGTGGACCTGGCCGCCCTCGGCTCTCTGGCCGGACGGCTGCGGTCGACGGCAGGACCGTCGGGGATGGGCTGAGCCTCCCGGCAGTACCATGGCCCAGGTGAGCGCGGACCCAGTTGACCGGACCCGGGCGGCCATGCGGGCCGACCACCCGGCGGACCCGCCCCACGACCGGGACCTCCCCGGCGACACCACCCCGGACGACCCACCGCCACACCGGGCCGGGGTGTCTCGCCCGGGGTCGGAGTCGGGGCCCACGGCTCCTGATGAGGTGTCGGCCACGGCGCACGCGGCAGCCGATGAGGTGTCGTCCGATCGTGGGAGTGGCCGGGCTGCAGAGGACATCGTGGCGTCGGCGTCGGTGTCCATCCTGCCGGTGGCCCGGGCCGGGCCCGATGCCGACCTGCCGCCCGACCCCCGTCGGTCGGACGTGGACGAGTGGGGGCGCTCCGAGCACATGCGCTCCGTCGTCCGACGGCTCTACAACCCGATCTACAAGTACTGGTTCCGGGTCGAGTGGGAGGGGTTGGAGAAGATTCCCCAGCACGGCGGCGCCCTTCTGATCGCCAACCACGCCGGCGCCATCCCCTCCGACGCCCCGGCCATCATGCACGGCGTCGAAGAGGAGTTGGGCCGGCCGGTCTACGGCCTGGCCGACTACTTCTTCCGCACACTCCCGGTGGTCGGCACCATGTGGTCGCGGACCGGGGGGGTGCCCGCCCACCCCGACAACGCCTACCGACTCCTCCACGATCAGCACCAGCTGGCCCTAGTGTTTCCCGAGGGCACCAAGGCCACCTCCAAGACGTACACCGACCGCTACCGCCTGCGCCGCTTCGGCCGGGGGGGCTTCGTGGAGATCGCCATGCGGGCCGGCGTGCCCATCATCCCCATCGCCGTGGTGGGCGCCGAGGAGTCCATGCCCATCCTGTTCCGGGTGCCCACCGTGGCCAAGCTGTTGAATCTGCCGTACTTCCCGGTGACCGCCAACGCCCTCCTCCTCGGGCCGATCGGGTACGTCACCTACTTCCCGTCCAAGTTCAAGCTACGGGTCCTCGATCCGGTCACCTTCGACGTCGAACCGGGCCAGGACCGGTACTCGCGGAGCCGGGTCATGGACGAGGCCGAGGCCATCCGGGCCCGCATGCAGGACGCCCTCCACGACATGCTGCGGACCCGGCGCAGCGTCTGGTTCGGCTGATCCGGTGGGTCGGCGGGTCCTGATCACCGGACTGGACACGTTCTGGGGTGGACGTATGGCCCAGGCGTTGGAGAACGAGCCCGGCGTGGAGATGATCCTTGGCCTCGGGGCCAACGAACCCCGCGTGCCCCTCGAGCGTACCGAGTTCGTCCGGTCGGACCAGAAGTACTCCATCCTCAACCGGATCGTCCGGGCCACGCAGGTGGACACCATCGTCCACACCTTCCTCGAGACCAACTCGGTCAACGTCCCCAGCCGGACCCTTCACGAGATCAACGTGATCGGCACCCTCAACCTGCTGGCGGCGGCGGGCACGGCGGGATCCTCGGTGCGCCAGGTGGTGGTCAAGTCGTCCACCCACATCTACGGGGCGGCCGAGACCGACCCCACCTGGTTCCGCGAGGAGGACACCCGCACCGGGCCGGTGCGGACCCGGCTGGAGCGCTCGCTGCTCGAGGTGGAGTCGCTCGTCCGGGACTTCACCGACGACAACCCCCACCTGGTGGTCTCGGTCCTGCGCTTCGCCAACGTGCTGGGCACCGACATCATCACCCCGATCAGCCACAACCTGCGCCGTCGGCTGCTGCCCAATATCGCCGGCTTCGACCCGTTGGTCCAGTTCGTCGAGGAGGACGACGTAGTCCGGGCCCTCGAGTACGTGACCGAACACCGCATCCCCGGGGTGTTCAACGTGGCCGGGCGGGGCAAGCTGCCCTGGAGCGAGGTGGCCTCCTTCGGCGGGGCCTTCCTCCTCCCCCTGCCCCCGGTCAAACCACGGGCCTTCGTGGCCCCGCTCCGGCGGGCCGGCATCGTGCAGTTCCCCCCCGAGCTGGAAGGCCTCATCCGCTACGGCAGGGGCGTGGACACGACCAAGCTCGCTGCGGCGGGCTTCGAGTACCGCTACACCAGTGCCGGGGCGGTGGAGAGCTTCGCCCGGGCCAACAACCTGCGCCGGGCCACCGGGACCGTGGACCCCGAGTACCGCTACGAGCAGGACGTGGAGCAGTTCTTCCGCCACTCCCCGGCCGTGGTGCGGGGCATCGACGGGTAGGGCTGCCGGCAGCCGGAGTCCCGCAGCGGATGGACGGCGACCCCTGCCGGAGAGCAGGGATCAGTGGGTCAGTTCCGCTTCAGCCAGATCGCCTTCATCTCGGGCCCGCGGGCCCGCCACTCCTCGAAGGTCATGGCGTACCGGACGTGGTCCTCCCACTCGCCGTTGATCTCGAGATACCCGAGGGCCACGCCCTCACTGCGCAGGCCCAGCTTCTCCATCACCCGCCGACTGGCCATGTTGCGCGGGATGATGGCCACCTCGATGCGGTGGAGCCGTAAGGTCTCGAAGGCGAACTGCAGTACCACCACCACCGCCTCGGGGATAAACCCCGAGCCCGCCATCTCCTCGTCGATCCAGTAACCGATGGCGCCGTTCTGGAACGGGCCCCGCTGGATGGACGAGAGGGTGATCTCGCCGCAGAACCGGCCCTCGAAGAAGATCCCGAACCCGAAACCACTGCCAAGCTGACGTTCCCGCTCGCGCATCCCGCACCGGGCCGAGAAGCTGGCCGCGTCCTCGGGTGCGTGGGGTGCACCCTTCGATCGGGGCTCCCAGGGCACCAGCCACGATCGGCAGCGCGTGCGCACGGCCAACCACGCCTCATAGTCACTCTCGACCAGGGTGGCCAGCCGGATCCGCCACCCCTGAAGCTCGAGCGAACGCACCGCCGGCGAACGGAGACTGGGGGTCTTCACCACGCTCCCACCTCCGGACCCTCCCCCACCCCCGGTAACGACGGTCCGGTCGGTCGGGCGACGCCGCCGGGACTGTCGAGCGCGAAATCATCGACCCGCCTTGGCCCACCACGGACACCCACGCAACTCGAAGAGGTCACCCTCGAATGGTAAACCACAGAACACCGGTACACGCCAGCCCGATGCCCCTGCGTAGCGGCCGGATGCCCCTGTGTAGTCGGGCCACGCCACCGGGTTTCACGGCCGGACCTGCTGACCAGCGGGTTGGCTGACCGGAACCAGTGGGGACACCGGTCCCCCCGGAACGTCACTTCTATACTCGCCGAGACGCACGACGGGACCGACCCCCTCGTCGGGCCACGGAAGAAGGCGACACCGGTGACAATTCTCACGGATCGCGGAACTCGACTGGTGCGGTTCCACCGCTCGCCCCACCTGGTGCCCGTGGTCTGCATCCTGGTTGCCGTGGTGCTGGCGAACTCGCCGGTCCTCGTCCACCTGGTCACCACCAATCCCCTGGTCCTCAATGCCGCCCTGACCCCGAGCCGGTCGGGGTGGCTTCCCGGGCTCCCCTATATCGACGGCAATGCCGGCTTCACCATGCAGGCACTCGGCCACCTGGCCGCGTTGGACTGGCTGCACGGCCACATCCCCTGGTGGAACCCCTTGGAGGGAGTGGGCAGTCCCCTCGCCGGAGAGATGCAGAGCGGGGCGTTCTTCCCCCTCACCTTCCTTCTCATCTTCCACCAGGGCGTGCTGCTGATCCAGCTGGCCATCGAGCTCGTCACGGGGTGGTCCACGTACTTCCTCGTCCGGCGCCTCGGGGTGGGTCGGACCTTCTCCACCGCCGCCGGTGTCGCCTTCGGGCTGTGCGGCACGTTCGCCTGGCTGGCCCACGCTCCCATCCGACCCGTGGCCCTCCTACCGCTCTGCCTCATCGGCGTGGAACGAGCGATCGAAGCCTCTCGGGAGGGACGCTCCGGAGGTTGGCGTGTCCTGGCCCTATCCCTGGCCCTGTCCATTCTGGCCGGCTTCCCCGAGACCACGTTCATCGACGGTCTGTTCGTGGTGTGGTGGGCGGTCCTGCGCCTGAGTGGTCCGGGCCGGGCGGTTTGGCCTCGGGCTCTGACCCGGATGGTCGTCGGCACTGTCGTCGGCCTGGCGCTAGCTGCTCCACTCATCGTGGCCTTTGCCGACTACCTGCCCTACGGGTACGTCGGTGCCCATACCGGCGGGCTCGCCGACGCCTCGTTGCTCCCGAGCGGTCTGACCCAGCTGGTCCTCCCCTACTCACTGGGGCCCATCTTCGGACTTCAGTCCGCCCCCGGTGGGGTCGACACCATCTCGAGCCTGTGGGGTGGCGTGGGTGGGTTCCTGTCGGTCACCGTCATCGCCGCCGGACTGGTGGGCCTACTCGGCAGGCGGCTCCGCGGCCTGCGGATCGGGCTCGGGGTCTGGATCCTTGTCTGCCTGCTCCGCACCTACGGGTTCCCTCCTGTCGTGCATCTGATGGCCGTCATCCCCGGACTCAGACTCACTGCTTTCTTCCGCTACTCCGATCCCACATGGGAACTGGCTGCCGTGGTCCTGGCCGTGTTGGGTCTGGACGACATCGCCCGACGGCTCACCCCGAGTCGCTGGCTGGCGGTGGGTGGCGCCGTCACCGGGGCGCTGGCCGTGTGGGCCGCAGTGACGGCATGGCCCCTCCTGACCGACTCCGTTGGAGCGGGTGGGACCCATCCCGGCCACCGCCAGCTCTACCCCGTTGTGAGCCTGGTGGCCGCGGTACTGGCCCTGGCCATCCTGGTGGTCGGGGGCCTGGCGGCCGGCCGCCGGTCCCGCCCTCCACGCTCGTACCGCTCGTCGGACCAGGTGGTGGTGGTGGCGGGGCGGGGCGAGGGTCGCTCTGCGTCCGACCGGTCGCGGCGCCGTGGGCGCCTGGTGATGGCCGCCGTGGTCGGCGCCGAGTCGATCCTCCTGTTGGCGTTCACCTATCTGTCCGCCCCGGCACCGACCACCCTCAACACCGGCTCGGTCCGGTGGCTGCAAGCCCACCTGGGTACCTACCGCTTCGTGACCCTCGGGCCGATTCAGCCCAACTACGGTTCCTATTTCGGGATCGCCCAGGCCAACATCAACGACCTTCCGGTGCCCAAGGCCCTCGAGGCCGAGATCGCCGACCGACTCGATCCCAACGCCCTCCCCGGGGTGTTCTCGGGCGGAGGTCGGATTAACCCCGCCGGGCCGACCGCGGCCCAGGAGTTGAGCGCCCATCTGCCGGCCTACGAGGCCATTGGCATCCGCTATGTGGTGGAGAATGCCCACGGCCGCGACGTCCAGGGCCAGCCCTTCCCCACCCCGGGTTCACCGGCGTGGCCCAGCGGCCCACGCCTCGTCTACCGGGACGCCTTCGCCGAGATCTGGCAACTGCCCACAGCGGCCTCGGTCTTCTCACTCCATCCGGTACGCGGTCGAACGGGTCCGGCCACCTTGCCCCGGTCGTGCCGCGTCGTGAGCGTGGGCTGGAATCAGGCCTCGGTGCACTGCTCCGTGCCGACCACGCTCGTCCGTCGCGTTCTCTACGCGCCGGGTTGGACGGCGTCGACCCCGGAGGGATCGCTCGTCGTGGCCCGGGACCCGGCAGGCCCCCCGGGACTGTTCCAGGAGGTAGTCGGGGTGCCGGCCGGCACCACAGAGGTTCGACTCGACTTCCTTCCCCCCCACGAGTACTGGGCTCTCCTCGCCGCCGTCCTGGGACTTGTCGCACTGGTGGCGTCGTTCGCGGTCCCGAGGTTCATGCGCCAACGAGACAAGCCGTCGTGACTGGACTCAAACTCCCTCCGATCGGAAGACCGGCAAGGACCGGAACGATGCTGTAGCCCGACTGAGGCGGTGCGCCGGGTGCGGGATGATCGCACCCGACGAAGCTGAGATGCCTCATGATTGGATCGGTGACGGCCACGTGATCCTCAAAAGTGCCATGCCAAGGAGGTCAACGCGGCATACTTCGCCGAGTTGGCTCAAATCTGGAGTGACGGCGTAAACGATGTGAGCCAGCTGCTCGATCTGCCGCCAGTTCCTGACCGAGCAGGGAAATATTCTGATCTGATCCGGCGAACTGGCCCACTAGGAATCCGAGGTTCAAGACCACTCACTGACTCCGCGAAGCCTGGTAGGCACCTACCGTTCGGCCGGTACCACGCCCAAATGAGATCTCAACTAGTTCACGTAAAGTGTCGACAGGTCGACCGTGGTGGAGGTGGATAGGGGCCAGATCTCCTCCGAGTATTACGAGGTCAACAAGCTCGTCCCATCCTGACGGCTCACCGACCAGGGGTTCGTTCACCTGGCACCTTGAACGTGTCCCGGGCGTTTGCCCTCGTGCCCAATGGGATCGACTGTCCCATGGGGAGAACAGATCAACGGCTATCGTTTGACGAGTGACAGGCACGTCAGCGACTGGGAACTCAGCGGACCTCAGGTCGGTGGAGTCCAACGTCGCAGTGGTGGCTACCCTCTTTGTTCCCCCTTCTGACTGGCAGCACATGCTCATCGCCGCCCGGTCACTTCTTGCTGCCGGCCTGTCCGTGGTGGCCGGTGGGCCGTCAACGCAGCTCCTGAAGCCCTACGCCGATGCCGGCTGCATGTGCATCGACGCCGAGACCGGGGCAGAGCTCGTCAATCACGCTTGGTCGAGCTACCGGCTCCCGGTACTTTCGGTCAGCGATGCGGTCACGCTTCCAGACACCTTTCTCGATCGGGCCCTGACACTGCTGGAAGAGGACCTGCGGGTCGCAACCGTGTCCTTTCTCTCCAACGACGCCGGTCTTTTGAGCTTCCCTGAACGGAACCGTCCGGTCCCCCGGTCGCCAGAGGGTCACGATGCCGTCTCTGTCACGCAGAAACTCCGGAATCGCGGACCCAGCCGCCGACCGGTCCCGATCCCGACGGCGAACGGAGTGGCCGTGCTGCTTTCGGCCTCGGCGCTGGGAGCTTCTGGGGGCCTGGTGACCAATGACCTGCCCCACGTCCAGGCCGAGAGCCTCAACTACTCTGTGGCTGAGTTCTGTGCCCGGACCCGCAATCGAGGTTTCGTGCACCTCCTCGATGACACTACGTTTTACGCCCGGCACCGAAGCCCCACGTCATTCCCATGGGAAGAGGTGACGGTCGATGACATGCATCCTAAGGAACGCCACGTCCTCCATCTCGCGTATCCAATGGAAGTGGCGTTCGTAAATGCCGAGGCAAAAACAGCGAACTCCCCCATCGGCGTGGCCGTCCGCCTGGCCAAGGCCAAAGTGCAGGGGTTGCGGATCATTGTGGACGGCTCGTATCTCGGACCCCACGAGATGGGGACGCAAGTCTCCACCCTGGCATCAATCGAGGCACTAAGCCGGCTCGACGCAGTGCGGGAAGTGGTGGTGGCGCTCACCGCCCCGACTCCGGACTATGCCAAACGCGTCCTGACCGCACCAAAAGTCCGGGGCGAACTGTTTTCGTTCGAACACTACGAGAGCCTCGGCCGTTTCGATGTCGCTCACCGCATGGTCCAACCCGATGTGGGGTATTCTGCCGAGCGCTGGCGGCTGGTGGCCGACCGGGTTGTGGTAACACTGCTCGATCTGATTGCCTATCGGATCGGTTCTTATCACCCCTCATACGATGTTTGGTCCCTTTACCGGAACGCCATTCGCACAGGAGCGGAGCAGTCTGACGCCGTCACTGTAATCTCCGATGACGTAAAGCATCAGGTCGAGCTGGAACGCATTCCCGTCGATCCGAGCCGACTGGTATCGGTTCCTTTTGGCACCGAGCACCTGCGTGGTGATGAGGTGGCCCATCTCCCCGACGATCTCCTCGCACGTGGGTTCACCAGCGAGCAGTTCATCCTCTGTCTTGGGGCCGACTACACCCACAAGAACCGCGATCTGGCCATGGCAACGGTGGCGGAGCTCCGCCGACGCGGCTGGCCACATTCACTAGTCATGGCTGGGGCCACAGTGGCTGACGGATCGTCCCGGCTCTCGGAATCGCTGGTGGTCCTGGGCGAACGCGGGCTGTTGGACCGCGACGTCTATATTCTCCCCGACGTCGCAACGGCCGAACGGAACTGGCTTCTCCGCCATGCCGATCTGGTCCTTTACCCCACATCGGCGGAAGGATTCGGGCTCGTTCCCTACGAGGCCGCCCGGTTCGGGACTCCGGCCCTATTCACCAGCTTTGGCCCCCTCGCCGAGTTGGCGCCGGACATTCCGGTATCGGCCCCAGATTGGAATCCGCTCACTCTCGCCACGTCGGCCGAGCTACTCCTCGGTGATCCGGATCTCTGTCGGGCCCAGATTGACGCCTGTATAGCGGCCGGCACGACGTATACTTGGGCAGCGACCGCCGAGGATCTCGTTGAGCTCTACTACCGCATACTGGCATTGCCTCCCCGTTGAACAGTATGGCCCGGCTATGCAACGCCACATAAGGAGACCAGGTGGACAACGTAGAACTGGAAGCCAGCGGCCTCGAACTTGGGGGGGCTGACGCCATCGGCAAGGCCGTTGCTGCCGATCGACCGTCACACTCCAAGCGACAACGGAATGCCTCCGAACCCATTGACATCGAGAAGGATTTGGACCGCATCTCCCTGGTCCAAGCCCTGCACGACACGGAAGCCGCCACCGCCAGGGTCATCGATCTCACCGAACGACTCGTCGAGGCTCGCCAGCAGATCACCGAGCTCCGTGGAGAGGTCGAGAGGACGAAGCTCGAATACTTCGACTATCGCTCCGAGCACGAGCAGATGAAGGGATCGATGGCCTACCGGATCGCCACTGTTATCTGGAGTGTCCGCAATGCCTTCCGCCTCTGACTCACCGCGCTGGCGGGTACTTATTGCGTTGTTGGTGTACAACGGTGAAGAGTTCGTCTTACCGTGCATTCGCTCGCTGGCCGGTCTGGATTCGGACGAGCACAGCGTCGACATCTTGATCCTCGATGACGCAAGTCCCCAACCGGGATGGAGCGAGCGCTGCAAGACCCTTTGCCGTGAGATGGGTTTCGACTACTACCGGAGTCCCCGCAATCTGGGCATCCCCCGGAACATGAACCTCGGCATGCTCCAGGCTGTGGACGCTGGCTATGACGCGATCATCCTGCTTAACTCGGACACGATCGTCCCGCGTAACCTCGTACCGTCACTGATCGGACCGCTGATGGCCGATCCCTCGGTCGCTTCCACTACGGCGTGGTCGAACGATGTCAGCATTTATTCGCTGACCAACTCGGACCCAGATGCTCTCCGGGCCCGACCGGACCTTGTGAATTGGGTGTCCGATCAGCTCGCTGACGAGTTTGAGGGGAAGCCCGTAGTCATTCCGGCCGGCGTCGGATTCTGCATGGCATTGTCCACTGCTGCCATCGACAAGATCGGCCTGATGGATCCGGTCTTCGGTCGGGGCTATTCGGAAGAGGTCGACTGGTGCCTGCGTAGTCACGGCGAGGGCATGACATCCAATCTAGTCCCCACCTGTTTTGTCTTCCATGCCGGCAGTGGGATCAATCGGGCCGAAGGCCTGATCGGTCAAGGAGACCACATCGTCCACGCCCACCAGGCCATTATCGATCAGCGATACCCTCACTATCGATCACAACTGGTCGACTTCACGACCTCCGGGACAATGGGCGACCTTCGAGAGCAAGCTCTTCGGCGGATAGTTTGCGCCGCAGCCAGCGAGCGAGGCTATGTACTCGAGGTCAGTCGACTCAACAACTCGCCTTCGGATGCCAACCGAGTCAGATTCGTCATCGAGCCTGAAGGCCGGTATCCGATGCTTTGTGCCAGCTACGAAGGGTTTCAAGCAGCGTTCCCCCTTGGTATCGAAGGTTCCTTGCCCACAGTGAGAGCGCTAGTGGGACGGGACCCATCATCCATCCGCATCCTGAGTCGTGGACAAGCCTCTGAACGCCTGATGGAGCAGTTGACCGACGAGGAGACCGATCGCGTCTATCGGCCGAGGTACCGAGAGACGGTCTTCTGACGTTGCGGACTGATCGATAGTGGAGAGGCGCTGGCACTCAGGATCTCGCTGATTCGAATACCGCTAATCAGCGGGATCCACCGCAGTGCTCCAACGGTGCAGAGAGGCTGACAGGGCGGATGCAACAGTTCAGGGGTAAGCGGTTAGTGAACTCGAGAGCGTGGGCAAACGGGTCAATGACAGACTGCCAAGGCTCGCGCCCAATCTGCGGCCAGCACAGGTGATGGGTAGGGCGAACACGAGCGGAGCCCGTGGGCCAGTCCGCCCGTTACGAAACGCTACCTCAGCGACCTGAACTGTGGTGGCGCCATCTACCACACCATTCCCGAGTGCGCGGCCGGGTAACCCCATGGTGCCGGATCCTGACGGGAATCTGGTGTCGGCAGCGCTGCCTGAGAGTCAGAGCGCTAAAGGATCCCGCCGGTCAAACCGCATCGGATTCGCCCTATTCACCGTCGGCGCTATTGGCGCATGCGGTTACCTCATGTTCCTCGGGCGCGGGCTGACATTCTTTTACGACGAATGGAACTTCATCGACACCAGTGGGACGAGCTTTTGGACCACCGACCTCACACCGCACAATGGTCATCCGGTCGTCATTCCCTTCGCCGTATACCGCGTTGTCCTCTCGGCGTTCGGCCTTCACCACTACGCGCCCTACCGCCTGATGGTCGTGATCATCGACATCATTTGCGGCTGGCTGCTGTTTGTCCTCCTTCGGCGCAAGCTACACCCTGCCATCGCGGCGGCGGGGGCAACAGTCCTGATGGTGCTAGGTCCGGCCTGGCAAGATCTCCTCTGGCCCTTTCAGATCGGATATCTGGGTAGCGTTGCATTCGGCCTTGGAGCGCTTGTACTGCTTGATCGAAATCGCACTTCGGCGGATATCGGGGTCTCCTTGTGCCTTATCGGTGCCGTGTTCTGCTCGGCTGTTGGACTGACAATGTTGGCTGGCATTGTCATCGAGCTGGTCTGGCGCAGGAGTGACCGACGTCGGTTGTGGGTCATCCTCCCCTCCGCTCTCCTCTTCGCTTTGTGGTACCTACTCCGAGCTCGCGGAAACGTGACGGTGGCTGGCACCACGGTCGCTAATGGCGCCCGCTTCATCGCTGATTCTGCCGATGGAGCGGTAGGTGCCCTGGTGGGTCGCCCGCCGCCGGTTTCCGCTGTCATCACCATACTTTTGGCCCTTGTCATCGTCGGGGCGATGGCCAGACGGCCAGCCGACGCTGGTCGATTGGCCATGGCAACCGTCGGCGCATTGAGTTTTTGGATCCTAACGATGTTCACGCGGGGTCAGGATCCCGATGCCAGTCGATACCTTTATCCCGGAGTGGTGTTCGTGCTCCTGGCCCTGGGCGAGCTCCCCCACCTGTTGGCCGGTCGTCGGACGGAGCACAGTAAACGTTCAGGGAGGCAAGCGGACGGGCGATCCCTGACCACATCCATCGGGAGTGCCCTAATGGTTGTGTTGGTGGTGGGTTACGCGGGCACTGTCGTCTGGTGGAACACGGGCGTGCTCCGTCAGGGTCAGGCAGGCCTGCTGGCCAACTCCCGCTTCGTCCGGGCAGAGCTCACTGCGGTACAACTCGTGGGACGACAGCTTCCGTCGTCTTTCCACCCAGACCCTCAGAGAATGCCGCAGGTTTCCGTTGGTCCATATCTGGCTGCCGTCGCCGCGTACGGATCCCCGGCATTGTCAGTCAGTGCGATCCGAAGCCAACCCGTGGCGGTGACCAGGGCTCTGGACAACCTCCTGCTCCGAGAACTGCCCATGAGGATAGAGCCAGTCCAATCCGGGTCAGCTCCGACCCATCCGTGCTCGACGCATCAATCAAGAAATGCCACCGAGGCGCTCCTTCCGCCGAGCGGTATCTGGATGTCCGCTCCGAAGGGTGGCTCGGAGGAAGTCAGCGTTCGGGCCTTCTCATCGAGATACACCCCGGCATCCGGATCTCCGATACCGGGCGGGCAAACCTTCCATCTGGTCTGGACCGGCAAGAGTCCTGAAATCCGCTGGTACGTCCAGGTATCTGGATCGGGCCAACCATCGTTCAACTGCGTGACGCCGCCCGGTTGACTGGCCTTTGGTCGCGACCGGGTGCGCCTCCGAATAGGCCGTTCGATGGCCACGTCAGAAGGACAATCCGGCCTAGAATCTAGCGATGCCCGATGCTTTGCCCCCTGTTGGCCCAGGCCAGTCTGACCTTGCCGCGCTGGGGCTGCCAGCCCCGAAGAACCAGGTTCTTCGCCGTCTGATCACTCGTCTGGCCTGGCCGGTTCTTCGGCGCCAGATCGACCTCAACTACGCCACCGAGGTCCAATTGACTGAGCTTCGTGAACGCCTCGATGCCGCGGCCGGCACCCTCCAACAGCGAGTCGAACATCTGGACGAGGTTCAAAAGACCCTGGAGCGCTTCGAATCCACGCTCGAGACCGTGGGGGAGATATTGGGCCGCCACGATAAGGGTATCGAGAATGCCCGCGAGCAGAGTTTCGCTCGCCAGACCGAATCCAACGGACTCCTGCGTCGAGAACTGGGAGAGCTGGCCTTGGAGTTGAGTGAATTTCGGTCAACCTATTCGATGAGCATGGCTAGTGTCCTGCCGAAAATGGCGGCACTCGAGCTGGCCTTCGACAGGGCGCCCCGGAGTTCATCTACGACTTCCACGGCTGCGCTGCCCGAGCCTCCTAAGCCCGATCTCCACGCCTTCTACGTTGCCCTGGCTGACGCGTTTCGGGGACCCGAAGCCGAAGTTCGTGACCGTGTGCGGGGTTACCTGCCCGATCTGCAACCGGTCCGCAATCTCGGTCCAGTGCTCGATGTCGGATGCGGGCGGGGTGAGATGCTTGACATCCTGCAAGAGGCAGACATCGAAGCTTACGGGATTGACTCCAACCCTCTCTGTGTTGACGACTGCCGGAAGCGAGGGTTGTCCGCCGAGGTTGTCGACGCCCGTCAGCATCTCACGTCACTGGACCCGTCCTCGTTAGCAGCTGTCACTGCCATTCACGTCGTCGAACATCTTTCCATTGAGGAGCTCGTTGATTTCGTCGATCTGGCCATGATGGCCCTCAAGCCAGGGGGCAAGCTGATCCTGGAAACGCCCAATCCGGAAAATATTATTGTTAGTTCCCTGTACTTCTATCTGGACCCGACACATCGCCACCCCATCCCACCGGCCCTCCTTCAGTTCATTCTGGCCAGCCGGGGCATCGTCGACCTGGAGATCAGGCGATTGGTCCGGGAGAACACAGAAGTCTCCGATCCAACCGAGGGCGAGCCGTGGTTCGGCGATGTCAAACCGGTCATCGATGCCGTCAATGATCGGTTCTCAGGTCCCCCGGATTACGCAGTGATAGCAAGGCGGCCCTAAATCTCAAGTCTCATAGCGGCCGAATCGCACCCTCGATCGACCTCTGTGCCGAATCAGCCGATTGCCATGACAGCGATCGGCTGTTGGTCGGCAACAACTGGCTTGGCCGAAGCCGCTCGTCGTTCGGTTTTGGCCGCTCACCGAACGGGAGTGGTGATCTCGATCGAGGACATACCGTACTGGGCTCCGATGGATCCCACGCGGTTTCCAACACCTCTGCGGCGACTTCCCCGCGGGCGGCTTCACGATATCGAGGTCTGCTACTTCAACATCAACGAGATCGGCGCTCTCACTGATCTCTCCCTTCACCAGGAAGGACATCACCGCCACGTAATCGGATCATGGTTCTGGGAGCTTGGCTCTCTGCCGGAACACCTGGTTGCAGACGTAAAACTTGTCGACGAGGTGTGGGCGCCGAGTCGATTCGTACGAAATATGTTCCTTCAGTACGGCGTCGACGAGGTGACCGTCGTCCCCTGTGTGGTGGAACCAGTTGCTGACCAGGGCCTTTCCCGGGGCGATTTCGGTCTCCCCTCGGCACCTTGTATGTTTCTGTTCCACTTTGACGCCCATTCCACGTTCGCCCGCAAGAATCCATTGGGCGTAATCGATGCGTTTCGGAGGGCATTCGGCCCCGGCGGACGCCGAGACGAGGCGCAACTGGTGATGAAGGTACTCAACCTGGACCGACTTCCCGAGGCCCGGGCGCTGCTCGTTCACGAACTCGAGAGCGTGGGAGGCATCCTGATCGAAACCGAGATGGCCACTACCGAGGTGGCATCGCTCATCGCCCTCAGCGATGTGTACGTATCGCTCCATCGCGCTGAAGGGTTCGGATTAGGCATCGCTGAAGCCATGTTCTTCGAGAAGCCGGTCATCGCCACGGCGTTCTCAGGACCCGAGGATTTCCTGACCCCCGTCAATTCCTGCATGCTGGGATATCGTCCGCGAACTATCCTTGGCGGGGACCTCTATCTCAATCCGGGCATGGAAGCGCTGTATCAGACCGGAAAGATGTGGGCCGAGCCGGACGTCGTCCAGGCAGCCAAATGGATGCGACGGCTGGCCAGCCGACCCGAAGAACGGCGCCGCATCGGCATCCAAGCTGGAAGGACCATCCGGACATCTTTCAGTTCTCTCGCGGTGGGCGCGGCGGTCAGAAATCGGCTGTCTGCTCTGGGAAGATCAGCGTGACATGAGCACCTCATCGCCAATCGGAGCCCAGGCGGTCGTCAAGAGAGGCGCATCGCGCTCCAGGTCAAACCGGAACCTGATGGATCACGAGGACCGATTCGCACTCCCATCGCACGCCTGGCTCGTCAGCGGACTCTTCGGCCTCGCCTGTACCACCGTCATGTGCATCCGCAATCACTCCGTCTTTTCCGTACCCATCCACGAAGACACTGACTACGCCGCCAACTCGATACTTGTCAACCAGGCCGTCCACTTCCACCTGCTGGTGGGCAACTACTCACGCGAGGGATTCAATCATCCGGGACCAGCATTCTTGTATATCCAGTCCTTCGGCCAAGACCTCTTCTACTCACTCTTGCACCTCGTGCCTTCGCAGTACAACGGTCAACTTGTAGCCGTATTTTTCCTGAGTGGAGCCATTCTGGCGATGACCGCACTTGTTCTCATCCGCCATACGCGCTCATGGCCCATCGCTCTACTCACAGTCTCCGTAGTTTTACTCCTCACGGGTAACACCTTGGCCTGGACATCAGCCTGGATGCCCTATCTGTATATCGCTCCCTTTCTGTTGGCCGCCGTGTCCGGATCATCGGTGGCCTCAGGAGCGTTGGAGGACACGCCGATCTTCGTGTTCGCCGTCTGTCTCCTCGTGCACGGACATATCGCCTTTGTGGGGATTATGGGTATCTATGTACTCGTCGTCTTCGCGACTTGGTTGCTTGTAACCCGCCATAACGGAAGCTATCGAAGCCAGTTCGCCGCCCACAAGCGACCGCTGAAGCTCAGTGCCCTCATTCTCTTTGTCTTTGCCCTCCCCATTGCCGTCAATCTCATCTTTCATTGGCCAGGACAGCTGCGCTTGTACTGGGATTACCTCCACAGCAACTCCCATAAGAACGCGCACACTCTGAGGCAGGTATTGAGCTACGTGGAGCAGTACTGGCCCGGTGGCCATGCCGGCAGGTTGCTTCTGTTGATAGCCGCCGCGGTTGCAGTCGTACTCAGCCTCCTCGAACGCAATCGCGTCAGGAAGGCCTTCTATTTCGGATTGCTCGGCAGCGTCGTTGTGCTGAGCATTGAGGTGGCGGGATACGCGCTCAAGGGTGTCGACCAACTCAGCTTTGTCTACACCGGGTACTTCTACTATTCAGTGCCACCGATCGTCCTGGTTGTCCTGGTCATGCAGGTATGCGATCGGATCAGGGAAGTATCAAAGACCCAGATGACTCCGGGAACACGGCATCCGGTGGCGACTGCCGCCTCTGTACTGTCCGTCTTCATCGTGATCCTCATCGTCGCCACGCAGGGGAGCTTCTACAACCCGTATCGAGGCGACCCGAGCCTGCCGAGTATGGCCGCAGCCGTCCAGCGGTCCGCCGATCAAAGGCACAAAGCGGTCGCTATCAGTCTTGGCGTGCCCGGTGCACCATCTGCCGACTGGCCCGACGTGGTCGGACTTCTCATCGCCGCCTCGAGGCAAGGCTACCAGCCATGCGTGGCTAATCCATCCTGGACATTCATGATGACGGCTACGTACATCTGCACGCCGACAGAGTCCGCACATCGATGGGACATCACGGTGGATACTCCGTCGGTCCCACCACCCTCGGGCACCACCGTGATCTTCCGCGATTCGTCCACCGTGGTCTACGGGAATTGAATCGGTTCCACGAGTGATCAGGTTCGATCGCGCCGGGTTCGGCTCGACGCTCAGTCCAGTGGCCCACTAGTTCACGCAAATCGCACTGGCCCAACAAGGGACCCTGAGTCTGAAGGCCGACTAGTGAGGGAACGCACGAATCGCGTCGACTACTGATGCAATCGATGCATCGCCGACATGAGGACCGATGGGTAGGCTGAGCACGGTATCCGTCGCAGACTCGGAGTTGGGAAAGGCTCCCACTGAAAAGCCCAAGTGAGCGAAGGCCGGTGTTAGATGCGGGGGAACCGGATAGTGCATCGCGGTCTGAATCTCGCGCGCGGCGAGATAGGCACTTAGCTCGTCCCGTCTGGGATGACGGATGCAAAAGGTGTGCCAGACGTGTGTCAATCCTAATCCGGGGGTGGCGGGGAGAATGAGGTCGGGCACCTCCGCCAGCCCATCCAGGTACTGATCAGCAACGCTCTGTCGGCGGGCGTTCCATTCGGAAAGAACCTTGAGCTTGACCCGCAGCATTCCGGCTTGCATGGGATCAAGACGGGAGTTGACGCCCTGCTCAACAAACTGGTACTTCGCCTGAGATCCGTAGTTGCGGATCCGCCGGGCCCGAGCAGCCAGTCCCGCATCGTCAGTGGTGATGGCGCCGCCGTCACCCAAGGCGCCAAGGTTCTTGGACGGATAGAAAGAGAAGCAGGCGGCGCGGCCCAGAGCCCCTACAGGCCGGCCATGCACGATGGCCCCATGGGCCTGAGCGGCATCGCCGATAATCCGTATCCCATCAAATCTGGTATCTGCATCAAGAGGAGTCAGGTCTACAGGATGGCCATAGAGGTGAACTGGAACGATCGCGGCCGTTCGTGGAGTGATTGAGGCCGCTGCTTGATCGAGGTCGATGAGCAGCAAACGTGGATCCACATCCACCGGGACGATCTCCGCTCCGCACTGGGCTACCGCCAACCAGGTCGCGATGAATGTGTGGGCAGGAACGATAACTTCGTCACCAGGGCCAACGCCGGTCGACCGGAGTGCGATGGTTAGCGCGTCGAGGCCGGACCCAACCCCCACTGCACAATTCGTACCGCAAAACGCGGCAAACTCCTGCTCAAAGAGTTCAAGCTCCCCCCCGAGCACAAACTGCCCGGACTCCATGACACGATCGAAAGCGTTCTGAAGCTCACCGCTCAATTCTGCATGAGCCCCACGGAGATTCAGATAGGGGACGCTCACGCCTCACCCAGGGCCAGGGCTTTCACCTGGTAGTCCTGGTAGTCCCTCAAATAGTCCAGCTCATCATACGGCGCCGATGCGAGGACTAGGCACACTGAACCACCCGAAAAATTGTTGATTTCACGCCAGATCATCGGTGCGAGGTAGAGCCCAGAATTGGCTCGGTTGAGGTGAACCGTTGTTCGCTTTCGACCATCATCGAGGATCACATCGAAGCTACCCGACGCCGCAATAATGAGTTGTCGGAGAGTCCGGTGGGCATGACCACCCCGCTCGGCTCCACCAGGAACGTCGTAGAGGTAGTAGACCCGCTGGATCTCAAATTCTACCTCTCGTCGCGATTCGATCGAGGTGAGATTGCCCCGTTCGTCATCCACCACCGGCAGTTTGATCACATGGCAGTCGGAGAGTGGAATGACAACCCCTTCCTCATGGCTCTCAGAATTGGTTTCGACGCGAGAGTCTCGATTCTCGCTCCGACCAAAGTTGGGACGGGAAATACTCTACGACCGCCTCATCAAGCATGGAGAAACGGACCCCTATGCGCAGCATCCGTTCTAGTAGGGAGGTGTCATTGGGGATTCCGAAGACCCAATCGCTTGGCTGCAACGGCATGAATTTTAGTCCCGCGTGGAAAAGTGATGCCTGAATTCCCCATTGGCCATGGACAGGAGGAAACACCCCTAATCGAGTGTCGGCGCCGTCCGGCTCTCGTTGGTCGATATATCCGTAGGCGACTTCAGCCCGTTGGTCCCGCGCATGCGTCAGAAGGGATTGGATGTAGTTCGGACGAAGTGAATCGTCATCGGCATTTGCTCCAATCCAACGGCCGTTGGCCAGTGCCAAGGCAGTATTGAATGGAGTGGTCCCGCTGACCAACCACGCGTCATAGTCCTTATCCGGATACGGGCCCCGGTAGGGCAGATTCACGAACCGCATTCGCTTGTCGCCAAACGATTCGACCACGCGCCTCGCTTCCTCAGGTGCTGCGTCTCCGACGACGATTGCCTCCCACCGGTCATAAGTCTGAGACAGGATGGAGGGGAGCGACCGATCCCGCAGAAGCGGCCAGTTCAGATACGTCGAGACCAAAATGCTGACAAGGGGCTCGTCCTCTTCGAATGCCACGTCGTAGTCAGATTGTGAGCGAAGAGCCCACAGGGTTGATCGGGCCGCTGCGTCGTCGTCTCGCACCATCCGAAGTGCCAGGAGGTTCCGCTCATGGTTTGCCTCCACATCTTGGCGGAGCTGCATCAGCTCCGTACGCACCGCAGCCAACTCGTCGCCGTATTCGGAGAGAACATTCGCCACAGCGTCCAACCGTGATGCAGAAACTGACGCCGACTCCAGCAGTGCCTCCGACTGTAGCCGGGCAATCCGAAGATCTTCTCTAGCAGAGCGCACCTTCCTCCACAGGCTGGTTGGTCCTGAGGCTCTGGGATGAAACACCACAATCGACATCGTACCGAGCCAACGACCCATCGGGGCGCACCGTGCCGTGGCCCTAGAGGGGGGACTGAGACCTGAGGCCGTATCGACAGAAGGAGGCCTGCAACTTGCCGTCGCCGTCCGTCCCAGTTCGCACAGCGCTCTACCAAGAACCCTAGGATACAGAGGTGCCCATCGCCGACGCCCGTGTCAGTACCTTGGCATCCGTCAGTACCGATGCCACGATCGGACCTGGTTCCGTGATCCACCCGTTTGCCGTGATCTCCGCAGGCGTGATCATCGGAAGCGATGTCGAGGTCTTCCCAGGCGCCCTTATTGGCAAAGAGCCCAAGGGCGCCGGTGCCATAAGCCGAGTACCGATCTTTGCTCGTCGAATTCACATCGGCGACGGTTCTGTAATAGGTCCCCATGCTGTCGTGTACTACGACGTGGAGATCGGTGCGAATACGTTGGTAGGTGACTCGGCGTCAATCCGAGAAGAGTGTCGGATTGGTGAGCGCTGCATCATTAGTCGATGTGTGACGTTGAACTATCACTGCATCGTGGGTGATCGAACCAAGGTGATGGATGGGACCCACCTGACCGGGAACATGAGCGTTGGAAATGACGTGTTTATCTCCGTCAATGTGAGTACAACCAATGACAATGCCATGGGTCAAGAAGGCTATGCGGAGCACGTGGTTGGGCCCGAGATAGCAGACCACGCGGTGATCGGTGCCGCTGCTACCCTCCTACCGGGTGTGTTAATCGGTCAAGGAGCGACCGTCGGAGCGGGTTCTGTCGTCACGAGAGATGTCCCGGCGAACGGTACGGTCTTGGGTGTCCCCGCCCGTCTGGTCGGATAGGCAGTCAGGCATCGATGAGATAGATCGACCGCCCCGTCCCGTGCGGTCATGTACTGCCGCCGGTCCCCGTAGTAGCCCGCAGAGCAAGCAGGCCGCACCCGGGTCGAATCCTGACCGATTTTGTCACCCGGTGGCCGTCTTCCCGTTTGCCCAGACGGCACCGGCGCCACGACCCTGCATCCCGTGATGCAAATGTTGGAATGGGCAGGGGAGCACTTCGTCGTTCACCACGACGGATATGGGTTCAGGACGGTGGACACCACATAGACACGCCTCCTGTGATCACGGGCCGCGTGCGTCAAGGCCAGGCAGAAGGCAGTCTGGCAGGACGGCCGACTCAGATGGTCCCGTCGGCTACCGCCTTCTCGATCCAGGGCACCACGTCCTGCAGGATCTTCTCCAGGCTGGTCGTGGCCTCGAAACCGAGAATCCGCTTGGCTTTCTCCGTCGACGGCACCCGTCGCTTCACATCGTGTTCGAACGGTGGGTCCGACACCCAGTTGAAGGGGACTTCGGGCCCCTTGATGGCCACCCAGATGGCCTGGGCCAGCTCCAACACCGTGGTCGATTCCGCCGTCGAGAGGTTGAAGTCCTCGTTGAGGGCATCGGGGTGCTCCATGGCGGTCACGATGCCCTCGGCCAGATCGGCACCGTAGGTGTAGTGCCGGATCTGCGTTCCGTCACCGAGAACGTGTAGGGGGTCCTGGCCCTTCAGGACCTTCTGTACGAGGTCGGGCACGACATGGCTCATAGCCAGGCTGACGTTGCCGCTCATGATCTCGACGTCACCGAGGGCCCGGCGCTCGCCCGTCCCGACGCAGTTGAACGGACGGATGATCGTGAAGGGCAGGCCGTACTGGTCGAAGGCGGCCTTGGCGAAGTACTCCACAGCCAGTTTCTGGAACCCGTAGGAGGAGATCGGTGGCGGTACTTCGCGTTGCTGGCCCTCATGGGACGGCCAGGAGTCCGCCGATTCGAACACCATCGAAGAGCTCAAATAGGTCACCTTCTGCAGCCGGCCATCGTGGTGGGCCTTGATGGCCGCATCGCACGAGGAGGCAGTGATCCGCTCGTTGGTGGCCAAAAGATCGTAGGCGTAGGTGTGGAAGTAGGAGATGCCTCCGATCAGGGCGGCGCCGGCGATGAAGTGGTCGCAGTCAGCGAGCTCTCGCGTCATGAGATCGACATCACGGGCGTCGGCCTCGATGAACCGGTAGCGGGGGTGGCTGTCATACGATCGCGTCACCGGCCCGTACTTCGAATAGTTGTCGATGCCGACCACGCTGTGGCCACGATCCAACAGCTCCTTGACCACATAGCCACCGATGAACCCGGCCGAACCAGTGACGAGTACGTCGCTCATTGAGATCCTTTCCGATCAGCAACAGCCTGTACCTCGTCCAGCGACAAGGCGGGCCCGAATGCAAAACGCCACCAGCGGAGGTAGTGCGGCAGCCAGCTTACGACTTTGAAGTTTGACACACCGTGGGTCCGCTCCAGCCAGATGGTCGGCACCTCGGCCACCGGAAGCCTGGCCCGGCGGGCCTTGGCCACCAGTTCGATGCCGATTTCGAAGCCTGCACCAGGGGTGATCCCCACCTTGCGGACGAATTCGGCGTTGTAGGCCTTGAACGAGTTGGTGGCATCCCGTGTCCCCACCCGGGCCAGGGCCCACAGGGACAGGCCGGCCATCCTCGAGAGCAGGCTCTTGACGAAAGGGCCACCGACCTGCTGACCGCCACGGGAATACCGCGATGCGGCGGCGATCACCACCCCTCGCTCGACCAATCGCACCATCTGATCGATCTGCTGGGGATCGTCGCACCCGTCAGCCATGGTCACCACCACCACATCGGCGATGGCTCGGTCGATGCCGTAGCGGATGGCCTGAGCCGGACCCGGCTCGACATCGTTGACGATGGCCCTGACGTTGGGGTACTTGGAGGTATACTTCTCCACATAGGGAATGGTGGTGTCGTCGGGTGAATCCACAACCACCACGATCTCATTGGGTAGTTCCACGGTCTCGATCAACCGGGTCAGCACGTCCTCGACGGCGGAACCCTCGTTGTAGGCCGGGATGACGACCGAGACCCGGGGCCTCACACCACCACCCCGTCTCCCCGAAGATTCCAGACGTCCACCACCGGCTGGATGATGGCCACATCCGCATAGGCCCGGTGAGGCGCTCCGATCACGATCAGATCAGCGCGGGCGAGCACCTGGTCCAGCGGGGAGAGACCGTCGTCCACGGTCACGAACGGATCCGTGGTCAGTACCTCCTTGGCCCGAACCTTCAGCACTCGTTTCAGCTTGTAGGAGAGGCTCGAGCGGTTGTCGTCCGATTCGCCTTTGAAGGCCATCCCGAGGATGCCCACGACCATCGAGTCGAGGTCGTACCGGGCGGCCATCCGGGACACTAGGTAGAGCGGCAGCCCCTCATTGATCTGCATGCTGGCCTGGCCCAGAGCGAAGTTGTTGTTGTTGTAGGCAGCCAACTGCATGGTGTCCTTCAGCAGGCACGGTCCAGCGGCGAATCCCGGGCCGGGCAGGTCAGCAGCCCTCGGATAGTCCTCGATGACAGCACTCCGGATCCGCTCGTAGTCGAGGCCGTAGTCGTTGGCCATCATGTAGAGCTGGTTGGCTGCCGCGAACTTGATGTATCGATAGGAATTGGTGAACAACTTGGCCAACTCGGCCTCTTCGGGCTCCACCCGAACGATGCGCTCGGTGAGATGACCGAAGAGCGATGCAGCCCGTTCGAAGGCACCATCGGACCGGGCCGCCACGATCTGGGGAAGCGAATGCAGCTCCTCCATGGCGCGGCCCTCGGCGATCCGTTCGGGGCAGAAGGCCACGTCGATGGATTTGCCCAGCCGCTCGATGAGGCGCTCCACCAGCCGGGTGACACCCGGAAACACCGTGCTGCGGAGAATGAGCAGCTGACCGTCGATCAGTTCGTCAGCGATCGCCTCGATGGCGCTGACCACGGCCTGAGGGTCAGGGTTGAGATGCTCGTCGACCGGCGTGCCCACCACGACCACCAGGTGCTCGCTGGCGCCGATGGTGGACGGCTCCGCTGACGCCGTGAGGTTCCCGTTGTCAAGGGTCCGGGTGAGCACCTCGGGGGCGCCCGGCTCGAGATGCGGCATCTTCCCCGATCGGACGCGGTCGACGGCCGACAGGTTGATGTCGTAGAGAGCGACTCGGAGGCCGGCGTCGGCGAAGGCCAAGCCCAGCGGTAGGCCCACGTGGCCGCAGCCCCCCAGCACGGTGACGTCGCTCTTCCACCGAAGCTCCACCGACCCCACTCTAGTCATGCCGGGGTGACCCGACAACGATCGCCGCCGCGATGCGCGCACTGTCCTGGTCGTCGCCCTTACTCGCACGAGAGGTGTCGGAGCCGCCAGCCAGGAGCGTTGGACAGGAGACTAAGGGGATCCCGGATACGCGCTGCGAATATCCGCCAACCAGCGTTCGTCCTCCCCGGGCATCCGCAGGGGGCACCAGGGAGCGAACCGGCCCAGATTCGGGTTGTACGCGGGATCATCTGCTTCCAGCACCCCCAACCAGCGGGACACGAAGGTGGCGAAGTCGGTGGTGAACCCGGACTGGCCCCTACTCACCGACTCGTAGTGGGTCAGTTGGGCGTGGGGGGTATAGAGCAGACGGAACCCCGCACGGCCCAGGCGCAGGCAGAAGTCGATGTCGTTGAACGCCACAGGTAGCGACTCCTCGAACCCTCCCACCTCCTCGAACACAGCTCGGCGGACGAGCAGACAGGCTCCCGTGAGCGCGCTGTATCCGCGAATCAGCCGGTCCCAGCCGAAATACCCGGTACGACCGGGGGGAAGTCCGCTGAACAAATGCATGGCGATGCCTCCCAGCCCCAGCACGACTCCGGCATGCTGCACCTGGCCGTCGGGGTAGACCAAGCGGGGGGCGACGGCGCCCACGTCGGGGCGCTGGGCCAGCTCGACCAGGGCACCGAGCCAGCCCTCCGAGGTCGCTTCGATGTCGTTGTTCATGAACAGCACCATGTCCGACGCACAGGTCGCCGCGGCCAGATTGTTGATGGCCGCCCAGTTGAAAGGGTCCGGATAGTCGAGTATCCGGACATCCCCTCGGTGTTCGATACGGCGGCGGAGCGCCCGGGTCTCGGGCTCGGTGCTCCCGTTGTCGATGAACACGATCTCCTCGACGGGATGGCCCGGATCCCGCACCAGCGAATCCAGGCACGCCACCGTGAGGGCGGCCTGGTCCCGGAAGGGAATGATGACACTCACCGATGGCGCGCCGGTGAGCTCCCGGCGTAGGTGGTGGGCCCCCGGGAACGGTCCCGGCTCCACGCGTCCCCGGATACCCCGCCTCCCCATGGCCGACTCGAGGACGCTCCGCCCGATCCGGTCCTCCGCCACCGCACCGCCGTGTGGATCGGTGTTCGGGTCCGGCCCGATCCGGCGGTGATAGAGGACCTGGGACAGATGAGCCACCCGCCGGGCCTGTTCGGTGGCCCGCAGCATCACGTCGTACTCGTGCCCCCCGTCGAACTCGGATCGGTAGCCGCCGATCGAACGCAGCAGTTCGGTGCGGATCACCAGAACGTGGCCGAGATACGCCGTCGACAGCAGCAGGTCGGGATCCCAGTCGGGCTTGAAGTACGGCTGCACCGGCTGCTCGATCGAGATGAACCGGTCCTCGTCCGAGTACAGGACGTCGACGTCTTGGTCGGTGTCCAACCGGGCGCCGATCTCTGCCAGTGCCGTCGGTTCGAGTACGTCCCCCACCTCCAACCGGACCACGAACTGACCCGTGACCACGCCCAGCGCCTCGTTGAGGGAGCTGGACACTCCTCGTGCCCGGGGTCGATCAACCCGCTTGATCCGACGATCCCGACCCACCAACTCGGTCGTCGCCGGGCGACCGGCACCGTACTCGGACACACACAGCTCCCAGTGGGTGTAGGTCTGGTCCAGCACCGAGTACACGCTCTGGCGGATGTGTTCGGGAGGCTGCTCACCCACGGGCATCACCACGCTGAGCATCGGCGGGCCGGCTGCCGTCGGACGGCGCGTCGCTGCCTCTCGGCTGGGCCGGCGCACTCCCCTCCAGTGCCAATAGGTCAGCGGCGACGAAGCTGCGTCCGGGCCCCACGACTCCGCAGCGATCCGAGACTCGTCGGGGCGGTCCATCCACGCCAGCGGAGGGAAGGCGGGCTCGGTCACCGGGGCCGGATCTCGATCCGACATTCCCGTATCGCCCGGAACCGGATCCGACGAGAGGCCCACGATCCCGGTGACGATAGCATCACCGTTCGCTGACCAGCCTCCCGGCGGAGCTTCCCACCCCACCGCGGGCGCGTCCGCTGGCGCCCGGCCCGGGCCCGGCCGTCCGGCCCCGTAGCATTGTCACAGATCGAGAACGACGAGACGAGGTGCCCGGACACGTGGGACGAGCCGCAGTGGACCCCAAAGACCTTCTTGAGCAGATCCGGGCCGACCACCACGTCCTCCGATGGGGACCACTGGCTCCCCAAGAATTCGGGGATGCCGGTGCCAACCCGGTGCCAGTGGACAGGTCCTCGCTCGAGTACCTCCATCAGCACTGGGCGCTCACCGACACCTACGAGCCGGGGACCGCAATCACCGGTGTCCGCGGCAAGCTGGTGGCGCTCTTCGGTCGACTCACCTACCGGGTGCTCCGTCCCCACCTGCACCAGGAACGGGAGTTCCTGGCTCAGGCCGTGCAGGTCATCGACGACCTCGATCAGCGCTGCACCGAACTCGACCTCCGGTATCAGGAATTGCGCGATCTGGTCCTGGACCGCCAGGTGGCCGAGGCGGAGAACCAGGCCAAGCTGGCCGTGTGGCTGCACGTGAACCCACCTCCCGGTGACCCGGGCGAGGCTGTCCGGACCGGACACGACGAGGGGGACGCGCCATCGGTGTCCTGAGCCGACGGGAGCTGGCGTGACCGGCTCACCTGCCCGCTACCCGTCATCGGCTGAACCCATGATCGTCATCGTCACCGACCACTGGGAATCGAAGTCCGAACCCGGCTGGATCACCCGACAGGTGGCCGGGGCGTTGGCCTGTGAGGCGGAGGTTCACGTGGTGACCGAGGACGCCTCACCGGGCGGTACCGCCACCGACAGCGTCTTCACCGTGCATCCGTGGGGGCGGGCGTCCTCCCACCACTCTAGGGACGGGACCATCGCCGGGCTGCGTCCCGAGCGGATCGTCGTCGTGGGTCGACGGTGGGACGACATCACTGACCTCACTGCCCGCGCTGACGTCGACTTCGGCGTCACCTCCACCGTGCTGGCCCTTGCCGCGGAGTGGGACGACGCCCACCCGACCACCATCGCACCGATACTGGGCCGAGCCAGGTCGGTCATGGTCGTGACCGAGGGAGGACGCGCCGAGATCTCGAGCACCGGCCTCCCCTCGTCCCGGGTCCATCGGGTGGGGGCGCCTATGGCAGCCAATCCCAGCGCGCGGAGTGAACCGGATCCCCGGGTCGACCGGACGAGTTACCTGCTGGTTCACACCGGTGTCGACGAGGGCGCGGCCCGACCCGAGAACGAGCTGGGTCAGCTCCTCCGCATTCGGTTCCCGGATCAGATGGTGGCCGTGCTCCACACTGATGCGTTTTGCGTATGGCAGGGCGGGCGGGTGAAGCGGAGCGAACCTGTCCGGCGATCGAGCGACATGGCCCGCCTGATGGCCTGGGCCCACTTGACCGTGGATCTGCAGCCGGGCCGCCTGTTCGCTCGCCGGTGCATCGAGTCCCTCCTCTACGGCACCCCCATCGTCGTGCCCCACGGCAGCAGGGCCAGGGAGCACGCCGAGCGGGGTCGGGGTGGACTGTGGTTCACCGACCCGACCGGATTGGTGTGGTGCGTGGAGGCACTACTCGATTCCGCCACCCGCAACTCGCTCGGTGCCCAGGGTCGGACCTATGCCGAAGCGGAGTACGGCTCGACCGACCAGTTCATCCATCGGGTACTCGAAGCCACCGGGCTGGTGACGCCGTCGACCGGGGACCGAGACCACCAGGGGGTCCGAGGGCCAGGGTGATCCCGGGTCAGGCCAGCAGACCCGCCGCCATTCCGTCCAGGATGTCCGCCTCCGACACCAGGCACTCGTCGAACCCGAATCGGGTCATGACCGCGACCAGGATCAGCGCGCCACCCACGATCACGTCCTCTCGGCCCGGCACCATCCCGGCCCGGTCCAGCCGGGCCCGCGTGACCTCAGTGGCCAGGGCCCGGTACCAGTCGTAGACGTCGCCGGCGCTGAGCACGGCGTGGTGAATCCGATCCCGGTCGTAGCGTTCGAGTCCGAGGTGGAGCGAGGCCAGTGTGGTGACCGTCCCGGCCAGACCGACCAGGCGGTGGGCGGCCACGAATCGGGGGTGTTCGGCGATGGCCTGGTCCAGCAGCTCGTTGACCCTCTCCTCGCCCTGTGCCAGCTGGGCGGGTGTGGGAGGGTCCGAGGTCAGGAACCGCTCCGTGATGCGCACGCACCCGACCTGCAGTGACACCACCGACAGCTCGGGATCGTCGGGACCCGATCCCGCCACCAGCTCGGTGGAGCCCCCACCGATGTCCAGGACGAGAAACGGGCCTTCTTCGTCTCGCAGGTCGGAGAGCGCACCGGCCATGGACAGCCGACCCTCCTCGGTCCCCACCAGCAGCTCCGGCTCGATGCCGGTAACCTCACCGGCGGCCTCGAGGAACTCCGACCCGTTCGACGCGTCCCGCGCCGCCGAGGTGGCGGCCAGCCGGCCCCGGACCACCGAGTAGCCGTCCATGACCCGACGGAACTCCCGCAGCACCGACAGGCATCGATCGATGGACTCTGGGGCCAACCGTCCGGTGGCATCGACGCCGGCCCCGAGCCGCGTGATCTGCATCAGGCGAACCAGGGTGGAGCCGTCACCGTCGACGACCAGCAGGCGGGTGGAGTTGGTGCCGCAGTCGATGGCGGCGACGGGTCCCGCGAGGTCCATCTCCCCTTGCTACCACGGTCGACCTGGAGGAACCACCTGTCCGACTGCCGCCCCACGGATGGGTCAGGTGGGATGGAGTCCGATCCTCTGGGCCGTCCACGCCCCGACCGGATCATCGGCGCCGGTCAGCCAGAAGGCCAGGTGGGCATGGAGACATTTGACCCCACGACGGGTGCCGCCCACTCCTCCCGAGGGCCTCGGGCCCCGATGGTCGGGGTCGATGAGCGCATCCCGCTCCTCGGCATAGGCGGCGTGGGCCGCCTCGATCCCTGCCGAGGCGACGGCCTCTTCGGCCTGTCGAACCCCCCCAGTCGACTCGAGCCGGCTCACCTCGTCCCGCAGGATGGGGTCGACCAGCCAGTAGCGGGTGGGCATGGGTGTGCCGTCATGGAGGAACGGGGCGTTGGCAATAACTGCGGGCCTCCCGTCATCGGTCCGGACCACCACCTCGAACGCCCCCGCCGGCTGACGACCGAGCAGTTCGGCCACCGCCTCGAGGTCATCGGTGGCATCCGATCCGTCTTCGTCGCTCGACGCCCCGGACCAGCCTCCGTCCACCTGGTCACGGTCCACGTCGTCCGACCCGCTCATCGGGCTACGGCTCACCGCCAGAATTCGAGGGTGTCGGCGACGCGCCCCCAGTAGGAGGTCGGAGCCGACGCCGCGCGGTTCGAGACATCGGTCGCCGTCGATCCCTTGGCCGACCCGGTCACCGAGGAACCTGCGGCCTCCGACGGGATGGGCGTGGGCAGGACCTGCTGGGGCGAGAGATCCGGCGCGTCGTTGGGGGCCACCAGCGGCTGCGCGCCGGGATCGCCATAGGTAGGCGATCCGGGCGCGGTGGTGTCGGTCCTGCTGCTCGGTGGGAGCACGTCATAGAGGGTCTGGCCCGGAGTCACCATCTGGAGGTCCCCCCGGGCCAGCTCGTTGATGGCCACATTGGACTTCAACGCATCTTCTTGTGCGGTGAGCGCCTTGTTCTGACTCTGCACCTGGGCGAGCTGGGCGTTGGCTGCCGCCAGCTCATGGTGCTGGCCGAGGATGGCCGAGAGGGGGAAGTTGGTGGCGAGCACGGCCAACGCGAACACGCCGGCCAACGCCACCGGTATCCGGCGGCGACGTTCCTGCGAGGTTGCCGGGGTCTTCGTTCTGGTTCGCTTCCGCCTGGCCCGCCTGCTCTCGGCCTTCTTGTTGGCCATGGGCGCCGAGCCGACCGGCACCTTCCTCGACAGGAACCTCCGGCCGGGCGCCTGATCCCCACCCCCGGCATCGGAGGTCTTCGTGGCCGCGGCCTTGCCCCCGCTCAGCAGCGGCACCCGGCGTCGGGCCGCCGTTGCCCCGTCCGACGACCGTGTGGTGGTGGCCGAAGCGGTAGGGGTCGCGGTGGGTCGAGTCGGAGCGGCCGGGCGGCGAGTGGACTCCTCGCCCCCCACCGATGACCGTCCGCTCCCCTTTGCTCGCCGCCCCGGCGCCCGCAGGGCCCTCCGCAAGGCAGCCGTCGGGTGGGCCCGTCCCGATGCCGGTCTGTCGCCCGGGTCGGTACCGGCGGGCCGGTCCCTCGGGGCGGACGTCGGCTCGTGCGCTTGCAGGGCCTCGGCGATGGTCACGCCGTCGGCCAGGCCGACCAGGGCGGCGGACGTGCCTGCGGTCGGCTCGGACAAGGTCCCCGGATCGGTGGCGGGATGGGGAAGCTTGAAGACGCGTGCCGGCCGATCGGCTGCGGCCCGGTCCGACCGGGGCCAGGTGATACGGAGACCCCGCGGCGGCTTGGACCCGGGAGCAGGCTCGCGGTCGGCCTCCGCGTCGGATGTCGGAACATCGGGTACCGGCAAACCGGGCACCGGTGCCACCGACGGCCGGCCACCGGACTCCCGGGCGGCCGGGGGTGCCGGCTCCTCGGTCCGAGGGGTCACCGTTTCGACCGTTGCCGGGATCGCCTTCTTCGGACGTGGTGATGTCACCGGTCCGGGCGGTGCCACCTGCCTGACCAGCTTGGCCAACGCCGCTGCTCTGGCCTCGGACCGCTCGGCGGCGGCCAGGGCGGCCGCGGTGATCTCGGCCCGCCTGGCCAGTTCCTCGGGAGTGGCCCCGGTGAGTCCGGTCGCTGCGGTGAAGGTCCGGGGGGCGGCCGGAGCCTTGCCCCTTCGTGAGCGGGCGTGCTGCCGCGAGGTCACGCCGTCGGACTCCACGAGGCCAGGGCCTCGCCGCCCCGGAACGCAGCCGACTCACCCAGCATCGCTTCGATCCGCAGCAGCTGGTTGTATTTGGACACCCGGTCGGAACGGGCCGGTGCACCGGTCTTGATCAGCCCGCAGTTGGTGGCCACGGCGAGGTCGGCGATGGTGACGTCCTCGGTCTCCCCCGACCGGTGGGACATGACACACGAGTACCCCGAGCGGGTGGCGAGCGACATCGTCCCCAGCGTCTCGGTGAGAGTCCCGATCTGGTTGACCTTGATCAGGATGCTGTTGGCCGTGCCCGTGTCGATGCCCCGCCGCAGCCGCTCCTCATTGGTCACGAAGATGTCGTCACCCACCAGTTGGACCGACCCGCCCAGAGCCTCGGTCAGCGCCGCCCAGCCCTCCCAGTCGTCCTCGGCCATTCCGTCCTCGATGGACACGATCGGGTACCGACCGACCAGGTCCACCCAGTACTCGACCATCGCTTCCGACGACAGGGTGCGGCCCTCCCCGGCCAGCACGTAGCCGCCGTCCCGGTAGAACTCGCTGGTGGCCGGATCCACGGCGATGGCCACGTCCTGGCCCGGGGCCCGACCGGTGGCTTCGATGGCCTCGACCAGGATCGTCACCGCCTCCTCGTTGGAGTCCAGATTGGGGGCGAAACCCCCTTCGTCCCCGACAGTGGTGGACAGGCCCCGCACCTGGAGCACGGAGGCCAGTGCGTGATAGGTCTCGACACCCCATCGCAACGCCTCGGAGAACGACGCCGCTCCCACCGGCATGATCATGAACTCCTGGAGATCGATGGAGTTGTCGGCGTGGACCCCGCCATTGACCACGTTCATCATCGGGACGGGCAGGACATGGGCGTCACTCCCGCCGACGTAGCGGAACAGGGGCAGGCCCAACTCGTCGGCGGCGGCCTTGGCCGTGGCCAGGGACACGCCGAGGATGGCGTTGGCGCCCAGCCGGGACTTGTTGGGCGTGCCGTCGGCATCGATCAGGGCGAGGTCGACCGCCCGCTGATCGAAGGCATCGGCACCGTCGAGGATCGCCGCCATCTCCCCGTTGACGTTGGCCACGGCCTGGAGGACACCTTTGCCTCCGTAGCGGTCGCCACCGTCACGGAGCTCGACGGCCTCGAACGATCCGGTGGACGCACCGGACGGCACGATGGCCCGGCCCACGGCACCCGAGTCGAGGACGACCTCGACCTCGACGGTGGGGTTGCCGCGGGAGTCGAGCACCTCGCGGCCGATGACTTGTTCGATGAAGCTCACTGTGCGTAGTCACTCCTGTCGCTGGTGTGGGAAAAGTTACCACCCGCGACCCCCCAGACCAGGGCATTCGGACCTGGCCGACCGGGGGATCGACCGGATCAGGGGTGGGGGGAGCCCAACCGGGACTCAGCCGCGCGCTTCCACCGAGGTACGGAACCGAGCGGCCCGCGACCGCAGTGCGGTCTCCGGATCCACACCGAGCTGACGGGCCACATTGGCCAGGGAGAAGAGGAGTTCGCCGAGGTCCTCTTCGGACTGTGCACCGGCCCCGGTCCCATCGGTGACCCTGGTGGTCGCACCACCGCTCGACGACAACCGGACCACCCCGGCAGCCACCCGGGCCGCCTCCTCGGCCACCCCGGGGAGCACCATCCCGACGGCCAGGGCCTTCCGCTGCAGTTTGGCCGCCAGGGCTAGGGACGGCAGGGCGGTGGGGATCCCCTGGGTCACGCTGGTGCGACCCTTCTCGGCCAGCTTCAGCGTCTCCCAGTTGGTGGCCACCTGTTCGGGGGTGTCGGCGTCGACGTCGCCGAACACGTGGGGGTGGCGGGAGACCAGCTTGTCGTGCACGCCCCGAGCCACGTCGGCCAGGGTGAACCGGCCGGCCTCGGCGGCCAGAGTGGCGTGGAAGTACACCTGGAAGAGCAGGTCCCCGAGCTCCTCTTCGAGGTGGGCCACGGCCCGCTCCTCGGCCCCGTCGTCCGCCGCGGCCGGCTCGTGGCCCTCGGCGTCGCCTGCGTCCAGGGCGGCCAGGGCATCGATGGCCTCCAACGTTTCGTAGGCCTCCTCTTGGAGGTGCCGGGCGAGTGAGCCGTGGGTCTGGCGTCGGTCCCACGGACACTGCTCCCGGAGGATGTGGACCAGTTCGTCCAGCCGCACCAGTTCGGCGGCCACCGGGGCGGCCAGCCTGGGGATCCACAGCGACGTGAGATGGTCGGGGGCGAAGGTCCGGTCGAGGTCGTCCCACGCCACCTCCTCGACCCACTCGTCGGCGAGGCCCAGGTGGTGCAGGACCGTCACCGCCTCGGCGGGAGCCGACTCCACCGACAGCTTGATGTCGGAGAGCACACCGGTGCTCCAGCTCTGGGCCACCAGCAGGGGCCCGCGCTCCCCGGCGGCGTCGACGGCGAAGGTCTCCCCGTCGACGACCCTGACGCCGGAGGTGACCGGGTCGATCCCGAGCCGCTCGAAGGCCAGGTCGAGAAAGGACACCGCCGGATGCACGACGAGGGTCACCGAGCCGCCGGTGACCGACGGGTGCCGGCGCAGGAGGCCCACCGTCGCCTCGGCCACCGTGGGCGAGCCGGGCACCGCGTAGACCACGGTGCCGGTGGGGGCGACCTCCTCGGCCGCGGCCACCAAGTCCTCCACGACGGCCCGGTAGACCTCATCGAAGGAGTCGGCCGTCTCGTAGTGGTGATCGAAGCTCGGAGCTCCGGGCCGGGCGACGGCCGAAGGATGCCGTCGCGTGCGGAAGAACAGTGCCCCGGCCCGGTCCATCAGCTGGTGGGCCTCGGCGGTGATCAGTTCGGGACCGGCGGGACCGAGGCCCACCACGTCGATCCGGGGCATCGCCGCTCCCTTCCCGAGATCAGTCGGTGTCACAGGCCGGCGTCGCCATGGAGTCGCCGGTTCCCGATCACGTCCCGCCGGTGGCGCGCTTCACGAGCGGCGTCTGCCCCGCCGCCGCTCCGAGGAGGAACCGGGACGGTGGAGCCACGGGAGGGACGACCCGTAGTCCGAGCCAGGTGCCGTACCGGGGGTCGACCGAGACGTCCGAGGAACGGGCAAACCGCACGATCTCCTTGCTGACCCGGTTCACGTTGGCCGTGGACTGCAGCAGCTCGCGACGGGCCACCGACCCGGCCTCGGACAGCGGGGCCACGGTCTGGCTGGTCACCTCGTAGATGACCCACTGACCGTTGCTCGAGTCCTGGACCGGGGCGAGGGGTTGGCCCACGGTCACCGACTGCACCGACAGGGCCTGCTCCACCTGGGCCAGGGTGTAGTTGCAGCCGAGGGCCCCGCCGTTGGCCGCCGTCTGGGTGTCCAGCGAGTTCGCCTTGGCCACACTGGCGAACGTCTCCCCGGCGTTGAGCTGGGCCACGAGCTGGTTGGCGTGGGCCTCCGTGTCCGTGGCGATCAGACTCACGCACGCCGTGGTGAACTGGCCCAGATTGTCGTTGTAGTACTTGGCCACGGCGGCGGCGGACAGATCGGCCCCCCGGGCCAGCAGCTTCTCGTCGACCGCCTGATTCCGGACCTGGGCCACCCGGATGGGGTTCGGCAGTGCGCTGAGCAGCGCTTTGCCGGTGAGGCTGGCACCCGTGGCGTCCTGGCAGAAGGATAACGTCCCGGCCTCGGATGCCTGCGCGACGGCGGCGCTGATCTCCCCGTCCAGCGTGGCCTCGAAGTCGGACGTGGCCGTGACGAGTTCGGACGACGAGATGGTGATGCCTTTGGAGGAGGCGTACTGCAGCGCCAGCAGGTCACCGATCTGGTTGTTCAGGATGGCGTTGGCAAAGGTCATCGAGTACGTACCGGACCCGCCGGTCCCCTCGCCCGAGGAGTCGGCCAATTGCGCGTTCTCCAGCTGCAGGAGGCAGCTGCCCGCCGCGGTGGTCTGGAGGGTGTGGAGCTGGCTGTTGAGTGTGCCCGTCGAGATGGTGGCGCCGTTGGCCGAGGCGGCGGGCGGGGTGATGTCGCAGGCCGAGGCGAGCACCCCGGCAGCGACCACGGCGAGGACCACGACGGCCCCGGAGAGTTGGCGCTTCACGGCCGGGATGTTATCGGGTGCCCGGAGGGGCGAGGCCCCGGGTCCCGGCGCGGACTCCGGCGCCGGACCCGGTCTGGCCACCGACGGTCGGCCGCATTCGGGGCGGATCCGGAAGCCGGGGTGCTACCACGACCGGTCTCGTCCGGCTACCTCCCTGTTCTTCGCGCTCGGCGGGGTTCAGAACCGACCTGTGCGGCGGAGAACGGCACCACCCGGGTGGCGGGGCGACCAGCGATCGGGGCACTACCTGGCTGATGCTCAGGAGTTCCATGGCTAGCGGCACGTTCCGGCTGGCCGCCTACCGCTTCCGCACCACGCTCCACCGACGGTGGACCGGGTACCTGTCCATCGTGCTCCTGCTCGGCCTCATCGGCGGTCTGGCCATGGCCTCGGTGGCGGCAGGGAGGCGTACCGGCTCGTCCTTCACCGCCTATCTGGCCAGCACCAATCCCGCCGATGTCCAGCTCTTCACTGGATTCGCCAATCCGGGGATCGGAGAGGTCAACGGCTACGACCCGGCGGTCATCAGCCGGCTCAGCCACCTCCCCCTGGTGCGGGGTTCGGGCACCATCATCGGGTTCAACGGGAACATGGCGTTCGCCAAGGGCATCCACTCCCACGCGCAACCCGGCGAGGCACCGCCTACCCTCGAGGGGAGTCCTGACGGGCTCGGGACTACGATGGAGCGGCCCGTGGTGCTCCACGGTCGCCTGGCCGATCCGAACCGGGCTGACGAGGTGGTCATCAACCAACCGGCCGCAGCTCAACTCGGGCTCCACGTCGGATCGAGGGTGGAGCTGGGATTCGAGTCCAATACCCAGATCGACGACAACTACGCCGGCGCCGATTTCCGGGTGGCCAAGCTCACCGTGGTCGGCATCATCGAGACCAGCGACCAGGTCATCGAGGACCAGGTGGACACCCTCGGCGGCGGGGAGGTGCTCTTCACCCGGGCCCTGACCCGCCAACTCGAGGGCGACTACGCCACGTTCTCCGGAGTGGCCCTCCAGGTGAAGGGCGGGAGCGCCAACGTGGCCAGGGTCGCGTCCCAGGCCTCCCGGTACATCCCCAAGGGGTTGAGCACCAGTACCAGCGCCACCCTGACCTCGGCGCATGTGGCCCTGGCCCGGCGGACCCTGCGGCCCCTGACCCTGGCCCTCGAGGTGTTCGGCATCCTGGCCGGCCTGGCGGCACTGCTCATCGGGGCCCAGGCCCTCCTCCGCCAGCTCCGGCTGGGCGCCACCGAGCGGGCGGTCCTCCGGTCCCTCGGAACCTCGCCGGCCATGACCCTGGGCGACGGCCTGTCCGGCCTCCTGGCCGCCACCGTGGCCGGTTCCCTGCTGGCCGTCGGCGTGGCCGTGCTGCTCTCCCCCGTCGGCCCGATCGGTCCCGTCCGGTTCGTCTACCCGACCCCCGGGTTCACCGCCGATTGGCCGGTCCTGGGCATCGGCGCCCTGGCCCTCGTCGTCGGCCTGAGCGCCATCGCCGTGGTGGCCGCGGTTCGGGAGTCCCCGGAGCGCGCCATCCGGCGCCACCGGGGCAGAACCCGCGAGTCCGGGGTGGTTGGGGCCGCGGCCAACGCCGGCCTCTCGGTGCCGGCCGTCACCGGCCTGCGTTTCGCCGTCGAGCCGGGTACCGGCCGGAACGCCGTACCGGTGCGCTCGGCCATCGTGGGCACCGTCTTGGCCGGGCTCATCCTCACCGCCACCTTCACCTTCGGCTCCAGCCTGACCAGCCTGGTCTCCCACCCGGCCCTCTACGGGTGGAACTGGAACTACGAGATGCTGTCGGGCTACGCCGGCGCCGAGGACCTCCCGGCCCACCAGATCGCCACCCTGCTCGACCGGGATCCCTACGTCGCCACGTGGACCGGTGTCTACTTCGTCTCCGTCGATCTCGACGGCACGGCCGTCCCGGCTCTGGCCACGAGATCCGACCCGGTCGTGGCGCCCCCGCTGCTGTCGGGCCACGGCCTCGAGGCACCGGATCAGGTGGTCCTCGGTGCGGCCACCCTCCGCCTACTGCACAAGAGCATCGGTGACACCGTGGTACTGGCCAACCGGTCCGGGGCGGCCCACACCCTGACCATCGTGGGGACGGCCACCATGCCGACGGTGGGGAGCGGCGGGTCCGCCCACCTCGAGATGGGCACCGGGGCCCTGCTCTCCTCGTCCCTGTTCTCGACCAACACCCTCAACCTGCAGGAATCGACCGTCCCGGGGCCCAACGCCGTCTTCGTGCGCACCCGCGGCGGAGCGGACTCGGCAGCGGCCCTGCTCTCGTTACGGAAGATCGATGGTGCCATCAACGCCGTCCCCGGCGACGGCCAACCGGCCGGTGGCGTGGTCAGCGTGCTCCGCCCGGCCGAGATCGTCGACTACGGGTCCATCGGTAGCCTCCCCGCCTATCTCGGCCTGGCCCTGGCCCTCGGGGCGGTGGTGGCCCTGGGGCTGACCCTGGTGGCCTCGGTCCGCCGGCGCCGGCGGGATCTCGCCCTCCTCAAGACCCTGGGCCTCACCGGCCGGCAGCTGGCCTCCGTGGTCCGCTGGCAGTCGACCTTCGCCGTGGCCGTGGGCCTGGTGGTGGGCGTCCCACTCGGCATCATCCTCGGCCGGACCCTATGGGACCTGTTCGCCCACGAGATCGATGCCGTGTCCGACCCCAGCGTTCCCGCCCTGGTGGTGGTGGCCATCGCCGGCGGGGCCCTGGTGCTGGCTAATGTGGCGGCCGCCTTCCCCGGTCGGATCGCCGCCGGCACCCCGACGGCCCTCATGCTGCGGGCCGAGTAGCCCGCCGGCCGGATCCGCTTCGCCCGGTCGCCCGCTTAGCCCTCAGCCCGCCGGCACCAGCTCGGCCAGCAGCGCCACCAGTCCCGGGGCGTAGCCGGTGCCCCCCTTGGGCACGGCCACGGCCATCAAGAGGCGGTGCTGGTCGGCCTGGTACGTGGCCCCCGGGACCAGTCGACGCAGCCTGACCTCGGCCGAGGCGGGCAGGGTGATGGGTGAGAGCTTGACGTTGGCCCGGTCGGTGCTCCGGCCCATGCCGCCTCGTGGCGCGTTGACGGCGACATCGGTGATCCCGAGGCGGAGGCACTCGACCCGCAGCCGGGCCACGTCGAGCAGCGCCGAAGCCGGTCCCGGCAGGGGCCCGAACCGGTCCTCCCACTCGGTCCGCACGTCCTCGATCTGATCGTCGGTCCGCACCGCGGTGAGCCGGCGGTAGGCCTCGAGGCGGACGTCTTCGGCCTCCACGTAGGTGGCGGGCAGGTGGGCGGCGTCGGGCAGGTCGAGCTTGAGGTCCACCGGTTGGGGACGGGGCTCCCCCTTCAGCTCGGAGACGGCCTCGGAGACCATCTGCACGTAGAGGTCGTAGCCGATGGCGGCGATGTGGCCGGACTGGTCCCGTCCGAGCAGGTTGCCCGCCCCCCGGATCTGCAGATCGCGCAGGGCGATCTTGAACCCCGAGCCCAGCTCGGTGTGGTCCCCGATGGTCCGGAGCCGCTCGTAGGCCTGTTCGGAGAGGACCCGGTCCACGGGGTGGAACAGGTAGGCGTAGGCCCGCTGCCCGGCCCGGCCCACCCGGCCCCGCAGCTGGTGGAGCTGGCCCAGGCCCAAGAGGTCGGCCCGGTCCACCACCAGGGTGTTCACCGTGGGCATGTCGATACCCGACTCGATGATGGTGGTGCACACCAGTACGTCGTAGGCGCCCTCCCAGAAGTCGAGTACCACCTTTTCCAGCGTGCCCTCGTCCATCTGGCCGTGGGCCACGGCCACCCGGGCCTCCGGCGCCATCCCCTCGACCCTCCTCGCCACCGCGTCGATGTCCTGGACACGGTTGTGGACGTAGAAGACCTGACCCTCCCGCAGCAACTCCCGGCGTATGGCCTCGGAAGCCGCCGCCTCCTCGAACTCACCCGACGTGGGTGAGGATGGGTCGGCGGGCCGCCGGCGGGGTGTTGACCATGGACAGGTCACGGATGCCGGTGAGGGCCATCTCCAGGGTCCGGGGGATGGGGCTGGCCGTCAGCGTCAGGACGTCCACGCCGTCGGCCATGGCCTTGATGGACTCCTTGTGCGACACCCCGAAGCGCTGCTCCTCGTCGACCACCAGGAGTCCGAGCTTCTTGAAGGTGACGTCCTCCCCCAACAGCCGGTGGGTCCCCACGACGAGGTCCACCGAGCCGTCGGCCAGACCGGCCAGGACCGCTCGGGCCTGAGCGTTGGTCAGGAACCGGCTGAGCAGTTCGACCTTGACGGGGAACGGGGCGTACCGCTCGGCAAAGGTCTGGGCGTGCTGACTGGCCAGCAGGGTGGTGGGCACCAGCACGGCGGCCTGGTAGCCGTCCTGAATGGCCTTGAAGGCAGCCCGGAGGGCCACTTCGGTCTTGCCGAAGCCCACGTCGCCACAGACCAGCCGATCCATGGGCTGGGGTCGCTCCATGTCCGCCTTGACCTCCTCGATGGCCCGCAGCTGGTCGGAGGTCTCGATGAAGGGGAAGGAGGACTCGAGCTCGGCCTGCCACGGGGTGTCGGGCCCGAAGGCGTGGCCGGAGACCTGCAGGCGGCGTCGGTAGAGGGCCACCAGCTCCTCGGCGATCTCGTGCACGGCGGCCCGGGCCTTCGAGCGGGCCCGCTGCCACTCCGAGCCGCCCAGCCGGCTCACCGTGGGCGAGTCACCCCCGGCGTAGGGGGTGAGCAGCTCGATCTGATCGGTGGGCAGGTACAGCTTGTCCCCGCCGCGGTATTCGAGGAGCAGGTAGTCACGTGTGGCCCCTCCCATGGTGCGGGTGACCATGCCGCCGTAGGTGGCCACGCCGTGCTGGCGGTGGACCACGTAGCTGCCCGGGGCCAGGTCGTCGAAGAAGCCGTCCACGGGACGGGCCCGGGTCCTGGCCTGGCGGTGGGGCCGGCGACGCCCGGTGACGTCTGACTCGGTCAGCACAGCCACCTTGGCCCCCGGGAGCACGAAGCCGCGGTCGAGCGAGGCCACCACGATGCGGGCCCCGGGCGATTCCAGGCTGCCCGCCGGATCCTGGGCCTGACCGGTGACCGACTCGCCCACCACCGGTACGACCAGTTGCTCGTCGGCCAGGATGGCCGAGAGCCGCTCGGCGCCGCCTACCGACGACGAGCACAGGACCACCGAGTAGTCCGCCCCGATCAGCGCGGCCACCTGTGCGGCCATCCTCGACCCGTCGCCCAGGATGGGCTCCCAACCCCGCGACTCGACCAATGGGATGTCGGGGCCCTCGGCCGAGGGCACGAGGGAGACCACGCCCGCCGGGGTGCCGGCGAGCAGGCGGTCGAAGGGCACATGCAGCCGGGGCGCATCGTCGCCCCGCTCCAGTCCCCAGGTGGACGCCAGGGCGTCGGCCAGGGCCGCCTCCTCCTCCAGCAGTTCGCCGGCCCGGTCCCGCACCCGTCGGGGTTCGACGAGGACCACGAGGGCGTCCTCTCCCAACAGATCACAGATGAGCTCCTCGGACGGGACCAGCCAGGGCAGCCACGACTCCATGCCGTCGAACTGCTCGCCGTCGGACAGTCGCTCCCACTGGTGGCGGCCCCAGGGTTGGGAGCCCACCAGTCCGGCCGCCCGTTCCCGCATGGCCTCGTCGGTGACCAGCTCGCGACAGCCGAACAGCTCGACCGCCCCCAGGTCGTCGATGGAGCGTTGATCGGAGACGTCGAACCGGGTCAGCCGATCGACCTCGTCACCCCACAGGTCGATGCGCACCGGTTCGTCGGCGGTGGAGGGGAAGACGTCGACGATCCCCCCGCGGACGGCCAGCTCGCCGCGGTGCTCCACGATGGACTCGCGCCGGTAGCCCATGGCTACCAAGTCGCCCACCAGCGTCTGCACGTCGACGCGGTCGCCCTTGGCCACGGTGACCGGCCGGCCCGCCGTCCGGAACGGTCCCAGCCGCTGCAGCACGGCTTTGATCGGGGCCACCACGATGTCGGGGCGCCCGGTGCCGTCGTCGCCCCCGGCGGCACCCCCGGACCCGCTGAGCTGCCACAGGAGCCGCAGCCGGTGGCCCATGGTCGAGACGTCGGGGCTGACCCGTTCGAAGGGCAGGGTCTCCCAAGCCGGAAAGACCTCCACCCGGCCCGGGGCGCCTCCCGGGGTGAAGGCCTCGAGGTCGTGCGCCAACTGCTCGGCCGAGGCCCCGGTCGGGGTGACGACCAGCACCGGGCGGCGCGAACCCAGGCGCACCAGACCGGCCAGCACGAATGCCTGGGCCGGGGTGGCCACGGCCAGGGTGGCGTTGGACGCGCCGATGACCCGCGTCATGGCGGGCTCATTGCGCAGCAGGGCAGGAAGCGAGCGGAGGCTCACCCCGTCAGGGTACCGGGGACAGCGTCCCGAGCCGGTGGGGTGCGGGCCGGTGGGACAGCCGGTCCATCAGATCTGGCGGATCGATTCCCCGGTCCCCCATGTGGCGTCGGCGGTCCAGCCGGTGGCCTCCAGCCGCCCTCGGGGGGTCGGACACAGCCGGTCACCGAGCGAGAGTCGACCGCCGGTGCGCCACAGCCGTGCGGCTCCTTCGGCGTCGGCGGCACCGACCGGCTCGACTCAAAGGTCCTAGCCAGTGAGCAGGGCTCGGGCCAGCTCCCGGTCCCTCCCTTGGGCCAGCACCCTCTGCGCCACCTCGGACCAGTTGGCCTCCCCACAGATCCCACCGTCGTCCAACGCCCGCACCACGACACCGGCACCCTGCTCGTCCTGCAGGAAGGCCCACAAGAGCCGATACGTCGAACAGATTCACGCCGGCGGAGCGCCGGCGGACGCCTCATCACGCCGCTCGGCGGTCAACTCGCCCACCAGGTCCAGGCCGGATAGGTCGGACCATCGACCTCAACTGTGTGCGGGTGAGAAAGGCCAACCCGGCCGGCGTTCCACCAGCACCAGCGGAGTCCCTTCGTCCCAACCGACCCGGGCCCGGAGCTCGGTCAGGACCACCAGGCGGCCCCGAACTCCCATCGTTACGTGGTATGTCCCACTCATAGATTGGCGATGCCACCCATGAGATTCAGTGGGACTTTCGCCTCGTGATTCCTGGACAGGACAGAACTCGGTCAATTGCGCCTACCACTACTTGTGCTTGGGCTCCCACCGGAACCGTCGGGCCGTGAAGATCATGGCCGCGGCGGCCCAGACGAGCATCACGCTCAGGTCGTGGACCTGCAGTCCCGAACCGGGGCCACCCTCGAACGCCCGCACCAGGGCTAGTATGAGATGTCGGACGGGAAACCAGTCGGCGATCCGCGACAAGACCGACCCGTTGGACAGCGGGTAGAACACACCCGAGATGAACACGATGGGGAAGTAGATCCCGTTCACCACGGCGGGGGCGGCGTCGGCGTTGGGCACGATCACCGTGACCGCCAGGCCCAGCGCGCAGAAGGTCACGATGCCGACCAGCAGGGTCAGCACCACGGCGGCCGGGTGGTAGGGGAAGTGCAGATGGTAGAAGGCCATGCCGATGCCCACCACCACGACGGCCAGGATGGCCACGTTGATCAGCACGCTGCCGATGAGGCCGCCGAAGTACGAGCCGATGGAGATGGGTGTACCCCGCATCCGCTTGAGCACGCCCGAGTCCCGACGGAGGCTGATGGCCATGGCCAGGTTGGTGTAGCAGGCGGCGATGAGTCCGAACACCAGCATGGCCACCACGGTGTACTGGTCGTAACGGAGGGTGGTGCCCGGCACGTGGGAGCTGCCCGCCGACGTGCCCACCACGATGAGGAACACCACCGGGAACATGAAGGTGAACACCGCGGCCATCGGGTTCCGCCAGTAGGCCAGCTGTTCGTAGCGGACCTGGTTCTTGGCCACCAGGAGGTCGTTCACGGTTCCGCACCCGGCACCGACGCACTCGACCCGGTACCTCGCGGTCCGGTCCTTCCCCCGCCTGCCGGTCCCCCGTCGTCTGCCCCGCCGCCGCCTTCCCCGGTGAGTGCGAGGTAGACGTCCTCCAGGCTCGGGCGGTTGACGACCAGGCCGTCCAGCAGCTCGCCGCGCTCGAGTGCCCATCCGGTGAGGGCATGGATCACCGCGGTGGGCTCAGCGATGCGGAACTCCACGAACTCCCCGCGCCTCTCGGGTGCCAGCCCATCGGGCAGGGGAAGGTCGCCCACGACGCACCCCGGAGGAAGGGCGAAACGCACGGTGGTCTCCCCGTGGTCCCGTCCCCCGAGGGTATCGGGAGATCCCGAGGCCACCACCCGCCCAGCGGCGATGACCACCACGGTGTCGGCCAAGGCCTGGGCCTCGTCCATGTAGTGCGTGGTGAGTACCACGGTGCGGCCCTCGTCGCACAGCCCCCGCACCACGTCCCAGGCCTCCCGGCGGGCCGAGGGGTCGAACCCGGTGGTGGGCTCGTCGAGGAAGATCAGCTCGGGATCGCCGACCAGGGCGAGACCGAGGTCCAGCCGCCGCTGCTGGCCTCCGGACAGCGTCTTGACCCTCGAGCGGGCCTTGGCCTCCAGGCCCACCAGCTCGATGACCTCCCCCACCGGCCGGGGCGTGGGATAGAGCCCGGCCCGTTGGGTCACGGCCTCGGTTACGGTCAGGTAGGGGTCGACCGCACACTCCTGGAGGACGATGCCCACCTTGGCCCGCAGGCCACGCGGACGGCGCTCGGGGTCGACCCCGAGGACCGAGACCCTTCCGGCGTCGCGCCTACGGTAGCCCTCGAGGATCTCCACCGAGGTGGTCTTCCCGGCACCGTTCGGGCCGAGGAGCGCCAGCACCTCGCCCCGGCCCACCGTGAAGTCGACGCCCCGCACGGCGACGAAACTCCCGTAGGACTTGGTCAGCCCCTCCACCACAATGGCGGTGTCATGATCATCGCCATCGGGCACAGCACCGCATCGTACCGGCCTCATCCGGGGCCGCCCTTCGGGGCCAGCGGGTCCGAGTTGACTGGGGACGTGACCCGGTGACCGGAGGGGTCGGGAGCCTCGATGTGATGTACAGTTGCATCACACAACGTACCCAGATATCGCTCACCGCGGAGGAGCGCCGCCGCCTCGACGCCGAGGCGGCGCGCCGGACGATCGATCTCCTCCCAGATCCGGTCCGCCGTTGAAGCCGTCTACGGGTCCGAGCGAGCGGGCCGACGGACCGCTCCATGCCAGCGAAATAACCCGCCTGGAGGTCCTGGCCGGGATGCGGGCTCCTCAGGAGACCGCCACCCGCTCGCTCCTGGCCACCCTCATCTGGCACCCTGTTGATACCGGGATTGCCGAGAGCGCCGCCGGGCTCGGACAGCACTGGCTACCCAGCCATCGCTTCATCGACGGCGCCGACCTGGCCATCGCCGCCACCGTGCTGCGGGCCGACGCCCATCTGCTCACCCGCAACGTCAGACATTTCCCGATGTTCACTGGGCTCAATTCCCCGTACTGGGGAGACGACGGGAATCTCCGCGGCCGGACAGGAGCAGCGAGCGGACACGGCCGTTCCTCGCGCTCAGCCAGCGGGATTCCAGTCCCGCGGCGTCGGTGTCCCCGGGCCGACGCGGTCCTCGGCCTGGGGTGCCATGGCCCGCCGGATCCCGTCGCTGCTCACCGCGTGTCGCCCGACTCCGGCGACCCCCGGTCCGACGCGTTGACCCGGTTCATGGCGGCGGCCAGACCTTCGGTGATGATCGTCTCCACCGCGTCGGCCGCCTCCTCGATGGCCACGTCCAGGACGGCCCGCTCGGCCGCACCCGGCCGCTTCAGCACGTAGTCGGCACCGGACTGGCGACCGGGAGGCTTGCCGATCCCCACCCGCACCCGCAGGTACCCGTTGGTATGCAGGTGGCTCTCGATGGACTTGAGCCCGTTGTTTCCGGCGTTGCCCCCACCGGCCTTGAGCTTGACCCGGCCCGACGGCAGATCCAGTTCGTCGTGGACCACGATCAGACGCTCGGCCCGCCGATCACTCCGGGAGTCACCGGCCACGCCGGTCCGGTCACCAGCCCGGCTCGCCTCGGAGCCGACGTGGTCGATGCCGGCCCGCCGGACCAGGGGCGCGACCGCCCGACCGGATTCGTTCATGAACGTGGTGGGGACGGCGAGCAGGATCCGTCGACCACCGATCCGGACTTCGCACACCTCGGCGTGCAAGCCCTTCTCCGACCGGAGACGGCCCTGGTGTCGCTCGGCCAGGGCCGACACCACCTCGGCACCGGCGTTGTGACGGGTGTTGACGAACTCGATGCCCGGGTTCCCGAGGCCCACCACCAGCAGGTCGACCGGCGTGCCCCTCCGTGGTTCCGCCGTTGCTCCTCGCTTGCGGAGCAGGGCCTAGCCCTCCGCGGACTCGGAGGCGTCGGAGCCGGATCCGGCGTCGGCGGCTTCGCCGGCGTCGCCGGCAGCTTCGCCGGCCGCTTCGGCAGCCGCTTCGGCCTCGGCGTCGTCGCTGGTCTGGACCCGCGGGGGCTGACCGGCCACCACTGTGGCCTCGATGTCGGTCTCGAGCTCCACCCCACGCGGAATGGCGATGTCCGAGACGTGCAGCGAGGCGCCGATAGTCAGCTCGGAGATGTCGAGATCGACAGAGGGTGGGATGTCGGCCGGCTTGGCCTTGATCTGCAGGGTGAAGAGCTGCTGGTCGACGATGCCGTCACCGTGGTGGACCTCGATGGCCTCGCCGATCAGGTTGATCGGGATCTCCGCGGAGATCACCTCATCGCGGCGCACGATCTGGAAGTCGACGTGGGTGACGACGTTCTTGAACGGGTGATGCTGGATGTCCCGGGCCAGGGTGAGGAAGTTGGTCCCATCCACCTGGAGGGAGAGGAGGGTGTTGAGGCCGGCTTCGCCCGACAGGGCCACCTGGAACTCCCGGGCCACCACCGCCACCGGGATGGGATCGGACCCGTGGCCGTAGACCACGCCGGGGATCTTGCCTTCGGACCGAAGGCGGCGCGTCGAACTCGATCCGGTGACGCGTCCGGCTTCGGCGGTGAGGGTGACTTCAGGCATGCGGGAACTCCTCGGAAGATGCGAATACAGGCGCAGCGCCGGACGGAACGATACGGAACGGGGGTGCGTGCCGACGAGCGAGACCGGGACCGCTGCTGACGGCCCACCATGCTAGACGAGGCCGGGCTCGGACGGCTACAGGGCCACCACCTGCACGATTCCCGGCCCGGCGACCAGAGCAGCCGTCGTCACCGATCCGACAGGTGTTCCCGTTTCACGTGCATCGTGACCAACCCTCTACCTGCGGTGTTGTAGGGAATTGACCGTCAGGGAAATCCCCACCAATCGCTCAAGGTACGCCCCGAACCTGCCGATAGAGCGGGGTCAGCGGACTGAGATTCTGCCCAGCCCCCAACCTGACGCCCACTCCCACCCCCCCTGGGAGTGGCGCGCCCGAATGGCGAAATCGGCGTTCTCCTTATGCTGGGCTTCGGTCAGATCCGTCGAGCAAGGTCCCGCCGCCGTGCTCCGGGTCTGGCCCTTAATGCGCCCTGACCTGGCGATGGCATCGCCTCACGCTCGGGTTGCTCGCCGTCCTGACCGTGGCCATGAGCCTCATGACCTGGGCGATCTATCTGGTGACGTCAAGGGGTAACGAGTTCGCCGTGGCGGGTGCTGGTCGGTTTCGCCATCAGCCCCTGGTGGGCGGCGTTCGGACGTGCTCATGGGACCTGTGACGGTTCACCTTCTCCATTCCACGTCTCCGAATTGGGCCGAACCAAGGACCACGATCGGCACGCTGGTCACGATCCACGTCTCATCGGCCACGATCGGCCCCGCCAGCACGGGTGCTCCCCGGTCCGCCCGGGCATCCCCCATGCACCCGCCGCTCGACGCCCTTCAGCCGAACTTCAGTCCCGTGGCCGCCGACAGCTCCCGCAAGGCCGCGTCCGGATCGGTGACCTTGATGGTGTGCATGCCCATGGCCCGGGCCGGTTTCAGGTTAATACCGAGATCATCGAGGTAGACCACCTCCCTGGGGAAGACGTCCACCAGTTCGCAGGCCATCTCGTAGAACCGGGGCTCGGGCTTGCGTATCCCGACCACCCGCGACTCCACCACCACATCGAACAGATCGAAGACGGCGAGGACCTCCGGCGGCGTGGCCACATCCTCCAGGGCGAAGTTGTTGGTGACGCACGCCGTGGCGAAGTGCTCGCTGCACCGGCGCACCGCATCGACCATGGCCGGACGGATGTCGCCGCTGAGCATGCCGAGCACGGTGCGACCGTCCACCCGGTGACCCAACCGGAGGGCCTCCTCCTCGAAGGCGGCGGCGAACCCGGCCACGTCCAGGTGGCCGCGTTCGAGATGGGACCAGGCGTTGGTGTCGGGGTCGGTGGCGTTCACCCGACGGATGAAGCCATCCGGCAGTCCGGTCTCCCGTTCATAGCGGGCGAAGGCCTCGAAGGGGCTCGAGGTGATCACGCCACCGAAGTCGAACATCACCGATCGGATCACCGGAGACTCCGGCACCGACGACGGATCAACGGCCGGCACCTCTGCGGGCGTGCATCCCACCGACGGCGATGAATCAGGCCAGGTTCTCCCCACCGAAGATCTCCGAGACCGACGTGTCTTCGAACACGGCGTCGATGGCGTCGGAGATGAGCTTGGCCACCGACAGCACCTCCAGCTTGTCGAAGCGCCGGTCCTGCGGCACCGGGAGGGTGTCGGTCACCACCACCTTGGTCAGCGCCGAGTTCTTGAGCCGGTCCACGGCCGGGTCCGAGAGCACGGCGTGGGTGGCCATGCACCACACCTCGGCCGCACCCCGCTCCACCAGAAGATCGGCGGCGGCCACGATGGTTCCGGCGGTGTCGATCATGTCGTCGATGAGCACACACTGACGACCTTCCACGTCGCCGACCACGTGGAGGGCCTCCACCTGGTTGGCCACACCCCGGAGCCGCCGCTTGTGCACTACGGCCAGATCGGCCGTCAGGTGCTGGCTGAACCGCTCGGCCACCTTCACCCGACCGGCGTCGGGCGCCACCACCACCAGATCGTCATTGCGTTGGGTGCGCAGGTAGTCGACCAGCACCGGGGCCGCCGTCAGATGATCGAAGGGGACGTTGAAGAAGCCCTGGATCTGTCCGGAGTGGAGGTCGACGCTGACCACCCGGTCGGCCCCGGCCACCGAGAGCATGTCGGCCACCAGCTTGGCCGTGATGGGTTCGCGACCCGAGGCCTTGCGGTCCTGGCGGGAGTAGCCGTAGTAGGGACACACCGCGGTGATCCGCTTGGCCGAGGCCCGCTTGGCCGCGTCGATCATGATCAGGTGCTCCATCAGGGAGTCGTTGACCGGTCCGCAGTGGGTCTGGATGATGAAGACGTCGCTGCCCCGGATCGAGGTGTCGAACCGGCAGTGGATCTCCCCGTTGGCGAACTCGCGGAGATTGGCCTCACCCAGCGTCACCCCCAGCTGCGCGGCGACGTCCCGGGCCAACTCGGGATGCGAGCGGCCCGACACCAGTTCGAGGCGGCGGCGAGGGGTGAATTCCATACCCACGACGCTACTCCCCCCCGCCGGCCGGATCACCCGGTCGACCGACCGACCGTTCACCCGAATGACCCCCGGGACGGTCGGGACCCGGATCTCCAACCGGTCCGGCCCGGTCCACCACTCCACCCGGCGGCACCTCGGTCCCCTCGTCCAAGACGGCGAACGGTCCGACGCGGGCATCGGCTCCGATGACCGCACGTCGGCAGACGCTGGAGGCCACCGTGGCTCCCTCGCCGACCACCGTGTCCACCAGGTGGGTCTCGGGGCCGATCTCGGCATGGGTGCCGATCACACAGGAACCCTGCAGGATGACTCCGGGCAACAGGACCACGTCCGGCTCCAGCTCCACATCCACGTCGATGTAGGTCCGCTCCGGGTCCCACATGGTCACACCCCGTCGCATCCAGCGCTCGTTGATCCGGTCGCGGAGCTCGGCCTCGGCCACGGCCAGCTGGGCCCGGTCGTTGACCCCGGCCACCTCCATAGTGTCCTCGACCACCACTGAACCCACCTTGTGGCCGGCCTCGTAGAGGACGCCGACCACGTCGGTCAGGTAGTACTCCCCCTGGGCGTTGGCCGGGCTCAACCGGCGCAGGGAGGGCGCCAGGACGCTGCGGCGGAAGCAGTAGATGGAGGTGTTGACCTCATGCACCTCCAGCTCGTCATCGGTGGCGTCGCCGTGCTCCACCACCCGGGCCACCGAGTTGTCCCGGCCCCGCACGACCCGGCCGTACCCGGTGGGATCGGGGAGCTCGGTGGTGAGCAGGGTGGCGGCGGCATCGGAGGTCCGGTGCTGATACACCAGGGTGGCCAGCGTGGCCGGCCGGAGCAGGGGTGTGTCGCCCGGAAGGACGACCACATCCCCGTCGTCGCTTCCCTCGTCGTCAGGCAGCCCGGTCAGCGCCACCGCCATGGCGTCCCCGGTTCCCCGTTGCTCCACCTGCTCCACGAACTCAATGGCCATCCCCGGGGGGGCGTGTTCGACGAGGGTCTTGGTCACCCACTCGGCGCGGTGCCCGACCACCACCACCACCCGGGTCACCGACAACTGGGCCAGGGCGTCGAGGACGTGGAGCACCATCGGGCGACCACACAGCCGGTGCAGGGGCTTGGGGCGGGCCGACCGCATCCGGGTTCCCTCGCCCGCCGCCAGAACCACCGCCGACAGCTGGCGCCCGGGCACCGGCGGCCGGGGGTCCCGGCCGGTTGCGGGGTCGTCGTCCCACTGGTCCACGGGCACCTGGGGGTAGGTGCGGATCACCATGGCCCGGTCCCAGTACCGATGGCTCCGGAACGCCGGTCCCTTCCGTCACGCGGTGCACAGGTCATGGGCCTATTCTTCCCACGTCGGACCCTCCGATGCGACACGGCCCCCGGACCAGCACCGGAACACCGACCCGACCCGGCTCCACCCCAGCACCCGAGTTCCGCCCAGCACCAGCACCACACGCCGCCCATGCCCGTCCTCGCCACCACCATCGACACCAACTCGGACACCTTCCGTGCCAATGCGCGCGCCCTCACCGAGGCCGTCCACCAAGTCGACGAGCAGCTGGCCGAGGCCAGAGCCGGCGGCGGGGAGCGCTACGTCGCCCGCCACCGGCAGCGGGACAAGCTGCTCGCCCGCGAGCGCATCGAACTCCTCCTCGACCGGGACACGGCGTTCCTCGAGTTGTGTGCCCTGGCCGCCTGGGGTTCCGAGTACCACGTCGGCGCGTCCTCCGTTGTGGGCATCGGCGTGGTGGAAGGGGTCGAGTGTCTCGTCAGCGCCCACGACCCCACGGTAAGGGGTGGCGCCATGAACCCGTTCTCCTTCCGCAAGGGTGCCCGCGCCTCGGACATCGCCCTCCAGAACCGGCTGCCGGTCATCAACCTGGTGGAGTCGGGTGGAGCCGATCTCCCGGCCCAGGCCGAGTTGTTCATCCCCGGGGGACGGGCCTTCCGGGACCTGACGCGGAGTTCGGCGGCGGCGGTGCCCACGGTCGCCCTGGTCTTCGGCAACTCCACCGCCGGTGGGGCCTACGTACCGGGGATGAGCGACTACATCGTCATGATCGACCAGCGCTCCAAGGTCTTCCTCGGTGGACCACCGCTGGTCAAGATGGCCACGGGCGAAGAGTCGACCGACGAGGAGCTGGGGGGGGCGTCCATGCACGCCCGAGTCTCGGGCCTAGCCGACTACCTGGCCACCGACGAGGTCGACGCCATCCGACTGGGACGCCAGATCGTGAGCCGCCTCAACCACACCAAACGGGGGGCCGGTCCCACCCAGCCCGCCGATGATCCCATCCACGACCCCACCGAGCTCATGGGTATCGCCTCGGCCGACCCCAAGGTGCCCTTCGACCCGCGTGAGGTGCTGGCCCGGGTGGTGGACGGATCGAGGTTCGACGAGTTCAAGCCCCTCTACGGGTCCAGCCTGGTCACCGGGTGGGCCTCCATCCACGGTTTTCCGGTGGGAGTCCTGGCCAACCACCGGGGCGTGCTCTTCTCCGAAGAGGCCCACAAGGCCACCCAGTTCATCCAGCTGGCCAACCAGATCGACGTCCCTCTGGTCTTCCTCCAGAACACCACGGGCTACATGGTGGGCAAGGAGTACGAACAGCAGGGGATCATCAAGCACGGGGCCATGATGATCAACGCCGTGTCCAACTCGTCGGTGCCCCATGTGACCCTCAACATCGGTGCGTCCTACGGGGCGGGCAACTACGGCATGTGCGGCCGGGCCTACGACCCCCGCTTCCTCTTCTCCTGGCCCAACGCCCGCTCGGCGGTCATGGGGCCGGCCCAGCTGGCCGGGGTGCTGTCCATCGTCGGTCGCCAGTCGGCGGAGTCCAAAGGCGTGGCCTTCGACGAGGAGGCCGACGCCACCATGCGGGCCATGGTCGAGGCCCAGATCGAAGCGGAGTCGCTTCCCCTCTTCCTGTCGGGCCGGCTCTACGACGACGGCATCATCGATCCGAGGGACACCCGGACCGTGCTCGGGATCTGCCTGTCGGTCATCGACAACCAGCCCATCACGGGCACACGCGGCTACGGCGTGTTCCGGCCGTGAGGCACTCCGTGCACGCCGCCCCGACGAGCCCCCTGACCCTATGACGGTCCCGTCCCTCACCATCACCCCCATCCGCACCCTTCTCGTGGCCAACCGGGGCGAGATCGCCCGACGGATCATGCGCACGGCGAGGGCCATGGGCATCGACACGGTCGCCGTCTACTCCGACGCCGACGCCGACAGCCCCCATGTCCGCGAAGCCGATGTGGCCGTCCGGCTCCCCGGTGACGCGCCGGCCGACACCTACCTGCGTTCGGCCCTGATCCTCGACGCCGCCTCCCGCGCCGGGGCGGACGCCATCCACCCGGGCTACGGATTCCTCTCCGAGTCGGGGGACTTCGCCCGGGTGGTGACGGGGGCCGGATTCCTCTGGGTCGGCCCGCCCCCGACGGCCATCGATGCCATGGGCTCGAAGGTGGGGTCGAAGGAGCTCATGCGGGCGGCCGGCGTTCCCACCCTCCCCTCCCTCACCGTCACCCACACCGACGAGGGGGAGGAGCTCCCCGACGACGACGAGATCGAAGCGCTCGGATGGCCGCTGCTGGTCAAGGCTTCGGCCGGCGGGGGCGGTCGGGGCATGCGCATCGTGGGCGGACCGGTGAGCCTCCGCCAGGCCGTGGAGAGCGCCCGACGCGAGGCTGAGGCCGCGTTCGGCGACGGCACCGTCTTCCTCGAGCGCTACATCCGCGATCCCCGGCACATCGAGGTCCAGGTCCTGGCCGACGCCTACGGCCGGACCGTGGCCCTGTTCGAGCGGGAGTGCAGCATCCAGCGTCGGCACCAGAAGATCATCGAGGAGGCGCCGTCCCCGGCGGTCACCCCGGCCCTGCGGACACGGCTGGAGGAGGCGGCGGTGGCGGCAGCCGAGGCGGTGGGCTACGTGAACGCCGGGACGGTGGAGTTCGTCCTCGATCACGGGGGCGATCCCTACTTCCTCGAGATGAACACCCGACTGCAAGTGGAGCACCCGGTCACCGAGGCCATTACCGGACTGGACCTGGTCCGCCTGCAGCTCCTGTTGGCCAGCGGGGTGCCCATGCCCGCCGAGGTCGACGAAGCCGTGGCCCTCGGTCCGCAGGGCCATGCCATCGAGGCCCGCCTCTACGCCGAGGATCCCGCCCAGGACTGGCTGCCCTCGACGGGCACCCTCCACCGATTCGACGTGGGGGTGGGCGTCTCCGAACAGCTGGACCGCGCCGTGCCCGTCGACAGCACCGCCCAGTTGGACTGCGTGGTGCGGGTGGACAGCGGCGTCGAGTCCGGCAGTGTGGTCAGTCCCCACTACGACCCCATGCTGGCCAAGGTCATCGTGCACGCTCCCACCCGCCTCGAGGCCGCCTCCACCCTCGCCGCCTCCCTGGCTCGGAGCCGTATCCACGGGGTCAGCACCAACCGCGATCTGTTGGTCCGCACCCTCCGCCACGTCGGGTTCCTGGCCGGCGAGACCGATACCGGGTTCCTCGACCGCCACGGGCTCACGGTGCTGGCCGCCCCCCTGACCCGGCCCGAGGGGGTGCGCAGGCACGCCCTGGCCGCCGCCCTGGCCGCCCAGGCCCGGCGGCGGGCCACCGCCACGGTGCAGCGGGGCGTGCCGTCCGGGTTCCGCAACAACGCCTCGGCCCCCGAGCAGGTGACCTACGCCCACGGCGACGAGGTGATCGCCGTCGGCTACCGGTACGACCGCGTCGGATCAGGACTGGCCGAGGTGTACGTGAACGGGGAGCCGGTGGAGGTGGACCACGTGGTGGCGACACCGGAGTCGGTGGTCCTCACCACCGAGGGCGTGACCCGACGCTACCGGGTGGAGCAGTTCGGCACCCTGGCCTGTGTGGACGGTCCTGACGGCAGTTCGGCGCTGGTGGACCAGGAGCGGTTCCCCCTGGCGGTGGACCAGGTGGCCGAGGGTTCGGCGCTGGCCCCGATGCCCGGTGGTGTGGTCCGAGTGGCGGTGTCGATGGGCGATGCCGTCGTGGCCGGCCAGCTGCTGGTGGTGCTGGAGGCCATGAAGATGGAACACGCCGTCCACGCCGCCGCCGCCGGCACGGTGGCCTCGGTGACCGTGGCCGAGGGCGACCAGGTGGAGACGGGACGTGTGCTGGTGGTCATCGAAGCCGACCACGAGCCGGACCCGGACCCCGCCGCCAGCTCCGCCTGATGGCCGCCCCCCTCCGGATCGCCAACTGCTCGGGGTTCTACGGCGACCGGCTCTCGGCCGCCCGCGAGATGGTCGAGGGTGGCCCCATCGACGTGCTGACCGGGGACTGGCTGGCCGAGCTGACCATGCTCATCTTGTGGAAGGGCCGCCAGCGCGATCCGTCCCGGGGATGGGCCCACACCTTCCTCACCCAGATGGAAGAGGTGCTCGGGACCTGTTTTGACCGGGGCATCCGGGTCGTCACCAACGCCGGTGGCCTCAATCCCGCCGGCCTGGCCGGGGAGGTACGCGCCCTCGCCGACCGGCTCGGCCTCCCCGTGGCCGTGGCCCATGTGGAGGGCGACGACCTCCTCCCCCGCCTGCCCGAGCTGGCTCGCGACGGCCACCCGCTCGACCACCTCGACACCGGACGACCACTGGCCGCCGCTTCCGGTGAGGTCGTCTCGGCCAACGCCTACCTGGGGGCCTGGCCGATCGTGGAGGCCCTGAACGGCGGCGCCGATGTGGTGGTCTGCCCCCGGATCACCGACGCCTCCTTGGTGGTGGGCCCGGCGGCCTGGCACCACGGGTGGGGCCCGACCGAGTGGGACCGGCTGGCCGGGGCCGTGGTGGCCGGCCACGTCATCGAGTGCGGCCCCCAGGCCACCGGGGGCAACTACGCCTTCTTCACCGAGGTCGCCGGCGTCGAGTACCCGGGCTTCCCGATCGCCGAGGTGGCCGAGGACGGCTCGTCGGTCATCACCAAACACCCCGGGACCGGTGGCGAGGTGTCGGTGGGGACGGTGACGGCCCAGCTGCTCTACGAGATCGCCGGGCCCGAGTATCCCAACACCGACGTGGTGGCCCGGTTCGACACCTTCGCCGTCGAGCAGCTGGCCCCTGACCGCGTGGGCATCTCGGGGGCACGGGGCCTCCCGGCGCCTCGCTCGGTGAAGGTGTGCTGCAACCTGCTCGGGGGTTGGCGCAACGCCATGACCTTCGTCCTCACCGGACTGGACATCGAGGCCAAGGCGGCCGTGACCCTACGCTCCCTGGAGCAGGCCCTCGGTGGCGAGGGGGCCTTCGACCGGTTCGGCGAGTTCGACGCCCGGCTCATCCGCTCCGACAAGGCCGATGCCGCCGTCAACGTGGAGGCCACCGCCCAGCTCCGGGTCACGGTGAAAGACGCCGAGGCCGACCGGGTGGGCCGGAGCTTCTCCAGTGCCGCCACCGAACTGGCCCTGGCCGGCTATCCCGGGCTCCACCTCACCGCGCCGCCCGGCGCCGCCACCGTCTACGGCGTGTACTGGCCGGCCCTGGTACCGGCCGGGTTGGTGGTGCCCGAGACCATCCACGCCGACGGCCGCCGCGTGCCCGTTCCCCACACCGCCTACCTGGCCGGATCGGAAACCCACAGCGAGACGGCCGCACACCTAGGGCGGGCGACCTCCTCGTCACCCCCATCGGCTCCCGACACCACCCCGACGCATCCGTCTCCCCCTCGGCACCATCATCGGGGCCCGCTCCGGTGACAAGGGAGGCAACGCCAACGTCGGGCTGTGGGCGCGCTCGGAGGCGGCCTGGTCCTGGCTCAGGTCGTACCTGACCATCGAGCGGTTCCGGTCCCTCATCCCCGAGGCCGATGCGCTCGACGTCCGGCGATTCGAGTTCCCCAACCTGTTCGCCCTCAACTTCGTGGTGGTCGGGCTGCTCGGGGAGGGCGTAGCCTCTTCCACCAGACCCGATCCCCAGGCCAAGGGATTGGGCGAGTATCTGCGGTCCCGAGTGGTCGACATCCCGGTCGGGCTGGTACCCGGGAGGGACTGAACTCTCCGGGCTGCGCCGCCCCCATCCACACCACCGCCCCCAACCACACCACCGCCCCCAACCACCACCGGCCCCACCACGAGGAGCAACCCCATGGACTTCATCGAATCGGACGAGCTGCAGATGCTCCGGGAGGCGGTCAGTTCCATCGCCTCCAAGTTCGGCCATGAGTACTACGTGGCCAAGGCCCACGCCGACGAGCGCACCGACGAGCTCTGGAGCGCCGTGGGCGATGCCGGCTTCCTCGGCGTCAACGTGCCCGAGGAGTACGGCGGTGGTGGCGGCGGGATCACCGAGCTGGCCGCCGTTCAGGAGGAGCTGGCCGCCGCGGGCTGCCCGCTGTTGGTCATCGTGGTGTCGCCGGCCATCTGCGCCACCATCATCGCCAAGTTCGGCACCGAGGCCCAAAAGCAGCGGTGGCTGCCCGGATTCGCCACCGGGGAGCTCAAGATGGCCTTCGCCATCACCGAGCCTGATGCCGGTTCGAACTCACACAACCTTTCCCTCACGGCCACGAAGGACGGCGACATCTACCGGCTCAACGGCTCGAAGTACTACATCTCCGGTGTCGACGAATGCCAGGCCATCCTGGTGGTCACCCGCTCGGGTGTGGACCCTGACACCGGACGGGGCCGACTCTCCCTCTTCGTCGTGGACACCGACACCCCGGGGCTGGACAAGCAGGTGCTGCCGGTCGAGATCGTCGCCCCGGAGAAGCAATACACCCTGTTCTTCGACAACGTACAGGTGGAGGCGGACCGGTTGATCGGGGCCGAGGGCGAGGGCCTGCGCCAGGTGTTCTTCGGACTCAATCCCGAGCGGATCCTGTCGGCGGCCACGGCCAACGGCATCGCCCGCTACGCGCTGGGCAAGGCGGCCGAGTACGCCACGAGCCGGGAGGTGTGGGGCACGCCCATCGGTCGTCACCAGGGCATCGCCCACCCGCTGGCCAAGGCCAAGATCGAGGTCGAGCTGGCCCGGTTGATGACCGACAAGGCGGCGTGGCTGTGCGACCACGACGGCGAGAGCGCGTCGGCCGGTGAAGCGGCCAACATGGCCAAGTACGCCGCTGCCGAAGCGGCGTTGGCCACCTTGGACCAGGCCATCCAGACCCACGGGGGCAACGGCATGTCCTCGGAGTACGGCCTGGCCGACCTGTGGGGCATGGCCCGGCTCCTGCGCATCGCCCCGGTCAGCCGCGAGATGATCCTCAACTTCGTGGCCCAGCACTCCCTGGGGCTGCCCAAGTCGTACTGAGCGACCGCGGCAGTCGGACCGGCCGCAACTACCCCCAGGGCCTTGACGGTGCGCCACCCGAGCAGCTCTTTGGGGTCCATGCGTCCCCCGATGGGGCCGCATGGAAACTTGTGCTCAAGTGATCGGTCGTTCGTGCCGATCAAGTAATTGACGACCCCTGAAATTCTCAGGTGGTCCCGAGAGCTCCTTCCGCCCCCGGGTCGTGCTCCACGCACGACAGAACATGGGAACGGGGCGCGGCGATGCCAAGAGGACCCAGCGATGCAGTGGCGTCGTCAGGCGGGCACGGGCGTCTGGTCCTCGACAGTGGCGATGCCGGCTTCGGGCTCATCGAGGTCATGGTGGCCCTCACCGTGTTGGCCGTGGTCTTCGCCAGTATCGGCTGGGTGATCATCAGCTCGCTGTCCACGGCCGAGTTGGCCAAGCAGCGGAGCACGGCGGCCGGCATCGTGCAGCTCGTCGACACCCAACTCCAGAACAACGTCCCCAATCAGGTCGGTCTGGCCGCGGCGGAGGCCTACGTCAGCGGCATGACCAGTACCTCGGTCATCAACAACCCCAACACCCAGTCGACCAACTACGCCGTCACCACCAGCTACGTACCGGTGGCCTCCACCAAGCTCCTCGCCGTCACCATCACCGTGTCGTGGAAGTCGGCCGTCGCCTCAGCGAGCACCGTCCAGGTCACCAGCCAGATGCAGGTGGCCTACTCATGACTCGGATAAGGAAAGGGACGCGAGCGCGGCGGCACCTCCGGGCCGACAGCACCAACGACGCCGGGTACACCCTGGTGGAGATCATGGTCACCCTGGCCGTGATGGGTGTCGTCCTGGCCCTGATCTTCCCGGTGGTGTCCAGCGTCACCCTGGTCACCTCGTCGACCGCCAGCTCATCGAACGCCAACGCCGAGGCGCGCAACTCCCTGGAGCAGCTGACCGCGGACATCGGGTCGACCAACGCCAACAACGTCTGCTTCCCCTCGTCGAGCCAACTGGCGGTGTCCACCACCTGTCCGAACGGCGGCTCCACCTACGGCAACACCCTGCGGGCCCTCAGTGACGTCTACGGAACCTGCCAATGGCTCCAGTGGACGGTCAACCCGACCTCCAGCATGCTCACCCAGACGGCCTGGCCCACCACGTGGACCGCGGCCAGCCCCACCCCGGCGCCGGTGAACCTGGCCGGGCCGGTGGCCAACGTCAACAGCGTCCTCGACCCGGTCTTCAGCATGGCGACCACACCGGTATCGGCCAGCAGCCCGCTGACCACCTCCCTCGTCAACATCCAGCTCTATGTCAAAGGTTCCACGGGTACGGCCCCCAGCGCCTCCACGTACTCGAACACCGGGACCCAGTACGTCTTCTTGCAGACATCGGTCAGCGTGCTCACCTCCGCCCTCGCCGCCGGAAGCTGCTGAGCGGTGACCAACCACACCAGTGCCGCATATCGGAAGAGGCCCGGACGGTCCGGGTCGCCTGGGGAGGACGGCGGCTACATCCTGGTCATCGTCATGGTCATCTCGGCGGTCATCCTGGCCCTGGCCGCCCTGGCCATCCAGACCACCATCATCAACCAGGCCGCCACCACCAGTTACGCCAACAGCGTCCAGACCCGACTGGCCTCGGAGACCGGCCTCAATGTGACCGTCGCCCAGATCGGTACCGTGCTCACCTCGACGGCGAACAGCCTGGACGTCAACGGCAACGTGCTCAACGCCGCCGGGTCGATCCTCCGGTCCCTGTTGCCCTGCTCCCTGACCAGCACTTCCACGCCCACCTACACCAGTGCCGTGGTCTACGAGAATGCCAGCGCCACCCCCTTTGCCGGGTGCCCCGGCACCTGGTCGGCCACCAACCCGGTCTGGCCCGCCCTCGCCGTGGTGACCTCGACGGGGACCTACCCGCACGGCTCGCCGCTCAAGCTGGTCGAGGTGCTGGGCGTTACCGCCCCCACCCTCACGGTGACCGCCGGGCAGAGCATGACCCTGCCTGGGACCACCACGTTGCTCCCGGCGTTCGGGGCCGCCATCTACTCCCAGGGGGCGGTGTCCCTGTCCGGCAACGTGTCCGCTACCACCAGCGTGGCCACCACGCCCGCCAACATCATTTCCGGGGGTGGCGTGGTCTGCCCGAACAACGTGATCGTCCAGGGCAGCATCTACAGCTACTCGACCAGCGCTGCGGGCAACTTCGCCAACTCGTGCGCCATCTCGGGCAGCCTCTACTCCAACGCCGGCGTCACCCTGTCCAACAGCGTGAACATCGGTGGGGACGTCTGGTCGTACGCATCGGGCGGGATCACGCTGTCCAATTCGGTCCGGGTCGGTGGCAATGCCGTCGCCACCAAGGGATCGATCACCACCTACAGCGGGACCACCATCGTCGGGAACGCCAACGCCTCGGGATCCATCTCCTACAACAGCGGCTCCACCCCCTCGGCCGGGGCCATCAACGGGACGGTGACGCCGAACAACTCGGCGCTCGGGAGCCAGACCTTCCCCACCCAGCCCGCCTTCCCCATCCTCACCGATCCCACCCAGGCGGCCTGGCAGGCATCGGAGTACGCCAACTACGTCTCGGTGACGTCGGCCGGAGAGTCCATCAACGGCGGCATCCTCAACCCCGCCATGGGTTGCTCGAACTACTTCGCCGCCCAGTACCTGGCGGCCAACAACTACCAGGCCAGCCCCAGCCAGTTCAACGTCGATGTCAACAACGCCACGGTGCCGACGGTGATCGACGCACCGACCTGTTCCCCCAATCTGACCGGGCCCAACAGCACGGCCACCTACAGCCAAAAGGTCGACGTGGCCGTGGTGCTGGCCGGGCTGCAGACTTCGGCCACCAACACCTTCACCTCGTCCAGCACCACCACCCACAACCTGTCCATCATCGTCCCCGCCCCCCAGACCGGCACCATCGCGCTGAGCAACGCCACCACGTTCACCGGCACCCTGAACACGCTGATGTACACCCTCGGGACCTTCTCGGCGGCCAACGCCTCGGTCATGCACGGCCAGGTCCTGGCGGCGTCGTCGATGACCGGATCCAACGGGTTTGCCCTCACCTACTCGGCGTCCCCGGCGGGCACCATCCCCGGCGCCTCGACGGTGACGCCGGGCCAGACCATCACCACGCCGGGTTCGTCGGTGGCCACGCTGGGCTCGTCCGCTCCGATCAGGCGGTACGTCTCGCGCTAGGCGAGGGCACCCTTGACCAGCCGTGAGGGCATCGCCTACGGCCGGGCACGAGGACCATCGACCGCGTCGGCCTGGTCGGTGAGAATCACCACGCTGGGTGACCGAATCGGGGGCCGACACCCCGGCTGACCTGGGCAGGATGTCGACCATCCATCCTGGTCCAGGTGGAATTACGTCTAGGAATGACCCACGGCGGGAAATATCCTGCCACGTAGCGTATGGAACCGACACCTGGGCAGGGGCAGTCACAAGACCTTTCCTCGACCGATGGCACGCGCCCTCGGGCCGGTGTCGGAATCACCGGATTCGCTATAGAACCACGCCGAACAGGCCGACAACACAGGTCTGTGGACACGTTTTGGAAGTTTCACCAGGCAGCACGACGGTCGGCGCTCCATCGGCGCGGCGATCAGGGCGTCACGCTCATCGAGGTACTGGTGGCCTTCGTCGTGCTCATCGTCGCCCTCATCCCCCTCTCCTATCTGTTCACCACCTCGCTCATCCAGGCCGGTCAGGCGACCAACCAGCAGACCGCGCTGTCCATCGCCGAGAAGTGGACCGAGGTGCTCTCCAACACGACCCCGCCGGTGAACCCCTCGACCGGGGCCGTGATCACCGACGTGGCCAGTGCCCCCCAGGGTCCCGCGCCCACGTCGGCGGCCACCACCGTCGCCTCGGGATCGAATAATCAGAACCTGGCCACGGCCAGCACCATCGACGTGGCCTCGGTGGCCAACTTCGCCCCCGCCTCGACCACCACCCCCCAGTACGCGCAGGTCACCACCGGCTCGGGGGCGTCCGCGGTGACCAGCACCGTCACCTATACCGGGCTCACCACCAGCCCGGCCGCCCTCACCGGATGCAGCTGCGGCACTGGGAGCGGCACCATGACGACGGGGTCGGCGGTCTCCCAGGACGTGGTGGTCACCCCGACCGAGATCCGGGGGAACACCACCTACACCCTGTTGGCCAAATACTCGTGGGAGACGGCCCAGAACTCGGGGGCATCGACCCAGGACCTCTGCTCCTCGGGTACCCCTCAGCTGCTCAAACTGACCGTCTCGGTGTCGTGGGGGCCCAACGCCGACGGTAACCAGATCGACGACAGCGTGATGCTCAACTACCCACCGTCCGGGGTCCAGACCCTCGGCTTCATCGCCCTGCAGATGTCCGGTGACCAGACCGCCTACGACGCGCAGTATCCCTCCCACCCCTGGAGCACGCGGGTGCAGTCCATCCCGGTCACCATCACGCCCCTGAGCGGTGGCTCGAACACCACCCTCCATCTGTATCCCGACAGCTACGGGTGCGTGTTCGCCCAGGTGCCCCAGGGCACCTACTCGGTGACCGCCGCCGACCCGGTCAGCGGATACCCGTCCGGCACCACCTACGGCTCCCCCCTCTTCGTGGCCAACGCCACCGGAACGGTGAACGCCCTCACCCACGTGTGGGGCCAGCCCACCTCGCTCCCCACCGGTACGGCACCGACCGTCTCGGTCAGCATCGGCGCGGTTACGCGGGTGGCCTCGCAGTACTCCAGCCAGTACCCCGGCTTCGACCAGGGCAGCAACCTCAACTTGACCTACCCGTCCTCCACCGCGGTGGAGGACGGGGTGACCTGCCCGGGGGTCAACCAGATCACCTGCGTGGCCACGGGCCAGGTCAGCGGCGGGACGGCCGCCATCAACTGGGCCAACGGTGCATCGTGGAACTCGGCATCGGCACCCACCGGCGTGACCCGGGTGGCCTCGGTGGCCTGTGCGGGCACCACGGCGTGCGTGGGTGTGGGCTACGGCCCGTCCGGCAGCGTCATCCTCCACAGCTCGACCAGCTCAGGGCTCAACCTCTCCAGTGACACGGTGCCCGCCGCCGCCCTGGGCGCTGGAGCCTCGCTCAACACCGTGGCGTGCCCTTCCGCCAGCCAGTGCGTGGCTGTCGGCACCTCGTCCACCGGGTCCGGAATCGTGCTGACCGGCACCATCGGCACCACCACGGATTCCTGGACCCAGGACACCCTGGCCGGCACGACCTCGCTGTCCGGCCTGGTCTGCCCCACGGCCAGCGGCTGTGCGGCCATCGGCACCACCGCCTCGGGCGGTCCGCCGGTGGTGGCCACCGGCCCCACCGGAGCGGGCGCCTGGGCGGTCGGCACGGCCACCGGCTTCACCATCACCGGCCTCACCCAGCTCGCCTGTCCCTCCACCACGTCCTGTGTGGCCATCGGCACCGGCCAGGTGGGCTCGGGCGCCGCCGGACCCATCGTCATCACCGGCACCGTCACCGGCGGGACCGGATTGGGGACGACCGGGAGCACGGTGGCCTGGACCGCCGACGCCCTCACCTCGACCACGCTCACCTCGCTCAGCCAGGTGGTCTGCCCCCTTCCGACCAAGTGCCTGATCACCGGGTCCGGGACCTCGGGCACCCACACGGGCGCCCTCATCCTTTACGGGGGCCTGGGCGGGCCGCTCAGTGCGGAGTTCCCCCTCGACAACGGGACCACGCCGGTGACCACGCTCTCGCAGCTCACCTGCCCGTCCGCGGGTACCTGCTACGCGGTGGGCTACCTCACGTCCTCGGGTACCACGGTTCCCGAGACCTTCACCGGCACCGTCAACGCCACGGCGACGGCCAACGACACCTGGTCCGACGACAACCCGCCGACCACCGTGGGCACCGAGACGGTGGCCGCGGTCTCCCAGGTGACCTGCGCCACGGCGACCCAGTGCGTGTCCATGGCCACCGGGACCCAGTCGACCGGGGCACCGGCCGGTTTCCTGCTGGCCACGTCCAACGGGACCACCTGGACCGCGGTGTCGCTCCCCTCGTCCGACGCCAACGTGGCCTACTTCGACGGCGTCTCGTGCACCTCGGGCGCCAGCGCCACCTGTAGCGCGGCTGGGGCCAGCCCGACCGGTTCGGTCATCGTCACCTCGACCGGCGGTCCGACGGGTTCGTGGTCGGACCAGACACCCACCGGTCTCAGCGGGAACGCCGCCACCGGCATCCCCATCGAGATCAACAACTCCGGCCTGCTGCCCAGCCAGTACATCAACGCCGTCACCCCGGGGGCATCCCCCAACGTCACCCTGCTTCCCGACCTCTACCCCTTCTCGGGTGGCTACGGGCTGTGGGCCGGCGACTGTGCTGCGGAGGCCAGCAGCTACAACGTGGCCAAGGCGGCCACCACCCCCGGCGGGACATCGGGAATCACCAACGGGATGTCCACACCCACTGTGCCCCTCGGCCTGGTGGCCGTCAAAGTGCTCAACGCCTCGGGGGTCAATACCGGCCTGCCCCACGCCGGCGTGATCCTCACCCTGACCGTGCCGACCAACGCCAACGGGTGTGGCACCGACACCTACACGCTGCAGACCTCCGGTGCCGACGGCCTCAGCCGGACGCTGGTGCCCTACGGTACCTACAACCTGAGCGCCGGCGGGACGGCGGAGGGTACCGTCGTCGTCAGCGGGAACGCCACCACTCTGACTACGACCAGCGGCGTGGTCACCACGGTGTCGCTGCCCAATCCGGTGACGGTGTCGGCATGAGCCGGTACCCCCGCCCCGGGACGGGCCGCACTCGGAACTCCCCGGCCGACCGATGGGCGGCACGACGGGCTGAGCGGCTCGGTCGTCACCACGACGACGACGGCCTGACCCTGGTCGAGCTGCTGGTGGCCTTCGCCTGTTTGATGGTGCTCCTCGGGATCGTCAGCACCGCGCTGACCACCTACCTCACCGCCGGCACCACAGTGATCTCCAGCTACAACTCGACCGACGAGCTGCTCCCCGGATCCATCGTCATGCAGCGCCTGGTCCGGTCCCAGGTGGAGCCGGCCCCGTCACCGACCACGACGGCCACGGCGTGTGCAGTGGTCAACCAGGACTGCCCTCCCTTCGTCACCGGGAGCGTGGGCACTTACTCCACCACCTTCTTCGCCAACGTGGGTGACAGCAACGGTCCCGCCCTCATCGTCATGGCCGAAGGCACACCGACCGAGTGCGGCACCTGCCGCTTCTACTCGTCGGTGTTCACGGTCACCGAGTACCCGGCCAAGGCATCCACCTGCCCGACCTCCCTGACGGCGACCACCTTCTGCCACTACCAGTTGGCCACCTGGTTCCAGGCCGCCGACAGCACCGCACCGGCACCGAAGGTCCTGGTCGACGTACCCAACGTGGTCAACGGGGCGGCCACCATCGCCGGTGGGAGCACACCGCTCCCCTACGCCACCACCCCGCTGTTCACCTACAACACGCTCGACTCGGTCTCCAACGCCTACGTCCCCAACAACGGGGGCACCGCCAACAGCGCGGGCATCCTGCCCGGCTTCAGCACCACCTGCACCGCTCCCAGCGCCACCAGTCAGAACTGCCTGGCCGACACCGTCCAGAGCGTGGGCATCGACCTCGAGGTGCAGACCCAGGGCAGCCCGGTCCAAGAGAGTGCCTTCGTCGTCTACCGGCTGTCGTCCAGCTCGTACCTCTACAGCACCCTGGTGGGATGATCATGAGACACACACGGCACCCGTTCCGAGCCATCATCCGGCGTCGACGCCTGGCCTCAACGGCGAGGGACGCCGGCCAGGCCGCCCTGGTCATGGTGATCGCCATCACGGTGGCCCTGACCACGGTAGGGGGCGTGATGGTCTCGGCCATCGCCACCAACGACCCAATCCTGACCCAGGCGTCGATCCAGCGCCTGGCCTATCGGGCCCTGTCCTCGGGTCTCAACGCCTACCAGAGCCAGATCAACGCCGACCCCTACCTGGCCGCCTGCAACTCGACCACCAACGTGGGCCAGTCCAACGCCAACACCCAGTGCTCGGGCATCAGCTACGAGACCTGGAGCCAGGTGCCCAGCACCAACACGGGCAACGGCATCATCCCGGAGTACTACATGTACGACAACCCCTACGCCGTGGTGAACTCGTCCACCAATGCGCTGACCTATCTGGACGTGCAGATTGTGGGAGCGGCCGGCTACGGGAGCAACGTCGTCTACTACTCGACGGTGGCCAAGTTCACCCCGGCCAACGGCTTCCTCGACAACGTGTGGTGGTCGAACTTCGAGTCCTACAACTCCGCAGCCGACACCAATCCCACCACCACCGGATCGGCCACCGGATGCAAGTGGTACTACGCCACCAACTACAACAACTCGGGCAGCTGCAGCCCGGTGTACTTCGGCCCCAACGACTCGGTCACCGGCCCGGTCTTCTCCAACGACTCGATCTTCGTCGACTCGAAGCCCAACTTCGGCGCCGGTTACTCGGTGACCACCCCGGACCCCAGCTGCCTGTTCGTCGACCCGCTCGACTCCAACCACGGGAGCCCACCGGGCTGTGCCAACGCCACCTCCGATGTCGGGACCTACGACGCCGCCACCAGCACCAACAGCTCGAGCAACTACGAGCCCATCCCGACGGACAACTCCGAGTTGGCCAACTTCGCCCAACAGGACGGCTGCTACTACGTGGGCCCGACCACGGTGACCCTCTACGGGAACCAGATGACGGTGTTGAGTCCGGGTACCAGCTCGACCGGCGCCAACGACTCACTCAACTTCTCGAGCAATGCCAACATCTGTCCCACGGACGGCTCCACCAAGGTCTCACTCCCGGCCAACGGCGTCCTCTTCGTCGACCAGGGCGGCAACAACAACCCCAACAACAATCCCTTCGACGGGGTGCCCGTGCAGACATGCGTCACGAAGAACGGCAAGAAGACCTGTACGACCACCGTCATCGACAACCAGACCTCGGTGGGCGCGACCGGTGACCAGGCGTGCTCCGGCTGCTACTACGGACAGACCAGTTCACCCGACAGCGAGGGTGATGCCTTCGTGAGCGGCTCGGTCTCCGGACACCTGACCGTGGGTGCGGCCAACGACGTCATCATCACCGGTCCGCTGACCTACGCCGACTGCACCTGGGCCGGCACCCAGTCCCAGAGCAACTGCAACTACAACAGTTTCACCAGCTCCACGGCCACCAATGACGTGCTGGGCCTCATCGCCTACCAGTACGTGGAGGTCAACATGCCAGTGGACGACAGCGGCAACATCCTGCCCGCCTGCGGCTCCAGCGCCAGCAACGCCGAGCCGGCGCCGCTCTGCGACCCGAGCACCTCGTCGGGTAACCCGGGAGGGGGCCAGGGCCTCCAGATCGACGCCTCCATCCTGGCCCTCCAGGGCTCGTTCATCGTGAACAACTACGGCACGTCCAACTCCTACACCGCCAAGGGGAACGAGGGGTACCTCTCGGTCTACGGATCCATCCAGCAGGACGCTCGGGGCCCGGTGGGGACCTTCAACGGCAACAACTCGGTCTCCGGCTACATCAAGCGGTACCTGTGGGACCCCCGGCTGCCCTTCTACTCACCCCCCTACTACCTGACGCCGGGGACGCCCTCGTGGTCCCTCACCTCCTCGGCCGAGAGCTACACCGGTCTGTGTCCGGCCCTGCCGCCGGCCCAGTCGACGCCGACCACCTCCCAGCCGTCGTTCACCAACCCGGGCACCTGGTCGGCCTGCACGGTTCCCTAAGGCGACCGGTTGGGCGCCGTCTGGGCTCAGCGGCCCGACAGGTAGCCTTGTCCCCTTATGCCCGTTGAGACCCGAGACGACATCCGCAACGTGGCCATCGTGGCCCACGTCGACCACGGCAAGACCACGCTGGTCGACGCCATGCTGTGGCAGTCGGGGGCGTTCCGGGACAACCAGTCGGTCAACGAGCGGGTCATGGACTCGGGCGACCTGGAGCGGGAGAAGGGCATCACCATCCTGGCCAAGAACACCGCCGTGGTCCACAACGGGGTCAAGATCAACATCATCGACACCCCGGGCCACGCCGACTTCGGCGGCGAGGTGGAGCGGGGCCTGACCATGGTCGACGGTGTCCTCCTGCTGGTCGACGCCTCCGAGGGTCCCCTGCCCCAGACCCGGTTCGTCCTGCGCAAGGCCCTCGAGGCCCGACTACCGGTGGTACTGGTCATCAACAAGGTGGACCGACCCGACGCCCGCATCGACGAGGTGGTCCACGAGGTGGAGGAGCTCTTCTTGGACCTCGACGCCGACGAGCACCAGATCGACTTCCCCATCCTCTTCTCCAACGCCCGGGCCGGGTGGGCCGCCACCGAGCAGGGGGTTGAGGGCACCGACCTCGAGCCGCTGTTCGCCGCCATCGTGGACCGCATCCCCGCGCCCCACTTCGACCCCGACATGCCCCTGCAGGCCATCGTGTCCAATCTCGCCGCCTCCCCCTACCTGGGCCGCCTGGCCATCTGCCGGGTGCACAACGGCACGCTGCGCAAGGGGTCCACGGTGGCCTGGTGCAAGATCGACGGCACCATCGAGCGCACCAAGATCACCGAGCTCTACATCACCGACGCCCTGGACCAGGTGGACGCCGCCGAGGCCGGGCCGGGCGAGATCGCCGCGGTGGCCGGCATGGCCGAGATCACCATCGGGGAGACCCTGGCCGACCCCGACGACCCGAGGCCACTCCCGGTCATCACCGTGGACGAGCCCAGCCTGGCCATGACCATCGGGATCAACACCTCTCCGCTGGCCGGGGCGGACGGGTCCAAGCTCACCGCCCGCCAGATCCTCAGCCGGCTCGACGCCGAGCTGGTGGGCAACGTCTCGCTTGCGGGTCCTCCCCACCGAGCGGCCCGACACCTGGGAGGTCCAGGGCCGGGGCGAGCTGCAGCTGGCCGTGCTGGTCGAGACCATGCGGCGGGAGGGCTTCGAGCTCACCGTGGGCAAGCCCCAGGTGGTCACCCGGGAGATCGACGGGAAGCTCCACGAGCCCATGGAGCGGGTGGCCATCGACGTCCCCGACGACTACCTGGGCGTGGTCACCCAGCTCATGGCCCTGCGCAAGGGCCTTCTCATCGAGATGGTCAACCACGGGACCGGGTGGGTCCGGATGGACTACCGGGTACCGGCCCGGGGCCTGGTCGGGTTCCGGACCGAGTTCATGACCGAGACCCGGGGCACGGGCATGCTCCACCACGTCTTCGACGGGTGGGAGCCCTGGCACGGGGAGCTGAAGACCAAGCGCAACGGCTCGATGGTGGCCGACCGACGGGGCATGACCACCGGCTACACCCTGATGAGCCTCCAGGAGCGGGGCATCCTCCTCGTTGGACCGGGCACCGAGGTCTACGAGGGCATGGTGGTCGGGGAGAACGCCCGGGACGAGGAGATGGACGTCAACCCCACCAAGGAGAAGAAGCAGACCAACATCCGCTCGGCCTCTGCCGATGAGGCCATCCGTCTCACCCCCCCACTCCTGCTGTCCCTCGAGCAGGCGCTCGAGTTCATCTCCGACGACGAGTGCGTCGAGGTCACCCCGGAGTCGGTGCGGCTGCGCAAAGTGATCCTCGACGGGGCCACCCGCGGGCGCCAGCGGAGCCGGGCCCGCAAGTCGGCCTCCTGACCTCGACGCAGGCATCCCGGGCTCCGAGGGGAGGGCTCGAACCTCCAACATCTGGCTCCAAAGGCCAGCGTTCTGCCAATTGAACTACCTCGGAATGGGTCACCCACCACAGGTCGGCGACCGCTCCAGGGTACTCCCCGACGTCCGCGCCCCACGGCCCACGACCGACCGGCCGGGGCGGTCGGGGGATCCCCGGAAGTGGGGCACCGACGGCCGGCCGGGCGACAACCGACCAGCGTGCCACGGCAATCGGGTAGGACCCCGCTAGGCTCCCGGCCCGATGAGAGTCCTCGTCGTCGACGACGATCCCGCGGTCAGTGGCGCCCTCAACCGTGCCCTCCGACTGGAGGGCTACGAGGTCTCCCTGGCCCCGGACGGGCCCCAGGCCTTGGAGGAGATCGCCGTCCGTCCGCCCGATGCGCTCATCCTCGACATCGGCCTGCCCACCATCGACGGTCTGGACGTGTGCCGTCGGCTCCGGGCGGCCGGCGACGACACCCCGGTACTGATGTTGACTGCACGCGACGCCATCAACGACCGGGTCCAGGGGCTCGACGCCGGGGCCGACGACTATCTGGTCAAGCCGTTCGCCCTGGCCGAACTGCTGGCCCGTCTCCGGGCCCTGCTGCGGCGACGGCCTGAGGACGCCGACGAGGAGCTGCGCTTCGCCGACCTCCACCTCGACCCGGTCACCCGGGAGGCCCGCCGGGGGGAGCGCCCGTTCACCCTCACCCGCATCGAGTTCGACCTCCTCGAACTGTTGTTGCGCCATCCGCGCCAGGTGCTGACCCGCGAACTGATCCTCGACCGGGTGTGGGGCTACACCTTCGACTCCGGTACGAACTCCCTGGCCGTCTACGTCGGGTACCTCCGCCGCAAGACCGAGGCCGAGGGCGAGCCACGGCTCATCCACACGGCCCGCGGGGTCGGCTACGTGTTGCGCGAGCCCTAGGCCATGATCCCGAGCACCGGTGGGCGGGCGTGACCTTCCGGGGACGGCTGGTACTGGCCACCACGGCCGCCGTGCTGGTGGTGGTCATCCTGGGCTCCATCGCCACCTACCTGGTGGCCTACAACTCCCTGGTCGGCTCGGCCGATGCCACCTTGAACTCGCTGGCCCGGCAGTACCTGACCAGCCAGACGCCGCTACCCATCGTCAACACGTGCGCTACGGCCAACGGACAGTGCATCCAGGTCGTCGACCCCAACGGCAAGACCTTCGTGGCCGACGGGCCCGCCGTGCTCCCGATCACCCCGGCCGTCCGGGCCGTGGCCGGCAGCGGGGGCCAGGCCCAGAACATCTACTTCTCCACCACCGTGGGTGGGCTGGCCGCCCGTGAGGTGGTGGCCGCCCTGCCGGCCGGGTTCACCTACCGGGGCGGTGCCGGTGTCCCGGTCGGTCTGATCGCCGGGGGGGCGCTGCAGATCACCACACCGCTCACGGGGGTCAACCAGGAGTTGCGGCACCTGGCCTTCGCCCTGTGGGTCATCGTCATCGGCGGTGTGGCCATCGCCGTCGTCCTCGGTCTGGCCGTGGGGCGCACCGCCCTCCGGCCCCTCAACAATCTGACCCACACCGTGGAGGAGCTGGCCGACACCACCGACATGTCCAAGCGCCTGGACCCCGGTGGGCCCGACGAGCTCGGTCGTCTGCGGCGCGCCTTCAACCGCCTCCTCGAGGCGTTGGACACCTCCCGTGAGAGTCAGCGCCAGCTGGTGCTCGACGCCTCCCACGAGATGCGCACCCCGCTGACCAGCCTCCGGACCAACATGGAGGTGGCCCGCCGCCTGGAGGAGCTCGAGCCGGCCGAACGCGACGTCCTCATCAGCGATGTCGTCACCCAGATGGACGAGCTGGCCGCCCTGGTCGGGGACATGGCCGAGCTGGCCCGGGGACAACAGCCCGAGCTCACCGCCGCACCCATCCGGCTGGATCTGATCGTCCTCGAGGCCGTGGACGTGGCCACCACCCACGGTCGGAGCCGTGGGGTGGTCTTCGACGCCCGGGTGGCCCCCACCTGGGTATCGGGATCGTCCGCCCGGATCGAACGGGCCGTGGCCAACCTGTTGGACAACGCCCTCAAGTGGAGCCCGGACGATGGCGTCATCGAGGTGGCCTGCTCCCAGGGCACGCTCATCGTGCGGGACCATGGTCCCGGGGTCGACGCCAACGACGTCGACCACATCTTCGACCGGTTCTACCGGGCCCCCGGAGCCCGGGGCCGCCCCGGATCGGGCCTGGGCCTCGCCATCGTGGCCCAGGTGGCCAGGGACGAGGGAGGGAGCGTCAACGTCTACCAGGCCGAGGGCGGAGGTGCGGTGTTCCGGTTCAGCCTCCCCGAGGTCCCGCCGCCCGACGGACGACGACAGCGAGGCCTGATCCTTCGCCGGCCACATGGCGTGAAACCCCCTGGTCGACTAGGGTGCCGGTCGACATGGGATCCCTGATCAAGAAGCGCCGCAAGCGCATGCGCAAGAAGAAGCACAAGAAGATGCTGAAGGCCACCCGTTGGCAGCGGCGGGCGGCGGGCAAGTAGGCCCGAGTCCCCCGGTCGGCTCATCGACGAGTCGGTCACCTACCACGCTCCTCCCGCTCTGCCCCAGGGTCAGGTCGCGCCCGGGCGAGCGGCCGGTGTCGTCCGCACCGGTACCACCAGGGCCCGTTCAGGTCCGAGTTCGACCGCGGCCCGGCCGGCCAGGCCCAGCCCGTCCGGCGTCCCCTCCACGAACCAGGTCGACCCACTCCCGGCCAGCCAGGGGCGCCGCCCGGTCACCGCAGCCAGGTGGTCCCTCCAGACGGCCAGGCGGGGTTCCACGGCGACGGCCGCCTCCTCCAGGTCATTGACCCCCCGCACCGGCGGACCGTCGCTGCGCCGCCAGGCCGGCCCCCGCGACCCGGCCGAGTGCGACCCACCGTCGGAGGGGTGCAGCCGGTCCCAGGCGGCGTAGACGGCACCGGTGTCCACACCGAAGGGCAACAGGAACAGCGTGTACGTCTGATCCTCGAAAGGCAGTGGCGTGAGATCTTCACCCACGCCCCGGACCAGGGCCCGGCCTCCGAGCAGGCAGAACGGCACATCGGATCCGAGGCCGGCAGCGAGGTCCGAGTCGGTGCGGCCCGACCAGCGGAGGATGGCGGCGGCATCGGCCGAGCCCCCACCCAGGCCGGCCCCGGGGGGGATCCGCTTGGTCAGCCGCACCGACGCAGTTCGCCCTACGGCCCGGAGGGCCCGGACGACCAGATTGTCCGGGCCGTGATCGATCCCGCCGGCCCGCCACGGTCCCGTCTGGCCCGGCCCTCCGGCTCGGGCCGTCACCCCCGAGCGGTCGAACGCCTCCTCGATGGCCAGTGCGTCGCCCTCCCCGATCACCAGGTGGTCCACCAGATCCAGGGTGACCATCTCCGACTCGAGCAGATGGAACCCGTCCGCCCGCCGGCCTGTCACCCGCAGGGACACGGTGAGTTTGGCCGCCGCCACCTCGACGGCCGCGGCGTCGTCGCCCTCGGGTGTGCCTCCCCCCCGGCGGTCACGGACCGACCCCGTCGTCCCGGGGCGCCCCGGAGATCCCGGTCGTCCCGCCCACGGTGGCCGGATCGGGACGCCGCGGCCCGACCGACCCGACCGGCCGTCCCTCGGGGCGCCAGGCGGCCAGACGCTTCCATTCGTCCAGTCCCAGCTCCTCGGCGCGGGCCGTGGGGGGGATCCCAGTGGCCTCGAACGCCTCGGGACGGACCAGCTCCTCGAGCGAACGGCGCAGCATCTTGCGTCGGTGAGCGAACCCACCCCGCACCACGGCGAACAGGCGGTCGTAGCCGGGTCGCCGGGGCCACCCCGATCGGGCCCGCCGCGGCCCGACCGGGTCCGTGCCCACCGGCCCCGGTCCAGGCGCACCAGCACCGACTCCACGTTGGGCCGCGGGATGAACACCGAGGCCGAGACCCGTCCCACCACGGTGGCCGAGGCCCAGTAGGCCACCTTCACCGACACCGCCCCGTAGGCCTCGTCCCCGGCCCGGGCGGCCAGGCGCTCTCCCACCTCGCGCTGCACCATGACCAGCAGGGAGGTGACCGCAGGTGCCTCTTCCAGGACCCGGATGACCAGGGGCACGGCCACGTTGTAGGGAAGGTTGGCCACCAGCGACCACGGCCGGTCGGTGGCGGGGGCCTCCCCACCGGTCGCCGAGCAGGTCGACCAGTCGAGCGTCAGCGCATCGGCCTCCACCACCCGCACGCCCAGCGGTTCGACCTGGCCCCGGAGCACCGGCAGCACGTGACGGTCGATCTCGACGGCGGTGACCCGTGCACCCCCTTCGACCAGGGCCAGCGTGAGGGATCCCAACCCGGCCCCGATCTCCACCACCGGCTGACCCGGGGTGATGCCGGCCAGCCGCACGATGCGCCGAACCGTGTTGCCGTCGGCCACGAAGTTCTGGCCCAGCGCCCTGCTGGGATGCAGGTCGTTGGCCAAGAGCAACTCGTGGATCTCCGCTCGCCCGTGGGTCACCGGCTCAGTGTCTCACCATCCCGGGCCGCTTCCCGGCGCCCGGAGGTACGCCGGGTCGGGCGGCCGTGCCCAGCTCCGGCCGGGCCGAGGGATTCCCTCAGCGGACTCGGCCGGTCACCAGCTCAGCTCGGCGTCGATGACACCCTGCGAGAGTGGGGCCAGCTCGGCGAAGGTGGCCGTGGCCAGGTCGATCGAGCGTGCGGTGTCGGCCTCCCGGTCGTTGACCAGACAGCTGACCGAGGCCCCGTTGGCCGGATTGGTCACCCGGACCACCGTGCCGAAGGGGAGAAAGGGGCTGGCGCAGGTCCCGGCGGGATGGGCGTAGTAGGTCACCTGGCCATAGTGGACCGATTCGGTGGACAGCGGCGGCGGCACCGTCGTCGTGGCCGGTGGCGCCGTGGTGGTGGTCGTGGTCGGGACCACCACCGGGACCGAGCGCTCCACCACGTCGGCCGCCGGCAGGGTGGCCTGGGGGGTCGTGGTGGGCGGGGTGGTCGTCGGCACCGTGGTGGCCGCGGCGGAGGGCGGGGCCGAGGACGCCGAGGAGGACGGGGGTGCCTTGGTCTGGGAGGCCAACTTCCACGAAGGCCGGTCGGCCCGCGTGGCCGATGACGCCAGAAGGCCGGACGGAGGCGCCTCCGCGGGGCGGAGGGGCCGAGGCGCCCGACTCGCTCTGCAGCAGGAGGAGCGGCGTGATCAGCAACGCTCCACATAGGAGGAGTGCGGCACCGTGCCGGCCTCCGTTGTCCATTGTCGTCCTCAGGACTCCACTCTCCTTATGGGACCGCGTTGTGCTGCACCGTCGGGGCCGGTGCCCCTCGGGTGCAGATCCATCCCCTACGGGGGACGGTTGGGGCCGACTCCTCCATCGACCCTCGCAATGCGTCCGACAACCGCACTGAGCACGAACAGCAAAGCGACCGCTGTATCGGCGGCCGCGACGCCAGAGGTTAGACAGGCGGGCGGTGCCGGAATCAAACCCGGCGGCGGGCCCCACCGATACCGGACGCCCCCCGACGGGCCCGGGCGCCGGGCCCGGCCACCGGGTTCAGAGGCGGAAGGCCACCCGGGCGTTGCCGGTGGTCACCTCGGCCACACGCCGAGTCTCAACCCCTTTGACCTGGGCAATCGCTGCTCCGACCAGAGGAACCCTCGAGGGCTCGTTGAGGGTTCCCCGGTGGGGAACCGGGGTGAGGAAGGGCGAGTCCGTCTCGATGAGGAGACGGTCCCACGGGCACAGGTGGGCGGCCCGGCGGACGTCGTCGGCGTTCTTGAAGGTGACCACCCCGGAAAAGGACAGCGAGGTCCCGAGATCGAGGCACCGCCGGGCCTCGTCGGGTCCGCCGGTGAAGCAGTGGACGATGGTCCGCTCCGGCACTCCGGCGGCCTCGAGGATGTCGAAGGTGTCGTCCCAGGCCTCTCGGGTGTGGATGACCAGCGCCAGTCCGTGACGGTGGGCCAGTTCGATCTGGAGGGCGAACGCCTCCCGCTGCTTCGGACGGGGCGAGTGGTCGTAGTGATAGTCGAGCCCGCACTCGCCGATCCCCACCACCACCGGCACATCGTGGTCACCCGGGTCGGCCGGGTCCAACCCCACCCGGCCCGCCAGTTCGCGGGCCACGAGACGGTCCAGCGAGTCCACCCCGTCCTTGGCGTCGTGGGGATGGAGGCCGACCGTGGCCCACATCTCGACACCCTCGGCCACGGCGGCCGAACCGGGCTGACGCATGGACCGGGCCAGGGCCACCGCCTCGGTCGACGATGCCGGCACCGGTCCCGACACACACCATCCTGGTCACCCCGGCCTCGGAGGCCCGGGCCATGGTGGCGGCCAGTCGGCGTGGCGTGGGGACCGGTGGCGTCGATGCGGTCCCCCTCGTCGGACTCGGTGAACTCGTCCTGGAGGTGGCAGTGGGAGTCGAACCACTCGATGACGGCGTCGTCCACCCTGGCCCCGGTCAGTCCTTGCGCCGGGGGAAGAGGGGTGCCCCCTTCTCCACCGGATGCCCGCCCGGGTACCCACCCCAGTCGCCAGCAGCGGGAAGCCGCTCGTCGGCCGGTGATCCGACCAGCCCGATCCGGGTCCAGATGGCCTGGGCGGTGGCGGGCATGGCCGGCACGACGAGGAGGGAGACGATCCGCAGGACCTCGAGGGCGCTGCCGAGCACGGCGTCGACCTCCGGGCCCGGGTCGGACTTCCAGGGCTCGGCCTGCTCCAGTTCGGCGTTGGTCTCCCGGATGAGCCGCCAGGTGGCCTCGAGGGCCAGATTGGGCTGGCCCGCGTCCCAGGCCTCGGTGGCCTCCACCAGCACCTGGGCGGCCACTCCGGCCAGTCGGCTGTCGGGCCGGGGGGCCGGTCCCACCCCGCCGCACTTGGAACCGACCACCGTGGCCACCCGCGACAGCAGATTGCCCAGGTTGTTGGCCAGATCGGTGTTGTAGCGGCTGGTGATGCCCTCGGCCGAGAACTCGCCATCGCTGCCCAGCGGGATGTCCCGGAGCAGGTGGTAGCGGACCGGGTCCACTCCGTACTCCCCGATGAGCCCGGCCGGGGCGATCTGGTTGACGCTCGAGTTGGACATCTTCTCGCCGCCCAGCAGGAGCCACCCGTGCACCTGGACATGGGCCGGCGGGTCGATGCCCGCGGCCATGCACATGGCCGGCCACCACACGCAGTGGAAACGGATGATCTCCTTGCCGATCAGGTGGTGCACGGCGGGCCACCACTGCTCGAACCGTTCGGGGTCGCTGCCGTAACCGATGGCGGTGAGGTAGTTGATCAGGGCGTCGTACCAGACATAGAAGACGTGGCCCTCGTCCCAGGGGACCCGCACCCCCCAGTCGATGGAGGTCCGGGTGATGGAGATGTCCCGGAGGCCGCCCTTGATGAAGCTGAGCGCCTCGTTGCGCTTGGACTCGGGCACCACCGCCGTCGTATTGGACTCGTACCACTCGATGAGCCGGTCCTCGAAGGCGCTGAGCCGGAAGAAGTAATTCTCCTCTTCGAGATGCTCCACCGGTGTGCGGTGGATGGGGCACAGTCCTCCCTCGACCAACTCGTCCTCCCCGTAGTACTGCTCGCAGGAGACGCAGTAGAGACCGCGGTAGACGTCCTTGAAGATGTGGCCGTTGTCGTTGATGGTGCCGAGGAACTGCTGGACAGCCCGGCGGTGACGGGGCTCGGTGGTGCGGATGAAGTCGTCGTTGCTGATGTCGAGATCCGCCCACGCGGCGGCGAAGCGCGGGGCCAGCTGGTCGGTCCACTCGCCGGGCGTGAGCCCCTGGTCCTCCGCGGCCCGGGCCACCTTCTGGCCGTGCTCGTCGGTGCCGGTGAGGAAAAAGACGTCGTCGCCCCGGAGCCGGTGCCACCGGGCCAGGGCGTCGGCATTGACGGTCGTGTAGGCATGGCCCACGTGGGGGGCGTCCTTCACGTAGTAGATGGGCGTGGTGATGTAGTAGCGGGACACTGCCCGGTAGCGTACCGACCGGGCGGGCCCTGCCCGCACATCACCGGAGACCACGGCTCCGGTTCTCAGGCACGGCTCCGATCCCGCCCACTTCTAGGATGCGGCCCATGACGTCCCGAAAGACCGCGCCGGATGGCGCATCACCCGAGCGGGCGGACCGGGTCGAGCCGGGGGCCCACCAGCAACGGGTGGCCGTCTACGGGATCTGCGAAGACGGCACCGGTCGGGTCCTCCTCGTCCGGGCGGCCCCGTACCTGACCGTGGCCGGCCAGTGGTTCCTCCCTGGCGGCGGCCTCGAGCACGGCGAGGATCCGGTTGGCGGCCTCCGGCGCGAGTTCCGCGAAGAGACTGGTCTCGACGTCACGCCCGGTGTCCTCCTCGGGATCATCTCGGATGTCTTCACCCTTCCCGACGCCGATCAGACCAGCCTCCATACCCTCCGGATCGTCTACCGCGTGAGCGCCTACTCGGGGGAGCTGCGGGACGAGGTGGGCGGCTCCTCGGACATCGCCCGCTGGGTGCCGCTGGAGGAGGCTCTGGACCTCCCCCTCCGTCCCTACGTCCGCCAGGCTCTCACCGAGCTGCGGGACTGATCCCCGTTCCCGCCACTTCACGCATCGCTTGGGCATCACCACCTGGCCCTCCGTTCCCGCCTGGGACGTCATACGCATCGGCTCACTAACGGGATCGGACCCGACCATCTGAGCCCCGGTCGAGAATCCGTAGCACCGTCGCCTGACGACGGAGGGTCAGGTCCCGGCAGCTTCCGTGTCGCCACCCACGCGTAGCGCCAGGGCCAGCTCGTAGACCCGCCGGCGGGGCACACCGAAGGCCGTCGCTACCTCGTCGACCACACCCCGGGTTCGCTCCCCCGCCCCCAGCCGTTCGGCCAGGGCCGCGGACAGCACATCGTCGCCCACCCCGGGGTCCTCGACTACGGCGGCGCCCCCCACGACCAGGACGACCTCCCCCCGGACGGAGCGGGCCCCGGCCCAGGACGCGGCCTCGGCCATCGATCCCCGGAAGAACTCCTCGTGGAGTTTGGTCAGCTCCCGGGCCACCACCACCGGTCGGTCGGGTCCGCACGCCTCGGACAGGTCCGAGAGCGTTCCCGCCACCCGTCCCGGGGCCTCGAACACCACGGTGGTCCGGGTCTCGGTAGCCAGGGCGGCCAGGACGGCGCGGCGTTCCTTCCCCGATCTCGGCAGGAAGCCCTCGAAGCAGAAACGGTCGGTGGCCAGGCCGCTTCCCACCAACGCGGCAAGGACAGCCGAGGGACCGGGTACCACCGTGACGGTCAGGCCGGCAGCCGCCACGGCTCCCACCACACGGCTCCCCGGATCCGAGACGCCGGGCATGCCCGCATCCGAGACCACCGCCACCGTGCGTCCCTCCCGCACCGAGGTGACCACCTCGTCGATCCGTTCATCCTCGTTGTGCTCGTGGAGGGAACGCAGGGTGGCCCCGGCAATGCCGGCGTGACTCACCAGCTTGCGCGAGTGACGGGTGTCCTCGCAGTAGATGACATCGGCGGCGGTAGAGCGGCCACCGCCCGGGGCGACAGGTCACCGAGATTGCCGATGGGGGTCCCCACCACGACGAGGGAGCCGGAGGGTGCGGTGACCACCGGGTTCGGCCCGCGGGGAATCTCCTGGGCATCCGGACGAGGGGGCTCTGGATCGGGTTCTCCGCCTTCGGGACCGGTCCAGAACTCCAACTCCTCCAGGATCTCCGGATCGATGTCGGCGTCAGGATCGGCATCGGCGTCCGCCGTGCCGGTGCTGCCATCGCCGGGGCCGGTCATCCCCGCAGCTCCAGCTGGTCGCCGACCCGGAGACCCCACCGCTCGAACGCCCCGGCCTGAGCCTCGATGACCGACCGACCCCCCCGCCGAGGCAAGCTCATGCGCCACGGCCGCAGGGTGGTGACCCCCACGACCACCATGTCCTTGTCGCAGAGGGCCACGTCGACGGCGAACCGCATCCCGAAGGTGTGGACCGATCGGGTGCGTGGCAGGATCATCGCCCCTTCGAAGCTGGTCTTGCCCAGCAGCCCCCGGCTGCGCTCGGCGAACGTCTCAGCCACCTCGGCGGCGGCCAGCACGTCGCCCTGGCGCAGCAGCCAGGTCATCGGCCGGCCCCCGTCGGGTGTCGGGGCCCACGAGCGACTAGCATTTCCGAACTGTGTCCAAACGAACCAACAAGCGCAAGCTCCGGGCCAAGAAGAAGGCCAACCACGGCAAGAAGCCGAACTGCGGACGAGGCTGAGACTCCCTCGGTGATCCTCCCGGTCACCGATCGGTGACCACCTCGGCTCGCCCCTCGCCCCCAACGTCGTCCCCCGACCGCCCCGTCGACCGGTCGGGTCCCACCCGTCGAACCGTGGAGCGGACGCGCCCAGCGAGCACCCTCGGGCACCGCCCGGGCGAGGTGGGGTATCGCCCTCAACCCCCGGGATGCCACGCGCAGCCGAGCTCGTCGAGCACCCCCACGAGGGCGGTCGGGCGGTCGGTGATGATGCCGTCCACCCCGAGCGCGCAGAGGTCACGCATCTCGTCTTCGTCCTCGATGGTCCAGACGTGTACGGCGAGCCCCTGGTCGTGGGCCACCTCGACGAACCGCCGGTCGACCAGGGTCATCGCCCCGAAGCGGGCCGGCACCTGGAGGGCGACATGGGCCGACGGCGCCGGTGACTCTCCGGCCTGCACGGCCTGGTAGAAGGCGGCCACCGCGGCGGTGCCGGCGGAGGTCGGGACCTCCGGCGCGAACGTGGAGAAGACTTCGGTGGCGCTGTCGAGGAACGATGCCACGATCACGTCGTCGACCCGATGGAAGCGGCGGAGCAGGGCGGCCAGGGCCTCCTCGTAGGGGGCCACCACCGGAGCGGTCTGCTTGATGTCGAGATTGAGCACCACTCCCGGGAACTCCTCCAGCACCTCCTCCAATAGGGCGATGCCGAACCGGTGGTCCTTCGGCGCCCTCCCCCGGAGCGGGTACTCCTCGGGGGCCAGGCCCGGGGAGACATCGGCCCCCGGCGCCCACCAGTAGGCGTTGTCCAGCACGGCCAGCTCGGCCCAGGTCAGATCGGCGATGGCCCCGGCGTGATCCGTCGTGCGGTCCACCGTGGGGTCGTGGGTGACGACCAGCCGGCCGTCGGCCGTGGCGTGAACATCCAACTCGATCCCCGTGGCCCCGGCTTCGAGCGCGGCGGCGATGGCGTGCAGGGTGGATGACGGCGCCTCCCAGGCTCCCCCCTGGTGGGCGTAGGCGATGACCCGGCGCTCCGTCCACGGTGACGGCCGGAGCGCATCGGCGGAGACGGGCATGGAAGAACGGTAGCCTCTGCCCCGCCATGCTGGACCACATCTTCACCCAACTCGTCACCTCCCACCGGCACGCCTTCGAGACGGCCCTGCTCCAGCGCCAGGCGGTCGAGGAGCGGTTCCAGGTGGATGTCTTCCTGGGCGATGTGAGCTTCGAGACGTCCTACAGCCTCCCGGGCGAGGAGCGCCCGGCCCGCATACGGGTGGACACCAGCCTGGACTGGCCGACCTGGAGCCAGACCTCCTACCGCAGCTGGGCCATCGGCGAGGAGCCCGACGAGCTCCCCGAGGTGCTGGTGGAGATCGCCTTCCGGGTCCAGGGACTGGACGGCATCCCCGAGGTCGCCCCCCTGCTCGCCGTGCTCCCCGCCCATATCGACGTGCTGGGCGACGACCCGCTGATCCGGGGTTCGACGACCCTCGAGCAGCTGCTCCTCGAGGGCCAGAAGAACCCGGAGTGCGCCGTTGAGGTCTCCTACGAGGGCTCGTGCCAGCTGGACGAGGCCATACTCGATGACCCGAGCAGCCTCGACGAGGCACTCGCCCCCCTGGGCCGTTCGGTGGCCTCGGTGTTGGTACGCATCGGCGACCTGCCCTTTTCCTTCCGGCCTTCACCGGCACCTCCGGCCTGACCCACCACCGGGCGACCGGTCGGTACCTCGACGTCCGGCGGAGCGATCAGTTCTCGGCGGTCAGCTGAACAGGCCGGCGTCGACGGCGAGGCTCCGGAGATCGGCCAGGGGACGGGCTCCCACGTGCGAAATGACTTCGGCGGCACAGACCCCACCCAGGCGGGCCGAGTCCTCAGGTGACAGCCCGTTGGTGATGCCGTAGAGGAACCCGGCAGCGAAGAGATCACCGGCACCCGTGGTGTCGACCACCCGGTCGACGGGGGCGGCGGGTACCGCCACCGGGCCCGAGGCGGTGACCACCACCGATCCTTTGGCGCCGCGGGTGAGGACGGCCAGTACCCCCGTCTCCGACACCGCCTCGACGGCGGCATCGAAGTCGGGGGAACCGAAGAGCATGATGACCTCGTCCTCGTTGGCGAACAGCATCTCGAGGTCACCGGTCAGGAGGTCCAAGAACTCGTCCCGGTGGTGCTGCACACAGAACGGGTCGGACACGGTGAGGGCCACGGCGGCATCGTTGCCGTGGGCGATGTCGATGGCCCGACGCATGGCGGCCTTGGCCGACGGCTGCTCCCAGAGATAGCCCTCGAGGTAGACCACCTGGGCCGAGGTGAGGTGGTCATCGTGGAGGTCACCCTCCCCGAAGTCCCCCGACACGCCGAGGTGGGTGGCCATGGTCCGCTCGGCATCCTCGGTCATGAGGACCAGGCAGTGACCGGTCACCGAGACGCCGGGGACGGCGGGCGTCGGCTTGGGGTCGAAGGCCACCCCGATGGAGCGGATGTCGTGGGTGAACACCTGACCCCACTGGTCATCGGCCACCCGGGCCAGGTAGGCGGCCCGGCCGCCGAGTGCGGCCACGCCGGCCACCGTGTTGGCCGCCGAGCCTCCCGAGGCCTCCGTGGTCGGACCCATGGAGGAGTAGATGGACTCGGATCGGGCGTGGTCCACGATGACCATGGTTCCCTTGACCAGATCCAGGGCCACCAGATCCTCGTCGGTTGCGGCACCCAACACGTCGACCAGGGCATTGCCCACGGCCACCACATCGAGTCGGGTTCGGGGGGTCGCTCCCCGGGAACTGCCGCCGCCGTGCTCGGTCGGATCCGGGGGCTCGGTGCCGGGTTCGGAGTCGGGTTGGGAGTCGGGCTGGGAGTCGGGCTGCACAACGCGACGGTAGCCTGCCCCACATGAGCGATCCGACAAACGACCTGGACTCACCCGACACGGCCCCCGCGGCCGCACCGGCCGACTACCGGCTCCCCACCACCGTACGGCCGCATGCCTACCGGCTCGTATTGACCCCCGACCTGCCCGCCGCCACCTTCTCAGGCGACGTGGAGATCGATCTGACGGTGGAGAGCCCCACCTCCACCATCACCCTGAACGCCGCCGAACTCGACATCTCCTTCGCCGAGCTCAACGACAGCAACCCCGACGCCGGCTACGCCCTTGCCCCCACCGCCATCACCCTCGACCCCGAAGAGGAACGGGCCACCTTGACGTTTGCCCAACCGCTCCCGCCGGGGCCGGCCACCCTGCACCTGGTGTTCAGCGGGATCCTCAACGACAAGCTGCACGGCTTCTACCGCTCCACCTTCGCCGACGACTCGGGCACCGAGCACATCATCGCCACCACCCAGATGGAGTCCACCGACGCCCGCCGGGCGTTCCCGTGCTGGGACGAGCCCGCCCTCAAGGCCACCTTCGAGGTGACCCTGGTAGTCGAGGACGGCTTGGCCGCGTACTCCAACGGATCCGTGGTCAGCGAGAGCACCGAGGCCGACGGCCGGCGTCGGGTGCGGTTCGCCCCCACCATGGTGATGTCCACCTACCTGGTGGCGTTCGTCGTCGGCCCCCTGGAGGCCACCGAGCCCCTTCCCGTCAACGGCATTCCCCTCCGTATCGTTCACCCCCCGGGCAAGGGCCACCTGACCCAGTTCGCCCTGACCGTCGGGGCACACGCCCTCACCTTCTTCACCGACTACTTCGGCATCCCCTATCCGGCCGACAAACTCGACCTGGTGGCCATCCCCGACTTCGCCTTCGGAGCCATGGAGAACCTCGGGTGTGTGACCTTCCGCGAATCCGCTCTGCTGGTGGACCCGTCCCAGGCTGCACGCGTGGAGCTCGAGCGGGTGGCCGACGTGGTCTGCCATGAGATCGCCCACATGTGGTTCGGCGACCTGGTCACCATGAAGTGGTGGAACGGCATCTGGCTCAACGAGGCGTTCGCCACGTTCATGGAGGTGCTCGCCGTGGACGCCTTCCGACCCGAGTGGCAGCGCTGGGTCAGCTTCGGGGTGGAGCGGGAAGCGGCCATGGCCGTTGACGGACTCCACGCCACCCGACCGGTGGAGTTCCACGTGGGCCGGCCCGAGGAGGCCCAGGGGATGTTCGACGTGCTCACCTACCAAAAGGGCGGCAGCGTCCTCCGCATGCTCGAACAGTTCATCGGACCCGACGTCTTCCGCGAGGGGATCCACGACTACCTCACCACCCACAGCTACGGGAACACCGAGACGACGGATCTGTGGGACGCCCTCGAACGGTCCAGCGGGCGGGCCGTGCGCACCATCATGGACACCTGGATCAACCAGGGCGGGTACCCCCTCATCCGCGTGGGTGAGGACGGTTCACTGACCCAGACCCCCTTTTCGTACCGGGGCGAGCCCGGTGGGGCCATCGGCACGAACTGGCAGGTTCCGGTGCTCACCCGGCCGGTGGAGCAGGGCGACTTCGATCCGCTTCCCGTCCTGGTGGACGGGCCGGCCACCGTGGCCGTGGCCGACGGGGCGGGCCTGGTGGTGAACGCCGGGGGCTCGGGCTATTACCGCGTGTCCTACCCCACAGGGGCAGTGGCGCGACTGGCCGACCGCCTGGGTGAGCTCGCCCCCCTCGAGCGCTACAACCTGGTTTCGGACTCGTGGGCCGCGGCACTGTCGGGCCAGGCCCCGCTGGCTGACGTGCTGGCCGTGGCCCGGGCTCTTGTGAACTCGGCCGAGCGGGACCCGAGTGTGTGGTCGGTGGTCCTCGGGGCGCTCGGTCTGTTCGACCGCGTCGTACCCGACGGCGATCGACCGGTGCTGGCCCTGGCCACACGCACCCTGCTCGGACCGCTGGCCGGGGATCTCGGGTGGGATCCCCGGGACGACGACCATGAACGGACGCCCTCGCTGCGATCGGCGGCACTCCGCACCCTGGGGACCATCGGTGCCGACCCAGCCGTCAAGGGCGAGGCAGCCCGACGGTTCAGCGAGGCCAATACCATCCCGCTGCACCCCGATACCGAGTCTGCCGTGCTGGACATCGTGGCCGCCGATGGGGGACCCGCCGAGTTCGAGGCCTTCCTCGCCCGCTACCGGGCCCCGTCGACCCCCCAAGAGGAGATCCGGTATCTCTACGCCCTGGCCTCATTCACCGATCCAGCCCTCGCCTCACGCACCTTCGACCTGGCCCTCACCGAGGTCCGAACCCAGAACGCCCCCTTCGTGCTGCAGTCCCTCGTGGCCAACCGGCTGACCGGGCCGGCGGCGTGGGAACGGATCACCGAGGAGTGGGACACCCTGGTGGCCACGTTCCCTTCCAACATCCTGCCCCGCATGCTCGACGGCGTCCGGGTGCTGTGCACGCCTCCCGAGCTGGCCGACCGGGTGACGACGTTCGTCCGGGCCCACCCGCTGCCGGCCGGAGGCAAGACGGTGGAGCAGATCCTGGAGCGGTTGGCCGTCAACGTGGCCTTCGGCCGGAGGGAGGGCCCCGGACTGGCCGCCACGGTGACCGACGCGCTCGGATCTTCCCTCTCCCTGAGTTCGATCCGGGTGGCCGGGGTCCGATGGTCGGACCCGTCTGCTCGCAGTCCCTAACCTGAGGCCGTGCAGTTCAGTGTCGTCGCCACGGTGTTCGTCATCATCTTCGTGGCGGAGCTCCCGGACAAGACCATGATCGCCACGCTGATCATGGGCAGTCGCTATCGGCCCGTACTGGTGTGGCTGGGTGCCACCCTGGCCTTCGCCGTCCATGCCACCATCGCCGTGGCCGTTGGACAGCTGCTCCAGCTGCTTCCCCACCGGTGGATCGAGGGGGTGACGGCCGTCCTGTTCGCCGGCGGCGCCGCCTACCTCCTCTTCGTGCCCGAGAAAAAGGAGGAGGCCGAGGGGGCAGAAGAGGCCGATTCGGCCCGGCGGGGGATGAAGACGGTGGGGACGGCGTTCCTCGTGATCTTCGTCGGCGAGTTCGGCGACCTCACCCAGATCCTGACCGCCAATCTGGCCGCCAAGTACCGCGCCCCGGCCGAGGTGTTCATCGGGGCCTTCGCCGCGCTGGCCACGGTGGCCGCCCTCGGCGCCTTCGGCGGCCGGGCCCTGTTGCGGATCCTTCCCCTGGCCGTGATCCGCAAGGCCGGCGGTGTCCTGTTGGCCGGATTCGCCATCTACACCCTGGTGCAGTTGGTTCGGGGCTGACCGCTCCTCTTGTTGACCCGGCGGACACGGGGGAACCGGCCCGGCCGGAATCTGCGCATCTAGTGATTGGCCACCAGGACATCGATCGGATTGCTGACCACGTTGGCCCGGCCCGGTCGGGCCACGACGGCGTACACCTCATACCCGCCGTTGGGGACCTGGCGGGTGTCCCAGTAGGCGTACTGGCCCGCCAGTGACCGGGTCGTCGGAAGAACGACGGGGTGGGGTAGGCCGTTGCCGGTGATCCGGAGCGCCACCGATGTCACGTCCCGCCCGACGTCCTGCGAGGCGTCGAGGAGGGTCCGGCCCGACACCGTGGCCCCGTTCTTGGGATAGACCACCCCGACCCGGTACTGAGGGAAGAGGCCCTGGCGCTCCAGTTCGGTGGCCAGCGGGGTGTCGAAGAGGCTCAGATCCTTCGACCGCGCGAACACCGCCAACTGCCGTTCGAATGCCGGTGGATACTCGCCGAGGACCTGGGAGATCAACGAGTTCGACGCATCATTGATGTTGGCCGTCACGTCGCCGACCTCGGTCTGGTGGGAGCGCCAGCCGTTGGCATTGGCAATAGCGCCGTTGCCCCCGATGACCAGCTGGATGAGGATCAGACCGATCAGGCCGACCTGCATGACCAGCGTGACTCCCTGCGACCAGCCGAGGTGTCCAGCGGTCGGGGTGGCGGGCACCGGTCCATCCGGGGATGCCTTGATGCGAGCCAGTCGATCGAATCGAGCCAGCCAGATCTCCCGCGTCCCATCGAGCATCGGGGACCGTGGCTCGAGGAGTGTGAGATAGGTGCCGATCCACAAGATGAGCGCGAAGACGGAGAACCGGGCCTCGCTGAACAGGCCCAGCTGTGTCCGCCCCAGCGTGATGAAGGCCACGAAGAACAGGCCGTAACAGATCAGGGCGACACCGATCGGGCCTCCGTCGTTTCGGTCGGCACGGAATCCACGACACAGCGCCCAGATGGCCACGACGAACACGACGACCCCGACGGCAAAGGCCCGGTCGTTGACGGCCGTCGGGGTATTGGCGATGTCGGTGCCGAAGACGTTCCCGATCGACGAGAAAAAGAAGCGGATCGCCTCCATCGGATGACTCAGCGTCGATGACTCGGATCCCCCGGTGGCGGCGAAATTGAAATGGTAGAGATACGCGCCGGTGGTCACCACCGCGCTGGCCATCCACGCCAGCGTGGCTCGACCCGAGCGCTGTCGGAGGTACAGCAGCACCAAGCCCGAGGGCCAGATGATCAACCCCTGGAGCGAGGAGAAGCTGCCGAGCACGGCGGCCGCTATCGCGCCGGCCAGGGCCCACCGGCTCAGCGTTGGCCGATCGAGCAGGAACAGAGCCAGAGCCATACCGAACAGGACGAGATACCAGCTCAGGAGGAAACCGAACAGTGCCGGCCCGAGGCTCGTGAACGACGCCATGGCCAAGGCGACCGGACAGTAGAAGATCCAGGGGATGGAAGGCGAGCGCCGCTTGTGGGCGAGGATGAGGAGGGCCGTGGTGGCCATCAGAAGCAGACCGCTCAGATACTGCTCGACGACAATGTTGAAATGGGTCGTGGCGGCGAGGAGGAGGACGATCAAATTGGGGAACAAGACCCTGTTCTCGTTGTGCTGGGCCCACAACAGAGACCAGCTCAGCGTGCCGGAATCTGCGTGCTTGATGAGATTGATGTCCAACCACTGGTCGTCGAAGACGACGTTGACCGCGTTCTTGTGCACGAACCACACAAATCCGACGAACGTGGCCAGGAAGATGACCATGGCCACGACGTCCGAGACCCGGCGGAAGGGGAATGACGACGGTGCGTTCGGCTCGGGAATGGTGACGTCCGGCACCGGCACCGTGTCGACACCAACCAACCCGATCCCCTCCCTCTTCTCACCACCGCGGCGACGCGTCATGGCGCTCCACCGCTGATGATCCCCCGCGTATCGTAGAGTCAGCCCATCAATGCTACCGCGTGATTCCGCCCCTCCTCACGCGTGGTCAGGGTACGTCCGACCGACTCACGCACCGGGCGCGGGCACGAGCACGGGAGTGGTCAGAGACTCGGGATCCCCGCATTCAGCGATTGGTCGGCGTGGCCTCGACAATGAACTGATAGCCGAACATGGTCGGCCACAGATCCAACAGGAGGCGATCGACCAACCGGAGGGCGTGGGCCTTCGGGCCGTCCATCCCGAGCGCATCCAGCGGAAGGCCCACGGGTTCGACACGGCGGATGGTGAAGCCGTGGCGTTCGATGAGCTTGGAGACACTGCGTCGGGTGAAGAACCGGAGGTGCGTGGCGTCAAGAATGCCGCGCTGGTCGTAATCGAACATCCCCAAGGTCGACCGAAGCCTGGGGTACCAGTGGGCGATGTTGGGCACACAGAACATGGCGGTGCCCCCGGGCGCCAGGACCCCTCTGACCTGGTCCATGAGCGCCCCAGGATTGACCAGGTGCTCGAGCACGTCGGCGGCCAGGACGATGTCGTAGCCGGTGCCGACCTCGGCCGGGATGCCGTCGTTGAGATCACTCTTCACGAAGGCGGAGGTGCGCTCGGTCACACCGGCGATCTCGGTGACGTCGACCCCGGTGACACGATGGCCCATCGCCTCGAGCCGTTCGGCCAATAGCCCGCTCGAGCACCCGAGGTCGAGGATCCGGCTCGGCGGCCTCGACTTCAAAAGCGTCGATATCCGGCCATGGGAACTGTCCTCACTCGGCTTAAGTTGGTACTCCTCACTGAGGGCGATGCGACTCCCGTCGCCGAAGCCCGCCTTTTGCAACCGGTAGGCCACGACATCCCGGGTGACGTCGGCGGCATACCCCATACCGTCCACGTAGCAGATCTCGTCCCCGTAGTAGGTGGGAATGGGCACTTCGGCGATGGTCATGCCGGCGTCGTGCAGTTGGATGATGATCTGCGTGTCGAAATTGAATCCGTTCGAGTTTCGCTCGAACGGGATCTGCTTCAGGGCGGCCACCGAGTAGGCCCGGTAGCCGGAGTGGAACTCCGACAGGTCGGTGCCCAGCGCGGCATTCTCGAATCGGGACAGGATGCGATTCCCCGCGTACTTGTACAGGGGCATGCCCCCTTTGCGGGCGGCGCCCTTGATCATGATCCGGGATCCGAAGACGGCGTCGGCCTCACCGGCGATGAGGGGTGCGACGATGTCCGGGAGTGATTCGGGGGCGTACTGGCCGTCGCCGTGGAGCATCACCACGATGTCCAGACCGTGCTCGATGGCCAGGTCGTAGCCGGCCTTCTGGTTGCCGCCGTACCCGAGATTGGCCGGCTGCCTGATGAGGGTGATGGGCAGGTCGGAGACCTGCTGATAGCCCAGACCCACCAGGTACGTCGAGTCGTCGCTGTGATCGTCACTGACGATCACCTCTTCGATATCCGGCCGGATCTCCTTGGGTATGCGATCGAGTACCTTGGCCAGCGTGGAGGCCGCGTTGTAGGCCACGACCAGCACACCGATCCGCTTCTTCTCCAAGGACGCCATCACCCCTCCCCCGGTCCGCGGCTGCGACGACCACACCATGCTATTCGTCCGGGCTGGGAAGGGAAAGAGGCCTGCTCAAAGGGCAGCTCAGCTGGGGGAAATCTCGTGCCGGCACTGTCCCTCGACTGTCGGAGGACGCGGAGGCGTGTCAGGCTGGATCCATGGATGTCCTCGCCAACTCGCCAGCGACGACCGACCACCCCGAGCGGGTCCGGCGCCGCCAAGAGCTATTCGCCCAGGCCCGCGCGGCCACGGGGTTCATGCCCGACGACGAGGGTGAGGCGCTGTACCTGGCGGCGCTACGGGCCGGAGCCACCTTCGAGCGCGCCACCGTGGTGGAGATCGGGGCCTGGTGCGGCAAGTCGACGGTGTACCTCGGTGCTGCGGCCGAGGAGACCGGGGCGGTGGTGTTCAGCCTCGACCACCATCACGGCTCCGAGGAGAACCAGATCGGTTGGGAGCACCACGATGATTCGCTGGTCGACCCCGCCACCGGGCGGATCGACACCCTCCCCCACTGGAGGCGGACAATCATCGGTGCCGAGCTCGAGTCCTCGGTCATCGCCGTGGTCGGCGATTCGCCCACGGTGTCCTCGCACTGGTCGACCCCGCTGGCCTTCTGCTTCATCGACGGGGGGCACGGCGACGAGCCGGCATGGTCGGACTACCGGAACTGGGCCCCCAAGGTGGTCGGCGACGGCTGGCTGGCCATCCACGACGTGTTCCCCGACCCGGCCGACGGGGGTCGACCCCCCTATGACATCTGGCGGTACGCCCTCGACTCGGGTGACTTCGTCGAAGACGGCGAGTGTGGTTCGCTCCGGGTGCTGCGTCGGGTCTAGCCCCGGGTGCTTGTCCGTTGCTTCCGGCCGTTGCGGGAGATCTCGGGGCTCTAGCCGCGAGTACCGCTGGTGCTCGTCCACGAAGGAACACGGTGGACGCCTGAGCGCCCGGGCACCCGGTGTTCCCACAGCGGTGCGCGACCTCGTGAGCAGCCGAGGAAGTCTGCGATTTGATCTCACGCTATGCTCCGCCTACCAAATTCGGGACAAGCGTCACGGGTCAATGAGGTCATGCGACTGTGCCTTGATCTCGGGGGGATCATCCGTGCCGTCCCCCCCCGGTCATCGACATCGTTCGCCCTGAGGAGTTGCGCTATGCGCAGACGGCTGCTGGCATTGCTGACGGTGGGCGGCTCGCTCGTCCTTGCCGGCTGTGGAGCGAGTACGACGACAAGTTCGTCGACGACGTCAGCTCCGGCGACAGTAGCGGGTAAGAACGACCGACTGTTCACGAAGAGCGGAATCTGGGTGGTGCCTGCGAGCGGTACCTACATGGTTGTAGCCGTGGGCGGTGGTGGCGGCGGGGGGGGAGGCGGGTCCGCTCTGAGCGTTGGTGGCATCGCTGATCAGGCGGGTGGGGCAGGCGGGGCCGCTGGTGCCGTGACGATAAACGATACGGTCGGCCACGTGGGTGAGCGGGTTGCCGTGATGGTGGGCGAAGGCGGAACCCCCGGGACCGGGGGCGCGATCAACGGCGGATCCGGAATGCGTGGCGGCGCCGGTGGAGACTCGAGCTGCGCCGGGGTGGCGTCCGCTGACGGTGGCTCCGGTGGTGCTGGGTCCCTCGGAAACAGTGATGCGACCGTCCTCAATCCCATCGCGGCAGGCAACTCCAGCGATGGCACCGGCCGGGCTCCGGGCTCCGGCGGCGGAGCCGGGGCGAGTGGAGGAGGAGAGTCGGGTTCCTCCTATCTCTACGCGTGGCCCGGAGGCGGTGGTGGTGGAACCTCGACGTCCACCCGAGGCGGCGGCGGGGGTGGGGCTGCGGGAGTGAGCGGAACCGATTCACCCGGTGGCGGTATTGGTGCCATGTCGAGCGCCGCTGGTGGAACCGGTGCCACCAACGGCATCTTCACGAGCGGGGCCGGAGGTGGCGGTGGCGGTGGTGGTGCCGCCAGCGGTGCCGGGGGCACAGGTGGACACGGTGTTAACGGATTTGTGTCAATAGAGTTCGTTGGACCACCGAACGGTTCGCTGAAACTGAATTGACCGGTCTTAGACCATGCCACCCGTGCAAGGGCCTACCGATAACTGCGGTAGTAGTGCAGCCAGGAATCGGCTGGCTTAGAGTTTTGGCTTCTGCCGTGGCTTTGGCAGAGGGGGGTGCAGGAGAGGATGAACGGGCTGGCTTTCTCAACACCGGCGACTGTCCCGGCGGGTTCGAGCACGACACCGTCAAGGTCCGCGCTTCGGAGCCGTTGGGCCTACGAACTCTTCTATGCCCTCCTCGTGGTCGGGGCTGCAGCCCTGATCCTGTCGCTTGTCGGCCGACGATCGGGCTGGCCCATAGGCGGAGCGTTGTTCAATGAACTCACCCTCGTTCCCCTCTATGCCGCCCACTTCCGACACCTCGACTTCTTCCCCGTTTGGTCGAGCACCGATGGCCTCGGACTGGGCACGCCAGTACTGCTCTACTACCAGAAGACCTTCTTCTACGTCTCGGGGTTCCTCTTCATCCTGTTCGGGGGTGACCTCAAGCCCACGCTGATCCTGTCCATTGCCATCTTCTTGGCCGTCGGCGCCTACGGGATGCGCCAGGCGCTGGGGTTGATCACCGACAGCCGGTGGCTACAGGCCATCGGTTCGTTGGGCTTCCTGTTCACGAACTATGTGTTCACGGACTGGCTGGCCCGCGGTGACCTGCCTGAGTTCTCCGCCATGATGATTGTTCCTTGGCTGCTCTATTGGTGCCTCAACCTGGTAAAGAACCGGCGCGTCTCGCTGCTGATCATTCCCATCATGGTGTTACTCGTCGACGCCCACAGCGCCATCGGCCTTCTTTCGGTATTCACACTGACCGTGACCGCAATCACGTTCCTCGTCACCGCCGGACTAGCTGGTCTCCGGGCCGTTGCCTGGCGGCTAGTCATCGCAGCCGGGGGCACGGCGATCCTGTTGGCACCGACACTTCTGGCCGAGCTGCGATTCTCCCAGTACTTCGATCCAGCTTCCAAAGTCAGTCGCTACGGCCAAACGGTCTCGGCCAACTTCGTCCGATTACCGTGGTATTTCGTCGACACCCAGTACCGCTGGCTCGATGCTTACAATTCTGGTCACTATCGTTTTGTCCAGATCGACTATTCCCTCTGGATGCCCATCGCCATCGCCGTTGTGGCGGTACTCACCCACTGGGTTCTCACCGGACGACGGCCGGACCGTACCCCGTGGGGACGGCAATTCCACATCCCTTGTACCGTGCTACTGGTCGTCAGCCTCTGCATCTATCTGTTCCTGCAGATCCCGGTGTCCCTGTTCGTCTATCGCGTTCTGTCGCCCCTCCAGGTCATCGACTACCCCTATCGGATGCTGGCGTTCATTACCCCGCTGTGTGTCATCCTGGTCGTCGCCATAGCCAACGCCGTGTTCCACGCCTATCCGACCTCGAAGATTCCAAAGGGGGTGGCGGTCATCTGGCTGCTTTCCCTGCTAGCACTCTCCCCACTCACCGCAACGTGGAAGACGGACGCGTTCTTGGATACCCCGGCCAACGCATTTCCCAGCACAATGTGGTCGGCACCACCCGCCGTCATGGACTATCGCACCTTTGGAGGCTTCTTCTCGGAGAGTGGATTCCTCTTCCCGGAGTACCTGCCCAAGGTCGATGACGCCAAAGGTGACGAGCTCTACGGCGACGGTCCTCTCTACAAGAACCTCCATCACCAGCAATCAGGCGCCGCGTCACTGAGCAGCACTCCCTGTCACGTGGCCGTTCCCTCCCGTTCGCCGCTCGAGTCACTCTCGCTGACGTTCCGGCTGTCATGTGCAGGCCCGACGAGGGTGGCCCTGCCCGTGACCTACAACACCAGCTCGTCGGTATTTGTCGAAAGCAACGGGAAACTTCGATCCATCCCGTACTATCACTCGCCCAGAGATCCTCGGATCATCATCAAGGTGCCCGACTCGGATCCGCAGACGATCGTCGTTCACCTCCCTACTCTGTGGGGGATTTTGCGATGAATACCTCAGGGAGCCGACTGCCCCGGCCCAATCGCCGGGCTCCGAGCCACACCATCGATGTCAGTCGGTCAGACTCAACGAGCCTCGTGGCCTCCGGGAGCCCGGACGGCCGGCTCGACCAGAGAGGTCGGAGCGGGCTCGGTGAGGTCGAGATGGCTGGGCAGTCCCTCGCCACGGAAGATGCCGGAGGCCGGTGTGGTCCGGCTGAGGGCGTCGGCGGCCAGAATCATGGCCCCTGCCGTATAGGACGACCGCTCGAGGGGCGGATAGGTGGCCTCCTCGGGATACACCATGCCCGTCCAGTAGGAACCGTCCTCGTTGCGCAAGGCCTGGACCCAGGTCAACAGCTCGAGCGCCGTATCGTCTCGGCCCAGGACGTCGAGGGCCAGCACGCATTCGGCCGTCTCGGCCGCCGTCACCCATTCGCCGGTGGACACGCAGCGGACGCCCCGTCCCTCCATCACGAACTTCGACCAGTGCTCCTCCATCCGCCGGTGGGCGGCCTCACCGGTGAGCGCTCCGCCGAGGACCGGGTAGTACCAGTCCATGGCGAACTCCTCCTTGGGAGCAAAGGCCTCGGGCTGGTGGGCCACGGCGTGGGCCAGGCGACCGGCCGCCAGCTCCCAGTCGGGCCGTTCGTGACCGAGGCGTTCGGCACAGGCCACCGCACACCGCAGGCTGTGGTAGATCGAGGACGATCCGGTCAGCAGGGAGTACTCCTCGAGGAAGCCCGAGGGGTCGAGAGACCAGTGGATCGAGCCGTCGGGCCGCTGCCAGCGGAGGACGAAGTCCACGCCGGCCTCGACGGCCGGCCAGAGCTGCTCGAGCCCGGAGAACTCGCCGGTGGAGACGTAGCGGTGCCACGCCCCGGTGGCCAGATAGGCGCACACGTTGGTGTCCAGCCGGGCGTCCTCGATGCCCGTGGCCAGGTAGTAGTTGAACCAACTGCCGTCGGGGAGCTGGGTGTCCACCAGCCACTGGTAGGCCCGGTCGGCCTCGGCGTCCATGCCGGCCACGGTGAGGGCCATGGCCGCCTCGACATGGTTCCACGGATCACAGTGTCCTCCGGGATACCACTCGATCATCCCGTCTGGCCGCTGGAGCGAGACGATGGACCGGGCAGTGGCCTCGATCTCGGCGGCGCTGATGACACCGGGGATGTCGGGAATCGACCTCATGCCACGGCCTCCTGGTCGGCGTCGTCTGCTGTGCCGTCTCCGGCATCGACCTCCGACCCGGTGCGGGGCCCTCGGACCCGGCGGAGCCTGTCGTCATCGGCCGGCTCGGGGACCGGCCCGGATTCGACCGGGTCCGCCATCGTCGCGGGCTCCGCCGGCTTCTCCAGATAGACCACCAGGCTCTTGCCCACCAACGGGTTGAGCACACGGTCGGCGTAGCGGGTGACCTTCGGCGCCTTCTCGATGTCCCACACCAGCAGCCGGTGGTAGGTGGAGACGGCGGGGTGGGCGTCGTTGGTCGGCCCCACCAGGCAGCGGAGCCACCAGTAGGGGGCGTGCAGACCGTGGGCGTGGTGGCTGCCGGTGGCCCGCAGCCCGGTGGACTCCAGGCGACCCCGCAGCTGGCTCTGCCGGTAGATCCTGACGTGGCCTCCGGGGACGTTGTGGTACTCGTCGGACAGGGCCCAGTTGACGAACTCGGGTCCGCACCGGGGCACGGTGACCGCCATGGTGCCGCCGGGCCGGAGCACCCGGGCCAGCTCGGCCATGGCCTGCTCGTCGTCGGGGATGTGCTCGAGGACCTCGGAGGCGATCACCCGGTCGAACGCGGCGTCCTCGAAGGGCAGGGACAGGGCGTTGCCCTGGACCGATCCCACCCGGGCCGTTTCGAGGTCGAGCTCACCGTCCACGACCATCGCCCCGAACGTGTCGAGCACGTTGCGCACCTCGTCGGCGCCGGCGTCGAAGGCCACGACCTCGGCGCCCAGCCGGGCGGCCTGGTAGGCATGGCGACCGAAGCCGCATCCCAGATCGAGTAGGCGGTCTCCGGTTCGCACACCCAAGCGGGCGTAGTCGACCGTCAGCATGGTGCAGTCTCCAGGGGTTCGTTCATATCAGTGCGCACTGGCCTGGCGCATCGAGCCAGCATCGTCGAGGAGGGCACGGTATTCGGCGGCGGTACCCGCCGCGGTGACCTGCCAGGTGAAACGGCCGAGCACCCGCTCCCGTCCGGCGGCCCCCAGCCGCTGGCGCAGGTCGGCGTCGTCGAGCAGGCGCCCGATGGCGGCGGCCAGGGCGCCGGGGTCGTCCGGGGCCACCAGCAGGCCGGTGACACCGTCGGTGCCGACCACCTCGGGCAGGGCTCCACCGGTAGTGGCCACGAGGGGGACACCACAGGCCATGGCCTCGATGGCCGGCAGGGAGAACCCCTCGTACAGCGAGGGCACCACGGCCACCTCGGCCTGGGCGTAGTTGCGGGCCAGCTCGGCATCGGTGATACCCGAGACGCAGCGCACGATGGGCGCCAGGTCGAGCCGCTCGATGGCCTTGGCTACCCGCCCGTCGGGACGTGGGTTTCCGATCACCACGAGTTCGATGTCGCGCTCGGTGCGCAGCTTGGCCGCGGCCTCGAGCAGTGGCACGAGTCCCTTCATGGGCACGTCCGATGAAGAGGTGACCATGATCCGGCCGGGGACGGGTTCGACATCGGATTGGGGTCGGAACACGGTGTGGTCCACGCCCACCGGGACCACCGTCATCCGGTCGAGCTCCACACCCATCTGGGCGGCGATGTCCACCTTCGAGGACTCGGACACCGTGACCACCCGGGGCAGCGATCGGGCCACGTTGACCTGCATGCGGAGAAACCCGAACCAGCGTCGCTGGGTGAACTGCTGCCAGGGGTTGGTGGCGTGGCTGAGGGCCAACTGCCGGTCGACGGTGATCGGGTGGTGCAGGGTGGTCAGCAGCGGCCAGCCGTCCTCCATCATCCCGAGGATCCCGTTCCCCAGACACTGGTTGTCGTGGACCAGGTCGAACTCGTCCCGGCGGGCGGCCAGCAGGCGGCGGGCCCGGATGCTGAACGTCCAGGGCTCGGGGAACCCGGCGGTGCACATGACCCCGAACTCCAGGGCAGCGACCGAGGTCGGATAGGAGTTGCGGAACTCGCGCGGTCGGGGAATCCGGAAGGGGTCGGGATCGCGGTAGAGGTCGAGGCTGGGCACCGGGGTGAACCCGACGCCCTCGTCCACCTCGGGCCACGGTTGGCCGGCGAAGACCTCCACGGAATGGCCCAGTTCCACCAGCTCCCGCGTCAGGTGGCGGGTGTAGACGCCCTGTCCCCCGCAGCGGGGATTGCCCCGGTAGACCAGGAAGGCGATGCGCAGACCGCCCGGGGCCGGAGGTCGGGGGGCGATGCGCTCGGGGGTTGGTGGTGGATACTTAGGACCCTTGATCTTGTGCCGTTTGAGCCCGAAGCTAGGCATGGACATCCGGAGCAGGCAGGCACATAGAAGCCAAATACTCCCCCGGCCAGGTACTTCGGCGCAAACTGACCATCAGGTAATCACCGCAGCAGGGCTTTTGTACGCACTCCGGGCTCCAGTGGTCCGGCTCGGGGCCGGTGCCGACGTGCGGACCATCCCCCCTCCACGGATCTGACCCAGTGGAGGACTACTGGTGCACCCCGAGTTGGATGGCCTTGACCAACAGGAGCAGGACGGCCAGGACCAGATAGCCCCGCAGCAGGTACATGGAGACCAGCCGTCCCCGTGACCAGGTGGGCCGCTCCAACAGGTTGAGCGCGGGCATCCGCCAGGTGGCCCGCTTGGCCATGGGGGTCACCGGTTCGGGCGGCTTGCGTCGGAGGGCACCGGGCGTAGAGGATCCCGCCGACCGCCCATGCCACCACCAGCACGCAGCCGAGCACTACGGCCACCCGGTTCACGTTGATGTGGAGAACACCGTGGTCACCATCAGGACCAGGGACATCATCAACAGGATGGAGACGATGCCCGTGGCCAGCACGTTGAGCCACGGCCGGTTTATCCACGGGCCCGAGCACCTGCTTGTCGTTGCACAGCAGGAGGAGGAAGACGGTGGCGCTGGGCAGAAGCACCCCGGCCAGGGCCTGGACACTGGTGGTGATGAGGCCGAGCGGGGCGCCGGGAATGATGACGATGCCGGCGGCCAGCACCACCATGCCGGTGAAGGCACCGTAGAAGAACTTGGCCTCCCGCCAGCTCCGGTGCAGGGAGTGGTGGGCGCCGAAGGCGTCCCCGAAGGCGTACGAGGTGGCCAGGGTGACCGAGGCCGCCCCGATGATCGAGGCGTTCAACAAGATGATGGCGAAGATGGCGCCGGCGGCACGACCCACGTAGTGCTGGAGGCCCGTGGCCACCCCGCCGGCATTGGTGAAGTGGCCGTGCAGTGGGGTGCCGGCGAAGGCCGAGGCCACCACGGCCATCATGATGGAGGCGGCGAAGACGGTGATCAATGAGCCGATCACGGTGTCGGCCCGCTCGTAGTTGATCCAGCGCGGGGTGATCCGCTTGTCCACGATGTTGGACTGCTGGAAGAACAGCTGCCACGGGGCCACGGTGGTGCCCACGATGGCGATGATCAGCAGCACCGAGGTGGAGGTGAACCCACCTTGGACCCCGGGGGTGACGAAGCCCTTGAAGAACGGGCCGGCGGCCGGGTGGCTGAAGAAGGCCAGGGGGATGACCAGGAAGTTCACCACGATGAAGACGAACATGAACCGCTCCCAGCGCCGGAAGCTGCCGGTGGCGGTCATGGCGACGAGCAACACGGCGGCGATGGGCACCGAGAGGTACTCGCTGATGCCGAAGTAGTGGAGGGCCAGGCTGACCCCGATGAACTCGGTGGCGATGGTCAAGAAGTTGAGGATGAACAGGTCGCCGACCGAGAAGGCCCCCCAGAACTTGCCGAAGCGCTCGTTGATCAGACGGGCGTGGCCGACGCCGGTCACCGCGCCCAGTCGCACCACCATCTCCTGGTTGACCACCAGCACCGGGATGAGCAGGGGCAGCGTCCACAGCAGGGTGAGGCCGAAGTTCTGGCCGGCCTGGGCATAGGTGGAGACCCCTCCGGCATCGTTGTCGCCCACCATGACGATGAGCCCGGGACCCATGATGGCCAGCAGGGTGAGCAGGCGGGCCCGCCACGTGCGCCGATTGTCGAGGTCGTGCTGGCGGATGGTCCCGAAGGCACCCTGGATGTCGCCCAGGTGGGCTTCGTCGAGGACGGCGGACCCGTCGTCGGCGCCGTTTCGGGCCGCGACGATGGGTTCCTTGTCGGACGGACCACCTCCGGGCCTCTCATCGTGGTCTCGGGCCATGGTTCACCTCCTTCGGGCCATGCATGCTGAGTGGCGGTCCCGCGCCGCGCCGGACACGAGGGCCGGACGCCGCAGGAACGACGGTCGGGAACGGTCAGGGCTGTGGAGGGAACCCGGACGGGCGGCCCTGGTCCCCGTGGCCCGGGCCACCGGGCTCGAGCCCCCGTGCCGGGTACCGAACCGGCATGAGCTGGGCGAGGCGACCGGTCATCCCGGGCCTCCGGAGCGGTCGCCACCGAGCACGATCCACCCGGGTGCGCCCGCGTGGCCTTAGGGTCCTTCGGACGCCCTCTTGCCGCGCTCGGTGGCGGACTGGGGTTTTCGCTGTCGGAACACGCTCACTCCTCCACCGCCGTGCGCCCGAAGTCGCGTCGCCAGCCGGTCGGGAGCAGGAGCTCCAGGACGTCGTCGACGGTCACCACGCCGAGGATGTGACCGTGCTCGGGATCCATCACCGGCGCCACGATCAGGTTGAAGTCGGACATGGTGCGGACCATGGCCCCGAGGTCCCAGTCCGGGTGCACGTGGGCCGGATCGGCCTCCACGACGGAGTCGAACGGGGCCGGTGGGTTCGGCCTGGACCAGTCGCACCGGTGGAGGCCGACCCCACCAGGTGGCCTTCGACGTCGACGGCGAAGACCACGTTGAGGGCCTCGGGCGGAGCGCGTGCTCGACCGCACCAGGTCGAGGACCGCAGCCGATGGCCATGGAGGACGGCGACGCTCAGGAAGTCGGGGCTCATCAGGCCCCCGGCGGTCTCGGGGTTGTAGCTGAGCAGCGAGCGGACCTTGCGCTGCTGGGGCTCGGGCAGCAGGTTGAGGATGGGCATGCGACGGTCCTGGTCCACCTCGGTGATGAGGTCGGCGGCATCGTCGGGGGCCATGGAGGAGAGCAGACGGGCCGCCTCCTCGTCGGACCGGCTCTTGACGAACTCCAGCTGGTGCTCGGTGTCGAGCTCCTCGAAGACGTCGGCCTCAAGCTCACGGTCGGCGCCAACAGCCTCGATGATCTCCTCGCCCTCGTCGTGGGAGGCCGCTTCGACGAGGTCGGCGATCTGGGCCGGGTGGAGCTTGGCCAGCTTGCGGTAGGGGATGCGCAGCCGTGAGGAGGGCACGTGGGCCACGAAGGGCTCGATGCTGGCCCAGTCCACGATGGTCCCGGGCTTCGCTTCGTGGCGGTGATGACCGGGAATCAGTCGGCTGAGGACGGGCCGGGGGGACGGGTCGACGGCCACTACCTCCCAGACTGCCGTTGACCTTGGCCAGCTCGATCTCGTTGGCCCGGATCAGCCGTCCACCCACGAAGTTGATCAGGTGGTGGGCCAGCAGGTCCTGGGCCAGGAGCAGCTCGCCGGGCCGACGCTCGAACCGACGGAGGTCGACCCGGCGTCCATCGAACAGCACCCGACCCGGCTCGAAGGCGGCGACCTTCCTGATGGGCACGAACAGGTCGCGGCCCCCGATGTCGACCACCAGTCCCACCACCGGAGGGTGGGGTGCCTCCCCGGCCCGCACGATCAGGTCCTGGACCTTGCCCAGGCGGTCGCCGGCGCCGTCCACCAACGGGCGCTTGATCACGCTCGAGAGGTGGAGTAGCTCCAGGCCCGGTCCGGTGTCGGTGGTCTGTGTGGTCATGGCCACTCCAGCGTAGACGGGCCTCCGCGCCGGGGCGCTGCACACCGCCCCGTCCCGTCCCCGAGGGGCGGGCTGCGGTCGGTGCGGTCGGGTCCGGCCGTGGCCCGGAACTGCTGTCCGGCCCCGATGACCGGGCGGTAATCTCGGGCCATGGACCTGAGCTATCCCGCCGAAACCGAGCCGTTCCGTGCCGAGATCCGCCACTGGCTGATCGACAACCTGCCCGACGGCTGGGGCACCCCCGGGTTCTCCATGGCCAAGGACGAGAAGAAGGCCTTCAACCAGGCGTGGACGAAGAAGCTCTTCGAGGGAGGGTGGATCTGCGCCTCCTGGCCCAAGGAGTACGGGGGCAAGGGACTGTCCCTGATGGAGTCGGTCGTGCTCAACGAGGAGTTCGCCCGCGCCGAGGCCCCGTTGCGGGCCGACTTCTTCGGCGACACCCTGGTCGGTCCGACCATCCTCCAGTGGGCCTCCGAGGAGCAGAAGAAGCAGTTCATCCCCGGCATCCTGAACGGCACGATCGCCTGGTGTCAGGGCTTCTCCGAGCCCGACGCCGGCAGCGACCTGGCCTCGCTCAAGACCCGGGCCGAGCTCGACGGGGACGAGTGGGTCATCAACGGCCAGAAGGTGTGGACCACCCAGGCCCAGTACGCCGACTACATCTTCCTCCTGGCCCGCACCGATCCCGACGCCCCCAAGCACGCCGGCATCTCGTACCTGCTAGTGCCCATGAACCAGGACGGCATCGAGGTCCGTCCCATCGAACAGGTGGACGGGAGTGCCGAGTTCAACGAGGTCTTCTTCGCCAACGCCCGCTGTCCCCAAGAGAACGTGGTGGGCGGGGTGAACAACGGATGGAAGGTGGCCATGACCACGCTCGGATTCGAGCGGGGCTCCTCGGCCACCACCGGACACCGTCGCTTCCTCCGGGAGCTCGACCAGATCATCGCCGTGGCTCAGAAGAACGGGAAGAGCTCGGACCCCCTCATCCGGCAGCGCCTGGCCCGGGCGTGGACCAAGGTCAAGATCATGGAGATCAACGGCTACCGCTCCCTCACCGACGCCCTGAACGGCACCCACCACATGGCCGCCCTCGGGGCGTGCAACAAGATGTTCTGGTCCGAGCACCACCAGACAGACGATGGAGTTGGCCCTCGACATCCTCGGCCTCGACGGCCAGATCCTCACTGGAGATCCGACCGACGTGGTCGATGTCCGTTTGAAGCGGGGCCGCGACGACTACCCGGTCAGTGACCTGCAGGCCTCGTTCTTCTTCAGCCGCTCGGAGACCATCTGGGGGGGCACGGCCGAGATCCAGCGCAACATCGTCGGCGAGCGGGTGCTGGGACTGCCGAAGGAGCCCAAGCCGGTCGCCTCGTAATCCTGGGGTGAGGCAACTCGACCAACGGACCCGGGATGACCTTCCGTCGGAGCAGCCGCGTAATCAACGGTGCACTCCCATCCGCCAGTCCCGTGTAACCACGACGCGCCGCGTGCCGGGCCGAACCGGTTCGAGGTACTGAAAGGGCGCGTTCCTCAGTGACGTTCCGGGCGGGACCACAACGAGTGGGAACCGATTGGTAGCCGGAACCGGGCCCGACAGTTCGGATACAGTCACGCCGGCGATTGCTACTGGTCACTCTGGTGACGACTGGTTCTCCGCTGGTAAGGATCGAGTCCATGTCGAGTGCCGAATCCGACTTCCCAGCCAATGATGAGGTGATCTACCAGCGACGGGGCACTCGTCGCCAGCTGACTGTGCTCGCGGTGCTCGGATTCGGTATCCCGGTCATCACCTACTTCTGGCTCATCCACACCTACGCGGTGAACACGCCCGTGCTCGATCAGTGGAGCGACATCCAGCTCATCAGCGACTCCTTCCACGGCCATCTCGGCCTCAGTCAGATGTGGGCACTCCACAACGAGAACCGGATCCTGTTCCCCAATCTGATCGTCCTGTTACTCAGTCGCAGCGTGCACTTCGACATCGTGTTCGAAGAGTACCTAGGAGCAGGCTTGCTGACCCTCGCCATCGGACTGATCATCGTGGCCCATCGGCGGCGACTGGGACCCATTGCGTGGGCCTTCTACTGTCCGGTGGCCATCGTGATGCTCTCGCTCGTCCAGTACCAGAACACCCTGTGGGGTTTCCAGCTGGCGTGGTACGTGGTGCTCGTGGCCGTGGTCTGCTCTTTGGTTCTTCTGGATCGGTTCATCATGACATGGCTCGCGCTGAGCCTGGCGATGGCGTCGGGGATCGTTGCCAGCTACTCGTCGCTACAAGGGCTCATCATCTGGCCCATCGGGCTTCTCCTGCTCGCCTTGCGTCGACGTCGCCCGGTGTTCGGGCTGACATGGGTCCTCGTCGCCATCGCCACCGTCGCCGTGTACTTCGCCGGCTACAACTCGGGCCAGTCCGGTTCCGACAGCTACGCCGTGCATCATCCGACAGAGACGCTCCGGTACACCGTCATGGCCATCGGCAACGTCATCGGCATCAACGTGATGGGCTCGGTCCATCCCCTAGCCCTGGTCATCGGAGTCCTCATTGTCTTGCTCTCCGTCTGGGCCGTGGGATCGTACTGGTTCCAACGGCGCGAGATGGCCGCGGGTCCCATTGCCGTGGCGCTCATCTGCTTCGGGCTCCTCTTCGCGGCCACCGTGGCCGCGGGTCGGGCGGGCGAAGGGCTGTCGACGGCGGGCGCTTCTCGCTACACCACGTTCGACCTTGCCATCGTGGTAGGGATCTACCTGGTGGTGCTCGAACAGTGCTGGCTCCGTTGGTGTCAACGACGGGAACCTCAGCCGGGTATTCCGCAGGCCACGGGCGAACAGGCGGTGCTGCAGAACCGAGGCGGGTTCGCGGCATCACTGCGCTGGTCCAAACCGGTCGCCGCCACCATGGTCGTCGTCGTCATCGGCCTGCAGGTGGTCATGGGCACCCGACAGGGACTCTCGGGTGCTCGTGCCTCCATGCTGCGTCAGGAAACTGCAGCCAGGGTGACGGCCGATATCAACCGTTACCCCCAAGCGTTCGTCATAGCCGAACTGAACGAATTCGACTCCTTCAGTCAGCTTCGGTCGATGACGGCGATGATGGCGCAGCACCACCTCAGCGTCTTCGCCGGTGATGGTGCCGCACGGCTCCGGGCCCTCGGACCGGTTCCACTTCCGTCCCAGATACCCGAGACCAGCGTCATCAAACCATCGGCCGGATCGGTGATCCGGGGCACGGAAGTCCTGGATGCCACTGCATCAGGGAGCTATGACCTGGTAGGCGTTCGATTCGAAGCAACCGGTCCGGGACTGAACCAAGCTGTGGTCAGTCTCGCTGGACAATCTCCTTATGGATGGTTGGGTCTGTGGAAGACCGGCAGGGTGGCCAACGGCAGATACCTCCTCCAGAGCGTGGCGACCACCGCCATCGGGACCGTCGTACGAAGCCGCGGTATTCCTGTGATTGTCGACAACCATTGACGGCGTGGCCGCCAACCACCCCGACCCGGTTTTGCTCGTTGCCGAGGTATGCATCATCGAATACCACTGCGACCATGCATCCAAGGTCGAGGGGATCGGCCCGCCGGATCGTCCTCGAATGACCAGGAGAACGCGCCGGTCGTCCTGATCTCGCGAAGGTGGCAGGTGGCCGCACCGGGGCGGAGGGTGCGGTCGGCGATGTTGTTCCATTGGGCGCCGAGGGCCACCAGGAGCACCCGCCGGATCTCCCAGGAAATGCCACGATCAACTGGGTGGCCGTGTGGGGCCGCCGTCCGGCTACGCCACCCGTGACTCCACGTCCTCCACGGCCTTGGCCTCGAGTGCAAGGGCCGCGGCGTCGCCGACGACCGGGGTGCTGCGTCTGACACCGGCCTGGTGCCGCCACATGAGGATTCCCGCCGACAGGATGGTGGCCACCGCCCCGACCAGCAGGGAGACGCGCGGACTGCTCCATTGGGCGATCGCCCCTACCAACGGAGCGCCGATCGGCGTGGTGCCGAGGAAGGCCATGGCGTAGAGGGCCATCACCCGGCCCCGCATGGCCGGATCCGCCCCCAGCTGCAACGAGGCGTTGGCCGTGGCGATGAAGCCGATGGAGGCTGCGCCCATGAAGACGATGAGCACCGCCGCGGTGGCCAGAGTCGGGGCCAGGGCCACCGCCCCCAGTAGCCCCCCGAACACCAGGGCCAGCACCTGGAGCAGGCGGGGGGTGGGCCGGGCCCGGTGGGCGGCGAGGAGCCCGCCGGCCACCGCCCCCGCACCCATGCAGGCGGTCAGGATGGAGTAGGTGCCGGCCCCACCGTGAAAGGTGTTCTTGGCCAGGAGGGCCAAGGTCACCGTGAAGTTGTAGGCGAAGATCCCGATGACCGCCACGGCGATCAGGGTGTTGCGCAGCCCGGGAGTGCCCCAGACGTAACGGAAGCCGTCTCTGATCTGACCCTTGGCCCGCTCCACCGTTCCGGTTGGGAGCAGTTCGGCCGACCGCATCATGGAGAGGCCGATGATCACGGCGATGTAGGAAGCCGCGTTGATGAAGAAGCAGACGCCCAGGCCGAGCAGCGTGATGACCACGCCCCCGATGGCCGGACCCACCACCCGTGACGCGTTCATCACCACGGTGTTGAGACTGACTGCGTTGGGCAGGTCGTCGCGCCCCACCATCTCCATGATGAACGTCTGGCGGGCCGGGTTGTCGAACACGTTGACGATGCCCAGCGCGGCGGCGAGTACATAGACCTGCCACAGCTGGACCTGGTGGCTCACCACGAGGAGGCCGAGCACGAGGGCGAGGAGTCCCCCACCCGCCTGGGTCAGGTAGAGGAGCCTGCGCTTGTTCATCCGGTCGGCCACCAGTCCGCCGACGGGACCGAAGAGGAGCATGGGCAGGAACTGCAGCCCGACCACGATGCCGAGGTCGACGCCACTGCCGGTGAGGCGCAGGACCAGCCAGGACTGGGCCACGGTCTGCATCCAGGTTCCCGAGACCGAGATGAGCTGGGCCGTGAAGTACAGCCGGTAATTGCGGATCCGCAGCGAGCTGAAGGTCTGGTGGACGGCGGTGCGCAGCGAGGTCATGGCTCGTCCTGAGCCACGAGCCGTTCGAGCAGCCCGGTCAGCTCGCCCAGACGTTGGCGCTCGTCGGCGCTCAGACCGTGCAGCTGCCCGGCCAGGAAGGCGTTCTTGAGGGACCGGCTCCGAGCCAGGACCTCGCTCCCCTGGTCGGTGAGCGTGACCCGGGCCACCCGTCGGTCGGACGGGTCGACGACGCGGGTGACCAGTCCCAGCTCTTCAAGGCCGGCCACGATCCGGGTCATCGACGGCGGCTGCACCGACTCCCGTGAGGCCAGCGCCCCCAAGGTGGGAGACCCGAGCTGTCCGACGCTGGCCAACGCCGAACCCTGGGACTGGGTGAGACCCCCGGCCGACTGCTGGCGGAGCCGGCGGTGGAGCCGGGTTATGGCCAGCCGCAGACGGGTGGCCATCTCGGTCTCGTCGGCATCGAGCACCCGGTCGTCCGCCACCCTCACGTGGGCCATGCCTCCACCGGGCTGGTCGGGAACTGCAGCGGGGGCGGCGGTCGTGGTCACACGGCCAGTATAGTTAGTTCGCCTAACTAATACAACCGTCCGGGCTCAGTGTGGACGGGGCAGCCTGGAGCGCGCCGGGGTGGTCGGAGGTGGTGGCCACGGTTGAGCAGCCCAACTCGGCGATCGTGGGCAGGATGCTCGACCGCAGCCACTCCCCTCCGGGAATGCTGATGTGGATCCCGTCGGAGTCACGGACAGTCACCCCGTCGATGGTCGGGGTAAAGGAGCCGTTCGGGTCGAGCAACTTGTTCAGGTCGATCAGGGTCACCACGCCGCTGCGCTCCCTCGCCACCTGTCGGAGCAGCAGGTTGAACGCGTCGGCCCGTGCCGGTTCGTTCTCGGAGAACGGTTGGCCGTCCGCGGCCTCCTGGGACGGGTCGACATAGGGCATCGTGAACAGGACGACCCTGGCCCCGTGGGCGGAGAAGATGTCGACGGCTTGGTTGAGTTCGGCCAGGAGATGAGCGTCCCACCCCGGCTCGCCGACGTGGACCCACTGGCCGTCGTAGAAGTGATCGGTGACCTCCCACCGCCCGATGAGCAGACCGACCACACTCGGACGGAGGAAGGACACCTCCTCGGGCCAGACCGTCCGCCAGTCAGGGCAGCCGGGTGTGGCCGGCGTGACGGTCCCCGACTGGAGCACGTCCACGTCGTCGAGGTCACAGCCGAGCTCCCCCTCGTCCCACACGGTGACGTTGTAGCGGGTCTGCGACTGGTAGGACAGACCGAGACCGAGGGTCAGGGCCACCGAATCGCCGACCAGCAGGAAACTCACCGGACCGGTGGCGGCCGTGGCCGGCGACGCACCTGCGGCGGCCCGTTCGTGACCGCCGCTCAGAGGAAGGGGCGTGGCGCTGACCGGGATCGCCGCCGAGGAGTTCGCCGGAGCCACCGTGGCCACCAGGAGCATCGCCGCGGTGACCAGCGCCACGGCCCCGGCGGCGGCCAGCCCCCGCCGGTCCCGGAAGACCTGCCCGGTACGGATGGGCTCTTCCACCAAGTACCACGAGGCGGTGGCCATCGCGAACGTGGCCATGAGACGGACGGCCAGGAGTGGAAAGCCGAGCAGACCGGTATGGGCGTGGTTGATGACGAGAAACAGGGGCCAGTGGTAGAGGTACAGCCCGTAGGAGATCCGGCCGACGAACACCAAAGGGCCGACTGAGAGCAGGCGCGGCAGCGCGGACATGGGCATGGTGACGCAGGTCACGATCACCGCTCCTGCCGCCACGGCGACCAGGAGGAATCCCCCGTGGTAGAGGAAATAGTTCTGCCCGTCGAGGGCGTGCCAGGCCCACAGCAGGAAGACCGATCCCACCGCCCCGGGCACGACCCAGAGGTAGCGGCTGTGCGGAATACGCGCCCAGCGGGCAGGGATGATGGCAAAGCTCTCACCGGAGTGGGAGCCGACGGCGCCGAGGAACGAACCGACCAACAGCGCCTGGGCCCGCGTATCGGTGCCGTAGTAGAGGCGGTCGAGGGAGAACCCGGCACTGAACATGGCCAGCATCAGTACGGCCGACGCGAGGGCCCCGACACCGGCGGTGACGGCCAGTTTGGCCATCCCCCACCGCCGCGCCACGAACAGGGCGATCAACGGCCAGATCAGGTAGTACTGCTCCTCGACGGCCAGGGACCAGGTGTGCAACAACGGCGACGGGGCGGCGGCTTGGACGAAGTACCCCTGGCTGGAGAAGATGAAGTGCCAGTTGGCCACATAGAGCAGCGTGGACAGGGCGTCATTGCGCACCGCTCCGACGTCGATCGTGCTCCGGTAGGCGAAGGCGTAGACGGCTACGCCGACCAGGAGCACGAAGAGCGCGGGCAGGAGGCGCCGGGCCCGCTGGGCCCAGAATCGGCCCAGACGGACGGTCGAGGTCCGGGAGAGCTCGCGGCAGAGCAACGTCGTGATGAGAAAACCCGACAGGACGAAGAACACGTCGACACCGAGTAGGCCGCCACCCACCCAGGACACCCCGAAGTGAAAGAGCATGACCGCCATCACTGCGAAGGCGCGCATGCCGTCCAGCGCCGGAAAGCGCCGGAGACCCGAGGAGTCGGGCTGGATCGCGGTCACGGGCGACGACGGTGCCACCTGGCCGAATCCGTCGCCGCCGTCGGCCGTGGCACCGGCCTCGGCGTGCCCCCCTGAGGTCAATAAGCTGGTCATGGCGAGATCACATCATTCCACGACGCTCGCCCGAACGATTCGGGTGACCGCAGAGAGTGGTTAGACGAGGGTGGGCGATTCTGCTTTTGGGCTTGGCACAACAGCGCTGTGTCGATCGGTCACCCGTTCGCCACATCCAATCCCACTCACCTCATCGGGACAGCGGCCCGTGACCTTTAGAGGCTGGGGACGTAGCCCCCACGGCCCTGGGCCTGGCTCTCGAAGGGGTCGACCGACTCGTCAACCCCACCCCTGACCTCGGTGATCCAGGGGAGACGGTCGTGCAGGATACGGTCGACGCCACCTTGGAGCGTGGACGCGCTCACCGCACAGGAGCTACACGCCCCTTGCAGCTGGACCTCGACCACACCGGTCGTCACATCGGCGAACAAGAGGGCAAGATCACCGCCGTCGGCCTGCACGGCCGGTCGCATGAGCTCGATCAGACTGTTGAGCTGGGCCAACCGCTCGCCACGTTCGGCATCGCTGACTTCGACCCCAACCCCGTCCCCGTCCGGCTCCCCGGGCCCCGCCTCGTCGCCTCCGGTCTGTCCCTGTTCGAAATCCACGGCCCATCCTCTCCTCGACGTCACCGTCCGGCAGCCCGTGCGACGCCTCGTTCGACCCCCAGTCTGCCGTGTCGGGGGCGTCTCTCGTACATCGCGCTCCCGGGCCATTTTGGGTCGGCGCTCCGACCACGGTGATCGCTTGTCGGAACGGTGGAGGATACGATGCCTTGTGCCCTTGGAGCGATCCACCACAGGCCCGGGGCCGATCGGACTGATCCTGCCGACGTTCGTGCAGGACACGGTGCCCTCGTGGGCCGGCCCGTCGGGGGCCGACCCGAACCCCGCCGCCGCCCTGGCCTCGACGGCACGCGCCGCCGAGGAGGCCGGGGCCGACGCGTTGTGGGCCTGTGACCACCTCTTCTGGCACGGTCCCTCCCTCGAGTGCCTGGTGGCCCTGACCGTGGCCGCCACCGCCACCGAGCGGGTCACGCTCGGTTCCTGCGTCATCCAACTCCCCCTCCGCCAGAGTCCGGCGGTGGCCAAGCAGGCCGCGTCCCTGCAGATCCTCTCCGGCGGGAGATTGATTCTCGGAGTGGGGGTGGGAAGCCATCCCGGCGAGTACGAGCAGTCGGGGGTCGATTACCACACCCGGGGTCGGCTGCTCGATGCCGGCATCAACGAGTTGCGCCGAGCGTGGGCCTCGGGCCAGGGGGTCCGCCGGGGCGACACCGAGGATGCCGGTGCCGCCCGGTATCGGCAGCTGCCCGCTCCCCCCCGGTGCCGGTGTGGGCCGGGGGGTCGTCCGAGGCCGCCCTGCGCAGGGCGGCCACGCTGGCCGACGGCTGGATGCCCCTGTTCCTCAGCCCGACCGAGTACGGCGATGCCATCGACCGGTTGACCAAGGAGGTGGACCGGGCGGGCCGCCCGGCCGGATCCGTCACCCCGTCCATGGTCTTGTTCATCAGCATCGACGGTGATCCAGCCGTGGCCCGGCGGCGGGGGGCCGACTGGATGTCCTCCCTGTACGGCATCCCGGCTCGGGCCTTCGAACGACACCTGGTCCACGGCAGCGCGGCGGACGTGGCCGACGTCGTGGCCACGTTCCGATCTGCCGGAGCCGAGCACGTGGTGGTCTACGTCACCGCCGACAACCCGATCGAACAGTTCGAACGCCTGATCGCCGCACTGCCGGCGGCCGGCGTACCCAATCGAGGGCACGAAGGATAAGAAGGTCACCGTGGACACAAGCACACACATCGTGGGTACCGGTATTTCCCCCATGAACCGGAAGGACCGGACGGCCGTCGACATGGCCCACCAGGTGGTGGCCGACGCCCTGACCGACGCCCGCATCGATCCGGCTGATGTCAATCTGGTGGTCTTCGGCAATGCCACCGCCGGTCGGCTCCTCGACCAGGGGTGCATACGGGGCCAGACCTTTCTCAAGCGGGCAGGACTGCGCAATGCCGGGATCATCAATGTCGACAACTCGTGTGCCGGTGGTTCCTCCGCCCTACACCTGGCCACCCTGGCCACCCTGGGGGGGACCCGGACGGTACTGGCCGTCGGGGTCGAAAAGATGTGGACCGGCGACCGGGGCGAGACCCTGGCCGGCATCGAGGACGGTGTGCCTCGGGCCGACCGGATCCAGATGCACGCCGAACGGGAGAACCCGTCGGGCTCGGTTCTGATGGCCCTCAATGCCGCCTGGGCCGTCGACCTCATGGAGGAGCGCGGGGCGACCGTGGAGCAGTTCGCCGCCGCCGCGGCCAAGGCCCGCAGGCACGGATCCCTCAACCCCAATGCCCAGTTCCAGTCCGAGGTCACCGTGGAGGAGGTTCTCGGCTCCCCGTCCATCGTGTGGCCCCTCACCCGACTGATGTGCTCGTCGTTCACCGACGGTGCCGCCGCCGTCGTCCTCTCGGCCACCGCCACGCCGGGCGCTCCACGCATCCGGTCCACCACCGTACGGTCGGGGAATGGGGACATCGACTACCACGAGCGGATGACCGAGACCGGGGCCGCGGCATGGGACGACGCCGGCATCGACCCAGCCGATGTGGACCTGGTCGAGCTGCACGACGCCACCAGTCCCGAGGAGCTCTACGCCCTCGAGTCCCTGGGCTTCTACAAGCCGGGGGACGCCGGTCCGGCCACACTGGCCGGGGAGACGTCCATCGGCGGCAAGGGGGTGACGGTGAACACCAGCGGTGGTCTGGTCGCCCGGGGACACCCGCTCGGAGCCACGGGCATCGCCCAGGTGGTCGAGCTCTCCACCCAGCTCCGCGGCCAAGCCGGCCCGCGCCAGGTCGAGGGGGCCCGATTGGCGGTGGCGGCCAATACCGGTGGCATGATCGGTACCGAGGCCGGCAGGGCAGATGCGGCCTTCATCGGTATCCATGTACTCGAAGCAGGCTGAGCAGTGAGGACCTTAACGCCATGAACACCACGCGAGGCGGCATCGTGACGGGCTGGGGAATCTCGGTGCCCGACAAGGTGGTGACCAATGACGACCTGTCGGTGACCATGGACACCAACGACGCCTGGATCCGCGAGCGGACCGGCATCCGGGAGCGCCGGATCGGCGGGACCACCTCGCAGCTGGCCATCGAGGCCGGCCTGGCCGCGCTGGAGAAGGCGGGGCGGCGACCGGACGAGATCGACGCCGTGATCCTGGCCACAACCACTCCCGATCAGATCGTTCCGGGCACCTCGGCCACGGTGCAGGACGGCATCGGTGTGCCCGGTGGGGCGTTCGATGTCAACGCCGCATGCTCGGGTTTCGTCTACGCCCTCACGGTGGCCCACGGAATGCTGGCCATCGGGGCCGAGCGGTTGCTCGTGATCGGTTCGGAGACCCTCAGTCGGATCACTGACTGGGACGAACGCGGTGTGGCCGTCCTGGTCGGCGACGGGGCCGGGGCCGTGGTGCTCGAGGCCGTCGACGGCCCCGGCCAGCTCCTGTCCTGGGTGCTGGGCGCCGACGGATCTCTGCGCCACCTGCTCAAGTGCGACCACGGTGGATTCCTCTACATGGACGGCAAGGAGATCTTCCGCAAGGCGGTGCGGGTGGTGGTGGAGTCGGCCGAGCAGGCCATCGCCGAGGCCGGACTCACCGTGGACGACATCGACCTGATGGTTCCCCATCAGGCCAATCTACGGATCATCAGCGCGGCCAGCCAGCGACTGGGCATCCCCGAGGAGAAGGCTGTCGTGGTCATCGACCGGTACGGCAACACCTCCTCGGCATCCATACCCCTGGCCCTGGTCGACGCCCTGGAGACCGACCGGCTCCACCAGGGCGACCACGTACTGCTCACCGGCTTCGGCGGCGGCATGACGTGGGCCAGCGCCGTGCTGCGCTGGGGCGGGTGAGCAACGGGGTGCCGCCGTCGCTGGTGGTGCTGGCCGCTGGCCTGGCCCGCCGCTACGGAGGCTGTAAACCGCTGGCCCCCATCGGACCCAACGGCGAGGCTGTCATCGATCTGCTGGTCAGCGATGCGGTGGCTTCGGGCTTCGGACAGATAGTGCTGGTGCTCCATCCCGAGACGGGACCGGCCATCCGCTACCACGTGTCCCAGTGTTGGCCCGACACCGTGGACGTCGACTTCGTCGAACAGCGCCTGCCCCTCGGTACGGTGCATGCCGTGCTGGCCGCGCGACCTGCCCTCGATGCCGACCAGAGCTTCGGCGTGGCCAATGCCGACGACGTCTACGGTGAGTCGGCCATGGGGCTGTTGGCCCGGCAGCTGGAGACCGGGATCGAGGAGCACGCGCTGGTCGCCTATGAGCTGGCCTCCACCGTGGCCACCGACGACCCCGTCACCCGGGGAATCTGCCAGGTGGACCCGTCCGGGTACCTGACCGGGCTCACGGAACGCCGGGGCGTGACCCGCCATGGACTGGGTCGGCCCCTGACCGCTGATGACGCCGTCGAACCGTCCGAACTCGACGGCGACCTTCCTGCTTCGGTCAATCTGTGGGGGTTCACGCCCGACATCTGGGAGGTCCTGACTACGGCCATGGACGGCTCCGGGCTCGACGAGGAGGCTCTGGTGGCTTCGATCGCCCGTGGCGGGGACATGCCGAAGGCCGAGGTCCTGTTGCCCGAGGTGGTGGCGGCCATGGTGACCAAGGGAATCGGACGACCGGTGCGGGTCGTGACGACCGACGCCAAGCTCATCGGGGTGACCCATGCCGCAGACCTCCCCGTGGTCAGCGCGGAGTTGGCCCGCCAGGTGGCCTGGGGTATTCGGCCGAGTCGGCTCTGGCTCCGATGACCGGATTCTGCACCATCGCCGCCACCGGGCCCGGTCCGCTGACTCAGTCGGCTTCCGCCAGGCCCACCTCGCCGAAGCTTCCCACCACGGCACGGGCCAGGAACAGCACGTAGCCGTCGGACAGCAGTTCACGGTGGCGCGTGAACAGTTCGGACTCGACCAGCTGGGCGTGCAGGCGCTTCAAACCCCGATACGGGACGGTAGGCACGACGTGGTGTTCGAAGTGGTATTCCATTCGGGCCCCCACCCAGTGGTTCTGTAGCCAACCGGCACAACTGGTCCGGGCCGTCCAGCGCACCATGACCGGGTCGCGCAGTCCCGGGTCGAAGTGCTCGGTGATGGTCTTCAGACGGAGGATCATCGGGTACATGCACACGATCGGTACCAACCAGAAGACGGCATAGAAGCCGATGCCCCGGACCCAACCCTGGAACAGCACGAACTGGCCGAGCACCACCACCTGAGTGACGAACTTGCCCACGAGCAACTGGGGTCGGGTCAGCAGGCTGGCGGGCGCCCCCGACTCCTGAGACGTTCCCGAGATGCGGGTGGTGGCTCGGCGGAACGCCGTGATGCCGAACAGATCTTGGAGCAGTCGACCGGTGAGCGCCCCCCGCCGAGCCGGAACCAGATAGAAGGTGCGGTCGGGGTCGCGCTCCTGGCCGAGGTAACGGTGGTGGAGGCGGTGGGTGGGGCGGTACTCCTCCACCGAGTTGATGGTCCAGAAGGCCACGGTCCAGTTGCACAATCGGTCGTTGAGCGTGCGGGACTTGGCCAGCAGTCCGTGCGACCCCTCATGGAGGATGACGCCAAAGGCGTTCATCCGGAGGCCCAGCAGCACCACGACGACGATGCCGGCCGGCACCGCCCAGGCCAGGGGCAGTCGCACCAACAAGTTGGCCGCGGCCAGCAGCACCACAACCTCCAGCCACAGCACGGCCACGGCGGCGATGGAGTCGGCCAGTGACGGCTGACTCAGCGAGCGCAGATTCTCGGCGCTTACTAGCGCGTCGAACTTCTCCCGCCAGACCTTCTCGTTGCCTGCTGATGCTTCGTCCCTGCCTTGAACCACCATCGTTCGAGACCCTCCCCCGGCTGACTGTACAGTACCCATCGGCAAGGGATCAATGGGACAAAGGACCAGCATATGGAGTCATCCTCCGGTGGCGCGGCGCACGGGCACCCGCATGGGGAGCCGGCTGCCGGCCAGTCGGGGCAACCCCGTTGCCCGATCTGCGGCTCCGACAAGACCTGGCAGTACCGGAGCGACGTCGTCGACCTGGAGTACTTCGTCGAGCCCCCCCGGCACTTCGTCGTCGAACGCTGCGCCCACTGCGACTCGGAATTCCTCGACCCGCGTCCCACCGAGGCCGAGCTGCCCCCCTTCTATCCCGCCGACTACCACGCCTACAACGAGAACCACGGCACCGTGGCCCGCCTGCTCGTCCAGGTCCGGGCCCGATCGCGGGCCCGCTTCTACGGAAAGCTGATCGGGCCACGCCCGGGCCGGCTGTTCGATGTGGGCACCGGCGACTGCCGGCACTTCGACGAGCTCCGTCACCATCTCGACCTCGAATGCGCCGGGATCGAGATCCAGCCGGACATCGCCGCCAGGGGCCGGGAACGGGGCTACGACGTGCTGGAGGGAACGCTGGAGACCGCGGATCTGACCGGTCATCTCGGCCGATATGACGTGGTATCTATGAACCACGTCCTCGAGCACGTAGTCGCTCCCCGCACCATGCTGGATCGGTCGTTCGAACTGCTGCGCCCGGGCGGCTACGTCATCGGGCAGCTTCCCACGGTGAGTTCGTGGGAGCACGGGATCTTCGGCCACAACTGGGGTGGCTACCACTATCCGCGCCACCTTCAGATCCCCTCGCGCCCAGGACTGGCTGGCCTGCTCTCCGAGGTCGGCCTCGTCGACGTGACCATCCGCTCCGCCCCTCACATCCAGACCACCATCTCGCTGCAGAACACGCTGGTGCGCCGCGGCTGGCACCCCCGGATGCACAACGGGAAGACGCCGGTCTACTCCGGCCTGCTGGTGGCCGCGCTCCCCTTCGAATCGGTGGCCTGGGCGTTCGACGAAGGCGGCATCATCGATTTCAGGGGTCGGAGGCCGACCATCTGAGCAGCGGGGACACTCGTTGCCTGAGTGGTAGCGAGACCAGCTGGGGCTACCGCTACTTGATCAGGCTCTGGCACAACGTCGGCTGAGGCGAGGCCGAGGTAGTGTTCACCGAGGACAGCGCCGGCGGCCGCCCGGGTGAGTGCGCAGAGGGGAGTCCCACGATCGGGGTGCCGACGGTGCCGCCCCGCTCCAGTACGGTGTTCCCGTCCAGTTCGGCCTCGATCAGGTGCTTGGCCGGATCGGTGATGACCGTCACCGTGTGGACCGTGCCGGTCCGCTGGCCGACGGAGATACCAGGGCTGGACGACCCGTTCCCGTAAAGGCCGACGTTGATGATGACCTCGTCGGGGCGGCCCGTGGCGGTGGCGGTGACTGAGACCGTCTCGCTCCCCGCCCGGACCAACGCCACCGACTCGTGGCCGTGGGCCAGTGGCCGGACGGTGAGTCGGAAGGTGTGCTGGAACCGGTGCCCCAGCTCGACGGTCATCCACGTGGTCCGCAGGTACTGCGAACTGGGCACCGTCGAATAGTCCTCGCCGTTGGAGATGTACAGACCGTCACAGTCGCCGACCACAAAGAGCTGGTCGGCTGGCCCGTAGACCGGGAGGGCACTCCCCCGCACGACCCGGGAGTCGAGGGGATGCCCGGTCAGGTCGCTGATGGCGTGCTGGGCCTCCACGTAGTGGAGCGTCTGGACCGTGTTCCACTCCTCGTTGGGGGTGATGGCCAGACCGATGTTGGCGGCGATGCTGAAGGCGGCCAGGGCAGTGATAACGGCGAGCACGGAACGGCGAACCCGTGGCGAGCGTCCGTCGAGTCGGCGCCAGATATCGGCCATGGCCACCGCACTGGCCAGGGCCAGGAATGGGGAGAAGTCGCCTAGGTAGCGCGGGGCGATGTAGCCCCAGAGCATGAGCGCCGCCCCGGCGCTCCCCGCGGCCAGCAGCAGCAGGCGGGTAATGGCCACCCGGCCCACGGGGCGAGGTCGGAAGGCCGTGACGAGTCCCCACAGGCTCAGCAGGAAGAGCAGAGGGGTCGAGGACGGGAGGCTGGCCGTCCGGTACAGGCGGTCGAAGAGAACATGGCCGACAGCGGTGGGTGGACGGGCCGGCAGCGTGATGAACGGGAACACCGACGACAGTCGCAGTCCGTCGGGTCGGAAGTAGGTCGCCAGGTTGGTGGGGACGAAGATGAGGCCTTCCTCGGCATTATGGTTGGCGGCGAGGAACTTGCGGCGGTAGGCGTTCACATGGGTCCACACCTGCTCGAAGTTCGACACGCCGAACAGCACGCCGAACTTGGAGTAGTTGACGGCACAGCCGATGACCAGGGGCACCAGCCCGACGGCCAAGACGGGCAGGAACCACCGGCGGTTCTGCGGCCCTCCCCGTCCGAGGAGGAACCACACCGCGATCAGTCCGGCGGCCAGCGCGCAGGCCCATCCGGTGGTGGCCCGATCGAGGTTTGCGCACAGGACCAACACCCCGCTGGCCAGAACCCGACCGCGACTCGGGCGTTCGATCACACCCAGCAGGGCGAAGAGGGAGCCGGTGGTTAGGCACACGCTCCAGGCGATGTCCTCGTTGAACACGAAGGGCGTGGCGCCCAGCAGCATCCAGACGGTGCCGCCCATGATGGTGGCCACCAGGACTCCGTACGCCGTGGCCTCGGCAACACCCATCGCCGCCGATCCCCGCACCACCACGCGCACCCGCCACAGCAGCAGGATCAGGAACAGGCCGGTCAGTAGCCACGCCGCCACCATGGAGGATGCGGTGAGCCGACCGTCGAGACTGCTAGTCAGCGCGAGGATCGGCATACGGATGATCGAGGGGAACAGTCCGAAGTAGGTATAGGTGTGCCCTCCGTGAATGAACCCTTCGATGCCTAGGGACCCGTTGGCGAGCCACAGGTGCCCGTGGAACATGGCTCGGGTCTGGAGGTCGTAGAAGTTGTTCTCGTAGTCGGAAGGCCGGAGCAGATTGACCGGTCCCCACAGCGACCACAACAGCCAGACATAGGGCACCGTTACGACGGCGAAGGCGGTGACCGTGGCCACCGTGAACCTCCGTCGGCCGGAGCCGGAATCCGACCCCGGCGGCGTCGCCTCGGTGGCGTCGGACCCGGCACTGTCGACTGACCGGTCTCGCCTTGATCGGACGACCTCAGGGTCTACCTCTAGCGACGCCACCCCAGACAAGCCCCCTGTTCGTTCCCCCATTCGGGGGAAGTGTAGCTAAGGCAACGCGGCACATCGCTGCGGCCGTCCTGGCCTTGACCCGGTGGCATCTGAGCCGATCGTCCATCCCACGCTGCTGCGGGCCGACCCGGCTGTCCCATCCTCGATTGCGTGGAGGCCATCGTTCAGCCCCTGCAGCTCCTCCATCGGATTTCCCATCAGTCAGGGATTGGGCGATGCCGTGGCTGGATCCCGCACTGCGAGACCTAGGGCCCCGTCCGCGTCGGCCCCTGGCACAGACAACCGACCGGCCTCATCCCATGTTCCGCCCGAACGGAGGACACCAATGACTCATCTGCAAGGAGCGCCCTCACCTCGGGGCCGGGATCACCCTCTTAGAAACGTCAGCGGGCTTCCGCCACGGCTGTCTCACCGCCACGCGGGGAAGCGACATCGCGTCCAGAGACTGGTCAACGGGGCACGCCGGGAAGAGGGTCTGAACTGCCCGCGGGTTCCCGATCTTGACCTCATCAAGCAATAGGAGGTCTGCGGACACCGGTCCGCCAGTACTTCGGAATGGTCGGCAGCAGCGTCAACGCTGGCGACCATCTCGTGCGGTGGTCGAGCAGCTCCAAGCTTCCTGGCCCGATCATGCGCGCCCCGTACGTCGCAGTCCCCAATCCCGCCTAGGGCATGGATAAGGTGATCCACGCGGCATAGCCTTCGGAACCATTGACCAACTTCCGCATTGAGGAGTCGCTTCATGTCGAGACGCTTGCTAGTAGCCCAGATACTGAGTGGTTCGATTCTCCTTGCGTCGTGCGGAACCGCCACGAGCACAACGTCCACATCGTCAGTGTCTCGGACATCGTCGAGCGCGTCGTTGAAGACTCCCTCGGGCAGCCAGCTCTTCACAACCAACGGAACATTCGTGGTGCCCCGGAACGGCGTTTATATGGTGTTGGCTGTGGGAGGAGGAGGCGGCGGTGGGGGCGGCGGGTCTTCCCGGAGCTCTGGCGGCATCACCGATCAGGTGGGCGGAGCCGGAGGGGCTGCTGGCGCGGTAACCCTAAACAGCCTGTTCGGTCGCAAGGGTGAGCGTCTGATCGTAACGGTGGGGGCGGGCGGTGTGCCCGGAGCGGGCGGCGCCGTCAACGGCGGATCGGGCACGCGTGGAGGAACCGGAGGAATCTCCAAATGCGCCGGCATAGCGTCCGCTGATGGCGGCGCAGGCGGCGCTGGGTCCCCCGGAAACAGTGATGCCACGGTGCTAAATCCCATTGGGGCTGGAAACTCGAGCGACGGCACAGGCAGGGCACCGGGTTCCGGCGGAGGGGCAGGAGTCGATGGCGGTGGAGAGTCTGGTTCCGCGTACCTCTACTCATGGCCGGGGGGCGGTGGCGGCGGCACCGCTTCCGCCGGCAAAGGTGGGAGCGGGGGCGGAGCAGCGGGTTCCGACGGAACTGACTCGCCAGGAGGAGGCATTGGAAATATGCCCAGTGCCAATGGAGGAAACGGCTCCACCAACGGCATCTATACGAGCGCAGCCGGAGGCGGAGGAGGAGGTGGGGGTGCTCCCACGGGGGCCGGGGGACACGGTGGTTCCGGCGTCGGAGGATTCGTGGCCATCTCATTCGGGGCCGGTTGAGCTGACCGTGGCGAGCCCACGGCAACGCCATCGGTCCCTTGTCAGCCGGGGGCCGGACGAGTGATCAAGGCTAGCCTCTCGGCCATGACGAGCACCGTCACCCGCATCTGGCAGTTCTGTCACACCCCAGAGGGCCTCAAGGTGATCAAGTACACGATGGTGTCGGTGATCTCGGCTCTTACCTCACTGGTCATCTTGACGCTGGTCTTCGGTGTGCTCGGCCTGTGGACCGAGGCCATCAGTGCCCTGTTCGCCAATGTGATGGCCGGGATCCCGTCCTACATTCTGAACCGGCGCTGGGTCTGGGGGAAGACCGGGCGATCCCACTGGTGGCGGGAGATCCTTCCGTTTTGGGTCATGTCGTTCACCGGTATCGGGTTCGCCCTGGTGACGACCACGATGGCTCACAACATCGCCGACGCCCACCACCTGAAGCACCTGGAGCGTACGGTGCTCGTGGTGGGAGCCAACATCGCGTCCTTCGGGATTCTGTGGTTCCTCAAGTTCCTCATCCTCAATCGCCTGTTCACCCAGATCGCCGACGCAGAGGTGGGAGCGGAGAGTTGATCCGGATCGTCCGGGCAGCCCCTTCTGGCCTCCGGCGGACACCTCCTCCGTCAATTTTGACGAGGCGAACGGCCGGGCCCGACGAGGTAAGCTGTGCCACGCTTTGCGGCCGCTGTCGCAGGTCGGAGGTCGGCGGGCGAGGGGGGTGCGCGTGCTAGTGAACCAGTGCCAGAAGCACGATCAGGGGAGCTCGGAGCGCATCAGCGACCCTGGGCGTCCGGTCGGCGGCGGCTTCGATAGTCGCCGCAACACTCGGTCCGGCGCCAGATTCCGGGATAATGAGGGTAGGTCAGCGTCGGAATGACCGTAGAGTCAACCAGCGAGAGTCACGTGCCGGTACTTGATGTGTCCCGCTTGGAGGCCCAGGTCGATCAGTTGAGCGCCCGGTACCGCGCCGCCACGCCGTACCCCCACATCGTGCTCGACGACTTCCTAGAGCCCGGGGCTCTGGCTCGAGCCATCGACGAATTCCCTCCGCTCGACCCCCGGCTGTGGAACAACTACCTCCACACCAATGAGAGGAAGTTCTCCCATACTGAACCGGCGACATGGGGGCCGACGCTCCAGGAGATTCTCGCCCAGCTCAACTCGCCCCGTTTCGTGGCCTTCGTCAGCGAGCTCATCGGAGTGGACGGTCTGATCGCCGACCCGACACTCGAGGGTGGCGGACTCCATCAGTCGGGAGCCGGCGGGTTCCTCAATATCCATGCCGATTACACCGTCCACCCCCACCACCGGAGCTGGCAGCGTCGGGCCAACATACTGCTGTACCTGAACCCCGAGTGGAAGCCCGAGTACGGGGGTGACCTCGAACTCTGGACTGGCGACATGAAGACGTGCGCCGAGAAGGTCGCACCGGTTGCCAACCGCGTCCTCATCTTCACCACAGATGCCACCTCGTTTCACGGTCATCCTGAACCCATGACCTGTCCCGAGGGGATGGCCCGGCGCTCACTGGCCCTGTACTACTTCACCGAGGAGGTCAATCCGGTCGTGCGCTCGACCGAGTACCGAGCCGCGCCCAGGGGATGGGCTGCACTCGGTGATGATCCACGTCGACACCCGGATGCTCCGCGGTCTACGACTGGGCCAAGCGCCGGCTCGGCGTGAGCGACCGGACCGCCAGCCGTCTGCTGGCGTTCCGCGACCGTCTGCACGGGAAGGGTCCGCAGGGCTAGTGGCGAACACCGCCACCCTCGAGCGCGAGCCGGTCGAACCCGAGCTCGGGGCCCGTCCGGACGAGCCGGGCGGCCGACGTCCGCGTACCGCGGCGGAGATCAGCCGTCGCCGGTTCACCATCGCCGTGGTGGTGGGGGCGGCCGTTGTGGCCCTGCCCATGCTCTGGCTCCTGTGGGATCTCTGGAACGGGACCATCAACACACTGCGTGGTGTCCCCTACGACAACTTCTACGACATGCAGGCCCGGGCCATGTTCGACGGCCGGCTCAACATACCCGGCCGGCAAGATGGGTATCGAGGCCTTCGTCCACGACGGGCGGCAGTACACCTACTTCGGCATCTTCCCCTCGCTCATTCGCATGCCCGTCCTGCTCCTGACCCACCGATTCGACGGTGAGTTGACCGGGCCTTCCATCCTGCTCGCCTGGCTGTGCACTGGTCTGTTCAGCTCGCTCATTATGTGGCGGCTCCGGATCCTCATGCGGGGCCAGGCGATCCTGGGCCGGGCCGAAGCGGCTTCCTATGGCGCGCTCATGGCCACCATTCTGGGCGGCTCGGTAATCGTCTTCCTGTCGGCCACTCCGTTCGTCTACAACGAGGACTTCGCCTGGAGCGTGCCGCTCACCGTGGGCAGCCTCTTTGCTCTGCTCGGTGTGCTGGAGCGCCCCAGCTGGGGTCGGGTGACGGCCAGCGGGGTGCTGGTGCTGTGCACCAGCCTCAACCGGACGCCCACGGGATACGCCTGCATCATCGCCGCCGGCCTGGTGACCGCTGTGGTTCGCCCTGGGCCGAGGGGGCCAGGACCGACGCCGCTGGGCCCTGCCCCTCGCCGCGGTGGCCGTGGTGCCCTTCGCCGCCACGTGTGCCGTCACCTACGCAAAGTTCGGAATCCCCATCGGACTGCCCATGGCCGACCAGGTGTGGGCCACGGTCAACGCCCACCGCCGCTACTTCCTGGCCGCCAACGGCGGCAAGGCCTTCAGCTTCGCCTTCCTCCCCAGCACTGCGTGGGCCTACCTGCAGCCCTTCGGCCTGCATCTCACGACACTGTTCCCCTTCGTCACGCCTCCCACCGCCCCGGCCGCACCCTTGGCCGGTGCCGTCCTCGACCAGACCTACCCGACCGCCAGTATCCCGGCCACGATGCCCCTGCTCCTCCTGCTCAGTTGCTGGGGTGCGGTCACCGCCTTCCGGCGCAAGGCGGTTGGGCAGGTTCGACTGACCCGGATCATCGTGCTGGCCGCGGCGGCGGCCACGGCTGGGGTCTTCTTGTGGGGGTATATCTCCGAGCGCTACATGGCCGACTTCATGCCCCTGCTCATCATCGCCGGGACCATCGGCCTCATCGACATCTGGCGGCGCTTGGACCACCGCAGCCGAACCGCACGCCGGCGGGTGCTGGGCGTGGTCGTGCTGATGACGGTCTACGGCATCGTGGCCAATCTGGCCATCTCCGTGTGGCCCGTGGCCCAGTGGTCGATGACCCAAGACGTCCGGTTCGTTTCGGCCCAACGCACCCTGTCGCTCGGCTATCTGGCCAGCTCGGTGCGGACCGGGCCCGTCCTGCCCTACTGGGCGCCCTCGGGACAGCTGTTCGCGGTAAACCACTGCTCAGGCCTCTACCTGTCGACCGGGAACCGCATGAACGATGTCCCGGGCCAGCAGATCGAGCACTACACCTGGCTGCCGGTCGAGCAGAGCCCATCGTTTACCCAGACCATCGGGTTCACGTTCAACCAGACGTGGCAGCACTTCACCCAACCCGTCACCCTGATGACCTACGGTGCCGCCCGTCTCGTGGTGAAGCCGGACGGGCCCCAGTTCGCCCGCCTCTATATCGAGAACTCGGGCACAACCATCAACTGGCCGCCGGCCAGGGGATTTCGTTTCCCCGATACGCTGATCCACGAACGCTACGAGATCACGGTGACCACCGATCCCAACCTCAAGTCCATCACCGTCATCTGGTACGGCGAAAAGATGTTGAACCATTACCTGGACGGCACCGGTCCGGCTGTGGTCGCCGTGACTCCCACCTCAACGCCCGCTCCGGTCGTTTCGGTCTCCCAGCAGGCCAACCCAGGCACTCCCCCCTCCTCCGGCCTCTGCCGCAGCCTGGTGGGGAAGCGCTGATCGCGGTGGGCCGCTGGCCGGTCGGCCCGATCCCGTCGGCCACGGCACCCGGAGCCGGGTGCTTTTCCTGCGTGGTCGACGACCACCCCCGCTTCCAACTCGAAGCCCTCCGATGGTTCACCTCCCTGACCGAGCTGGCCGGCGTCGAACCCACCGACCTGGTGGTCCACGTGGTTGGGCTCACGTCGACCGAGGCCCTGGGGTACCTGGGTGCCCGGGGGGTGACGATACGCGGGGTGGACCGGTTCGACTCCCGCTCGCCGCACTGCAACAAGGTCGCTGCGGCACTGGCCCTGGCCAAGGCGGGCGTCGACGGCGTCGCGGTGCTCTCCGATACCGACGTGGCCTTTCTGGAGGACCCCCGCAGGCTGGGCGTCCCCGATGGCGCCGTGGCCGGCAAGCCGGTGGACGCCCCGGTACCACCCGTAGAGGTGGTGGAAGCCATCTTCGATGCTGCCCAGTTGCCACGACCTTCGAGGGTTCCCCTGCCGTGGGGCGAGGGACAGTCCACGGTGGCCGGGAACTTCAACGGGGGGCTCTACCTCGTCCCAGGGGACCGACTGACCCGCGTGGCGACCGTATGGGCGCGGTGGGCCCGATGGTTGCTCGATCGGGCCGAGTTGCTCGAGGAGTGGACGGTCTATGTCGATCAGGTGGCCATGGCCCTCGGGCTGGCTGATGCCGGGCTCATCGCCTCCCCCTTGGACGTTCAATGGAACACTCCGATCCACGATGCCTCCCGCATCCGGGCCGACGCCCCCGTTCCAGCCATGATCCACTACCACCGCCAAGTGGACAGCCAGGGCCAACTCACCAAGACCGGTGTGGCATCGATCGACAGGCAGATCGACCGGATCAACCGGGTGGTCGAGCTGACCGGCCTGGGGATGGGGGTGGGGAGCCATGGTTGAGCAAACGCTGTGGATCGTCTGTCCCAGCTATCGGGATGTCCCGTCGTTCACCATGCTGCGCACCCGCATCCTGGACCTGGTGCAGGCCGATCCGTCCCTGGCCCCCTACGCTGTCCGGTTCGTCCTGATCGACGACACAGCCGGATTCGATCCCGAAATCGGATCGATCCTGTCCTTGCCGGACGTCCGGGTCCTCGCCCCCCCGTTCAACCTCGGCCACCAGAGGGCACTGGTCTACGGCCTGAGGCTGATCCTCCCCGATGTGAACGACACTGACCTGATCGTCACGATGGACGCCGACGGTGAGGACCGTCCCGAAGACCTGCCCCGGGTGCTCGCTCCCCTGACTTCGTACCCCAGCGAGAGGGGAACGCTCTGTGTGGCCCGGAGGACGAAACGCAGCGAGTCGCTCAAGTTCAGACTCCTCTACGTCCTGTTCCGAACCATGTTCCAGATTCTCACCGGCACCACAGTCCGGAGCGGCAACTACGCCGCCTACCGTGGGTGGCTGGCCAAGCGCATGCTCACCCACCCGTACTTCGACCTGTGCTACTCCTCGACGCTCGTCAGCCTGGACATCGCGGTGACCGCGGTGCCGTGCCCACGCGGCACGCGCTATGCGGGGAAGTCCCGCATGAACATGATGCGCCTCTTCATGCACGGCGTCCGCATGTTGATGCCCTTCACCGATCGAATCGCCGTGCGTGCCCTGACGGCGTTCTCAGCCCTGTTCAGCATCGGCATTCTGATGTCGATCGTGGTGGTCTGCGTCCGGGTCTTCACCACCGCCGGCATCCCGGGCTGGGCCACAGCCACGTTGTTAGGGCTGCTCATCCTGTCGTTCGTGGCTCTCGGCAACTTCGTCGTACTCTTCGCCGTCTTCTCACACTCGAGAGGAATCTCACTGGCCAACCTGGAGGAGTGGGGGGACGGACAGGCTCGACGCCCATCCCCATCACTCGATTGATCGCTCGGAACAGTCGTTAGTGCGACCGATACTCTCGGCCAGCAACCACCGGTCCGCTCGGCCGCCGGGTGCGAAGGACTTCCGCCATGGGTTCCGGCTCGACTCCTGACATGGTCAGTGCCGTTGGGGACGAAGCCGGTCTGACCATCGGACCGGCGATCCTCCGTCACCTAGTCCACGGTCCGTGACAGGCCGATCATGGAGTCTGGCGTCGCCGGAGAACGGCCACGACAACCAGCACGACGAGTCCCACCGCGGTCAGGGCCGCCACGAGCAGGCCGACCGTAAACAGCTCCGGCCAGTAGTGGACCTCGATCACGTGTCGACCAGCAGGGACCTCCGCCGTGAGCATCACCCCGGAGGACGGCTCCAGAGGCAGCGGGTGCCCGTCGATCGAGGCGTGCCACCCCGGCAGATCCGTCAGGCGCAGCAACAGTGTCCGATCGACCGGGCTGTTCGTGGTCAAGCGCCAAGATGAGGGGGTGGGGTGCTCGACTCCTACCGGGATTCCTGTGCCGTCATCGGCCGCCGAGCCGTTGTCGTTCCCTGAGGGGAGGAGCACTGCCGGGCCGGAGTTGGGTACGCGGTAGAGGTCCTCGCTACCGACCGATCGGTCGAACACCGTGCCCGTCGGTCCCCGCTCCCCAGCCGGGACGAGGACGTATCCGACACCGAAATGGCGGGCCTGCACCGCGGTGGTCACGGTGGGGCAGAAGGAGTTGTAGATGGGCACACCATCCGGAGCCCTGCTCACCTCGGACCACGACCGTGCGTAGCCACGGGGCAGGACGGGGTCGTAGATGTCGAGCTCATGCACATCGAAGAGGACGTTGGCCTCGGGGAGGATGCCCAGACTGCTCAATCCCGGTCCGGCGAAGCAGGTGAACGAGTCGAACCCCACCGTCGATGCCCCCACCGCTCGTTGGAGTGCCACTACCGAGGGCGGCGCCTGCGCTCCGTCGGCCGACGACGATGACCACAGGGCCGCACCCGAGACCACGAGGAATGCCGTCTCGAGGAGCAGGAGCAGGCCACCGACGACGCGACCAGCGATCAAGGCTCGAGGGCTCCCCAGCCGGCCGGGCCCGACGTCACCAACGGTCCGGCCGTCGGCGGGTTCGGTGCGCACCCCCTCCCACCCGACCGTCCGATCCCGGCCGGCACGGTGTGCCGTGGACCACAACGCCAACGCACCGATCAGGAGCAATCCGATGCCGCTGGACACGAGCGGCCAGATCAGGCCGTGCCGACGGATCGACGCGTCAGCGGCATCCAAACCCGACGTTGCGAACAACATGAGGGCAGTGCAGACGACGACAGCGAGGGAGAAGACGCTGGCCAACACCCGTTGCGTCGAGCGCTCGCTGGCCGCGGTCACCACCACGTTCATCCCCACACCGGCCAACACGGCCAGACAGAGATCAAGGACCATCAGGGATCGGTGCCAGTCGATGGTGTTGACCAGGGGGACGTGGTCGAACAGGGCCTGGACCGGCGGGAGGAACACGACGAGGGCAGTCACAGCGGCCAGTACCGTAACGGCCAGGACGTCGGGACGACGCCAGTGTCGGATCACCCCGAGGACGACCAGGGCAACGGCGATGACTCCGACATAGGCCAGCGTGTCGGTATACACCGGATCACCGAACACCTCACTTCCGACGACCGGAAGACCGTTGTATCCGGCCGCCACCAGGTGCACCAGATCGTGGCCGGGGAGAGCACGGCCCACCTCGGTCTGGGTCAGCAACGAACCACTGTTCCGGGCCGAGCGGGACAGCACCTGCATTCCCGGCAACAGCAAGGGCGCGCCCAACCCTGCCCCCGCCACCAGCGCAACGAGCAGGTCGAGGACAGGGGTCCGCCACCCTCGCTCAGCTCGACCCAGTCGGGAGCGGGCAATCAGCAGCGTCAGTGCCACTACGGCCACCGAGGCCAGGAGAATGACCACAATCTCGGGCTCTCCGGCCAACAGGGCGAGGGCCACGAGCACGGCAAAGGCCACGAGATACCGCACGCGGTGCCGTCCACGCACGATGAGGATGGCCACGGCCATGAGCCAGCCGGCCCACGACATGACAGCCGCGTGGGGCCAGCCCAACCAGCCCATGAAGGCTCCGCTCAGTTCGTAGACCGTTCCCGCAGTGGCGCAGGCCCATGCGCCGAGGTGCAAGACCCGGGCCAAGACATAGGCACCTGACCCGGCGATGACGAGCGTGGCCACGACCTGGACGGTGTAGGCCAGGTGCAACGGAAAGGCATAGCTGACGACAGCCGGAAGACTGAACACGGCCGACTGCCAGTTGAAAGCCAAGGGCATACCCAGGCCGCTGAGCGGGTTCCACAGTGGTATGTGTCCGTGGTGGACCTGAGTCCATGCCATGGTCGACCACGGGATCATCTCGCCGATCTGATCGCCGCTGCCCGTATTGTGGACCGTCGCACCCGACACATGTGTCAATCCGGACGAATAGAGGATGTCGTAGGGACCGAGCCAGAGGCCGCGATGAAGAGCAGGCGCCAAAGTGACCAGGGCCGCCCCGATCACCCAAGCGATCCCGAAGAGATGGGGCACGGCTCGGCGCCACGAAAAGGTCGGACGCCGGCCGTCACCCCCCACTCCGTCAGCCATTGCCCTTCCTGACCACGATGTGCTTCATTCTCCCCCCGGGTCGCTTACCCGGTTTCACGAGGCACACTATCGGGTGTTCATAGTCGCCCCGCTCCTGGTCGCGGGGTAGTTCATTGTGCGGCGCGGGTCAGCGGTGCTCCTCGTCGGCGGCAGTGGGCACGGCGAGTTTGGTCTCCGTGTGAGTCGGGTCCAGGGTCCGTCGACGCCATTTCATCAGAGGCTTCTCAATCAGGTACCAACTGCCGACGGTGATCGGGATCACGATGGCCATCCGAACAACCTCAACCTGCCAAAAGGGCCAGTGAACCGTGGACGGGCTGATGGCCTGGAACACAGGCCAGTGCACCAGGTAGATGGTGTAGGTCATGTTGCCGATCAGCACCAGGGCCGACACACCGATGGCTCGGGTACCCAGGCTCTCCGGCCTGACCACAAAGTACGTAATGACCACTACTGAAGCGATCTCGCCCACCGGCAGCCAGACAAGAGGGAGTGAGCGCGATCCTACGTTGACGGTGAACAGGATCCATATGGTGATGACCGTCGACGCCAAGGCGGCAAGAGTGAGGAGCTGCTTGGTCCTGGGTTTCCAGTCGTCGAGGTGGCCCCCCGTAGCGATCAGACCCAGCAGACATCCGAGGAAGAGGGCATCAGCGCGAGTGTCGAAGGCGTAATACGTCCGGTCAGCAACATGGATATTCCATGCCGGAGCGGTCAAGACAATGTGCAGGCGGTTGACGATGCAGATCACGATGCCCGAACCAGCAAGTCCGTAGGCCAACTTTCGATTTCCGAATTTGAGCGCCACCAGCAGCAGTGCCGCCCAGACCAGATAGAACTGCTCTTCGACGGCCAGGGACCAGCACTGGGTCAAAAACCCCGAGTACAGCGGATTAGTCTCGAAGGCCTGCCGGAAGTCGGAGTAGAACAGAGCGGCGGCACTGTCGCCCCACACCCGCTGGGAGGCATCGGGTACGTAGACAAACGCGGCGTAGATGGCGATGAGGGCGATGGTCAATACGAGCGGTGGGAGCAGTCGGACGGCACGACGTGAATAGAACTTGCCCAGACTGATTTGCCCGGTCCTCTTCTGTTCAGTGGCCAGCATGGTGGTGATCAGAAAGCCGCTGAGCACAAAGAACACTTGGAGCGGAAACCAGGCTCCCTGGAGTGCGGTCAGGCTGGCGTGATAGAGCACGACCGGTACCATGAGGAGGGCACGCACCCCAGTGAGGGCCGGTCTGTTGCCAAGTGAGAACGACTTGCCGGTTGGCGCGTCGGAGACAGCTGTTGGAGGTGCTGGCGCCCTCTCGGGCCTCGGGGAAGAGTCAGCCAGAGTGGCGACAACTGCCGTTGGCGGAGACTGCTCGCTCATCGGATCCATTATGCCCCGACAGGCAAGCTATCGATCGGCGCTGCGACATCGCCAAGACTCCCCGCAACCCCATCACGAGCCCGGTGCCCCCGCAGCCCGAACACTATCAATTTAGGGGATGCGGGTAGGTCATCACCGATCGACCTCCCGTGTGCCTGCAGGGCCCCACGACCGGTGGGGCAGGGACAGAGCGCTTGTCAATATCGGCCATACCCCGTCAGGTTCCACACACGTGTCGCTCCTACCAGTCGGACACTTCTTCCGTCTCCGACGCGGCGCATGAGTCGTCATCGGTCCGGTTGTAGAGTCTCTCGGTAACAGTAGGCGAACGCATCGACGTGGGGAACAGGGAGATGGGCGAGACCTCGGGCAGCGAGTCGCCAGACCGGTTGGAGAACCCCACTGTGCCGCAGGCGCGCAGCTTCGGTCAGGTCCCCGGCTTCGACGGCCTACGGGGAGTAGCCGTCCTCATCGTGTTCGTGGCCCACATGGACGTGATCCTTCCCATTCCGACCCTGCTGGTCATCCCGGGGGCCACCGTGTCCCTCAACTCCTTCTTCGTCCTGAGTGGATTTCTGATCACCGCCCTCCTCCTGCGAGAGCAGGCCAAGTACGGCAAGATCGGAACCCTGCCCTTCTATCGGCGGCGGGCCCTCCGGCTGTTGCCGGCTCTCTACGTCGTGGTGGTGGCCAACGCCCTGTTCGCATGGGCCAGCCACCAGTGGCTGCACACCGAATGGCCCTCGATCTTCTCGGTGCTTTTCTACTACTCGAACTACTATTCGGCATCCGCAGCCGGACCGCTGAGTCCGAAACTGGCCTCGGGTTACCAACACCTGTGGTCCCTCTCGTTCGAGGAGCAGTTCTATCTGATCTGGCCGTGGCTGACCATCGCTCTGTTGACCATCCGGATGCGGCTGCGAACCGTGGTGATCATCCTGCTTTCGCTCATCACGGTCATCGCCGTGCGCCGGTATGTCCTCTACGAAGACACCCACCAGTGGTGGTCCCTCTTCTACCGCACCGACACCCGGGCCGACTCCATCTTGTGGGGCGCACTTCTGGCCCATATCTGGGTGCGGGGTAAAGAGCCAAAGCGGGGCTTGACCGTCGCCGGGTGGATCGCCGCGGCGTTCCTCCTGGCCTGTCTGCCCTATGCCACCCAGGAAGGTCCGTTCGTCTACTGGGGAGGCTTCCTGGCCATCGACCTGGCCTGTGCCGTGCTCATCCTGGCACTACTCAGCGGCAAGTGGGGCGGCCGTCACCTCTTCGAACTCAAGCCGTTTGTGGCTCTGGGCGTGGTCAGCTACGCCTTCTACCTCTGGCACCTCCCGGTGTTCTTCGCCATACGATTCTTCGATCCTCATTGGCCCGACTGGGTACGGGTGGTGGTGGCCGTGGTGGTCACGCTCGGGTTCACCATCGCCTCGTGGTTCCTCCTCGAACGGCCGCTGATGCGATGGAGCAAGCGCCTCGAGAGCAGACGACATCCTGATATGAACACCGTGCACGTGAGCGACCCAGTGTTGGACCAACCCAGCGTCGATGCGGTCCCGGGGCACAGCAACGGTCTGGTCGACGACATCGGCGAAGGCGGAACCACTGTTCCGCTCCAGCCCGAATCAGTACGGGTACTGCCGCGTCCTCCTCATCCGGACGGTGACTGACCAGGGTCGCTCGGGCCCTGACGGCGTCTTCGGCGAACAGTTCCGATCAGCCCGGCCCCTCCCAGCGCGGCCAGGGCACCAGCGGCTAGCACGATTCCCGCAGTAAACCTCGATGGCCAGTAGTTCAGCGTGACCACGTGTCGGCCGCCCGGAACGTCGAGCTGCAGCATCACGTCGGCGAAGGGCCGCAGCGGTACCGCCTTCCCGTCGACGGTGGCATGCCAGCCCGGTACGTCGGTGAGCCGAAGTCGGAGGACTTGGGCATGGTCGGCGTCGGTGGTCAGCGACCACGACGCCGGGTCCGGATGGATGACCGCCACCGGAGTGCCCACGGCATCGTCAGCCGGGTCGGCCCCCGAGGGTGACGCCGGCACCAGCGTGGCCACGCTGGACCCGGGAATGCGGTATAGATCCTCGTCACCCACGGTTCGTACGAACACACCACCGGCCGGACCGGGGCTGCCCCGACGGTCGACGACGTAACTCACCCCGTAGAGCCGGGCCAGCCGGGCGGTGTCCAGTCCGGGACAGTACACCGAGTCACTGACCAGTCCGGGGGAGGCCGATGACACCGAGCGCCACGACGAGTAGTAGGCGCTCGGGATCATGGGGTCGTAGATGGCGAGCTCCTGAACGCCGTAGGGCAGCTGGGCATTCTCGGGAACACCCAGGCCGGGGGACAAGAAGCAGAAGGAGGCTCCCAACCCAACCACCGAAGATCCCACCGTTGCCTTCAGTGCGGCCTCTGCGGGAGTGGGGGCGAACGGCGTCGACGCGGCCGTCCACAACGAGGCGCCGGAGGCCACGAGAAACAGGGTCTCACACACGAACAGAACTCCCGCGGCCATCTGTCCGGACCGGGGACGCCACGGCACGGCCTGCTTCGGGACGCCTCTCCGATCCACCCACCCCAGGGCGCCGGTAACCAGCAGCCCTACCACAACCTGGACAGCGGGCCACCAGAAGCTGCGGTCACGGATGGCGGCGTCCGACGAACTCAGATGACCGCGACCCACGATCCACAGGATGATCAACACCCCGGCGGCGGCGAGGAACCCACCGATGGCCCAGCGGCGGACCACCGGCTTGTGGTGTTCTCGTACCAGTACGTCCAGCCCCACTCCGGACAGTACGGCCAGTCCAAAGGCCATGGGCAGGATGCCCCGCTGCCACAGCAGTGTTCCCACTACAGGAAGTCGGCCCAGCACCGCCACCACCGGCGGCACAAAGGCGACGACACCCAACACCACGGTCATCACGGCCAGGGCCAGCACCTCAGGACGGTGGAAGCGAGTAGCCACGGCCAGCGCGGCCAACACCAGCACGATCACCCCGACATAGGAAGCCGTCTCCGAGTAGCCGCCCACGTAACCGAACCAGTGACTTCCGACGATCGGGAGTCCGTCGAAGCCCTGGAATACGAGATGGGTCAGGTTGTGCACGGGCAGGGCAGGGTTCCCCTTCAGGATTTCTCCGGGGTCCCCACCGGGTGCTCCACGCTCGGATCCGGCTATGACCTGAAGGCCGGGAAGGAGGAGGGGGGCACCCAGGGCAGCGCCGGCCGCCACGCCGAACACGAGGTCCAGCGCCGGTTGGAGAAGCGGCCCGGACCCTCCGGACCAAGCGGTCCGCCGGACCAGCAGGACGGCAGCGAAGACCGCGGCAGCGAGACCCACGAGCACCAGCACCTCGGCCTGGCCGGCGTAGACCATGGCCGCAATGACCAGGGCCATGCCGGTGATGTGGCGGAGCCGGCGCCCGCCCCGCAGCACCAGGACGACGGAAGCGAACAGCCAGCCCGACCACGACAACACGGCGGCGTGAGGCCACCCCAACCAGCCCAGCATGGGTCCGCTCAGTTCAAACGCAGTGGCTCCGAGCAGTGAAGCCACCAGGCCCAGGCGGAGGACGCGGCTCAGGACGTAGACGCCAGTCCCGGCAATGACCAAGGTCAGGACCACCTGCACGGTGTAGGCCAGATGGAGCGGGAACAGGTAGCTGACCAGAGCCGGGACGCTGAAGGCCACCGTCTGCCAGTTGAAGGCCAAGGGCATACCCAGCCCCTCGTAGGGGTTCCACAGTGGAAGATGGCCGTGATGGACCTGCGTCCAGGCCAGGGTGGTCCAGGGGATGATCTGATCGGACTGGTCGCCGGCCTGCAGGTTGTGGACCACGACGCCGGACTGCCGCAATACCCCGAACTGGGACAGCACGTCGTAGGAACCGAACGAAGCGCCATGGCGTAGCGCCGGCACCAGGACGACGAGGGCCACCGCCACCAGCCACACCACGCAGGCCCCGTGCCACCACCCCGTGCGGCGGGGCGGCCCCTCCGGAGGCGTCCCCTCTCCGACCCTGGCTGGGTCTCCCATCAAGACCGGTCCCTCCCCCACGCCGTGAGCGGCGCCCGGAGTATAACCAACCGGCGCTCGGCACTCAGGTCGGACGACACGGAACGATGGTGCTGCCAGCGCCCTCAGGTGGGAGCCGGTGCCCCATCATCTACCATCGTGGTTGCAGCCTGGTCGGCTCGATCGGTAGAGGGAGTGTTGGGGAGGGAGGGGGCCGTGGAGATCACCAGACGGCAGTTGCTCGGCGGGGCGTTGGGTCTGGTCGGGGCCGGACTGCTCGAGGCGTGCGGGAGCCCACCGACCGGATTCTCGTTCGTACAGTCCACCGAGGGCGTACGGGTCACCACCGGTCGGTCGATCGCCGTCCGGTACGCTCATCCGGTCCAGACCGGCAGTCTGCTGGTGGCCGTGGTGACCCGGTCGTCCTCATCGACGCTGGCGCCCACCATCGGCCAGGTGTCCGACGACGCCGGTAACCACTGGCGTCAGGCCGTCGAGTTCTTCGCCGACGGCCACTTCGGCGTGGACCTCTGGTACTGCGAATCGGCCGGCGGCGGGAACCGGCCCACGGTGCGGGCGGTGGGGCTCGACTATCCGCCGCTCCCAGGGATCACCGGCATGAACATGCAGGTGGTGGAGTACTCCGGTGCCACCGGTTTCGAGCTCTGTGATCAGATCGGTCAAGCTCGGATCTCGGGTCCGTCGGTGGCGTCCGCCACCAACTTCGCGTTGGCCGCTGACCACGAGCTGGCCATCAGCGTGGTCATGGGAGACATGGCCACGGCCGCCGTGCCCCCCGGGTGGAACCGTCGACTGGCTGATACCACCCAGCGCTGCTGGGTGGCCGACAACCTCGACACCGGGACAACTAGTGCCGGTCTGCCCCTCGCGGCCCGCTGGACCGGCCTGACGGGAGCCACGGGAGCCATGCGGGGCGTCGCCGTCGTGGCCACCTTCGTGCCCAAAGGAGTTCCCGCAACACACCGACGCCTGGTGCAGTCCTCGTACACGGACTCGGCCGTTCTCCCCGCCGGCGCCGGTCATCCCGCCTGGACCTCACAGCCCTTCCCGGTCAACCCCACCCGCGGGAATTCGCTGGTGGCCTTCATGAACGGCTCGATCTACCACCCCGAGATCCAGTGCGGCACCATCGAGCACGTCACCGACTCCGCGGGCGGACAGTGGCACAAGCTGGCCGAATCAGGGCCCGACGACCGCACCGGGATCAATATCTCGTGTTGGATGTGCCCGTACGCTCCAGGTGGACCCACCGCGCTCACAGCCACGTTTTCGAACGACAGTCAGCAACTGGCCTGCCTGCTGCTGGAGTTCGCCAACCTCCCCTCCAACCTTCAGGTCGCTGGTGTGGAGCGACGAACTGACGGCGGCGACGTCCCTCCCTTGTCGATGAGCTCCCCCTTGGCGGCCGGTGACATCGCCCTGGCCTATCGAACCTCAATCTTCGTCCTACCCCAGGGGCCGGGTTCGACTGAGTGGCACCAGATTCTGTCCGACACCACCGGGGCCAACGCACTGATGGTGCTCGATACCGTGGCCGGCCCACTGACCGCGACCTGGTCCGGGTCCGTGGTCCAGGACGGCCTCGATGTGCTGCTCTTGGCGCTGCGCCCGTCGGCCTGAATCGGACACCGTACGACCAGCTTCCCAACAGCTCACCAGGGCCGCTCAGGTTACCGGCCGGGAGCGCCGTGACCGATGGATCTTCCTCCAAAGGATATTGCTCGGCAACCGTCACCACGGGTGCTCCTGGCCCGCTACAGGGGCTCCCCCCGCCATCCTGCGAAGACGAACTCAGCACGCCAACCTCGGTATCGAGTGCCTATCAGCGCGGCCTTGCCACCCCGATGAGCCATGGGAAGCATGGACGGATGCTCACCACAGAAAAGGACTGTTCGAGGAGACGATGGAGTGACGAAGGCCTGAACTGCTGGAGGTGCTCTGGATTGTTGCCCCAACGCCTGAGGTCCTTCCCCCGGCACAGGTTGCCGAGTCGGAAGTAGGGCTCCCAGGGAACCGAGACGACACAGTGCCCGTGACAGATGCGCGCCAACTCGTCGACGGCGCGCTCAGGCGACCGGAGGTGCTCCAGTACTTCAAGGCAGGTGACGGTGTCCACACTGCAGTCGCCGAAAGGAAGCATGCCGGCATCGGCCCGGACACCCCATGCTGTTGGGAGCCGTCCTAGGGCGGTCACGAGCTTGTCGGCCCGGTACTCGACTCCGATGAGTGCTCCGGCCTGAATCTGCATTGCTTCCAGCGCCAGCCCCTCCCCGATGCCCACGTCAACCCAGGTACCAGGAGTCGAACCTGCTTCGTCCCGCACTTGGCGGAGCAGTCGGCGGATGAGCTTCTGCACGACGACGTTGCCGCTGTTGTACTTGGCCTCGTCCTCTCCTGCGGCCTCGACCGATGCACCCGGAGGCAGGCCGATGGGTTCCCGACCCGTTGCCGTCATGTCGGCACGCTCACGGCGTACCCGCCCCTGAGTCGATGGGCCCACCGGAGCCGAGTCGGCTTCACGCTGAGCCGACCGTAGCCATCGGAGCGTCGTCGGATGAGTCGCCTCCGGATTCAGCCGATACGCCCGGATCCGAGGGTGGCAAGGGTTGCTTTGACCGGGCCCGGATGCGTCGGCGGACCACCAGCCCGGCGACGCCGAAAGCGATCACGGTCAGGACGGCGATGAGGATGCCCTCGCTGAAGCGCTTGGGCCAGTAGCTGAACTCGATGACATGGTGGCCGGGTGGGATACGGGCCTGGAACATCCACGTCAGATAGGTGGACAACGCCAGAGGATGTCCGTCGATGGTGGCGTGCCACCCCGGTAGTGCCGTCAGTCGGACACGGAGGACCTGACTTGATCGGGAATCTGTGACGATGCGCATCTGGGATGGTGCCGGTCGTTCGACGGCCACTGCCTGGCCCGCAGCATCGGTTGATGGCCAGCCTCCGGAGTGCGGGACCGGCACGAGCGTGGCGGTCGCAGCCCCCGGCACCCGATAGAGGTCTTCGTCGCCCACGTGGGCAGCAAACACACTTCCGGAGGGACCGGGCACTCCGGCGTGCTCGAGCACGTAGGCGACGCCATAGCGTCGAGCCACGTCGGCGCTACTGATGGCGGGTACGAAATAGTAGACCGACGGCAAGCCGGAACCCGACCCGTTGATTTTGTTCCAACTCGTGAAGAACGACAAGGGAGCGATGGGGTCGTACTCGGCGAACTCATGGATTCCGTAGTCGATATTGGCTTCGGGGGCGAGTCCCAGGCCCAATCTGCTGATCGGGCCGACGCCAAAACCCACCAGCGAACTTCCGACCGTTCGTTGTAATGCGACAACTCCCGGGGTTCGCGGATAGGGGGTGGAGCTCGAACCGAACACAGGTATGTCGGCAACCACCAGGTAGACCGTCTGGAGCGCCAGCAGCGAACCGGCAATCGCCAACGCCCACTGCCGCGAGTGCCCTGCCAGCCGGTCGCCGCCTGCTCGACGGTAGACGACCACAAGTGTCCCGAACACAGCCAATCCCACCGCGGTGAGGACGGCCGGCCACACGAAACTCCACGCCCGCGTGTGGGCGGCGCTCCCCGGGAGGGTCCCTCTCCCCCAGATCCACAGGAGTCCGATCCCGACAGCGAGCACCCCAAACCCTCCGACGGCCCATCCCGCCGCTCGCCTCCGATCCTGCTGTCTGATCACCACGTCGAGCCCGATGCCCGCCAAGATGGCCACGCAGAAGGCCAAAGGGATGAGTCCTCGGGACCACCACGAGTGGCCGATTAACGGGAGGGCATTGAGGAATGAGTCCTCGGGTTGGAGAATGCTGGAGCCCAGCACAACTACTGCGGCGACGGCAAGCCCCACGACTTCAGCCTGGCGCCAGCGAATGGCGACGGCCACGACGGCCAGCACCACGGCGAGGGCTCCGACGTAAACCCATTGTTCGGGGTAGAACCCCTGAGGGTTGATGAAACTCCCGGCCAAGGGCTGACCCCAGAAGCTTTGGAAGACGAGGCCGAGGACCTGGCTCTTCGGGTTGGCCCCGGAATAGGGCGATGCGTTGCGAACGGAGATGGCGGCCAGCTGGAGGCCAGGAAGCACCAGGGGTGCCGCCAGTGCCGCGCCGCCTACCGTCCCGATAACCAGATCGGCAGCCGGTCGCACGATGGGACCGCCACCACGCAGCACACCGGTACGACTCAGGAGCATCACGACGACGAAGGTAACGAGGGCGAGTACGGTCAACAGCTCGATCTGCGGATTGCCGGCCAGGATGGAGAAGGCCAGGGACACGGCCAGAAGGACGATGGCGCAGTATCGGTGCTTCCCGCGCATGATGAGCACCACGGCGGCAAACTGCCATCCGGCCCAGGACATCACCGACGTGTCGGGCAGGCCCAGATAGCCGAAGAAGGGGCCACTCAGCACCCAGGTCGTCCCGGCGAACACGCAGGCCACCGGGTGGAGCCGGAGGACCCGTCCCAGGAAGTACGCACCCGTTCCCCCCACCACGAAGGACACCGCGATCTGCACCCAGTAGACGACCCGTAGCGGGGCGAGGTAGCTCACCAGAGCCGGAAGGCTGAATGCCCCCGACCCCCAGTTGAAGACCAACGGCATGCCGTTGGCCGAGTAGGTATTCCAGAGTGGCAGGTGGCCGTGATGCACCTCTGTCCAGGCCAGGGTGATCCAGGGTACGACCTCGTCGCTCTGGTCGCCGACTGCCGCGTTGTGGATGACGACACCTGATCGCGCCGTCAGTCCGTAGCGGGACAGGAGGTCGAAAGCGCCGAAGTACGATCCGTGCGTGAGGGTGGGCACCAGCGCCACGAACGCTGCCGCCACTACCCAGACCACCCCGACGACGTCGACCCACCACGGGAACTTCCGGGAGAACTCAGCAGAACCATCTGGCGCCGAAGATGCCTCGTCGACCACCGGACCCCCCTGAACGACCGACCCCACCCCTGTGATCAAGAGATCGTACTGGGCACCACCGATGGGTGCAATGAGGTGGGGAACCAGGATCGGCCGAAGACCCGTCGTGTACGATCTGTCAGTGACGGAGAATGGCGGGGCAGCCGCATCCGGAGAGAGCCTAGCTGCGGCATCCGAAGAGAGCCTGGCTGCGGCATCCGAAGAGAGCCTGGCTGCGGCATCCGAAGAGAGCCTGGCTGCGGCATCCGAAGAGAGCCTGGCTGCGGCATCCGAAGAGAGCCTGGCTGCGTCATCGGGCAATCGGCCTCTTAAGCTCGTCCTCCGGGTGGCGGCCGTGGTCTTCGTCGCCCTGTGCATCCTCTTCGTCACGCACCTGCTGGTCAGGGACTGGCCAGCGACCGTGCACGCCCTGCGCCACGCACGCCTGTGGTTGCTGGTTCCTGCCGCCATCTGTGCCTTCGGCGGTATGTTCATCCTGGCCTGGCGCTGGGGTGCCGCAATCATCGCGGTCGGCGGCGAGCCCAGTGGTCATCACCGCGTCATCAGCGCTTTCTTCGTCGGTGAGGCAGGGAAGTACATCCCCGGAGCCGTCTGGGCCATGTTGGGACGGGGTGAGTTGGCCCGCCGCGAGGGTTACGAACGGTCGATCGCGTACTCCAGCGTGGCGCTCTCGGTCATCGGCTGCTATCTCGCTGCAGCCCTCACCGCCCTGGTACTGGCCGTCGTCGCCCTGATCGGCGGCTCCATCAACATGCCTTGGTGGCCAGTCGGTGTTGTAGCGGCCGCGGGTATCGCCGCCATTCACCCGGCGGTGAGCAGCAGAATCCTGGCCCTCACCAGTCGAGTATTCGGACGGAGGTTGACCCTGGAGATCCCGAGCTGGTCGACGTGTCTGCGTCTGACCGGATCCTACGTTCCCGTCTGGCTGTTCATCGGCGCGGCCACCACGTTCGTCACCGCTTCGTTGGTACCCCACCCGCCCATCGCACGCGTGGCTCTGGCTGCTGTCGTCAGTTGGATCATCGGATTCGTGACGCCAACACCGGGAGGTCTGGGGGTCCGTGAAGCGGTATTCGTGGCTGTGGCGGGCGTTGCCGCCGGCCCTGCCGCCGCCGCAGCCATCCTGGCCCGGGTCCTTTTCGTCCTTGCTGACGGCTTGGGGGCCGGGGTAGGATGGCTGGTGCTTAGGTCCACCGAGCCTTCGGGAGCTCTGGTGGCGAGGGGGAGGCGAGCGATGTGAGTGGCGATCTGATTTCACCGCGATCCCTTGATCCTGTAGCCGATCTAGCCATCGATACCGATGCCGATGATGACTGCGTTCGACCCGTGTCGATCTCTCTCGTAGTCCCGGCCCTCAACGAAGCCGAGAATCTGGTGGAGACCATCCCCCAGGCCATCGAGGTGCTGAAGGCCATGCAGGTCAAGTACGAGGTGCTGGTGGTCGACGACGGGAGTACGGACGGGACGCAGCGGGTCATGCGTGCCCTCTCCGCGGACTACCCACAGCTGCGATCCGTCCGGCTGCGTCGCAATGCCGGAAAGGCCGCCGCCCTCTCCATCGGATTCGACCTGGCCGAGAACGACATCTTCGTCATGATGGATGCCGACGGTCAGGACGAGCCGAGCGAGATCCCGGTCCTGGTGGCCAAGCTCGACGAAGGCTTCGATCTGGTCACCGGACGTCGGGGCACGCGCCAGGACCGATTTCTCAAACGCCACACCTCCCAGCTCTACAACGCCACCACGTCATGGGTGAGCGGAGTGCCCGGACGGGATTTCAACAGCGGGCTGAAAGTGATGCGCCGTGAGGTCGCCGAGACGGTCGACCTCTACGGAGAGCTCCACCGTTACCTCCCGGTGCTCGCCGCCTGGTCCGGCTACTCGGTCACCGAGGTCGAGGTGGAGCACCATAGTCGGCTGCACGGCAAAACCAAGTACGGTGTCGCCCGCTTCTGGCGGGGGCTCTTCGATCTGGCCACCGTCAAGTTCATCACCTCCTACAACCGTCGACCATTCCACTTGTTCGGCGGAATCGGACTCCTCTCGGCCCTAGTCGGTTCAGGCCTGCTGATCTGGATGTTCATCCGGCACCTCATGGGCATGCCCGTCGGAGACCATCCCGCGCTGATCACCGGAGTGCTCTTTGAGGTGGTGGCCGTGCAGTTGCTCTCGTTCGGACTCCTCGGCGAGCTCATCGTCTACCTGAACATGCGACGAGGGGGCGACACCCCGATGGCTGCCGACGAAAACCGTCGGGTCGACGGACCTGCTCCCTGAACGTCGAGCCGGCGGCGTGCTCATGACTGCGGCCGGCGGTGGGATCTCAGATTCAGCAAGCCAGGCGGTCACCGCCTGCGGTCAGACCAGCGAGTCAGCTGCTGTCCCTTGCACCGGCGCCGCCTTGTCGGCGCGGACGTTCCGGTAGGCCAGGTACCCCGCGGCTACGAACGCCACCAACGCGATGAAGGCTGCTACGGCCCCCCTCTTGTGGTAGTGCCCCCGCGCCTTGTGGCCGTCCACCGTGAGTTCGTGCCCCGGGATGTAGCTAGGCAGAGCATGGATCGATACCGTGAAGTATTCGATAGCGACAAAAGTCGCCAATGCCCCCACGATGACCAACAGAATCACCCATATCCATTTCATGGTGGACACACTAGTGAACCCGACGCGCCGGTGCTCGGCCACCGCGGGATCGGCACAGGGAGCTGTTGTTCGGCCACGGAAGCGACCGCTTCCTGCTCAATCCCCCAGGAACCACCGCGACGCCCGCGACGCCCGCGACGCCTGGATCTGCGCCGCATAGCGCAATCGCCGGAGGGCTCGTCGACGTGTCTCCAGCGTGCCGACGAGCGCCAGACCCAGCGCCACGAGGACAATGCCGAACAGGCCAAGGGGCCGGACATCGAGGCCGGTAAACGGCAGTTGGGTGAGGGCGGCGTCCTGTACGGCATGGCCGACCGGTTCGGTCGACGAGGATGACGTCGTTCCGGACACTGCCGCGACGGCGGTGGTCGACGAACTCGCCCCGGTCTTGACCGGCTTCGTCTTGACCGGCTTCGTACTCACCGGCCTGGTGGTAGCCGTACCACTCCCGGGCTTGGTGGTCGTGGTGCCGCCGCCGTCACCGGGCTTGGTGGTCGTGGTCGTGCCGCCCCCACCGGGCTTAGTGGTCGTGGTCGTGCCGCCACCGGGCTTGGTGGTCGTGGTCGTGCCGCCACCGGGCTTGGTGGTCGTGGTCGTACCGCCACCGGGTTTGGTGGTCGTGGTGGTGCCCGGACAGGCAATCGTCAACCGGTGGCCGACCTCGAGGCGGAAGTGCTGCGATCCCACGCTGACATCCGCCTGGATCTCGCGACTGGCGTCACCCTGGATCACCCCACAAGTGAGTGGGGGGTACGTGACAGTCAACAGTCCGGACGTCCCTATGGCCACGCCCAGCAAGGGCGTCCCGGGCGCGAACGGCTCGTTGACTGAGAGCTTCCACACACAACCCGGTGGGGTGTTACGACACGGTGGTGTCGGGATGAGCAGCGTGACCTCGTTCTCGGCGGGAATGAATTTGATGATGGGGAACGCGCTGGGCCGCGACGCCGCTGAAGCCACACCCATGTTCACGAGTGTGACACCCAACGCGATCGATACGGCGGCCGCCACCGCCAGACGCCGATTGGTACTCCGGCCACGCTTCCGCATCCACTTCCCTCACTAGAAGCCGCCCCCTATGAGCCCACTCCCCGAGCTCCCCGTCGCTGACGCGCTCCACGTCACCGACACCCCCCCGGGCGAAGTTCAAGGTCATGCTGCGGACCAAGCGAATCCTACCCCCCGAGCACCGTTTTTGGCTCTCCGTTTCGCTCTCTGGAGCGGCATGGTGACTCTCAGGCCTCAAAACCGGCCTTTTCGTCACGGAACGGTGTCAGATGACAACCCTCCGTGGGTGAGGAAGTCGAAGCACCCCCGGGTTCGGCCTCAGCCTCTTGCGCCTACCGGGCGTCCCGAGCGACCTCGACCGTGGCCAAGGCGGCCAGTACCAGGTCGACAACATCGTCCACCGGGGTACCCGGTTCGATGGCCAACTCGGGGACCGTAGGCACCTCATAGGGATCGTCGATCCCGGTGAACGAAGCAATCTCGCCGGCCGCCGCCTTGGCGTAGAGGCCCTTCGGATCACGGGTGGAACAGAGGTCGACCGGAGCCGCCAGGTAGACCTCGGCGAACGGAAGGCCGGCGCGCTCGTGCATCTGCCGGGCGAGCTGTCGTGACTCGGCGTAGGGGCTGATGAGTGCCACAAGGGCCACAAGACCAGCATCGGCAAACATGACCGACACCTCGGCCGCTCGACGGGCGTTCTCCATGCGTGCCTCGCGGCCGAATCCGAGATCGCTGTTCAATCCGGTGCGCATGTTGTCGCCGTCGAGTAGGTAGGCGGAGCGACCCTGTTGCACGAGGCGTTGTTCGACAGCCGCGGCGGCCGTCGACTTTCCCGAGCCAGAGAGCCCGGTGAACCATATCGTCGCCCCCCTCGCGGTGGTGCACGAGGCGCGGTCGTCACGGTTGACGCGGCCCGGGTGCCACGTCACATTGGTGGTGTCCGGATCCTCCATGCCGACCTCAGTCGGGGCCGTGCAACATGCCGGCACCCACGGTCACGTTGGTGTCTTCGGCGGCCAGGATAAACGACCCCGTCTGCCGGTTGCGGCGGTAGCTGTCGTAGAAGAGAGGCTGTGTCACCCGCAGCGTGACCCGTCCAACATCGTTGAGCCCGAGGGACGTGGCCGACTCGTCACGGTGGAGGGTGTTGACATCCAGACGGTAGTGGATATCGCGTATCACGGCCCGCACCCAGCGCGTGGTGTGCTTCAAGGCCAGGAAGTCTCCGGGCTTGAGCGGCCGCTCGGTCATCCACGCCACCATGGCGTCGAGATCCTGTCCGACGGTCGGCTGGTTCATGGGTCGACAGATCAGGTCGCCTCGGGAGACGTCCACGTCGTCGGACAACCGGACGGTCACCGACATGGGTGGGAAGGCCTCCTCGATCGGTCCTCCGAAGGTGTCGATACCGGCCACCGTGGTGGTGAGCCCGGAGGGAAGCACCATCACCTCGTCCCCGGGCCGGAACACCCCGCCGGCCACGCGGCCCGCATAGCCGCGGTAGTCGGGCTGATTGGTGGCCTGGGGCCGGATTACCCACTGGATCGGGAGGCGGGGATCGATCAGGTTCCGGTCCGAGGAGATGTAGATCTGCTCGAGGTGGTGCAGGAGGGAGGCACCCTCGTACCAGGGCATGTTGGCCGAGCGCTGCACCACGTTGTCCCCCTGCAGCGCGGAGATGGGGATGAAACTGAGATCGGAGACATCGAGGCGACTGGCGAATGCTGCAAACTCCTCCCGGATGGATTCGAAGACGTCACGGTCGTAGCCCACCAGGTCCATCTTGTTGACGCAGAGCAACAGGTGGGGCACTCGGAGCAACGAAGCCAGGAAGGCGTGGCGGCGGGTCTGTTCGACGATGCCCTTGCGGGCGTCTACCAGCACGATGGTGAGGTCGGCCGTGGAGTTCCCGGTCACCATGTTGCGGGTGTACTGGATGTGCCCGGGGGTGTCGGCGATGATGAACTTGCGGGCCGGAGTGGCGAAGTACCGGTACGCCACGTCGATCGTGATCCCCTGCTCGCGTTCGGCCCGAAGGCCGTCGGTGAGCAGGGCCAGGTCGGTGTACTCGTCACCGCGCTGCCTGCTGACCCGCTCCACGGACTCCAGCTGGTCCTCGAAGATGGCCTTCGAGTCGTAGAGCAGGCGACCGATCAGCGTGCTCTTGCCATCGTCCACCGAACCCGCGGTGGCCAAACGCAACAGCTCCATCAGAAGTAACCCTCGCGCTTGCGGTCCTCCATGGACGCTTCACTCACGCGATCGTCGGCCCGCGTAGCCCCGCGCTCGGTGAGCCGGGACGCCGCCACCTCGGCCACGATGTCCTCGGCAGAGTCGGCTGACGACTGCACGGCTCCGGTAACGGTCATGTCACCGACCGTGCGGTACCGCACCAGAGCCTCGAAGGCTTCCTCGTCGTCACGGAGTGACACATACGGGCCTACGGCCAGCAGCATGCCGTCCCGCCGGAAGACCTGCCGTCGGTGGGCGTAGTAGATGTTCGGCAGTCCGACAGCCTCCTCGGCGATGTACTGCCAGATGTCCAACTCGGTCCAGTCCGACAGGGGGAACACGCGGATGTGCTCGCCGGCCCGGTGTCGCCCGTTGTAGAGGGACCACAGTTCGGGTCGCTGGTTCTTCGGATCCCACTGTCCGAACTCGTCCCGGAAGGAGAACACCCGCTCCTTGGCCCTGGCCTTCTCCTCGTCGCGGCGTGCACCGCCGAACACGGCATCGAAGCGGTTTTCGGTAATGGCGTCGAGCAAAGTCCGGGTCTGGAGCCGATTGCGGGACGGGTCGGGTCCGATCTCCTCGGTGGCCCGACCGGCGTCGATCGTCTCTTGGACCGAGGCCACGACGAGGTTCACGCCGAGCTGGTCAGCGTACCGATCACGGAATTCGAGGACCTCGGGAAAGTTGTGCCCGGTGTCGATGTGCATGACTGGGAAGGGAATCCGACCAGGCCAGAATGCCTTCTGGGCCAGGTGCAGCATCACCACCGAGTCCTTGCCCCCCGAGAACAGCAGCACTGGGCGCTCGAACTCGGCGGCCACCTCGCGAATGATGTGAATTGACTGCGCCTCGATGCTCTGCAGCTGGGTCAGCTGGTACTGACCCGATGCCGTCGACCCCCAACCCCGATTCATGAGCGAAGAATCTAGCCTCTGGCCCCGCCTATGGGAACAGGCCGTACACTGGACGACCAGGTGTGACGGTTGGTGGCTGGCGATCCGGCCCTGCCGCTCGACTCGGGGGAGATGACAATGGGGTCGAACGGAGAAGGGCGGGTGATGCCCCCAGACGGTGTCCCCCCGCATGATCCTGGCCCCGGCGACGCGAGCGCAGCCGACAGACCGGAGCCTGCGGTGCTCACCCGGCCGGGGACTCCGGCGGACGCCGCAGCCGCCGCCCGGCTCCATGCCGAGCAGATCAGCCAGGGATTCCTCTCGTTGCTCGGGCCCCGGTTCCTCAGACACCTCTACCGGCGAATCTCCCTCGACCCTTCCTCATTCCTCATCATCGTCGAGGATGCCGCGGGGATCGTTGTCGAAGATGCTGCCGGTGGGGCCTCGGGCCCCGCGGTGGGATTTGTCGCCGGCTCCACCGATGTCCCCGGCCTCTACCGGTCGTTCCTGTGGCGGGACGGCATCATGGCCGCACCGCCGGCGCTGGGTCATCTCGTGTTCCACTGGCGGCGGGTTGTCGAGACACTCCGGCACGGAACCTCGTCGGACGGGTCCGGTACCGGTCGGGGCGCCGAGCTGCTGGCCATCGCCGTCGACCACGGCTTCAAGGGAAAGGGCCGAGGACAGACGTTGGTCACGGCCTTTCTGGCCGAGGTGGCGCGCCGGGGCATCCACGCCGCCCATGTCGTGGTGGGCGCCGACAACCGTGGCGCGGTTGCGCTGTACGAACGTGCCGGCTTCGTCGCTGTGGAACGCTTCGAGCTCCATCCCGGTGTCGAGTCGCTCCTCATGCAGTGGGAACCGGCCGGTTCCGGTTCCCACCCGACCCAGCCCCCTGACCCATCGCCGTGAGCGGCCCGCTGATCGTACTCGTGGCCGCCGCCGCCACCGTCGTGGCCACGCCTTTGGCCATCGTGGCCGCCGGCCGGCTGGGGGTGGTGGACCACCCCGGCGCCCTCAAGCCCCAGCAGGCGCCGGTGCCCTACCTGGGCGGGGTTGCCGTGTTCGTCGGCCTCGTGGTCGGTGCGGCGGTCGGTCGGCCGTCGGTGATCATCCCTCTGGCCATGGCCGTCGGGCTGGGGGTGGCCGATGACCGCTTCGACCTGGCTCCGACCCTCCGGCTCCTCGGACAGCTGGCCATCGGTGCCGCTGTGGCCGTCACGGTCCCCGTGCACCTGGAGGGTGTCGTCGGATCAGTGGCCATCGTCGTCACGACCGTGCTGGTGGTCAACGGGGTCAACCTCATCGATGGACTCGACCTGCTGGCCACCGGTGTGGTGGCCGCGTCCGCCGTGGGCTTCGCGGTGATCCTCCATGGGGACGGTCGCGACCTGGCCCTGTCCCTGGCGGCCGCGCTAGTGGGGTTCGGCCTCTTCAACCGACCTCCGGCTCGCATCTACCTCGGGGACGGTGGCTCGTACCTTCTGGGCACCGCCCTGACCATCCTCGTGGCCTCGGCGTGGGCACCGGGAGCGGCCACCCCGTTGGGCCTGGCCGCGCTGGCCATGGTGGCGGTGCCCGCAGGCGAGGTGGCCTTCGCCGTCGTCCGCCGCGCCCGGAGCCACCGATCGCTGCTGGCCGGTGACCGCGGTCACCCCTACGATCGGCTGGTGGACCGAGGTTGGCCGGTGATGGCAGCGAGTGGGGCCTACATCGGTGTGGCCACTGTGCTGGCCGTCGTCGCCGTTGTGGCCGTCCACCGGGCCTCCCTTACCGCGGCCCTTGTGGCCGACGCAGCCGCCCTGGTGCTCGTGGTCGCCGGGGGCCTGGGTACAGGAGCCCTCTCTCCCGACCGCGGGGTGTCGGCATGACCCGCATCTACCTCTCACCACCCGAGGTGGGCGACGAGGAGCGGCGCATGCTGCTCGACGCCTTCGACTCCAACTGGATCGCTCCGATCGGTCCCGACCTGGACGCCTTCGAGCGCGAGGTGGCAGAACGGTCCGGGACCAGCCATGCCGTGGGCCTGTCCAGCGGCACCGCCGCCCTCCACCTGGCCCTACTGCTGGAGGGGGTCGGCCCTGGCGACGAGGTGCTCGTGCCCTCCTACACCTTCGTGGCCACCGCATCGGTGGCCACCTACCTCGGTGCCACTCCGGTCTTCGTGGACTGCACGACCGACAACTGGACCATCGATCCGGCGCTGGTGGCCGAGACACTGGCCACGCGGGCCCGGTCCGGTCGGCTCCCGGCGGCTCTGGTGACCGTGGACCTCTACGGCCAGACCGCCGACTACGACGCCCTCACCGAAGTGTGCGACGAGTACGAGGTCCCGCTGATCGAGGACGCAGCCGAGGCCCTCGGGGCCACCTACCGGGGGCGTCCGGCCGGATCCTTCGGCCGTGCCGGGGTCTTCTCGTTCAACGGCAACAAGATCATCACGACCAGCGGTGGCGGCATGCTGGTGTCCGACTCGGCCGACCTGGCGCACCGGGCGCGGCATTTAGCCACACAGGCCCGCGACCCTTTCCCGCACTACGAACACTCGATTCTCGGTTTCAACTACCGGCTGAGCAATCTCCTCGCCGCGCTGGGCCGTGCCCAGCTGCGGGGTCTGGACAGCCGCATCGACCGTCGACGGGCCATCGACCAGCGGTACCGTCGGGCCTTGGCCGATCTACCGGGCATCCGGTTCATGCCGGTCGCCGACTACGGTGAGCCGAATTGGTGGCTCACCTGCATCGAGGTGGATGCCCTCGAGTTCGGGGCCGATCGCGAGCAGATTCGCACGGCCCTCGAGGCCCAGGACATCGAGTGCCGACCAACCTGGAAGCCTCTCCACCTACAACCCGTGTTCGCGGGAGCACCCACCGTGGGGGGCACGGTGTGTGCCGGCATATTCGAGCGCGGGCTCTGCCTCCCCACCGGATCAGCACTGTCCGAGAGCGACCAGGCCCGGGTGGTCGAGGCGATCCAGGCGGTTGACCGCCGGCCCACTCCCACCGCATGACCTCGCGGCACCCGAAGCCCTTGCGTACGAGCCCATCGTCTGTCGTATCATCGTGTCCATGGCAGCAGAGGGGGCAGCAGCCGACAGGGTGAAGAAGAACACGCCCAAGGCGCTGGCCTTCTATCTCCCCCAGTTCCACCCCATCCCCGAGAACGACGAGTGGTGGGGACGCGGGTTCACCGAGTGGACCAACGTAAACCGAGCGCGTCCCCTCTATCCGGGCCACTACCAACCCCATGTGCCGGCCGACCTCGGCTACTACGACCTCCGCCTCCCCGAGGTCCGCCAGGCCCAGGCCGATCTGGCCACCACCCACGGCATCTCGGGCTTCGTCTATTACCACTATTGGTTTCACGGGAAGCGGCTGCTCGAACGGCCGTTCAACGATGTGCTGTCCTCCGGCTCACCGGACATGCCCTTTGCCCTGTGCTGGGCCAACGAGGAATGGACCCGCAACTGGGACGCCAGCACCGGCCGGGTGCTGATGCCCCAGGAGTTCAGCGACGCCGACGACCTCGCCCACATCCGGTGGCTGGCCGACGCATTCGCCGACGATCGCTACATCAAGATCGACGGCCGGCCCCTGATGCTCATCTATCGGGCCCAGCAACTGCCCGACACCAAGCGGACGACCGAGATCTGGCGGAAGGAGGCCCAGAAGCTGGGGTTCCCCGACCTGTACCTGTGCTGGGTGGAGAGCCATGGCCCCCCACCGGGCGGTCCCGAGGCCTTCGGCCTCGATGCCAGTGTGGGGTTCATGCCGTTCTCCGGCGACCGCGTCTTCCAGCCGATCGAGGGAACCCGGGGCCACCGCATCCTCGACTACGAGTCGGCCTACGTGGCCGAGCTGAACAAGCCGACGCCACCGTGGAAGCGGTTCCCTTCGGTGATGGTCGGGTGGGACAACACGGCCCGACGGCCCTACGCGGCCACCATCTTCGAAGGGGCCACCCCCGAGGCCTACGAGCGCTGGCTCCGCCACGCCACCGACTCCGTCTCCGGGGTCCGACCGGAAGAGAACTACCTGTTCATCGTGGCCTGGAACGAATGGGCCGAGGGAAATCACCTCGAACCCGACCAACGGTACGGCCGGGCCTTCCTCGAGGCCACCCGGGCCGTCATGCTCGGCTCGGGGACCACCGGACAGCTCCGGCCCGGTGAGCTCCGCAGGACCGATACCAACGGCGACGTGGCCCCCGAGGAGGCCTACGACTACGTCTATCCGTATCAGCACGACAGTGCCATTGGGCATGCCGCCGGACTCGTCCATACCCTGGTCAACGGACCGGAGTCCAAGGTGGTGGACCTCGGAGCGGGGACGGCGGTGGTCAGCCACGCGCTGCGCCAAGCCGGACTGTCCTACCACGGTCTCGAACTCCATCCGGTGGCGGTGGACCTGATGAAGAAGGCCGGGATCGAGGCCACCCAGTGCGACCTCACCGACCTCGACGTCGTGCAGTCCACCCTCGACGACCTCGGCGACGTGGGGGCCCTCCTCCTTCTGGACGTCATCGAACACCTGACCCAACCCCAGCAACTGCTGGCCGCCCTGTCGTCCTGGTCGCTGAAGCACGGCGAGCCGGCCCTGGTCGTATCGGTGCCCAATGCGGCCCACTTCGACTTGGGCCTCCGACTCCTGTGCGGCCGGTGGACCCCCACCGAGACTGGCATGCTGGACAGCACCCACCTCCGGTTCTTCACCGAGGAGACACTGGGGCGCATGTTCCGGCGTTGCGGGTGGGAGGTCGTCGAACGCGACGATTACGAGACCGTCCACACCGACCAGTATGACCGCCAGCTCAACGACGGCCTACCGGTCGAAATGATCGGCGCGCTGCGCTCGTTGTCCGAGACCTTCAATCCGAACCCTCTGGTTCAACAGTTCGTCTGGGCATTGAAGCCCGTTCCGGTCACCGCTCCTCCCTCGTCGTTCCTGCAGGCCGTCGGTCCAGACGATGACCAGGAGCTGTTTCCGGATATGAACATCTGGCCGGTCCGCGACTACCTCATGTCCGTAGGCCTCATAGCCAGCGAGCAGAGTCGCCGCAGCGTGTCCTACCTCCCTGCCCTCCCGCCCCTGTCGGCCAGCAGATCACTGCCCTGGTGGAAGCAGCGGGCGCTCGGTCTCGCCTACAAGACCCCACGCACCGGGGCGTTGTTCCAAAAGGCATACCGGCGGTTGCGTTGAGCCGACCGTGACGAACATGCCCGCGGGACCGTGGGTCGTCGTCGTCGGCATGCACCGGAGCGGAACCTCGGCAGTGGCGGGTGCCCTGGCCAGCCTGGGTCTCACGGCCGGGCGACCCGACGACCGCATGGAGTGGGCCGAGAGCAACCCCGAGCACTGGGAGAGCCTGTCCCTCGGCCTCTTCAACGAGGGGCTGCTGCACCGGCTGGGGGGCAGTTGGAACGGTCCGCCCGACCTTCCCCGGCACTGGGTCCACAGCGCGTCCGTCCTCGGTGGCCGCGAGGCGGAACAGACCATGGCCTCGGCCTATCCTCAGCCGGGACCCTCGGTCTGGAAGGATCCCCGCCTGTGCCTCCTGCTCCCCTACTGGAGGACCGTCCTGCCGGGTCCGCTGACTGCGGTGTTCGTGTGGCGCACCCCACTTGCCGTGGCCCACTCCCTCCAGCGTCGCGACGGCCTTCCGCTGCTGGTCGGGCTGGCCCTCTGGGAGCGGTACAACCGTGCCGCGCTGGCAGGACTCGAGGGGATCGACACCTTCGCGGTCGACTTCGACGCCGTCGTGGCCGGCCCGTCCGAATTCGTCGATCAGTGCTCTGTCTGGCTGAACTCCCTGGACCAGTTCGCCAGCGTCGACGGCCGGTGGGATCAGCACAGGGCCACGATGTCGATCGCTGCCGAACTCAGCCACCGGCCCGACCGGTTCACCGAGGCCGACGAGGCGTTGGTCACGGCTTCGCAGCGGGAGCTCATCGCCCGCCTCCAGGAATTGCCGGGTGCCCACCGCCCGTTCCAGCCGGGTCCCGGGTCCGTGGAATCGCCGTGGACCACCGCCATCATCGACGCAACACGGGCGCTGGACGACCAGGAACGAGCGGCCGACGCCGCCAACCAACGGTTCTGGTCCATCCGAGCCACGCTGGCATCGACCATCGTCGAGTTGCGGGCGGTGCAGAATGAAGTGCACGACGAGCGCCAGGCGTACCGCGAGCTGCAACGGGGGCGCGACGAGTTGCAACGGGCGCACGACGAACTGCAACGGGCCCATGACCTCCTCATCAGTGAACTCGAGCAGGCCCGGTCGGATCTGGACGAGGCGGGCCAAAAGCTGGTCAATCTCCACCAATCGACCAGCTGGAAGATCACCAAGCCCCTGCGGTCCTCAGTGGCCTACGTCGAAAAGAGGGGTGGTCACCGGGACGGTCGATGACCTCCGATGCTGCGGTAACCAGGCCGCCGGGACCGCCGATGTGATGCGAACGACGGCGGATCTCCGAGGGTCGACGGCCCGGTCTATGCCAGACTGATCCGGTGCGCATCCTGACGGTCGCCAACCACCTCGGAGCGCGAGGTGGGCTCGAACGGACCCAGCTCACCATGTGCAGGGAACTGGCTCGACGGGGCCACCGCGTCGACCTGATCTACTCCACAGCCGGCGACTTCACTGGGGACTGGAGGGGGTTCGCCGCATCCATGACCAAGATCGGCGGCACCCTGCCCCGGAGCCAGGATCCGCTCCGTACGTCGGTCGAGGTCCTCAACGCAGCCAGAGCCGCCCGCGCTCTGGTCCCCGACGTGATCTACGTATTCCGTTACCTCGATCTTCCCTTTGCCGCAGCCGTCGGAAGGTTGGTACGGGCGGCCGTGGTGCTCCATCTGTGCCTGCCCCAACCCCATCAACTGCCGTTCGTCGTGCGGCGGAGTCTCTCGCATGTGGCGATGACCCTCTCGGTGTCCTACGACACCGCCTCACTGTGGCGCAACACCGGTCTGCCGGCCGATGGCGTCATCGTGGTCCATACCGGCATCGATATGAACTACTACCGGCCGGCCGAGGCCGCCCGACGGGCCGCCACCCGCCGAGCTCTCGGCATCGACCCCGACTCCTTCCTGGCCGTCTACGCCGGACGGATCAGTCCGGAGAAGGGACTCGACGTTCTGATGCGGGCCGGGCGCACCATCGCCGCCCGCCATCCGGACTTTCGCCTCCTCGTGGTGGGCGGGCCGTCGGTGGGAACCGCGGATGACGAGTTCGAACGCTACCGGTCCGAGCTCGTCAGTCTCAGCGGGCCGTTGGATGTGGTGTGGCTCGGTGCTCAACGCGATGTGCTGCCCCTCATCCAGACCGCAGACGTGGCCGTGGCACCGAGCATCTGGTCCGAACCGTTCTCCCGTTCGGTCATCGAGCCCCTGGCCTGCGGCATCCCCGTGGTCGCCTCCGACGTGGGCGGCAATCCCGAGATTCTCACCAACTGGTTGAGCAGGTTCCTGGTTCCGGCCGACGATCCCGACGCCCTCGCCGAGGCGGTCGGTGCACTCCACTCCTGGCGGTCGGTGGAGCCCGATCTCGGCGACCGCTGTCGACTGGCTGTGGTCGATCGCCTGGATCTGAGCCGGGAGGTCGACACCGTCGAGGCCGCGCTGGCCTCGGTGGCGGGTCACGAGGCCCTCGTGCCGTCCGTCCCGTGAACCGACCCGTCGCTCCTGCCACCGGGTGACGGTGGAGACCACCACCCTCACTCAGGGGCCGGTGGTGTGCTCCTGCATGGGTTCCACGGGATAGCGGATCCCCAGGCGGCCGCGGGCGCCGTCGGAGAGGCCCCGGGCCATCACCCCCAGCCGGCGCAGCCGGCCGGCGTCCTCGCGAAAGAGAGCCCGGGCGAACAGCTTCGACACGCTACGGGGATAGCGACCGATCCGGTGCTTGACATGCAGGTGCACGTAGAGCATGTTCCTGGCCTCGTAGTAGTACTTCCACAGGGGGACCCCCACGCCCTGCCGGATGGCGTCGTGGTTGACGATGGCGTCGTGGACCACACTGGAGCGGTACCCGGCAGCGGGGATCCTCCACTGCAGGTACTCAGTGTCCTCTGCCCACCAGAACAGGTCGCTCATCGGGAGCCCGACGTCCACGATGATCTGGCGGGCCACGACAAAGCCACACCAGGACGGCCACACCCCGATGGAGCCGTCGGTCTGACGTGACCGGGGGAAGACGAAGGCTCCTGCCGGGTTCTGGCGGGCTACGGCCCACAACCGCTCGAGACACTCGGGCTCCGGACGCATGTCGTCGTCGAGTACCCAGGCGTACCGGAATCCGGAGTCGAGGAACTCGCCGAGGGCCTGGGCATAGCCGCCGGCGGGTCCGGTGTTGATCTCCGAGCGGACGACGCGAACCGACGGGAAGGGCCCGTCGGCTCCCCTCAGGGCCACCGGGGGCGTACTGGCGTTGTCGACGACCAGGACCGCCTCGGGTGGCACCGTCTGTCCGACGATGGCCCGGAGGCACCGCTCCAGGGACGCCGGTGCGTTGTGGGTCAGCACCACGGCCATGATGCGCCGGTCCGGGTCCTCCACGTCGCTCATCAGCTCAGGGCCGGTGGGCCAGCACGAACCAACCCGTGTCGTCACGGGCCGCATCCACCACCAGGCCCGCATCACGGAACCAGGGGGCCAGCTCCTTCCACACGTAGCGATGCTCGACCGGCGCGCTGAGGCGGTCGAACGTGTCGAGTACGAGACTCCGCAAGGGCTTGCCCCGGTAGGCGCTCATGGGAAGGGCCGACAGTGACGCCACACGGTGGCGATCGCCGTACGCGCCGGGCCCGACGACACCGCAATACAACAGGAAGGCAATGGGGGCGCTGACCACCTTCAGGGTCGGGAGGGACATGCGCACGGTCAGACGGCGCACGAGGGAGGCCATCTGCAGTGCGGCCGCCCGGAGCCCGAAGGTGGAAGGGCGACTGTAGAGGTAGACGAGGATGCGTCCCCCCGGCGCCAGCAGTTCGGTCAGCCGGGTGAACCCGGCTCGGGGATCGTCGAGGTGGTGCAGCACTCCCAGGCTGGCAATGAAGTCGAAACTTTCCGGGGCGAACGGGGCATGCCGCAGATCCGACTTGACCACGAGAACGGAGGGGAAGCCGGCGAGATTTCGGGACGCCGCCTCCACCGCCGAAGATCCGTCGAGCGCAGCCAACGCCCCCAGGTGCTCGGCGAGGAACCGGGTGTAGCGCCCTTTGCCGCAACCCGCGTCCAGTCCAACCCGCCCCTCCAGCTCGTCGAGGTCGATGTCACGGAAATACGTCTCGGCGAACTTCTCGTCCTCGTCCCGGACGTCATCGAAGTTGTTCCACTCATAGCCGAAGCTGGCGAACGTGCGATCGGTGGTGCCGTCGAGCGGCACCGGAGCAGAGCAGTCCAGATAACCGTGGGACAGTGCTCGACGGTGTCCCCCAGCGCACACCACTTCTTGACCGTCCTCACCGAGTTCGACGGGCCGGCTGCACTCGGGACAGCGCAGGCGTTCAACGATCGCCTCCGGAATCACAGCCGTGTCTCCCCCGGCGCGCCGTCGTCCCCCCTGCAATTCACCATGGCCAGTGCACCTTAGTGCCCAGGCCGGGTGCATGGACACCGAAACCCCGGCGATCGGCCGCGCTAACCTGGCAGGGGCAACCGGTGACGCTACCCATGCCGCGGTCAATGAAGCGGTTCGGCCTGAACGTCGCAGGACGGCCCGAATGTCGGAGCTGTCGTCGTATCCCAGCTCGTGATGAGCTGGGACGGCGAGAGGGGGGTGCTGTGGCAAACGTGCCGAATCTGTTCATCGTGGGGGCCCCGAAGTCGGGAACGACCGCACTGTGGTCGTATCTGGGTGATCACCCTGATGTCTTCATGGCCGGCAAGGAGTACCACTTCTTCGGCAGCGACCTGGCCCACAATCAGGTGAGGGTGCCAGCCACCACCGAGACGTACCTTCGGTTCTTCGACGGGGCCGCCGGCCAACGCTACCGGGGTGAGGCTTCGGTGGGATACCTGTGCTCGACGGGCGCGGCACGCGAGATCCACGAGTTCTCCCCGGACAGCCGTATCATTGCCATCCTTCGTAATCCGGTGGACATGATGCACTCCCTCCACAGCGAGATGCTCTTCCAGGGTGACGAGGACATAGCCGAGTTCGCCGCAGCCCTCGACGCCGAACACGACCGGAAAGAAGGCCGACGGATCCCGCCGGCCTGTCAGGGCTTGTGGACCCTGTTCTACCGTGACATCGCCCGCTACGCCGACCAGGTCGAGCGGTACTTCGACGTGTTCGGACGCCAGCGGGTGCACGTGATCGTGTTCGACGACTTCAAGGCCGATCCGGGAAACAGCTACCGGGAGATGCTCGAGTTCTTGGAGCTGGACCCGGACGCCCGACCCGAGTTCCCGGTGGTCAACGCCAACAAGGTTGCCCGGAGCGCCGCCACGGTCAAGCTCCTGCGCCGACCTCCCTCAGCATTCCGCCGGGTGGCCCACATGGTCGTGCCCAGCCAGCACCTGCGCCGGTCACTCGGCCGTCGCCTCCAGTCGATGAACACGGTGGAGCGCTCGCGGGATCCCCTCCCTCCCGACCTCCGCCGATCGCTCCAGATCGAGTTGGCCGACGATGTCGAGCGACTGGGGACACTGTTGGGCCGTGACCTGTCGGCCTGGAATGCGACCCCGTCACGAGGACAGAACGACGGGACGACCCCGTCCACCTGAACCCTCCCCGTGGCCCCGGTGACCGGCATCCGGGGGGAGCATCGCACCAGCGGCCGACCAGGTGGCCACGGTTGAGTCAGAAGTGGCTATTGATCGGGCACCAGCGTGCCACCGGTCCACCCATCCGGCTCGTGGCTCTCGGTCGGCAGCACGGCAGCCAGGGGCACCGGCCGGGTGACCTCGGGCCCGGGATCGACCCGCCCGATTGGCTCCTGAACCTCCGCTGCTCGCCTCCCCACGCTCAAACAGGGCTCGGGAGGGTCACCGGACGGTCACGTCACCGCTCCCGACGTCGGCCAGCTCGGGATCGGTATCATGGCGCCTCGTGAGGGGAGCGGTCCGCGGAGTGTCATGGGTGATCGGGGCCCGGACCCCACGCCGCGGGAGCTTCGGGTGACGAGCCCCCGACCCATCGTGATCGTGGGGCTCCCCCGCTCGGGTACGACCTGGACGCTCCGGGCCCTGCGCAGTGCTGCGGGTGCCCACGCGGTGCTCGAGCCGGACAACGAGGACATGCATCCGGCCGCCATCCACGCCAAGCGACAGGTGGGCCGGTATCCGGTGCTCGAACCCGGCACGGCATCCGCCGCCTACCGGAGTCTGTGGGAGTGGGCCCTGCTCGGAGCCCACGAGGACCGGCGGGCCCGGCTGGCTCGACGGATCCTCGGCCCCGGGGCCCGGAGCCGTCTGCACGAAGGACGTTCCGACCCCATCACCCGGCTCGCTTCCATCGTGGCCAAGGACCCCCGACCCGCTCCGGAGGGCGTCGACGGGGCCACCCGGGTACTGGTGAAGTCCATCCACGCCCAGCTGGCCCTGGAGTGGCTGGCCGACGAGTTCGAGATCGATGTCCTCGTGCTGCTGCGTCATCCGGCCAACGTTCTGGCCAGCTGGATGGAGGTCAATCTGAAGGATGCCCGCAATGCCACCCTCGAGACCCGGCCGGAGGTGCGAAGCCACTACCTCGAACGGTGGGGAGTACCGCTTCCCGGCACCGATCCGATCGAGCGGATGAGTTGGCGGATCGGCCTGCTGACGGCAGCGCTGGACGAGGCCAGGTCTCGTCATCCGGAGTGGCGTCTCCGCAGGCACGAGGAGTTGTGCGCAGATCCTCCGGGCCAGTTTCGAGAGCTGTACACCGACCTGGGTCTCCCGTGGGGGGCACCGTCAGAGGCGTTCCTCGAGGAGCACGATACCCCCGGTTCTGGCTTTGCCGTCGACCGCGTGGCCGCCGAACTGCCCGACTCGTGGCGGAGGCGCCTGGACGATGACCAGGTGGCAACGCTCAGGCGGGTGCTGGGTTGGTTTCCCATCACCAGCTGGGATGACGAGGACTTCGCCTGACGCTGGGCCGCAGTTCCGACCCGGCGGGACGGCACCACCCGGCCGGATCAGGGGCCGGGTTGGCTAACCATGGGCGAGCAGCCGGTATGCGACCCGGGCCGGGAGGCCGGGGTCGCTCCTCCGGATTCCGACGGTGGCCGCCCCGTAGCTGGCGGCCAGCAGCAGACCGGCCGAAGCTGCCGCGGTCGGTTGGTGGACGCCCGACGTCGCCAGCTCCGCGAGAGCGGCCGAACGGCCTTCGGCCTGCTGGGCGATGACGGCCCGATGGTAGATCCGACACGCCGGTGACATCGATGCCGCGTACTTGTCGAGAAAGAGTTGGCGGCCACCGGTCGGAGCCGAGCCCGTGGTGGTCACCCGCACCTTGCCGTGCTGATGGTAGGTGTACAGAGCCTGCGGTACGACCCCGATGGGTCGGATCCGGGCACAGCGAAGCCACAGGTCCCAGTCCTCACACGTCGTGAACCGTTCGTCGAACGAGAGATCGTCGGGAAAGTGGGACCGGCGCATGATCCCGAAGACAAGGGGCATGAAATTGAACCAGAGCAGATCAGCCGCATCGAAGTGCGACGGCCCCCGGTACTCCACTCCCCGTCCGGAGTCGTCATGGGTCACGCGGTGCCATGAGGTCACTGCCCCGAGTTCGGGATCGGCTTCGAGCGAGTCCACCAAGATGGCGGCCGCATCCGGCATCCAGGTGTCGTCGTCGTCGCAGAAGCCGAGCAGGCTCCCGCTGGCCGCCCTCATCCCCCGGTTGCGGGCACCACTCGGACCACAGGACTGTTCATTGCGGACGACGGTGACGCGGGGATCGGTGGCCAGCCGCTCGGTCACGTCCGGTGTGTGGTCATCCGAGGCGTCATCCACGATGACCAACTCGATCGCCGCGAGCCCCTGGGTCAGTATCGACTGGGCGGCACGTTGGAGCCGCTCGGGCCGATTGTGCGTGGGCATGACCACGCTGAGTAGGGGTCCCGCCACTTCAGATGGCCATGGTCCCCGTCACGAGCGATCGCACCCGGCTCCCCCGGCCCCGTCGGGAGCGGTGCTCACGTCGGGGTCGGATCGGTGGCGACGGATCCCTTCGCTTCGCGGCTCGGCGGCCGACCGAAATGCACGGCGAACCCGGCCCGTCCCAGTGGGATCTTCTCGACGACCACCAAGCCGGCGCCGGCGGCCAGCCCGGGGAAATCCTGCTCGCGATACCCGTGGACGGTGACGCCCTTGGCCCCGTAGCGTCGTTTGCGCAGCGTCAGTCGAAGCCCCGGAGCCGGAAAGGATCCGATGACGTGGGGAGCGGCGGTCCCCATCCGTCGGAGGAGCTCGCCGGAATCGCCCACGTAGTCGAACACCCCGAGGGCCACGGCGACGTCATAGGCATCCACCTCGGTCAGCTGTTCCCAGCTGCGCTGCTCGACGTCGACCAAGCCGGGAAAGGTGGACGCCTCCTGCCGGGCCAGGGCCACCATGGCTTCAGCAGGATCGATGCCGGTCACATGGATCCCCTTGCCGGCCAGCGGCGCGAACAGCGGTCCGCTCCCACATCCGACATCGAGCACCCGTGACGGTGACAGGCCCACCGTCACGTCGGCCGCCCATCGGAGCCGGTCGAACAAGGCACCGCGCCCGAGCATCCTGGAGACCGGCTCGCTGGAGTAGAAGCTGGCGAAACGGCGGGCCCGCTGATGGAAGTAGGTCTCGAACTCACCGCTCGGCATGACCACACACCTTGCTGCCGTGTCGTTTGAGGATGGTGGAAAACGTCTTGCTCACCCTGGCCCTCCCTAGGAGCTGTTTGGCCACGGCCAGTGATCGGATGGAAACGGTACTGGGGAGCGTGGCGCCGAAGTCGTACGAATGGTAGTAGAGCACTGCCACCCCGGACGTCCGGCCCACGACACCTTCGGTCACCCACCTCGGGAGCAGGCGCTGGTAACTGCCTCCGCCGATGGGAAAGGTGCTCGTAGTGAGTACGGGAAGTTCGTGGATCGGTGAGGCCTCCCCCAAGCGACTGGTATCGGACACGTAGGCGAAGCCCGCCTCGGCCAGAAGGTGACGGAAGCCGTGGAGGCCGACGGCGGGGGGGATGTCGAACCGGGGGGAGCGGAACCCACAGACGGGTTGCTGGATCAGATCCTCCAACTCCGATCGGCCACGCCGTAGCCATTCCACCAGCGTGGTCGGGTCATCGGGCAACCGGCCGTGGTCGGGCCCATGGCTGGCGATCTCATGTCCCGCGGCCGCCAATTCGGCGAGCTCCGCCCGCACCCTCATGGCGTAGTTACCCACCACGAACAGTGTCAGCCTGGCCGTGCCGTCGATCGAACCAACCAGTGCCCCCAGTTCGGCCAAGCCGCTGGCCGCACCCTCCGGGCGGGGGATGCGTTCTCCGAGTACCTCCATGCCGTCATACCAGTCCTCGACATCCACGGTCAGTCGGACGTCCGGCATCACGCCGCCACCTCGGCCAGCGAGCTATAGACGGCACGGAGACGCTCGAGTACCTGTTCCTCGGAGAACTGGGAGACCACCCGTTCCCGACAACGGACGCCGAGTTCGGCGCACCGCTCGGGGTCCTTCAACAGTCCGTCGACCACGGCAGTGAGTGCCCGCCAGTCGCCCCGGGGTGCCAACAGTCCCGTCTGCTGATCGATCACCTCTCGCACACCTCGAATGTCGTAGGCCGCGACCGGTCGGCCGGATACCGCGGCCTCCATGGCGGCACGGGGTATGCCTTCCCGGAAGGACGGGAGTACCACCACGGCAGCCGATGCCAGATACGGACGGACGTCGTCGACAGCGCCGATGAACGTCACCGTCCCAGCGTCGGCGGCGGCCCGCACCACTGATTCGGGGAGGGCGTCGCTCTGGTCGTGTTCGGACGGTCCGACGTGGACGAAGTCGGCGCGGTCGGACAGTTCTGCCGCCATGCGCAGGAAATCCTCGCATCCCTTCTCGCGCACCAGTCGACTGATCATCAGCACGATGGGCCGGGGCGAAGCCAGCGCAGGGGGCACGGGGGATAAGAACCGGTCCACGACGATGCCGTTACCCACATAGTCCAACTTGCTCCGGGGACAGATGTACACCTGGGGAAGGACACGCTGGTCTTCGGCGCTCTGCACCAGCACCCGATGCGCCCACGTGCAGCACCATCGCTCGAAGCACCAGCCCAGAAGATTGGCGACACGTCCGTTCCCGGCGAAGTACAACGAGCCGTGGATGGTGTAGATGGCCGTGCTGCCGGCCAGACGGGCCGCAGGCAGACCCAGGAAGGAGGCCTTCGGAGTATGCGTCTGCACGAAATCGAACCGGCGCCGACGCAGGACCTGCCAGAGTCGGAGGAAGGCGTTGAGGTCGGAGAGCGCGAACTCACGTCGAATGGGTATCACCTCGACCTCCACCCCGTCGGGCGGATCGTCATAGGCGTCGCCGCTGATCACCGTCCAGTGCGTCTCCCCGAGCGAGCGCAGCTGGTTGGCTAACAACACCCGAGCCGTCAGCGACGTGGTGACCACCCGGCAGCCGCGCTGTGGGGCGCGGACACGGCTGGAATCGGCGCTAAATGCTGTCACCACCCCCCACTCCCCTCTCTCACGCCGGCCCACCGCCGACCGGCGCCCAGTACCACGACCCAGCTCCTTCAGTCTATCCTCCACCGCTGCCCCTGGCGGACCGTGGTGGCGCGGACAACGGCCACTCCGTAGACTCGGGAACCCTGATTTCCATCCGGACTTGCCGTCGAAGGGCCGATCGGTGACGCACTCCCCAATCCCGAGACAGCAGGAGACCGTGTCTGGTGACGCCTCCGGACCTCGATGCCTCTACGTCATCGGCATGCATCGCAGCGGGACCTCCGCCCTCACCGGGCTGCTGGCGGAACTGGGCCTGCACGGACCGGTGGACGAGGACCTGATTCCCGCATCGAAGTGGAACGAACGGGGCAACCAGGAGAGTGCCACGCTCACCCACTTCAACAACAGACTCCTCCGGTCGCTGGGCGGCAGCTGGGCCGCTCCACCGGTGTTGCGTGAGCAGTGGGATAAGGATGGCGCCCTGGACGATGTCCGGGTCGAGGCGTTGCCTCTGGTGACCGCGGCGTTCTCCGCCTATCCCTTCGTGTGGAAGGATCCTCGAAACTGCCTCCTGCTGCCCTTCTGGCGCTCGGTGATCCGTCCTCCCGATGCCGCAGTGTTCATCTATCGCGATCCTTTGGAGGTGGCCGGCTCGATCAAGGCCCGGGACGCGTTTCCCCTCACCCACGGTTTGGCCCTGTGGGAGCGCTACGTTCGGTCGGCTGCGACCAACCTCTCCGGTCTCCCCACCCTGGTCGTGCCGTTCAATCGGGTACTGGAGTCAAGCGTCCCGTGGCGGCGGGAGCTGGTGGCCTTCCTCGGCGAGGTGGGGATACCGATCGATCCGGCTGCCGTCGAACGCGCCACCGCCGCGGTCGACGGCAACCTCCGACACCACAGTGCCGTTTCACGGGACCCAACTGGTATCGAAGCGAGCCCGCTCCTGGTGCTCCAGGCGCTCGATCAGCTGCAGGGCACGCACCGGCCCTGGTCGGCGCCGGATCTGGGTGACGAGCCAGGATGGGTCGAGGATGTCCTGACGCTCCGTCGAGCCTTGGAGGATCTCCGACGGCAACGACGCCGACCGAACTCGTTGTGGGACCGGGCCCGCTTGCGCATGCAACGGTCAGTTCCCGCGCCTCAATCGGGGCGCTGACAGCTCCAGACCCGCGCAGCGGGCTGGAACTCTCGGTGGCGTCTACCCGCTGAGATCCGGCACCCATCGCTCGATCCAGGCCTGTAGGGCCAGGACGGCCCAGAGCTCGTGGGCCAGGTCCCGCCGACCACTGAGGTGCAGGTCCCAGGCCCGTCGGACCGGCTCCGGGCGGAGCAGGCCCTGATGACGGAGCCTCTCCTCGCCGAGCAGCTCGTCTCCCCACCCGCGCAGCGGTCCTCGCAGCATGGCTCCGATCGGAAAGCCAAACCCCATTTTCGGCCGCTCCACCAACGAGGCCGGCACATGCCGGTAGAGCACCTGTCGCAGCAGCCACTTGGTGGTGCCGTCGTGGAGCTTCACGCCCATGGGCAGCCTCCAGGCCAGCTCGAAGACGCGCCCGGTCGAGGAACGGCACCCGCGTCTCGAGGGACGTGGCCATGGCACGCCCGGTCCAGCTTGGTCAGGATGTCATCGGGGAGATAGCCGACGAGGTCCAACCACAGCATCTGCTCGGTGATGCCGGCGAGCTCGGGCCACTCCGAAGGGCGGGATGCCACCGAGACACTCGGGCCGGCACCTACCACCATCGACTCGGCGTCGTCCCAGTAGGAGACCAGCGACAGGTAGGCATCCTCGGGACCGGCAGGCGGCCAGCACCTTGCCCAGTTTGGCCACCTTGGACGCCGGGTTCCGGATCACCGTGCAGCCGCGGCGAGAGCCGTCCCTCCGGCCCGGGCCAGATCGCCCGACCAGGGCCGGAGGGAGGAGGCCCAGGGCCGAGCCGGCGGCGCGCCGGACGGGCCCGGGGAGGACCGAGGCCCGCCGCCACAGCCGTTCGAGCCAAGCATGCCGGTTGTATCCGGCGAACAGTTCGTCGCCCCCGTCCCCGGACAGGGACACGGTCACCTGCTGAGCGGGCCAGCGCGACTGACCAGGTGCATGGGAATCTCCGACACGTCGCCGAAGGGTTCGTCCCAGATGTCTGGCAGCGCCGGGATCAGACTCGAGCGCCGTCGCCGTCGGTAAGCAACAGCGGCGTATGGTCGGTGCCGAGATGGGCGGCGACGGCGGCCGCCTCGGCCGACTCGTCGAATGCCCGGTCGGAGAACCCCACCGTGAACGTGCGGACCGGCCGGGCGCTGTGCTGCTGCATCAGCGCCACCACCACGCTGGAATCGATCCCACCCGGACAGGAAGGCGCCGACCGGCACGTCGGCCACCATGCGGGCGGCCACGGAATCGGACAACGCCGACTCGAGCTGGTCGGCCAATACCTCGGGCGGTCCCGCCAGGGGATCGCCGACGGGCCGACTCGACCGCCTTTCGGGCCGACCAGAAGGCTCCGGGACGAGGGCGGTTCGCCCGGCCGGCTGGTCGCGCTCGAAGGTCACCATCTGGCCGGGCAGGAGCTTGGCGGTACGCCGGTAGATGGTGTGAGGTGCCGGGAATGCAGTTGTGCCGGAGGTACAGGGCTACCGCGTCACGATCCAGGGCGGCGTCGAATCGGGGCAGCGTGCGTAAGGCCTTCAGCTCGGAGGCGAACGCCATCGACTCGCCGACCCAGCCGTAGTACAGAGGCTTCTCGCCGAAGCGGTCGCGGACCAGGTGCAGTTCGGAGCGCTGTCGGTCCCATAGCGCCAGGGCGAACATCCCTTCGCAGGCATCGAGTGCCTCGGTCGAGCCCCCACGCGCTGGATCGCCCCTACCAACACCTCGGTGTCCGATCCCCCTCGGAAGGCCAGGCCTTCCTGGGCCAGCCGCTGGCGTAGGTCGCGATGGTTGTAGATCTCCCCGTTGAAGGTGACCACCCATCGGCCGTCCGCCGAATCATCGGCTGATCGCCCTCCTGCCCCAGCCCGACCACCGACAGCCGGCGATGGCCGAAGCACACGCCCTGGTCGGGGTCCGCCCAGTAGCCCTCGGCGTCGGGCCCGCGATGGACCAGGGTGGCCGTCATCGCCTCCACCTGGTGCCGGAGCGTCGCCGCAGCATCGGCCCGCTCGCGGGTCGAACAGCCCGGTCACGCCGCACATTGGCGCGCCTCTCCGATCGCACGGGATCGAACCGGAGCCCATCGGCTGCGGACTTCCGAGCCCCCCGGATCGACCATCACGAGATCATCGGCGGTGGTCGGACCGGTGTCAAGGAGGGCGATGCCGTCCACAGGTCCGACCAAGACCGCTCGCCGGTGTTAGTTGTGGAGGTCCATCGGTTGTGGCAACCTGCGGCGTGCCTGCACGCCCGTCGCCATGACCGCCGCCAGAGACCGCGTTCGGACGGCTTCTTGCGCCTGCCGCCCCGGGCCTTCGGCGCCAGGTGCTCCACCGGATGGGTCGGTACGCACCCTGGGAGGTCGGATTCGACTTCACCCCCCCTCCCCTCGGCCCGGGCGAGGAGTCCGGCCCACCCGACTTCGTCGGCATCGGCGCCCAGAAGGCCGGCACCACCTGGTGGTACGAGCTCATGCTCACCCACCCGGGATCGCCATCCCATCCGGACATCCACAAGGAGCGGCACTTCTTCGACCGCTTCGGGGCACGGTCGATGGGCCCGATCCGACATCGGAGCAGTACTTCGGCTGGTTCCCCCGGCCGAGCGGTTCGACGACCGGCGAATGGACTCCCGACTACCTGGCCTACCCCTGGGTACCCCGCTCCTCAACAGGCCGCCCCGAACACCCGGCTGCTCTGTTCTTCTCAGGGATCCCGTCGAACGGTTCCGGTCGGGTCTCGGCCACCTGGACCGGCGATGGGTACGCCCCGCGACGGCACCGCCATCGCCGACGCCGTGCAGCGTGGGTTCTACAAGCGGGCCCTCGACGGCTGGCTGGACTACTTCGATCCCGGGACCAGTTCCTGATCCTCCAACACGAGCGGTGCGTGATCGACCAGGCCCACCAGCTGGAGCTGACCTTCGCACATCTGGGCCTGAGCACGCATCAGCCGCCTGTCCGCCAACGGGCCAGGCCAGAAATTCCGACGAGTCAACGGCGAGATCCTTCCCCGCCGACGTCATTCGACATCTGGTGGAGCTGTACGAGGCCGACGTGGCGGAACTTGCCGCGTGGCTACCCGAATTCGATCTGGGCCTCGTGGCCCAACTTCGCCTACTTGGCCGGCGACGGGCTCGCCGACTCGGCGGGTGGATCGAACTCCCCCACCGCCCGGCCGTAGCGACGGTTCTCGCCCATCCGACCCAGGGCCCCGTCCCACAGGCCCTGGACGATGGCCGACCGTTCGGCGCGGCTGCGCAGCCGTCTGCAGCTGGCGGGCCGAGTAGGCCAGGTGCCAGGCGTACCAGCTGGGCCGGCCGTGCTGACGGGCCAGGGCGAACGAGTTGCGGGCGTGGTAGTAGGCCCGCCAGGCCTCCGCCCCGTCGGTCGGGACGATGCTCGGCCGATGCGCCTGCTCCCGTCCCCGATTGGTCTGCTGGGACGCCACCCGGCGGGCAGCGAGCGTCGTCGACCAGCACGTCGAATCCCGCCTCGCGGACCCGGCAGAAGAAGTCGAAGTCCTCCAGGCCGAAGAACCAGTCGGGATCGGGCAGCACCCCGGCCTCGACCACCGGCCGGGACACCAGCGTGGCACCCCAGCAGGCCACATCCACCGGCGTGAGTTCACCGGGAGACCCCTCGGGGGGAACGACGTTGAGCGTGTGGGTCCCCCGGCCCACGAACTTCCGTCCGTAGGCCACCACCGCACCCACCGGCACGTTGGTCCCGGCCCGGTGCGTCGATACGCTCCATCAGATCGGTCGAGCCGCGGCGCGGGCAGGTCGAACAGCCCGACGTCGTCCTCGCACAGGTAGGCCCACTCGGTCCGCGGATCCGCGACTCGCCTCGACCAAGCCGGCCCGGAATCCCCCGGCCGGCCCGGTGTTTCGGGCCAGCCGAACCATCCTGACCTTCGATTCGAGCATCCGGATCGTCCAGGCCGCCCTCACCGTTGACCACGACGACGACCCGATCAGGGGCCAGCCCCTCCACCTCCAGCAAGGACCGGACCACATCGCCGGCCAGACCGCGGTCGCCGGTAGGTGAGCACCACCGCGGTCACGCGCCGGCGGTGACCGGTGAGGTCGAACCCCTCCAACGCTCTCGACCGGCCCTGGACTCATCGCGCCCTCACGGGGCTAGGCTAATCGGCAGGGTCACCATGGTTCCACGTATGCCAGTGGAACCTCGGAATCACACCGGATAGGGGCGCACGGGGGTACAGGTGGATCGCCATGGTCGGACCGGTCGGGAGGGTAGGACGATGAGATCGGTGCGCCGCTTCGAGCCGGGGCTCCCCGCGGCGCGGCGGTTCCCGCGGTGATCAGCGTCATCGTGCCGGTACGTAACGGCATGCCCTGGCTGGAAGCCCAGCTCCAGGCGCTGGCCGACCAGCAGTGCGCCGAAGAGTGGGAGCTGATCATCGCCGACAACGGCTCCACCGACGCCAGCCCGTCGGTGGGTCAGCAGTGGGCGGAGCGGCACGCCAACGTCCGCTGGATCGACGCCTCCGCAGTCCATGGTGCACCGGCGGCCCGCAACGTCGGGGTGGGCATGGCACGCGGTGACCTGCTGGCCTTCTGCGATGCCGATGACATCGTCCGACCCGGATGGCTGGCCAGCTGCGCCAAGGCGCTCGATGAAGTCGACGTGGTCGCCGGCGTCTTCGACTTCTGGTCGCTCAACGGTCTCCAGGCTTCGCCCCCCAAGCCGGCATCCATGCGTCAGCTGGGATTCCTGCCCGCCGGCCTGGGGGCCAATCTCGCCGTCCGCCGTCAGGCCTTCGAATCGGTCGGTGGGTTCACCGAGGAGTTGAAGATCGGCGAGGACATCGACCTGTGCTGGCGGCTCCAACTCCAGGGTTCCGCTTCGTCATCGACTTCGGCGCCGTGGTGTCCAAGCGCGAACGCCCCGAGCCTACTCAGGTGTTCCGGCAGGCGGCCGCCTACGGTCGGAGCGGCCCGGCGCTCTACCGCCGGCACCGGGCCGACCGGAGCCCGACGGAATCTGACCGGGGCGGCCAAATCGTGGCTCTGGTTGATCGTGCAGTCGCCCCGGCTGGCCCGACCAGGCAACCGCCGCACCGAATGGGCCCGCGCCGCGGGCATGCGGTCGGGGCGGCTGATCGGATCGCTTCGCGAACGGGTGTTCTTCCCCTGACCGGCCGGCACCACCCCGTACCCGTCGCTGACGGCACGACTCAGCGGCGGGTTGCAGCAATTGACCTCCCAGTCGGCGCCCACGTAGACCGGGGACATCACCATGACCCCCTCGGGCAAGTCGTAGGACGTCGGGGCCCATCACGTCGAACGACATCACCGGCCTCCAGGGAAGCAGGGGCTTCCCCTTACCTCCGGCATGACCCGACATGGCCGGCCACAGTGAGTAGCGACCCTTGGCCAACGGAACGTGGTGGAGCCGGCACTTCACCTCGAAGTCGCCGGCGGGGAACGAACCGCTGTAGCGGACGATGAACATCGGGAAGGCGCTGCCCTGGGACACGCCGATGAAGAAGTTGGCCTCGAGCGGCTTCGGGCGAGTTGAGCGTCAGGCGGACGTCGAGGTCGCACTCCGAGCGCACCTGACCACCGTCGGCGGCTTCGATCTCCACCTTGAGTACCTGGACGACACCCTCGGTGGACGTCGCCAGCGCCGCATTCTGCTCGACGGCGGCCCGGTACTTCGCCGACCACCTCCCTGGTCGGGCCCGGAGCCTGAACGCAGGCGTCGGCCAGCCACACCGCCTTCTCGCAGGACGCCTCGACCGAGGCCAGGTCGTGGGAGACGTAGAGCAGGGTGGTGCCCGACCGGACGATCTCCCCGATCCGCTTGAGGCACTTCTGCTGGAAGTTGGCGTCGCCCACCGAGAGGACCTCGTCCACCAGGAGCACGTCGGGCTCGAGGAAGGCGGCGATCGAGAACCCGAGGCGCATCTGCATGCCCATCGAGTAGAACTTGACCTGCCGGTTGACGGCATCGGCCAGGCCGGCGAACTCCACGATCTCGTCGAACCGCTGCCTGATGGTCTGGCGGCCCATGCCCATCACCGCTCCGTAGAGGAAGATGTTCTCCCTGCCGGTCAGTTCCGGATGGATCCCGCTGGTCACGCTGAGCAGCGCCCCGATCCGCCCCTGGACCGACACACCGTCCGGCGGACTGGTAGGTCACCTGGCTGATGATCTTGAGCAGCGTCGTCTTGCCCGAGCCGTTGATGCCGATCAGGGCCAGGGTCCCCCCCGGCGGCACCTCGAGCGTTGACGTCCTTCAGCACCCACCGGTAGTCGTGTCGGGCCCCGGTCCCGATCGACTTGCCGAATCCGCTTCATCTGGTCGTAGAACTTCGGGACGGTCCTGTCGGCGCGGAACTTCTTCCAGACGTGCTCGACCTCGATGGTCCCGTCAGGCAATGTCGGCAAAGTTCACCTCCAGCCGCTTGAAGATCCGGTAGCCGACAGGCCAGGTAGAGGACGCGCCGAGGGCGGCGATTCCCACCAGGTTCCAGCTGGGGTGCTGGCCCAACAGCATGGTGTCCCGGGCATCGTCGATGACCGGGCCCAGCGGATTGAAGAATCCGTAGACCATCTGCAGGTTGACGGTGATCCCGCCGACCTAGTGGGCGTGGACCACATGGTGTCCGATGACGATGGCTTGTGGACGTGATGGCCACCGAACAGGTGGTAGTGGGTCGGGATCTTCGAGAACGGCCAGATCACCGGAGTGGCGAACAGGCCGAGCGAGATGATCGATGGGAAGGACCTGCACCAGGTCGCGCATCTGGATGATGATGCTGGACACGGCCAGGGTGATCCCGGCGGCGAACACCACCTCGATGACCATGAACAACGGGACCCACACGGTGGCCGATGTCGGGGCCCGCCCGAAGATGACGAACAGCATGGCCAGGGGGATCCACGAGATCACCGTGTTCAGGGCGTTCGACCCCCATGGTCTCCAGCGGGAAGCACTCCCGGGGGAACTGGGTCTTGGCCAGCAGCGCCTTGTTGGTAGCAAGCGAGCTGCCCACCGGTGCCCAGCGCCGCGGCGAAGAAGCTCCAGCACAGGATGCCCACGAAGGCGTAGAGCGGCGTAGGGAACGCCCTCGCTGCTGAAGCGTCTTCACCCGTGAGAACACCACGACGAAGATGACCAGGGTGGCCACCGGGCTGAGGACGGCCCAGAGCACCCCGAGGGTCGGCCTGCTTGTACTGGGCCCGGAAGTCCCGCTCGGCCAGGGTGTAGATGATCTCGCGGTGGGCCCACAGGTTCCGGATCGACTCGATGTAGCTGACCTTGTGGTGGTAGATGATCTCGTCGCGGGGCTCCGCGGGGATCGGATGAGACATCGGTCACCACCAGCGTGTCACCGAACTTCGACGTCCACCACAGCTATCATCGGCCGACACTACCCCCCTGGGCCCGCTCCGAGACCCGTGCACGATGCATCGCGCGCTCCGACAAGGATTACCGCGCGTTGCGCGCTCCGAGAGCCACGTCAGGGCCGATCGGCCACCGCTAACATCGCCCCGTGCCGGGACCAGAGCAGCCCAGCACACCCGAGTTCGAACCGCCCGGATCCGGGTGCTGCTGGCCATCAAGAGCCTCGGGTCACGGGGGAGCCGAGCGGCTGCTGGTGGACCTGGTCGCCGCCGGCGACCACGATTCCTTCGAGTACGAGGTGGCGTACATCCTCGGCCGCCGAGGACGCCCTGGTCCCCGAGTTCTGCGCTGCCGGCAGGGCACCCCGGTCCACGCCCTCGGCGCCACCCGCAATCTCGACCTCCGCTGGATGTCGCGCCTTCCGCCGGCTCCTCCTGGCCGGGGTCAGTTCGACATCGTCCACTTCCACCTGCCCTACACCGCGGCGCTGGGACGTCTGGTGGTGGCCACGCTCCCCCGAAGGCGGCGACCGGTGACCCTCTACACCGAGCACAGTCTGTGGAACAAGGTCGCCGTACTGGTCAAGGCGCTCAACCGGGCCACCGTCGGACGCGACCGGGCCCTCATCGCCGTGTCCCAGGCCGCCTACGACGCCCTTCCTCGCAGCCCTGCAGGCACCGGGCCCAGGTGGTGGTGCACGGCGTCGACCTCTCCGCTCCTCGGCCACGGCGGCCACGGCCGGTGACGCAGATCCGGCGCCGAGGTCCGGGACGAGCTCGGTATCGCCGAGGACGAGGTGCTGGTGGTCACCGTGGCCAATCTCCGCTCGGAGAAAGGCTACGACGTCCTGCTCGACGCGGCCCATGCTGGCCGACCGGCGCCGCCTGCCCGTCCGGTTCGCCGCCGCCGGCCAGGGGTCGCCTGGCCCGACGAGCTGGCCGATCGCCATCACCAACTCGGCCTGGGCGACCGGTTCCACTTCCTCGGTCATCGCCAGGACGCACTCGACCTGACTGTGCGCGGCCGACATCTTCGTGCTCGCCTCCCGATCAAGAGGGCCTTCCCGTCGCCCTGATGGAGGCCACCAGCGTGGGCGCGAGCCATCGTGGCCACCGCGGTAGGGGGGTCCCCCAGGTGATCACCGACGGGGTCAACGGGCTGATCGTCCCGCCGGGCGACCCGCGAGCCCTGGCTGATGCCCTCGAGCGGCTGAGCGTCGGATCCCGACCTTCGTGAGCGGCTCGGGCGCCAGGCCATGGTCGACAGCACCGGGTTCGACGTCGCCCGGGCCAGCGGCGAGATCGAAGGCATCTACCGGCGCAGGCTCACCCGGTCGTGACTCTCAGCGGGGAGGTCGGGCCGCGTCCTGGCGTGAGCGCGCAGCGGCCAGGGCCTCGAGCCGTCCCTACCCGTACTCGTCGTCGGGCTCGAGGTAGTTCCCCTCGGCCCACTCGTTCCACGACTTGATCATCAGCAGCTGTTCACCGGGGGGGTGGGCTGAGGCCAACTCGGCGGCCTCGGCGGACGTGGGCCCGAAGCGCTCGGGGGTGGAGCCCGTGGCCACCAGCCCGTCCGGCCCATGCGGGGCGTGTTGTCCCAGTTCGGGTAGACGCTGGGGAACAGCCGACCGCCCAGGCCGGCGGGTGGGCCGGCGGTGGTCGTCCGGCATAGGGATAGCGCTTCGGGCTGTGGACCAAGCCACGCGATCGCAGGCGCTCCCGCGACCCAGGTGGCGAGGTCCGACCCGAAGGGGAACTGGAAGTGGACGGCCGCATCGAACCCATCCTCCACCTGCGACCCGTACTCGTGCTCGCCGAGGAACGCCACCAGGTACAGGCCTCCCAGTCCGGCGTCGTGGGCCATCTTCTGCCATCCTCGACGAACCGGGCCGGCTGGGCAGGAGATTGCCGGCCTGGTAGATGAACAGGACCGGCCGGCCGGCGATCCTGACGTAGCGGGGATCCTCGAACGCACGGTCTAAGCAGGCGAAGTGGGCACGAGTCGTCGTCAGGTCCGGGATAGGTCTGCTCCATCAGCATCCGGTCGGGTGCCCCGTGCCAGATCCCGGACCAGCTCTGGTTGGCCCAGGCCACACAGAAGGGGAAGTCGGGCTGACCCGACGGCGACCACCTCGTCGAAGGGGCGCTCGAGGAGGCGGTGGCCGGCGAACCAGTAGTGCCAGTAGCAGAAGCCGGTGACTCCGTAGCCGGCGGGCCAGATCGGCCTGGGCCTCCCGGTACTTCGGGCACCCGCAGGTCGTAGAAGCCCAGTTCGGTGGGCAGATGGGGTTGCACGTGACCCCGGAACAACGGACGGGCCCGGACGACTTTGGCCCACTCGGTGAAGCCCACACCCCACCACCGGTCGTTCTCGGGGATGGGGTGGAATTGGGGGAGGTACAGCGCCAGGACTTCCATGGGCGGCAATGTTACGCGATGCATCAACTTGCCGCAGGCTTGGCCTGCGACGTGTCTTCGGCTCTACGCGTGAGCCCGGGCCACGTCGCGGGCCAGGCGTTCGATGTCCGCCTCGATGACCTCGCCCGAAAGCGCTCGGCAGTACAGATGGAAGGCGCTGGCTCGTGATGGCCTCTCGGAGCTTGGGCTGTCGCCGAGCAGGCGGGCGCAGGCCGTCGGCCAACGCCGGAACCGATGTCCCCAATGAGCAGGTGGACGCCGTCCTCCACTCCGAGCCCTTCGGCGCCGAGCGTCGTCGACACCACCGGCATCCGGTGGCGGAACGCCTCGAGGATCTTGATCCTGGTGCCGCTCCCGTAGCGAACCGGCACCACCACGAGATCGGCCCGGGCCAGCTCGGTGATGATCTCGGGCACCCGGCCGACCACGGTGACCCGGGGTGGATCGTCCAGCGCCGTCAGGTCGGCATGGTGGTCCCCGACCAGCCGGACCTGCACATCGGGGATCTGGGCCCGCACGCCCGGGCCGACCTCCCGGGCCAGCCAAGGGGCGGCGTCGATGTTGGGTGGATAGCTGAGCAGGCCCTGGAACAGCAGGCACGGCGGTGCGCCGACCGTCCGGCGTCCAACCGGATCGCCGATGGACGGGTAAGCGTTCGGGATCACCGACACCCGGGGCACACCCTGGGCGGTGGCCCGATCGAGCATCGAGCGGGCTACAGCACCACGATGGCCCCGGTGCGGGCACCGGCCCGACGATGCAGGCGACGCCACCGGCGGATCTCCTCCTCCGGCCACCCAGGCGCTCGCCGATACGTCGCAGCTTCCCCGCCCATGCCGAGGTCGGCGGACGCGGTGCCGACAGCCGGGCCAGCGATCTTCTGATCCTCGAGATCGTCGAGATCGAGGACGGTGGGCGCGAGCACGGGCTCACCGGCCAGGACCCACGGCCGCGCACCGAAGAACCACACCAGGTCGTACCGGCCCCTGGCAGAAGCGGGCCAGGGCCTCTGCACGCGCCGCGCTGTCCCGCCAGGGCAGTCCGATCGGCATGGCCGGACGTCCGAGCGTTGCCATCAGGCCAGCCCCGGTTGCCGGTCGGTTGTCGAATCCGATGCGGGCCACCTGGGCCAGATCCAACGATGCGTCGGGCGGATCGAAGTCGTTGCGGAACTGCGAGACCACCGAGACCAACTCCACCGGGCCGCATCGACGCAGGCCGCGGAGCACCATGGCCAGCCGCAGCCGGGGTCCTCTGTCCTCCGGCCAGGGAAAGTCTCCGGCGATTACCAGGGTCCTCATCGTTACCTCTCGCACCGATGCGTCCGGGGACGGCGACCGCGTGGTCGCGGCACCGGGTGACCCGGACCCGGTCGATGGTAGCGGAGGAGGTGCCACCTACCAGGCTGGTAGGGTCTCGACGCCGGAGTGACCGGCCGCAGCAGGGGGGCCGCCTATGACCGAGCGCGACCACCGATGGGTTGACGTCGACCGATGGTTCGCTGGTGCTGCACGTGATCCCGACACCACGTGGCCCGTGGTGCCCAACGCGAGGCACGGGCACTGGCCGACCAACTCGACCTGCCGGGGATACGGGTCCACCGGGTGCTCAGCGCTCTTCGCCGGAGCCCCCGAGGTGGTCGTCGACCTCTCGCTGGAGCATCCGGGCGGTGACTCACCCGCCGTGGGTTTCGACCCCCGCCTGGTCATCCAGCTTCGCCGCGCCCTGGACCGCATGGATCCCGAGGTGGTTGTGGCGCACGGGAGCGAGCCTCTGAAATACCTGGTGGCAGCCATGATCGGCCACAGGAGACCGCGGTCTACTACGCCATCGGCACCTACTCGGGCTCGGCCCTCGGCGTGCAGCGGTTCCTGTGGAGCTACCTGATGTCGCGTGCCGACGCCATCGCGGCCGAGGGCCAGGAGGTCCGCGACGAGTGCATCGCCCGGTTCGGAGTACCGCCCCACCGGGTCGACCGTGACCCCGAATGGTCGTGACCCTGCCGAGTTCCACCCCCGGTGACGACGCCACCGCCTCCGGGCCACCACGGGTCACCTTCGTCGGCGCATCTGACAGAGGGGAAAGCGCCCGACCGTTCATCGATGTTGTGGCGCGGCCTGCGGGCCGACGGGGTCCGAATGCCGGCCGCACTGATCGGAGACGGACCGCTGCGCCAGACCGTAGCCGGGCCGGCCGCCGCCAATGGCGTGGAGATGCTGGGCTCCCGTTCGGACGTCGCCGACCAGTTACGTCAGGCCGACGTCATGGTCTTCCCCAGCCGCCCGGCCGGCGAGGGAATGCCGGGCGTGCTGATCGAGGCGGGACTGACGGGGATACCCGTGGTGGCCACCTCGGTGCCGGGCGCAAGCTCGGTTGTCGAGGACGGTGCGACGGGCTTCATCGTCCCCGTTGACGATGTGGCGGCAATGACCGCGGTCACCGCCCGGCTACTCCGGGACGCGGCGCTCCGCTCATCGATCGGACAGGCGGCCCGCGCCCGATGTGAGGACAACTTCAGCCTGGCCGCCGTGGGCCAGCAGTGGATGACCATCCTGCAGCCCCTCCTCGACAGGCGGGCACCGGGACACTCGGGTTCTGGCGGTGGACCCGGATCGCTCCCGGATCAAGACGGTGGCCGGTCACTGAGCGCCCCCCCGGCGTCCCCGGGATGGGGGTCGCCTCCGGCGTTGGACGGGCTTCCCGATCCACGTACCCGGCGCCAGTGGGCCGGGCTCTACGCCTCCTCGGCGCTGCACTGCTGGCCCGGTCCGGACTTCTCCGATCTGGACCGCTTCTGCTTCTTCATCGGTTACGCCCGGAGCGGCCACACGCTGGTGGCCACACTGCTCAACGCCCACCCGAGACATGGTCATCGCTCACGAACTCGATGCCGTCCGCTATGTCCGACACGGGTTCAGGCGCTCCCAGCTCTTTTCCCTGCTCCTCCAGCGGGACCAGCAGTTCGGTTCGATCGGTCGGACCTGGTCCGGCTACCAGTACGAGATCCCCGGCCAGTTCCAGGGGCGGTTCGACCGACTGCGGATCATCGGTGACAAGCGGGCCCGATCCTCGGTACTCCAGATCGCCCAACGGCCGCAGTTGCTGGATCGGATGCGTCACGTGGTGAAGGTACCGCTACGGGTGATCCATGTCACCCGCAATCCGTTCGACAACATCGCCACCGAGGCCCGACGTCACAAGATGTCCCTCACCCAGGCGACGGAGTGGTACGAGCAGATCTGCCGGTCCGTGGAGGCGGTCCGGCCGCTCTTGGCGCCCGAGGAGCTGGTCGACATCCGCTACGAGGACTTCGCCAGCCACACCGTCCCGGAGTTGACCGGGCTCTGCCGATTCCTCGGCGTGGACACCGAGCCCACCTACCTCGAGGCCTGTGCTGGCATCGTGTGGGCGAGAACCAGGCGGACCCGAGATTCGATTCCGTGGACGGTGGCGGAACGCACCGATGTCGAGCGTCTCATCGAGCGCTACGAGGTGCTCTCCTCCTACACGTTCGACGACTGAGGCGCCCGAGGGGGCCGGACCCGAGGCCCGGTGCTCGACCGAGGGCGGACCCAAGTACCCGCACTCGAACGTACGACCGGTCGTCTACCCCGGTAGGGCGGGTGGATCAGGAGTCGCTGGTCGTCACCGAACCGTCACCCAGCGTGGCGAAGGTGTCCGGGTACGGTGCCGTTCCCGGCGATCACGGCATTCGGCTCTCGCCCACTCCTCAACTGGCTGGCACCCTCCGTTGCCACTACCCCGCGGCGATCGTGGCCGCCCGCCGGCATGGCGGTGATCAACCCCCCGAAGGATTCCTGAGCAGCCTCTGCCGGGCGTCTCGCTGTTCTGCAGCCTGACGCAGTAGCAGGCGTGAACGTCTCCGCAGCTCCCATTGGAAGTGGACACGTTGGGTCTTGGGGGTTCTCGGAATACACAACAGAACAAACAGGAATGGGAACATCATCACCCGCTCCCGTTCGATCAGACCGAGGTTACCCAAGGCGGCGAATGTGTAGATGAATGCCAAGGTGTAGGTGAGGCAGAGCATGACGTAGGGACGGGCGAACGCCGCCCGGAGCACCATCCGCAGATTGCGCAGCGACAGCAGGATCAACACGATCAATGACGGAATTCTCGAGCCCCGCCACCAACTCACCGAACCCGTGGGCGTTGAAGATCAACGGATTGAACAACACCTCGTAGATGTCCCTCGGATAGGTGGCGAGGTTGGTCGAGTAGGGAACACCACTGCTGCCGAAACCGAGACCCGTGCCCTGGTTGTTGGAGTTGGTCTGCTGCAGCGAGAGGCTCCCGTTACCACTGCCGTGCAGGTAGCGAACCGTCAGGGCCGCCGACAGCGCCAACAGTCCTCCCAGCAAGGACGAGACTCAAGATCCGCCGCGACGCCCCCAGGTTCTTGCGGACCGCGGCGGTGGGGACCATCATGGCCACGGCGAATCCGGCCAGGATCAACAGCAGCTCGTTGGGCCGGATTAGTACGCCGATGGCCACCCCCGGCGCCACCAGGACGAATCCTCCCCGTCGGCGGGCCAGGATCTTGGCCGCGCCGTAGGCGACCAGGCCGAGGGCGAACATCATGAGCGCTTCCTTGCTGACGTCCGCAGTCCAGAAGATCAGCGACGGGAGGAAGAACAGCATCAGCGCGTAGCGTCGGTCGTTGGCACCGCGGAACGTGAGGCTGAAGGCCCGGTAGAAGAAGATGGTCCCGATGAACGACAGCCAGCTGAACACCAGGAACGTGGCCAGCTCGTTGACCCCGACGATGGCCATGACGATGCCCGTGGCGATACTGACCGATCCGTCGTTGACGATCTGACGGACATTGGCACCAGCGGTAGTGAAGTTGAAGTGGCGGAAGTTGGGCCCGAGGATGGAGCCCTGATGGGTGTAGCGGATCCAGTCGGCGATGCCGCCGTAGAAGTGGTCGACGACGAAGATCTGGGTGGGAGCGGCCAGAAGATGGAGTACCAACCCGGCCGTCATGACCCGGACCAACCAGGGATTGGCCTCCGCCAAGGCCACCCTCTGGATGATCATGCGACCCAGTCCGAACAGGATCACGGCCACGAAGAGGGCCACGATGGGATTGGTGGCAACTTGGGCCGCAATGAGCATGGAGCGACCAGTCAGTTCGAGGTCAGGCCTGTGGGGGTGTCGCGGGTTCCTGCGGTGACTCGAACCCCCCACTCACGGCCAGGGCTGGCTCCTTGTCCGGTTCGGCTTGCGGAGCCTCGTCGGGCTGGTGTCTCGGCACGGCCTGTCGAATATCGTTGCGGGGGACGTTCACATTGGTCAGCACCACGCCGAGCACCGGCGCTTCGATCCGCCTCAGTCGGTCCCCCGCTCTGCGGGCCTCGTCGAACGTGGTAACCCGGCACTCGGCCACGACGAGAACCGCGTCGACGGCGTGGGACAGTGCTTCGGCGTGGTGCACGGCGAGTAGGGGTGGCGTCTCGACGATGACGAGGTCCACCAGGGTGGCCGCTGCCTTCAAGAGTGAAGGGGCCCGCATGACCAGCTGGCCGCTGTTTCCGATGAACGAGTCGAGCGGAAGTCGGAACACGTTGGGCAACCTCGAGGGCTCCATCCGAGCAGCCACATCCTCAGGGCGGATCTCGTTGGAATCAGATCCGTGAATAGCCACCGGGCTGCCGCTCTCCACGCTACCCGTGCTGATTACGGCCACCTGCTGGCCGGACTCGGCGTAGACGGCCGCCAGGTTCGCTGCGACATGAGGGCGGGAGGGCTCAGTACCGGCCGAAACGACCAGCACGATCGACCGGCCACCGGTCCCCTGGACGCGCTGCACTTCCGGTACCGCCGGTGCGGGACCGAGTGGACCGTAGGCCCCTCCGAGCGGATCTTCGGGGACGGGGAGAGGAGCCAGCGCTTCGAACATCACCGACATCCGTAGCTTCCGGAAAGCCTCTGCTCCCGGTGAGTCGGGCTGTCTCACCACGTCGACCATGGGAACCGGTCCGATGGCCACTGCTCCGGCCGGCCTCTCCCCAACGGGGATCTCGGCCACGACGGGAAACCCGAAGTTCGCCTCGGCCCGCGCCGCACTCCGGAGGTGCTTGTCGAGAAGCTCGCGTAGCAGCACGATGGCGGCTCCGAGGGCGGCTCCGATGACCAATCCGGCCAGCAGGCGCACCTTGCGACTCGATGTCAGGCCGGCTTTCCCTGCGCCGACACGGGTGGCGGACTCGGCGTACTGCTGGACCTGATATCCGGTGTACGTGGTTGGCGTCGTCTTCGTGCTCGAAACCTTGGGATGGGCCTGCGCCACGGCGATCAGGTAGTACTGCAGCGCGCCCGCCCAGCTGTTGGCCAGATTGATGGCGTCGTCGGCGGTCTTGCCGTGGGTCGTCAGGAGAACGAGCGTGTCCTGACCCTTCTTGGGCGGCGTGGTGGTGGCCGAAGAAGACGCCGGTTGCGACGTGGTGTAGGACGCCGTGATGGTGGCCTCGAAGTACAGGGGATACTTGAACTGGGGGATGTTCTGCTTCGCCATCCGGGCCGCCAGGCCCTGCACGGCGAGGCTCTGGGCGTAGAACTGGATCTGGTCACTGCTGACCCCGCCGGCGATCGCGTTGCCGTTTCCGTTGGGTGCCGACCCCACCAAGGCGCTGGACACCCACTTGAAATCCGAGTGCTTGCCATTGGCATGGGGCTTCGACACCGGGAGCAGAACGGCGATAACCCCTCCCACCAGTGCCAGCAATATCAGCAGACGCCAGCTGCGCCGGAGCGCCCCGGCATAGTCAATCGGCTCCATTGTTCTCCTACTCCCCTGCCCTACGTAGACAGCAGATCATATACCGCAGCCGCAGCGGCCGGATATCCCCAACATTGACTGTAGGGAGCCGAAATCACGGTGAAATGCTACCGGTCCATAGGGCTCTGGATCGTTCAGCGCTTTTGGCTTTGTCGACGGTTGATCGGCGTTGGCCCGGTCGGGCGGCGAGCTCTCGGTCGCGGTTGAACTTGAATCCACCTCGGGCCCATGGCCATTTCCCGGCTAATTCTCTAGGAACCACCCGATTCCGCCACCATGATGGCGATACTCATTATTGGGGATGGTCGGTCGAGGCACGGTTCTGTAGCCTCGGCGGTGCCGACCCGAACAGGGTAGGGTGATGATCGATCAGCAAGGGGAAGGCTGACCGAAAGTGCCGGCACAGACTGCGGCTCGCTTGGGGGAATGGCAGTGCAGTACGGACTGTGGCAGTTGCTGAATGTGACGGTTGCTGGGTGGATCATTGGTCCAGCGGCTCCATGATTGAAGTCGCGGGACCGCAGCGGTGGTTCGGATGTACGTACCGACCGGATCGGCTTGGCGGATCCCGTCATATGGGCACACGTGGTGAGTGGACGGATACGCATCGTCAACAGACGTCCTAACGGGTTGATCAGGGGGCTGGATGCATGGGTGAGAACGTGTCGGAGGATGGGCCCGGGCTGGGCCCAGGCGAGGAGGCTGGCGTCACCCAGGATGCAAGCAAGCCGAACGTCGCCGTTCGAGCCAGCCATGTTCGTTCCCGGCTCATCTTCATGCTTCTCGATCTCCTCTGCGTGTTCGTCGGCTATGGGTTCGCCGAAGTAATCTGGTTCCGGGACAAGGCGCCGGGTCTCTACTGGCCACATTTCGCCGCTTTCTTCGGCCTGGCAGTGGTCGTCACGCTCAGTGCCAACCATGTCTTCGGCCTGTATGGCCGCATGTGGCGACACGCAGGTGCCGAGGAGGCCCGCCAACTCGTACTGTCCGCAGCGACGACGCTCTGTGTGTTGCTACTGGCCTACCCCCTCGGCCGTATGGCCAAGATCGAAATGGTCTCGATAACGGTCATCGCGGTGGGGTGCGTGTTCGCCACGATGGGCATGGGCCTGCTGCGCTTCCACTCACGACTCTTCGCGTGGCAGCGAGGGTCGCGTCGGGTCGGCCTGCGTGTGGCCGTCGTCGGCAGCCGCGACGCCGGTGCGGCCGCCATCCGGGAGATGCTGCGCAGCCCCGGTGCGGGCCTCGTCCCCGTGGCGGTCTTCGATGACGATGTTCGTGCCCATGGTCTCTCCATGGTCGGGGTTCCCGTGGTCGGATCGATTGCGGACATTCCCACGGCCGCCAGTCGATACACGCTCCAACAGGTGTTACTGGCCATTCCCAATCCACCCCCCGAAACCGTGGAACGGGTGCTGCAGGCCTGCGAGCAGGCAGAACTGACCATGAAGGTGCTGCCGGGAGTCAGCAACCTCGTCCACCGCACCGGATCCATGAGCCCGCTTCGTCTGGCCCGCGAGCCCCGGATCGAGGACCTTCTGGGTCGTCAGCCCGTGCCTATCGACCTGGCCACGGTCAGCCGATCCTTGGAAGGGAGACGGGTACTGGTCACGGGGGCAGGTGGCTCGATCGGTTCGGAGATCTGCCGGCAAGTGGCCGAGCTCCGTCCCTCCCTGCTGGTCCTTCTCGACCACGACGAGACCCACCTCCACGATGCGGCGTCCACGGTGCGAGGACCCTGCGAACAGGCGCTGGTCGACATCACCGACCGGACCGACCTCAACGCCGCATTCGATCGGTACCGACCTGAAGTGGTGTTCCACGCCGCCGCACACAAGCACGTCCCCGTGCTCGAGAACCATCCCATCGCCGCCGCCACCACCAACGTGTTCGGCACCCTCAACGTGGTGGACGCGGTCGAACGCCGTGGGCGTCCAGCGGTTCGTTCAGATCTCGTCCGACAAAGCGGTCCGACCCTCCAGTGTCATGGGAGCCTCGAAGCGACTGGCCGAGCAGATCGTCCTGTCCCGGACGCCGTACGGAGCCTCGTACTGCACCGTCCGTTTCGGCAACGTCCTCGGCAGCCGGGGCAGTGTGATCCCCACCTTCGCCCGACAGATCGCCGATGGCGGACCGGTGACCGTAACCGACGCCCGGATGACCCGGTTCTTCATGAGCGTGGAGGAGGCCGTCCAGCTCGTTCTGGAATCGTCTGTGCTATCGGACGGCGGCGGCGAGATCTTCATGCTCGAGATGGGCGATCCCGTCCGCATCGTCGAACTTGCCGAACGCATGATTCGCCTATCGGGCTACCAGGTCGGAGTGGACATACCCATCGAGATCGTGGGCATCCGGCCGGGTGAGAAGCTCGACGAGGTCCTCCGCTCCCCTGAGGAAGAGGTGCTCACCACCTACCATCCCTATATCAACCAGCTGATCCCCAACTCCTCTGCGGCCACTGAACTCGACGCCGGACTCGTGGCCCTCCGCGAAGCGGCCTCTCGACGGGACGGGGAGGCGGTGAGGACGTTGCTGTTCTCCATCGGTGTATCCACCGCCTCGGACACCGAAGCGAACATCGACAACGGTGCCAGTTCCGCCACCGACAGTGGCGAATCCACCGATGTCCGTGACACCTCCGCCGACGTTCGGCACGGCCACGCCGCCGCCGGGTCCCATTCCCGGCGATCGAAAGGGACGTCGGACTCGAGTTCCGAGCAGGTCCCGGCATGAGCCCGCCTCGGGGCGTCCTCGGGTGAGCCAGAGCGGCGGGCCGACCCGGCTCGTCGTGATCGGCCAGGGCTACGTCGGGCTCCCCTTGGCCCTGCGGGCCGTCGAGGTCGGCTACGACGTGGTCGGCTTCGACGTGGACCCACGGCGTATCAAACTGCTGGCCGCGGGATTCTCCTTCGTCGAGGACATCGCCGATGCCCACCTGCAGGCTGCCCTCGATTCAGGCCGGTATACGGCGACCGACGACAGCTCGCGCCTTGCCGGATTCGACGTCGCCGTCATCGACGTCCCGACGCCGCTTCACGACGGCAGCCCCAACCTCTCGTTCGTGGAGGACGCCGCCTCCACGGTTGCCCGGCACCTGAGCCCGGGGTCGACGGTGGTGCTGGAATCCACCAGCTACCCCGGAACAACCGAGGAGCTGGTCGCCCCGCTCCTCGAGGAGGGGTCCGGGCTGACGGCGGGCCGCGACTTCCACCTGGGGTACAGCCCGGAGCGCATCGATCCCGGCAATTCCACCTGGACGCTCCAGAACACCCCCAAGGTGATCTCCGGCATCGACGAGGCATCGCTCCGAGCCGTCGCCGACTTCTACGGTTCCATCGTCGACCGCACGGTTGCGGTGTCGGGGACCCGCGAAGCGGAGCTGACCAAGCTCCTCGAGAACACATTCCGGCACGTGAACATCGCCCTGGTCAACGAACTCGCTATGTTTGCCGCGGAGTTGGAGATCGACGTATGGGAGGCCATCGACGCCGCATCGACCAAGCCGTTTGGCTACCTCCGCTTCACACCGGGGCCTGGTGTCGGGGGCCACTGTCTACCCATCGACCCGAGCTACCTCTCCTGGAAGGTGCGGAGGAGCCTGGGCCAGCCGTTCCGCTTCGTGGAGCTGGCCAACGACGTCAACGAGCACATGCCCGACTATGTCGTCCGACGATTGATCCTGGCCTTCAATCGCATGGGTCGCGCCATCAACGGATCTCGGATTCTCATCATGGGGATCACCTACAAGCGAAACACCGGCGACGCCCGCGAGGCGCCGGGGAGCGCCATCGCCCACCTGCTGACATCGTTGGGTGCCGACGTACGGGTGGTCGATCCCCACCTGACCGACCCGAGCCCCTCGTACCCCCTCGTCGAGCCGACTGAAGAGGAGTTGGCCGCCGCCGATGGCATCGTGATCGTCACCGACCACGATGCGTTCGACTACGAACTGATCCGACGCCACGCCAGGTATGTGCTGGATACACGCAATCGCCTGACCGGGCCGAACGTCGAACGCCTGTAGTCTTCGCCGGTGCACCGAATGGCTACGACGTCAGGACGACCTCCTCGTGGTCGTACGTCGGTCGGCCAGGGAGCGGATCGCCGATGAAGGTCGTCGTCACCGGTGGTGCCGGATTCATCGGAGCCAACCTGTGCCGGACACTGACCGCGCAACCAGGCATCGAAGAGGTGGTGGCCCTCGATGACCTGTCTACGGGATACCGGCACAACGTTGTCGGGTTCGACCTGGTCGAAGGTTCGATCCTCGACGCGGCACTGCTCGATTCCGTGTTCCACGGCGCCGATGCCGTCGTCCACCTCGCCGCCCGGCCATCGGTTCCCCGCTCGCTGGCCGATCCCATGGCCAGCCATCTGACCAATGCCACCGGAACCATGGAGGTACTGGAGGCTGCCCGTCGTCGCGGCGGGCTCCATGTCGTGATGGCGTCCTCCTCGTCGGTGTACGGGGCCAATCCCGAGCTTCCCAAGCACGAGGGCATGGCCACCATGCCGGTGAGTCCCTACGCCGCCGGGAAGCTGGCCGCTGAGGCCGCCACCCTGGCCTACGGCCGCTCCTTCGGCCTGCCCGTCCTGGCCTTCCGGTTCTTCAACGTCTTCGGGCCCCTCCAACCCGCCGGTCACGCCTACGCCGCCGTCGTCCCTGCCTTCGTCGACGCCGCGCTGCGTGGCGAACCGCTCACTGTGCACGGCGACGGCCTGCAGACACCGCGACTTCACCTACGTCGGTACCGTGGCGGCCGTGCTCGCTGACGCCGTCCTGCGTCGCGTGACGAACCCGGGGCCGGTCAACCTCGCCTTCGGGACCAGGGTGTCACTCCTCGAGGTCATCGGACTACTTGAAGTGATCATGGGTCGGTCGCTGCCCCGCAACTACACCGATCCCCGCCCCGGGGACGTGCGAGACTCGCAGGCCGACCAGCAGCTCCTCCGACGCCTGTTTCCCGCCATCGCCTCGGTGGGACTTGAAGAAGGCCTGGCCGCCACCGTGTCCTGGCTCTCGGAGTCCTCCTGACGTCCGACTCCCCCCGCGGATCCGATTCTCGCCCGTTCGGGCAGACCAGCACCTTCTCGGGCTACAGGAATGAGTTGCTCGTCGGATCACTGCTGGTCGCCGTGTCGGTGGTGGCGGCCGTAGTGGTGGCACGCCACCCCGAGGCCACTCCGCTCGACCGACTGGGATTCGACATCATCCCCAAGGCGACACGATCGAAGATCCTGATCAAGATCACCGACCTCGGCACTCCCCTGGTTCTGGTACTCGCCACGATCGCTGCGGCCCTGGTGGCGCTGGGCCATGATCGTCGGCGCGCCCTGGCGTGTGTGGCCGGTCCGGTGTTGGTGGCCTTCCTGGTCGAGTACACCTTCAAACCCCTGGTGGGACGCCATTTCGAAGGAGCACTCTCCTACCCGTCGGGCAACGTCGCCGACGTGGCTGCGGTTCTCACCGCCTGGTCCCTGGCCGTGCCGTCGCGCTACCGCGGAGCGACCATCGCCGTGGGCGTAGTGCTCACCGGCCTCATGGTGGTGGCGGTGATCGGGCTCCGATGGCACTATCCGAGCGACGCGCTGGCTGGGTTGGTGCTCGGGGTGGGCATGGTGCTGCTGATCGACGGTTCGTTCCACGCCACGTTGCCAGACGACCGGCACGCCGATCAGACAGATCCGATCGGGCCGTAGCGGCCTGGCTCGCACCGACCGACCGGTGGAACTCGGACCGGAGCGGACAGAACGTCCTCCTCAACAATGAGGAGATTCTCTTTTCCTAACGCCGCCCGGGCGGTAGAATGCCTGGCAGCAGGGGTCGCACCGTGGGGCAACGGCAATGTGCCGAGTCGACGAACGGCCGGGGCACGGGGGAACATGTCAATCAGTACACCGCACAGTCCGCCAGACGTCGGTCCAGAAGCTCCGACAGTGCCGCGCACGGTAGCGCGCATCGAGCTGCGACCTTGCCGATCAGATGCCGAGGCATGGGAAGCGCTGCATTCCTCCCTCTATGCATCGGCCCTACACAGCATCGAACAGACCGTTCGCCCGGGTGACCGCCTCTGTCCCTACGGACAGTTCCGTCTGGCGGTGGCCTTCGGCCCCGATGCCGATGCGGTGGCATCGAAGGTGCTCGCACAGCGCCTGGCCCGTGCCGTCAGCCTTGGGCTGCCGAACCATCAGGAGGGTGCTGGAGGTGCGCGCCCTTCAGCACGGTCAGTGGCGGATCCCAGATCGACCGTCCCACTCCGGGTGGGTGGAGGCGATGACCGGTCAGCGACCATGTTCGACGCCACCACCGTAGTTACCGTGGACCGCCTCCTCGGGTCTGGGCTGGCCCACACGGCCGGCGGCCGGACCAGGCCAGCTCGGCCCGGTGGTGTCGGTGGAGCCAAGACCGCGAACGTCTCGCTTTCCCATCTGCGTCATCGAATCGTCCTCGGCAACTCCCGCCGGACCGATGTGACCCATGGAACGCGCCGTGACGACGGGGTCGAAACGCCACCGTGCGGGTTGATCCTGGTGGTGGAGTGCGATCCCGAGTCCACCGGCACTCCTGGCATCGCTACCCTGGCCACCTGCTCGGCGGCGAAACGCCTCGGCTTCACGACCCACGCCATCCCCCTACCGTCCGGGGACACCCCTCCGGTCACCATCGAAGGGGTGCCGATCGACCTTGTGGTTCTGTTGGTCGGCAGCGAACCGACCGGTCAGCCCACACCCTGGATGTCGAGCACTTGGTGCCTTCCGGCCCAGTTGGCCAGGTCCTACGGCGTCGCTGGTATCGACGTCATCGCTGTCAGCGTGGGAGCGGGGGTGGGTGCCCTCACCAACTGCATCGTGAACGGTGCGACCGTGCTCTTCGACTTCAACGAGTTGCCGGCTCATCTGGTCAGCCGGAGCCAGCGTGCTCCTGCGGACGGGCGAGGGTCATGGGAGCCGCTCGTCCACCGGGTTCCACCCCAGCTCGACGCCTTGATGCGACTTACCTCGAGTGAGCGTCGGGTCCTGTTCTATCTGACCACGGGGACATCACCCGCGGACATTGCGCTGGAGTTGGTGGTCTCGTTGGCCACGGTCCGATCCCACATCCGGTCGATCCTCCGAAAGTTGGGTGTGCGCTCGCAGCTCGCCGCAGTGGCGCTGGCCAACGGCAGCGGTCTCCTTCACGAGGGTGGGGGCCTCGACACCACCGACTCGGTGACGCTGCGATTAGCGGGGCCCGAAGACGCGAGATCGGCCTGAGCACCGAGCTGCGACCGGATCCGGACAGTCGGGGTGGTCCAGGTCAGACGGGATCGACGAGCGCGTCATCGAACTCCCGGTAGAAGGAGGGGTCGACCGTTAACCGGGTGAAGATCCGGTCGGATTGGCGGTTGGCCGCATGGATCATCCAGCGCCGATGGAGTTGGCTGGCCGTCTTGGTGGAGGCGGTCGCCAACACGCGCAGATCCCGGGGGCGCACATCCAGAACCCGTCGTGGGTTCCGGGCGACACCGGTGGCCAACGATCCGAGGCTGGGACCCGGCTCGGCGACGCCGCTGAACACCTTCTGGTCGTCGAGAACGCTCCACTTGGGTCGCGACCCAGCCCCATGATGGTAGAGGTAGTGCCCGTACACGCCGAACCACAGCGGATGGGCGTCGTGGGTGTTGGAACGGGTCAGGGGCAGCCAGGGAATCTGGGCATCTTCGAGACTGCGCAGGACCCGCGTTCCCGCGTCCTCGAGAACAGTTCCGCTCGGCGTCGTCCACGCTTCGCGGTCCCAGTCCCCGCTGATCGTGCTCCACAGGTCGACCGTGGTGGCACAGAAGCTCGGATGAGGCCGGAGGTCGCCGAAGTTCTCGCGGCGTTGGATGGCCACCAGCGGATGCGATGCCAATGCGAGGTGGAGCCAATCGTCCAGAGGTCGGACGGGAAAAGCGTCGCTGTCGAGGAAGATGATGATGTCATCAGGGTCGGCCTGCTCGCTGACCACCTGCGCCAACGCGTTGAGTTTCGCTCCATGGGTGCCGAGCGCATCGTCGACATAGTCGAATCGCCGCCACAGGTCGGGGTCGTCGATGCCGTTGAGCATGGCGAACACGCGGTAGGGCGCACGGATGTTCCGGCGGAGGTAGTCGAGCTGAGGAACGATCCACTGGGGGGATCGCCAATGGACGGTGACGATATAGATCATCGGATCACCCTCGAGGGGCGATGGCGCGAGACGGCGGGTGCGTCCACGACCCCCATCGCCCCCTCACGACATCACGCACCACAGAACGGACACTACCTGGACGACAGCCGCGGGTGCAGGGTCAAGGCTGATGATCAGGGCCGTGCCGCCCACAGGTCGCCGCCTCGCCCCGGCTGCCCCGGGCCAATCAACAGGACCGCACGACCACCAACGCCTTGATCAACGCGGCCCACTCGTAGGCGACGTCGAAAGGCAGCCGCACCCGTGGATCGGTTACCGGGACCATCAGAAGCTGGATCCCGGTACACCGCTTGAACAGCATCCGAGCCCGGGTGGCCTGACTCCGCTCCGACACCACGATGATCCGATTCCAGTGCTGGCGGCTGGCCAGGCGGGCAACGTATTCGGCCTCACCCCTGGTATCGAGAGGATTGGCCCGAAAGCAGATGAGCTCCACGCCGGGCACTGCCGGTGGGCAGGGGACCGCCCGCTTGCCCCCCAGGGAGATGACGGCGACCGGGGCGTAGCCCTCCCGGGCCAGGCGCATCGCCGATTTGGCCCGAAGTTGGCCGGGATCGCCCCCTAGAGCCACCACTGCGTCGGCCTTGGCCGGCAGATCGGTTGGCGGCCAGATAAACAGCCGGGCGGTGGCCACCACCACGAGGACCATGGTGATGAAACCCAGGGCCAATGCGCTCAGCACCACCTTCCTGCGCACGGTGGACGGCGGATCGCTCATCACCGGAGGCTATCGGCCCACCACGCGGCCGCCGGGCCGGCCCGCAGGGCGTCAGCACGGTCGTTGGTACGCTGTGAGGCGGTAGCGCCCATGGACAGAACTCGAAGACTCGCCATCACGCTCGTCCTCAACGGCGTGCTGGTCATCGTCCAGATCGGATTCGGCATCGTCGCCCACTCCACGGGGCTCTTGGCCGACGCTGGCCACAACCTCGCTGACGTGGGAGCACTGGTGCTCTCGCTGGTGGCGGTGAGACTTGTCCTCCGTCCCCCGAGTCGGACCCGCTCGTTCGGATACCACCGGGCCACCATTCTCGCCGCGCTGGCCAATGCCAGCCTGATCGGCGTGGTCACCGTGCTCATCGTCATCGACAGTGTGCACCGGCTCGGCCATCCGGAGCCGGTCCGGGCCGGCCTGGTCATCGTGGTGGCGTCGGTGGCGCTGGTGCTGAACGGCCTCGCTGCTCTCGTCCTCCGGGATCATTCGACGGATCTCAACATGCGATCCGCTCTGCTGCACATGGCCGGAGACGCACTGGCCTCGCTTGCCGTGGTCCTAGCCGCGGCCATCATGCTGGTGGCGCCGTCGGCCACTTGGCTCGATCCGGCGTCGGCTCTGGTGGTGGCCGGAATCATCGTCTACCAGGCCGTTGGCATCTTCCGAGCCAGCATCGCCGTGCTCCTCGAATCCACGCCACCGGACCTCGATGTCGACCACCTGACGGCAACCATGGCCGCCGTGCCGGGGGTCGGCGAGGTCCACGATCTCCACGTCTGGAGCCTGTCCAGTGAGCGCCGTGTGCTCTCGGCCCACCTGGTGCTCACCGGCCACCCCACACTGGAGGAGGCCCAGACGGTGGGCGACCTGGTCAAGTCGGCCATTGCTGCCCCTTTCGCCATCTCGCACAGCACACTCGAGCTCGAATGTGAACGGTGCAACGACGACGACGATCCCTGTGGGATGGATAGTCCGTCTCGGAATCCCCTCGTCCACACCGACCGCCACTGACCAACCGGGTTGGACAACGCTGCGGCTCTCGCCGTGGAGGGCCGTCGATGTGCTCGGGGCCGACGCCTGAACCTCGCCAGCTCGACGCCGAGGCTGATGGCCGGGACTCGGGAGCAGGGCGATCGCGGCGTCATCGGTTCGCCTCCTGCGGCCGGTCGGAACGCCGGCCGATAACGTTCCCAGCGATTCTCTGTCCTCGGCCACCGAGCCTGCGCTGGGTCCATGCCTGCTGTCTACGTCGTCAGTCGGGAGAACAGCAGCGGGCAGGGCACACCGCGCTGCGGCTGCCTCGACGGAGGTCTGTTGTGCGCCCGCTCACCTGGCGTTCGGCTCTTCGTCACTGCACCCCAAAAACGGGTTGAGCCCCGCCTCTCACGAGGCGGGGCTCAACCCGATTACCTACCCGACGAGCCCAGGCGGGCCGTCGATGTGACTGGTGAGACTGACTACTTAACCGTCAGCGTCTTCAGTGCCGTGATGGCGCCGAGGGGACTGATGCAAACTGAACCCTTGGCTTCGTTCGCACCCAACTTCAGGCCGTCGCCGGTGTCCGCGGTAACCGCAGCCTCGAACGTCTCGGCTGCGGGCTCAGGCGTAACACCATGGACATAGCCGGGGCAGTGGGTTGCCGATGTGGTGCCCAGCGTCGGAACTCCGATCGTGGTACTCCCACCGGACGCCCAGTCGATGGTTCCGCCGTCGGCCAAGGTCGCGGCGCTCAACGACTCCGACATTCCGCCCGTGTTGCCTCCGGTGCACCCACTGACGACGAGCGTGGCCGATCCGGTGATCGTGGTGCAGGAGATGGAGCTCGCCGTCCACGAGTACACGAACGACTTCAGCGCGGTGATCACGCCGGCCTGGGTCACGCATACCTCACCAGTCGAGGTGGCCGGAAGCAGGATGCCGTCGCCGGTGTCTCCTGTGACGGCTGACACCACGGACAGCGCCGAGGGATTGGTGGCTGTTTGACCGTGCACGTACCCCGGGCACTTGGTTGCTGCGACCGCGGTGGTGACCGGAGCGGCGACCGTGGTGGTTGAACCAGACACCCAGTCGGTGGTTCCGCCGTACTCCAACGACAGGGCGGGGGCCGGCTCAGAAGCTCCTCCGGTGTTTCCCCCAGTACACCCACTGACCGTGATGTCACCGCTCACGGTTCCGCTGATCGTGGTGCAGGTGATCTTCAACGAGGCCGCTCCGGCAGTACCCGCCGCGAACCCCAGCGAGACACCTGCTACCGGAATCAGCAGGGCCGCAAAGGTCATCAATATTCGTCGCACAAACTCCCCCTTCAGTTGATTTCGGGGGAGCCCAGATAGGTACTACCCCCCATGGCGTGCATCACCATAGACCCTCGGACAAACGAATGCTGGGTCTTTGCCGCACACCGTCATTTCGGTACGAATCCCACACTTACGGCAAGGTGGGGATCGGTCTTGCCGCTGACCAGGCGACTACCCGGATCGGCTGAGTTTCACCAGGTCAATCCGGATATTGGGCCGCCAAGTCCCTCGAGCAGATCAGGCCGAACGGATCCTGGCCGTCCGGTCCGGTTCCTCACCGACGGTGACATGGATATCGGCCCGTCTCGTCCCCTGGCCCGTATCGTCCCTGGCCCGTATCGTCGGGTCCGCGCAGAGAGTTCGCCCATGTGCAGGGTCCTGAGGGTCTCACCGTTTCGAGCAACCGACCCCCCGTGTGAACCGCGCGAGGCGTTTGCTCAGACGGTCCGCGTAGCGAGAGCGATGGGGTGATCCGGCGGAAGGGCGCGCTGCGGTGCCCAGATCGTCGGCGGCCGGGTCGTCGATGACCTGGCGTTCAACCAAGGTGCACCACGACAGCCGACCACCTCATCGAGAGCGGTGTTGAGCACGCGGCGATTGCTGCAGCCAGTTACCTCCGTAACCGAGCACGTACCGCTATCGCCGAGAGGGAAGCAGCAACCCGATACGCCCCGTGCACGTTGATTGCCGAGAGGGGCGGGCTGGCAGCCCTTGTGTCGAGGATGGGTGAGGTCAGACAGCACCGAGGCAGCCGCGCAGCGGATGGAGGATCTTCCGGGGTAACGAGACGGCCGGCACAGCCTCGACAGATTCGAGTGCGGCGTGCCCAGGCGCGACGCAGCCCCGAGTAACCGAACGGCCGAAACCGCCCGAGCTCCTCGGGGCCACGCTCACGGCCGCCCGGCCTCACTCGGTACCCGGCCGTGTCGGACGACCTTGCACCAAGCACCGAACCTCAGCGCCCTGAGGCGCTTCGGCCCGTCCCCGGACCACCTTGTCGGTCACCTACGGTCCCGTGGGTCCTCTGGTTCGACCTTCAAAGCGGGTCTTTCGACTCGATTTTCCGATCTCCCCCGGTCTCCCCGAGGCTTCAGCCACCAACAAAACCCATGGTGAACGAGCCCCTGACCTGGGTCAAGGGCCTCGGGGGAAATCCCTAACTTATCCGCCACATTTCTTGACCTGTCCCCAGACTTAGGGAAGATGTCCACCGCTATTCCCCAAAAGACGCCGAAGAAGGTAGCGTTGGCGGGCGATGCACTGGGGTGGGGGGAACGGGGAGGGCGGCAGCGTCTATGAGCTGCTCGCGCCGAAGGAGACGTCACACAGCGGCGCGCTGCCCCAAGGGCAACGGGAAGCCTCCGAGTCAGGTGTAGCGCCCACCGCCACTCCAGGACCATCGGGTGGTTCGGCGAGCATCGTTCATGCGAACAAGCCGGCGAGGCGTGCATTTCGACCGAAGCAGTCGAAGGGAGACAAGCCGCCCAAACCGGCAAAAGCAGAGAAGGCGCCACGGATGCCGAAGCCGCCGAAGGCAGAGAAACCGCCGAAGGCAGAGAAACCGCCGAAGGCAAACAAGATGCCGAAGGCAGAGAAGCCGGTGAAAGCAGAGAAGCCGGCAAAGACTCCGAGGGCTCCGAGACCGCCGAAAGCAGAGAAGCTGGTGAACGAGCCGAGGGTGCGGGAGCTCGTCGGGTCGACGAACCGGGGCACGGCTGGGGGCGACTCAGGAGCGATCAGAAGTCCCATCGTCGAACCATCACGGCCCCTGGCTCTGACCGAATCTCGACCCGGCTCCGTGTCACCGATCCCACCGGGGTCCGGCCAGAACCCGGAGATCCAACTCTCGCAGTCGGTCGTGGCGTCACCGGCGTCCGAGCCCCAGGAGCAACGCACCGACCAACTCCAGGCGCACCCCGAGATGTCGTCTGCCACAGGATCGTCCTCGGCTCAATCGTCGTCATCGCCGACTCCGACGACCCGGTCGACGGCCGATGCACCCCGTCTTCCGGCGGCGGAAGCCATCGAGACTCCCCCGCTCCCGTCGATGCCACCGCGAACCGATCCACCGCGACTCGCGGTCGCGCCCATGGGTCGCGTCGAGCCACAGCAGGCTGCGACGGCGTCAACGACTGGACAGAGCGAGCAGTCCCCGGTAGCCAATAGGACGGTGATGCCGCTCAGTGCCGCTACGTCCGGGCCGTCCAACGCGACCGACACACCACCGACGATCGCGCCACCCTCACTGATGACTCGCTCACCGATCGAGCTGAACCCTGGAGCCGGTCCAACCGACGTCGCGTCGATCGGCGATCCGGCCCCACCGGCTCCCGACACGACACCGGCGGTCGAGCACCCAGCGCCGGAACCGCAAGATTCACGGACGGAACCAGACCACGACTCGGCAACGCGGAAGCGTCGGCGGGTGCTGACCCCGGTGTCCGTCGTGGGCGTGGCGGTGGTGGTGGCCGTGGTCGTCGTGGTGTCCTTGCAGCCATGGCGAGACGCCGCTTCCACACCGACACGGGCACGGGCCATCGGGCAGCAGTCGTCACTGGCCGACTCCACCTCCAGCGACGCCGCCCAACCCGCGCCGGCCACGGACCCATCAGCACCAGGTCAACAGATCGACCCCCAACAGGACCGGTCCGACCCGTTCCTCTACCGCGCCAACGGACGGTACTACCTGTACACCAGCAGCACGACCTCCATCGCCATCCTCAACGTGCCGGTCTCGTCGACCACCAATTTCCAGACCTGGACCCGTCCCGTCGACGCCATGCCGGTCCTCCCGACGTGGGCCGTGGCTCCGTTCACCTGGGCCCCTGACGTCCACAAATTCGGCTCGGTCTACGTCCTGTACTTCACCGGCTATCTGAAGCTGCTGAACGAGCAGTGCATCGGAGCCGCCACCGGGTCAACACCGGTCGGCCCGTTCACCGCCCAGCCCCACCCGTTCATCTGCCAATCGGGCCTGTCCGGCTCCATCGACCCACGTGTCTTCACCGATACCGACGGCACCAATTGGATTCTCTTCAAGTCAGACCAGAACGCCCATGGCCAGGCCACCCCCACCAACCTGTGGTCCCAGCAGCTCACCCCCGACGGACTCGGCCTGGTCGGGACGGCGTCAGACCTGATGGGCCCGGATGAGCCCTGGCAGGGGTCGATCGTCGAGGCGCCGGACATGGTCAAGGTCAACGGCGTCTACTGGTTGGCCTACTCGGCCAACTGGTTCAACCAGTCGCTCTACGGGATCGGCGTGGCCTGGTGCGCCTCACCATCGGGACCATGCGCCGACGTCTCCAGCCAGCCCCTCCTCGGGACGAACGCCCAGGGACAGGGTCCCGGCGAGGCCTCCTTCTACCAGGACGGCTCGGGTACGTGGCTCCTCTACACGCCCGAGATGCAGCTTCCAGGAGACCCGCCGCGGCAGGTGTACATCACCCGGGTCGGCTTCACGCCGAAGGGGGCCTACCTCGCCGCCGGGGGACCACCGTCGTCGTCCGACGCGCCCGCCCCGTCGACGAAGTCCTCAGGCCCGTAGCCGGTTCAGTTCGGCCTGCACGGCCCGGGCATCGGCCTGGCCGCGCGTCATCTTCATCACCGCTCCAGTGAGGAAGCCCTCCATCCGTTTCCGATCGGTCTCGTCCTCGCCGCAGTAGCGAGCCCACTCGTCGGGGTAGGCATCGACCACCTCCCTCACCACCGTGGTCAGCGAGTCCTCCGACATCGCCTCGAATCCCTTGGCCGAGGCGATGGCCGCCGGTTCGCCCCCGTGGGCCAACATCTCGGCCAGCACCACCTTGGACTGGGTAGCCGTCAACGTGCCGTCGGCCTCCATCGACAGGAGGGCGACGTAGGACTCGGGCACGAGGCCCTTGGCCGCCTCGGCATCGTTGGCCGCCTCGTTCGACGTCCGGGCCAGGGCCAGAGCCGGCGACACGCCGGCGGCGGCGGCCCCAATGACCAGCCCGTCGAGGTCCAGATCGACCACGGTGGCCACCTGGTCCACCTGGGCGTCGGAGGCCCCTCCACCCTCCACGAGCAGCTCCACCAGACGGGAGCGACGGACGGCGGGCATGGGCCCCATGGTGTCGGACACCGCGGTGATCCACTCGGCATCGGGAACCAGTGGGACCAAGTCGGGCTCGAGGAAGTAGCGGTAGTCGAAGGCGTCCTCCTTGGAGCGGAGAGCCTGGGTGCGGCCGGCGTCCTCGTCCCAGTGCCGGGTCTGCTGGATGACCGGTTCACCCGACTCGAGGAGGGCGATCTGACGGTCGGCCTCATACTCGATGGCCCGGCCCAGCGATCGAACCGAGTTCAGGTTCTTGATCTCGCAGCGGGTCCCGAACGGATCGTCCGAGGAGCGCCGGACCGACACGTTGGCGTCCACCCGCATCGATCCCTCCTCCATCTTTCCGTCCGACGCCCCCGAGGCCACGAGGACACCTCGCAGTTCGGTGGCGTAGGCCCGGGCCTGGGCGGAGGACCGCATGTCCGGCCGGCTCACGATCTCCACCAGCGGCACACCCGAGCGGTTGTAATCGACCAGTGAGTAGGCAGCACCGTGGATCCGGCCCGACGCCCCCGCATGGGTCGTCTTGCCCGTGTCCTCTTCCATGTGGGCCCGCTCGATCCCGACCACCGTCCCGCCGGGCAGTTCGAGGTAGCCGTTCACGTTGATGGGCTCGTCGTACTGGCTGATCTGGTAGTCCTTGGCCTGGTCGGGATAGAAGTAGTTCTTCCGGTGAAACGTGGAGGGCAGGATCTCGCAGTGGAGCGCCGTGCCAATGGCCATGGCCAGTTCCACCGCCCGCTGGTTGATGACCGGCAACGATCCGGGCAGTCCCAGACAGACCGGGCACACGTTCGTGTTGGGCTGGTCACCGAACATGTTGGGGCAGCCACAGAACAGTTTGGTGGCCGTCTTCAGCTCGCAGTGGACCTCCAGGCCCACCACCATCTCCCAACCCGGTTTCACGCCCGCACCACCGTGGGCAGTGACGGGGGGGCGAGGCTGGGGGCGGCCGCCTCCACGACGGCGGCCACCTTGAACAACGTTCCCTCGGACAGTGCCGGTCCGAGGAGCTGGATGCCGACGGGAAGCCCGTCGTCCCCGGCCCCGAACGGGACGCTGATCGCCGGATGTCCGGCCAGATTGCTCGGGATGGTACAGACGTCCGACAGGTACATGGCCAAGGGGTCACCGGTTTTGGCCCCGAGGGGAAAGGCTGTGGTCGGCGCGGTCGGACCGAGGAGGACGTCGCAGCGGCGGTAGGCCGTGTCGAACCCCTGGATGATGGTGGTGCGTACCTTGAGGGCCTGGTTGTAATAGGCGTCCATGTAGCCAGCGGAGAGCACATAGGTGCCCAGCATGATCCGGCGCTTCACCTCGTCCCCGAAGCCGGCCGAGCGGGTGGCGGTGTTCATGGCCGCGGTGTCCTCGGCGTCGCGCCGCAGGCCGTAGCGGACGCCGTCGTAACGGGCCAGGTTGGATGACGCCTCACCCGGGGCGATCAGGTAGTACGCGGAGAGCCCGAGGGTGACCTCGGGCACCGAGGCCTCCTCGACCCTGGCCCCGGCGGCGGCCAGGGCCTCGGCGGCCTGGTGGACCCGGGCCACCACGTCGGGATCGGCCCCGTCGAGGAGCTGGCTCAGCACCCCCACGGTCAGACCGGCCACCCCGTCGTCGAGCACGGCGAGGACTCTCGGCGTGGGCCGGTTGAGCGAGGTCGAGTCGGCCGGATCGTGGCCACCGATCACGTCGAAGAGGAGGGCGGCATCGGCCACCGTGGTGGCGAAGGGACCGATCTGGTCGAGGGAGCTGGCGAAGGCCACCAGGCCGTACCGGGACACCGTGCCGTAGGTAGGCTTCATCCCCACCACCCCGCACAGGGCGGCCGGCTGGCGAATCGATCCCCCGGTGTCCGAACCGAGGGCCAGGGGCACGAAGCCGGCCGCCACCGCCGCCGCCGATCCTCCCGACGAGCCGCCGGGGACCCTCCCGAGGTCGTGGGGGTTGCGGGTGGGTCCGAAGGCGGACGTCTCCGTGGAGGAGCCCATGGCGAACTCATCCATGTTGGTCTTGCCCACCACCACCGCTCCGGCGCGCCGCAATCGGGTCACCACCGTGGCGTCATAGGGAGGTCGCCACCCCTCGAGGATCCGGGACGAGCAGGTGGTGGGCACGCCCCGGGTGCACAGATTGTCCTTCAGGGCCACCGGCACTCCGGCCAGGAGTCCCGGATCGTTCCCATCGGCCACGGTGCGGTCCACCTCGACGGCCTGCGCCCTGGCCTCGTCTGCCATGACCAGGTTGAAGGCGTGGACGTCGCCGTCACCGGCCTCGATGGCGGCCAGATGCTCGTCCACCACGTCGACCGCAGAACGGGCCCCCGAGCGGACGGCGTTGGCCAGGAACATCGAAGGGCGGGGGGCGGCGGTCACGGGGCCTCACCCAGGATGCGGGGAACCCGGAACCGGTGGTCCTCCACCGAGGGGGCTTGGCCCAGGACCTCGTCCCGGTCGAGACAGGGCCGCACCTCGTCGGGTCGCAGTACGTTGGTGACGGCCATGGCGTGGGCCGTGGGCTTCACCCCTTCCAGGTCCAGCGAGGCGACGTCGGCGGCGTGGTCGAGCACCTGGGCCAGCTGCCCCGTGAACAGGTCCAGCTCCTCATCGGTCAGGGCCAGGCGGGCTAAGTCGGCGACGTGGGCCACGTCGGCGCGGGTGATCCGGTCCGGGGTGCTCATCGGATGGGTTCCCGCATCAACCGGCGTCGGGGCGTGGTCCGCCCATGACCCCGACCGCGAAGTCGACCACCGCCTGTTCGATGAGCGGGGCGTCCCAGTCCAGCGTGGCGACGTGATAGCTGTTCTCCAAGTGGATGCGCTCGAGTGGGCCCCCCACCGAACGGGCCAGCACATCGCCCGACACCGGGTCCACGACATGGTCCTCCCGGCTGGACACCAGCAGGGTCGGACAGTGGATCCCGGCCAGTCCGGCCCGGGTGTCGTCGGCCCCCTCGAGCAGCGACAGCAGGCCGGCCACCGGTGTCGCCGGATAGGCCGACTCCACCACCCCCTCCTTGTTGATGTCGGATCCGATGGCGTCGATCACGTCGGTGCCCGCCTCGGCGAGGGCCTCCAGGGCCCCGCGGATCTCCGCATCGGGGCTCTGGATCAGCGGGTTGACGAGGGCGATGCCGGCGATCTCGGGGTGGTGCTCGGCCAGCCAGCAGGTCAGTGTGCCACCCATGGACAATCCGGTGACCACCACCCGTTGGCACCGGGCGGCCAGCGCCTGGTACTCGGCTTCCGCCGCACCCGACCAGTCCTCCCACCGCGTGGGAACCATGTCGTCGAGGGAGGTGCCGTGCCCGGGGAGCAGGGGCAGCTCGACGGTCAGGCCCGCCTTGGCACACGCCTCGGCGAGCGGGCGCATGGAGGCGGGATTGCCGGTGAAGCCGTGCAGCACGAGGACACCGTGGGCGTCGCCGGCGGCGGACCACGGCTCGGCACCGGGAAGGATGGGAGCAGTCACGGAACCGGATGCTACCGGCCGCACCGGGCCCCACCCACCACCCTGGCCCCTCCTGGCACCGGGCTCGGGAAGCAGCCGGGGCTCGGGTTAGTGTGGACGGCCAGACCACACCACGGGCAAGGAGCAGCACAGCGATGGCCACCTACGAGTTCTTGAGCGACGAATGGCTGGACGAGGCACGGTCCATCCGGGCGGAGTTCGACGGCAAGGGAGCCACCATCGAACACGCCATTCGGATGAACCTGGTCATCGGGGCCGTGCCCTTCGGCGAAGGCACCGTGCTGGCCCATGTGGACACGTCCTCGGGCGAGTTGGTCCTCGACACCGGCCACATCGAGCCCATCGACTTGAAGGTGACCCTCGACTACGAGGTGGCCAAGGCCATCCTGGTCGAAGGCAATCCGCAGGCCGGCCTGCAGGCCTTCATGTCGGGAAAGATCAAGGTGGAGGGCGACATCGCCAAACTGATGGCCCTCCAGACCGCCACCCCCGACCCGGCGGCCGCCGAGATCGCCGCCCGCATCCTGGCCATCACCCGGTAGGTCCCGGTCGGATCGGCGGCTCAGGCCGGGGGCGGGTCCGACAGCAGATCGGAGTGCTCGCCTCTCGGCGTGTTGCGCACGAAGAAACCGCACACCCCGGCCAGGACGGCCCCCACAGCACCGACGGCGTAGGCCCGGTGGAACGAGGCCAGCGAACCCACGCCACCGTGGGCCGAGGCCTGCACGGTGACCATGACCTGGATGCCGGCCACGATCCCGATCTGGGTGATCAGCTGTTGGGCCGCACTCATGACCCCCAGTTCGTCGGCGGCCACCTCGTTCGAGGCCGACGACACCGTCGACGGGGTGGACAGCCCGTTGCCCACCCCCGACAGGGCGAGGGCGATGATGATCACGACCAGCGACGGACTGGACCCGAGTTGGGTGAAGACGACCATGGACACCGTCAGGGCCAGGGCCCCGGCCATGACGAGTGAGCGCTCCCCCACCTTGACGGCCGCATACCCCGCCGCCGGGGCCACGAGCGAGAACAGCAGCGGCCGGGCCGTGGACACCAGCCCGGCCCGCGTCTCGCTGTAGCCGTAGACCCCCTCCATGAGGATGGGGAACAGGAAGAAGCCGCCCATGTAGGAGAAGTTGACGAACGCCCGGGCGCCGAGCGGGAACACGAAGTTGCGCATCCGGAAGTAGCGGAGCGGTATCAGGGGCCTCGGGGCCCGCCGCTCATGGGCCACGAAGAAGATCCCGGCGGCGAGGCACACGGCGAACACGGCCAGGGTGGCCGGAGCGGTGAAACCCCACGAGGGTGCCTCGTTCAGGGCCAACAGGCCGGCGGTGACCGACAGGGCGAGCGACCATGATCCTGTCCAGTCCAGTTGGCTCCACGGGCTGGGGGCACCCCGGGTGATGGCGGTGTCCCCGTCGGCCCCCCTTGTCCCCACCGTCCCCCCTGTCCTCGCCGTCCCCTCCATCCCTGCCGCTCCTGCCGCGGGTCGGTCGTGGTCGTGGGCGGGCAGGACCACGACGGCCAGCACCGCGGCGATGGCCATCAGGGGAAGCTCCCCCCAGAACAGGGCCCGCCACCCGAGGTACTGGATGATGGGGGCCCCGATGGTCACGCCGAGCACCGGGCCGCCGGCCCCGACCAGGGCCCACCAGCCCATGGCCTTCACCCGGTCCTCATGGGAGAAGGCCTGGAGGACGAGGGCCATGGACGCAGCCCCGGTGGCCGCGCCCTGGACCCCGTCGAACAGGCGAGCGGCGATCAGGACCCCGGCCGTCGGGGCCGATGCCGTCAGCACCACGCTGAGCGCCGCCCCGGACAGACCCCACAGGTAGAGCTTGCGGTAGCCCCGCAGGTCACCGAGTTTGCCCAGCACCGGGGCGGCCACGCCGAAGGCCAGCAGGGGGCCGGTGGAGGTCCAGGTGAGGGTGGACACCGAGGTGTGCAGCTCGCGGGCCACCTGGGGCAGGGCCACCACGAAGACGGTGAAGGTGATGTTGACCGAGAGCAGACCGGCCAGGACGGTCCAGAGCACCCACCACTGGTAGCGGTCGGAACGGGCCAGCCGGCGGTGCACCCGGTGGCGGAAGAGGACCGGCCAGGGTACGACGATGCCGCCCTCGGCGCCGGCCCCGGTGCCACTGAGCAGGGCCTCGGCCGATCGGACCTCGTCGGGGTCGAAGGCCTGGTCCCCGCCGGGACGGTCTGACCCCCGGACCGGGGACATACTCAGCCTCCGAGTCGGTGCATCTCCGCGGCCAGTTCGGACACCGTCCAGCGGTCGTCGTCCTTGTCGATGGACTCGGTCATGGTCCAGGGCTGGAAGAGGCGGACCTGTCCGCCCTGGACGAAGAAGACCCTGCCGGTGGCCGGACACTCTTCGGTGGCCAGGTAAGCGACCAGGGGCGACACGTTGGCGGGATCCCAGCTGTCGAACTCGGCGGCATCCCGTGGAGCCCGGACGATGTCGGAGAGCCCCGGGGTCTGCTCGGTCATCCGGGTGCGCGGCCGGCCGGAGCAATGGCATTGACCCGGACCCCGTAGCGGATCAGCTCTTCGGCCGCGATGACCGTGAAGGCGGCGATCCCGGCTTTGGCCGCCCCATAGTTGGACTGGCCCGGATTGCCCAACAGTCCCGAGGTCGACGAGGTGTTGATCACCGACGCTCTGACCTCCCTGCCGGCCTTGGTCTGCTCGCGCCAGTACGCGGCGGCGTGCCGGGTGGGGACGAAGTGCCCCTTCAAGTGGACGTGGACGACCGAGTCCCACTCGGCCTCGGACATGTTCACGAGCACCCGGTCGCGGAGGATGCCGGCGTTGTTGACCAGGATGTGGAGGTCCCCGAAGGTCTCCACCGCGGTGTCGACGAGGCGCTTGCCGCCCTCCCAATCGCACACGTCTTCGGCGTTGGCCACGGCCTGGCCGCCGGCCGCGGTGATCTCGTCCACCACCTGCTGGGCCGGCGAACGGTCATCTCCCGAGCCGTCCACGGCACCGCCGAGGTCGTTGACCACCACGTTGGCCCCCTCCGCGGCGAAGAGCAGGGCGTGCTCCCGCCCGATGCCACGACCGGCACCGGTGATGATGGCGGTGCGCCCGCTGAGTGCTCCCATGTGGTCGTCCCCCTCTGGTGCCTGCGCGGATGATGGGCGGCGCGCCTGGAGTGGCATCCCGCCGGCGTCGGAACACGTTGGCAGGGGGTCTGCTACCCGGTCAAACCGGCACCGCTTCCTCCCCGGGCCGGATGACCAGCGGGACCGGCCGGTCCACCAGGCGACCCAGGTCCGCGGCGGTGACCGCCGCCACCATCCGCCGCACCTGGGCCCGGTCCCCGACCACCACCATGTATTCGGTGTTGCGGAGATGGGAGACCGTGCCCACCTTGCGTCCGGCCGGGTTGTGGATGCCGATCCGCGCCCCCACGTACCGGGCCGAGTCGAAGGCCAGCACGGCCACGTGGCCCCGGCCAGCACACAGTTCGTGGAGCTCCTCGAAGGTCAGCCACGACTCGTTGTTGTAGGAGAGGATCACGACCTCGGCCCGGACCCCCTCCACCACCCGCTCCAGCGCCACCGGCATGGTCCGACGCCCGTTGAAGGCACTCCGTTGCTCCGGGTCACGGAGGTCGTCGCGCTTGCAGGCCACGCCGTAGAAGGTGGGCTGATCCCAGGCCACGATGGTCTCCCACACGTGGTAGTTGGAGTCGTAGCGGTGCTGGTTGTACGGCGGATCGAGATAGGCCAGATCGACCTCCCCGAGCAGGGGCGAACCGACCAGGGAGACCGCGTCCCCCCGCACCGCCCGTCCCGGCCCGGCCAGGAGCTCGGGGACCCGGAGCAAAAGGGGATGTCGGGCCCGGTCGGCCCACTGTTTCAGGTAGGCCATCTGGAGGCCGGTGGTGGAGTCGACCCGGTCGGCCGCCTCGAGCAGGCTGGTCACCAGCACCGGCCACAGGTCGGTGCCGACATAGTCGGACTCGATGGCGTCCCGGACGGCGTCGATCCGGGCACCGTTCTCGGGTCGGAAGAACCTCGACGCCTCACAGAAGGTGGCGGCCACGTACCCCGGACGCCCCTCCAGGCCGTTCAGGTGTTCGATCGCCCCGGTCAGTTCGCCCCGGAACCCGGAGCGGACATCGGGGTCGGTGGCTACGTAGCACCGGGCCAGCACGTGGGCCACCCGCGTGGTGTCCACCGCCGTGACCTCCATGCCCGAGGCCTTCCAGGCCTGGGCCACCCGGGTGGTCCCGCAGAACAGGTCGAGCCCGGTGCGGGCCCCCGAGGCCCGGGCCAGCTCGGTGAGGGCCGGGACCAACCGCCGCTTCGAACCCAGGTACTTGATCACCGCGGATGGATGACCACGGTGGCCGGCGCGCGTCCGTACGGGAACTGCGTGGACACCGGAACGGGCACGGTCACCGCCGCCCGAACCGTCGGAACCACCAGTCCGGGTCGCGGGCGTGGGCGTGGAAGTGGTCGGGGATCTGGCGCATGACCCGGTCGAAGGACCACACGCCGGTGCCCAAACGCTCGTCGGCCACCCGTCCCAGTTGCTCCAGCATGTGGTCGACCTCCACCTCGGGGGGTTCGTTGCCGTGCTCCTTCCACACCACCATGGGCACGTCGCACACCTCGCAGGCCGCCACCCAGCAGATGTCGTCCTCGTGGAACCACTCGGTGATCCGGGCCGCCTCGCACAGCTCGCAGTCCGCAGAAGCCGGGCTCACAGGGTGTAGATGTTCACGGTGGTGCCAGGCTGGACCGAGGTTCCCGCCGCCGGATCGGTGGACAGCACGGTCGTGGCCCCGGGGGGTCCGTAAGGGCCGGACACCTTGAGTCCGAGCGCACCGAGGGCGCTGGTGGCCGCGGTGACCGACTGACCGTCCACGTTGGGGATGATCACCGGCTGGGGTCCGAGGGAGATGTTCACGCTGACCTTGGAACCGAATGGCTGGGGACCGGCCGACGGGTCGGGGGTGGTGCCGATGACCTGGCCGGTCGGCACCGTGGGGCTGTACTCGTTGTTCTGGCTGGGCACGAAGCCGGCGGCGGTGAGGGCGGCGGCAGCCGTCGTGTAGGTGGAGCCCGAGGCGGTGACGGTGGGGATGGCCACCGGGGCATGGCCCTTCGAGGTGGCGATGGTCACCGTCGAGCCGTAGGGAGCGGTCCCGGTCGGGGTGCTGCCGAGCACGGCCCCGGCCACCACGGTCGAGCTGTACTGCTGGGCCGTGGCCGGGCACACGCCCACCAGGTGGACAGCCTTCAGCGCGGCCACCGCCCCAGCGCAACTGGTGAACGAACCCAGTGGGGGAATGCCCACCGGTGGCGGTCCGGTGGAGACGACCACGCCGATGGTCGACCCCTGCTTGGCCGTCGTCACGTGACCGCCCGAGCGCGGCGTGGGCTTCTGGCTCAGGATCAGCCCGGGGCCCACCGTGATGCTGGAGGCATGACCGGTGGTCCGCACGGAGAACTTGTCGGCCTTGACGGCGAGACGGGCCTGGGGCACGGTCTGGCCGAGCAGCGATGGCACCGGGTGGCTGGGCGTGAACAGCTTGGCCTGTACGGCCAGCACGGCCCCGCCGGCCAGGAGGGCGACCACGGCCACCGCGATGGCCACTCCCCAGGGCCACCGTCGCCGCCGGGGACGGATGCCGCCGGTGGAGGCACTGGGACGACGGCCCGTCGAGCGCTTCAGCTCTTTTTTCTGCTGCTTCAGCGACGGGGACTTTCCTGCGGTCGTGGTGGCGCCGGCCACGGCAGGAACCCCGAGTTCGGTGGTGTCCGGGGCCAGCCCGTTGAGCGGGGCCCGATGGGCAGGCCGGACCATGACCTTTTCCAGGCCCTCGACCTCGTCGACCGGGACGGCGTCCACAATGGGGATGGGGAGGGGGTCGGGGAGGATGGCCGCCAACTCCTCGAGGCGGAGGGACAACTGGGCGGCATCGAAGCGCTCGGAAGGCTCGGGGGCCGCCGCCCACACCAGGACGTCGTTGAGCGGGCCCAGGGCGTCATGCTCGGGCAGCAGGGCGCCGACCCGGGCCATCAGGGTGGCGATGGTGGTGTCGCCGATGAACGGCGTCTCGCCGGTCACGCCCTCGTAGAGGACCAGGGCCAGGGCGTAGACGTCGGCCTTCCCGTCCAGCACCCACCCCTCGACCTGCTCGGGGGCGGCGTAGCGCGCCGTGCCCAGGATGGCTCCATCCGGCTCGGTCCACGCCGCCTCGGCCAGGGCCCGGGCCAGCCCGAAGTCGGCGATCCGCAGGCGCCCGTCGGCGTCGAAGAGGAGATTGGCCGGCTTGATGTCCCGGTGGATCAAACCCCGCCGGTGGGCGTAGTCCAGCCCGGCCGCGGCCTGCAGGCCGATCCGGACGGCCTGCTCCGGCGTGAGCAGGGCCCCGGTGTCGTAGACCTGGCGGAGGCTGCCCCCGGCCAGGTACTCGAGCACCAGGTACGGCTCGTCGTGCTCCTCGCCCCAGTCGTAGACCTGGAGGATGTTGGGATGGTTGAGGGCGGCCACGGCCCGGGCCTCGGCCCGGAAGCGCTTGAGGAAGTTGGCGTCACCGGCCAGTGCGGGATGGAGCACCTTGATGGCCACCCGCCGATGGAGCGAGACGTCGTCGGCCAGGTACACGTGCGCAGACGCACCGGTACCCAGGGCGGTGACCAGTCGGTAGCGGTCGCCGAGGACACGCCCGATGGAGTCGGTGATACTCGGCATGATTCTTCGTACAGGGTACCGAGGCCCGACACCGAAGCGGTGGAGGGTCGGGCCGCGTCCGTGGCGGGCCCGCCCTCACTCTGTCGGCGTGGGGAGCTCGCCCGTCTCGAGCAGGTGCCGGAATCCGCTGCCGTCGAGCACCGGGATGGCCAGCTGCTCGGCCTTGGCCACCTTGGAGGCTCCCGGTGACTCGCCCAGCACCAGCGCGAAGGTCTTCTTCGACACCGTGCCGGGCGCCTTGCCCCCCCGGGCCAGGATGGCCTCTTCGGCCTCTTCCCGGGTATAGCCCTCGAGGGTGCCCGAGACCACGACGGAACGGCCCTTGAGGGTCTGGGCCACCGTGGGCTCCTCGTGGGCATCGAAGCCCGGTTCGTCGAGGGTGAGCCCGGCACCGCGCAGTCGTTCCACCACCGAGCGGTTCACGTCCGAGGCCAGCCAGCGGACCACGCTGGTGGCGATCACCGGACCGACCCCGTCGACCCCGGCCAGGCGCCCCTCGTCGGCAGCCATGATGGCGTCGATGCTGCCGAGGGACCGGGCCAGAGCCAGGGATCCGACCTGGCCCAGGTGGCGGATGCCCAACCCGATCAGGACCCGGTGCAGGGGACGGGCCCGGGAGTCGTCGATGGCACGAAGGAGGTTGGCGATCGACAGTTCGGCGAATCCCTCGAGACCGGTGAAGGTGTCTCCGGTGAATCCGTACAGGTCGGCGACGTCCTTCAGGAGGCCCTGGTCCACGAAGAGCTGGACCCGTTGCTCCCCGAGCCCCTCGATGTCCATGGCCGAACGGGAGGCGAAGTGGGCGATGCGCTGGACGCGTTGGCCCGGACAGTCGAGGTTGGTGCAGAAGGTGTCGCTCTCGTCGGGTAGCCGTACCAGCGGGGCGCCGCAGCTGGGACAGATCGTCGGGAAGATCCACCTCGGCTTCCGTCGCTGGCCCTTCACCCGGACCGGGCCCACCACCTCGGGGATCACGTCCCCGGCCTTTCGCACCATGACCGTGTCGCCGGGGCGCACGTCCTTCAGCCGCACCTGGTCCTCGTTGTGCAGGGTGGCCAGGGACACGGTTGAGCCGCCCACGAAGACCGGTTCCAGCACAGCGAAGGGCGTGGCCTTCCCGGTGCGGCCGATGGAGACGGCGATGCGCCGCAGCGTGGTGGTCCGCTCCTCGGGGGGGAATTTGTAGGCGATGGCCCACCGTGGTGCCCGCGAGGTCGCCCCCAGCCGACGTTGGAGCTCCAGGTCGTCGACCTTCACGACGACCCCGTCGATGTCGTAGTCGAGGTCGTGACGACCGGCCTCCCACGAGCGGCAGAAGGCGAGGACCTGGTCGAGGCCGCGGACAAGGGACCGCTCGGGGTTGACCGGGAACCCGGCGCGGTCCAACCAGGCCAGGGTGTCGGCGTGGGTGGTGGCCAACTCGCCGGGGAGAGAGGATCCCCCGTCGGTGTCCGGCCCCGCTACCAGCTGCAACTCCCCCACCTGGTAGGCCCAGAACGAGAGGGCGCGCCCGGCGGTGATGGAGGAGTCCTTCTGGCGCAACGAGCCGGCCGCCGAGTTGCGGGGATTGACGAAGAGCCGGTCATCGGACTCGGCCTGACGCCGGTTGAGCTCCTCGAACGCGCTCTTGCGCATGTAGACCTCGCCCCGGACCTCGATGAGGGCCGGGGCCGGGCCAGCGGTCGCATCCAGGCGCTCGGGGATGTCCCGGATGGTGGCCACGTTGGGCGTGACATCCTCGCCGGTGCGGCCGTCCCCCCGGGTGGCCGCCTGGACATAGCGACCGTCGCGGTAGGTGAGGGAGATGGCCAGTCCATCGATCTTCAACTCGCAGACGAAGGCGGTGTCCTCGGGGATCTGCTTGGCCAGACGGTCGGCCCAGGCCCGGAGCTCGTCCGGGCTGAAGGCGTTGTCCAGGCTCATCATGGGTACCCGGTGGGCCACCTCGGCGAACAGGACCGACGGCTGGGCGCCCACCGTGGTGGTGGGCGAGTCCGGCACCACCAGGTCGGGGTGCTCGGCCTCGATTGACCGCAACTCCCGCACCAGGGCGTCGTACTCGGCATCGGCGATCTCCGGTGCATCGAGGCGGTGGTACCGGTCGTTGTGGTACCCGATCAGGGACCGCAGCTCCTCGGCCCGGGCCACCGGGTCGAGGAAGCCGTCGACCCCGCCGTCCGGGGTCGGCCCTCGCCGTGCGCTCACCGGACGACGCCCGAGCCGACCACCTCGTCGGGACGGCTCGGGTCGTAGAGGGCCACGGTCTGGCCGGGGGCGATACGCCGCTGCGGGGAGGCGAACCGCACCTCCAGACCTCGGTCGGACCGGGCCGCCTCGGCTTCGACCGGTGTCCCGTGGGCGCTGCACTGGGCGATGACGGCCACGCTGGCGGTGGCGGTGGCGGTGGGATCGCCGTCGACCCAGGTGACCGTGTGCAGCGAGACGTCGGGTGCGTAGGCGGCCTCGGGAGGCCCGATGGTCACCCGGCGCGCCGGGACGTCCACCGCGGTGACGAAGCGACGACGGCCATCGGTACTGTGCCCCATGCCCCGCCGTTGACCCACGGTGACCAGTTCCACCGCGTCCACGGCCCCGAGGTCCGCACCGGTGTCGTGGTCGACCAGTCTTCCCGGATGCAGGGGTACCCGATCACCCAGGAATCCCGACCGACCCTCGTCCGAGCGGATGAAGCAGACATCCTGGCTGTCCGGCTTGCCCGCGGTACGCAGGCCCTGGCGGCGCGCCTCGGACCGCACCTCGTCCTTGGTCAACTCGCCCACGGGGAAGAGGGAACGGGCCAGCTGGTGCTGGCCGAGCATGGCCAGCACGTAGGACTGGTCCTTGTCGGCGTCGGCCCCCCGGCACAGCCGGAACCGGCCCTCGGGGGTCTCGGTCCGGCGGGCATGGTGGCCGGTGGCCACGGCATCGAAGCCCAGGTCGATGGCCCGCTCCAGCAATCGGTCGAACTTGACGTGGCGGTTGCACTCGATGCACGGGTTTGGGGTCCGGCCCTCGGCGTGGCCCCGGACGTAGGGGTCCACCACCCGGTCGCTCGAACGTGGCGGCGAAGTTGAAGACATGGTGGACCAGTCCGAGCTGGTCGGCCACCCGACGGGCGTCGTCCACATCGGCCACCGAGCAGCACCCCGAGTCCGAGGCCCCGCCCCAGAGTTTGAGGGTGGCCCCCACCACCTGATCACGCCCGAGCCGGTCGGCCAGGAGCGCGGCGGCCACCGACGAGTCCACACCTCCGGACATGGCCACGAGCACACGCATCGGTTCAGTCTCGCAGCTGGGCGACGGCGTCCGGCACCACGGCCAGGGCGTGGTGATGTCCTCCTCACGGCTGGTTGCCCCGAGCGAGAACCGGATGCCGCTGGCCGCCTCCCCGGGTGGCAGGCCCATCGAGCCGAGCACGTGGCTCACCTCGACGGCACCGCTCGAGCACGCCGCCCCGGCCGATACGGCCACGCCCAGCTGGTCGAGCAGGACCACCAGCGCCTCGGCCTCGATGCCGGCGAAGCGGAGATGCAGCGATCCGGCCACCTTGTCCCTGCGGTCCCCGGTCTCGACCGAATCGGACACCGTGGCCAGGATCCCGTCTCCCAGCCGGTCCCGAAGGGTGGCCACCCTGGCCACCGTGGTCGGACGCGCCGCCTCGGTGATCCGTCAGGGCCTCCGCCGTGGCCACGATCCCGGCCACGTTGTGGGTACCGCTCCGACGATCGCGCTCCTGGCCGCCACCGAGAATGTGGGGCCCGATGACCACCCCGGGCGCCACCACGAGGGCGCCCACTCCCTTCGGCCCGCCGAACTTGTGGCCACTGATGGATACCAGGTCGGCCCACGTGGCCAGCGGGGTCGTCTCGAGCCAGGGTACGGACTGCACGGCATCGGTGTGGAAGAGGGCATGCGGGGAACCGGAGCGCACCAGGACGGACACCTGCTGGAGCGGTTGAACCGTGCCGATCTCGTTGTTGACCGCCATCACGGACACCAGGCCCACCTCCGACGTGCACGCCTCGGCCAGGGCCTCGAGGTCCACCAGTCCGTCCTTGCCCGTCGGCACCTCACGCAGTTCGGCCCCCGTGCGGCGGGCCAGGGACCGGCAGGTGGTGAGCACGGCGTGATGCTCCATGGCCGCGCACACCAGGACCGATGGGGGGTGGTCGCCGCCGGACCGGCTCTCCCAACCGCCCACCACGGCGAGGTTGTCGGACTCGGTTCCGCTGCCGGTGAAGACCACGTCGCCGAGGTCGACCCCGAACGAGGTGGCCACCTGCTGGCGGGCGTCGTCGACGGCCCGGCGGGCGAGGCGGGACTCAGCATGCCCTCCCGACGGGTTGCCGAACACGCCGGCCAGGAAGGGCAGCATGGCCTCCACCGCCTCGGGGGCCATGGGGGTGGTGGCGGCATGGTCGAGATAGGTCCGGACCGGTCCGGACCCGACCGCACCCGGCCGCCCTGGGGTCATCAGGCCACCCAGACGGTCTTCACGTTGCAGAACTCATGCAGGCCAAAGGAGGCCAGCTCGCGACCGACCCCGGAGCTCTTGATGCCGCCGAAGGGAAGTTCGGGCATGGAGACCACCATGCCGTTGACGAAGACCTGTCCTGCCTGCAACTCGGTGACGAACCGCTGCTGCTCGTCGGGATCGTGGGTCCACACGCTCGAACCCAACCCGAACTCGGTGCCGTTGGCCAGGGCCAGGGCCTCGTCGGCGTCGGCCACAGTGTAGAGGAGGGCCACCGGGCCGAACACCTCCTCGGTGGCCACCCGCATGGCCGGAGTGATGTGGGAGATGACCGTCGGGCGGTAGAAGTAGCCGGGGTGCTCGGGGCCTCCGGGCCCGACCACCCGCTCGCCGCCACACAGGATGGCCGCACCATGGGCTCGGGCGTCCTCCACCTGGGCGGCGATGGTGTCGCAGGCCGCCGCGGTGACCAGCGGGCCGACCTCGGTGGCCGGGTCGAAAGGGTCCCCGACCGAGAGGGCGGCCATGCCGGCCACGAATCCCTCGGTGAACGCCTCGGCCACGTCACGGTGGACGATGAAGCGCTTGGCCGCGATGCAGGACTGACCGGCGTTCTGGACCCGGGCGCTGATGCCGACCGAGACCGCCCGATCGAGGTCGGCCGAGGGCAGGACGATGAAGGGGTCGCTGCCCCCGAGCTCGAGCACCACCTTCTTGCCCACCGCGCCGGCCTGGGCGGCGACGGCCCGCCCGGCCCCCACGCTGCCGGTGAGGGTGACGCCCGCCACCCTCGGGTCGGCGATGATGGCCGGCACCTGGTCGGTGCCCACCAACAGGGTCTGGAAGACCCCGTCAGGGGCGCCGGCCCGGCGCAACAGGTCCTCCAGCAGCAGGGCGGTTCGGGGCACGCTCGGTGCGTGCTTCAACAGGCCCACGTTGCCCACCATCAGAGCGGGGGCCAGGAAGCGCACCACCTGCCACAGGGGGAAGTTCCACGGCATGATGGCCAGGATGGCGCCGAGGGGCTGGTAGGTCACCAGCCCGAGCGAGGCGTCGACAGGGACCTCCTCGTCGGTGAGCATGGCCTCGGCGTGCTCGGCGAACCACCGGAATCCACTGGCGCACTTGGCCACCTCCCCCTTGGCCTGGGCGAAGGGCTTGCCCATCTCGGTGGTGACCACGTGGGCGATGTCGGGAACTTCGCCCTCGAGGAGTTCGGCCACCGTGAGGAGCAGCCGGGACCGCTCCTCGAAGGTGCTCCGGGCCCACCGCGGGGCGGCGGCGGCGGCGGCGGCCAGCCGCCGCTCGACGGCGGCGCGGTCGTAGGGCTCGAAGGACTCCACCAGCTGGCCGGTGGCGGGATTGACGGTGGCGATGGGGGGACCGGCATCGGCAGGGCTCATCTCCCCAGTATCGCCCACCTCACCGGCCCCGATTGGCCTCGGACGCCTCCGGGGTGGCTCCGGGACATACCGCCGAACGGTCAGTCCGGCTCAGGCGGGTGCGCCAGGAGGTCGGGGATCAGACCGCGCTGCAGCTTGCCGGTGGCCGTCCTGGGTAGGGCATCCACCACCACGTACTCCTTGGGTCGTTTGTAGGCGGCCAGCTGGGCCTCGGCGCAGTCGGCCACGGCCGCCAGCACCCGGGCGTCGGCGTCGGCATCGTGCCCCCCAGCTCGCGACCTCGGCTCCGACCTCACCACCGCCGCGGCGACACGCTGGCCCCAGTGGTCGTCGTCCATTCCGTAGACGGCGATCTCGGCCACACCGTCCACGCCGGCCAGGGCCGCCTCCACCTCCGCCGGATAGACGTTGACCCCCCCGGTGATGATGAGGTCGTCCCGACGCCCGTCGATGAAGAGGTAGCCGTCCGCGTCCAGCCGTCCGAGGTCGCCGACCGTGAAGGCGCCGTCCCGCCAGGCACTCTTGGTCTTGGCGTCGTCCCCCCAGTAGCGGAACCGGGCGAATCCCGGCGGCCGGCACCAGATGGTCCCGTCGTCGTCCACCGAAAGGGTGCGACCGGGCCGGGCCCGGCCCACCGTGCCCGGGCGGGCCGTCCACTCCTCGGGTGAGCACACCGTGAACTGGCCCTCGGTGGAGCCGTAGAACTCCCACAGCACCCCGGGGTCCACCCGGGCCAGGGCCGACCGCTTGAGGGACGGGGGGCAGGGGGAACCGGCATGGACCAGCAGGCGCAGGCTCGAGAAGCGCACCCCGGTGCCGGCCACCACGGCCAGCAGGCGCCCGAGTGCCGCCGGCGCCATGAACGTCGTGGTCGGCCTCGGGCCTCGCCGACCATCGAGGACCTCCCGGGCCACCTCGGCGTCGAAGCGACTGAGCACCACGCACGTGCCCCCGGCCACCAGCGTGCCGCCGGCGAACCGGATCGACACCGAGTGGTACATGGGCGAGCACACCAGGTGCACGTCGTCAGGACCGAACGACCACAGGTCGGCCTCGTCGGCGAACGCCGCCGCGGCCTCCTCGGGGCTCCACACCCCCGACCAGACGCCCTTGCTCCGGCCGGTGGTGCCCGAGGTGTAGTGCATCGGGCGGGCCAGCGGGTACGGCGCCAGTTCGACCGGGGAACCGGAGTCCAGGGCGGCCAGACCGTCCCGGTCGGCGATCACGAGCTTCGGCTGGGCGTCGGCCACCAGAGCGTGCCGCTCGTCGTCGAGCAGGGTGGCGTTGAGGAGTACCGGAACCACGCCGACACGGAGGGCCCCGAGCACCGCACAGAGGAGGGCCGACGAGGACGGCAGGCTGAAGGCCACCCGGTCCCCGGGGCCGAGCCCCGAGGCCAGCAGGGCACCGGCCGCCCGGCGTTGCGCCGGCTCGGCCTCGGCTGCCGTCACCACCTCGACGGTGGTCCACGCGCGTCGGTCACGGGCACTCCTCGGTGAGGTGGAGGGAGTCGGTGGGCCTGACGACCGTGGCCCCGGCCACGGTCGGGGCGGAACCGTCGCCGAGGGCGGTGAAGGTGGACGGGTGGAAGACGGCGATGGCCGCCATGGTGGCCAGCATGATCGCCGCACCGGCCACGGTCACTGTCCGCACACCGGCGTGGTCGGCCAGCCCGCCCTGGAGCACCGCTCCGATGGGATAGATGATGCCCAGACCCATCATGTAGATCGACAGGACCCGACCGCGCACGGCGGCGGGTGCCCGCAGCTGGACCACGGTGTTGAGCCCCGACAGCACGACGATGTACCCCGCACCCACGGCGAGGAAGGCCACGGCGGACAACCACAGGGTCGGGGCCAGACCGTACAGCACGAGCAGCACGGGCAACACGAAGAGGGCGGCGCCGACCACGGCCCGTCGCCCCACCCGCTCGGCGAGGGTTGGCAGCACGAGGGCACCGGCCACCGCACCGATCCCCTGGGCGGTGACCAAGATGGCCGTGCCCACCGACGTGCTCACGCCGCCGCGGTCGAGCACCCCGGACATGGCCGGCACAAGGGCGATGAACGGCGACGCCAGGAGGGCCACCACGGCGATCAACTGGATGGCGGCACGACACCCCGGCTCGGCGGCCGCCACCCGGGCCCCGACAGCCAGGCGGGCCACCAGGCCCAACTCCTTCGGTGCCCGTACCGGCCTGGGCAGCCGGACCATGACCAGGGCCACGACTACGGCGGCGAAGGAGGCGGCGTTGGCCCCGAACACCAGCCCGTAGTCGTGGGTCAGGAGGGCCAGACCGGCTAGCGCCGGTCCGATGACCCGGCCCAGGTTGAACTGGGCCGAAGACAACGAGACCGCACCGAGGAGGTCCTCGGTGGGGACGAGGTCGGGCACCATGGCCTGGAAGGCCGGGAACCCGATGGCGCCCGAGGCCCCGCCGCAGAAAGCCAGCACCACCAGGACGGCCGGCGGGTCGTGGCCCGTGGCGGCCAGGAGGGCCAACACGGTGGCGAAGGCCATCTCGGCCACGGTGGTGACGATCAGCCACCGTCGGCGGTCCAGCCGATCGGCTAGGGCCCCACCCAGCGGGGCGAGGAGACCGATGGGGACGAAGGCTGCCGCGGCCACGAGGCCGGTCCAGACCGGTTGGTCGGTGCGGGCGAAGACGAGCACGCCGAGGGCCACGGTCTGCATCCACGAGCCGACGTTGGACACCAGGGCGGCCGACCAGATGAGTGCGAAGTTCCGCGATCGGAGCGGGCGCAGGGAGGCCAGAGGCACCAGCCGAGGTTACCGGCCAGCCGATTTCTGCCCCGCCGAAGGAGTCACCGGGCCGGGTTGGCACCGGTCGGCCGGGACGGTGACGGCCCTGAGGGGTTAGGCGTCGCCTTTGTGCTTGCGCCGGGGCCGGAGGGCGAACCACCAGATACTGGCCATGGTGGCGAGCACCCCGAGCGCGGCCGCGGGTTTCGCAACCTTGCGAGAACGTTCTGACATGCCGCCGACGTTACCCGGCGGCGCCACCAGGCGTGGCCACCGGGGCCACGTCGACCTCCACGCCCAGGTTGGGGACGACCCTGTCCAACCACGACGGCATCCACCAGTTGGCCCTGCCCAGGAGCTCCATGATGGACGGGACCAGGACCATGCGGACCAGCGTGGCGTCGATGAAGATGGCCGCGGCCAGGCCCAGTCCGAACACCTTGAGCACGTGGAGGGGATCGCCGATCACGAACGACCCGAATACGCAGACCATGATGGCGGCGGCGGCCGTGATGACCCGTGCCGTCTTGGCCAGCCCGTCGGCCACCGCACTCGAGTTTTCCCCCGTGCGGCGCCACTCCTCCCGGATTCTCGAGAGCAGGAAGACCTCATAGTCCATGGAGAGTCCGAAGAGGATGGTGAACATCATGAGCGGGATCCAGGGGTCGATGGGACCAGTGGCGCCGATGCCGATCACGGCGCCAAGCCAGCCCCACTGGAACACGGCCACGATGACCCCGTAGGCCGCCCCTACCGACAGCATGTTGACGACCACCGCCTTCACCGGTATGGCAATCGACCGGAACACCGCCATCAAGAGCAGGAAGGCCAACAGGAGCACCACGGCGATGACCCACACCAGCCGGGACGACAGGTAGGCCGAGGCATCGACCGATCCCGCCGTCTCGCCGCCCACGTAGGCCACCACCCCGGTCCCCGCCGTGGCCGCGGGGAGGGCATCGTCTCGCAGGGTGTGGACGAGCGCCTCGGTCTGGGCCGCCTGGGGGGCGGTGCTCGGGTAGGCGATGATCACCGCATCGTGGCCCGAAGCGGAGAACTGGGCGGGGGTGGCGAACACCACGCCCGGGGTGGCGGCCACCCGCTTCTGGAGGGCGTCGACCGCGACCTTCTGGCCATCGGGCACCGAGGCGGCCACGATCAACGGCCCGTTGAACCCGGGCCCGAACCCGGTGGCCAGGGCGTCGAAGGCCTGGCGGGTGGTGGAAGTGGTGGGGTCGTTGCCGGCGTCGGTGAAGGCCAGACGCATCGAGAAGAACGGGATGATCAGCACCAGCAGGCACAGCAAGGCAGCACCGCCGGCGAGGATCGGATGGCGTTGGACGGTCCGGCTCCAGCGGTACCAAAAGCCCCGAGGGGAGGGCTCGGCGGCGCTCTGGAGAAGGCCGGGGACGTGGAGCTTGTCGACGGCCAGGCCGGAGAAGCCGAGCATGGCCGGAAGCAGCGTGATGGCGGCCAGCATGACCAGCACCACGGCGGCGATGGCCCCCACGGCCAGGCCCCGCATGAAGGGCAGCTGGAGGATGAACAGGCCGAGGAGGGAGAGGATCACCGTGGTACCGGCGAACACCACCGACCGGCCCGAGGTCGCCAGCGACACCGAGGTGGCCTGGCGTGGCGTACGGCCTTCGGCCAGCCCCTGGCGGTACCGGGTCACGATGAACAGGGCGTAGTCGATACCCACACCCAGTCCGATCATGGCCATCATCTCCGGGGCGAAGGTCGGGGTGGTGATGACATGGGAGAGCAGGTCGAGCAGGGCAAAGGCGATGGCGATCCCGAACAGCGCGGTGATGATGGGCAGGCCCATGGCCACCACCGATCCGAAGGCCAGCAGCATGATGATGATGGCGGCCAGGATGCCGATGCCTTCACTGGAGCCGGGCTTCCCGCCGGCCACCAGACTGATGGCCTGGCCCCCGAGGGCCACGTGGTATCCGGGAGCGGCGAACGACTGGGCGGTGGCGATGACCTGGTTGATCGACGCCTGGGGCAGGTTCCCGGCCAGCTCGTCGAAGTTCAGCTGCACGTAGGCGATGTGCCCGTCCGTCGAGATCTGGTGGGCCCCGGCCGCCGTGAACGGGCTGACCACCTCGGACACATGGGCCAGGGGACGCAGCGCCGCCACCATCCTGGCCGTCCGTTCTTGTACCGATGTGGCGTTGATGGCACCGGTGGAGGTGATCACCACCTGGGCGGGACTGCCCTTCTGGGCCGGGAAGGCCTGATCGAGGATCTGCTGGACCGGTTGGGCGCCACCGGTGAGGTTGTTGGAGAAGTTGCTGCCCGCCGCCTGGGCCACCACGTTGCTGCCCACCAGAGCCACGAGCCACAGGATCAGTACCCACCAGCGGTGGTCGTGGCACCATCCGGCGATCCGGGCCAATCCGCTCTCCTCGGCCGGACGAGAGGGCCGGTGATCGGCGGGACTCGGCTCCGCGGGCGCCAACGACGAGACGGTGGTGGTGGCCATGACGCGAAAATACCCCACCCCGTGGCGCCGCCTGCTAACTGGCTCCGGCCCCGACCGGCGACGTGGGCCGGGACTCAGTGCTCGTCGGGCACCCGCAGGCGCACCCCGGCCTCGGGGCCCGGACCCCAGTCGGCTCCCCGAGAGGGGCCGTCGTCGACGAGCCGCTCGAGGATCCACCGCGCCACCCACGCCGGTGTGTTGAACGCACCCTCCTCGTGGACCTGACGGAAGCGGGCCACGGCCGGGAACTGCTTCACCGTGGCCGAGCGGATGAGCGCCTGCATGTCGGTGTCGATCAACCCCGGCGAGAGGGCGTAGCACCGCAGGCCGGCGGTCCGTTCCTCCCCGGCCACCACCTCGGTGATCATGTCGACGGCCGCCTTGGCCCCACCGTAGGCGGCCCAGCCGAGGTAGGGACGGGTGGCCGCGCCGGACGAGAGATTGACCAGGACACCGCCACCGGGCCTGGTCCGCACGTGGCGGGCGAAGGCGGCACTCCCATACAGGACGCCCAGCACGTTGACCTCGATGTTGGCACGGAGTTCCTCCGGATCGGCATCGGCCAGTGGGCCGATCGGAGCCAGAAGGCCGGCATTGTTGATCCACAGATCGATGGGTCCGAACCGGGCCGCCACCTCGTCGGTGAACCGGTCCACAGCGGCGGCGTCGGTGACGTCGACCGAGGCGGTGACCGACTCGGTCGACGGCGGCGCGGTCGGCCGGGATCGGGCGCACAACCCCAGACGGATCCCCCGAGCGGCCATGGCCTCGGCCAGGCCGGCACCGAGCCCGCGGCTGGAACCGGTGATCACGGCCACCCGGTCGTCGTGTCGCTCCCCGCCGCCGGACCCGGTAGCGGGCGGCCGCCTCCCACTACCGGGAACGGGGTTCATCCACCAGCCCGGCGACGATGGATCGGATCGACTCCCGCGCCACCTTCCGTTCAAACCGCTGCTGGTACCAGGCCTCCCCGGCGTCGACGAGGGCCCGGCGGAGGTCGGGCTCGGCGAGCAGCCGCCGACATGCTCTAGCGAAGGCATCGGCGTCGTCGGCGATCAGCAGCTGGACCCCGTCGCGTACGCCGAGACCCTCGGCGCCGGCGGTGGTCGATACCACCGGGACGCGGTGGGCGAACGACTCGATGATCTTGATGCGGGTACCGCTGCCGTACCGCAGTGGCACCACGGCCACGTCGGCCCGGGCCAACTCCGCCTCCATCGTCGGCACCGGCCCGACCACGGTGACGTCCGGGGGCGCGTGGAGGCGGTCCGCACCGGTCGATGTCCGACCGACCAGCCTGATCCGCGCGCCCGGGACCAGCGCGCGAATCCTCGGTGCGATCTCCCGCGTCAGCCATTCGGCTCCGTCCAGATTGGGCCCGTAGTCGAACGTGCCCTGAAAGAGCAGCGACGGGGGGTGTCCGGCCGGACCGGCGCCGGCCGGCCGATCCGGTTGCGGATAGGTATTGGGAACGGCCACGGCGTTGGCCAGGCCGGAACCCCGGACGTCCTCGTCGGAGCACAGCACCACCCGGTCGACGTCGGCAGCGACGGACCGCTCGAACGCATCCCAGTCGCGGCGCGTTCAGGTGGGCCTGGGCCACGGCTGACGCGCCACGGACGGTGCTGGCCAGGGCCCGGGGCCCCGGTGACGCCCGCATCATCCGCGCCCGTTGCCGCTCCCTCGGGCCCTCGAGCCCGTCGAGGTCGACGACCGTCGTTCCGAGGTGAGGCCGGCCCAGCCACTCGTAGGTCGGCGCGGTGGCGAACCACGCCAGGTCGTAGTGCGGGTGAGCCCAGGCCTCGAACGTCGAGCGGGGGGCGCGGTCCCGACGACGCATGACCACCTCCAGCGGGAGTCCGCCCCGTGCCAGCCAGACTGGTCGCCACGACATCGGTGCACCGATCTGGGGGTAGGGCGCCGTCGCCAGTCTGGCCACGTCCACGCCGGCCGGCAGTTCGGGCTCGGATCCCCGCGGGTAGAGGCGCTGGTCGTAGAAGGAGAAGAGGTCGACGGCCCCCAGCTCGCTCAGGGCATCGATGGACGTGGCCATCCGAATATGACCCCCGTTGGTGGAGGGCCAGGGGAAGAACTTGGCGACGACCAGGATCCTCACGGCGTCGGTGGGTCGACGGCCGCGGCGCTCGCCGCCCCGGCGCCCACCGCGTCGACACGGCGCAGCACTCGGCGGCCGACCCTTCCCGGTGGCGGCGGCCGCATCACGACGTCAACCATCCGTCGAGATGAACACGTTCTTCACATCGCTGTAGGAGGCCAGAGCCTCGAGGCCCAGCTCGCGACCGAACCCCGATTGCTTCATGCCACCGAAGCTGGTCTGCACACGCACTGAACTGTGCGAGTTGACCGAGAGGTTGCCCGGACTGGACCGCCCGGGCCATGCGGAGCGCTCGGGCCCCGTCGCCCGTCCAGATGGAGCCCGACAGTCCGTAGGGCGTGTCGTTGGCCAGACGCACAGCATCCTCCTCGTCCTCGAAGGGGATCACGGCCACCACCGGACCGAAGATCTCCTCACGGGCCATGCGCCATCCGGGGTCGGCCGGGGCCACCACCGTGGGGGGGAACCAGAACCCGGGTCCGTCGGGAACGGCGCCGGCGGTGAAGGCCTCCACCGGCCCACCGCCCGACTCGCCCATGCCCGGTCCCAGGTACCCCGCGACGCTAGACCGCTGGGCCGCCGTGACCAGTGGGCCCATCTGGACGTCCGGATCGGTGGGATCCCCGACCCGCCACAGGGCCACCGCGTCGACCAGCAGCCCGAGGAACCGGTCGAGGACCGAGCGCTGCACCAGCACCCGGCTCCGTGCACAGCAGTCCTGCCCGGCGTTGGCGAAGACGCCTCCGGGCGTGGCTGAGGCCGCCCGTTCGAGGTCGGCGTCGGCGAAGACCACCGAGGCCGACTTGCCGCCCAGCTCCAAGGTGACCCGCTTGATCGTGCCCGAGGCGCGGCTCATCACGTCCCGGCCCACCTCGGTCGATCCGGTGAAGGCCACCTTGGCCACGTCGGGGTGCTCCACGAGCCGGGTGCCTACGACGGACCCCTTGCCCGCCACCACCTGCAGGACGCCCTCGGGTAGTCCGGCGTCGAGGGCCAGCTCGGCCAGTCGGAGGGCGGTGAGCGGCGTGATCTCGGCCGGCTTCACCACGATGGTATTGCCGGTGGCGAGGGCCGGCCCGATCTTCCACGAGGCGATGGCGATAGGGAAGTTCCACGGGACGATGGCCGCCACCACCCCCAGCGGTTCGTGGAAGGTGAGGTCCACACCACCGGCCACGGGCACGGTGTCCCCGCGGTGCTTGTCCACCGCTCCGGCGTAGAAGTAGAGCACCTCGGCCACCATGCCCACCTCGTCCCGACTGTCGGCGATGGCCTTGCCCACGTTGGCCGTCTCTAGCTGGGCCAACTCCTCCCCGTGCTCCTCCACCTGGGCCGCGAACCGGCGAAGCAGTCGGGCACGGTCGGCTGGGGCGACGCTGCCGCCACGCCGGCCCCGCGGCCAGCGATCGGGCCACCGCGTCGTCGGTCTCGTCGACACCGCTGATCGGCACCTCGGCGATGGCCTCTTCGGTGGCCGGGTTGACCACGATGGTGCGTATCGCTCATGCAGGCTCCTTGGGGTGCGACTCCGGCGACGCGGTCGGCGGCGGCGGCCACCAGTGCCTCGAACAACCGGCTGTCTCCGGTCTCCTCGGGATGCCACTGCACGCCGACCACGAACCGGTGCTCCGGTAGCTCGACGGCCTCGACCACACCGTCCTCGCTGCGGGCCGTCACCGTGAGGCCACGGCCCAGCCGGTCGACAGCCTGGTGGTGACTGCACAGGACTTCGGTCCGCGGACCGAGCAGCGCCCTCACCGCGCTCGGACTCCTCGGTGAGCACGGCCACCGAGCCGAAGGCACCGGGACGGGGTTGGTGCCGCGTCGAACCCAGTCGGTCGGGCAGTTGCTGGACCAGATCGCCACCGAGTCCCACATTGAGGACCTGCATGCCCCGGCACACGGCCAGGACCGGGAGATCGACGGCCAGAGCCGCGGCCAGCAACCCCAGTTCCAGATCGTCGCGCCGGCGGTTGGTGCCACCGTTCCGGGGATCCGGCGTCGCCGCCGTAGCGGGCAGGATCGATGTCCCCGCCACCGATGAGCACCAGACCGTCGAGGGCCGCCAGGCCAGGTGGTCGCAGCGATCGAGGTCGCGCCGGTCCGGCCTCGTCCCCCGGCGGCGGGATCAGGAGGGCCTCGCCCCCGGCCGTCTCGACCATGTCGAGGTAGGAGCCGGGCACCAGCGCAGCATCGCGCTCCCACGCCCACCACGAGGTGGTCTGGCGGTACGTGGTGACCCCGATGAGCGGGCGGGGACCGGACGCTGGCACGGCCATCAGTATTCCACCGCAGATGTGGCGCACCGATAAGGTGCGGACCGTGCACCGGTCCCGGGCGCGACCGAGGACCTCACTCGTTCATGCCGTGAGCGGGACCGGGCTGGGGCCGGACCGGGTCCGGAGCCCGCGGGAGGACCCGGGCGAGAGATCAGGGAGGCCGAGATGGCACGACTGGACGGCAAGGTTGCGGTGATCACCGGCGCCGGAAGCGGCATCGGCCGGGTGGCGGCGTCCCTCTTCGCCGCCGAGGGCGCCCAGGTGGTGGTGGCCGACGTGAAGGGCGGACCGACGCCGAGTCGGCGGCGGCCGACATCGCCGCCGCGGCGGCACCGCCACCGCGGTGACCGTGGACGTGTCCGACGAGATCCAGGTGGCGGCCATGATCGACCGGGCGGTGGACGCCTACGGCGGACTGCACGTCCTGTTCAACAACGCCGGCATCTTCCCCGCCGACGACGGTGGGCTCCTCGACACCCCGCCGGAGACCTGGCACCAGGTGATGGAGGTCAACCTGAAGGGGGTATGGCTGGGATGCCGGGCCGCCGTGCCGGCCATGCTGGCCTCGGGAGGCGGCTCCATCGTCAATGTGGCCTCCTTCGTGGCCCTGGTGGGCGCGGCCACCGCCCAGATGGCCTACACCGCGTCCAAGGGTGGGGTGCTGGCCATGACCCGCGAGCTGGCCGTCGAGTACGCCCGACAGGGCATCCGGGCCAACTCCATCTGTCCAGGACCTATCGAGACTCCCCTGCTCGCCGAACTCCTCTGCCGATCCGGAGCGACGCCAGCGACGGCTGGTGCACATCCCCATCGGACGCTTCGGCCGGCCCGAGGAGATCGCCCGGGCTGCCCTGTTCCTGGCCTCGGACGACGCCTCGTTCGTGACCGGGTCGGCCCTCGTGGTCGACGGCGGCATCACCGCCGCCTATGTCACCCCCGAGTAGCGCTGGACGGCGACGCCGGGCTGGACCAAAGTGCTTCCATGCTGACCCTCGAGACACTGCCGCATCAGATCCGTTCGGGTGAAGTCGACACGGTGGTGGTCGCCTTCCCCGACCTGCAGGGCCGACCGGTGGGCAAGCGGGTCACCGGTTCGTTCTTCCTCGACCACGTGGTCGACCACGGGATCGAGGTGTGCGACTACCTCATGGCCTGCGATGTGGACATGGAACCCCTGCCGGGCTACCGGTTCGCCAACTGGGAGACCGGCTACGGCGACCTCCACGCGGTCATCGACCCCCGGACCGTCCGGCCCCTGCCCTGGCTGCCGGGCAGTGCCCTCGTCCTCTGCGACCTCTTGACCCTGGACGGTCGAGCCCGTCGAGGTCTCGCCCCGCCGGATCCTGCGCCGACAGATCGAGCGGGCGGCGGAACACGGCCTGGAGGTCAAGTGCGCCACCGAGCTCGAGTTCTACCTCTTCCTCGACTCCTTCGCCGAGGCGGCGCAGAAGCACTGGCAGGGCCTGGCTCCCCATGCCGACACCATCGAGGACTACCAGCTGCTGCAGACGTCCCGTGAGGAGTACATCATCGGCAAGATCCGCAACCAGATGGTGGAGGCGGGTATCCCCATCGAGTTCTCGAAGGGGGAGGCGGGCATCGGCCAGCATGAGATCAACATCACCTACGGAAGCGCCCTTGAGGTGGCCGACCGGCACCTGGTGTTCAAGAACGGGGTCAAGGAGATCGCCTCGGGATACGGTCGGGCCGCCACCTTCATGGCCAAGTGGTCCATGGACACCGCCGGTTCCTCGTGCCACTTCCACACCAGCCTGTGGGACGCCGAGCACGGCACCCCGCTCATGGCACCGGCCGAGGGCGAGGATGCGCCCACCGGCTTCTCGGCCATCGGTGCCCAGTTCGTCGCCGGCCAACTCCATGCCGCCGACCAGTTGGCCTGGTGCTTCGCCCCCTATGTGAACTCCTACCGGCGGTACGTCCCCGACTCGTGGGCACCGACGGCCATGGTGTGGGGTGAGGACAACCGCACCTGCGGGTTCCGGGCCGTGGGTCACGGCGCCGGGCGCCGGGTGGAGAGCCGGATCCCCGGGGCCGACGTGAATCCGTACCTGGCCCTGGCCGCGGCCATCGCCGGCGGTCTGTGGGGCATCGAGCACGAGCTCGAGCTGGCTCCGGCCTTCGAGGGGAACGCCTACAACACACCGGGCCTTGCTCGCATCCCCACCACGCTGAGCGAGGCCGATCGACCATCTGGCCGAGAGCGAGGTGGCCGCAGAGGCCTTCGGGCCCGAAGTGCACCACCATCTGCTGAACACGGCCCGACAGGAGTGGGCCACGGCCAACCGGGTGGTCACCGACTGGGAGTTGGCCCGCAACTTCGAGCGCATCTGAGGCGTTCGTCTCGGCCCTTCTGGGTCCCCACTGCCCGCTCGGTCAACCGGAAGCCGATCGGCCACGAAGACCAGGTGTGATGTCGACCACCACGTGTCCGCCGGTCCGGGCTCGCCCCCGCCGGGTGCGGGTGCGCGCCCGGTGTGCGGTTCGGGCCGTCGGCGATCGGATCATGTCCGGTCTGGCCCGGCTGCTGATCCGGGTCTTCTTCTCCGGCGTGGAGGTCGAACACGGGGAACGCCTCGGGTCGGGTCGGCCCACGGTGCTGGTGGCCGACCACCGAAACGGGCTGGTCGACGGCCTCTTGTTGATGGCGGCCCTGGACCGGTATCCCCGGTTCCTCGGCAAATCGACCCTCTTTCGCAATCCCCTGCTCTGGCCCTTCCTTCAGGTGGGCGGCGTGGTGCCCGTCTACCGGGCCCAGGACGGTGGCTCCGAGGTGGGCAACCACCGGGCCTTCGCCCGATGCCACCGTCTCTTGGAGACGGGTGGATTGGTGGCCATCTTCCCCGAGGGCATCAGCCACGACGAACCGGCCCTCCAGCCACTGCGGACCGGAGCCGCCCGCATCGCGCTGTCGGCCATGGCCGGCGGGCTGGCCGAGGTCGACACGGTCTCGGTCACCCTGGTCTATGACGACAAACAGCGGTTCCGGTCGAGGGCCCTCGTCCGGGTAGGTGTGCCGCGTCCGACCTCCCCGTGGATGGGGGCGTATCGGCTGAACGAGGTCGACGCGGTGCGTTCCCTGACCGACGACCTGGCCCAACGGCTTCGTGATGGAGGACGCGAGTACCCGTCCTGGGCCGAGGCAGAGGTTCTGTCCGCCATCGCCGAGGTGGTAGCCCGACCCACGACCACGCTGCCCGCACGGGTGGATCTGGCCGATCGCAACCGCATCGCCACCGCACTGGCCGCGGCCCGACGGGCCAACGGGCCGACCGCAGCGTGGATGGACTCGCTGGACTCGGCCTTTGCCTCCTATGGCGAGGCACTGGACAGGCTCGGTCTCGACGATGACCAGGTCGCCGCGGACTTCGTGTCGGGACGCCTTCGTTGGTACCTGGCCGGGTCCGCGGCCAAGGTGGTCGTCGCCCTTCCCCTCGCCGTCGTGGGACTGGTGGTGCACGCAGCACCCTACGGCGTGGTGAAGCTGGCCAGCCGGGTGCCGGACAACGTGGGGATGCGCGCCACCGTGAAAATCCTCGGCAGTCTCCTCCTCTACGCACTGACCTATGCGGCCGTGGGCGCTGTGGTGGGCGCCAGCTTCGGCGTGGGCCCCGGACTGGTGGCCGCGGTGTCTGCCCCGGCGTGTGGCTACGTGGCCCTCCGGATGCTCGAGCGGATCCACCGCATAGGCGGGGCCATCACCGGCTACCGGGCGTTTCGGAGCGACGGCCCGGTCACCGAGATGGTCCGGTCACGACGAGCTCTCGTGGTCGCCGCCGCCCACACCGTGCTCGACGTCCAAGTGCCGATCGGTCCTTGACGAACCTCCAGCACCCTGGCACCATGGATGCCACCATGTACACCACCTCGACCTCGGACCTCCTCCTCACCTGACGGCGAGCGCCACATCGCGTTCGCCCGCAACCTCCTGAGCCTTCCGGCCAGGGGGTTTTTTGTTGGCCCCGACACCACCCGGACACGTCGAACCACCTGCGAAACCCACAGCACCAAGCACCAAGGGAGCACCACCGTGACCAGCACCCCACACAGCGAACCCGAAGGCACCCCGGCCACCGTGCCCGTGGGCGACGGGCACCCACAACGACTGGCGATGCCCTGTGACGTCTCCCCCATGCCCTTCCATCTCTACCGTCCCTACCGACCACTGACCCTCCCCGACCGGACCTGGCCCGACCGGGACATCACCCGGGCCCCCCGGTGGGCCAGCGTGGATCTGCGCGACGGGAACCAGGCTCTCGTCGACCCCATGGATCCCGAGCGGAAGCTGCGCCTGTTCGAGACCCTCGTGGCGATCGGCTTCAAGGAGATCGAGGTGGGGTTCCCCTCGGCCTCCCAGACCGACTTCGACTTCCAGCGCCAGATCATCGATGGTGGGCTGATCCCCGATGACGTGACCATCCAGGTCCTGGTCCAGTGCCGCGAGGAGCTGATCGAGCGCACCTTCGAGTCACTGGTCGGTGCCCCGCGGGCCATCGTGCACTTCTACAACTCGACCTCCGAGCTCCAGCGCCGCGTGGTGTTCGGTCTGGACCGAGCGGGCATCAAGGAGATCGCGGTGAACGCCGCCCACCTGTGCAAGAAGTTCGAGTCGACCCTTCCCGGAACCGACATCCGCTACGAGTACTCACCGGAGTCCTTCACCGGAACCGAACCGGAGTTTGCCGTGGAGATCTGCGAGGCGGTCATGGAGGTCGTCCAACCCACGCCCGATCGGCCCATCATCATCAACCTACCCAACACCGTCGAGATGTACGGCCCCCATGTCTACGCCGATGTCATCGAGTGGTTCGGCCGGACCATCGAGGACCGGGACTCGATCATCCTCAGTCTCCATCCTCACAACGACCGGGGGACAGCGGTGGCCGCCGCCGAACTGGCCGTACTGGCCGGCGCCGACCGGGTGGAGGGGACTCTGTTCGGCAACGGCGAGCGCACCGGGAACGTGGACGTGGTGACTTTGGCCATGAACCTCTTCTCCCAGGGCATCGACCCGGCGCTCGACTTCGGGGACATCGACCGGGTCCGGCGGGTGGCCGAGTACGCCACCCGGATGCCGGTGCACCCCCGGCACCCCTACGCCGGGGACCTCGTGTACACGGCGTTCTCCGGGTCCCACCAGGACGCCATCAAGAAGGGGTTCGCAGCACTGGGCGACGACTACGAGCGGTGGGAGGTGCCGTATCTGCCCATCGACCCCAGCCACACCGGGCGGACCTACGAGGCCATCATCCAGGTCAACAGCCAGTCCGGCAAGGGCGGGGTGGCCTACGTGATGGACACCGAGCACGGACTCGACCTCCCCCGGCGACTCCAGGTGGAGTTCTCCAAGGAGGTCCAGGCCGTCACCGAGGACAGTGGGACGGTGATCCGGGCGGGTGAGATGTGGGACGTCTTCTCCCGCACCTACCTGCCCGAGGATGCCGGCATGCGACTCATCGGGAGCGAGGTCACCACTGGGGGGCAGCGCACCACGGTGACCGCCCAGCTGTTGGTGGACGGTGAGCCCCGCACGGTCATGGGCCAGGGCAACGGGCCTATCGACGCGCTCCTCGGCGCGTTGCGGGCCGACCTCGGTGTCGAGTTCGAGGTGAAGGACTACAACCAGCACGCTCTGACATCGGGCAGCGAAGCGTCGGCGGTGGCCTACATCGAGGCCGAGGGCCCCGACGGCTCGACATGGTGGGGCGTGGGCATCGACTCCAGCATCCTTGATGCCTCGCTCCATGCCGTGGTCAGCGCGGCCAACCGCGACCTCGAGCGACGGGGCGCCGCGGCCGGCTGACCCCTGGTGGACCGGGGTCACCGGAGGGTTGGGACACCCGTCGGAACAAGAACGCCGACGGGGTCGGGGGGAACCGGCCCGTTGATGTCTCCCCGGAACGGCCCCCGACACTACGATGCAGCCTGGCGTCGGTCTCACCGTAGGGGCGTCATCTGTCGAGGGGGGAGAGTTCCTGGTGGCCACAGCCAAGCGTGCCGGAGTGACGACCAGCCCGGTCGCCGGAAACGGTGACCGGGAGGGCCCGGCTTCGGGTGGTTGGACCGACGCCATCAAACGACGGGACCACTTCATCGAGCAGCGACTGTTCGAACTCCCCACCGACTCGCTGATGGTCAATCTGGGGTGCGGCGTGATGCGCCAATTCGAGTCGGTCTGCCCCGGCCGCTTTGTAGCCACCGACCTCCGGACCCTGCCCAACGTGGACTTCTCCTCGGACGCCACCGCCCTTCCGCTGGCCGATGGATCCGCGGACATGGTCATCTCGCTCGAGCTGCTCGAGCACGTGCCGGAACCGGCCGCGGTGCTCTCGGAGATCGCTCGGGTCCTGAAGCCCGGGGGCACGGTGATGCTCTCGGTCCCTTCTGCCGTTCCCCGTCACGACCACAACGACTACTGGCGGTTCACGGCCCAGGGTCTCGACCGGCTCGGCTCGGCGTCATTCGAGGACGGCGAGGTCTTCGTGTTCGGGGGCACGTTCGAGGCACTCGGCTATCTGGCCGCGTACTACGCCGCTCTGGCCGGCCATGTCCTCCACCTGCCCAGTCGTCGCGCCCGCCAGGTGTTCCCCGCGGTCGGGTACCGTCTCGACCGTCGCAGTGCCTGGTCCTCGTCCGGGACGGCCCTGCACACCTTGGCCTTCGACCTGCTGTTCGTAGGCACGGCCCCGGCAGCCGACTGAGGGCTCGCCCCACCGGACCCGCAACCATGCCCGTCCGCGCCGGGCGTTCGGTCCGGGGGATTCAGAAGCGGTTCAGCCGCTTGAAGATGCCCTTGGTCTGCTTGTAGAGATTGACGAACTCGCTGAAGAGGAGGTCGTACTCGGCGGCGGTGGACCGGTTCGGGGTGAAGGTACGCCGGATCTCCACCATGGCGGGAATGTCCTCCAGGCGGATCCGCCCCAAGGCCATCAGCGTGATGAGGGCGGCGCCCCGGACGTTGGCCAGCACCGGATCGGCCACCTGTCGGATCTCCCGGCCGAGGACGTCGGCGTGGATCTGGGCCCACTGGTCGGAGTTGGCCCCACCTCCGATGAAGGCCAGGGAATCCAGGCGGCGATCGGCGAACCTCTCGACCGCCTCGAGCAGCCACCTGGAGTTGAGGGCCACCCCCTCGTAGACGGCCCGCACCATCTGGGCCCGGGTGGTGGCCAGGGAGAGATTGTGGAACCCGCCGCGTATGGTGTGGTCGTCGACCGGTGAGCGCTCACCGTTGAGCCAGGGAGTGAACAGCACGCGACCGCTTCCCGGCTCCACCGAGTCGACCATGGCGTTGAGGGCCTCGAAGTCGTCGGCAAACCCCAGGTTGTCGCGCAGAAAGGTGAGGCAGGCCCCGGCCGTCTCGTGCTCGTCGACGATGAGGTAGCGGCCGGCCAGGGCGGCGGGTATGGAGGCCACGTTCGAGGTGGGGGCGGTCTTCTTGAACGGGACGTGACCCGAGATCCACGACGAGGTGCCGATGTAGAGGTGGGCGGCGAAATCGGCCACCGCCCCGGATCCGAACACGGCCGAGTGCACGTCACCGGAACCGACCGATACCGGCAGGCCGGCGGGCATCCCCAGTTCGGTGGCCGCCCGGTCGGTGAGCGTGCCCATGATGGTGCCCGGGGCCACCAGGTCGGGCAACCTGGCCCGGTCGATACCGGTGAGCTCCAGCAGGCGTCCGTCGTAGGCCACCTTGTCGATGGTGCGGTTGTCGGTGATCCAGTGGGCGGCGATGGAGTCGAACGACGCCGAGGTGACGCCGGTCAGTCGGAGATTCAGGTAGTCGCAGGGTTCGAGGAAGGTCGCCGTGGCCCGATAGACGTCGGGGAAGGCGTCCCGGATGAACAGGATGTGGGCCACCGGATCCTTGCCCGACAGACCCGGGGCCCCGCCGGTCACCTGCACCCACCGCATGAGCTTGCGGGGGTCGTAGCCGAGGACATTGACCGGTCCCCCGGCCACCTTGCGGATGGCCTTGTTTCCCCGGGAATCCATCCAGATGACCGCAGGCATGATGGGCTCACCGTCGCTGCCCACGGCCACCGTGCCCGACCACTGGGCCGTGCATCCCAACCCGATGAAGGAACCAGGGGCCACGGCGGCCTCCTCGAGGGCCCGCCGGGCCGCAGCCACGATGGCCGTCCACCATTCGGCCGGGTCCTGTTCCGCCCCACCCCCTTCGAGGAGGCGGAGGGCGACGGGTTCGGTGGCGTGGGCCACGATGCGCCCACTGGCGGCCACCACGGCCACCTTGGGTCCTCCGGTGCCGAGGTCGACGGCCAGGACGAACTCGTCGTCGGCCGACCCCCGGTGGGGCGGGCCGGTCGGTGGGCTCACGCCTTGACCACCCAGGCCCTGGCCTCCCGCACCGTGTCACCGGCATCGATCTCCAGTCTCGTGCCGGAACCGGCCCCGGCGACCTCGGGAGGGGTGGTCGACACGGTGCGAGCCAGCACCTCACGAGCGATGGATCCGAACATGGGCTCCAGGTCGTCCAGACCCACCAGCGTGAGGTGGATCCAGTCGGACACCTCGAGGCCGGTGGCCTTGCGCACGTCCTGGACGTTCCGGATCACCTCGCGGGCCAGGCCGCGGCGGCGGAGATCGTCGTCGAGGGCGAGGTCGAGGGCCACGACCTCGGCGCCGTCCCGGGACACGGCGAAGCCAGATTGGGCCCGCACCCGCAGCTCGACCTCCTCCCCGACCAGTTCGACGGCACCGCCGTCGAACTCGATCACCACCGGGCGCCCGGCGGCCAGGTCGGCGGCTGCGGCCACGCCGTCGACCGATCCCATGGCCGACCGCAACGCCTGGACCCGGTCCTTCAGGCGGGGGCCGAGGAGCTTGTAGTTGGGCACCAACTCGTAGGCCAAGACGTCACCGAGCTCGGTGGTCACCTCCACCACATCCACATTGAGCTCGTCCTCGACCACGCCGGGCGGGGGGACGGGACTGCCGGGAGGCAGGTAGACCAGGGCCCGGGACAGCGGCTGGCGGACCTTCATGCCGGCTTCGGCCCGGGCGGCCCGGCCCAGCGATGACAGCCGACGAGCCAGGGCCATGCCCTCGTCCAGGTCGGGGTCGACCGTCCCGACACCGAGCGCGGGCCAATCGGCCAGGTGTACCGAGTCGTCCTCGGCTGCACCGGTGAGGTCACGCCACATCCGGTCGGCCACGAAGGGGCACAGCGGGGCCAGCAGCCGGGCCAGGGTGACCAGGACCTCGTGGAGGGTGGCCTGGGCGCCGAGCGAGTCGGCCGGATCGGCCCCGGGGTCGGTGCGCCAGAATCGCCGCCTACTGCGTCGGACGTACCAGTTGGAGACGTCGTCGACCAGCTCGGCGATGGCGGTCGCCGCCGGGAAGGGCTCGTAGCCGTCGAGTGACTCGGTGGTCATGGCCACGGTGGCGGCCAGACGGGAGCGCATCCAACGGTCCAGCACCGAGCGGTCGGCGGGCGGAGGGATGGCGGGGTCCGCGGGGTCGAACCCGTTTAGCGACGCGTAGGTCGTAAAGAACGACCAGGTGTTCCACAGCGTGAGCAGGGTGTCCCGCATGGAGGCGTCGATGACCTCGAAACTGACCCGGGTCGGAGTCCACGGAGAACCCTGGGAGAACATCCACCACCGCAGCGGATCGGCTCCACGGGTGGAGAGGATCTCCCAGGGATCGATGACGTTGCCGACGGATTTGGACATCTTGCGGCCGTCGGCATCGACGATGTGACCGAGACAGAGAACGTTCCGGTAGGGGGTGGCGCCACGCACCAGGGTGTTCACCGCCAGCAGTGAGTAGAACCAGCCCCGCGTCTGGTCGATGGCCTCGCAGATGAAGTCGGCAGGGAAGACGAAGCGCTCCTCGGATCCCGCGGCCCCGGGGTATCCCCATTGGGCCGTCGGCATGGACCCCGAGTCGAACCAGGCGTCGATCACCGGCTCCACCCTTCGCATCTCGGAGTGGCCGTCCCGGCAGTCGACACAAGGGATGGTGACCTCGTCGATGGCGGGACGGTGGGGATCCACGTCGGACACGTCGCGTCCGGCCAGCTCGGAGAGCTCGGCTAGCGAGCCCACGCAGCGGACATGCCCGTCGCCACACCGCCAGATGGGGAGCGGAGTCCCCCAGTACCGGTCACGCGACAGGGCCCAGTCCACGTTGTTGGCCAGCCACTCCCCCATCCGGCCGTCGCGGATGTGCTCGGGGTGCCAGCCGATGGTCTGGTTCTGGGCCTCGAGGTCGGCCTTGCGCTCGGAAGTCCGGACGTACCAACTGGGCTTCCCCCAGTAGATGAGCGCCGTTCCGCACCGCCAACAGTGGGGGTAGGGATGGAGGTGGGGCGCCCTCTTGACCAGGAGGCCGGCCGACTCGAGTCGGTCGTTGACCGCGGCGTTGGTCTCCCGCACAGGCTGTCCCTCCAACCAGGCCACCGCACCGGTGAACCGGCCGTCGGGACCCACCGGATTGAGCGTGGGAAGGCCGTTCTCGCGTCCGACCTGGCGGTCCACCTCGCCGAAGGCCGGGGCCAGGTGGACGATACCGGTGCCCTCGTCGGCCTCGACGAACTCACCGGGAACCACCCGCCAGCCCCCACCGCCGGTCGATCCGGCCGATCCCTGCGCCGGGACCAGGTCGTCGAAGGGTCGGTCGTAGTACAGCCCGACCAGATCCCGTCCGGCGAGTCGGTCGTCGGTCGTCGGTCCGTCGCCGAACACCGCCCCGACCAGGTCGACGGCCACGATGTCGCCGACCGCGACCTCCCCGTCGGCGCCATCGGCGGCCACGACGGTGTACTCGAGGTCGGGACCGACCGCGGCCCCGGTGTTGGACAGAAGCGTCCAGGGTGTGGTGGTCCAGGCCACCAGGGAGAGTCCGGTGAGTGTTTCCCGGCCCAGCCGGGCCCGCAGCGCTGCCGCCGCCTCACCCTCGTCGCGGAGGGGAAAACGCACGTAGGCCGACTCGTCGGTCACCGGCTGGTAGACGTCGGGCTGGCCCAGTTCGTGGCTGGACAGGGCGGTGCCGCACCTCGGACAGTAGGGCACCACCTTGATGTCTTCGTAGAGGAGGCCCTGGTCCCAGAGGTTCTTCAGGTTCCACCACACCGACTGCACGTACTCGGGCGAGAAGGTCCAGTACGCGGCATCGATGTCCACCCAGAAGCCGATGCGCTCGGTGAGGGTCTTCCACTCGTCGACGTAGTTCCGCACCGACTGGCGGCAGAGTCGGGTGAACTCGGCGATCCCCACCTGCTCTTCGATCTGGCGCTTGGCCGTGATGCCCAGCTGCTTCTCCACCTCGACCTCCACGGGGAGACCGTGGGTGTCCCAGCCGGCTCGGCGGGGAACGGCATAGCCGCGCATGGTCCGGTAGCGGCAGAACAGGTCCTTGTAGACCCGGGCCCAGACATGGTGGAGGCCCGGACGTCCGTTGGCCGTCGGGGGCCCCTCGTAGAACACCCACGGCTCTGCTCCGTCCCGGAGCGCTACCGAGCGTTCGAAGACGTCGTGGGCCGACCATCGAGCCAGCTCCTCGGTCTCGAGGGCGGTGAAGTCGGCTTCGGGGGGAACCGGGCGGAACAACGGATACGTCCCTTCGGGTGGATTCGGGTGGGATGGGGCCAGGCCGGGCGGGCAGAAGGAGGGTGCACGAGATACTACGGGCGCCCAGGGGCCACAATTGACCTGTGCCCGAACTCCCCGAAGTGGAAGCCCTGGCCGCCGGCCTGTCCCGACGGACGGCCGGACGGCGCATCGTGCGGTGCCGGCTGACGTCGTTCGCCGCCCTGAAGACGGTGGAACCACCGCTCGACGACCTGGAGGGCCGGACGGTGGGGGGTGTCGAGCGGCGGGGCAAGTTCGTCTGTCTCCACACCGACGGCCCGTGGCTGGTGGCCCATCTGGCCCGCGGCGGCTGGATCCGCTGGTACGAGACGCTTCCGTCCACGGCCATCAAGCCGGGCCGGAGCCCCATCGCCCTCCGTGTGGGCCTGGACGACGGGTCAGGTTTCGACGTCACCGAGATGGGAAAGGAGAAGCGACTGGCCCTGTGGGTGGTCGCCTCGCCCGAGGAGGTCGGTCCCCTGGCCGAACTGGGTGTCGACCCCTTGAGCCCGGACTTCACCGTGGACCGGCTCGCCGCTCTGCTCCACACCACCTCGTCCACCCTCAAGACCGCCCTGACCAGCCAGTCGCTGATCGCCGGCGTCGGAAATGCCTACTCCGATGAGGCCCTCCACCGGGCCCGACTGTCGCCCTACAAGAACTCGGGCCGGCTCGACCCCGCAGAGGTGCTCCGCCTGCACGACGCCGTCACCGGCGTGCTGTCCGAGGGTGTGAGGCGGGCCTCGGCGGTCGAGCTGGCGGACCTCAAGGGGGATAAGAGGCGGGCCATGGCCGTGCACGGTCGGACCGGTGAGGCCTGTCCGACCTGTGGGGACACCATCCGCGAGGTCTCGTTCGCCTCCAGGTCCCTCCAGTACTGCCCGACCTGTCAGACAGGCGGGAAGCGCCTGGCCGATCGGCGCTTGTCGAGGCTGCTGAAGTAGCCGAGCACAATAGGACCCATGACCCAGCCCTTCTCCCTCATGGGTCGTTTCGTCCATCTCCTACCCATGGGGCACGAACACGTCGACGGTCTGCTGGCTGCGGCCGGGGGGGACCGGTCCACCTTCACCTACACCCCGGTCCCCGTCGACCGGCCGGGGATGACGGCCTACGTCGACAAGGCGCTCACCCGGCGGGCATCCGGGCACCACGAGCCCTTCGTCACCTGGAGCGTGGCGGACCAGCGCATTGTCGGCTCCACCCGCTTCTACGATCTGGCCTCCTGGAACTGGGCGGACCACTCCCCGGGAACGGATGCCGCCCAGCGCCTCGGCCTCCCTGACGTCGCCTGCATCGGGCACACATGGCTCGAACCCGCCGCCCAGCGGACCCCGGTGAACACCGAGGCCAAGCTCCTGATGATGGGTCACGCCTTCGAGGCGTGGGACGTCCGGGTGGTGCGGATCCAGACCGACGCCCGCAACACCCGGTCGCGTCGGGCCATCGAGCGTCTCGGTTGTGCCCTCGACGGGGTTATCCGGGCCGAGCGTCCGGCAGCCGACGGTGGGGTGCGGGACACCGCCGTCTACTCCATGATCGCCCGTGAGTGGCCGGCTCACCGGCAACGCCTGATCCAACGACTCGAGGGCTGACCCGGGCCCGGATCCGGGCGTCGATCGCCAACGGACCGGGCCGGCGCCGATCGACAGTGACGGGGGTTGAAACGGGGCGGGAGGCGTCGAGATGAACGCCAATCTCCCCTCAAGCAGCCCGGTCAACGGGTCGATACCCACCCCGAGGAGATAGGGGAGGTCCGCCCGGTTCCGGTCTGTCGTGACCGGCCCTGCGGATCGATCGGGGCATGATCACGCAGACCTGGACAACGGTGGCGATCGCCGCAGCAGCGGCGCTGGTGGCCCAGAGGCTGGTCCGGCGCGGCACCTTCGGGTCCGCGGGTCGGCGTGGGACCCCCGTTGTGGTGGTGGCCTCGTGTCTCGTGGTGGCGATCCTCGGGCTCACCGGAGCCCGTGCCGTGTCGGCTGGTCCGACCAGGACGACGGGATCGACGACCGCCGCCCACCCTCGAGTGACGGCCGGTCCGCCCCGGAGCGAAAGTGGGAGCAACCAGCCCATCGTGGGCATGGCCGCCACCCCCACCGGACGCGGCTACTGGCAGGTGGCCTCGGACGGCGGCGTGTTCAGCTTCGGCGACGCCACGTTCCACGGCTCCACCGGCAACATCCACCTCAACCAGCCCATCGTGGACATGGCCGCCACCCCCGACGGCGGGGGCTACTGGCTGGTGGCCTCCGATGGCGGAATCTTCAGCTTCGGCGACGCTTCCTTCCACGGCTCCACGGGCAACATCCACCTCAATCAGCCCATCGTGGGCATGGCCGCCACGGCCGACGGTCAGGGGTACTGGCTGGTGGCCGCGGACGGCGGGATCTTCAGCTTCGGCGACGCCACCTTCTTCGGCTCCACCGGCAACATCCACCTGAACCAGCCCATCGTGGGCATGGCCGCCACCCCTGACGGAAAGGGCTACTGGTTGGTGGCCTCCGACGGCGGGATCTTCACCTTCGGCGATGCCGCCTTCCACGGGTCCACCGGCAACATCCACCTGAACCAGCCCATCGTGGGCATGGCCGCCACCGCGGACGGCGGGGGCTACTGGCTGGTCGCCTCCGACGGTGGGATTTTCGCCTTCGGTGACGCTCCCTTCCTCGGTTCGATGGGTGGATCGCCCCTCAATGCCCGCATGGTCACGGTGTCCCTGCACCGGTCCGCCATCGGTTACTGGACGGTGGCCTCCGACGGTGGGCTCTTCAGCTTCGGTGCCGCGCCATTCCTCGGATCGCTGGTCAGCCCGGCCCCGGCCACCAGCCCGGCCCTGGTCAATCCCCCGGCCAACGTTCCACCGTCGCCCAACTTCCTCAACGCCTGCTATCCCCACAACACCAGCGCCACCTGTCTTTCCGAGGTGATCCAGGCCACCACCAACGCCCGGGCCAGCGAAGGCCTGGGCGCCATGGTGCTGCCCCAGAACTTCAACGCCCTGACTCCGGCCCAGCAGTTGTTCGTGACCACCGATATCGAACGGGTCGACCGGGGCCTCCCCCCCTTCGTCGGCCTGGTCGACACGTTCAGCAGCGATGCCCTGAGCGGGGCCCAGGCCAACACCGACCCGGATCCGACCCAGGTCCCCGCCGGACTGCACCTGGTGGCGTGGGCCAGCAACTGGGCGGAGAACGGCAATCCCCTCGGATCCAACTACTTCTGGATGTACGACGACGGCGTGGGGAGCGGGAACATCGACTGTACGGCCGCCGGTCAACCCGGATGCTGGGGACACCGGGACAACATCCTCTCCCTCACCGACTACCAGAAGCAGTACGGCGGAACACTCCTCATGGGAGCGGGTGAGGCCTACGGCACCACCTCGACCGGTTGGGAGTCCGACGCCGAGCTACTCGTCCTGGCCACCGGACCCCTTCCCGCCCTGAGCTACACCTGGGCCCAAGCCGTTGCCGCGGGGGCGGGATAGGCCCGACGACGGCTCGGCCCCCTCCCCCCCGAGGCCCGAGCCTTGATCCGAATCTCCCCGCCCCCGCCGGCATAACTCCACCCCCCGCGAGCAGGGACACCCACTCCCCCTGTCGGCGTCCTCCCGGGGATCGGGGACGGCCTCGACGGAGATCGAGAACGACGGGTCGATATGACCATGGGGCACGGACCGGTGGATCCTCTGACAGAATCCCCCCATGTACATCTCGGCCAAGGTGGACTACGCCGTGCGGGCCCTGTGCACGCTGGCCGACGCCGACGGGCACCCGGTGACCGCGGAGACCCTGGCCCGCTCCCAGGGCCTCCCGGCCAAATTCCTCGAGAGCATCCTGAACGACATGCGTCGGGCCGGCCTGCTGCTCAGCCAACGCGGGGCCGAGGGTGGTTACCGGCTGGCCCGGCCACCGGGCGAGATCAGTGTGGCCGAGGTGATCCGCCCGCTCGACGGACCCCTGGCCGAGGTGCGGGGCCTGAGGCCCGAGGCGGCCACGTACGAGGGCCCGGCCGAACGGCTCCAAGAAGTGTGGGTGGCCGTGCGGGCCAGCCTCCGGTCCGTGCTCGAACAGGTGACCATCGCCGACATCGTCTCGGGGTCACTCCCACCGTCGGTCCACGACCTGACCACCGACCCAGAAGCCTGGCTCTCGCACTGAACCGTCCGATCGGTCCCGTGCCCCATCCGCCGACAGCATGCCCGTGAACCCGCCCGGGTCGGCATCGGCATCGGCGGCCACCGTCGACGAGGAAGCCGCGGCAGCGGCCCTCGAGAGGACCGACCGCGTCATCCTGGCCATCGTGTGTCTGGCCCAGTTCATGGTGGTGCTGGACATCTCGATCGTGAACGTGGCCCTGCCGTCCATCCAGCGGGACCTGGGCTTCAGCGCCGCCAACCTGCAGTGGGTGGTGACGGCCTACTCGCTGACCTTCGGCGGTCTGTTGCTCCTCGGGGGTCGACTGGCCGACATCTTCGGCCGGCGTCGCATCTTCCTGGTCGGCCTGGTCCTGTTCACCGGGGCCAGTCTGCTCGGGGGCTTCGCCGGCAACCAGGCCACGCTCATCGCCGCCCGGGCGCTCCAAGGCGTCGGGGCGGCCGTCCTGTCCCCGGCCACCCTAACCATCCTCACCGTCACCTTTACCGAGCAGCGGGCCCGGGCCAAGGCCCTCGGCGTGTGGAGTGCGGTGGCGGCCGGAGGGGGAGCAGCCGGTGCGCTGTTCGGAGGATTCCTCACCCAGTACCTGTCGTGGCGTTGGATCCTCTTCGTAAACGTCCCCATCGGCGTGATCCTGTTCGTCTTCGCCCGGGCGTTCCTCACTGAGTCCCGGGCCGAGGGAGCTCGGCCGCGCCTCGACGTGGCCGGATCGGTGACGGTGACCGCGGGCCTGATGATGCTGGTGTACACCATCGTGCACACCGACGAGGTCACCTGGACTTCCCGTTCCACGCTGGTGACCGGCGCCATCGCCGTCGTGCTGTTGGCCACCTTCGTGGTCATCGAGGCCACGGTTGGCCACCAGCCCCCTCGTTCCGCTCCGACTCTTCCGGTCCCGGGCGCTGTCGGGGGCCAACCTGGTGATGTTCTGCTTCGGCTGCGCCATGTTCGCCATGTGGTTCTTCCTCTCCCTCTACCTCCAACAGGTCCTCGGCTACGACCCCGTCATCACCGGACTGACCTTCCTGCCCCAGACGGCGGCCATCGCCGTCGGCGCCACCATCGCCGGTCGCCTGGCCCCCCGCTTCGGGCCCCGCAACGTGCTCATGGTCGGGGCCCTGTGCAGCGCCGGGGGCCTGTACTGGCTGTCCTTCATCCGGGCCGGGGATACCTACTGGACCGGCGCCTGCGGTGGCGGGATCCTCGCCACGTTCGGCATGGGACTGGCGTTCACCCCCATCGCCCTGTGCGCCACCGGCGGGGTGGCCCCGAGGGAGGCCGGACTGGCCTCGGGCCTGGTCAACTCCAGTCGCCAGATCGGTGCCTCCCTGGGGCTGGCCGTCCTGTCCACGGTGGCCGCCACCCGCATCGCCTCGCTACTGGAGGGACGGACGGTCACAGCCGAGGCCAAGCGGATCGCCATGACAGCCGGCTACGGGCGCGGTTTCCTGATCGCCTCGGTCATGGCGCTCCTCGGCGGCCTGCTGGCGTTCATCATCCCGGCCCGGATGCCGCCGTCCCCGACGGTGACGATCACGGTGCCCGCCGTCGGTGCCGTCGGTGCCGACCGTGCCGGCGACACCCACGCAGCACGGGAGGCACGGATAGGGTGATGCCGGGACCGACGGCCCTGGTCGAGCGCCGACCTTCCCTCAGCCGGTGCTTTCGGCCGGCCGCGGGTCGGACACGGTTGTCGAGGCGGCGGTCGGTTCCGGTCGTCCGGACTCAACGGGGTGGTCGCCTCGTCGGACCCGGCGGAGTGGTCGGGGCCAGAGGTGCCGGGTGAGCACCACGTTGGATTCGGCGGCGTAGACGGTGATCATGGCCCCGAGTGCGATCCACCAAATGAGACCCAGAATGGTGGCGAACGTCCCGTAGAGGTTGGAGAGGTGGCGCAGCTGGTGATTGACCAGCTGGGCTCCGGCGAACTGCAGCAGTGTCCACCCCACGCCTCCGATGACCGCACCCGGCCAGACGGCCCGCTGGCTGCGGGGAATCCGCACCACGATGGCGAACCCCCCCCAGTACATGAGGACGTTGACCACCAACGAAAGCGCCAGTCCGATCCAGGCCGAGAAGCCCCCCAGCCGACCGAACGCCCCGAGGCCGGCCAGAGCGCCGCCGACGATGAATCCCACACCCAGCACCACAAGGAAGCCGGCGGCCCTCGGGATCCAGTGCCAGAAGTCGGGGAGGTCGTCCCGGTGGATGTCCCAGACCTTGGCCATCATGATCTGCGAGGTCCGGCTCAACCGCATGGCGCCGTAGAGCAGCCACAGGGTCCCGATCACCAGAGCCACCTGGTTGGAGGAGGACAGCTGGTGGACGTTCTTCTTCAGGTCGGAGCCCACCACGGGGAACTGGCGGAGGGCGGAGTTGATGATGTCGTCCTGCAGGCCCGGATGGCCGTGCAGCACCACACCGACGAGGGTCAGCAGGACCAACAGCATGGGGAACACGGCCAGAAAGGCGGCATGGGAGATCTGGCCGGCCAGCTGGCCGGCCCGGTCATCGGAGTACTTGCGCACGACCGCACAGGGCACCGCGGTCACCGGTCGTCGCTGCTGGAGGCGGTCTACGTGGTCGACGGCCCTGGTGACCCGGGAGGTGATGCGTCCCCAACCCCGGACCGAAGGCGCCGTCACCCCATCCCCGGGCTCATCCGCCAACAAGGTGCTCCCGGCCGTGCTCCGCGAATTCGGCCCGCAACGCTTGCCGGCTGGCCTGGTCGAGCGGGTCGTAGGCGAAGGTGGCCCCCCGGCGGCGAAACACGGCGTCGTCACCGCGCCACCACCCGTCCCGGCGGAGCGGATCCTTGGTCACCCGTCCGCTGGCCGTCTGGGGCAGGGACCCGGTGACCCGAACGAAGGCCGGGACCCACTTGGTCCCGAGATCGGGCTGGGCACCCAGGAACGTCGCGAAGTCGGCGGGCTCGAACACCTGGCCGGGCAACAGTTCGACGGCGGCCATGACCTGGTCCCCCGAACGGGGATCGGGGACCGAGTACACGGCCACCGTGGCGGCCCGGTCGTAGCGGACGAGGACGCGCTCGATGGGACCGGCGGTCAGGTTCTCCGAGTCGACCCGCATCCAGTCGCCCCGGCGGCCGGCGAAGTAGAAGAACCCGTCACCGTCCCGGTAGGCGAGGTCTCCGGTCCAGTACCAGCCGTTCCGCGTCCGGGCCGCGGTGGACTGCTCGTCGCCGTAGTAGCCCTCGAAGCCGGTGTGACCCGACCGGTTCACGATCTCGCCGACGGCCACCATGCCGTTGGCCAGGCGCCCCGAGGCATCGAACTCCGCCGGGGGGCACTCCTCCAACGTGTCCGGGTCGAGGACCGCCACGTCCTCATACGGACGGCCCAGGGCCCCGACCGGCGTGTCCGGCGAGCGGGTGATGGCCACACCGCCCTCGCTCGAGCCGTACCCCTCGGTGAGCACACAGCCGAAGCGCCGCTCGAAGGCGGCGAGGTCGGCCAGCGAGGCCTCGGTCCCGAAGCCCCGGCGCAGGGTGGTGGTGGCGTCGTCGGGGGCGGCCGGCGTGGCCAGCACGTACGCCAGCGCCTTGCCCACGTAAGTGAAGGTGGTGGCACCGTAGCGGCGGATGTCGGCCCCGAAGCCCGATGCCGAGAATCGCCGGGCCAACGCCACCGTGGCCCCGACCACCAGCGACGGGGCCCACAGGGCCATGAGGGCGTTGCCGTGGAACAGGGGCATGGTGCAGTAGGCCACGTCGTCCCGCTCGAACCCGTAACCTTCGGCGAGCGCGGGCCCCGATCGAGGCCAGGCGCCCCTGGGTGCAGCGGACCGCCTTCGGAGCCCCAGTGGTGCCGGAGGTGAACAACAAGAGGAACAGGTCCTCGGCGGCCGGTCCCGATGCCGCCACGATGGCGCGAGCTTCGGTGCCACGGTGGGCCTCCAGCCGGGCGACGAAGCCCGGACGGTCGACGCGGAGGATCCGGTCGGCGGCCACGCCGAGATCGAGGCCGTCGAGCAGCGCGGCACCGTCGGCGTCGGTGACCAGCACCCGGCAGTCGGTGCGTCGGATGTCGCCGGCCAGGGCGTCACCCCGCCGGGTCGAATTGATGCCGACGATCACAGCGCCGGCGAGAGCGGCACCGCCCAGCCAGAACAGGTACTCAGGGATGTTGCCCAGCAGGACCCCGATATGCAGCACGGCGGCGCCCCCGGTTCCCGCATCCTCGTCCTGACTGTCCTCGGCCAGCGATCGGATCAACGAGGCTCGCTCGGCACTGGCCGCGACCACCTGGCGCCAACTCCATGAGCTGTCCTCGAAGCGGAGTCCGATGTGGTCGTCGTCGGCCCGGGCCACGAGCAGGTCGGCGACAGTCGGCTCGCCGACGACGGCGACGGGTGTCGCTCGGTTCACCGGGCCACCTCCACCAGCAGGGATTGGACGGCGCGGCCGATCCGGCCCCCGCCGTCCCACAGCGCCGATTCGGCAGCCCCGATACCCGGGCTCCCGAACCGGGTGCGGGCATCGAGGCACACCCATTCCCCCACCGGCGGTCGGTGCACCTCGACGGTGAGGTCGGGGTTGATGAACAGGTTCGTGCCGAAGGGAAGCTCGGCCCCCACCCCGTTGCCGAAATCGGCGGCCGCGGCCACCCGCTGCCACGGGGAGGGCTGCTCGCCCAGCACCACGGGGACCTCCAGTCGGATCCACACGGTCGCCGGACCCGGGCGCTCGAAGGCGCCACGGACATACTGCATCGCCACGCCCTCACTGTGGAAGGCGCGATCCTCGCCCGGGCTCCCCGGCCTCGGGATGCCTTCGGTGGGGGGCCGGGGCGCATCGTCCTCGGGCACCGTCGGACGGAGGGCGGCCTCGCCCCGGGCCCGACGGATCTTCAGGGCGCGCGACCAGGCCACCTCCACACCGTCGGCCTCGACCACCGTGTCGATGAGTTGGACCTTCCGGCCCGGTCGCACCACGGCGCTGGTCACCCGGAGCGGGGTGAGCGGCACCGGCCGGAGGAGCTCGAGCGTGATCCGTACCAGTTGCAGGTCCTCACCGCCGCCGACGTTCTCGGCCTCCCGGGCCACCAGCGCGGCCACCGGTCCACCGTGGAGGGCGGTCGGCGACCACGGTCCCCGGGAGTACCCGGTCGGCACCAGGTGGTCACCGTCGGGCACGAAGAGGGCGGCAACACCGGCGTCGGAATCGGTCACGGCGCCGAGGCTACTTGTGCGACCCGCAACCAGCCGCGCCTACCATCGGGGCCACGCCGCACCGTGCCGGGTGCGCCGGGCCACCCGCGCCAGGCCACCGACGGCTCGCCGAACGAAATGGGGAGGACCATGGGATCAGGGACAGCAGCCATCGACATCGATGCTCCGGTCGACCAGGTGTGGAAGGTGGCCGGTGACTTCGGCGGCATCGGCGCGTGGATGCCGGGCGTCGAGTCGTGTCGGGTGGAGGGCGACGACCGGATCATCGGCCTCATGGGCATGTCCATCACCGAGCGGCTGGTGGCCCGGGACGACGCGGGGCGGTCGCTCACCTACACCATCGCCGAGGGGGCACCCGTCGAGAGCCACGAGGCGGTGATCACGGTCACGCCGACCGGGGAGGCGTCGCATGTCACCTGGGTGGTCGAGGCCAAGCCGGACGAGATGGCCGATCTCATGGTCGGCCTCTATCAACAGGCCCTCGAGGCGCTGAAGGCCCACGTCGAGGGATGACCGGGCCCTCCCGCCCCGGGTCGGCCGGACCACGGGGGCGGTGGTCCATCGAGGCCAGGGCCCGGTCGTCGGCACCGGTGGAGGAGGTCTGGCCCCTCATCGGTGAGGCCCGGCGGTGGAAGGAGTGGTCGTTTCTCGACCGGTCGGACCTGATTCGGGACGGGGCACCGGCCCCCGACGGGGTCGGCGCTCTGCGCCGCTTCACCAGCCACGGCATCGGCTCCACCGAGGAGGTCGTCGCCTACGAGCCGCCCCGTCATCTGGGATACGCCATCGTGAAGGGGTTCCCGGTCCGCCACTACCGGGCCGACGTCACCTGCACCCCGGACGGGACCGGCACCGTGATCACCTGGTCGGCCACGTTCGACGAGAAGATCCCCGGCACCGGGCGTCTGTCCGTGGTGGTGCTCACCAGGCTGATCAGCGGATTCGCCACCGGGGCGGCCCGATTCGCCGACCGGCGCGGCGCGCCGGTCTGAGGGACTACCCCGGGGCGGTGAGCCGGAGTCGGTAGACGATGAACCACGGGACGCCGACCACCGGGCCCAACGCCTCGGGAAACCGCTCCAGGGCTTGGCCCGAGGGCTGGGGCTCCACCACGCGCTCGATGGCGAAACCGGCTTCGGCGAACTCGTCGACGTCGGCCGACAGCGGCCGCTTCCAGAAGTGCTGGGTGACGGTGACCTCGCCCTTCTGCCAGGTGTCGCTCACCAGTTCGGTGTCGAAGTAGCCACGCCGCTCACCGGGCAGCGGCGGGCCGAAGGGGTGGTGGAGGGACACGACCAGCCAGCCCCCCGGCCGGAGCACGGTGGCGAAGGAGTCCAGGGCCACCCTCCAGTCCTCCAGGTAGTGCAGGACTAGGGAGCAGGTGATCCCGTCGATGCTCCGGGGGGCGAGGGCCAGGGGTTCGCCCAGGTCGGCCACCAGGAAGGTGCCCCGGTCACGGCACCGGTTACGGGTCTCGGCCACCATGGCCGGACTGAGGTCCACCCCCACCACATCGGCACCGTGGGATGCCAGCCACGCACACTGGGCCCCCGACCCGCACCCGGCGTCGAGCACCGTGGTCCCGGTCAAGGGCATCGGGACCAGCGACCGCAGGGCCGGCCGTTCGAGCCATCCGTTGAACGGGCCGTCGTCGGTGGTCGACGACCACACCGGGGCCAGGCGGTCGTAGGCCTCACGGGTGTGTCGCCGTCGGGCCACCTGGTCCTCTGCTCGGTCGCCGTCCACCACGATCTTCCTAGCACCGGGCGGAACCCTCAGGGTACGACCCACGGTCGTGATGGCCCGTGGATCGGGTCCGGTCAGGCGACCGACAGCTGGAGTCTGCGGGCCCGGCCCTCCACCTCGTGGCGCGCCCGCTCGACGTCAACGGTGAGGCACTCCCCTGCCGATACCACCGGTACGCCGGCCACCCACACATCGGTCACCAGTCGGCTGGAGGCCGACCACACCAGGTGCTCGATCATGCGTCCGTCCCCCAGCAAGGGGACGAACGCCGGGTCGTCGAGCCGGACCGCCACCATGTCGGCTCGTCCTCCGGGGGCCAGCACGCCGAGGTCGGGCCGGCCCAGCGCACCGCCCGCCCCCCGGGTGGCGAGGTCCAGGGCGGCCGGAGCGGACAGGGCGCCGGCGTCGTGCTCCCGGATCCGGGCCAGCATGGCGGCCAGGCGGACCTCCTCCCACAGATCGAGGTCGTTGTTGGAGGCCGGACCGTCGGTGCCCAACCCGACCCGGATACCCCGGGCCAGGAGCTCGGCCAGAGGTGCCACCCCCGACGCCAGTTTGGCGTTGCTCTGCGGACAGTGGGCCACGGCCACGTCGAACTGCCGGTAGCAGTCCAGGTCGGCCCGGGACAGCCAGATGCTGTGGGCGGCCAGGACACGTCCGTCCAACACCCCGGCTCGGGCCAGGACGGACGGGGTCGAATCCCCGTGCTCGTCGGCGAACCGGCGGCACTCCTCCTCGGTTTCGGCCAGATGGATATGGAAGAGGGCATCGAGCTGGCGGGCCGCCTCGGCCACATGAACCAGCCCGGCCAACGGCACGGTGTAGGCGGCATGGGGGGCGAAGCCGACCTCGAGGCGACCGCCTTCGCCGTGCCGGCGGGCGTGGAACCCGACGATCTCGATCGGTGCGCCGGACCCACCACCGCTCGTCTCCGGACTGACCGGGCAGCCGCAGCACTCCCGGTGTGACCACGGCCCGCGCTCCGGCGTCCATCACGGCATCGGCCAGCGCGTCCTCGAAGAAGTACGCCTCACAGGTAGTGGTCACCCCGAAGCACAGCAGCTCGGCCTCGGCCAGCGTCATACCCCAGTAGACGTCGTCCTCGGTCAGATTCGCCTCCTGTGGCCAGAGCACCTCGTTGAGCCACCGGTGGAGGGGCAGGTTCTCCCCCGAGCCCCGGAAGAGGGTCATGGGCGAATGACAGTGAGCGTTGACGAGTCCCGGAAGGAGGACGCCCGCCACGCGGATCACTCGCATCGACCCGTCACCGGTCGACGAGGCCACCCGACCGACGTGGGTGACCGTGTCACCGGCCACCTCGACCACGCCAGGCCGGAGCACCGGCCGGGTCGGTCACACGGGACAACGGCGTCGGCCACATAGCGCACCGGTGCCGGATCTGCCGCCACCGGAGCGGGCCGGGGCCCTCGGTCGCTCACTGCGGCCGACTCGGCACGCCGCTGCTCGGCGTACCGCCGACGTCCTCCTCGACCTCGATGGCGGCCAGCTCCTCGATGCGGGCCACGTGACGTCCACCCTCGAAGGCGGTGGCGAGGAACACGTCGAGGATGTCGAGAGCCAGCTCGGTGGCCACGATCCGGGCCCCGACCGACAGCACGTTGGCATCGTTGTGCTTGCGGGCCAACCGGGCGGTGTACTCGTCGTGACACAGCGCGGCCCGGGCTCCGTGGACCTTGTTGGCGGCGATGGCCTCGCCCTGGCCGCTCCCTCCGATGACCATGCCGAGGTCGCCGGCACCCCGGACCACCCGACGGGCCACCTCGGCACAGATCGGCGGGTAGTCGACGGGCTCCGGCGAGAAGGTCCCGACATCGTCCACCTGGTGGCCGGCCTCCTCGAGGTGGCGGATCACCTCCTGTTTCAGTACGAATCCGGCATGGTCGGAACCGATCACCAGGCGCATGGTGTCACCCTACCGGGCCCTCGATCGGTCGCCCCGGGGGCCACCGCTCGGAGCTCCGTTCACTCCGTCCAGACGAAGGTGGCAGCCCGCTCAGGTTTCACGTAGCCGGCATCCACGAACCAGTGGGCGGCCCGGGTGAGGGCCTCGACCGCTGGCCGTGAGGTGTAACCCAGCTCGGTTCGGGCCCGTCCGTCATCAAAGGACATGTGGGTGGTCGACATCTTCGCCGCCTCGAGCGGGATGGTCGGCTCCCGACGGAGCAGGCGACCTTCGATCAGGTCGGAGAGGTGTCCGGCCACCAGGGCCCAACTTCCGGGAAACTCCCGGGTCGAGGCTGTGACCCCTGTGGCCGCGGCCAAGGTCTCCAGGATCTGGCGGAGGGTGAGGTTCTCCCCCCCGAGGATGTAGCTCCGTCCCACACCACCCCGCTCGGCCGCCAGGACGTGCCCATGGGCCACGTCCTCCACGTCGACGATGTTCAAGGTGGTGTCGACGTATCCGGGGAACCGGCCGTTCAGGATCTCCAGCACCGTTCGTCCGGTGGGCGTCGGGCCCCGGTCACGGGGTCCGACCGGGGTGGTCGGCTGCACCAACACCACCGGCAGTCCCTCGGCTCCGGCCCGGAGCACCTCGTGCTCAGCCACGTACTTGGACTGCTTGTAGCCCCCGAACAGGTGGTCGATGTGGGCGTACGACGTCTCGTCGACAGGGTCCCCGGTGGTGGCGCCGTGCAGTCCGAGGGTTCCGACGGTCGAGGTGTACACCAGACGCTCGCAGCCGGCGGCGCGGGCGGCGTCCAACACCCGTCGGGTCCCGTTGACATTGATGTCGTAGAAGTCCTCGGGATCCTTGGCCCAGAACCGGTACAGGGCGGCGATGTGGAAGACCATCCGGCAACCGTCGGTTGCCTTGGTCACGGCGTCCGCGTCCCGTAGGTCGCCGGTCACCACGTCGATGTCGAGTCCCTCGAGATTGGTCAGGTCGCCCGCGCGGCTCGACCAACGCCACCACGCGGGCTCCCCGCTCGGACAGCTCCCGGGCCACCGACGACCCGATGAAACCGGCCGCCCCGGTGACCAGTACCCGGTCGCCCGACTCCAGGGTGGGACGGTTGGAGGGTGCTGCGGTCACGAAGGCAGGACACGCGTGTCGGCGGCCACCGGCGTACGACGCCTGCCCCGCAGGGTGTTGCGGGCCATGGATGTACCCACTTCGACCAGCAGACCCGAGCTTCGGTGGGCATCGGCCAGGACGTCGTCGAGGGCCGACACGAAGTGGTCGATCTCGGCATCACCGATGATGAGCGGCGGGAGCAGCTTGATGATGTTCACGTTGTCCGCCGCCACCTGGGTCAGGATCCGGTGCCGGTGGAACAGCGGGAACACGATGAGTTGCGAGAACAGCCCCTTGCGGGCCAGCTCCATCATGCGGAACCGGGCCCGACCGCCGCGCGACTCCGGGCGGCCCGAACGAGAGCCCGATCATGAGTCCCATGCCCCGCACCTCATGGAGCAGTTCGTACTTGTCGACCAACGGTTGCAGGGCCTCCATCATGCGGGCCCCGTTGCGGGCGGCCCGACCCACGATGTCCTCGTCGTCCATCACCTGCAGCGTGGCCAGGGCCGCCACCATCGACAGCTGGTTCTTCGAGAACGTCGACGAGTGGACGACGGCGCGGTCCATGGAGCTGTACACGCCGTTGAACACCGTGGTCGTGCAGAGGACCGCTCCGACCGGCATGTACCCCCCGGAGAGGGCCTTGGACACCGTGATGATGTCCGGATGCAGATCCCAATGCTGATGGCAGAAGAAGCGACCGGTCCGCCCCATCCCCGTCTGCACCTCGTCCATGACGAGGAGGGTGCCGTGCTGTCGGCACAGGGCCTCGACCTCGGTCCAGTAGGAGGAGGGGGCCATATAGACGCCCTTGCCCTGGATGGGCTCCACCACGAACGCGGCCACGTCCCCCACGCGAAGAGCGCGCCGCAAGGCACCGATGTCACCGAAGGGAATCTGGTCGCAGTGGGGCAGGAGGGACCCGAATCCCTGGCGGAACTCCTTGCCCCCGTTGAGGGACAAGGCCCCGTTGGTCAGCCCGTGGAATCCGTGGTCGCAGTAGAGGATTCGGTCCCGCCCGGTGGAGCACCGGGCGAATTTGATGGCCGTCTCCACCGTCTCGGCCCCCGAGTTGGTGAAGAACACGCGCTCGATCCCCACCGGAGACCGCTCCACCAGGGCCTTGGCCAACAGCGCGGGCAGCAGGGCGCAGTCCAACTGGACCAGATTGGGCAGGTCGGCCTCGATGGCCTGATGCAGCGCGTCCTTGATCACCGGGTGGCCCCGCCCCAGCGCGAACACGCCGAACCCGGAGAGGAAGTCGAGGTACCGGTCACCCTGGTCGTCGATCAGGTAGGAGCCCTCGGCTCCTACATACTGCCGGTCGAACCCCAAGGTCTTCAGCACCTTGACCAACTGCGGATTCATGAACTGGGAGTGCAGGTCGAAGCTCTGGCCCTGGTGGTCGGCCATCAGGGCGGCAAGGTCGAACGCCACGTTCACTCTCCGGTCGGTTCGCTGGGGTACCGCCAGAATAGTGGTCGCGGGTGGTAGCGCCCCAATCGCCGGCGCTCCGTCGCCGGCCGCCAATTGCCCCATCGACCTCGGGCGGTCATCAGCCGGCCCCCCCACGACCCAGCGCGCATCGACGGCTCACCCTCAGAGGTTCGCCTCATCGAATCCCGAAGCCAGCAGTCGGAACGCCCGATCCACGACGGTGGGCAGGTCGTCGTCCTCGCCGTTCGCCCAGCAGCCGAACGCGGCCATGGCCGCACCGAGGGCGGCACGCGCCGCCGTTTGGGGCCCGAGATCCTCCGGTTGACGGCCCGACCGCCGGGCCACGAACCCCGCCACCACCTGGCACCACTCGGCATAGCGGACGGCCGAGTGGGCCACCAGCGTCGGCACGGTACTGATCAGGCCGATGCGGATCCGGAGCTCGTCGAGCTCCCCGGCACCGAACCGGTTGGTGGCCATCACCGCCTGGCGCAGGACGTCCATCATGGGTCGATCCGGCGGCGCGCCCTCCAACTCGTGGTGCAGGCGGACCAGCTCGGCATCGAACTCCCCCCACACGACGTCCCGCTTGGATTCGTAGTAGCGGAAGAAGGTGCGCCTGCTGACGCCGACCGCCGCGGCGATCTGGTCCACCGTCGTCTCGTCGTACCCCTGGCGGTTGAACAGGTCGAGGGCCACCCGGGCCACGTTCTCGCGGGTGGTGCTGGGCCTCCTCCCCCGCGCCGCCCTCGACGCCGCCCCGGCTGGCTCTCCCTGCGGCTCATCCATCAGGCTTCCATTTTGACATCGAGTGCTATAAATTGGAACGATCACCCGTCCGGCGCACGTCGCCTGTCCCTCGGAGGCCTCATGACCGTCACCACCACCGCTTCGTTCGCCGCCGCCCAGCCGGTCGGGGCCACCCCGGTCGCCGCCACCGAGCCCGATCCGGTCGCCGGGGACCAGGAACAGCTGATCGAAGCGGACCTGCTGGTCGAAGACGTGTCCATCGACGGCATGTGCGGCGTCTACTAGGTCGATCCCGGACCTGTCCCACCCATTCGGAAATCCGTCGAACGCCCCCCGTGACACCACGCGTCGTCACCACCGCTCCGGTGGCCTTCGACGGATCGGTGGCCTGGACCCTCCACCCCCAGGTGTCCCTTCGTCCGGAATCGTTTGGGGCGTTGGCCTACCACTTCGGCACGAGACGCCTCTCGTTCTTGAAGAGCCCGACGTTGCTGGCGGTGGTGGAGTCCCTGGCCGACCAGCCCACCGGTCACGACGCCTGTCGGGCCGCCGGGGTTCCGCCCGACGAACTGGACCGCTATGAACAGGCCCTCGGCGCCCTGGCCCAGTCCGGCATGATCTGCCCGAGGGGGCCATTATCGTGACCGTCACCGATCGCACCCACCTGGGTGCCCCGGCCGCGGTGGCCGCGGTGGCCGGTCGGGGGGACGCCTGGTGGACCGTTTCGAGCGGGGACTCGACGCACCGATCTGTCTGACCTGGGAGCTGACCTATGCGTGCAACCTGGCCTGCGTGCACTGCCTGTCCAGTTCAGGTCGCCGGGATCCCCACGAGCTGAGCACCGAGGAGTGCAAGGCGGTCATCGACGAGTTCGAGCGGATGCAGATCTTCTACGTGAACATCGGGGGCGGTGAGCCCACCATTAGGGGGGACTTCTGGGAGCTGGTGGAGTACGCCACCGACCACCACGTCGGGGTGAAGTTCTCCACTAACGGCTCGCGGATCACCGACGAGGTGGCGGTGCGGCTGGCCGCCAGCGACTACGTGGACGTCCAGATCTCCTTGGATGGGGCCACGGCGGTGATCAACGACGCCGTCCGCGGCGCCGGCTCCTACGACACGGCCGTGACGGCCATGGACCGCATGGCCCGGGCCGGGTTCGTGGGATTCAAGCTGTCGGTAGTGGTGACCCGACACAACGTCGACCAGTTGGACGACTTCAAGGCATTGGCTGACCGGTTCCGCGCCCAGCTGCGTCTGACCCGGCTCCGGCCCTCGGGCCGTGGCGCCGACGTGTGGGACGAACTGCACCCCACGGCCGATCAGCAGCACCAGCTCTACCGGTGGCTGCTGGCCCACGGCGAAGACGTCCTCACCGGTGACTCCTTCTTCCACCTGGCCGGCTACGGCGAGTCACTCCCCGGTCTCAATCTGTGCGGTGCCGGTCGGGTGGTCTGCCTGGTCGACCCGGTGGGCGATGTCTACGCCTGCCCCTTTGCCATCCACGAGGAGTTCCTGGCCGGCAACGTCCGCTCCCCCGGTGGGTTCACCGAGGTGTGGCGCCACTCGGACCTCTTCACCGGACTCCGTGAGCCCCAGAGTGCGGGGGCGTGCGGTTCCTGCGGGCACTACGACTCGTGCCGGGGCGGGTGCATGGCGGCCAAGTTCTTCACGGGGCTCCCGCTGGACGGGCCCGATCCCGAGTGCGTCCTCGGTCACGGGGAACACGCCCTGGCCGGGCGCGACGGGCTTCCCCCCAAGTCGTCCCTCGACCATTCGAAGCCGATCCGATCAGCTCCGGTCGCCATGCTGCCGGCGCGTCGGGCCAGCGCGGCCACGCCACACCAACGCCCGGACCGTCCCTGCGACGAGCACCCCCTGGCCGCATCCGGCCACGGCGCCTGATCCGGAAGCGCCACCATGAGGAGCGGCCGGCGGTACGACGCAGCCCACCACACCGGGGTCGGCGCATGGCGCCGAGCCAGCCGGCACCGGTGAGGCGCATGCACACGTCGACCTGGCCCGAGCTCGCCGACGTGGCCCGATCGGGTGGAACCCTGGTGATCCCCTTCGGTTCGACCGAACAGCACGGACCCCATCTCCCCGTCACCACCGATACCGACATCGCCGTGGCCATCGCCGATGCGGCGGCGAGGCGCGACCCCCGGCTGACGGTGGGGCCACCTCTGCCCTACGGCTCCAGCGGCGAGCACCAGGGATTCCCGGGCACACTGTCGGTCGGACAGGACGCCACCGTTCACCTGCTGGTCGAGCTGGGCCGCTCGGCAGCCGTCGACTTCGCCCACACCGTGGTGGTCTCGGCCCACGGGGGGAACGCCGCCCCCCTGGCTCGGGCCATGCGGTGCCTGGCCGAGGAGGGGCACCCCGTGTCCGCCTGGTCACCGTCGTGGAACGGCGACCTCCACGCTGGCCGGACCGAGACATCGCTGATGTTGGCCATCGCCCCCGAACGGGTGCACCTCGACCGGGCCGAGCCCGGGAACACCCGCCCCCTCGACGAATTGCTTCCCCTGCTCCGCTCCGACGGCATCCGCCCGATCAGCGCCAACGGCGTACTTGGTGACCCCGGCGGCGCCGGCCCCGAGGAGGGTGTTCGCCTCCTCGACCAGGCCGTCGACGAGCTGCTGGCCGTGCTGGCTGCACGGGAGGAACCGACGTCCGGATCGAAGGGACCGTCGACCGGAGTCGGCGGACTCCGGACGCTCGGCGCGCCGTCGTGAGCCGGGTAGCACTGGTAACTGGGGCGGCCCGGGGCATCGGGGCGGCCACCGTACGGGGCCTCGCCGCGGCAGGGTGGTCCGTGGTGGCGGTGGACCGCGGCTCTGACGATCCCCGAATCCCCTACCCCATGGGCCGGATCGAGGAGCTCGACGCGGTGGTCGCCCAAGCGCTCGTCCTTTCGGCGCACTCCCTATCGCCACCGTCCGCGTCGACCGGGGCACCGCCGCCGGGCAGCCAGCCGGCCGCGCACACCGAGGACGTGCGGATCGTCGCCCGTCTGGCCGACACCACCGATGCCGTGGCTCTCGGCGCCGCGGTCGCCGAGGCCGAAGAGCGGTTCGGAGGCCTTGACGCCGTGGTGGCGGCGGCCGGGGTGATCGCCGGCGGTGTCCCCCTGTGGGAGATGCCCCACCAGCAGCTGGATGCCGTGCTCGAGGTGGATCTCGGAGGCCCGATCGTCGCCGCCCGAGTCGGCATCCCGGCCCTGCTGCGCCGACCTCCCCCTCGGTCGGGGCGGTTCTTGGCCGTAGCCTCGGCCGCCGCCACCAAGGGACTCCCCATGCTCTCGGCCTACGGCGCGGCCAAGGCTGGGGTGGCCGGACTGGTCCGGGGGCTGGCCGTCGAGCTAGCCGACCGTGGTGTCACCGCCAATGCCATCAGTCCTGGGTCGACAGCCACTGCCATGCTGGACGAGAGCGCCCGGATCTACGGATTGGCCGACGTCGGCTCCTTCATCGCCCAGCAACCGGTGGGACGACTGCTCACCCCCGAGGAGGTGGCAGCGGCCCTCGTGTGGTTGGCTGGGACCGAGTCCGGTGCCCTAACCGGGGCGGTCATCCCGGTCGACGGTGGACTGGCCTTGTGACCGGCCGACCGCGCTGAGCCCGCGGCAAGCACCGGTGGGAGCGGGCGCGCCATGACCGGATTGTCGGAGGGTCCAGGCCTGGTCCTCGACCCGTCCGTGCGAACGTTCCGAGACGGGACGGTCCTGGTCGGCGGTCACCCGGGGAGACTGATCGCCCTCAGCCGACGCGGCGCCGACGCACTGCGGTCATGGTTCGAGGGGCAGCCACCTGACGACGGCACCCGGCAACTGGGGCAGCAGCTCGTGGTGGCCGGCCTGGCCCACCCGGTGTCCCGGCGGCCCGGTTCGGGCGAACCGGACGGCGAAGTCAGGACACCGGTCACCGGGGTCACAGTGGTGGTCCCGGCACGCGACCGCAGCGATTCGCTCGACCGTTGCCTCGGGTCACTGGGGTCCCGCGTGCGAGTCACCGTGGTCGACGACGGCTCGGAGTGCCCCGAAGCCCTGGCCGAGGTGAGCGCCCGCCACGGCGCGGACCTGATCCGCCGCACCGTCAACGGAGGGCCCGCCGCGGCCCGCAACGCAGGACTCCCGTCGGTCTCAACCGAGCTGGTGGCGTTCGTGGACAGCGACTGCGAGGTGAGCGAGGGGTGGTTGGCCGACCTCGTGTGGATGTTCGCCGATCCGGAACTGGGGGCGGTGGCTCCGCGCATCAGGCCCCGGTCACCGGGCACCGTGGCCCTCAGTTCGGTGCTGGTCCGCTATTCGGGTCACCGCTCGGCACTCGACATGGGTCCTGATCGGAGCGAGGTCGGGCCGGGGCGGACCGTGACCTACGTACCCACCGCGGCGTTGGTGGTCCGCCGGTCCGCCCTCGACGGTGGATTTGACGAGAGCCTCCGGGTGGGCGAGGACGTTGATCTGGTGTGGCGCCTCCTCGACGCCGGTTGGCGGGTCCGCTACGAGCCGTCAGTCACCGTGTCCCACCAGGAACCAGAACACTGGTCCGAACTCCTGGTGCGCCGCTTCCACTACGGCACGTCGGCTGCACCCCTGGCCCGTCGGCACCCTGGGCTACTCGCTCCGCTCGAGCTCCACCCGTGGCCCACCGCAGTGACCGTCGCCGTCCTGGCCGGTAGACCGGTGGCCGCCTTGGCCCTGCTGGCGGGCTCGACCGCGTCCCTCGCCCGCAGGGTGCGACGCTTCGGTGTACCCAGCTCCATGGCCCTACGTTGGAGTGCGGGGGGCGCAGCATGGACGGCGGTGGGCCTGGGTCATGCGCTGACCGAACTTTGGGCTCCCGTACTCCTGGTGGGTGCATTGCGGAGCCGGAGGTGGGCGGTCGCCGTGGCGGCACTGGTGGCGGTGCCTCCTGCGGTCGAGTGGTGGAGGCGTCGTCCTCCACTCGACCCGGTGAGGTGGTCGGTGGCCGCCGTCGCCGACGACGTGTCCTATGGCGCGGGGGTGTGGTGGGGCTGCATCCGGGACCGTTCCTTCGGACCTCTCCTTCCGAGAGTACGGGTCCGCAGCGACGGCGGCGGCCCACGCACCGTGGCCAAACCCTGATGGGTGCCACCACCGGCCTCCCGCGGGGTGTGACAATGAGGGACCGTCGACCCCTCCAGCAACGGCGGCCCGAGGACGCTGTAGCCCTCGGAGGAGACCGGGCAGGAGCATTCCATGGACGCCGATCGGACCCCCAGCGCACGAGGACGCCCGACGGAGCCGGGGTCGTGGCACGGCGTCCCGGGTGGTGACGACGGCACCCGCCGGAATGGTACCGACCGGACCCCGACCAGTGACGGTGGGCCGGGCCACTCCGACGGCGGCGGCGTACTCACGGACCTCCTCGATCCGGGCCCGTCGACAGGCTCGGTCGAACCGGCCGCCGTCCCCGAGGACTCCGACCTCTTCGATGAGCTGGTCACCCGACGTCGGTCCACGATCGATCCGAGACCGATGCGCACCAGCCACGCCCCGGCTCGGGGCCGCGCCCGACGGCACGGGCGGATCCGGAGAGGTCTCGGGTGGACCTATGCCGTAGCCATTGTGGTCCTGGCGGTGTCGGTGACGGTGGGGGTCACAAGCCGGGCCCACCTGCAGCGAACCGATGCCCAGCTGGCGGCCGTGCGCACCCGACTGCACCAGACGGTCAGACGCGCCCGGACGGCGGAGGCCGGCCTGACCGCCGTCACCGGCCAGGCGACCAGCGCCGCCGACCTTCTCGCCTCCGAGACGGCCCAGCTGGCCTCGGTCCAGTCACAGCTGGCCGCGACCGAAGCCAACGTCTTCGCCAACGGGGTGAGCATCAACAATCTCGACACCTGTCTGTCCGGCGTCGAGCAGGCCCTCAACCAGATCTCGTTGGGCGACCAGCCCGATGCGGCCACAACCCTCGACGGCGTGGCCGCATCCTGCCGTGCCGCCGCGCCAGCGCCGTGATCGTCGACCGGGCCCGCGCCGTGGCCCCACTGCGACCACCTCCCGCCGCCCGGGTAGGTCAGCGGCGACGGCGGAGGCAGGTGACGGCGCTCACCGCCCTCGCCCTGTTGGCGCTCTCGGTCATCGGCTACGACGTCGCTGTGGTGACCGCAGGCCATCGGAGCGAGCGCGCCCTGACCGTGACCCGGCGGCAACTGGTGAGCGCACAGGCCGAGCTGACGCGTGCTCGTGCCCGCACGATCACCGTCACCGCCACCCGGGACGCCCGGCGGGAGGCCGAGGTCCGGACGGTGGGCGAAATCGCCTCCGCCAACCAGAATCTCGGTAGTGAGTCGAGGACCAAGTTCTTCCAGGGGATCAGCATCGGCACCCTCAACACCTGCCTCGACGGCGTGGCCCAGGCCGTCAGCGCCATCAGCGCCGCCAACCTCGGTGCCGCCGTCAACTCGATCGACCAGGCTTCTTCGTCATGCCTCTCGCTCGACGGGTCCAACACGGGCCTGGTCTATCCCTACGACTTTCCTGACCCTTTCATCCTGCCCGTGGGCGGCGTCTACTACGGCTACGCCACGAACTCGGTGGCCGGGAACATCCAGATCATCCGGTCTACCGACCTCACCCACTGGACGACCGTCGGTGACGCACTGCCCCAAGAGCCGAGCTGGGCCGCCCCCAATGCCACCTGGGCACCTTCGGTCCTCCAGCGCGGCTCCACGTTCGTGCTCTACTACTCGGCCGTCTACATCCCGACCGGCCAGCAGTGCATCTCCGAGGCTGTGGCCACCCAGCCCCAGGGACCCTACGTGGACGACTCCACATTCCCACTCATGTGCCAGACCGCTCTCGGCGGGTCCATCGACCCCACGCCATTCGTGGACGGCAACGGGACGCCCTATCTGGTGTGGAAGTCCCAGGGCGTCGTCGGACAGCCACCCACCCTGTGGTCCCAACAGCTCACCGCCACGGGAACAGCCCTCGTACCCGGGGTGGCCACCCCCCTGTTGGCCCCGAGTCTGCCGTGGCAGGGTGGTGTCATCGAAGGGCCGAGCATGGTGTTGACCGGCGGGCAGTATCTCCTCTTCTACTCCGCCAACAATTGGAAGACGTCCGACTACGCCATCGGCGTGGCCCGCTGTACCGGACCCCTCGGACCGTGCTCGGAAACCTCGAGCCAACCCCTGCTGGCATCGCAGCCGGCGTTCAGCGGACCCGGTGGTCCTTCGGTGTTCACCGACTCCTCGGGGCAGTTGCAGATGGCGTTCCACGCCTGGCTCCCCGGCAAGGTGGGCTTCCCCAACAGCCGGCTCCTCTTCATCCGTCAGATCAGTACGGCCGGCGCGGTCCCGACTGTCGCACCCTGACCTCGCGGATGGTGCCGGCCCGGCGCCCATCAGGCACCGCGCCAACTGCACCGGCGGGCCACGGGCGGGGAGCTGAACCTGGGAGCGGGCCGGCCGGCCCACTGGCGGCACGGGCCCCTCCTCCCGCCGAGGCCGGACAGTCGAGACCCGGGTGTGTCCCCGGACTTGTCGGGGAACGGTCGTCCATGGGCCACCGCGTCCGGAGTCGGGCCATGGGCTTCGGGAAGTGCCGGCTCGCCTCTCTTTGGGTGGCCTATCACCCAGACCGCCGACGCCCCTGTTGTCGAGGGAGGATGGTGAAGGCAACTCACCACAAAAGACCAATCAACCGTGCTGGGTGAGGGGAATGACACGCATGGTGGTTTGGACCGAATATTCCGTGAATACCACGGAAAGTATTTCGTTGGCCACTCCCCGAGAATCCCTCAATACATGGTTGAGATTCCCCGTGGTCCGTGCGAGTGCCCCGGACTCCCGACCGGGAGGCCGCGCGCTTCGGTCACCGTACTCCCAGTTCAACCTGGTGATCTCTCCACGATCTGGCGTGGCAACGCCGCCACCGGCACGGAGGAAACCGCGGGGTATCGACGCTGTGCGATAGCCCCTATCTCGTGAGTAACACCAGGGTTGACGACGCTATCTCCGGGGAAGTTACAGCGTGAAACCGGTCCCATTGAGCCTCCCAGTATAGTCCCCAAGCGCGCCCATGCTGAGCGTGTCCTATAGTCCGAAACAGGGCCACGCCGACTGTCGATGATCATCGATGACTCGGTGCCTACTCAGCGGAGGTCGAGTTCCCGACTCGCTCCGGGCGTTCTCATGGCCGGACCGGCCGTCGCACGCCGAACCACCCACGCGGGCAATGACGAAATGAGTGGTGTCACCACGACGCAAGCTTGGGCATAACCAATCCGGCCGCACACCCTACGGCGTGAAGCCAGGACGGACGAAGCCTTCCCGCTCGCCGTCCGGGGACCGAATGCAAGGGCCGGAGCCCGCCAACACCGAGCAGAGGAAGGCGCCCACACGCGCCCTACGAAGGGAGGTGCCATGCGGACCCGCATTGCACTCGTGGCGATCATCCCGGTCGCCTGTATCGCCGTCATCATCGTGTCGTTTCTTACCCCGTCGTCGGCCCGGGCAGCGTCCCCGGCATCGACCACATCCGAACCATCAGCTTCGACCACCGAGCCGACCTCGACCACACCGTCAGCGCCGCCGGTGCCGACCACCGGGGCGGCCCCCGCTCCGGCGCCGGCGTCGACCGCGCCGCCTTTCCCGGGGCTCCGTCCCATCAGTCCGGTCCTGACCGAAACGGCCCTGCTGGTGAACTTCAACACGGAACTGCACAACGAGGCCGTGTTCCATCAGGCGTTGCTCACCGAGACGCAGTTCCTAGAAGCCATGGCCACCGAGGGCGAGTTCCATCAGTCTCTGGCCGACGAGGCACACCTGTACGAAACCTTGCTCGCCCAGAGAACCGTCAGTGGTCCGTCGTCGGCGGGAGACGTGGTGACGGCGATAGGCCTCCCCTACACCGCGTCCGGCTCGGGTGACTCCGTCACCCCGGCGCAACGCGTGGCGTGGGAACGCGTGGCCGTGTGCGAGGAGGGTGGCAACTGGAGCGCCAACAACGGCAGCTTCAGCGGTGGGCTCGGCATCACACGGACAAACTGGATCGCCTACGGGGGTGGTGCCTATGCCCCCGAAGGGGCCATGGCCACCGAGGACGAGCAGATCATGGTGGCCGAACGCATCCAGTCCACAGCGCCGGACCAGTACGGCTGTCACGGCTGGTAGGTCGACCCCGGAGGATCATCCCGTCAGCCCCGGGGCTCCGAAGACCTCCCATGAGCGCGACGCGGACTTCCACCGACCGGCATGTTGATTCGGCCTCCCCCGGCCCCCGGAGGTGGTGGACTCAGCTGGCGGCCCCACCCACGGCCACCTCGTCCATCCTGTGTCTGGCCGGCGGGGTGCTGCTGGTCGTGTCGTCGGTCATCCACCTCCACCTCTGGTCCACCGGCTATCGGCACATACCCACCATCGGACCTCTGTTCCTCGTCCAAGGCGCGTTCGGCATCGTTTTGGCCCTGGCCATAGGGATCAGCCGCCGAGCGTGGACCGCACTGGCCGGCGCCCTGTTCGTGGCATCGACCATCGGAGGGCTGCTTCTCTCGGTGGAGGTCGGGCTCTTCGGCTTCAAGGACAGCCTGTCCGCGCCGGATGCCACGCTGTCCCTGGTGGTGGAGTCGGCAGCACTTGTCGTGCTGGCCTCGGCGGCTCTCCTGGGGGTGCATCGCCCCAAACACGCCGTCTCGCAGATGGCGGCGTGAACGCCGCTCGCCCGGACGCCACCGACCACAGCAAACGGGCCACGCGTAACCGCGTGGGCAAGGTGGAGAGGGTTCGACGTCGAGCAACGGAACCGTGACGGACACGCCGTCACCTTCGGGAGACCGATCAGGTGATGAGATCTTCCCGGGCCAACCAACGATGCAACTTCATCGGTCGCCGACCGGACGCCTGAAACCGGTGAACCGGCAGCGGCGTCAGGTCGGCTCCCGACAAGGTCAGACTCAGATCTTGCGGACCTGGCTTGCCTGCAGGCCCTTTTGGCCCTGCTTGGTCTCGAACTCCACACGCTGGCCCTCCGCGAGGTCGCGGAAGCCCTCCATCTGGATCTCCGACTGGTGAACGAAGAGGTCATCCCCGCCGCCGTCAGGCGTGATAAATCCAAAGCCCTTTTCGGCGTTGAACCACTTGACTGCACCTACACCCATAACTGTCACTCCTTGAAAATCACGCACTAAAACGCGGGGATCCATTGTGAAGCCCTACATGTGCCGGCCCGCGTGATTGGGTCGACGACCCCTTCACACTAGGCGGAATGCCGGCACCAGTGCTCGAATGTCCAAAAATTCCGCCGCGGGGCGATCTCCGGCCGCGCCGAATCGGCGGTCATCAGACCCGAACGTGTCGGCCACCGGGGCCCTCCGGGGGCTGCGTGCCGACCGACGGGCCCGATTGGCCGGTGGGCGTGTCGCCCCAGGCCGCGGCGATCGATCCGCCTTCCTCGCCGCCCCGTTCCATCACCCGCCGGCTCCATTCCGGGGCCGGGTGCCTCGAGATGGGCTCGAACAGCTCGGCCAGAACCATGGTCGAGAACGCCACGAAGAAGATCGGCTCGACCAGGGTGCCCAGTCGATCGGTGATGTAGACCAGCCCGAGGAGGGGGTAGCCGACAACCAGGACCCGGACCACGGCGGCGTAGATCCGCGCCTCGACGGTGCCGTCGTGCCGGGTGCGTCGGTGGGCGATGAAGGCGGCCGTGGTCAGTGTGGCGAACTCGGCGATGCCGGAGACCACGTGCACGTAGTGATGCAGGGGCAGCTGGAGATGCCACTCCATCTGGCGGCATGCGGCACTGAGCCCCTCCGCACAGGCGTACGGGTACCGCCCACCGATCGCTCCGGCCAGGGCGAAGGCCACCATCCACTTCCACTCACGTCGGGCGCCGTTGCCGGCCGACGATCCCCGCAGGAGCAGCGCTCCCACCAACAGGATTCCGGCGCACAGGTCGGCGTCGGACATGAGGGTGGCGTGGGGCCGACCCGTCGCTTCGAGGTCGGAGAAGAATCCGTTGACCGAGGGCATGAGGCCGGGGACGAACGGCACCACCACCCACCAGTTGTAGGCCAGTACCCCGGCCACCCCGACCACCTTGGCCGCGTGCAACCGCGCCTTGTCGTCCTTGCCCACCGATGACGGCCGCAGCCCGGACGGGAGCGTTACCAACTGCATACACCCTCCAACAGAAGGGCGGCGGCAATGATTCCCGGTTCCCCAGCCAGACACGATCGAGCCCCGGAGCGAGGGCTACGACCGGGCCCGAGACAGTCGGCGACCCCGGTGAGGGCACCGGGAGCCGCCCGCCGACGGCCGAGCCGACGAGCGCGACCAGACCGGGGAGGGTCAAGGCGACGCTCACACCCAAGGAGGGGGCCACCCCGGTGCCGACGGCCGCCACCCCTTCAATCCCGGCACCCGGTACAGATCGGAGGACGCCGACGCGCCCGCCCCTCAACCGGTCGTGCGCACCCGTTCGAGCAGGACGGCCCTGCGGGGGCACTCGGCGGCGGCCCGGGTGGCCAGGTCCATCAACGATGGGTCCACCGGGGTCCCGTCGACGATGGGATAGCCCCACTCGTCGAGGGTGATCCGCTCGGGAAGGAGCTCGGCGCAGAAGCCGTAGGCGTCACAGGCCACCGGGTCCACCCGTAATCGGAGGGCCACCTTGTGAGGAGACGGGCGCGTGGTCGTCCCCCGGGGGCGGGTAGTCACGACGCCCACCTAGGAGCCGCGGTCGGGTCCGTCCGGTGAGACGGCAAGACGGACGGCAGGGTGAGAACCGTGGGTGCGGTGTGGCCGGCACAGGGTCGCCCTTCGGCGTGGGCTCGGACATCGTCGCCGAAGACGGTCAGCGCGCTCCTCACCAGTCGGACCACGCCGTCGGGATGGCGGCATGCACCCCGGCCGTCCACGGCACGTCGAACGGCTCACGATGCGGTCAACCACCGACCCATCGGCCCGACCGGACCAGAGCTGCTCGAGGTCGTCGGCGATGGCCGGAAGGCCGAACACGCAGGGCCCGCACTGTCCCGCACTCTCCCCGGCCATGTAGCGGGCGATCCGGGCCGTCTCGGCCACTCCGCACGAACCCACGGGCAGGGCGATCAGGATGCCGACCCCGTGGGTCGAGCCCACCGCGGCCAGGGCCTCGGGGGCGAAGGGGGTGGCCAGGTGGGACGGCGCCAGCCACGATCCCCCGTACCCGCCCACGAGTACACCGGACAGGTCCTTCTCCGCTCCGGCCCGGTCGAGGATGTCGATGACTGGCGTGCCGATCTCCGCCTCCAGTACCCCGGGGAGTCGGACGGCGCCGGTCACCGTGACCAGTGTCGAGCCCGGGGCCTCCGGAGTACCCATCCGACGGAACCAGGCCGGTCCGTGGCGGGCGATGAGGGCCACCTGGGCCAGCGTCTCGGAGTTGTGGACCATGGCCGGTCGCCGACCCACCCGGAGGGGCACGGACTTGTCGATGCGCAGGACGGGGAGCGCCGTGCGGTCGGAGAGCCACGACACCAGCGCCGACTCCTCACCGGAGATGTACCGGGCGGGAGGCCGGTAGACGGTGGTGGTGAAGCGATGGCGTCCGTGGCCGGCCCTCTCGGCGATGGCCGCCTCGATCGAGGTCGCCGCGGCATCGTTGTGGACCGCCACGCAGACGGCGATCTCGGTCGTCCCCACCACGGTGGCCGCCACCTCAGCCCCGTCCAGCACCAGATGCGGGGCGAAGGTGAGGAGGACGCGGTCCTTGGCGCTGGCCGGCTCGCCCTCCATGGCGTTGACCACGAGGATCGGCCGGCGGGCACTGCGCCGGGCCGTGTCCCACTTGGCTCCGGCCGGGAAGCCGCCGCCGCCCCGCCCGAGCAGTCCGGAGTCGGCGACGGCCCGCAGCATGCCCTCTCGCCAACGCCGGTCGTCACATTCCGGAAGGACCAGGGGGCCGTGGGTGGCGAGATGGGTGGGAAGGTCGGGCGAGCCTGCGTCACCTGACGGGCCGGCCAGGAGTCGTTCAGTGACGTCGAGCGTCATGGCGGTCATGGTCGTTCCTTCTCGAGTAGTCGGGTGGCGGGAGACGAGACCCTCGGCCCGGAGCCGGCGGGTGCGGGGACGGAGCCGGCGGTATCGGGTGGTGCCGATCGCGTCGGCCGGGTGGTCGTGGGCAACGGGACGGCCCGGGTGGTGGCTCCCACCAGAGCGGCCCGTTGCCTGCTGCGGCGATGGTCGGCGATGCGCCAGACCAGCGTGCCGAGAACGGCCACGGTACACAGTGCGGCCAGTGCCTCCATCCACGGGGCCGAGGCGTCGGTACCCATGCCCAGGGAGTGGGCCATGGCCACCGGCCAGCTGCCGTAAGCCAGCCAGTGGATGGCGCGCCAGGTGCGTGCGCTGATCCGCTGACGGAAGGCGCTCGACACCCCTACGGCCACCATGAGGTCGACCCCCACCGTCCCGAGGCCGGTCCACAAGGGTCGATACGGCGAGGCGAAGGGCACCAGGACCGCAGTCCATCCAACGCTCACATAGGTGTCGAGGACTGCGGTGAGCACATGGAGGGTCAGGAAGACCATGGCGAGGAGCGAGACCCGCCTGTGCAGATCGGCCCGGGCGAAGGCCGGCCAGCTCGGGGACGCGCGTACGGCCGGCCGTGAGGATGCCGAGGACCATGGTCCCGGTGAGCAGGACCAGGGCCACGATGCCGGTGGCCCGCATGGTGTACCAGACCGTGGTGGAGGTGACGCCCAGCATCAGGACTCCTCTCCGGGTTCTGGGGGTCGGGTGCTCGGCTCGAGCTCCGCGTCGACCGGGTCCGACGGCCAACCGCCGCACCGCACCACGTTGCCGGCGGCACCGACCAGTCGGGCCGGCACCCCCCACGCTGACAGATTGCCGACGGCGTCGTCCCCCCAGACCACGGCGGCCGTGCTCCAGGCGTTGGCCTCTACGCAGGACGAGGCGGCCACGGACACGAGGGACCAGACGACCGGTGCCGCTCGGCCCGTCCAGGGGTCGACGATGTGGTGGACCAGTCGGCCTTCGCGCCGCCAGGTCCGGGCGGTGGTCCCCGACGTGGACAGACCGCCTTGGGTGATGGTGACCACGTGCTCCACCCGGGAGAGGGGCGTACTCGACTCGGGGGCGATCCCGACGGCCCAGCCACCCGGCGGTGCGGTGCCGGCCACGGCGACGTCTCCACCCAGGTTGACGAGCACACCGCAGCCGAGGAGTTCGGCCAGATGATCGGCGGCCCGGTCGGCGGCGAATGCCTTGGCGGTAGCCCCGAGGTCCAGATGGACTCCGACGGGGATGGCCACAGAACGGGCGCAGGGGTCGAGGGTGATCCGCCACCAGCCGGGCGCCGGTCGGGGTTCGAAACTCCCCGGACAGTCGGCGGCGATGAGATCGAAGTCACGGTCGTAACCCAGCTCGATGAGGGCCGAACCCACCGTGGGATCGACGATGCCGGCCGTCTCGTTCGCCACCCGGCAGGCTGCATCGATGGCCTCGTACAAGAGGGTGCTGACGGTGACCGGTCGTCCGTCACCGTGCTCCTCGATCAGTCGGAGCTCCGAGTCGGGGCGGAACCGACTGCACGCCTCGTCGAGGAGGCGGAGGTCGTCGGCCAGTAGCGCCAGGGCCTCGTCGGCCCGACCAGGATCGGTGACCACCACCGAGGCCGTGGTGCCGATGGCCCGCAGCGACCTCACGGCCAGGTTGGTCCCGGCAGCAAGGCCGGCGGCCCAATCGGAATCGTCGCGGAGGGGCGTCTCGGCCAGGACCGCGCTCATGACTGCCCGGACACCGTGGAGGCCGAGCTCCGGGTCGACTGCGGTGCCGTGGTCGTCGTGGTGGTGCTCGGCGTGGCGGTGGTGGCGGTGGTGGCCGATGTGGCAGCGGTGGCCGACGTGGCGGTGGTGGCCGACGTGGCCGCGGTCGAGGTCGACGTCGTTCCGGACACGGTGGTGGGGGTGGTGGCCGTCGCTACCGACGAGTGGGCCGTGCTGCCCGAGGCCACCAGAACGCCGAGTCCGACGGCTCCGGCCGATGCGGCCAGACCGATGCCCGCGGTGGCCCGCCGTACTCGGGTCATGGCCCGGTCGCGGGCCCGGACCGCGGCCTGGGGGGAAGGCCGGTGCGGTGGGGACTGTGGTGCCATGGTTCGCCTCTCATTGGTCCGCCGTGCTCCGCTGGGACCATCGGCTGTCCGTATCTCGGTGAGACCATGAAACCTGGCCGGGTCAAGAGTCCCCTTCCGGCCAGCTGTGTACGACCTGTGAATGTGGTCCCGTGTTCCGTATCCCCCCGAATTCGCCGTCCTGCCCACCTCGGTTCACAGCGGGCTCACAGGCGACTCACACCGGTTGGCCAACCGCGGGTGCGATGCTGGAGCTCGTGAACATCGGGCTGCAGTCGCCTGCGGCCACTTATTGAGAAGGACGAACCAGGTGGAGCCCACCCGAAATCAACGCATCCTCGTGGTCGACGACGAGCCCTCCATCGTGGACGCCGTGGCCACCTCCCTCCGCTACGAGGGCTTCGCCGTCGACGAGGCCGTCACCGGCCGACTGGCCCTCTCCGCCGCTCAGGACAACCCTCCCGACCTCATCGTGCTCGATGTGATGCTCCCCGATCTCGATGGACTCGAGGTCACCCGTCGCCTCCGGGCCGACGGAGTCCGGATCCCCATCCTCTTCCTCACCGCCCGGGACGCCGTCGAAGACCGGGTGGCCGGGCTCACCGTGGGTGGAGACGATTACGTGACCAAGCCCTTCGCCCTGGCCGAAATCGTGGCCCGGGTCCACGCCATCCTGCGCCGCACGGGCAACGAGGACGAGGACGAGGGCACCCTGCGCTTCGCCGACATCGAGATGGACGAGAGTGCCCACGAAGTCACCCGGGCGGGCCAGCCCATCTCCCTCACGGCCACCGAGTTCAACCTGCTCCGGTTCTTCCTCCTCAATCCCCGCCACGTGCTGTCCAAGGCCCAGATCCTCGACAACGTCTGGCACTACGACTTCGGCGGCGACGGCAACGTTGTCGAGACCTACGTCAGCTACCTTCGCAAGAAGCTGGAAGCGGTCGGTCCTCCGGTCATCCACACGGTGCGGCTCGTTGGCTACGCCCTACGCGAGCCCGCCGCAGACTGAACCGGTCGTCCCAACCCGTGTCCCTCCGCAGCCGCCTGCTCATCGCCATCGGCATCATCGCCCTGGTCGCCCTGGCCATCGCCGACGTGGCCACGTACAAGTCGTTGCAGTCATTCCTCGATCAGCAGGTCGATCAACAGCTCGAAGGGGGCCACGTCCAGTATGAGTCCAGCCTGGATCAGGGACTGTCGCTCGTGTGCCCCGGCGGCTTCACCCCCTCGGGGGGTGGCACCCCGAGGGGGCCGGTGAGCCAGCCCGGCGGACCCCCATTGGCCAACGCCTTCGAGGTGCAGGCCGTCGAGGTGCTGACCTCCGCGGGCAAGGTGGTCAACGCCCAGAAGTGCGCGGCCTACGACGACGGAACGGCGTACACGCCGACGGTTCCGACGTCGATCACCGGCTACACCACGCAGTCCAACCATGAGCAGGTCGCCTACTTCACGGCGCCGGCCGAGCAGGCCAACGGACCGTCGTTCCGGGTCCGGGCCTCCAAATTGAGCGACGGCAATGTCCTGATCGTCGCCCAGTCCCTGGAACCGACGGGCGAGACCCTCCATCGGCTCCTCGTCATCGAGCTGGCCGTCACCCTCGGTGCCGTCATGATCGCTCTGGCCGGCGGCTTCTGGTTGGTGCGCTTCGGACTGCGGCCTCTGCGCGACATGGAGACGACCGCCGAGGCCATCGCCGCCGGCAATCTGACCGAACGGGTGCCCGGCGAGAACAACAAGACCGAAGTGGGCCGGCTGGCTCGGACCCTCAACGTGATGCTGGCCCGGATCGAATCAGCCTTCAGCGCCCGCCTGGCCTCGGAACGCCGACTACGGGCCTCCGAGACCAGGCTCCGCCGCTTCGTGGCCGACGCCTCCCACGAGCTGCGCACCCCCATCGCCGCCATCTCGGCCTACGCCGAGTTGTTCGGTCGGGGCGCATCCGAGCAGAAGGCCGATCTCGAACGGCTCATGGGCGGCATCCGCACCGAGACCTCACGCATGGAGCAGTTGGTGGCCGACCTGTTGATCCTGGCCCGCCTGGACGAGGGCCGGCCCATGGAACGGCGGTCGGTCGACCTCGTGGCCCTGTGCGCCGAGGCGGTCCACACGGCCTCCACGGTGGGACCCGACTGGCCGGTGACCTTCCACGCCTCCCGCCCCATCGAAGTCGAGGGTGACGCCACGAGCCTTCGACAGGTCATCGACAATCTTCTGGGCAACGTGCGGGCCCACACTCCCGCCGGGACCGAAGTGCGGGTCGCCGTCGAGCCCGAAGGTGACGGTGCGGTCATCACGGTGACCGACAACGGGCCGGGAATGGAGCCCGATGAGGCGGCGCACATCTTCGAGCGCTTCTACCGGTCCGATCCCAGCCGGTCGAGGTCCAACGGTGGAGCCGGCCTCGGCCTGTCCATCGTGAGCGCCATCGTGGCCAACCACGGCGGCACGGTCTCGGCCGAAGGTCGGGTCGGTGCCGGCACCACCTTCACCGTGCACCTTCCTGCAACACCACCCGTCGAGGACGAGCCCCCGCCGGCCCCGGAAGGGGACCCCGCGGACCCCGCCCCCGAGCTCGCCGCCCTCGATCTCGGGGAGCCGGGAACGCCGGCCCCGCCCCATCCGGGAACGGTCGTCCGATGATGACGGCAGATTCGGAGCGACACCCCACGGCGGGGCGGACCGTGGGGCCCGACCCCACCCGCTCAGAATTCTCAAGAACCTCACAGGTGGCTCTCACCATCGTCTGCGGCCCGGACGACACACTGGTGCCCATGAGTGTCGCCCCCGCCGCCACGACCACCGGGTACGCCGCCACGGCCGTCCCCGGTGGGCAGGGTCAGGCCGACGACGGCCCTACGGTGGCCGCTGACCTCGAAATCGTCATACCGGTGTACAACGAGGCGGACCAGCTGGCCGCCAGCATCACCGCCCTGCGCCACTACCTCGACACGTCGTTCCCCGTGGTCACCAAAGTGACCATCGCCGACAACGCCAGCACCGACGACACCTGGCGGATCGCTATGGAGCTCCGTGATGACCTTCCCGGCGTGGACGCGCTCCACCTCGACCAGAAGGGTCGGGGTCGGGCGCTAAGGGCAGCGTGGTCGGCGAGCACCGCAGCGGTCGTCGCCTACATGGATGTGGACCTGGCGACCGGCCTCGACGCCCTTCTCCCCCTGGTGGCCCCGCTGCTGTCCGGTCACAGTGACCTGGCCATCGGCACCCGCCTCGCTCCCGGCGCCCACGTGGTCCGCGGTGTCCGGCGCGAGTTCATCTCCCGGGGCTACAACCTCCTGTTGCGCTCCACGCTCCGAAGCATCTGCACCGATGCGCAGTGCGGGTTCAAGGCCATGAGGCGTCAGGCCGCGGCCGAGGTGCTGCCCCTCGTCGAAGACGACGAGTGGTTCTTCGACACCGAGGTGCTCGTGACGGCCCAGCGCCTCGGGCTCCGCATCCACGAGGTCCCGGTGGACTGGGTCGACGACACCGATTCTCGGGTCGACGTCGTCCACACGGCCTGGAAGGACCTCCGTGGGGTGTGGCGCATGCTCGGACCGGCCTCGAGACAGCGGGCGGTCCTCCGGCCGGCACGCCCCCCCGCACTGGCCGACCACTCGCCGGGCCCTTACGCCGGCCACCTGGCCCTGGTGCCCGACCCGGCGCTCGAGGTACGCCAGGAGTCCGCCCCCGCCCCACGCCCGGACCGGGCGGGGCCCACGACGGTGTTCGCCGACGAGATCCTCCGGTTCGCCGGAGCAGGCGTGGTGAACACGGTGGCCTATGCCACGTTGTTCGCCGTGCTCGAGCCCGGACTCGGCTGCTACAGGGCCAACACCGCGGCGCTGGCCCTGTGCACGCTGGGCAACACCGCCGCCCACCGGGGCATGGCCGGCTCGGAGCGGCACGGTCTCGACCGGCGAGAGCGCCTGGCCGTGTCCGCCGGCCTCCTCGGCGTCAGCCTGGTCACCACCACCGCAGCGCTGGCCGTCACCACGAGCCTGGGATTCGACACACTCCCTTCCGAGTTGGTCGCCGTCACGTCGGCGTCGGCCCTGGCCGCCATCCTTCGCTTCGGTATCCTCCGAACCTGGGTGTTCCGACCCGAGTTCGGCGCGCTCACGGGAGCCGGGACCACGAAACCGACCCCGCGGATCGACCTCCGGCGGAGCAGCCCACGGGCCGGGTCAGCCTCATGAACGGGAGCGACGGCACCATGAGCGAGGCCGGCCGCACCGACCCACTGGGCTCGGCCGTGGGCACGGTGACGGTGGGCCAGCCACGGTTGGTCACCACAGAGCCCGGTACCGCCGAACCCACCGCCGAACCCACGCCGTCCGACCCGACGGGCCCCGGATCCGGGCCCGTCGATCCCCCGGGACGGAACTGGTCTCCGGACGGAGCTGGCGGAGCCGGGACCACGTCCGACGACCCCCGGGATCCACCGGGACCGGTCCCCCCGTCGGGTTGGCTGGCCCGAGCCGTCCGGGGCCGTCCGCAGGACCCGGCCTGGGCCCGACCCGCCCTGGTGGTCCTGTTGGTGGGGACGGGATTCCTGTACATCTGGGGACTGGGAGCCTCCGGTTGGGGCAACAGCTTCTATGCCGCCGCTGTGCAGGCCGGCACGAAGAGCTGGAAGGCCTTCTTCTTCGGCTCGTCCGACGCCTCCAACTTCATCACCGTCGACAAGCCACCGGGCTCCCTGTGGATCATGGAGATCTCGGCGCGGATCTTCGGGGTCAACGCCTGGAGCATCCTGGTGCCCCAGGCCCTGGAGGGTGTGGCGACGGTCGGTGTGGTTTTCATCACGGTACGTCGGTGGTTCCGGCCGGGCGCGGCGCTGCTGGCCGGGACGGTGGTGGCCCTCACCCCGGTGGCCACCTTGATGTTCCGCTTCAACAATCCTGATGCACTCCTGACCCTGTTGCTGAGCCTGGCCGCCTACGCCACCGTGCGGGCCGTCGAGGATGGGCGCAGCCGTTGGATGGTGCTGGCCGGGACGCTCATCGGCTTCGGATTCATCACGAAGATGCTCCAGGCCATCATCCTCATCCCCGTGCTGGCCCTGGTGTACCTCTTGGCCGGTCCGCCCAAGTTCGGACGCCGGATCGTGCAAGTGATCTATGCGGGCCTGGCCATGGTGGTGGCCGGCGGCTGGTGGGTGGCCGCGGTGCAACTGACCCCGGCTGCCGACCGGCCCTACATCGGGGGGTCCACTGACAACAACCTGCTCAACCTCATCTTCGGCTACAACGGCTTCGGCCGGCTGACCGGCAACGAGGTCGGCAGCGTCGGGGGCGGCTTCGGGGGCGGCGGGAGCATGTGGGGACCCGTGGGCTGGAACCGGCTGTTCCTACGGGAGATGGGTGGACAGATCTCGTGGTTGATCCCCGGTGCCCTCATCGGCCTGCTGGCCGTGCTGTGGATGACCCGCCGGGCTCCCCGCACCGATCGGGTCCGAGCCGGATTCCTGATCTTCGGTGGATGGCTGCTGTTGACCGGGGCCACCATCAGCTTCGCTCACGGCATCATCCATCCGTACTACACCGTCGCCCTGGCTCCGGCCATCGGAGCCCTCGTGGGCATGGGCGGGTCCACCCTGTGGCGACGGCGCCAGGAGGTCTTTCCACGGGTGGCCCTGGCCTTGGCCATCGTGGCCTCCATCGCCTGGGCCTTCGTAATCCTCGGCTGGAGCCCCGAGTGGTTCCCGGCCCTGCGCTGGGTCATCGTGGCGGTCGGGATCGTGGCCGCCCTCGGCATCGCACTGGTGCCGAGAGCGCGGGGCGTACTGGCGGCCGGACTGGCCGGCTTCGGCATCATCTCGATCATCGCCGCACCGGCCGCCTACTCGCTCAACACCGCGGCCACCCCCCACTCGGGCGCCATCCCCTCGGCCGGCCCGGCGATCCAGGGTGGCGGGGGCTTCGGGGGTGGCGGCGGCTTCGGTGGACCGGGCGGCCTGGCTCGCAACGGCATCACCCTGCCCCGGGGCTTCACCCTTCCCAACGGGAAGCCGCTGCCCACGGGCGTCCACATCCCGGGGAGTTTCTTCCGACGTGGCGCCCCCGGTTCCGCCTTCGCAGGCGGCGCGGGCCCGGGGGCTGGCGGCTTCGGTGGCGGCTTCGCCGGCCGTCGTGCCCCCGGAGGGTTCGGGGGCGGACGAACTGGGGCTGGCGGCTTCGGTGGCGGCGCCGCGGGTGGGCTCCTCAACGGCTCGACGCCAGGCAAACAGCTGACCGCACTGCTGGCCGCCAACGCCTCCCGGTACAGGTGGGTGGCCGCAGCCTCGGGCTCTGACGCCGCGTCGGGCTACCAGTTGGCCACCGGTGATCCGGTGATGGCCATCGGGGGCTTCAACGGCACCGACCCGGCTCCCACGCTGGCCCAGTTCCAGAAGTACGTCGCTGAGGGCGAGATCCACTATTACATCGGAGGCGGGGGCTTCGGCGGTGGTGCCGCGGGTCTGGGCCAGTCGGGCACATCGGACTCCAGCCAGATCGCCGACTGGGTGTCGGCCCACTACAAAGCCACCACCGTCGATGGAGTGACCATCTACGATCTCACGGGTCCCACCATCTGAGGACTCCGTCCGGATGGGCGGTCCAAAACGCGCTCGGGGTCCGTCGTCGGGGCCCGGGTTCACCACCGAGCAGCAGGACCCCGCCGGCGGCTCAGGGTCGGGTGTCGGCCAACAGCTCGATACGGCGGGCCAGGTTCACCGCGTGGTCCCCCAGGCGCTCGTAGAAGCGGGCCAGCAAGGTGACCTGGGCGGCGATCTGTACGGGCATCTCCTCGGTCGCCACCTCACGGGTCAGGCGCTCATGGAGGATGTCCATCTCCTCATCAGCCCTGTTCAGCCGGTCGGCGATCCGGTTCCGGTCACCGAAGGCATCGGCGGCGTCCTGCCACATCTCGTTGGCCACCTCGGTCATGAGCTGCACGATGCCCCGGCTGCGCGGGCTCATGGCCGTCCCGAGATGGTCCACGGCCCGTTGGGCGACGTGTTCGGCCAGATCGGCACTCCGCTCCAGCTCCGGGATGATCAGGAGGAGGCCGACCAGGTAGCGGAGTTCGTCACCCTGGACCGGCCGATGTTGCAGTTCGTCCCAGATCAGGAGCTCGACTTCGGCGGCCAGGGCGTCCACGGCCTGGTCGCCGTCGATGACCGCCTGGCCCAGCAACGCCTCCCCGCTGAGCAGGGCATCCGTGGCTTTGGACAGGGCCTCGGACACCAGGGCGAAGAGCTGGATGACCTTGTGGTCGATGGCGTCAAGACCGGGCTCGGTGGGCGACATGTCACGCAGAGATTACCCACGACATGGACTTTTAGCCCGTATCACCCAAGAATCGACATTTGTTCACTGTTCGTTCACTTTTGGATTACCTTTCGTCCACTTTCAACCATCAGAGTGGGTGGCGATGGCATCCAGCTGGACGGGGTCGGGGGAGGCGGTGCCGGCCGGAGCCTCGCCTTCAGTCACCGATCTCCTGAACGAAGCGCCGCGCAGCAAATTCCACCGGCGCACGGTCGTGGTGTCCGGAGTCGGCTTTTTCACCGACGCCTACGACCTCTTCGTCATCAGCACCGTCGCCACCATCGTGGCCACCCAGTGGCATCTGAGCACCCTCCAGACCAGTTGGGTCACCGGATCGGCCATCCTCGGGGCTTTCTTCGGAGCCGTGGCCTTCGGACGTATCGCCGACGTGCTCGGGCGCAAGGTGGTCTACCTGAGCGTGGCCGTCATCATGGTGGTCGGCGCGGTGGCTTCGGCGGTGGCGCCCGGATTCCTCTGGTTGGTCATCGCCCGTTTCGTCCTCGGCCTGGGTATCGGCGGCGACTACCCGGTGTCGGCCGTCCTGATGAGTGAGTACTCGAATCGCAGGGACCGCGGCCGTCTGGTGGGCATGGTGTTCTCCATGCAGGCCCTGGGCCTGGTGGTCGGCCCATTGGTGGGACTGGTCCTCCTCTCGTCGGGGATCAGCAACGACATGGTCTGGAGGCTCATGCTGGCCTTCGGGGCGCTGCCGGCAGCCGGCGTCATCTATCTACGGTCCAAGATGCCCGAGTCACCGAGATTCAAGGCCCAGGTGCAAGGGAGGTCGGATCAGGCCGGCCAGGACCTGGCCATCTTCTCCGACGGGGTGGTCGAGACCCCCGCGACCACCGCACCAGGCACCCAGAGGATGCGGCTGACCCAGTTCCTGTCCGACCGTCGCATGCTGACCCTGCTCGTCGGCACGGCCGGCGCCTGGTTCCTCTTCGACTACGCCTACTACGGCAACACCCTCTCGCTACCCGTCATCCTGAAACAGGTCGACCCGTCGGCGTCGCTCGAGACCAAGCTGCTGTGGACCCTCGGCATGTTCGTCGTCTTCGCCGTCCCGGGCTACATCGTCGCCGTCCTGACCATGGACCGCATCGGGCACCGTCGACTCCAGTTCCTCGGCTTCGGGGTGATGGCGGCGGCCTTCCTCGTACTGGCCAGCTTCGCCCACCTGACCACCATGGTGGCCCCGTTCCTCGGCATCTTCGGGCTCAGCTACTTCTTCGTCGAGTTCGGCCCGAACATGACCACGTTCGTCCTCCCCTCCGAGGTCTTCCCGGTCAGTATGCGCACCACCGGGCACGGCATCGCCGCCGGCGTGGGCAAGCTCGGAGCCTTCGTGGGGGTCTTCCTGGTCCCTCAGCTGCAGAAGCACTACGGCCTCCGCGGCATGCTGGCCATAGCCGGTGGTGCCGCGGTACTCGGCTTCGCGCTCACCAGCATCCTTCCGGAACCGGCCCGGCGGAATCTCGAGGAGTTCAGCGACGGCTTCGACCTTCCCCAGATCTCCCCACCGGTGGTGCTCCCCCCCGAAGTGGCACGGTCGTTCGACCATCACGGGGCAACCCGGCACGTCGTGGTCCAAGAGGACGGTACCGGACGCTCGCTCGTCGAGGACGACCCCGTCCCGGCCGGGCGGGACCAGCCGGCACCGGGGTAGAGCCGGTCCCGCCGGATCGGCAGCGCCACCGGGGTAAGCGGCCCCATCCCGGCGAGCCGCGCGCCGGCATGCGACGGGAGCCCTGGCCGCTGCCAGACTGAGCCCATGACCGGCCCGACCCCCGCATCCCCCGACCAACCGTCCCCCGGCGATCCACCGTCCGCCCCCCGCTCCCGGTACGCCGAGGAGGCCCGCGCCACGGTGGCCGCCATGACCCCCGAGGAGAGGCTGTGGTGTCTCGACGGGGACGCGCCGTTCTGGGCCGGCCTCGTGTACCTGAGCGAGCAGGGCTATCACAAAAGCCCGTTCCGGGCCGCCCGGGTGGACCGCCTCGGGCTTCCCGGGTTCGCCTTCTCCGACGGCCCTCGGGGCGTGGTGGTGGACCGGGCCACGTGCTTTCCGGTCAGCATGGCCCGGGGGGCCACCTGGGATATGGACCTGGAGGAGCGGATCGGCGAAGCCATCGGAACCGAGCTGCGGGCCGTGGGCGCTGACCTCTACGGTGGCGTGTGCGTCAACGTCCTACGCCATCCGGCCTGGGGCCGGGCCCAGGAGACCTACGGCGAGGACCCCCACCATGTCGGCGAGATGGGCGCCGCCCTCACCCGGGGCGTGCAGCGGCACGCCATGGCCTGTGTCAAACACTTCGCCTGCAACTCCATGGAGAACGCCCGATTCACCGTCGACATCACCGTCGACGAGGCAGCTCTGCACGAGGTCTACCTACCCCACTTCAAGCGCATCGTCGACGAGGGTGTGGCCGTGGTCATGAGCGCCTACAACAGCGTGAACGGTGCCTGGTGCGGAGACAACCGGCCCCTCCTGACCGAGATCCTCCGGGACGAATGGGGCTTTGCCGGCTTCGTCATCAGCGACTGGATCCTCGGCCTGCGAGATGCCGGGCGGTCCCTCCACGCCGGACTGGACGTCGAGATGCCGTACCGGATGATCCGGGCCGGGCACCTGGGCCAGGCGCTCGAACTCGGCGAGGTGTCGTGGTCCGAAGTCGACGTGGCCGTGGAGCGGATCGTCGCCACCCGGCGACGCTTCGACGACATCCTGGCCAGGCCGGTCCCGGGTCGGGACGTGCTGGCCTCCCCGGCCCACCGGGCCCTCGCCCGCGAGGCGGCTGCCAAGTCGGTGGTGCTCCTCCGCAACGAGCCCGTTGCTGGTGCGCCGGTGCTCCCGCTGGTCCTCGGGACGGGATCGTCGCTGGCCCTGGTCGGCCGGTTGGCCACCGCCGTGAACCTGGGTGACGGCGGATCGAGCGACGTGTGGGCCCCCGAGGTGGTCACCATCGCCGACGGACTCCGCCTGGGGCTGCCCGGCGTGGATCTGACCGTCGACGCCGAAGGTGACCCAGCCAGCGCCGCCGCCCTGGCCGCCTCGGCCGACGTGGCCGTGGTAGTGGTGGGCTACACCCGGCTGGACGAGGGTGAGTTCATCGGAGAGTTCGCCACCGGACACCTGACCGACCTCTTCCCGGAGGATGACGATCCGGCGCTGGTCGAGCGGTTCACCGACGAGATCGCCGACGAGCGGACCATCGAGCCGCCCGACCACGTGACCGGGGACGACGTCGGCAGCGTGGGCTTCTCCGAAGGAGGGGATCGACGGTCCCTCCACCTCCACGCCGACGACGTGGCCCTCATCGAGACGGTGGCCGCAGCCAATCCCCGGACCGTGGTGGCCCTGGTGGCGGGCAGTGCCGTGGTGATCTCGGAGTGGGACGGACTGGTGCCGGCCGTGATCCAATCGTGGTACTCGGGCATGGAGGGGGGTCACGGCCTGGTCGATGTGCTGACCGGCCGGGTGGAAATGGCCGGGAGGCTGCCCTTCAGCGTCCCCGTCAGCGAGGCCGATCTTCCCCCATTCGACCTCGAGAGCACAGCCTTCACCTACGACTCGTGGCACGGGTACTGGCATCTGGCCCGCAACGGGACGGCTCCCGCCTATCCCTTCGGCTTCGGCCTGAGCTACACCACCTTCGCCCTCGAGTCCGCCCACATCGACGTGGTCGGCACCACGGTGAAGGTCCGGGCGAAGGTGCGTAACACCGGCGGGCGGCCAGGCAGCGACGTCGTGCAGGTGTACGGACGTCGACTCGACCCGTCACGTCCCGAGCGACTCGTCGGGTTCCGACGCGTGGAGATCCCGGCCGGTCGAGGTCGTCGATGTCGACATCGACCTGCCCACGTCAATGCTGGCTGAACGGGACACCCGGCGCCACGCCATGGTGGTACGGCCCGGCACCTACCAGCTGCGGGTGGCCCGGGATGCTGTCGACACCGGATTCACCGTGCCGGTGGAGCTGGCCTAGGGCGGGCGGCGTCGGGACCTCTAAACGGCGCCGGCGCCGCCACACCACCCGGTGGCAGGGCCGTGGGACCGCGGTCCGGGGCGCAGCCCGCCGGGGGTGGGCCATGATGGACCGGGTGGCCACGCCGGCCGGCCCGTGCCAGCAAAGGAGACCGCCATGGCGATCAACGTGACGCCGATTCCCGGCTTGGACCCTTCCATCAACGACATCCGGCGCCGGACGGCCGAGTTCATCAACACCGAGATCCTCCCCATCGAAGAGGTCCTGTGGCACTCCCGACGGGGTGAGGAGCCGACCGAGGAGGCCCGCGAGCACGGACGGCGCCAGGGCATCGAACAGCGGGAGAAGGTCAAGGCCAAGGTGGCCGAGGCCGGGCTCTGGGCACCCCACCTGCCGACCGAGTACGGCGGGATGGGACTCGACTTCCTGTCCCTGGCCTACATGTACGAGATCCTGGCCTACGCGGTGGGTGCCTCCACCCTGTTCGGGATCGCCGCCCCCAACTCGGGCAACGCCAGCGTGCTGGTCAAGTACGGGACCGAGGAGCAGAAGCGCAAGTGGCTCCTCCCCCTCATCGACGGGTCCATGGAGTCGGGCTTCTCCATGACCGAGCCGGAGAACGCCGGTTCCGATCCCCGCTCCATCCAGACCGAGGCGGTCCGGGACGGGGACGACTGGATCATCAACGGCCACAAGTGGTTCACGTCCAACGGCATCGACGCCGACTTCTTCATCGTGATGTGCCGGGCCAACGACCCGACGGGTGAGTTGGGGGCGCCGGGCCGTATGACCCAGATCATCGTGCCCACCGCCACCAAGGGGGTCAACATCGTGCGGGGCATCGGGATCTTCGGCCACTCGACCTCGGACCACTGCGAGATCATCTACGAGAACGTCCGGGTTCCCGTGGAGAACACCTTGGGCCTGGTCGGCCAGGGTCACCAGGCCGCCCAGGACCGGTTGGGGGCGGGGCGGGTCTACCACTGCATGAACTCCGTGGGCCAGATGTGGCGGGCCTTCGATCTGATGGTCGAGCGCGCCCTGACCCGCCAGGTGCACGGGGGCCTGCTGAAGGACAAGCAGTTCATCCAGGGGTTCATCGCCGAGTCGTACATGGACGTGCAGTCGGCCCGGCTCATGACCATCAACGCCGCCGAGAAGGTGGCCAACGGTGATCCCGACGTACGCACGGCCATCTCGGCCATCAAGGTGTTCGTTCCCGCCGCCTACCACCGGGTGGTCGACCGGGCCATCCAGGTCTGGGGCGGAGCCGGCGTAAGCAACGACCTCCCGCTGGGTCAGATGTACCTGACGGCCCGCGTCCTCCGTCTGGCCGACGGTCCCGACGAGGTGCACAAGATCCTGATGGCCAAGAACATCCTCCACCGCTACGAGGATGGCGACAGCTGGAACTTCGGCAACTAATCCACCCGGGCACGTCGGCCCGATGCGTGCCAGGCTGAAGGAGGAGTCGGACACACCCGGGCCCGGTGGGTGCCTGGCACGGGCGTCGTCCCGGAACGACAAGGAGTCCTCCATGCCCGCAAGAAGCTCGTATGTGCCCGGAACCCCCTCGTGGGTGGACCTGGCCAGTCCGGACCTCGCCGCCTCGGCGGCCTTCTACTCGCCACTCTTCGGCTGGGATGCCGTGGACCAGGGCCCCGAAGCGGGCCACTACCACCAGATGGAGAAGGGTGGCGTGCCGGTGGCCGGGGCCGGACCCATCATGATGGAGGGCCAGCCACCGGCGTGGACCACCTACGTGTCGGTGACCGACGCCGATGCCAGCATCGCCAAGGTCAAGGCGGCCGGGGGCATGGTCTTCGTGGAGCCGATGGACGTGCTCGACGTGGGCCGGATGGCCGTGTTCGCCGATCCCTCCGGGGCTGCGGCCGCCGTGTGGCAGCCGCGCCGACACGTCGGGGCGGGCCTGGTCAACGAGCCGGGAGCCCTGGCCTGGAACGAGCTGTCCACCCGGGACGTCCCGGCGGCCACGGCGTTCTACTCGAGCGTGTTCGGATGGGAGGCCGAGACCGCCGACATGGGAGGCATGGACTACACCACGTGGAAGCTGGAGGGCCAGGACATTGGGGGCATGATGGCCATGCCGGCCGAAGTGCCGGCCGAAGTGCCGTCCTACTGGCTGGCCTACTTCGGCACGGCCGACTGCGACGCCACCGTGGCCGAGGCCACAGCGGGGGGGGCCACCCTCATGGCCGGTCCGGTGGACATACCGCCCGGTCGGTTCGCCGTCCTGGCCGACCCCTTCGGTGCCACGTTCGGCGTGATCGCGCTGGCCGCGACCTGACCAACCCTCGGGTACCGTCTCCTCGTGGAACCGTCCCCGATCCATCCGCCCTTGATCAGTCAGCAACGCAACCTGGTCACCGAGTTGCCCGGGCCCCGGTCGCGTGAGCTGGAGTTGCGGCGCTCCTCGGCGGTGGCGGGCGGTGTCAGCTCGACCTTCCCCGTCTACGTCGACCGACGCGTCGGGGGCGGTGCTTGTCGACGTGGACGGCAACACACTCATCGACCTCGGTTCGGGCATCGCCGTGGTCAGCGTAGGACACGCCGCCCCCCGGCTCGTGGACGCCGTCTCGGACCAGGTGGAGCGGTTCAACCACACCTGCTTCATGGTCACCCCCTACGAAGGGTACGTGGCCGTGTGTGAAGCGCTCAACCAACGGACCCCGGGTTCCCACGACAAGCGGACGGCGCTGTTCAACTCCGGTGCCGAGGCCGTGGAGAACGCCGTGAAAGTGGCCCGACACGTCACCGGCCGACAGGCCGTGGTGGTCTTCGACCACGCCTACCACGGGCGCACCAACCTCACCATGGCCCTCACGGCCAAGAACATGCCCTACCGCGACAAGTTCGGTCCGTTCGCCCCCGAGGTCTACCGGGTGCCGATGTCGTACCCGTTTCGCGACCCGGAGGGGATGACCGGCGACCAGGCCGCCGCCCGGGCCATCGAGGAGATCGAGCGCCTGGTGGGTGCGGACAACGTGGCCTGCGTGCTCATCGAGCCCATCCAGGGCGAGGGGGGCTTCGTGGTACCGGCCCCGGAATTCCTCCCCGCCGTGGCCACGTGGGCGCAGGAGTCGGGCGCGCTGTTCGTGGCCGACGAGATCCAGACCGGCTTCTGCCGCACCGGGCAGTGGTTCGCCTGCGAGCACGAGTCGGTGGTCCCCGACCTCATCACCACGGCCAAGGCCCTGGCCGGTGGGTTGCCCCTGGCCGCCGTCACCGGGCGGGCCGAGCTGATGGACGGCGTGCATCCGGGGGGTCTCGGGGGTACGTACGGGGGCAATCCGGTGGCCTGCGCCGCCGCGCTGGCCTCCATCCGGACCATGGAGGAAGAGGGACTGGTCGCCGCGGCTGGTCGTATCGGCGAGACGGTCGGCGCCTGCCTTCGGGGGTTGCAGCGGGACCACCCCGGCATTGGCGAGGTCCGCGGACGGGGGGCCATGATGGCCATCGAGCTGGTCCGTCCCGGCACCCTCGAACCCGACGCCGAGGCCACCCGGGCCATCGTTGCGGCGTGCCACCGCTCCGGGGTGGTCGTCCTGTCCTGTGGGAGCTACGGCAACGTGATCCGGCTGCTGCCGCCGCTGGTCATCGACGGGGCGCTGTTGGCCGACGGTCTCGAGGTGCTGTCCGCCGCGGTGCACAAGGTCCTGTCAGCCAGCGGCTGACGTCCGGCCATCGGGGACCGGCAGCGCCTGTCGGGGACAGGTTCAGCGGGGGGGCTGGGGCAGGACGGCTTGGGCCGAAGCGAGTCCGGCGTCCAGGAGCTCGATCTCATGGACGGCGTCGCGGACGAGACCCTCCACCCGCTGTCCGTTGGCGTCACTGGCCGACACCACTGCGGCCCGTTGGATGTCACCGGCGGCCCGCATGACCTCGTGGACCTGATTGCGTATGGCCATGGGCACGGGACCGGCCGGCTCCACACGGAGCACCTTGTCGAGGTCCATGGCGGCGGTACTCAGCCGCCGACACAGTGACGGCATCTCGGCCACGGGGGCACCGACCTCAGTCGCCGCCCGCACGGCGGCATCCGCCTGGTCCACCGACCGCCACATCTCCTTGCGGGCCCGCGCCGGCGACCACTGTGCCACCTCGTCGGGTGACGTGGGCTCGCCCCCCTGCCGGCGCCGGACGGCGGCCGCCTCCCAGAGGGCCGTGGCACCGATCACTGCGCCGTGGGAGTGCAGGGCCCGCCACTTCCGGCGGACCAGCCTCCAGAGCAGGAACCCGGTCACGATCAGTCCGGCCAGCATCAGGGTCACGAACAGGGCCGTACCAGCCAGTATCGGCGCCCAGAGGGAAGCACTCACGCACCCAGTCTAGAGGTAGTCCGACCCGCACGGGCGTCCCCACCGTCTCAGTCAGGGGGTCCGAGCAACTCGGTCCGCAGACCCTCGATCGTCGCCGGCGAGACGCCGACGGCAAGGGCCCAGGCCTCGGATCCCCCGAACCGCCCGTGCAGGATTTCGAGGAAGCGTTCCATGGTCCCGGCCTCCACGCCGAACCGTCCCGGCGGCACCCGGGCCATCCGAGCCTCGAATGCCGGGTCGGCCCGGAACCGGTCCAGGATCAGCTCCATCCGCTCTGCGGTGATCAGATAGTCGGCCACGATGACCTCAGACTCCACGCCGCAGAGATCCAGCACCAGGGCGGCCAGTACGCCCGTGCGATCCTTGCCCGCGGCGCAGTGGAACACCAGGGGATAGCTGGCCGGATCGCCGAGGACGGTGAGGGACTCGGCCAGGGCCCGGGTCCCCACCTCCAGATACCAGAGGTAGCGTTCGGTGAGGTCGTCGACATCAGGTGCGGCCACGGCCTCGCCGCCGGCCACCACGACCTTCCCCGATGACCGAGAGGTGGTGATAGGCGACCGGCTCGGGCTCCAACGGTCCCCGCCCGGTCTGCTCCCGTTCACGGGGGGTGCGCAGGTCAATGACGGTGGCCAGTCCCATCGACCGCAGCAGGGTGACGTCGGAGGGGGACAGCTCGTGGAGCGTATCGCTCCGGAACAGCCTCCCCCACCGGGTCACCAGGCCTCCTGTGCCCCGGTAGCCGCCCAGATCACGGAAGTTGAAGGCACCGTCGAGAGGGATCAGCCGACCGGGAACGTCCACGTCATCATCATGGCCGACGGTGACCCTGGTCAGGAACGTACAGCGTCGACTACCGGACTGGCGTCCAACCCCGGTAGCGTCGTGACAACGGTCATCGACCAGATTCCGACGGGAATCAGCGAGAATGGCTCCGACGGTTCGGAGCACGAGGGTCGATCCGCCGCCTCGGGTCGATGATCCGGCCCCCCGGTATCGCCAGATTGAGGAGTACGTCGTAATGAAGAGCCTTGCCTCGTGGTGCGTCCGCCATCGCGTCATCGTGGTCCTGTTGTGGCTGGTCGCCCTCATCGGGATGAGCGTCATCTCCCAGTCCGTGGGCACCGCCTACTCCAACAGCTTCAACCTCCCCAACACCGAGTCCACCAACGCGCTCCACCTCCTCCAGGTCTCGGCCCCGAGCGTGGCCGGTGACCGCGAGCAGATCGTGTTCCACACCACCAACGGGACCCCGGTCACGGATCCCGAAGTCAAGGCCACCATCGACACCATGCTGGCCAAGGTGGCGAAGGTCCCCCACGTGACCGCGGTGACCAGTCCCTATGGCCCCGGTGGGTCCACCCAGATCGGCAAGGACGGTCGCACGGCGTTCGCCACCGTCACCTTCGACAGGCAGTCGCAGTACCTGTCCACCGCTCTGGCCAAGCGGTTCGTGGCCACGGCCCAGACGGCCAACGGGCCGAACCTGCAGGTGGCGGTGTCCGGCTTGGTCGCCGAGAACGCCGACCGAATGTCGTTCGGGGGCACCCTCCTCGGGGTGATCCTGGCTGCCATCGTGCTCTACCTGGTCTTCCGCTCCGGCTACGCCACCGTCCTGCCCCTGGTCTCGGCCCTGGCCTCCCTGGGGACAGCCATCGGCCTCATCGGACTGCTCAGCCACCTGCTGAAGATGCCCCAATTCTCCGTGGAGTTGGTGCTCCTCATCGGACTGGGGGTCGGCGTCGACTACGCCCTGTTCATCGTGACCCGACACCGACAGGGCCTCGTGGCCGGTGAGGACGTGCCCACCTCCATCGGCAACGCTGTGAACACGTCGGGCCGAGCCGTGCTCTTCGCCGGGATCATCGTCTGCATCGCCCTGCTGGGTATGTTCGCCCTCGGCGTGTCCTTCCTCTACGGGCTGGCCATCGCCGCCGCCCTCGGTGTGGCCTTCACCATGATCGCCGCCCTGACCCTGCTGCCGGCGCTGCTCGGCTTCATCGGACCCCGGGTCATGTCCAAGAGCCAGAAACGTGGGCTGGCCGAATCGGGTCCGAGGATCATCGGGGCCGGCACCAAGGGCTTCTGGCCCAAGTGGGCAGATTTCATCAAGCGGCGGCCCATCCTGCCGGCGGTGGTGGCCCTGCTCATCGTGGTGCTGGTGGCCCTGCCCTTCTTCTCCCTGCGCCTGGGCTCCTCCGACCAGGGCAACGATCCGGTGGGCACCACCACCCGCGAGGCCTACGACCTCCTGGCCAAGGGCTTCGGCCCCGGGTTCAACGGTCCCCTGCTCCTGGTGACCCAGAACGAGGGGCCGGCCGACGTCGCCACCCTCGATCGGCTGGCCTCCTCGGTCACGACCCAGGCCGATGTGGCCAGAGTCGTGGCACCGGTGACGTTGCCGACCAAGGACGGCAAGACGGTCAGCCTGATCACCGTCTACCCTGATTCCGCCCCGCAGGACGCCGCCACCACCGACCTCATCGACCATCTCCGACAATCGACCATCCCTGCCGCAGTGGGCGATAGTGGCGTCGAGGTCTTTGTGGGGGGCAACACGGCCATCTTCGTGGACTTCGCCCGGGTGCTGTCGTCGAAGCTCCCGCTGTTCATCGGCCTGGTGGTGCTGCTCTCGTTCCTGCTGCTGTCGATGGTCTTCCGCAGCATCGTCATCCCACTGACGGCTGCGGCCATGAACATCCTCTCCATCGGGGCGGCCTTCGGGATCTTGGTGGCGGTGTTCCAGTGGGGCTGGGCCGCCTCGTTGTTCCAGGTGGGCAAGACCGGGCCGGTCGAGGCCTTCCTGCCGGTGATGCTGTTCGCCATCCTCTTCGGCCTGTCGATGGATTACGAGGTGTTCCTCATCAGCCGGATCCAAGAGGAGTGGCTCAAGTCGGGCGACAACCGCACTGCCGTCCGCAACGGACTGGCCGCTACCGGCAAGACCATCACCGCGGCGGCCCTCATCATGATCCTGGTGTTCGGCTCGTTCATCCTGGGCGGGCAACGTGTCATCAAGGAGTTCGGACTGGGATTGGCCGGAGGGATCTTCATGGACGCCTTCCTGATCCGGATGGCCGTGGTACCGGCCCTCATGTTCATGTTCGGCAAGGCCAACTGGTGGTTCCCGGGGTGGCTGGACCGCATCCTGCCCCACCTGTCCGTCGATCCCGAAGCGCCCGTCGTCGAGCCGGCTCCGCAGGGACCCGAGGACCCCGCCGAGCCGGCCGAGTCCCAGCCTCTGCCCGTCTGAGCCGACCGCACCCGTCTGGGGTAGTTTCGGGGGACTCCTACCCATCGATCATCGGGGAACGCACATGTCCGACTTTGTCATGACCATCGGGGGCGACACCGTCCCCGCTGCCGAGTCCTTCGGCGTCATCAACCCAGCCACCGGCGAGGTGTTCGCCGAGGCTCCCGACTGCAGCCGCCAGCAGCTGGACGCGGCCTTCGACGCCGCCTCCAAGGCCCAGCGGGACTGGAAGGCCGACGAGAGCCTGCGCCGGGCCACCCTGCTGAAGATGGCCGACGTCCTGCTGGCCTCGGGAGCCGAGATCGCTCCGGTGCTCACCTCCGAACAGGGCAAGCCGCTGGCCGACGCCAACATCGAGGTGTTCGCCGCCGCCATCTGGTGTCAGTACTTCGCCAATCTCGAGACGCCGCCCCAGGTCATCCAGGACGATGACGAAGCCCGGGTGGAAGTGGTGCGCCGCCCGGTCGGCGTGGTGGCCGCCATCACTCCGTGGAACTTCCCCCTGACCCTGGCCTTTTGGAAGATCGCCCCGGCCCTGCTGGCCGGCAATACCCTGGTCCTGAAGCCCTCCCCCTTCACCCCGCTCTCCACGCTCAAGACGGTGGAGCTCCTGCGAGGCGTGATCCCTCCAGGCGTGGTCAACGTGGTCAGCGGCGGTGACGAACTCGGAGCCTGGATGACCAGCCACCCCGTTCCCCGCAAGGTCAGCTTCACCGGCTCCATCGAAACGGGCAAGAAGGTGGCCATCTCGGCCGCCCCGGACCTCAAGCGGGTCACCCTGGAACTGGGCGGCAATGACCCCGCCATCGTGCTGGACGACGCCGATCCCGCCGTGGTGGGCAAGGCCATCTTCGCCGGCGCCTTCAACAACAACGGCCAGGTGTGCTCGGCCATCAAGCGGGTCTACGTGCCCGAGTCGCTCTACGACCAGGTCGTCGAGGTCCTGGCCGACCAGGCCAGCAAGATCAAGGTGGGCGAAGGAACCGAGCCGGACGCCAAGCTCGGTCCAATCAACAACGCCCCTCAGTTCGAGCGGGTGAAGGAGCTGGTCGGGGACGCCCTGTCCCACGGGGCCAGCGCCGCCGTGGGCGGAAAGGCCATGGACCGGCCCGGCTACTTCTTCGAGCCCACCATCCTCACCGATCTGAGCGACGGGACCCGGATCGTGGACGAGGAGCAGTTCGGCCCGGCCCTGCCGGTCATCTCGTACCGCGACGTCGACGACGTGGTGTCCCGGGCCAACGCCACGCACTTCGGACTGTCCGGCTCGGTGTGGGGGGCCGACGCCAACCGGGCCGCTGACGTCGCCAACCAACTCGAGTGCGGCACGGCCTGGGTCAACACCCACCTCGCCCTCTCGCCCCAGCAGCCCTTCGGCGGCTTCAAATGGAGCGGGGTGGGAGTGGAGAACGGACCCTGGGGACTGGCCGAGTTCACCGAGGTCCAGGCGGTCTACCGCTCCAAGAGCGCTGACGGCCTCAACCTCAACACGGGCGGCCTGGTCTCCTAAGCGCCCCATCGGGCCGGTGCCCCACCTCGCCGACCGGATGGTCGGCCCGGTGGCGTGGGTGCGGCCGCGGGTTCCCTCATGGGGACGAGCGGACCGGTCGTCCCGACGCTCCTCGGTCGGGCCCGCCAGGGCCGCGGCGCTGGTGAGCGTCCTGGTCGCCTTGGTGAGCATCGGCATCACCCCGGGTGGCCCGCCCGTGGGCCTCGGCTGGGGTACGGCGTGGGCCGCGTCCCCCGCCCATCCCGCATCAGCCGGCTGCGGGAGGAGGCCCGACCCATCGCCCCGGGCCACGGCCACCGCCACCGCCACCGGGGACCTGGTGCAGTCCCTCGCCGTCGGCGGTGTCACCCGCAGCTACCGGCTGGCGGTGCCCACCGGCTACCGGCCGTCGGTGGCCACCCCGCTGATCCTCCTGTTCCACGGAAGCGGCTCCGACGCCCTGCAGACTTCGATCTACACGGGGCTTCCGGCCCGGGCCGCCCGTCTCGGTTACCTGGTGGCCACCCCCGATGCCAAGGGCGGCCAGTGGGAGCTGTCTGCCCCCGGAGCCAGGACCGCTGATCTGGCCTTCACGTCGGCGCTGATCGCCAACCTCTCCTCCCGCTACTGCGTGGACCGCTCCCGGGTGTATGCCGCCGGCATCTCCCTCGGCTCCGAGTTCTCGGCCATCGTGGCCTGCACACCGGGCACCCACATCGCCGCGGTGGGCCTGGTGGCGGCGGAGTTCCTCATCAAACCGTGCGCCGGTCCCATCCCGGTCATCGCCTTCCACGGGACGGCCGACCCCATCGTGGCCTACGGATCGGGTGGAACCGGAGCCGCCCTCCCCGGCGTACACGTGGTCGGCGTGCTGCAGAACCTGGCTCACTGGGCGGCGCTGGACCGGTGCCGGCCCGGTCCGCGACTCCGCCAGCTGAGCACCATGATCGTCCGGCGTAGCTGGTCGGGCTGCCACGGGGGCAGTGCCGTCGTCCTGTACAGCGTCCTCGGGGGCGGCCACACCTGGCCGGGATCACCGATCACCCTCTCGGTCGGCACCTTCGGTGCCACCACCCACCAGATCGACGCCACCGGAGCGATGCTTGCCTTCTTTGCCCAGCATCACCTCGAGCACTGATCGGGTCCGGCGTCAGCGTGGATGCGGAGGGGCGCACCTCGGGTTCCGAGCCGGTCACTCCTCGTCGGAGAATCGCTGCCAGGCCGACTGCCGGGTCATCCCGAGGGCGTCACCCACGCGCGTCCACGAGGCACCAAGGCTCCGGGCTATCCGCACCCACTCGGTCAGGCGTCGCTCGCTCTGGGTCCGGGATTCGGCGATCCACGAGAGATCCTTCAGCACCTGGTCGAGGGAGATGTCCTCGCCGTCCCGACCGGCGGGATCGCCGGGCCTCCGAGCGTCATCGGCGGCATCAGGTCGCTGGCTACCGCTGCCGGAGGGAGTGCTTTCGGCTCCGGAGACGGCACGTTCGTGCTCCCGGACCACGCTCATGGCCTCGGCGCGGTTCTTGGCATCCAGCTTCCGGTAGATGTTCGAGAGATGCGTGCGCACCGTGACGTCCGCCACGAAGAGTTGCTCGGCGATCTCCCGGGTCTCCAAGCCGTCCATGAGCAACGTCAGCACCTCGCGTTCCTTGGGGGTCAGCGTGGCCCCGTTGGGAAGTCGATGCCGTAGCCGCGGTTCGGCGCCACTGGACCGGAACTCCTGGACCAAGCGCTTGGCCAGGATCCCGTCGATGGCGGCCTCCCCAGAGAGCACCCGGATCAGCGCCCTCGGGATCTCGGCGGGATCCTGACCCTTCAGGAGATAGCCGGAGGCCCCAGCGGCGAGGGCGGCGAAGAAATCGTCCTCATCGGCCGAAACGGTGAGCATCACCACCGAGACCCGGGGTTGGCCCTGGGCGATCACCTCGGCGGCGTGGAGGCCGCCGCCGGGCATGCGGATGTCGAGCAGAGCGACATCGGGTCGGCTGTGGCGTACCTCGCGGATGGCGCCGAGAGCGTCGGGGGCCTCGGCCACCACGGCGAAGCCACCCTGTTCGACCGCCCACCGGATCATGGCCCGGGTGGGGGCATGATCATCCGCGATGAGGACACGGGGCGGCGGCGGCGGCGCTACGGCCACCGGACCATGACCCGGGTCCCCGCGCCCGGTTCAGACTGGATATCGAAGGAGGCGCCGATGGCGGCGGCCCGTTCGTGCATGCTCACGAGACCGAACCGGCCCGAGTCGAACCCATCGCCGACGTCGAACCCGGTCCCGTCGTCGACCACCTGGAGGGTCGGGGAATCGACCCCACCGAACCGGATGTCGATCCGGCGAGCCCCGCTGTGACGGACGGCGTTGGTCACCGCCTCACGGACGATGCGGATGACTGACTCACGCAGGAGCAGGTCCGTCGTCGGCACCCCGGTGTCGCGATCGACCTGTACGTGCACATCCACGTCGTGGTGGGAGATGGCCTGGGCCACACCGGCCAGGTCGGCATCGAAGGGAATGGGGACGTCCCGGGCCAGGGCATCGATGGCCCGTCGAGCCTCGGCCAGGGCCCGCTCGGCGGTGAGACGGAGATGTTCGTGCCATTCGGGTGACGCCCGCACTTCTGCCGGGGCGTAGGTGTACGTGGTCAACAGGGCCAGCTCCTGGGCCAGTCCGTCGTGCAGGTCGAGGGCCACTCCCCGGCGGGCCTCCTTGCGCGCCGCTTCGGCGATGTCGGTCCAGTAGGACTGGATCTCGCTCATCGCCCCGATGGCCCACGTGAGTACGGCCGCAGCCAACAGAACGTCACCCAGTTGGAGCGTGCCGATGTCACCGACCGGCATCCCGGAGAAGCTGACGGTGGCGATGGCGGCAAAGATGCATCCCGCGGCGATCCAGCCGAGGAATCGGTCGGACTCCTCGTGGGCCCGGCGGGACAGGCGGAAGTAGGCCACGAAGAACAGCAGCGCGCCGACCACCTTCAGCACCAAGTAGGTGGCACCGGGCCACGTCAGCTGGGCTGGAGAGTCGGAGTCACTGATCGGGGCCAGCCACACCAGGAGTACGAGTGCGACGACGCCCGAAACGACCAGAATCGTCCCGACGCGGAGTCGATGGGTCGGCACGGTTACCGGTGCTCGGAGCGCACGGCAGCGGGTGGCGGCAGCGATGAGCAGTCCGGCTGCCAACAGCCGCAGGATGAGCGTCCCCCAGATTTCGGTCCGCTCGGAGAAACCGGTACCGACCGAGTCCGGGGAGATCAGGTCGGGGACCGTTCGGAACAGGGTGTGAACCCAGGCCAGCAGGGCCACAGCACAGACGATGGCCAGGTCACCGCTGCGGTCGGACCGACGGAACCGTCCGAAGGCCAACACGGCCACCAACGAACCGATGAGGGCCACCGACGTATCGAGCACGGCCCTCAGCACCGCGTGGTGGGCGATGGGTGACATCGGTGCCACCGTGGCCGCCGCACACAGGAGGCATCCGAGGATTACCGCCGTCCACTGCCTCGCCGCCGAGGTCGACATCTCCGAATCCTAGCGGGAAGAGAATCGGGACCGTTGAGGGATATCAACGCCGATACTGTCGACTTTCCCTGCCATTCGGGGTGCAATAGAGGTGGCGGAACATCCGAGTAACAACACGACACCCGAGGAGGTGAAGGGCGAGCGGTCCTGCTCGTCCGTGCAATGGCGGTCTTCTACTGGTTCATCCCACTGTTCGTGCTGGTAACAGCACTAGCGGTACTTCCGGTGCTCTACGGATCGGTGAAAAACCACCGATGGGAGCACCACCATCACGCTCAGGCCCAAGCCGCTCGGGCTGCCCAGCAGGCGCAGACAGCCCGGCAGGCGACCGACGGACCCACCCGGGTGCCGGTCGCCGTCGAGGCGGCATCAGATCACACCCTGTCGGCTGAGGACAGCGCCGAGTGGTTGGCCCTGCGATCCCAGCTCGAGGACACACGCCGCGAGGCGGACGCCATCGTGGACCGCCTCGACCACCTGCAACGACAGGTCAGCCGCAGAAAGTCGATGGCTCGCAGCTGAACGGCAGCCGGGCTCACCGGTTCGGGCCCGCCATCCAGCAGGAGGGCCAGAGACTCACCATGGGCGTCTCGGTAACGGGCCACGCCTCGACCCTTCCCTGGCCTTCCTCCGGCCCTGCATCGGCCCGGTGCACGGTCGGTCGATCTCATTCGATAGTCTAACTATGTGACCCTCAAAGCAACTGCCCTGGAACGGTCGCGTCCGGAGGAACGTCGCACGCTGGGCCGGACCGCCGCCTGGCTGGCCAAGCAGGTGGAGATCGGGTTGGGCACCGTCGATCTCTCCCTCCCCCAGTACCGGGTCCTCGCCATGCTGGAGGGAAACTCGGCGCTCTCGTCCGACCTGGCCGAGCGCCTGGCCGTCCGTCCACCGACGGTCACCGCCGTGGTCGACGGACTGGTCGCCCGGGGTCTGGTCGAACGGCGCACCGTCGAGGGCGACCGACGCCGGGTGGACCACGTGCTGACCCACCACGGGCATCAGGTGCTGGACACCGCGGACACCGCGGTCAACGCCCGGCTGTGCGAGATCGCCGCACACCTCGAGAGCCCGGCCGACACCGACCGGGCCTTCGAGGGCCTGACCCTCTGGCGCCGCGCCCTGGTCGCCTCACGCCTGGCCCGGAGCGCGCCACGATGACGTTCCCGCACCTCCGGCCGAAGGCGACCGGTCCCGACGAGTCCGGCACCCAGTTCGTGCCCATCGCTGAGGTGGCCCGCAATGAGGCGCCCCGGGCCACCATCGACCCCGACAAGTCCCTCAGCTGGCTCCGTCGGGTCAAGCCGATCATGTTGGCCCACAAGGGGATCTTCATCACCTCACTAGTGGCCTCGTTCGTTGGCCTGGTCCTGCAGGTGCAGATCCCCTTCCTCTTGAGCAACGCCATCACCAACTCGATCCAGAAGCACACCGTGCCCCTAAGCCACTACGTATGGTGGATCGTCGGCCTGGGGCTGGTCGGGGGGATCGCCGGGTACATCTCGAGGCTGTTCCTGTTCGAGACGGCGTACGACATCGAGTACGACCTGCGCAACATCATCTACGAGCACCTCACCAAGATGTCGTTCTCCTTCTACGACCGGGTGCAGTCGGGTCAGCTCATCTCGCGGGCCAACTCGGACATCCGTTCGGTGCAGATGTACATGACGTTCGCCCCGTCGATCCTCGTCCAGTGCTCCATCGCTGTCGTGGCCTTCATCTACATGCTGCGCATCAACGTGCCCCTGGCCTTTGTGGCCATGGCCACGATGCCCTTCGTCTACCTCGCCGGGGTCAAGATGCGGAAGTCGATGTTCCCGGTGTCGTGGCTCATCCAGTCACGGCTGGCCGATGTGGCCACCATCGTCGACGAGAACGTCAACGGCGTGCGGGTGGTCAAGTCGTTCGCCGCCGAACAACAACAGCTCACCGCGCTGTCGGGTGCGGCCGACAAGCTCCAATGGAGCTACATCAAAGATGCCGACCTGCGGGCCCGCTTCTCGCCGGTCGTCCAGAACCTCCCCCAGCTGGGCCTGGCCCTGGTGCTCCTGTTCGGTGGGTACATGGTCATCCACGGCCACCTGAGCATCGGGAACATCTTGGCCTTCAACGCCTATCTCCTGATGCTCCAGGCCCCGTTCATGATGCTGGGCATGCTGATCATGATGGGACAGCGGGCGGCGGCATCGGCCGACCGCATCTACGAGATCATCGACGAGCAGCCGACCGTCACCGACGCCGCCGACGCCGTCGACCTGGTCGACTGCCGGGGCGATGTGCGCTTCAACCACGTTGACTTCGCCTACAGCAGTGACGCCGAGCAGCTGGTTCTGGCCGACGTCGACGTGCACATCGCCCCGGGGGAGACCGTGGCGCTGGTGGGACGGACCGGGGCGGGCAAGTCGACGGTAGCCCGGCTGCTCACCCGCTTCTACGACGTGAAGCACGGGTCGATCGAGATCGACGGCCACGACATCCGGGACGTCACCCAGGCCAGCCTCCGGGCCAACGTGGGTGTCGTGCTCGACGAGCCGTTCCTCTTCTCGGTGTCCATCCGCGACAACATCGCCTACGGCAAGCCCTCGGCCTCCTTCGACGAGGTGGTGGCCGCGGCCCGGGCTGCCGGGGCCCACGAGTTCATCTCCCAGCTGGCCGACGGGTACGAGACGGTGGTCGGCGAGCGGGGCTACACCCTGTCGGGGGGCCAGCGCCAGCGCATCGCCATCGCCCGGACCCTGCTGGTCAACCCACCGATCATGGTCCTCGATGACGCCACCAGTGCCATCGACGTCCAGGTCGAGCAGAAGATCCACGCCGGCCTCCGCGTCCAGATGGAGGGACGGACCACACTGATCATCGCCCACCGCCTGTCCACCATCTCCCTGGCCGATCGGGTCCTGCTTCTCGACCAGCACAAGATCGTGGCCGACGGCACGCACGCCGAGCTGCTGGAGTCCACACCGCTCTACGCCGAGGTGTTGGCCCAGGCCGGCGAGTTCGAGCGGGACGCTGACGCCGCGGTGGCCGATGCCACTCCGGCGGGTGGCGACGCCGCCGCCGAGGACATCGGTCGGACCGGTGCGAAACCTGATGGGAAGCCCCTCCGCGACCTGCTCGACTCCGTGCGGGGAGGGTCCTGATGTTCGGGGGTGGCATGGGTGGAGGGCTCGGCGGTGGCCCGGGGGGATTCGGCCGGCCGGCCGCGCCCGGTCTGCCCTTCGCCGGCATCCCCTCCGAACTGCAGGGCGGGGTGGACAAGCTGCTGGCCGGCGAGCCCGACTATGCCGAGCCCAACATCGTCTTCCAGCAGAACGGCTCGGAAGCCGATCTGAAGCGCCTCAGCCTGTGGCGGCTACTGGTCAAGTACCCGGCCATGCTGGCCCTGGCCGGCCTCTTGGTGGTGGTCATCTCGGTGGCATCCCAGATCGGCCCCAAGCTCACCGAGTACGCCATCAACAACGGGATGTCCCCCGGACACTTGGACTTCGCCGTCGTGGTGGCCATGGCCGTGGCCTACGTGGTGTTCATTCTGATCACCTCGCTGGCCCAGCGATTCCAGGTCCAGGTGACCGGGCGCCTGGCCGCCTGGGTCATGAACGACCTCCGGGTCAAGGTCTTCGCCCATCTGCAACGGCTGTCCCTCGGCTTCTTCACCGAGGAAAAGGCCGGGGTGGTGATGAGCCGGATGACCAGCGACATCGAGAACCTCCAGCAGCTTCTCCAAGACGGCCTCTCCCAGTTGGCCATCCAGGCGCTGACCATGGTGGTGATCACCGCCATCCTCTTCGCCACCGACGTCCGGCTGGCCTTCATCACCGTGGTCTTGATCGTCCCGGCACTGGTGCTCGCCTCCCTCTGGTTCAAGCGGGCCTCCGAGCGAGGCTACGACCGGGTCCGCGACGGGATCGCCAACGTCCTGGCCGACCTGTCCGAGAGCCTGCACGGGGTGCGCATCGTGACCGCCCACAACCGGCAGCGCCACAACGTGATCCACCACCGCAACGTGGTGGGCGACTACCGGGACGCCAACAACTACACCGCACAGGTCAACGCCGTCTACGGACCCGGCACCCAGCTGTTGGGCGTGCTGGGCCAGGCCGTGCTCCTGGCCATCGGGGGCGACATGGTGCTCCGCGGTTCGTTGTCCCTCGGTGCCCTGGTGGCCTTCTTCCTCTATCTCAATCGCTTCTTCCAGCCCATCCAGCTGCTGGTCCAGCAGTACAACACCTACCAGCAGGGTCAGGCCTCGGTGAACAAGCTCCGTGCCCTCATCGATACCGAGCCCGAGGTGCGGGAGGCCGATGACGCCGTCGAACTGCCGCCCATCGAGGGTGCCATCACCTTCGACCACGTGACCTTCGGGTACGACCCCGACCGCCCGGTCATCGAGGACGTGAACCTCCAGGTGTCGCCGGGTGAGACGGTGGCCTTCGTCGGCCCGACCGGGGCGGGCAAGTCCACGCTGGCCAAGCTGGTGACCCGGTTTTACGACCCCACCGGCGGCCGGGTGCTCATCGACGGTTACGACCTCCGGGACGTGACCATGCTCTCCCTCCGGAGCCAGCTGGGTGTGGTGCCCCAGGAACCCTTCCTGTTCGCCGGCACCATCGGGGACAACATCGCCTTCGCCCGTCCCAGCGCCAGCGACGAGGAGATCCATCTGGCCGTGGACAAGGTGGGGCTCGGTGGCGTGATTGCACGGATGCCCGACGGCCTCGACACCGTGGTCCACGAGCGGGGCCAGACCCTGTCGTCAGGCGAGCGCCAGCTCATCGCCCTGGCCCGTGCGTTCCTGGCCCAACCCCGGGTGCTGGTCCTCGACGAGGCCACCTCCAACCTCGACCTGCAGTCCGAGACCATGATCGAGTCCGCCCTCGATGTCCTCCTCGAGAACCGCACCGCCATCCTCATCGCCCACCGGCTGTCCACGGCCATGCGGGCCGACCGCATCGTCGTGGTCGACGAGGGACGGATCATCGAGGTGGGCACCCACGCCGAACTGGTGGCCGAGGGTGGACGCTACGCCGAGATGTACGCCACCTGGGTACGCCAGAGCGACGTGGCCGAGCACGACACGAGCGGCACGCCCACCGCCTGAGGGCCAGTCGCCCGTGCGGGTGACCCATCCGGTCGACGTCCCCGCCGCCGAGACCGCGCCACTACCGACACGGCGCCACCACCGGCACCCAGTGGCGCTCCAAAGTCGGCCCTCGGTCACCGCAACCGGGCCGACCGAGGGCCGGTAAGGTCGGGCCCGGCGCCGGACCCCCTCGCACCGCGGCGCCGAGATCGGAGCGTTCCGGACATGTTGATCGGCGCCGTACTGCCCCAGACGGAGATCGGACCCGACGCGGGGGCCGTACGCGCCTACGGGCAGGGGGTGGACGCGTTGGGATTCCACCACGTGGTGGCCTACGACCACGTGGTGGGGGCCGATCCGGCCGTCCATATCGGCTGGGACGGTCCCTACGACATCGACACCCAGTTCCACGAGCCGTTCGTGCTGTTCGGTTACCTGGCCGCGTGCACGTCCCTGGAGCTGGTCACCGGCATCACCATCCTCCCCCAGCGACCCACCGCTCTCGTGGCCAAGCAGGCCGCCGAGGTCGACCTGCTCACCGGGGGGCGGTTCCGCCTCGGAGTGGGCCTCGGATGGAACGCCGTCGAGTACGACGCGTTGGGACAGGACTTCTCGACCCGCGGACGACGCCTCGAGGAGCAGGTCGGACTGCTCCGCTCCCTGTGGACCACCCGCTCGGTGACCATGGCCGGTCGGTTCGACCACGTGACCGGTGTGGGCATCGCGCCGCGGCCCGTTCAGCAGCCCATCCCCATCTGGTTCGGGGGGGCCTCCCCGGCGGCCTTCCGCCGGGCCGGACGGCTGGCCGACGGCTGGTTGCCCATGATGCAGCCCGGCCTCCATCTGGACGAGGCCCTCGGGTACGTAGCCGAAGGAGCCGAACAGGCCGGCCGCGATCCCTCCATCATCGGTATGGAGGGCCGGCTGGAATGGCGGGGCGACGTCGACGAGGTGGTCCGGCGGGCCGGGCTCTGGAAGGAGGCGGGCGCCTCCCATCTCTCCATCAACACCATGCACGCCGGGCTGGCCACCGTGGATGATCATCTGGCCGCCCTGCGGCAGGTGGCCGAGGGGCTGAGCCTGGCCTAGCCCTTTCGATCGGAGCGTCGGGCCGGTGGTGGTAATACGACCCATCCGTGCGGGGTGGCGCCCTTGCTGGCACCGGGCCCGTCCATCACACGGCCAACGGGAGGGGTTGGCGGTTCTCATGATCCTGTTCCGGGCGGAGCTTCGCCACCGATGGCGGTCGTGGCTGCTGCTGTCGCTACTCGTCGCCCTGGTGAGTGGAATCGTGCTGGCCGGGGTGGTGGCGGGCCGTCGAACAGCTACCGCGTTCCCCCGCTACGTGCAGGCCCACGGGTATGACGATTTCGGTACAGCGAAGAGCCTCAGCCCGCGCTGGCCCGCCTGCCCGGCGTAACCGAGGCGTCCCGGTGGCGTCGGTGGGGGCCGGAACCGTGGCGTGCGCCTGCTCCCATCCGATCGACAACAACGAGTTCAGTGTCTTCGAGGTACCGCCCCGGGACCTGGTCCCACACGGTCAAGCTAGTGGCCGGGACCATACCCAACCAGCACGACCCCGACCAGGTCCTGGCCTCGTACACCCTGCGGCGGGACAACGGCGTCCACCTCGGCACGGTGATCCACGTGCACCTCGCCGCCGCCTCCCAGTTCGGGCTGACTCTGAGCGATGCCAGTTTCACACCCACCGGTCCTCGGGTGGCCCTCCGCGTGGTGGGTATCGAGGCGGCCGAACAGGAATTCCCACAACCAACAGCCCCGCTACAACGTGTACACCACCGAAGCCTTCGACCACGCCGTCGATGCGAGGTCGGTTCTCTTCGAGACGTACCTGATCAAGCTGCGCCAAGGGGCGGCCGACCTCCCCTCGTTCCAGAGTCAGGCACATCGTCTGGGCGCCCTCGGCGACAACGACCTCGACACGGAAGCTAGCGCCGTCACGTCGTCGATCCATCCCCAGGCCGTGGGCTGGTGGATCCTGGCCGGGCCGGTCGAGCTGATCGTCGTTGGCCAGGCCCTGGCCCGTCAGGCCACGGTCGAGTCCGACACGTTTGCCACCCTCAGCGCCCTCGGGGTGTCGAGGCGCCAGTTGGTCATGGAGGGGATGGCCAGGACGTTGGCAGTCGGGGTTGTAGGGGTGACCGGCAGGGTTCTCCTGGCGTGCCTCCCCTCCCCGCTCACGCCGGTCGGCGAAGCACGGTTGGCCGATCCCGATCCAGGGTTCACCGTCGACACCTTCATCCTCCTCCCCGGGACCCTGGTCGCCATACCCGTTGTCTTGGCCCTGGGCCTGTGGCCGGCCATGCGCGCGTTGGTGGTGGCCAACATGCTGGCCATCGGGCCAGCATGGGTGGTGGCCCGGTCGCGACCGTCCACGTTGCTCCGATCAGAGTGAAAGGTCCGTGGCCTCAGGCCACCACCGGCACGGTCGATAGCCCGGCGGCGAAACGGGCGTCGGTGACCTCCTCGTCGACCATCTGGCCGCTCAGGTAGGAGTCGTAGGCGGCCAGGTCGAAGTGGCCGTGGCCGCATAGGGCGGTGAGGATCACCTTCTCCTCGCCGGACTCCCGGCAGACCAGCGCCTCGCGGATGGCTGCGGCGATGGCGTGGGTGGGCTCGGGGGCGGGCAGGATCCCCTCGGTGCGCACGAACTGCATGGCTGCCCCGAAGCACTCCAGCTGCGGGATGGCGATGGCCTCCATCATGCCCAGCTCGTAGATGTGGGAGATCAGCGGGGCCATCCCGTGGTAGCGCAGGCCCCCGGCGTGGATGGGGTCGGGGATGAAGTCGTGGCCCAGGGTGTGCATCTTCATCAGCGGGGTCATGCCGGCGGTGTCGCCGAAGTCGTAGGCGTAGACCCCCCGGGTGAGCGAGGGCACGACGCCGGCTCGACGGCCCGGATGACCGGGTTCATCTGCCCGGCCATCTTCTCCCGCAGGAACGGGAAGGCCAGCCCACCGAAGTTGGAGCCCCCGCCGGTGCAGCCGACCAGCAGGTCGGGAGCGGCCTCGCCGGCCTTGGCCAACTGCAGCAGCGCCTCCTCGCCGATGATGGTCTGGTGCATCAGCACGTGGTTGAGCACGCTGCCCAGGGCGTAGCGGGTCTCCGGGTCCGGAGCCGCCACCTCGACGGCCTCGGAGATGGCGATGCCCAGCGATCCCGGGCTGTCGGGATCGGCTTCGAGCACGGCCCGGCCGGCGGCGGTGAGCGCGCTAGGCGAGCGGTGGACCAGGCCGCCGAAGGCCTCCATCATCAGCCGGCGGTAGGGCTTCTGGTCGAAGGACGCCCCCACCTGCCAGATCTCACACTCCAGGCCGAAGAGGGCACAGGCGAAGGCCAGGGCCGTGCCCCACTGTCCGGCCCCGGTCTCGGTGGTCAGTCGTCTCACCCCGGCCTTGGCGTTGTAGTACGCCTGGGGCACGGCGGTGTTCGGCTTGTGCGACCCGGCCGGCGATACGCCCTCGTACTTGTAGTAGATCCGGGCCGGCGTGTCGAGGGCCCGCTCCAGCCGGTGGGCCCGGAAGAGTGGGGACGGCCGCCACTGGCGGTAGACGTCGAGGACGGCGCCGGGGATGTCGATGTACCGGTCCTGGCTCACCTCCTGGAGGATCAGGTCCATCGGGAAGAGCGGGGCGAAGTCCTCGGGACCGGCCGGCTGGAGGGTGCCGGGGTGCAGGGCCGGAGGCGGTGGGGACGGGAGGTCGGGCACGATGTTGTACCAGGCCGTGGGCATCTCGCTCTCGTCGAGAATGAACTTGTGCTGCCGGACGGTCTCGTCGATGGTCGTCATGGGTCCTCCTTGGCTGTGCCTCAGAACCTAGTCACCACGGCCCGGGGAGGACGGCTCGGCCCGGGATACGGGTAGTCGCCGCACCGCCCTCCGGCGCGCCGGTCGACAGGACCCCCGCGGTCCGAGGTCAGGCGAACCCGGGGTAGCGCCCGGCCCAGGGATCGGCCTGCCTCCAATTGGGCGGCCACCCGGACCAGCTGGGCCTCCCGCCACGGTCCGGCCACGATCTGCACGCCGACCGGCAGACCCGACGGCGCCACGTGCAGGGGCAGGCTCACGGCCGGCTGGCCGGTGATGTTGAACACGGCGGTGAAGGCGGCCATGGCCACCACCTCCATGGGCGGCATGCCGGTCCCCGCACCCTCGTGCGCCGCCGCCGAGCAGTCCCACCGGTGGCGGCTCGATGGACATGGTCGGCGTGACCAGCAGGTCGAACTCGTCGTCGAAGCGGGCCACGATGGCGCGGGTCATGCGCTGGAGCTCGGCGATCGACCGGGCGAGGGTGAGGCTGTCGACGGCCTCGGCCGCGGCCTTCGCGGCCCGGTTGTGGGGCTCGACCAGGTCCCAGTCGAAGCCCGTCGGCCTCGCTCAGGCCGGCGTTGACCACGTGGAGGAAAGGACCGAGACCGACCGGATCGAAGACGTCGGCTCCAGCGTGGTCACCGTGTGGCCGGCCGCCTCGAGCAGCCGGCCGGCGTGCTCCACGGCGGCGATGACCTGCTCGTCGAGCGGGAGGCCGAGGGCCGACACCGTGCACAGGGCCACCCGGAGGCGGCCCGGGTCGGCCCCCACCTCATCGGCCAGCGGCCGTTCCAGGCGGGGCGCGTTCCACCAGGCGTAGGGATCGAAGCGCGCTGATCACGTCCAGTACCGACGGCCGTGTCGGCCACCGTCCGGCTGAGCGCGCCCTCGGTGGACATGCCCTGCCAGCCGGGGACCGTGGAGGCCACCCGGCCCCGGCTGGGCTTGAGGCCCGACCAGTCCGCAGCACGACGCCGGGATACGGATCGAGCCACCACCGTCGCTGGCGTGGGCCACCGGGAACATGCCTGCGGCCACCGCGGAGCCAGCCCCCCCGCTCGACCCACCCGGGGTGTGCGCCGGGTCCCACGGGTTGCGGGTGGCACCGAACCGGCTGTTCTCGGTCACGGTGATCGAGCCGAACTCGGGGGTGTTGGTCCGTCCGGTGAGGATGAAGCCGGCCCGACGAAAGGCCAGCGGCAACCGGCTCGCGTCTCGGTGCTCAACCCGGGCGGGGCCCCCATCGAACCGTAGGTCACCGGCTGGCCGGCCACGGGGAGCAGGTCCTTGATCGGGCAGGGGCACCCCGGCGAACGGGGGCAGGTCGTCGACACCGGCGGCGATGCGCTCACCGAGGGCCTTGGCCTCGGCCCGGGCCTCGTCGTCGTTGCGCCAGATCACCGCGTTGAGCTCCGGGTTGCGGGCGTCGACGCGGGCCAGGCAGGCATCGAGCACCTCGAGTGGGCTGACGTCCATGGTCCGGATGGCCGCGGCCACGTCGAGGGCGGATGCGTGTTCGTCCATGCCGCCAGGGTAGGCACGGACGTCAGGTCGGTGCCGGGGCAGGCGGCGAGCCGCGCCACCGATCGGGGGGCTCAGTCGGGCCAGAGCCGGGCCCGGAGACCCGAGGCCCGGGCCAACGGGCGGGCGATGGCCTGCTCCACCGCCTCGGCGCTGCCCACGATGGTCAGCCGGTCCCGTGCCCGGGTCACCGCGGTGTAGAGCAGTTCGCGGGTGAGGATGGGCGAGCCGCGGATCGGGCAGGGCCACGACGGCGTGGGGGAACTCGGAGCCCTGGCTCTTGTGGATGGTCATGGCCCACCAGGTCTCCACCCGGTCGAGCCGGGACGGAGCCAGCCGACGGAGCGCGTCCCCCGACGCGCAGGGCCACCTCCATGCCCTCGTCACCCTCGACCACCACGCCGGTGTCCCCGTTGAACACCCGGTTGGCCCGGTCGTTGGCCGTCACCAGGACCGGTCGGCCGACGTGCCAGCGTCGCTCGGGATGGAACCCGGGGACCCGCTCGGCCAGGCCGCTGCTCGATCCGATCGGTCCAGTCGGCCATGCCGTTCGGTCCCCGACGGGTGGCGGCCAGCACCTTGATGCGCCCGGCGGCCCCGAGGGCGGCTGGGACCGTCGCCGCCAGGGTCGCCGCCACGACCAGCTCCTCGCCCGACCGCCACCAGCTCGTCCGGTCACCTCGGCCAGGCCTGTCGGCGTCATCGGGTCGGAGCCACCGGAGATCGTCGTCCCCCGCCTCGAGAAGAGCCAGGGCCCGCCGATCGGTCACCGGTGCGCACCGCGTCGGCCAGGGCGGCGATGGTCGAGTCCCCCCCGAACCGGCGCATGGTCCGCAGCACGGTGACCCGGCCGGCCAGTATGCCGGCCGGTTCCGGCCCGGGGGCCGGATCGGCCACCGAGTCCCACAGGGTCGGCGTGGCCACCACGGAGACCGGTGTCAGCACGTCGGACCGGGCCCGGAGGCTCGTCGGCCTCGTCGGGACGGCCCGCCGGGCCCACCAGGTCACTCATCACCGTGCCGGCCTCGATGCTGGCCAACTGGAAGGGATCGCCCACCAGGACGACCGAGGCGTCGGGACGGACGGCGGCGAGGAGTTTGGCCATGAGGGGGAGCGACACCATCGAGGTCTCGTCGATGATGACCATGTCCTCGGGCAGAGGGTGGCCACGGTCGTGGCGGAAGTGGGTGCGGTCCGCCCAGCCCGAGCAGCGAGTGGATGGTGGTCGGTGCGGTGGCGGCCACCAGTGCGGCCACGTCTCCCGGCCCCCCCGGCCAGGTGGATCTCGCCCGCCGCGGCCTGGACCGCCTCGCCCATGCGGGCCGCCGCCTTGCCGGTGGGGGCGGCCAGGGCCACCGAGAGGGGACGCCCCTGCTCGGCCGCCACCAGGTGGGCGGCGGCCAGGAGCCGGGCCACCGTGTAGGTCTTACCCGTTCCCGGCCCTCCGGCGATGATCGACACGCCGGGAGCCAGCGCCCGTCGGGCGGCCAGCCGCTGCAGGTCGGTGGGACCGGATCCGTCCGGCCCGAACAGCGGAGTCGAGCACCCGGTCCACCTGGTCCCCGAGTCGGCCCGGAGCCCGGCTCGATCCGCCAAGGGGGCGCCGGGGCGCAGCGGCGGGCGAGGTCATCGGCGATGGCCAGCTCGTAGTACCAGTACCGCTGAAGATAGAGCCGGTCAGCGTCCCAGACCAGGGGACGGACCGGCCCGTCGGCAGCCGGTGAGGCCGGGGCCACGATGTCGGAGCGGTCCAGGCTGTCCGCCCACGCATCGGCCGTGGGCCAGGGCAGGTCGTCCATCTCCTCGCCGTCGAGCTCGGCCAGTCGAACGGCCATCGAGTCGAGTGGGGTGCAGACGTGGCCGAAACGCGGCGCCCGGGCGGCCACGGCCAGGGCCAGCAGCTCCTCGGCCCCGAGTCCGGGCTGGAGGCGGAGCACGCTGGCGGCGAACTGCACCTCGTAGGCCCCGAACACGCCGGCCTCGACGAAGGGGGCCAGGACCCCCACCCCGGGGGTAGGACCACGGGACCACCAGCGGGACCACTGACGATGTGCAGGGTCATGCCGCCCGACCCACGACTCGACGACCGTCCAGCAGGTTGCTCAGCGCCACGACCAGGGCCGGGGGAACCGCCCACTCGAAGACGCCGGACGGGCGTGCCGGCACCGCCGTGGCCCGTCATCCCTCGCAGGAACAGGTAGGCGATACCTCCGAGATGAGCCTCGGGGCGGTAGCCGGGCATCCGCCACCGCAGATAGCGGTGGAGGGCCACCGAGTAGAGCAGAGCCTGCAGCGGATAGTCGTGCTCCTCCATGGCCGCCACCAGGCGGTCGGCACCGTAGTCGGCCGGCCCGACCGGCAGCCCCCGAGGATGGAGGGCGTTGGTCTTGTAGTCGGCCACCACGAACCGTGGGTCGTCCGGGCCGCCGGGAATCCGCATCACGAGGTCGATGGAGCCGGTGAGGTGGCCGGACACGGTCGCCTTGATGTCCCCATGGGCCAGTCCGGTGGCCCATCCGGTGAAGGGATGGCCGGCATCGAGGTGGTCCAGAACGACGGCGCCCGACCTCTCGCATGTTCGGCGGAGGTCCGTGGTCGGCCAGCCGCAGGTCGAAGGAGACCTCGGCGAGCCGATCGGCGGGGCCGATGTCGGCCAACCGCAGGCCTCCGCACACGTCACCCAGGGGGGTCTCGATGGCCGCCCGGAGGCCGTCGACGAGGAGCGCCCGGCCCTGCTCGGTCAGAGGACCCGGCCGGGACCACCGGGCTCAGATCCACCGACCGCCAGCGAAGCTGACGCGTCCACCGCATCCTCCAGCTCCACATCCAGGCGATCGGAGCCGAAGTCGACCTCCTCCAGCACGGTGTGGACCATGGTGCCGAAGGCCGTCCCGGCGGGGAGGTCGGCCAGTGGGCTGACCGGGAAGCCCGACTCGCCCGACACGGACTCGGGTCCGACCGAATGGGGAGCGGACCCCGGTCTTCCCAACTCGTCGTCCGGTTCGACGGTCTCCTGCTCGTCATCGGCCCGCCCGATCGGCCATCGACGGGTCGTGGGGATCGAACCGCGCCGACCGACGCTTGGTCGACGATGGCCGAGAACGACCACCGCTGCCGGCGGCGGTCTGGTAGCCGGTCCAACGTCGCCACACCGAGTTCGGGCGCCGATCCCCCGTCGGTCGTCGGTGTCCACCGCTCCGGTCGGGCCGGAACCTCGTCGACCACACCCACGGCCACGGTGCCCCGAGCCGCCGCCACCAGGGGATCGAAGTGGGCCAGCACCTCCCGGTCGGCCGGGACCTGACCCTGACCGCGCCGAACGCCACCGGATCGATGGCCGGTCCGGAACGGGCGAACAGGACATGGGCTAGGGCCGATTCTCCGCTCCGCTGCGCCTGGGCCCACCACACCACGGTCCGATGCTGGGCCCGGGTCATGGCCACGTACAGCAGGCGGAGACGCTCGCCCGCCGACTCGTCGGCGGCCAGCCGGCGACGGACCAGGGCCCCGTCCTCATCGGGCCACCCCGCCCCGCCGGACAGGTCGAAGGTCCGCCGCTCCGACTCCGGGTCCACGTAGACCACCGGCTCATGCTCACGAGGCGGTCGCCACAGGGTGGGCAGGCACACCACCGGGAACTCGAGGCCCTTGGCCGCCCACACCGTCATGATCTGCACCGACGCCGCCTCCGAGGCGATCCGACGGGCGGACACGTCGCCGTCGACCTCGGTGTCGTCCTCGCGCTGGGGCTTGGTGTCGATCACCGAGAGCAGGGCGGCCACCCCGCTTCGCCCACCCGTCGAGACCCCAGCCAGCAGCTCCACGAGATGGTCGAGGTCGGTCATGTTGCGATCGCCGTCGGCGGCGCCCAGCACCCGGGGCACCAACCCGCTCTCCGACCAGACCCGGGCAAAGGTATCGGCGACCGAGTGGGTGCCGAGCATCTCGGACCACTGGCGCAGCTGCTCCTGCATGGCCTCCATCTCCGCCTCCGACAGCGCGGCCACCTCGGCAGCACGACAACCGGCGAACCACGACAGTGCGTACATCCGCACCCGACGGGGGTCGGCCGGCCGGGCGAGCGCGTGGAGGAGCCAACGCATGTGGTCGGCGGCGGGCGACTCCAGCACGCTGCCTCCACGGGCCACGACGGCCGGGATCCCCGCCTCGGCCAGAGCGGCCTGGACCTCGGCGGCCTCGGCGTGCATGCCGACCAGTACGGCGATGTCCGGTGGGTGCACCGGCCGGTGGCCGTCGCCGTCGGGGCCGTCGGGAAGAACACCTCGGTCGAGGAGGCGGGCCACTTCGGTCACCAGGTCGGCGTAGACGGCCCGCGTGGCCGCCGTGGTGATGACCAGATGGTCGTTGTTCTTGTGCCGGAGGATGTCGCCGCCGATGGCCAGCCGCACCGAAAGGGCCGGAAGGGGTCGGCCGTTCCTGTCCTCCAGGTACCGGCCCCGGTTGACCTCGGCTTCGTCCACCGGGACGAACGGGATGTCGGAGCTGCCGAAGGTGGCCCCGTCGAACAGCACGTTCAAGGAGGTAAGCACCGAGTCGTCCGACCGCCAGTTAGTGAGGAGCGACCGTCGGGAGGTAGACGGACCGTCCTGTACGGCCCGGAGGTAGGTGTGCACGTCAGCGCCCCGGAAGGCGTAGATGGCCTGCTTGGGGTCCCCCACGAGGACCAGCGACGTCCCGGTGCCCGGTCTGATCGAACAAGGTGGAGAAGATCTGCCACTGGACGGGGTCGGTGTCCTGGAACTCATCGATCAAGGCCACCTTGAAGCGGCTCCGGAGGGAGGCCACCGCGCTCTCGCCGCCCGGGCCGCACAGCGCGTCCCGCAGTTGGGTGAGCACGTCGTCGAAGCTGAGTGTCCCACTCTGGCGGCGGCGGAGGGACACCAACGCACACACTCCGCTCGACCAGTTGACGGAGCAGGAGGATGGACGGCGTGGCCCCGGACTGGTCGGGCAACGGCACCAGAGCGAGATCGGGCCTGCCGTCGGTCAGCCTGGTCGCCTCGACGAGCATCTCGAGGTCGGGAAGCAAACCGGTGGGTCCGCCGTCCACGGCCGCGGTGATGAGGACATCGGCACAGGTGTCCCGGATCAGGGCAGACGAGTCAGCATCGAGTCGGGCGTCGGGGTCGGCCCCGGCCGAGACACCGAGGGCCCCGAGCACCTGCTTGGCGAACCCGTGGATCGTGGTGACCGTGGCCGCGTCGAACTCGGAGACGGCACGTTCCAGGCGGGCCAATCGGTCACGGTGGCCCGGCCCGGACAGCAGGGTCAGCAGGGTGTCACCCTCGGGGGTGGACCGGCCATGGGCCAGGTGCTCGGCCGCACCCACCACTCGGTCGCGGACCCGGGACCGCAACTCGTCGGTGGCCGCCCTGGTGAAGGTGACGATCAACAGCTCCGAGGCCGACGCCCTGCCGTCGGCGATGAACCGGGTGGCCAGATCGGCCAAGGTGTAGGTCTTGCCGGTTCCGGCGCTGGCCTGGATGGCCAACTTGCCGCGGGGAAGGGGGTCGGCCAGATCGAACCGAACGGCGTCGTCGGTCGGCATCAGCTGCCCGATCCCCGGGTCTGCTCCCCGTCCCTACCCGGACGGGATGCGGTGGACTGGTCGACGGTCCGGTGGAGATAGGTGGCGAACCTCATGGCCCGGCCCTTCCCCCCTCGGGGATCCGTGGGGCGGGAAGCCAGTCCGGTGATGCCATCGAAGTCCTGATTGCCGAAGGCCAGCCGCACGGCCGGGTGGTCCCCATCCTCGGGGAACGGGTACCCATGCCAATGGCCTCGGGGCGACTTGCCACGGTACAGGTGCCACGAGAACGTGGGGAAGAGCGTCAGCGGTTCGGTCATCCCCCGTCGGTAGCAGTCCACGGCCACGGCCAGACCTGCGGACGCGGCAGCGGAGCCCTCGTCGCCGGTCGACGAGAGGACCAGGTCATTTACTGTCGGGTCGGCGCCCGTGCGATCGGGTCGGCTCACCGCCAGGGAGCGCCACTGCCGGCCCGGATCGGTCACCACTAGTGCCATCAGATCGAGCCACGCGGCCACCCGGTGGCTCGGCTTGAACTTCGAGTAGTAGAGGGCAGCAGGACCTGACCCCCCGTCGTCACCGCGCAGGCGGAGCGGCACCGAGCCCACCACCCGGGTCCCGTCCGGAAGCCAGGCGTCCACGGGACAGGGGCGCGCCGGCCCACTCCCCATGCCCGCGTCGTGGGCGGCGTCGAGCATGGTCTGCACGGTCTGGTGGAGGACCTCGAGCTGACGGTCGCCCAGCGGTGAGGGCGGCAGCGTGCCCAGCTGGCGTTCGTACCGGAGCCACTCCTCGAAGGAGCGCCCCGCCTGGCGGGCCTCGAGGAGGCGCGAGCCGACGGCCCAGCCGTTCAGTCCGGCGATGTCCACGGCCAGAGCGGTGGGCCGGTCGTCCTCGGGTAGGGGTAGGCGCGGCTTCGAGGCGGGTGCTGAAGAACGCCGCCGTGGGATTCCTCATAAACCGGTGCAGATCCGAGAGTTCGATGACATCGGAGGGCAACGGCTCCAGCGGCTCCTCCAGGAAGGGCGGGACCCACCTGGCCTGGCTCCTCCTGGCCACTGCTCCGGCCAGCTCGTCGCGGTCGAACCCCCAGGGCGTACCGGCGACCAAGCGTCCGGTCTCGAAGCAGCGTTCGTCGTAGGACTGCCGGGGATGGTCGATCTCGAGACGACGGGCTACCTCCACCCGCGCCTCGGTGGCCACCGAGCCGAGCAACGACTCGTAGAGTTCGGTGGTGGGGACCGCCCTCGGCACGGGTTGGTTGGTCCGGACGTCGTGGCCCTCCCGCACCACCACCAGATGCTCCTCGGCGGCCAGCACGGCCTCCAACAGTGTCTCGCGTGCCTCTCCCCTTGGGTCGCGGTCTCCGAGCAGTGGGACCGTGGCCGAGAGGTCGTCGCCCGCCGAGCCCTCGGCGCCGAAGGCCGACTGGTCCATGCCGAGAAGGCACACCACTCGAAACGGCACCCAGCGAAGCGGCGTCAGCGAGGTCACGGTGATGCCGCCCCGGAAGAAGTCGGCGCGACCCACCTTGTCGTCGAGACGCTCGTCGAGCAGCTTCCAGACATCGCCGAACTCCAAGGCCACCGTCGAGGCCTCCTCGCCCCGTTCGGAGGAGTCGACGATCTCGCCCAGGATGCGCTCCAACGCTTCGAGCTGCCACCCCTGGTCCCGCTCGGTGGCGAAGAGAGCCGCGCACGTCTGGCCGATGCGCTCCACCCACACGGCCAGGGGGCGTGCCGTCGATGCCTCGTCGGCCAGATCGGCCAGGCAGCCGATGACGGCGGCCAGGTGGCCAACGATCTCCACGTCGCCGCCCTCCACGCCGTAGGGAGCGACGTCGCCGAGGGCAAGCCCGAGGTCCTCATCGAAGACGGCCGAACCGACCAGCAGCCGCTCCACGGCCGCCTCCCACGTATTGGTGACGACCGAGCCGGGGAGGCCCAGCCGCTCCCGCTGGGAGGGATCGAGTCCCCAGCGCACGTTGGTGGCCTCCACCCACTCACTGATCACCCCCAGGGTGTCGTCGTCGAACCCGAATCGTTCCCGCACTGGGGCGAGGGCCATGAACTCGAGGACCCCGTCGACGTCGAACCGGCCGGCCACCAACTGGAGCAGGTCCGAGGTGGCGCTCAGTACCGGATTGGTGGTCCGGATGGAGCGATCGGCCAGCCGGTAGCGCAGGGCCGGTGCACCGTGTCGCCCAATCAACGAGGGTTGGACCGACACCGACGTGGCACCGGACGGAGCGGTCGTGGCCGGGGCGGAGCGGCCGAAGGCCGCCTCGATCAGCGGGGCGAAGCGGTCGAGGGCCGGACAGAGGACCACGATGTCCTCCTCGGTGAGGTCCGACCCGGGTCGGGCCAGCAGGTGGAGCAGTGCGTCGCGCAGGACCTCGACCTGACGGATGGCCCCGAAGCAGGAGTGGAACTGCACCGAGTCGTCGTCGGGGTCGTCGGCCAGGGTCGCCTCTGACGCCCGGTTGGCGCGGATGTCGTGTTGCAGCCGACCGAGCAGCGTGGTCGGCGATGCTGGCCGCGTAGTCGGAGCCGCGACCGGGCCCTCCACGTGAAGCACCGGGACACCCTCGGCCTGCACGTCGGCCAGCTGAAGGGCGGTCTCCCGGTGGAGGCGGCCCCAGCTGCGGAGCAGCGGGTGGCGGACCAAGGGGGCCGTAGCATCGCTCGACCGCAGTCGGAGGGAACCATCCTCGGGGGGCGGGCTGGCCACCAGGAGCCGCTTGGGGTCGAGATGGGTCGGCTCCAGCATGAAGACATGGACCTCGCGAGAGGAGGCAACGGCACGGGCCACGTCGAGGAAGCCCCCGGCCGGGAGGAGGCTGAACCCAAACAGGACCAGACGAGGTGGGAGGTCGAGCAACTCCTCGCCGGCGTGGAGGCGCCGGAGGAGTTCCGGAAGTCGCTCGGGCGGGCTGGGCTCATCGATCCTGTCCCGGACCCGGCGCCAGAGCCGGGCCTGCCAGACGGCATGGTCGTCCAGTGGTCGCCCGACGCCGTCGACCAGACGGTCCCGTGACCACTGGCGCACCATGTGGGGGCGGTACAGGTGGTAGCGGTCGAACAGGTCGGCGATGCGACGGCTCTTGGCGTAGAGCGAGGCTCCCTCGCGCTGATTCTCCAACACCGTCAGACCGGTGGGCAACGCGGCCCCATCAGCCTCCACGATCGCTTCCAGAACGGGCCACACCATCCGTTCGATGCGCCAGGGATCGGGTTGGTCGGGCGGCCGATCGACGGCCAGGACAGCGCTGCGGAGATCGCCCGGGTAGGCCCGCACGATATTGGCGGCGATACCGTCACCGGCGGCGGGACCCGAGGCGCCGAGATGGCGGGCGAGCTCGAGGCTCAGCCACCGACGCATCCCGTCGGAGGGAACGGCCAGCCATTCGGGAATCAAGGGGTCCGGGGGGACGACTTCGAGGACTGCAGCGAGCCGCGTCGCCAGGAGGCGGCCCGAGCCCGCCGAGTACAGATGCATCATCGTTCAGCGACCCTACTCATGGGGTGTGACACGAGCGCCATTTCGACGCGCGCCCTCATCCCAACTCGACCCGGCCCCGTCCCACGGAGGAAGACCGCATCGGTCCAGCTCAGAATGGTTGCTGTCGCAACTAGTCGAAGGCGGCCAGGGCAGGCCACCATCAACGCGAGTCGCCCAAGCAGGTGCTATCAAGTGGGGCACTAGGCACTCCGGAGCGGGTGCGATACGACCAAAGGGGAGCCCATGGGACACCTACTGGCCACGACCTACTACAGCACCAACTCAAGTCGTTCGGGGGCTGGGGTCTTCTTCCTGCTCGCCATCGTCTTCTATGTGGTGTCTGCCCTGGGTGCGTACGGTACATACAAGAAGGCCGGTGCCAATGGCGAGCCCGCGTGGGCGGCCTTCGTGCCGATCTACAACTTCATCGTGCTGCTGAGGATCGTGGGTAGGCCGAAGAACTGGGGATGGTTCCTGCTCCTACTCGCCGTGGGCTGGGTTCCCATCCTCGGCTTCCTGGCTGATATCGCCTTTTTTGTCATCTACGTGATCGTCGTGAACGACCTCTCCAAGAGTTTCGGACATGGCCCAGGCTTTACGGTCGGTCTGGCGTTCTTCATCTTTCCCATCGTCATCATCATCTTCTGGTACATCCTCTGGCTCGGCCAGAGTCGATACCTGGGTCCGGCCGGACCCGATGGTCTTCGCATGGCCGGCGGCGGCGGTTACCCCCCTCCGGGCGCCGGCTATCCGCCAGCCCAACCGGGCTACCCACCGAGCCAGCCGGGTTACCCACCGGCACCGGGAACCGGTTACCCACCGGCACCGGGAACCGGTTACCCACCGGCACCGGGAACCGGTTACCCACCGGCACCGGGAACCGGTTACCCACCGGCACCGGGAACCGGTTACCCACCGGCGCCGGGCTATCCGCCTCCGGCCCAGCCCGGATACCCTCCTCCCGGTCAGCCAGGTCAGGCTCCGCCCCCGCCCGTTCCTTCGGCGCCTCCTCCCCCGCCTCCGGGTCAGGCACCTCCCCCGCCTCCGGGTCAGGCACCTCCGCCTCCTCCGCCCGCTGCGCCGGGACAGATGCCTCCAGCCGAGTAGATCCGGGTACCGCCCGCCTCAGCTGACGACGAGAGGCGACGGGATCGGTCGCCGCTCAGTCCGCGGCTGCGGTGAACAGACCCGGAGGTGCCGTCGCCAACGTCGTGCAGTATGGCTTCAGCCAGGGCGCGAGCTGCGGTCGGCTCCAGCTCCATCGCCACCCGCGAACCGGCGCCGCGGGACGGGTTGATGAGGTCGATGTTCAAGGTGTGTTCGGCGCGGGCATGGACGGGGTGGTCGAAGTAGACGGTGGCGTCGGTGACGTGGAACCAGCCGTCGGCTCCTTTACCGCTGCCCTCCATGGCCAACGTGGTCGTCTGGTAGGTGCACATGGGAGCTCCGTTCGCTCGGTGGTCGGATCGGTGATGCGGTGATCGAGGGTGCAGCTCAGGAGGTGGTGGCCAGGTGGCGGCCGAAGAAGTCAAAGATCCTGGCCCAACCGTCCTTGGCCGCCTCCGGGCGGTAGCTGGGTCGGTCGGTGGCAAAGAAGGCATGGCCTGCCCCTTCGTAGCTGTGGAACTCGAACTCCTTGCCCGCCTCGGTCAGGGCCTTCTCGAGCTCGCTCAACCTCCTCGGGTGACGGATACTGGTCCTCGGCGCCGAACAGGCCCAGCAACGGACACGACAAGTTGGGGGCCAGGTGGACGACCGGCCCGACGTCGAGCGGGAACCCTTCGGGCCTGGCCCTCGTGACGAAAGCGCCATAGCAGTCGACGGCAGCGTCAAGGTCGAGGCTGCAGGCGGCCAGAAAGGACTGGCGACCCCCGGAGCAGTAGCCGATGGTTGCTACCTTGCCGTTGGACGAGGCAAGGGACCGGAGATGGCTGGCCGCACCCCCGACATCCCCCACCAACCGATCATCGGGCACACCGCCGAGGGCGCGGGCCGCCGCCGCCGCGTCATCGGGGCTGGCTCCTGGGGCCTCCCGGGTGTAGAGGTTCGGACAGATGGCCAGGTACCCGTGGACGGCGAACGTGCGGGTGATCTCCTTGGTGCCTTCGTCGTACCCAGGCATGTGATGGATCACCACGACGCCACCCGTCGGCTCGCCGTCGAGAGGTTGGGCCAGATAGGCCTCGATGGTGTCGTGTCCGTGCCCGGTGATCTCAACTGTCTCTGCTCGCATGGCATCGCCCATGGATGTCCGGCTCCTGTCTGTTTGGTTGGTCTGGTTGGTCTGGTTGGCGGCCGGGACGACGCTGCTGGTCCGGCGGAGTCGGGATTACCCCGATGCTGCAGTGATCGGGAGGTCGTCCATGTCGGTCCGGCTAGGCCTGATCTCGGTCGGGACCGTCGAGCCCGGCACGGACCTCGTGCAGGCGGATCGACTTGGCCATCCGCTCGTCCCGGAACCGCCCGATCCGGGCCAAGGTGGTGTCAAGCCGGTCGAGCAGCTTCTCGTTGGCCTCGATCGCCTCGTCGAGCAGCTCACGACGGACCTCGGGCGAAGCGTCACCCCAGCGGTACTCGGACCGGAGCCGGTCGAGCACCTCGATGTCCTCGGTGTCCAGCACCACTCGGACCTCGGCCAGTGTGAACCCCAACAGTTCCTGGAGGTCCTTGATGCGGGTGACCCGGGCCATATCGGTCTGGGAGTAGAGCCGCTCGCCCCCGCCGCGGTAGCCGCTCGGGCTGATCAGGCCCTGCTCTTCCCAGTAGCGCAGCGTACGCGGGGTGAGCCCGGTCAACTTGGCTACCTCGCCGATCCGGAGGACTGTCGGTGCCGACTGGGTGGCGCCGGTCGGGGTACTCATTCCGCCTCCGCCTGGGCGATGGCCGCCCCCGACAGATCATCCGGCGTCACCCACGGCGGCCAGGGCATCGTCGAGGCCGTTCCCGCGCCTCTCCCCGCCACGGCCGGGGGATGGCGCTCCCGGTTCAGGATGGCCCTGCTCTGGCTCCGAGTAGACGTAGCGACCCCCTCGCAGCCACGAGGCGCCCGCCGCCAACAGGCTGGCCACGATGGCGAAATCGAGGGCGGCATGGAGGCCGGCCCGGAACGGCGCGCTGATCAGTCCGGGGAAGAAGCTGCGGCCGGTGAGGGCGTGCTGTTGGGCCACGGTGAGCTGGCTCAGCGCGTGGGCTCCGACCAGATGCTGCACGGGGTCGTAGCCCAAGAAGGCGGCGAACAGTGTGGAGACCGGCGAGAGGTGGGCGACCCGGGTGGCAATGTCGGTCGGCACACCGTGGGCGGTGAGTCCGTGGAGGAGATTGACCGCGAGGGACGAGGTCAGTCCCACGATCATCAGGGTGAAGAAGATCCCGATGGACAGCACCTGAGCCGAGTTCTGGAACGTCGTGTTCATCCCCGACCCGGCTCCCCGGTGCTGGGGCGGCAGGCTGTTCATCACCCCGGCCCGGTTGGGCGAGCCGAACGAGGCCATGGTCAGTCCGGTCAGGAACAGCACCAGCGCGAACGCCCAGTACGGGAAGTCGACGGGCAGGAACTCGAGCAAGGCCAGGCAGACCGCCGTGCCCACCATGCCTCCGGTGGCGAACGGCCGGGCGCCGTAGCGGTCCGACAGGATCCCCGAGGCCGGTCCGGCGATGAGAAATCCGAGCGTGAGGGGGAGCATGGCGATGCCGGCCCACAGGGGGGTGACGCTGAAGTCGTAGCCGTGCAGGGGAAGCCAGATGCCCTGGAGCCAGATGATCAGCATGAACATCAGACCGCCGCGGCTAAGGGCGGCGAGGAAGCTGGCCAGCACGCCACTGGTGAAGGCGCGGATCTTGAACAGCTGCAGCCGGAACATCGGCTGGTCCACCTTGGTCTCGATGACGCAGAAGGCGATCAGCAGGACCACGCCGAGAACCAGCGAACCGATCACCACGGGGCTGGTCCAGCCCATGACATGGTGCCTGTAGGGTTCGATGCCGTAGGTGATGCCCACCATGACCAGGATGAGGCCCAGGGCGAAGGTGATGTTGCCCGGCCAGTCGATCCGGGCCGGGCGCTTGGGGCTGGTCTCGCGCAGCTTGTAGTAGCCGAACACGGTGGCGAACAGACCGATGGGTACCGACACCAAGAAGATCAGTCTCCAGTTGACCGGGGCCAGCAGACCACCCAGCACCAGTCCGATGAACGTGCCGCTGAAGGCGGCGGCCTGGTTGACCCCGAGGGCCATGCCCCGCTGATTGTCGGGAAAGACATCGGTGAGGATGGCCGATGAGTTGGCCATGAGCATGGCCGCCCCCACGCCCTGGAAGATCCGCATGGTGATGAGCCACACACCCGCCGCGTGACCGGTCATCCAGGTGATGCTCAGCATCAGGGAGAAGAACGTGAACACGGCGAAGCCCAGGTTGTAGGTGCGAACCCGCCCGTAGATGTCGCCCATCCGGCCCAGGCTGACAACGAGGACGCTCGTGATGACCAGGAAGCCCAGGATCATCCAGAGGAGGTAGAAGGTGTTCCCGGGCTGGAGTGGATCGAGTCCGATTCCCCGGAAGATGTCCGGGAGAGCGATGAGCACGATGGAACCATCGATGGTCGCCATCAACATGCCGAGAGTCGAGATGAACAGGGCGATCCACTTGTAGTTGGCCGGCAAGCCGGCCAGGGCTCCGTCCGCACTCTTGAGCCGGTCCGCCCGGTTGACCTTCTCACCCTCGACTACGGCCATCGTGCTCCTGGGACCTCGACTGCAACTGATCGGCGACCACTCGTCGGAGGATCTCGAGGACCGCACCCCCCTCCGCTTCGCGCCTGGCACCTTTACGTGTACGTCAACGTCACTCTAGCCCGCCACCATTCCCGGCAAGACCCGCCGGCCAGGACCTTGGTGTACCCAACGGATGGCCTATAGTGAGTTGCATGCAGATACTCAGTCAGTCAGGGTCCGCCGGGGCTGCGCCGGCTGCTGGTTCCCCCGATGAGGCCGGCCAGTTCGTCCGGGGTGCCGGTCTGGTGGTGGACGAGGTCAGTCCGGAGCGTGTGCTCGGCCACATCGACCTCGACGAACGCCACCACACGCCCTGGGGGATCATCCACGGCGGCGTGTACGCCACGGCCGTCGAGAGTGCGGCCAGCATCGGGGCCAGCGCCGCGGTGCACGATCGCGGCCTCGTGGCCGTCGGTCTAACCAACACTACCCAGTTCCTGCGCTCGCTGACCTCCGGGCGGGTCATCGTCGAGGCGGTCGCCCTCAACCAGGGCCGGAGCCAACAGCTGTGGCGGGTGGACATCACCGACAGCGAGGGACGACTCGTGGCCCACGGTGAGCTCCGGTTGCAGAACCTCGATCCGTCGAGCCGGTAGCCACGGGGCGGCCGGCACGGCCGTTCCCGACGGACGACCCGGCCGCCAACAGCGGCACATCGACCCTGGTGACCGGGGAGTTTCCGCCACCCTGTCACAGACCGCCCCACCCGGGCGTCAGATGTGTATGACGACCGATGCCGATGTGATCGTGGTGGGGGCGGGGCTGGCCGGCCTGGCCGCCGCCGCCACGGCCCGACAGGCCGGTCGCTCGGTCGTGGTCATCGAGGCCCACCACGCCGGGGGAAGGGCCCGAACCGTCGAACGCGACGGGTTCACGCTCAACATGGGGGCGCACGCCCTCTACCGGCTCGGCGAGGGAGCGAAAGTCCTGTCCCGGCTGGGCGTCACCCCGGCGGGGGCGGCACCACCGCTCGACCGGTACCGGGCCCTCGTCGGGGGTCGCCTCCACGCTCTGCCCACCGGGCCCGGCACCCTGCTGCGCACCCGGGCAGTCGGACCCCGGTCGAAGGTCCAGTTGATCAGCCTCCTCGGCCGACTGAACCGCATCCGGACAGAGACCCTCCACCACACCAGCGTGGCCGAGTGGCTGGCCGGGTACCACCTGGGCCCCGACGCCGAGTCGGTGGTGCGGGCGCTGCTCCGTCTCAGTACCTACAGCGACGATGTCGAGCTGCTCAGTGCCGGGGCGGGCCTCGGTCAGTTGCAGCTGGCCACCCGCGGAGGCGTGCTCTACCTGCACGGTGGTTGGAGGCAGCTCGTTGACGGACTGGCCCGTACGCTCGACGTCCGCACCGGGGTGGAGGTGCTCGGACTGGATCAACGGGGCAACGGCGTGGAGGTCCGGACGACGATGGGGACACTGACCGCGCCCCGGGTGGTGGTGGCCACCGGTGGTCCGGACGCCCTCCGCCGCATCCTGCCGGCGGACCCGGGCTGGGGCCGGCTCGGGCCCCCGGTGACGGCGGCGTGCCTCGATCTCGGGCTGTCCCGGGTGCCCGAGCCGGGCTACGTCCTCTCTCTCGACGACCCGCTCTACGCCACCGTGCAATCGCCCCCGGCCCGACAGGCGGTCGGGCACGCCGCCGTGCTGGCCGTCATCCGCTACGGGGCCCGCAGCGCGGCAGCGGACCGACCCCAGCTGGAGAAGCTGTCGGCGATGGCCGGCGTGGACGGCAAGGACGTGGTCGTCCGGCGGTTCCTGGCCCACATGACGGTGAGCGGTGCGCTTCCCTTGGCCACAGAAGGCGGGTTGGCTGGCCGGCCCGGCGTGGAGGACACCGGTATGCCGGGGGTGACTATGGCCGGTGACTGGGTCGGACCGGTGGGCTGGTTGGCCGATGCCTCCCTGGCCAGCGGCTATGCCGCCGGGAGCCTGGCCGGGCGGGATGGTCCCGGTTCCACCAAGATGGTGGCGTGACCTCCGTCCCGCCACCCAGTCCCCCGGTGCCGGCCAATGACCTGTTCGAGCGCGAGCAGCCACGACTGATCGGGTTGGCCTACCGCATGCTCGGCACCGTGGCCGATGCCGAGGACGTGGTGCAGGACGCCTGGTTCCGGTGGCGCACCCTCGACCCCGGCGAGGTGGACCGGCCCGAGGCCTGGTTGACCACCGTGACCACCCGCATCGCCCTCGACCATCTGCGGGCGGCCCGACGGAGACGCCAGAGTTATGTCGGACCCTGGCTACCGGAACCTCTGGTGGACGAGGCGGGACCAGCCGAGGCTGCCGAGTTGGCCGACTCACTCCGACTGGGATTCCTGACGGTACTGGATCAGCTCCAGCCGGTGGAACGGGCCGTCTTCCTGCTGGCCGACGTGTTCGCCATGCCCTTTGCCGCCATCGCCGAGACCATCGGCAAGTCGGAGGTCGCCTGCCGCCAGATCGCCAGCCGAGCCCGCAAGAGAGTGCGACCGGACCATGACCTCGGCCCCAGACCACCTGGCCGCCCCACCGACCACCGGTCCGACCGAGCCATCGTCGATGCCCTCATGACCGCGGTGGCCATGGGCGACGTCGAGCTGGCCCTCCGCTATCTGGCCCCGGACGTGGTCTGCATCTCCGATGGTGGCGCAGACCGGCGAGCGGCTCGTCGACCGGTGGTGGGGGCGGACCGAGTGGTCCGCTTCCTCGTCAACCTGACCCGCCGCAACGCCGGCCGCCTGGCTGCCCGCCCCGCCTCGGTGAACGGGGACGTTGGATCGGTGGTGTCGATCGACGGCACGGTCGACGTGGTGACGGCCTTCGAGTTGCACGGCGACCGGGTCGTCACCATCAGGATGGTCCGCAATCCCGACAAGTTGGCCCGCATCGAAGATCCCCTGTCGATCCGGTAGCCGCCGCCCAGGTGGAGGCGCCTCCACCCGTTCCCGGAGTCGGTTCCGCCGGGCAGGGCCGCCGTTGGCTTAACGTCTGGGCCAGTGATCCAGCCCGACGCCCCCGCCCACCCAGCCGCTCACATCGACCAAGCCACTCGGCCCAGCCGAAGGCGCGGCGCGACGACAGTTTGTGCCGCCCTCGTCCTCGTGAGCCTGGTGCTGTCGGGCTGCGGGAAATCGCTCAATGCCATCGTCGGGTCCACCTCCACCACCGAGGATCCCGTCACCGCCAACGGGGCGAACCCGGCCACCACACCGATCCCCGCCGGCGAAGTGGCCGTGGCCTTCCCGGTGACCGACTGTGCCGCCGCCTCCGGGACGGCACTACCGAGCGGCGGCTGGAAACCCAGCGTCCTCCTGGCCCCGATCTCGACGGCGATGGTCGGCAAAGTCGAGTTCTACACGGACGGTACCCACACGCTCCTCGGACCGTACGGCTGGAACTGCTCGGAGTGGTCGGCGGTGCCTGGATTCACCGGCCTGGTGGTCTACCCCCCCAACACGACCCCACCAGCGGTCAACACCACACCCGCGGCCGGCACCGAAGGGGTGTTCGCATCCTTCGGCACAACCGGCAGCACCCAGGGCGTCGCCCTCGTCTGCCGCTACTTCACCGTGGCCCAGTTCCAGCAACAGCAGGCCAGTTGCAGCGGACCAGGGCTGGCTGGTGAGCAGAGCACCCTGGTAACCCCGGACGTGGCCGCCCTCACCGATCCTGCGGGAGTGACAGGAGCCCTCCAGGGTTCAGGTGGCTCCCAGCCGGTGACGGGGGTGGTTATCTTCCCTCAGGTGCTCCCGGCCGTGACCTACGGCACGGCTGTGGCTATTGCCACCGAGTCCTGCTCCCTCGTGGCGGCGCGGCTGTGCCCCACCATCATCTCCGATTTCGAGGTCCGCGAGTTCCCGGTTCCCAACTCGGGCTCCCGGGACACCGACCGCGCCGACCACGCCCTCCGCGGAACCCCGCCAGGTGGCACCGGCCACGACGGTGCCGGCCACCACCCCTGCCACCACACCGGCACCGGCCACAACGGTGCCGGCCACCACCCCTGCCACCACACCGGCACCGGCCACAACGGTGCCGGTCGCGCCCTGAGCCACCACCGCTTCTCGTCACTCCGCGGAGGCGTCCGCACACGCTCCGCACCCGTTTCTCGCTGATCCCCGACGGACGAGATGCGGTCGGTATAGGTTCGGCGTTGACCACCCCCCTGGCCACCGTGCCCGGGAAGGTCAGCGTCGACAGGGGGCCACTCGGTCGAAGCCGCAGGAGTCACCGAGGACGAACAGAGCTGAACACCGGCAGGTGTCCCGAGGGTCCCGACTGGAGGCAGGCCATGGCCAATGACGAAGCGAAGGATCCCAACGTGGACCCCTCGCTCGGCCACGGGAGACGATCCGTCCCGACGCGGCCGCCGCACCCGCCACCGTCCCGCTCCGACGCCGACCGGCGACGGTGTTCTGAGCCTCCATCACAACAGCGTGGCCGCCATCGGCACGACGGACGTCGGCGCACACCGCGAGCGCTCCCGCAGCAGCCGTCTCCAGAGGGTGGCCCTGGTGCTGACCCCGGTGGCCCTGCTCCTCGTCCTACGGGACGTGTTGGACCCGGGAGCGTCCCTCCCCATCCCCCACTTCCCCGCATCCATGCAGCCCATGCTGCCGGCCATCGCCCTCATCACCGTGCTGATCCTGGTGATGGTGATCCCGCTGCTCGGCGCCGGCCGCTCGCCCCACATCCTCTACCGGCCCGACGAGCTCGACCATGACCTTCGACGACGTGCGGGGCTCCGAGGGCCTGGTCGAGGAGGTGACCAAGACCCTCAACCTCTTCCTGGCCCACCGGACCTTCGCCGAGCAGATGGGCGGCTCGCCCCGCAAGGCCATCCTGTTCGAGGGCCCTCCGGGGACGGGCAAGACCTACATGGCCAAGGCCATGGCCGCCGAGGCCGGCGTGCCCTTCCTGTTCGTCTCGTCCTCGGCCTTCCAGTCCATGTTCTACGGGCAGACCAACCGCAAGATCCGTTCCTACTTCAAGGCCCTCCGCAAGCACGCCCGGCGTGAGGGTGGTGCCATCGGGTTCATCGAGGAGCTCGACGCCATCGGCGGGGCCCGCGGCAACGGGCAGCGCCAGGGGGAGGGCATCCCCGGGGTGGTCAACGAGCTGCTCATCCAGCTCCAGTCCTTCGAGCAGACCCCGGCGTCGCTGCGCATCAAGGGCTGGTTCATCGACGGCGGTCAACGCGTGGCTCCCGGCCCACCGCCGGCTGCGACAAGCCGCGGCACGTCCCGGCCAACATCCTGGTCATCGGGGCCACCAACCGGGCCAGCGACCTCGACCCCGCCCTGCTGCGCCCGGGGCGCTTCGACCGCAACATCTACTTCGGCCTGCCCGAGCCGCTCGGGACGGCGGGACATCATCGACTACTACCTGGGCAAGAAGGCCCACGAGGCCGAGCTCGACGAGCCGGCCACCCGGGAGACCCTGGCCGCCCTCACCGCCGGCTACTCGCCGGTGATGATCGAGCACCTGATGGACGAGTCCCTGGTGTGGGCCCTGCGGCGTGGGGCGACCCGGTTCTCGTGGAACGACCTCCAGCACGCCAAGATGACCGAGGAGATCGGCCTGGCCCAGCCCGTCGAGTACACCGAGGCCGAGCGGCGGACCATCGCCACCCACGAGGCCGGGCACGCCACGGTGGCCTGGCTGGTGGGCAAGGGCCGCAAGCTCGAGGTGCTGACCATCATCAAGCGCAAGGACGCCCTCGGCCTGCTCAGCCACTCCGAGGAGGAGGAGCGCTTCACCAAGACCAAGTCCGAGGTGCGCGCCCTGATCGACATCGCCTTCGGCGGCATGGTGGCCGAGGAGCTCTTCTTCGGCGAGTCCTCCACCGGCGTGGCCGGCGACCTCCAGGCGGCCACGCTCAGCGCCTGTCAGATGGTCGGGCAGCTGGGCATGGGCTCGACCCTCATCTCGTCGGCGGCCATGGAGTACCCGGCGGGAGGCATCGTGTCCAAGGTGCTGGCCAACGACGAGGGCCGGGCCGAGGTCGAAGAGCTCCTGGGCTCGTCCAAGGCCTCGGTGACCCGGATGCTCGACGAGCACCGCAACGTGGTCGAGGCGCTCCGCGACGCCCTGCTCGAACGGGAGGAGCTGATCGGCGACGACATCCTGACGGTGATCAGAGACTCCCAGCCCGTCGCCGATACCGGTTCGCGGCTGTCCGGCGACCGACGGATCTCTCTGGACAGGAGCTCACCGGTCGACTGAGCACGGCGACCATGACCGCCGACGGGGAACCGGCCCTGCGGTCAGGTCAGCCGTGCTCGGCGCAGTTGCTGCAGCGCCCGCGGAACACCACCTCGACCGAGTCGACGGTCATGCCGTAGCGCTGGGCCCGGGGCAGGGACAGCGCCTCCACCCCGCGTGGCTCCACGTCGAAGATCAGCCCGCATCCCTCACACACCAGGTGGTGGTGGTCGGGACCCACCTTGGGGTCATAGCGGGTCGTGCCGTCGGACAGCCGGATCTCACTGATCTCCCCCATGGCCACCAGCTCGTTGAGCGTGTTGTAGACGGTGGCCAGACTGACCTCGGGCAGCACACGACGCGCTCCGGCCAGTACCTGCTCGGCGCTCAGGTGGACGTGCTCGCCGTGCGAGGGCGGCGACCACGGCCCGCCGCTGGGGTGTGATGCGCCAACCCCGGGTCTCGAGGCGCTCCGCCAGAGGTGCGGCCATCTCAGCCCCGTCGCTCCTTCACTCCCCGGGCGACCCGCTCGCCGAACTCGGGGTCGGCGGCCCGGAAGTGGGCGATGCTCCGCTCCACGATGCCGTCCCCCACCGGGCCCGGCCGACACCGGCTCCCAGTCCGCCGGCGATGTTGTCGACCAGGCGCGCCTGGGCATCGGCCGGCTGCAGTCGGTAGAGATCACCGGCCTGGCTGAAGTCGTCGGTGTCACGGGAGTCCCACTCGTAGGTTCCGGTGGCACCGGTCACCTCCAGCGGGGCCGCGTAGGGCTGGTTGGTCTCGACCGGGCCGTCGAAGCTGTTGGGCTCGTAGTTCTTGGCCCGGCCGCCGTTGCCGTGCCCGGCCATCAGCCCGTCGCGGCCGTAGTTGTGGGCCTCGGTGGCGTGCGGGGCGTTGACCGGACAGCTGGGTGTGGTTGATGCCCAGCCGGTAGCGGTGGGCGTCGCCGTAGGCGAACAGCCGTCCCTGGAGCATCTTGTCGGGAGACGGCCCGATGCCGGGGACGAAGTTGCCCGGATCGAAGCCCGACTGCTCGACGTCGCCGAAGTAGTTGTCGGCATTCCGATCGAGGGTCAGCCGCCCCACCTCGATGGAGCGGATACTGCTTCTGGGACCACACCTTGGTCAGGTCGAACGGATTGACCGGCGAGGCCGCCGCCTCGTTCGGGGGTCATGACCTGGACGCTTCACCGTCCATGACGGGAATTCGCCGCGTTCGATGGCTTCGATGAGATCCAGCTGGTGGCTGTCGGGGTTGAGGCCGGCCAACTCGGCCGCCTCTGCACGAGTCGAGGCACCGGATGCCCTGGTCCGTCTTGAAGTGGTACTTGACCCACACCGGCTCGGCCGTCGGCGTTCACCCACTGGTAGGTGTGGGAGCCGAAGCCGTCCATGTGGCGGTAGGAAGCCGGGATGCCCCGGTCGCCGAAGAGCCAGGTGAACATGTGGGTGGCCTCGGGCGAGTGGGAGAAGAAGTCCCACACGTTGTCCGGCTCCTGGTGGTTGGTGAACGGGTCGGGCTTCTGGGAGTGGATGAAGTCGGGGAACTTCAGGGGATCCCGGATGAAGAAGATCGGGGTGTTGTTGCCCACCAGGTCGTAGTTGCCGTCCTCGGTGTAGAACTTCACGGCGAAGCCCGCGGGGGTCACGCACGGCATCGGCCGATCCACGCCCCCCGGCCACCGTCGAGAACCGGAGGAAGATCTCGGTCTCCTTGCCCACCTCGGCCAGGAAGGCGGCCCGGGTCCACTGGGTCACGTCCGCGGTGACCACGAAGGTGCCGTAGGCGGCCGATCCGTTGGCGTGGACCACCCGCTCGGGGATCCGCTCCCGGTTGAACCGGGCCAGCTTCTCCAAGAGGTGCTGGTCCTGGAGCAGGACCGGGCCGTCGCGGCCCGCCGTCTGGCTGTGCTGGTTGTCGGCGACAGGGGCACCGGACTCGGTGGTAAGGGTGGGCTTGGTCATGGTGACCTCCAAGATGGCGGGTGGTAAACGTGGCCCTTGTGACGGTCTCGCGGCGGCCGGATGGGTGGCTGTGCTGAGACCGTGAGTGTCAAGAACACTTCCAATATTAGAACGATTCTAACTCTGAGTCAATGCCTTCGCCTCCCTTGGCCCCGTCCCGGTTGGTGAGGTTCGAGCCGGACCGGGCGGATCCTGCGCCGCCCAGGCACGAATGTCGTCCTTTGGTTCGGGCTCGAATCTGCCGATACAGAGGGTTGGAACGCTTTCGTCAAGATCGAATGCACTCGGCGTATCACGCCACCAGCGTTCCTGCGGAAGGCGGACCCAGGGTGCCCTATGAACCCGAGAGTGTCCCGGCTGTGTCCCCGATTGAGTCCAATGCCTCGACGGAGACCACGTCGCCAGCACCGTCTCCAACTCCGATCCAGCCACCGCCCGGGGAACAGCCGGAGCCCTCGGCACCGGTCGGAGCGCACCGGCGGCGCTCCCTCCGCCTCAGCATCCGGTCGTCGCTCGTCGTCGTCATGCTGGTTCCATTGGCTGCGGCGACAGCTCTGTCCACGACGGTGATCGTGAACCAGCTGTCCTCGCGCCACGAGGCGGTGGCCACCCGCCAGTCGTCTTTGGACCTCGACTCGATCCTTCAGGCGCGGGTCGACATCTACGCCGAATACATCCCGAGCCAGTCCATCGTCACCTCCCGCGCCTACGGCGTCAGCCCCGCCACCCTCGACTCCCTGCTCGGCCGGAATGTGCAGACCGAGCTAGTGGCGGCCCGACGGACCGTCGATCACGACGCGACCTTCGGCCCCCACGGCCCCTTCCACTCCGAGTACTCCCGACTGGTGGGGATGCGCCGTGCCATCGACGCGGTCACGGCAACTCCGGCTGCGGTGACGTCGGTGTTCAACCAGATCGACGCCGCGATCGACAGTCGGTGGCAGAACACTTTCAACAGGGTGACGTCGGCCAACGAGTCGTCGGACACCCCGACCACCAGATACCGGCTCCAGGCCCTCGGCGCATCGTTTCAGGCGTTCATCTCGGGCATCGGTGAGGAGAACCTGCAGGGCGGCAACTCACTCGAGACGCTACTCACCTCGATGGCGACGCCTGCGCAAGTGGAGAGCCTCATCATCAGCCACCAGCAGTTCACGGACGCCACAGGAACGTTCCCCGGATCACTGGGCCCCAAGGCCACCACCGCCTGGAAATCACTGACCGGCAACGCCCTGAACAGACAGTTCTCCACCTACGTGCAGACGGCCACCACCGTCGGACTCGACCACCTCCCCCCACCGGTGGCCACCAACTCCTCGGGAATCAGTGCCATCGCGCGTACCGAGGTGGCGTGGGCGAACTCGCTGTCCGCGCTGGTCCTGGCCAGCTCGGCCGATCTCCGCAGCGCCACCGAGGCCCAGGCCCGGTCGGCCACGACGACCCTGGTGGAGACCAGCCTCCTCATGGTTCTGTTCCTCGTCGTGATGATGGGCACCGTGTTCGTCCTCGGCCGGCAGGTCCGGCGGCCCCTGGACCGCATCGTCGACGCTGCATCGTCGGTCCGGGAGGGCGAGCTCGAGATTCCCCTGCTCGACGAGTCCGGACCGAAGGAGCTGGCCCTGGCCGCAGCGGCGTTCAATGAGATGACCTCCACCCTGCGGGCGGTGCAGAGCCAGGCCATCGCCCTCTCCCGCGGCCAACTCGACGACCCGGTCCTCCAACGCCAACTTCCCGGCCGCACCGGGGCTGCGCTCCAGACCGCGCTCGACCAGCTGCACCGATCGGTGCAGTCGAGCGAGGCTGAGCGCGAGTCCCTCTTCGAGCGGGCCACACGCGACTCACTGACCGGCCTCCTCAACCGGGGGGCGGCCCTCGAAGCACTGGAGCTCGACCTGGCCAGTGTCCGCCGGAGTCGGGGCGAGCAGGTGCTCACGCTGTTCTTCATTGATGTCGACGACCTTAAGTCCATCAACGACTCGATCGGGCACGACGGCGGCGATGCGGCCATCCGGGCCGTCGCCGACGCCCTGCGGGCCACGACCCGGGCATCGGACGTGGCTGCCCGTTTCGGTGGCGACGAGTTCGTGGTGGGCTGGCTCGGGAGCCGTGACTCACGGGTGCCTGCTCTGCTGGCCGACAGGATCAGTGCCTACGTGGCCGCCTCACGGATCGGACGTGGCGCCCATCCCGTGACGCTGGCGTGCAGCATCGGGGTGGCGGTGTCGGAACCAGGCGACTCCGCCATCGGCATGCTGATCGAACGCGCCGATCAGGCCCTCTATGACGCCAAGACCCACGGCAAAGGCCAGACCCGTTGGTTCAGCCAGATCGACGTGGACTCGGCCGACGCGCTGGTCACCCCGCCACCCGCTCGATGAGGGTGGCATTGGCCATGCCCCCGCCCTCACACATCAGCTGGAGGCCGTAGCGGGCCTCGTGCTGCTCGAGCGTACCGAGCAGCGAGGTCATCAACCGTGCCCCGGACGCTCCCAGAGGATGACCGAGGGCGATGGCCCCACCCCGGACGTTCACCCGGTCGAGGTCCGCCCCCACCTCCTTGGCCCAGGCCAGGACCACGGAGGCGAACGCCTCGTTGACCTCGAAGAAGTCGATGTCTCCCAGGCTGAGGCCCGAGCGAGCCAGCAGTTTGTAGGTGGCCGGAATGACTCCGGTGAGCATGTAGAGGGGATCGTCGCCCTCCACCACCATGGCGGAGATCCGGGCGCGGGGGCGGAGGCCCAACTCGTCCGCCTTCTCCGTGCTGGCGATGAGCAGTGCCGCCGCACCGTCGGTCAACTGGGACGAGTTCCCTGCCGTCACCGACCACCCGATCTGGGGGAACCGGCGACTGAAGGACTCGGCCTCGAAGGCGGGCCGGAGCGAGGCCAGTCCCTCCAGTGATGTCGACCGGATCCCCTCGTCGGCCGCCACCTCGACCACCGCACCCTCGGCATCGGCCGCCTTGATGGGAGCGATCTCGGCGGCGAGAAGGCCCCCGTCGCGGGCACGGGCGGCCAGTTCATGGGAGCGCAGGGCGAACCGGTCCAGGTCCTCCCGCGACAGGTCCCACCGGGCCGCGATCAGCTCGGCGCTGATCCCCTGGGGGACCAAGCCCTCGGGATAGCGGGCCTCGAGATCGTGGCCGAAGCCGTGGGCCCCCTGGGCCGAGGACCCCATGGGCACCCTGCTCATGGACTCTACGCCGCCGGCCACCACCAGGTCGTAGGAGCCGGCCAGCACGCCCTGGGCCGCGAAGTGCAGGGCCTGCTGGGAGGATCCGCACTGACGGTCCACCGTCGTGGCCGGCACCCGTTCGGGAAAGCCAGCAGCCAGAACACCGTTGCGGGCCAGGTTGAGGGCCTGATCGGATACCTGGCTCACGGTCCCGATGATCACGTCGTCCAGTTCCACCGGGTCGACTGCGGTCCGCTCCATCAGCGCCCGCAGCGGATGGGCCAACAGGTCCACCGGATGGACCCGGGCCAGCGCCCCGGTGGGCTTCCCCTTGCCGAACGGGGTCCTCACCGCATCGATGATCAGTGCTTCGGTCATGACCGCCCTCCTCGCTGTGACTTCCTCGCTCTGCCTACGAACTCGCTTCTGGCTGCGCACTCAGTTCTTTCATACAACTTACTCGGAGACACACCGCACCGTGGCCGTGCCCGCCGGTTCCGGTCAGGTCGGGTGGTGGTCCGACGGGCGGTTGTCCATCACCAGACAGTTGCTGGCCGCGGTGGCCACTGTCTTGCCGGCCCCGTCGACGATCTCGGCGGTGGCGAAGGCGACCCGCTTCCCTCGTTTGGTAACCAGACCGGTGGCCCGGAGCACACCGCTCCCGCTGGTTACCGGCCGGAGGTAGTTCACGCTGATGTCGATGGAGGTGTACGCGACCCCACGGCCCAGGGTGGAGTGCACGGCACACCCGGCCACGGTGTCGGCCAGTGTGCAGACCAGTCCACCGTGGACCACACCGATGGGGTTGTAGGCGGACTGGTCGGGCCGGCATTCGAAAACCACCCTGCCGTCTCCGACCTCCACGGGCCGCATGAGGAAGAGGGCGGCGATCGGGGCCGGGGGCAGCGTCCCGGCCATCATGGCCTCCAGAACCTCGAGCCCACTCATCGTGGCGCCGGCCGCGGCCGTGGGCATCGGGTCGTACCAGGTGACCTCCCGCGACCGGGGCTCGCCCCAGTGCGAGGGCCCGGTAGCCGAAAATTGGCCGGTGGCGATGTCGGAGCTCACCATGACTCAGGCCGCCACCCGGTCGATGGTGAGTTCGGGAACATGGCACACCGGCGACAGGTGCAACAGCGGCCGGCTGAGCTCGGCCACATCAGATGGCCGGATCATCGAGTCGGCGGGTATCCGGTTCTTTACACCGTCAGTGAACGGTGTGTCGACGAATCCCGGGCAGACGGCGGTGGATCTGATCCCCTGCCCCACCAGTTCGGTGTGCATGGAGAGGCTGAAGTTGAGGACGGCGGCCTTGGTGGCGGCGTAGACCGACATCATCGGCGTCCCCCGCTGGGCGGCGACGGAGGCCACGTTGAACACGAGCGACTGGCCGTGGTCCGACGCACCTTTGGTCAGCAGGGGTAGGGCTTCCCGGTAGGCCAGCATGAGGCCCCTCACGTTCAGCCCCAGCTGATCGTCGATCATCCGGGCCGTGATGTCGGCGACCGAACCCAGTTGGGCCGTTCCGGCGTTGTTGACCAGTACATCGATGCTCCCGTAGGCCGCCCCATGGGCGGCGAAGACCTGGCGGATCTGGTCCTCGTCACTCAGGTCGGCAGGCCCTTCCAGCACCGCCACCCCGAGGCCCCGCAGCCTCGCGGCCGCTTCGGCCAGCCGGTCGGATCCTCGGGCCACGACGGTGAGGTCGTACCCCTCGTCGGCCAGCATCTCGGCGTAGGCCAGGCCGATACCGCTCGAGGCGCCGGTGACGAACGCCGATCGGGTGTGGGGTTCCATGGTCGCTCCTGGGCCGGGATGACTCGGGATCGTGCACTTCCCCCGGCCCCCTCACCGTAACCCAGTCGATTCTATTATGCAACCCACTACGGATGGCCAGCTCGCTGACTCGCCAGCCTCTGGCGGACCGGTCAGCCGGAACGGACCGGAAGCAGGATCTCGTCGGCCGGCCGATTCCTCGAGCCCGGTCCTGCCAGTGCCCGCACCGAGCGGGCGTCGAGTGTCCCCCCGCACGACGAGCAGGTGGGCACCACGGTGGACTCGTGCTCACAGTCCTTGTGCTCGACGATGACTGGAGGTCCGTCGGCCGCCTCCCACTGATCGCCCCACTGGCGCATGGCCGTGAGCACCAACCAGAGGTCCCGGCCCTTGTCGGTCAGGCGGTAGTCGTAACGCACCGGGTGCTCCTGGTAGGGCACCCGGACCAGGACATCCCGCTCGACCAGGTGGTCAAGACGGTCCGTGAGGATGTTGCGGGAGATCCCCAGGCGCTGATGGAAGTCGTCGAACCGGGTGACCCCCAAGAAGCAGTCCCGGATGATGAGCATCGTCCACCACTCGCCCACCACCTCGAGGGTCTGGGCCACTGAGCAGTTCATGTCTTCGAAGCTCTTCCTTCGCATGCCGTCCAGTGTACTGGGTTGCATGGTGCAATGCACTGGAGCCTGTTGGGAACCGGTCTTCACCTCGCCCCTGGTATCCGAGACTCTTCCAGGCGCCGCTACCAGAGACTGTTCCAGTCCTCGGGGTCCAGCCAACCCACCGGGCCGCCGTCGGCTAGTCGTGGCACACGGAGGGTCTCGCTGTCGATCCACGTGGGCTGGTCGAAGCCGGCCCGCTTCCAGTGGCGGAGGGGCACGGACTTCCAGTCCCGGCTCTTCACCCCCCCTTCGGAGTAGCCGGCGCGCACCAGCAGATCTGCGGGCGAGCCGGCCACGACCACGCAACGTCGCGACTTGCCGTCGATGTCGGGCTGGTTCGGGTCGACGGAGTCGAACGGGACCCAGGCGAATACCACCGCACCGACCCAGGGATCGGTCTTGTCGAACTCCTCCTCTTCGAGCGGCGTGAGGGTGGCCCGCCGGTTGAGCCTCGGTGCCACACTCCTTCCCCGGCCGTCGGCTCCGGATCGGGCGTCGCCCTTCCCGGCGACTCCCGGGCCCGAGGAGTCGGCCCGGCCGGTTCCTGACGTCCCCGACCTGGCACCCGACCGCTCCTGCTTGCGGGCCTTGCGCACCTGCTCCCCGGCCTTTCTGGCCGCTTCCATCTTCCGCCGGCGCTCCTCGGCATCCTTCTGCTTCTTCAGCCGGCGGGCCTCCCGCTGGCCCTGTGTGGTGCCCCCGCCCGTCGGATCGGCACCGTCGGCGCCGTCGGTGAGACCCGGACCCCCGATTCCACCGACCGATGGACCGGGCCCCGACGTCGTCGCCGTCCCGGAGTCGGCCCAGTCGCTGAGTCCGAACCGCACATCGGTGGCCGCCAGCCCGAAGCACAGATCCGAGGCTGGCATTTCCGCATCGGCCACCGAGGCCAGCATCACGCCGATGGTGCTGTCGGGGAACACCTCCCGCACCTCTTCGAGGGCGGCGAGCAGCTGGTCGCGGGTGGGATGGTCCGAATGGTCCCCCAGCGCCTCGATGGTCCGGCTCAGACAGGCTTCGGACACCAGGACGGCCAGGTACGGCAGTGCGGCCCGGTACTGCGGGCGGGTGACCACGCTGGTGGGATCACGGTGTTTGCGCAGCGCCTTCAGGGCGTTGATGACCGACGTCGGTGCCTGGAACGAGGGGTCGTTGGCTCGGGCCAGGGCCCCCTTTACGTCGTCGCGCCCCGCCCGGGACACCGCACAGCGCACCATGGCCGTCCTGTCGGCGTCGGTGATCTCGTGCTCCATCAGGCTCTCCTTCCCGGTCCGGCCCACCGAGTCCGGCGGATGCTCATCATCGCAGAGTGGCATGGCCACCTGGACCACGGCCTCCGGACGATACTGAGCGGATGGCTCGGCACCCCCGGACCGCTGGCGACGTCGACATACCTGGGTCGACCGACCCACCGACAGGATCCGTACGGCACGACGGCGTGGTCGCCGACCCGGGACGACAAGGAGGGCTGGGACCGTTCGTCACGTTCATCGAGTACCAACGGCCCGACGGACTGGTGGCGCGGTGGGACTCCCGCCGACACCGGAAGCAGGCCCACACCACCGGCAGCGGTAATCACGAACTCCACACATGGTGGGCACCCGGAGCCCGGGGCTGGTGGATCGCCGTCCTCTTCGCCCTGGGGTCGGCCCTCTTCGCCGTGGGCGCCGTCCCGGGCTACGCACGTGGGGTCGGTGTCCGGATCGACTCGGTCACCTTCTTCATCGGTTCCCTCTTCTTCACCACGGCGGGTTTCCTCCAGTACCGAGAGTCGGTCGACGCCGGCGCGGCCGGGCCGGCGCGGGGGTGGGCCAAGGTGCTCGTCTACCGACCACGGCAGATCGACTGGTGGGCCAGCGGCATCCAACTCGTCGGTACGTTGTACTTCAACGTCAGCACGGGTACGGCCATGGGCCGGAACCTCACGGTCCAGACGGCGCAGCAGCACGTGTGGCGACCGGACGCAGTTGGATCCATCTGCTTCCTCGTGGCCAGCGGCCTGGCCTGGTTCGAGGTGTCACACGGTTGGGTGTCCTGGTCACCGTCCAGTCTCTCGTGGTGGATCACCGCACTCAACCTGTTGGGATCGATCGCCTTCGGCGTCTCCGCCGTCGCCTCCTACATCATTCCCGCCACCGGCCAGGTCTGGCACGTCGAGCTGTCCAATCTCGGGACCTTCGTCGGTGCGGTGTGCTTTCTGGTCGGGGCTCTGCTGCTGCTGCCGGAGAGGACGGCGGGACTGGAATCGTCAGCCCCGCCCGGCGCGGCCCACGGATCAGGCCCTCAGGGGTGACGGACCACCGAAGTGGTCGTGGAGCACGGTACGGGCAGCGTAGACCCCGCACATCCCGTGGACCCCGGCTCCGGGGGCCGTCGACGCCGAGCACAGGTAGACGCCCCCGAGAGGCGTGCGGTACGGGTTCCACCGGACAGTAGGCCGGAAGACGGTCTGCAGCAGCGTGGACGCCCCACCGGCGATGTCGCCGCCTACGTAATTCGGATTGTGCTGTTGCTGCTGGGCGGCGGTTCGGACGGTCCGGGCCAGGACCAGGTCCCTGAATCCGGGGGCGAACCGCTCGATCTGTGCCTCGATGGCCCCGCTCATGTCCACCGTGGACCCCGCCGGGACGTGGCAGTACCCCCACAGGGTCTCGTGTCCGTCCGGTGCCCGGGTGGCGTCGGCCACGCCCGCCTGCACCACGATGCAGTACGGACGCTCAGGGTGCCGGCCGGCGTTCACATCGGCCTCGCTGGCCGCCACCTCGGCGAACGTCCCGCCGAGGTGCAGCGTGCCGGCGCGCCGGCACACCTCGGCGCTCCAGGGGACCGGACCGGACAGGGCCCAGTCCACCTTGCACACCCCGGGTCCGAAGCGGAACCGATCGAGGGAACGTCCGTACCGCACCGGTAGGGCGTCCCCCGCCACCTCAGCCAGCCCCCGCGGCGAACCATCGACCACCACCGCCTTGGCCGACGGGAGCTCGGCGAGCGAGCGCACCCACTGTCCGGTCACGACCGTACCGCCCAACCGCTCCAGCTCGGCCACCATGGCGTCGGTGATGGCCGAGCTGCCGTTCTCGACCACGGGCCATCCGGCGGCGTGGGCGATGAGGGTCAAAAAGAGACCGAAGGCACCGGTCAATGGGGAGGTCAGCGGGGCCATGGAGTGGGCCGAGACGCCGGCGAACAGGGCCTGGGCCCGCTGGGTCCCGAACCGTCCCACCAGTCTCGAGGTCGGTAACAGCCCGGGCAGCCCGAACCGGGCCAGGGAGAGCGGATGGCGGGGCACCGATCGCAGAGGTGGCGAGAGGATGGCGTCACCGAGGAAGCGGGCATCATCCACCAGTGGAGCCAGAAGGCGTCGGTAGGTGGTGGCGTCCGTACCCAGCGACGCGGCGGTTCCCTCCAGCGAACGCAGGGCGGTGGCGGCCCCACCACCGTCGAGAGGATGGGCAAAGGGGATCTCGGGCTGACGGAGCTTGGCCCGGAGGCCCTCGAACGCCGGCTGTCGGAAGAACGGAGACGTAAGCACCATGGGGTGGGCCGTGGAACACACGTCATGGCGGAATCCGGGGAGTGTGAGCGATTCGGTCCTGCATCCCCCCCCGGGCGTCTCCGCTCCCTCGACCACGGTGACGGCCAGTCCCGCCGCGGCCAGGGTCACCGCCGCCGCCAGCCCGTTCGGACCGGACCCCACCACGACGGCATCGACGTCGCTCATCGCCGCACCACCATCACATCACCGAGTCGAGCGTGCGGCCCGGTTCGGAGGGCCGACCACTGGTTGCCCACGCGTCGGGTCATCCCTCCAGGTTGGCCGGTTGGGGCGCGGAAAGGAAGGGTGGCTGCCGGTGGACCTGGATGGGGCTGGTATCACCTCCGGCGCCCATCGGGTCCCTCCGGGACTCACCACGCCTCCTGGCCATCTGACCACGTTCCGTGGTCGTTTTTGCGCGTGGGCCCACCGTCACGCCCTCCTGCTTAGCGCTCGTCGCGGATCCCGGGCACGGAGAGGCCCGCGCAGGACCGGGGCCGATCCCGATCGGTCCGGGCCGGCCAGCCAGCCAGCCACAGGTTCGGTGCCCGCGGTAACCGAAACCACCCTCTCGGGTCACGTTGTCGCATCGGTGGGTCGCTCCGCGCACGAATCCCTGGCCCGGGCGCTTCCCATCCCTGCTCAAGCCCGGAGCCGATCGGTCCGATGGAACCAGCAACCTGACATGGAACATGACCGAGCTGTCCGGTGTTGTACCAGGCGAGCGGAGGTCCTCCCCCAGAGAGGAGGTCCTCCGCGAGTCAGTAGCCAGAAAGGCTGTGGGATACGCACCATGGATCAGATCGAACGGGAGTATCACGAGAACGTGGAGCAGGTGGAGAACGTGGAGCAGGTAGAGAACGTGGAGCAGGTAGAGAACGTGGACCAGGCTGCGAGCAGCGAGACGGCGATCGAGGCGGTCGGCACCGAGATGAGAGAGCCGACGCCCGGTGATGTCTTGCGTACCCTCCCCACCGAGGCGCAGCAACGGGGAACCCGCTTCATCTCGGCCCAGGCGATGCAGGCCAAGCTCTTCTCGGTCTACGACGCCGCGGCTGCCGCAGAGGACGCGCTGGCGCTTGTCCAACAGCAGCTCACGCTGACACTCAACCGGAGCTACTACGACGCCGACGAGATCGAGAAGATGGCCTCGCAGCTGGACTCGCTGCTGGCGCTGGAGTCGATGGACCTGGAGCTCGAACAGCTGGACCACGACGATCTGGTGTCCGAGGGCTGAACGACACCGGTCCCCGCCCGATGGCGCTACTCCGACCGTAGGAGTAGGGCCGTCGGCGTACGGGCGGCGATCCGACCGGGGTGGCCGCCACCAGATTGGCCAGGACCAGCGCACCCACGGCGATAAGCGCCACCGTCAGCACCGGGACGGTAGGGGTCGGGATGACGTCGATCTCGTGGGCGAACAGGATCCACAGGGATCGTCCGACGATGATGCCGAAGGGGATGCCGCACACGGTTCCGATGAGAACGGCCACCGTCGACTGCCAGGCCACGAATCCGGCCAGCTGGCTGTGGGTGAACCCGAGCGCCTTGATCAACGCCAGTTCCCGCCTCCTCCGACGCACCGAGGCGACGAGAGTCAGGCCCAGGGCGGTCACGGCGCCGGCCGCCAGTGCCGCTCCGAGGATGGCCGGGGTGCCACCCATCGACCGGTAGTTGACGATCTCAGCCGGTCGCTGCACCGACAGGACCTCTACGCCATTGTCGGCAGGAGTGCTGGTGGCTCTGGCGATCCGCTGGAGGGAGTGCAGGGCTGAGTCCGTGGCTCCACCGTTCATGCGCAACAGAATGGCGGAGGGCCCGGGGGCGTACCCGGGAAGGTTCGGGTAGCCCGCCTCTTCTCCGTCCGACGAGAAGACCGCCGACGACAGCAGGGCCCCGGTCCCCATCTCCGGATGCTGATTGCCCTGTCCCCCACCGATGGTGGGCATGGTGGCCGTACCTACGATCAGGAATGGGACCGCCCGCAATCCGTTGTTGACCAACACCGTGTCCCCGCTTGTGCAGTTGGCCCAAGGTGATGGCACCGAGAACGATCTGGTGACCGGCCTCGACCCCGTGGGCGGACAACAGGGCACGCAGGACATCGAGGTCGTCGACGCCCAGCCGAAGCTGGCGACCGATCATCTGGGCGGCGATCAACAGCGCGGCCAGGGCGCAGATGCCTCCGAACACGCCGAGAGCGATGGATTCGGGCTTGATGGCCCGTTCGGCCTTGGCCTCGATGGCCGGGACGGAGTTGGCCGCGAACGGCCCGAAGCCTCTCGGAAGGATCCGGGCGATCTGACGTTGTACGGCAACCACGTTCTGACTTCCACCGGACACCTTGAGGGCCGCCGCGCTGAAGTAGACGCAGCAGTGGAGGAGCGGCTTGGTCAGTGCGGGTGTGAAGACCAGGACGTTGGCGTTGTTGCCGGCGTCGGTGTCGTCTTCGACCACGGACGTGGCCTGGACCACGATGCCGACAAGACGGGCGGTGAAGCGACGGTAGGGGGTCACCGCAGCCGTGCCGAACGCAGGCAGGTTGGCCTGCGCATTGGTGTAGATGCCGAAGTGGACCAGCTCGTTCACATGGAATCCGAAGACCCGGGCCGTGGTGGGTGACACCATGAACTCGTCGGGCCGTACCGGGTCAACAGGCGGCCCTGGACGACGCTCGGTGTGTCCAGGGTTCCGACCGCGGCACCATCGAGACCGATGGACTCACCGGCCGTGGCCGGGTACGCCGCGGGGCTCTCGGGGACACCGTGGCGGCCCAGGGGAATGATGTTCAGCCCGGCCTCACCATCGAGCGCCTCAACGTAGGGCAGATGGGCAATCGTCGCGTCGATGCTCGGGTTGTAGCCGAGTCCGGCGTCGCCGGGCATGGGATTGATGAACGAGGTCACGCCGGACAGATTCGACGGTTTGGTACTGGCCAGATAGGTCGGGAAGGAGGACTGGGTCCGTCGGGCCCCGGCTATCGATCCCATGGCCAGTCCACCCACCAACCCGATGAGCAGGACGAGGGTCACATCGCCGCCCCATCGGCGTCCGAAGGTGGCCCGGGCCCGGTACCAAGCCACCCTGGGCGGCGCCCAATCTCACGGCTCCGACCGATCGGCGACCGGTACCGCACCAGCCGCGCCACAGCATGACCTTCTGATCGATTCCGTCCCGGTGGTGGCCATCCTCCCGTCAGTCTGATCGCACTCCGGCGTCGGTCCAAGGGCGTCAGCCCAACGCAACCCCGGGTGCTAGCACCACCGCCCCGGACCGCCCGTTGTCGCACCCACCACCCGATCCCGATACGGCCCGGCCCAGAGGCTCATCCTGGTCAGAGACACAGCCGACTACGGTTGTCGGCCATGGAGATGGTCCGGGTGGTGCTGGCAGAGGACAACGCCCTCCTGCGACAGGGGGTCGAAAAGCTCATCGCTCAACAGGACGGGTTGGAACTGGTGGGAACAGCCGACGACCTCCCCCACCTCCTGGCGCTGGTGGAGGAGGTGGAGCCCGACGTAGTGGTCACCGACATCCGGATGCCCCCGACCGGGACCGACGAGGGCATCAAGGCCGCCGCCCACCTGCGCGAGCACCGTCCGGAGATCGGCGTGGTGGTGCTCAGCCAGTACGCCAACCCGGAGTACGCACTGGCCCTCCTGTCCGACGGCTCGGCCCACCGGGCCTACCTGCTGAAAGAGACCATCGCCGGGGTGGACGAACTGGCCCGGGCCATTCGGACCGTGGCCGACGGCGGCTCGGTGGTGGACCCGGCCGTGGTGGATGCCCTGGTCGGAGCCTCGGCACCCCGCCGCCCCTCGGATCTCGACCGTCTGACCTCCCGGGAGATGGAGACACTGGCCGAGATGGCCCAGGGGAAGAACAACGCCGCCATCGCCTCTTCCTTGTTCCTGTCGGAACGGGCTGTCGAGAAACACACCAACGCGATCTTCTCCAAACTCGGCCTCACCGAGGAAGAGGACGTCAACCGCCGGGTGAAGGCGGTGCTCATCTACCTGGGAGGCCCGGCCACCGGGTAGCCACACCTGCAGGGAGTGCTAGCTCCCTGTCTCGTGGCCACCCGGCGTGCGACAATTGCGCATCATGGAGATCGCCGAGACCCTCCCGGTTCTGGTCGTGGATGACCAGGCTCCCTTCCGCATGGCGGCCAAGGCCGTCGTGGGGCGGATGGATGGCTTCGCCGTCGTCGGTGAGGCCACCGACGGGGAGGAAGCCGTGGCCATGGCCGCCGAGCTCCATCCGGCCCTCGTCCTCATGGACATCAACATGCCCGGGATGAACGGCGTAGAGGCCACCCGGCGCATCGTGGCCAGCGAGCCCGACACCGTCGTGATCCTGTGCTCCACCTACAACCCCCAGGACCTCCCCCCCGACGCGTCGACGAGTGGGGCCCTGGCCTACGTCAACAAGGAGGAGTTCGGACCGTCCGAACTCAAGCGCATCTGGGCCGAGCGGGACTCCATCGAGTTCCTGCCCACCTGACCATCCCGGACTCAGGTGATGGGGATGGATCCCCGAACAGTCGAACCGGCACCCGGAACGGAGTCCCACCGGACCGATCCTCCGATGGCCCCGAGACGGTCGCTCATGTTCATGAATCCATGGCCCGCCTGGGCCACGCTGGCTTCGAAGCCCGGCCCGTCGTCGGTGACGGTGAAGAGCAGTCCACCCTCCTCTTCCCACACCCGCACCTCCACGTGGGACTCCGAGGCGTGCTTGGCCGCATTCTGCAGCGCCTCGAGGCAGCAGAAGTACACCGCCGCCTCGACGTCTGGCGAGAACCGACCGATCTCGTCGACCGACGTGGCCACCTCGAGCGGACTCCGCGATGCCACGGCCCGCAGCGCCTCGGGCAGACCGTTGTCCATGAGGAGGGGTGGATAGATGCCGTGGGCCAGGTCCCGAAGCTCCTGCACCGTGGCTTTGACTTCGGCGGCGATCTCGTCGAGGGCCTGGGCGGCGGCCTCGGGGTCCTCGGCCACCAGGTCCTTGACCAGCCGGACGTTGACGGCCAGGGCCACCAGGTGCTGTTGGGCGCCGTCGTGTAGGTCCCGCTCCACCCGGCGGCGCTCGGCGTCGGCCGCGGCCACGATGCGGGACCGGGAGGCCCGGAGCTCGGCCGCCTGCCTACGGACCTCGTCGAGGGTGGACTGCAGGGCCGAATCCAGGTTCACGTTGTGGAGGGCCAGTCCCACCTGACGGGACAGCTCGGTAAGGGTCAGGTCCTCCTGCTCGGTGAACGGAGGTTCGGTGGTGGGTCGCTCCACCACCACGAGACCCAGGAGCTCGCCGCCGTAGGTGATGGGGCACACCCGGAGCTGGGCGTGGTCCCGACCGGCGATGACCGCCGGCAGCCATACCGACGTCCAGGCGTTTCCCGAGACGCCGGCTCTGGCCACCACCGGCTGCTCCTGGGGACCGATGTGCAGGGTGCCCGGCCCGCGGTCGGGAATGGAGGCGCTCCGCTCCAGCACCTCGCTGGAGCCGGTGAACACCTCGGCGCTGGTCAGCACCATCGACTTGTGCAGCGATTCGGTCAGCTGCAGGAGCAGCTCGTCCATGGTTACGGCGCGCGTCAGCCGGGTGCTGAAGGTCTTGACCACGTCGTCGGGCACGGCATCGGTGCCGTAGACCAGTCGTTGGGCGAACTGTTCGACCCGCTGGTGGAACACGGACGCGCCGAGGGCCACAATGGCGGCGGCCAGGATGGACAGCCCGAGCACTTCGCGGTCCTGTGAACCCGGCTCATGACCGAACCCCAGGATGACCAGCACGTAGACGCCCAGCACCACCGCGGACAGGCCAGAGACCGTCAACAGCGACACCAACACCCGATCGGACTTCCCGAGCAGGCGGGGGAAGGTGGCGCAGGCCACACCGACCGGAACCAGCACGGTGCCCCCGGCAGCGATGGCCCAGGGGTGGACCGGCCATTTGACCAGCAGGTACAGGCCCACCACCACCAGGCCAACCTCGAAGGTGGCCACGGCCCCAGCGGCCATCAATTGCAGCCGCTGCCGGTCCACGCCCGGCGCCGAACGGTAGCGGCGGGACGCCCCGATGAGGCCCACGGCCACGGCGACCAGCCAACCGACCACGGCCGTGGGGTCGTTCAACCGTCCCGGGCCGAACCAGGCCCACAACCCGAAGGTGACGCCGCCGGCATAGGCCACCGCGGCGGTGACCCGTCGGGCCCGGGAGATGAGTCGGCCGTCGGGGATCGACACGAGGAAGTGAACCCCGACAGCCATCAGGACAGCCGGAAGCAGTGTGGCGAGGATTCGGGCGGTGTGTCCGGTGCTTCCGGCGGAGGTCTGACCGACCACGGCGGCACTGAGCGTGGCTGCGCCGAGCAGCGCAGCCAGGGCCAGAAGGCGGCCCAGACGCGCCAGCTCCGGTCGGACCAGCAGGAAGAGTGCGGCCACTACCCAGCCCACGGTGAGCTCGAGACGGATGGCGTCAGCCGTGCTGATCCCGGTCGAGACGGCCTTGGCGGAACCGAACGCCGCCACCCCCAGTGCCGGTACCACCCACACTACGGCGGGCGAAAGACGAACCCGTTCGCCGCGGCCCTCGACCGCGGCGACGCTCGGGGGCCGCGACGGGTGCCCATTGACCTGTCCCGTGGCGGCCGGATCCGGGCCACCGGCGGTGGTCGTCCTCGCCGTGGCCGCGGGCGTGGTGGTCACGGCGCCTCGTGTACGGCACCGGCGGGACTCCGGTCCGGCGCCTCCACCATCTGCCCGTCGCGCATGTAGATCAGGTGCTCGGCCGCCTTGGCCACATCATTGTCGTGGGTAACCAGCACGATGGTCTGTCCGCCGTGATGCAGACGCGACAGCAGCTCGACGATCTCGTGTCCGCTATCGGAGTCGAGGGCTCCGGTCGGCTCGTCGGCCAGCAGCAGGGTGGGCTCATTGGCCAGGGCCCGGGCGATGGCCAGACGCTGGCGCTGTCCACCCGAGAGGGACCCGGGTACGGCCTTCGCCTTGTCACCCACGCCGAGCAGGTCGAGCAGATCACGGGCCCGGCTTTCCGCCGGCTTGCGCTTGGTGCCGGCGATGATGGCCGGGAGGGCCACGTTCTCCAGCGCCGTCATGCTCTCCAGCAGGTTGAAGAATTGGAAGACGATCCCGATGTGCTCACGCCGGATGAGGGAGAGCTCGTCCTCGGTGCGGCCCGTGACCAGTTCCCCGCCGACACTGATGGTGCCCTCGTCGGCCACGTCCAGACCGGCCACCAGGTTGAGGAGGGTCGACTTGCCGCACCCCGACGGGCCCATCAGCGCCACGAAGTCCCCGGCCGGCACCCGGAGATTGGCGCCGCGCAGGGCACGCACCGGGGCGTTCTCGGCTTCGAACGTCTTGCGGACCCCCTCGACCACCAGTACGTCACTGACGATCGGGTTGTCGGGAACCTCGGTCGTGGGGTCCACCGTCACTGCACTCATAGGTATTCTCCTCCGCGGGGATTGTCGAATACGCCGCCTGCTCTGACGCCGGTCCTGGTGCCGGCTGTGCTGCCGACGGTGCTGCCGACGGTGCTGCCGATACCACGATCGCTGCTACCCGAAGTGCTGGGGGGACCACTTCCACCCGTTCCGCCGGAAGCGCCGACGGCGCGGGCGGGAACCATGACCGCCACCTCGGGAACCTGGCGGGCGACCCGCCACGCCCGTACCGGGGTGTCCCTTCCTTTGACCAGCTGCTCGGGCAAGAGTGTCGCCTCCACCGGCTCCGCCAACCCTTCCAATGCATCCATCGTGGCCTGACTCAGTACAGTCTCGCCTGCTTCGGCCAGTTGTTGCAGGCGTTGGGAGAGATTGACCGTGTCGCCGACCAGGGTGTACTCCAGGCGTTCCTCGGTCCCGAGCAGGGCCGCCGCCGCCTCACCGGTCGAGAGGCCGAGGCCCAGCCCGAAGGCGGGGAGGCCGTCCCGTTCCCAACGGGCGTTGACCTCGGCCTGCAGTCGGTGGGCGTCGGCCGCCGCCGCCAGTGCCCTGGCGGCGTGGTCGGGCTGGGAGAAGGGGGCACCGAACACCGCCATGACCGCGTCCCCGACGAACTGCATGATGGTCCCGTGCTGGCCCAGGATGGCCTCGTTCATGGCCGCCCGGTGGGTGTTGAGCTGACTGGCCAACTGGCTGGGGTCGGCGTGCTCGGCGATGGTCGAATAGGACCGGATGTCGCTCATGAGGACGGTCACTTCCACCACCTCGGTCTTCCCGATGTCCCGGCCATCCCGCCGCAGCTTCTCCGCCAGGCCACCCGGGAGCAGCCGGGATAGCGACTCGCCCTGCTCCTCCCGGTCGACGATGCACTGGTGGAGGAGCCGCAGACGGCGGATGGCCCCTTCGGTTCCCGCAGAGACTCCCTGGGCCAGCTTGACGAACAAGGTCTCCACCTCGGCGTCGACGGCCTCGGGGGTGGTGCGCTGGGCCGCGGCGATGGCCTTGATGGGCTTACCTTCGGCCACCCAGTTCAACAGGGTCTCCTCGGCCGGGGTCAGTCCACCGTGGGTGGTGACCGGGGTGACGAGGGCGTCGACGATGGAAGGGTCGAGGGCGGTGCCCCCCGTGGCCACGGCCCGCACGGCATCGACCAGTTGGTTGCCCTCGGCGATGTGGTCCTTCAGCAGGTAGCCATAGCCGGAGGAACCCTCAGCTACCAGGGAGATGGCGTACTCGGGATCGTCGTACTGGGAGAGGATGACGACGCCGATTCCCGGGCACCGCTGTCGGACCTCCCGTGCCGCCTCGATCCCCTCCCGCTGGAAGGTGGGTGGCATGCGGATGTCGGTGACCAGTACGTGGGGCTGGGTGGCGACCACGCCTTCGACGAGTCCGTCGTAGTCCTCAGCCACACCCACGACCCGCAGGTCGGACTGACGGGCCAGCAGTGTCTTGACGCCTTCCCGCACGATCACGTTGTCGTCGGCCAGAAAGACGTCGATGGTGGCTCCTGGCTGGGGGTCCTCGGAATCCATGATCAGTCAGTTATCGCACATCTCCCGATCAGTGAACAGAGAGTGAGCACGTCAAGCCGGGGTGGTGCCAGCCACACCCCCCGAAACAGGCGAACACCGTGGCAATCGTGAGGCTCGGGGCTCATCATGGGACCATGAGAACCGAGAGCTCCGTTACCTCCCTCTCGTGGATCCCCTCCGAAGCAGTACGGGGTGGCACCCGAGTGGCCTTCGACGCCGGATTCACCCATTACGACGAGCCGCCTCCCGACGTCATCGAGGACATCGAGGCCCTGAGGAAGGCCGACCGCTTCCGGTTCGCCAACGTGCTCGGGGCATGGATGGAGACCGGTACCGGAGGTGCCGTCACCGGGTACGGCTACACGGGCGGCGGGCTGATGGGTTCGACCACGGTGGCCGTCGGTGGGATCAACAAGGAGTTCGAGGCGGTGGCGCTCCCCGTCCTCCAGCAGGCGCCCGAGGTGGGCGACGGCTGGGTCCGGTTCATCCAGACGGCCGGAGGCCGGACCGGGCTGCCCGCCCCCCGCCGGGTTCGGCGCAAGCCGTTCATCCAGTGGCAGGCACCCCTGGTGTGGGCCACGCTCAGCCTAACCCTCCACGTCGACGGGCCCGCCGAGTTCGCCGTCCTCGGGGCCAGCCGCTTCCCGCGGCACTGGTTCTACGACGGAGACGGCCGCCTGGCCGCCAAATCCGGCCTCACCGACTTCAAGGACTGGTACCGCAAGTCGTTCGGCAAGCACACCCCGTGGGGTGACGAGGACTCGCCGGCCCTCGTCACGGCGGTGGAGAGCGCCCTCGAGCGCTCCCTGTCCGTCCAACTGATGGACAAGGACTCCAAGCCCAAGTTCCGCAAGGTCTCAGCCGGAGACTCACTGGTGCGGGAGGGCGACGTGGGGACAGACGTCTTCTTGGTCCTCGACGGCGTGATCCGGGTGGACAAGGGGGGCGAGCGCCTGGCCGAATTCGGCCCCGGGGCCGTCCTCGGCGAACGGGCCGGCATCGAGGGCGGCACGCGTACATCGACGCTGGTGGCCGTGACCGACTCGCGGGTGGCGGTGGTGGCCCACAGCGCCATGGACCGGGACCAGCTCCACGAGTTGGCCAAGGGTCACCGGATCGAGAGCTCGCGGGCCTAGGGGGTGCGCGCCCATCTGCTGGGTGTCCGCGGTTCCATCCCCACTCCCGGGCTGCCCTTCGTCCGGTATGGCGGCAACACGTCGTGTGTGGCCCTGGCTCACGACGGCCGGACACCCTCTTTGGTCCTCGACGCCGGAACCGGCATCCAGGCCCTGACCACGGTACTGGGCGGCGACCCCTTCGACGGCAGCCTCCTCCTCACCCACCTGCACTGGGACCATGTCGAGGGTCTCCCGTTCTGTAGCGCCCTCGACCGTCATGACGCCCGGTGCGACCTCGTACTCCCCCGTCAGCCCGACGGAGCCGCGGCGGTGGCCACCCTCGGGCGGATGATGTCCCCGCCCAACTTCCCCATCGACCCCGAGGGGCTGCTCGGTTCGTGGACGTTCTCCTCACTGGCCCCGGGGGTCTACGAGATGGAGGGCTTCACCATCACCGCCACCGAGATCGCCCACAAGGGGGGAACCACCTACGGCTACCGGATCTCGAGCGGCGACAGCATCGTGGTCTACATGCCCGACCACTGCCCCACCTCCTACGGGCCCGGCCCCGACGGGTGGGGGGACTACCCGTCTGACGTGGTCGACCTGGTACGGGGGGCCGACGTCCTGATCCACGACGCCCAGCTCACCGCGGACCAGCTCCCCGAAGGAGCGGCGTTCGGCCATGCGGCCATGGAGTACGCCGTGGCCCTCGGTGCGCTGGCCGGGGCCTCGTCGGTGGTGCTCTCGCACCACAGCCCCCGCCGTACCGACGACATGCTCGACGAGATCGCCGGGCGGTACCGGTCCGCCACCAAACCCTCGGTGACGGTGGCTGTGGAAGGTGCGGTGATCGAGTGCTGAAACGGCGCTTCCTCCTGGCGATGTGGGAAGGGGGAGGCAACGTCCCACCCGAGCTGGGGGTGGCCCGACGGCTCGTGGACGGGGGTCACTCGGTACACATCCTCGGCGACCCGACCATCGAGCGCGGGGCCGAGGCGGCCGGCTGCACCTTCTCAGCGTGGACCCGGGCCCCTCACCACACGACGCTCGACCCCGGGGAAGACCCCATCAAGGACTGGGAGTCGAACAATCCGCTCGTCCTGCTGCAACGGCTCCGGGACCGGTTCATCGCCGGGCCTGCGGGACAGTTCGCCGCGGACACGGCCGACACCATCGCCACTGTGCAGGCCGATGCGCTGTTGGCCGACGCTTTCCTGTTCGGCTCGATCATCGCCGCTCAGGCGGCGTCGCTGCCCGTGGTCCTCCTGGTCAGCAACATCTGGATCATGCCGGCACGCGGCACCCCTCCGATCGGCCCGGGATTCGCCCCGGCCCGATCCGCGCTCGGCCGGGGCCGGGACGCGGCCATGGTGGCCGTCGTCAACCGACTGTTCGCCAAGGGCCTGCCCGCCATCAACAGCGTCCGGTCCGAGTACGGCCTGGCGCCCCTGTCGTCCTTCTACGACCAGGCCCTGTCCACCGACCGGATCGTGGTCCTGACCAGTCCCGAGTTCGACTACGCCGCGGCCACCGTCCCCGCCAACGTCCGTTACACGGGACCCATCCTGGACGATCCAGGGTGGACCCAGCCGTGGACGCCGCCGTGGGCCGCCGACGACGAGCGGCCTCTGGTACTGGTCGGCTTCAGCACCACGTACCAGGATCAGGGGCCGATCCTCCGGAGGGTCGTCGATGCGCTGGCGACGCTACCGGTGCGGGCGGTGGTCACCCTGGGACAGATGCTTGACCCCACCGAAGTGGCTGCGGCGGCCAACGTGGCCGTGGTGGCCTCGGTGCCCCATAAGTCCGTCCTGCCCCACACCTCGGTGGTCATCACCCACTGCGGTCACGGGACGACCATGAAGGCGCTGGCCGCCGGCGTACCGTTGGTGTGCATCCCGATGGGACGGGACCAGAACGACACGGCCGCCCGGGTGGTCGAGGCAGGTGCCGGGGTCAGGTTGCGCGCCAACGCCTCGGCGAAGCGGATCAGGGCGGCCGTGCTGCAGGTGCTGGAGGACGACCGGTTCCGGGAACGCGCCGCGCACCTGGCCGCAGCCATCCGTGAGGGCCGGGGCACCGTCGATGTCGTCACCGTGATCGAGACGGCCACCGGGGCCCGCCCCGTCGTTGGAGGGTTCCCTTCCCCCGTTCGCCTCAGCCGGCCAGCTCCTTGACCGTGGCGATGAGGTCGACCGGCCGCTGGTCGCCGACGGGAATGGGCGTGACCTGCAGATGGGTGACCCCGGCGTCGGCGTAGGCGGCGATGCGCTCGGCCACGTAGCGACTCGGGACCGCACAGGGAGGTGGCCTCCAGCAGCTCGTCGGGCACCAAGGCGGCCGGCCTCCTTCTTCTTGCCCGTCGAGGTAGAGCTCCTGGATGGCCTCGGCCTCCTTCTCGAATCCGTAGCGACAGACCACGTCGTTGTAGAAGTTCTTGCCCTTGGCCCCCATGCCCCCGACATACAGGGCCACGCATGGGTCGGGCCAGCTCGCGCAGAGCGGTGACCTCGTCACCCTCCCCGATGGCCAGCAGGCCCCCGGTGGTGATCTGCAGCGGACCGAGGGACGGGTCGCGCTTGGCCGCGCCGGCGTCGAGGGCGGCGCCCCAGATATCGCGGGCCTTCTCGGGCATGAACATCATGGGGATCCACCCGTCGGCCACCTCGGCCGTCATGGCCACGTTCTTCTCGCCCGAGGGCGGCCACCCAGATGGGGATGGCCGGGCGGACCGGGATGGGCGATGATCTTGAGGGCCTTGCCCAGCCCGGTCCCCTGATCGGGCGGAAGAGGCATGGTGTAGTAGGTGCCCTCGTGGACCAGCGGCGCCTCCCGGGCCCACACCTTGCGGCACACGTCGACGATCTCCCGGGTGCGGGCGATGGGGGCGTTGAACGGGACGCCGTGGAAGCCTTCGATGACCTGGGGGCCCGACGAACCCAGCCCCAGGTGGAAGCGGCCATCGGACAGGGTGTCCACGCCGGCCGCGGTCATGGCGATCAGGGTCGGTGTGCGGGTGTAGATGGGCAGGATGGCCGAGCCGATCTCCACCCGCTCGGTGAGAGCGGCCAGGTACCCCATCAGGCTGGGCCCGTCGAGCCCGTAGGCCTCGGCCACCCACACCATGTCCAGCCCGGCCTTCTCGAACTCGGCCACCTCGGCGGCGGCCTGGCGGAAGCCGCCGGCGTAGCTGAGGAACGTGCTGATCTTCATCGGTTCTCCCCGTGGGATCGGTGCGCCTCACGCTGGGCGCGCTGCACCAGACTCTACGACGCCGGGATGGCCCGTCCCCGGGTCCCGTCTTCGGGCCCGGTCCTCGGGGGTGCCGTTCCGCCGGACCGACCCGGTGGACCGATCAGTCCCAGAGCCGGATGCTCATCGACTGGCTGGCCGTGGCCAGCAGCGATCCCCGTCTGCGACCACAGGTAGGCCACGCCCTGGCCGTACCCGTCGACCAGGGCCTGGATGCGGATGTCGCACAGCACCCACTCGGTCGGCTCGAGGTGGACGATCCGCACGGTGTTGTCGAGGCTCCGGGACATCACCCGACGGCCCAGGGGCTGGGACACACCGCCGGTCACGTAGTCGCCGATGATGGCCAGGGTGGCCGCCGACGGCTCGAGGTGGCCGGGCACCCGGGCCCACAGGGCGCTGGCCGGATCGCCAGGGATCCCCGGTGCCCGCGCTGATCTCCTCGAACGACCGGCCCTTGGCCAGACGGACGTCGATGCGATCGAAGATGGAGGTCGTGTTGAAGTCGGGGAGCCGCCGGGGCGGGCAATCGTCGGGTGGGGGGACGTCGGGCGGGGTGACCCACACGCCGCCCGACCTCGAGCGACCCGGGCAGGCCGACGGCGGCGTTGACGGTGAGGATCTCGTTGTCCCCCACCTGACCCGACCGCCCGAGCCTGGGTGACCCGGCGGCCCTCGGCGGCCAGCGTAACGGTGAGGTCGAGCACCGGCGCGGGTCGGGGCGTAGGACAGGTACTGGGCCGTGGCCCACACCGTCGGTCGACCCGACGCCGGCCTCCAGGGCCACCAGGGCCGCGCCCAGGCCGCACCCCCCGAACAGGAAGTTGCCCGGCGTGGTCAGCTCGGGGACCACGGTGAGCCGCCAGTGCAGTTCGTTCCCGACCGGCTCCATGCCGAGGAACTGGCGGCGTCGGTCACCTGCCCACCACCGGCCGGATCGACGGGTCGGCCCCGAGGGCCGTCCTCAACTGCGGGGCACCTGGGCCCAGGGAAGCTCCTTGTCCACCCGGACGTCGCCCGGTAGTCCGAGGATCCGCTCCCCGAGGATGTTCCGCTGGATCTCCGACGTCCCCCCTTCAATGGAGTTGGCCCGGGAACGGATGAACAGCTTGCGGGACGACCCTGGAGGACCGATGAGGCCCACACCCTCGGACCGGCGCATGGTGTAGTCGTAGCCCACCAGGCCGTCGGCACCCAACAGGTCGATGCACAGCTCATAGATCCGCTTGTTGACCTCGGCGAACATCAACTTGGCGATGGAACCCTCCGGTCCGGGGTTACCGGCCTTCCGGTTCTGGCTGGCCCGTAGGTTGGTGAGCCGCAGCGCCTCAGACTCGATCCACAGCCGGGTGAGCCGGTCCCGGTCGACCGGGTTCTGGCGGTGCCCCTCGCTCTGCCAGATGCGCACGGCTTCGGCGATGGAACCCGATCCGGCACCCGACCCGCCCGAACCTCCGGTACCGCCGCCGATGGTGGTCCGCTCATTGGACAGCGTGGTCATGGCCACCCGCCAACCCTCGCCGACATCGCCGACCCGATCGGCGTCGGGTACCCGTACTTCGGTGAGATAGACCTCGTTGAACTCGGCCTCGCCGGTCATCTGGCGCAGGGGTCGGACCTCCACCCCGGGGGCGTGCATGTCCAGGGCGAAGTACGTCAGCCCCTTGTGCTTGGGCACATCGGGGTCCGTGCGGGCCACCAGCATGCCCCGGTCGGCGATATGGGCCAGGGTGTTCCACACCTTCTGCCCGGTGATAACCCATTCATCACCGTCACGGACGGCCCGGGTGGACAGGCCGGCCAGGTCGGAGCCGGAGCCGGGCTCACTGAACAGCTGGCACCACGACTCCTCGCCGGTGAACGTCCGGCACAGCAGGCGTTCACGGATCTCGTCGGACCCGTGCGTGACCACGGTGGGTCCGGCCATGGTCAGCCCGAAGAACTCCCGGGCACCCGCCGGCTTGGCCCCCGCACCGGCCAGGAGCCGGTCGACCTCCCGTTGCAGGTTGGGGGCGAGGCCGAGGCCTCCGTAGCCTTCGGGAAAGGAGACCCAGGCCAGACCGAGCTCGTACTGGCGGGCGCGGAACTTCTCCACCGGGGTGCTCGTGGGATCGAACTCGTCCAGGAGCTGGCCGGTCCGGTCGAGGACCACCGACGTGTCATCTGCCATGCCAAGAACATACTGCGCCCGACTAGGGCTGCAGCCGGTCGATGTGCCAGCCACCATTCCGGGGCGTATAGAGGAGCCGGTCGTGCAGGCGGTCCTCCCGGTTCTGCCAGAACTCGAACGAGCGGGGCCGGACCCGCAATCCGCCCCAGAACGGCGGCCGCGGCACCGGTCGGCCCCCGTACTCGGCCTCGAGAACCCGGACCCGCGCGTCCAGCTCGTCCCGGCCGGCCACGACCTCGCTCTGCTGCGAGGCGTGGGCGCCGATCTGCCCGCCGTGGGGCCGGGTGGCGAAGTAGGCGTCCGACTCGGCGTCCCCGGTGCGCTCCACCGGGCCCTCGATGCGGACCTGGCGACCGCGTGGCTCCCAGTAGAACAGGAGCGCGGCCACGGGACGCTCGGTCAGCTCCCGTCCTTTGCGGCTGGCGTAGTTGGTGTGGAACACGAAGCCGTCCTCACCCCACTGTTTGAGCAACACCATGCGTACCGACGGCTGACCGTCGGCGCCCACCGAGGCCACCGCCATGGCTTCGGGGCTTTCCATCACCGAGCCGGCATCATCGAACCACCGCCCGAACTGGACGAAGGGGTCGGGGTCGACGTCGCTCTCGAGCAGGGGCTGCAGCCGTTGGCTCATGCCCCGACCCTACCGACCTCGACCGGTCCCACCTCCGGCCGGTAGATTCCGGGACCGTGGCCGGCACCATCGACGTCGCGGCGGAACGGGCCGCCACTCCCGGCTGTGCCACGGTCACCCACCTCAACAACGCCGGGGCCGCGCTGCCCTCGGCGGCCACGCTCGATGCGGAGACGGCCTACCTGCGCTACGAGGCGGAGCGGGGCGGCTACGAGGCGGCGAACGAGGTCGCCGGGCGGCTGGCCGCGGTGCGGTCCTCGGCTGCCCGCCTGCTCGGCGTGGCACCGGCGGACCTGGCGCTGACCGGCTCGGACACCCAGGCCTGGACCAAGGCCGTGTGGGGGTACTTCCTGGGTGGCGGTGTCAGGCCCGGTGATCGGCTCCTGGTGGATCGGATCAGCTACGACAGCCACTACCTGGGGCTACTGCAAATCTGCGAACTGGTCGGGGCCACCATCGAGGTCCTACCGAGTGTGGCCGACGGCCGCGTCGACCTCGACGCTCTGGCCTCCCTCCTCGGGCCGCCGGGTCGTCCGGTGGCGCTGGTAGCCCTCACCCACATCGGGACCCACCGGGGTCTGATCAATCCGGTAGAGGAGGCCGGAGGCCTGTGCCGGGGGGCGTCGGTCCCCTACTTCCTGGACGCCTGCCAGAGCGTCGGCCAGCTCCCCGTGGACCTAGCGGCCATCGGCTGCGATGTGGCCACGGCCACCGGGCGCAAGTGGCTCCGGGGGCCGAGGGGTACCGGAATCCTGTTCGTCCGCGCCGATTTCGCCGAACGCCTCCGGCCGCCAGGAATCGGCAACAGCGCCGCCGAGTGGGTGGACGCCGACCACTACCGCTTCCGCCCCGGTGCGGCCCGCTTCGCCGAGTTCGAAGTCCCCGTCGCTTCCCACCTCGGTCTCGGGGTGGCCATCGACCACGTCCTGGCTCTCGGCATCGACGCCATCGCCGAACGGGTGGGAGGCCTCGCCGAGCAGCTGCGCCACGACCTCGGGTCGGTCCCCGGGGTGGCCGTGCACGACGGGGGCAGCCGGCGGTCGGGCATCGTCAGCTTCACCGTGGGGGGCGTGGCCCCGGCCGGGGTGGCGGCGGCGGCAGCCGCCTCCGGCATCAACATCGGGGTCAGCAACGCCCCGTGGGCCCGCCTGGACATGCTCGCCCCCCACCCCACGTCCGCGGTCCGCGCCTCCCCGCACTACTACAACACCGGGGACGAACTGGCCCGGCTGGTAGAGGTGGTCGACTCGCTGGCTCGCTGATCAGCCGATGCGACCAGCCGATGGGCCGACGACAGGACGGGGTGTTACCACGACCAGCGCCCACCGGGTGCCGCCCTTGTCCATGGCCGCCCACTCGGTCACGCTGGCATGACCATGGCGAACGGTGCGCGGCAGGTGGAGTGGACGCGACGTGACGGACCCGGCGGCCCGCCGTGAGCGGGCCGCTGCTCGGGACGGCCTGGTACCGCCTCACGACCACCTTCGGGCGGCGGTGGACCGCCTATCTCACCGTCGTGCTGCTCCTCGGCCTGATAGGCGGCCTGGCCATGGGCTCCATCGCCGGAGCCCGGCGGACCCAGTCCTCCTACGCCACCTACCTGGCCTCCACCGATCCGTCCGACCTCACCGTGCTCCTGGGCGTCGACAGCTGCGACACCTGCTCGCAGTACTCCCCGACGGTGGAGCCGATCCTGGCCCGCCTCCCCCATGTGGAGCGGGTCGAGGGCTCGGTCCAGACCTACGGCCAGGTCCTGGAGCCCGACGGCACCCCCCCGGACATCAGCGCCACTGCCTACAACGAGGTCGACCCCCTGGCCAGCACCGACGGCCTCTACTTCCACCAGGACCGGGTCACCCCCGTCGTCGGGCGGATGGCCGACCCCGGCCGCGTGGACGAGATGGTCATGAGCGCCGCCGCCGCCCGCCTCCAAGGCGTCCACGTGGGTGAGACCGTGCCGGTCGGCTTCTACACCAACGCCCAGTCCACCAGCCCGGAATTCGGGACGCCCGCCCTGAGGCCGGCTACCACGGTCCGGATGAAGCTGGTGGGCCTGGTGGTGTTCCACGACGCCCTGATCCAGGACGAGGTGGACCGGTACCCGACCGACGAGTTGTTCACGCCGGCCCTGGCCCGGCTGATCGGACCGGCCGGGGCCGGTGTGGGGCAATACGGGCTGCGGCTCGACGGCGGGGCCGACGAGGTGACGGCCGTCGAGGGGGAGATCCTGAAGGCCTTCCCGACCGGCAACTACGTCGAGTTCCACGTCACGTCGACCAGCGCCACCCAGGCCGCCCAGGCCCTCCGGCCCGAGGCCATCGCCCTCGGCGTGTTCGGGGCCATCGCCGCCGTGGCCGCACTGCTCATCGCCGGCCAGGCCATCGGCCGCCAGCTGCGGCTCTCGGCCGACGAGGAGGCCACGGTGCGCGCCCTCGGGGCCAGCCCGGCCATGACCGTGGCCGACGGGCTGGTGGGCATCGGCCTGGCCATCGCCGCCGGCTCAGTCCTCGCCGTGGTGGTGGCCGTGGCGCTGTCCCCACTGGCACCCCTCGGACCGGTGCGGGCCGTCTACCCCCACCCGGGGATCTCCTTTGACTGGGTGGTGCTGGCGGCCGGCCTGGCCGTCTCGATGCTCGGTCTCGGGGCCGTCGCCCTGATGCAGGCCGTCCGGGCCGCCCCCCACCGCCTGTCGTCGGACCACCTCCCGGCCGGGGGACGGCCGTCCCGGCTGGCCACCTCGGCCGGCTCCTCCGGCCTGCCCCTCAGTGCCGTGACCGGCATCGGTTTCGCCCTCCAGCCGGGGACCGGGCGCAACGCCGTCCCGGTGCGCTCGGCCATCGTGGGAGCGGCTCTGGCCGTCTTGGTCCTCACCACCACGGTGACCTTCGGGGCCAGCCTCGACTCCCTCGTCTCCCACCCCGCCCTCTACGGCTGGAACTGGGACTACGCCATCGAGTCCACCAACGGCGAGGGCTCCACCCTGCCCCAGACCCAGACCCTGCTCGACCACGACCGCTACGTGGCGTCGTCGTCCGGCGTCGACTTCCGCACGGTGGCCATCGACGGCCAGACGGTGGCGGCGCTCCAAGGGGCGGACCATGCCCCCTTCGGCCCTCCGGTCCTGTCCGGGCACGGAGTGGACGGCCCCGACCAGGTGGTCCTGGGCCCGGCCACCCTGGCCCAGCTGCACACGCGGATCGGCGACACCGTGCACGCCGTCACCGAAGGGGGGAGCGCCACCCTCACCGTCGTGGGCACCGCCACCCTCCCGGCCGTCGGGATCTCCCAGGGGCTCCACACGTCCATGGGAACGGGCGCCTACGCCGCCACCGGACCCCTAAGCAACCAGGCCCCGGCTGCCTGCAACGGACCCACCATGATCCTCGTCCGACTGCACCCCGGCGTGAGCGCGGCGGCGGGCCGGGCCTCCCTCGAGCACATCGCCGACCGCTCCAACCGGATCTTCGACGCCTTCGGCCCCGCCAGTGCCTGCGCGGGGCAGAACGTGACGGTCGTCGAGCGCGGAGCAGCCGGCGGCCATCGTGAACTACCGGTCCATGGGGGACACCCCGGCCCTGCTGGCCGCCGGTCTGGCCGTCGGGGCGGTGGCGGCGCTGGGTCTGACCCTCACGGCGTCGGTGCGGCGGCGGCGGCGGGACCTGGCCGTGTTCAAGACCCTGGGCTTCGTGAGGGGGCAGCTGATGGCCGCGGTGGCCTGGCAGTCCACTGTGGCCGTAGGCATCGGCACGGTTATCGGCGTGCCCCTCGGCATAATCAGCGGGCGCATCCTGTGGAACCTCTTCGCCCGGGCCATCTACGTGGTCCCGGCGCCGACCGTGCCGGCCCCGGTCATCGGGCTGATCGTCGTCGGATCCCTGGTGCTGGCCAACGTGGTGGCCGCCGTACCCGGCCGCCTGGCCGCGCGTACCCCGACAGCCCTCCTGCTCCGGGCCGAGTGATCCTCGCCGCCCCCAGGCCGATGCTCGCCTTCAGGCCAGAAGGGCGACCACGTCGTCGGCGGTCTGCTCCCCGGAGCGCACCGCTCCTTCCATATAGCCGTTCCACACCGGTGAGCACTCAGCTCCGGCCCAGTGCACCCGGCCCACCGGCTCGGTGAGGGCGGGCCCGAAGTCCCCCCACACCCCCGGGGTGAAGTGGGCGCCGTAGCAGCCGCGGCTGAACTCTTCAGCCATCCAGTCCCGTTCGATGTACTGACGCGGATGGGCGGCCTCGGGCCCGAAGTACTGGACGAGGCAGGACACCGCCGCCTCCCGGCGCTCCTCCACGGACAGACGGGCCGCCCGGCGGCCGTCGTTGGCCTCCATGAAACCCATGAGTACACCGGGGGTGCCGTCTGGGCGGCGAATTGTCGAAGGTCACCTTGATGGGTCCTTCGTCCGAGGCGGCTTGGCCGGTGAGGCCATCACGCCGCCAGAACGGCTCGTCGTAGACGGCGAAGAGCTTGATCACCGAGCCAGCCGGCAGGCGCTGGGTGAGCTGGTCGCGCCACGACGGCAGGACGGGGTCGTACTCCAGCCTCCCGGCCAGCGTGGGCGGGAGGGTGACGATGACCCGGTCGGCCTCGAAGGCGTCGCCATCCCGGGTGGTGACTGTGACGCCCGAGTCCCGGCGAGCGATCCGGCGCACCGGGCTGTCCAGCTGCACCCGGTCGCCGAGGCCCTCGGCCATGGTCTCGGCGATGCGGATGGAGCCGCCCACGATACGGTCCTGCTGAGCACCCCCAGCCGTGCTGATCAGTCCTTCGAGGTCGGTGCCCGAGTGGGCGTAGAACAGGGCGTGAAGGGCGGACAGGTTGCCGCTCTCCGCCGAGAATACGGCCTCGGTGGCCACCCGGAAGTAGGCGCGGCCGGTCTCGGTCCGGAGATTGCGGCGGATCCACGTCTCGAAGGTCTGGTTGTCGAGCGCGCCGGCATCCGGAGCGGTCCACGGCTTGTCCAACGGCACCTTGTCGGCCAGCTTCTGGAACCGGGTCATGCCCTGGAACAGGTCGGCTAGCACGAACGGGTTGAGCCTGGGTACCGCCCCCCGCTTGGAGGCCATCCGGCTCTGCTTACCGGCCAGCTGGATCACGTGCTTCCCGGTGTTGTAGGTGGGGAAGGTCCCAAGGCCCAACTCCTCCACCAGGGCATACATGCGGGTCTGGGTGGGACCGAGCCACTGGCCGCCCAGCTCGACCGGGGTGCCGTCGCTCGTGGTCCCACCTTCGGTTCGGCCGCCAACCCGTGACCGGGCCTCGAGGACGGTCACGTCGATCCCCGACGAGTGGAGCCGTCGGGCGGCGGCCAGGCCGGACAGACCGGCACCGATCACAAGGACGCGGGGTTGGCTCATGGGTGCAGCTCCTTTTCGATGGCCACGGCGCGGTCGAGTCCGGCGGCGCGGTCGATGGACTTCCATGCCCTCTTGACCCACGAGGGTCGATTGTCCGCCAGATGCGCAGCCGCCACATCGGCCAACCACCGTCGCTCCAGTCGCTCGGCCTCGCCGAAGGCCGAAGCCGACGACGGTGGATCGGCCATCCACCGCGACTCGGTACGGTCCCGGGCGTACCGGTAGCGGGGCATGAGCGTGGAGTGGGCCGACATGGTGCTCCGGTGCAGCAGCTCGTGGCGCCACCACAGACTGTCAGGATCGAAGACGTTGGTTGGCAACGGGTCGAGATCCAGGGGCTCACCCACCGCCACCGGTTTGAACAGCGAGGTACAGGGGGCCGCAGTGGCGGTGGCCCAGTGACGGACCCCGTGTCGGGTCCTGGGCGGAGGTCGGACACCCATGACGCGGTGGTCTGGCTCGAGGCCACCAGGCCCCCGGCGTGGACGCAGGGGGCGCCGAGCCCACCGTGGACCGGGGACCAGCGCGGGACGGCGGTGGTCCCGTGGCCGCGGAGGGTCTCCATGAGGTCGGCGGGACCGTTGGCCGCGCAGGCCATCGGCTCGGTCCGGGCCCGACGGGTGGACGCCGAGGAGAGCCACGTCCGCCCGACACGGGCGTGGGACTTGGCGAAGGCCGGGATGGTGAGAGCGTTGGAGATGCTCCGGCCTGGTCCGGTGACCACTTCGGTGGCCCAGTGGGACCCGGCCGTCTCCAGCACGAAGGCCCCGTCGGCATCGGCCATCAGGAAACTGTTGTCGTAGGAGAACTCCGGGCGCTCGTAGCTGCAGGGTCCTCCCTGACCGTGCGCCTCGAGCAGCTCCACGATCACCGACACGGCCGCTTCGGCGGAGTCGGCCCGTTCGAGGGCCAGCCGCAGCAGGTCCATGCCCAACAACGCCTTGTCCCCGGGGGCGCCGTGGTGAACACGGCCTCGTTGCCGATGACCACACCGTGTTCGTTGACACCCATCTCGGCCCCCCACATCCACCATGGTCGGGAGAGCAGCACGGCGTGGGTGTGGGCCACCTGGGGCACATCGATCCACGTGCACGTCACCCGGTCGCCGGCGGCGTGGTCGGTTGTTGGCACCCACTCCAGGGACTGGGCCTCGTTGGGGTCCCGGTCGCTGTTCTTGGCGAAGAGCACCCCGTCACGGGTGATGGTCACCATCGAGTCACACACGCTGTCCCCCTCGAGAAGTACCCGGCCGGACCGACGGAGCCCCGGGTGCCGAACGGAATGTCCCGTTAAGTTAGCCCCCGCATGAAACTTCCTCCTGAGCAGCGACGATAACGGGCCCGGCGCACCCATGATGCTCGATCTGCTGATCCGCTGCGCCCGCGTCCTGACCGTGGACCCCGGTCCGTCCCCGCGCCTCGTCCATCGGGATCTGGAACGGGAGGATCGTGGGCCTCGACGAGCAGGTGGAGGGCATGGCCGCCCGGGTCGAAGTGGACCTCGACGGCGCCGTGGTCGCTCCGGGATTCCACGACGCCCACTGCCACACGACCTCCTTCGGTCTGGGACTGGCCTCGCTCGAGCTCCAGGAGCTGTCGGGGACCGAAGCCACGTTGGCGGCGGTGGCGGCCTATGCCGAGGCCTCGGTCCCGACGAGTGGATCATCGGGTTCGGTTACGGGAACGGCATCCCTCCTGACGGCGGGCCACGCCGCGAGGAGCTGGACGTGCCGGTGGAGGGCGTCCGGTGTGGCTGACCCACCGGTCGGGCCATTCCTGCGTGGTCAGCACCGCGGTACTCGAGGCGGTGGGCATCACCGCCGGTCTCCCTCCGGGGGGGCGGGGACGGGTGGAGCTGGGCCCCGACGGTCGACCCACCGGGCTCATCGAGGAGGCAGCCATGGACCTGGTGAAGGACCACGTGGGCCCGTCCTCCCTCGAGCGGACGGCCCAAGCCATCGACCGCGCCACCGCCCACTACCTGACCGAGGGGATCACGGGATTCACCGACGCCGGCATCGGCTCTCCCGGCATCGACCACACCCCGGTCGAGCTGGCCGCCTATCAGCTGGCCCGGCGTACCGGCCGACTGCACACCCGGGCGCAGGTCATGGTGTTCAACGGGCTCTTCCATGCGGTGGCCTCCCATCCGGACGACGGGATCCTCTCCGGCCTCGACCTCGGCATCCACACCGGGTTCGGGGACGACTGGCTGTCCCTCGGGGCCATGAAGATCTGGATCGACGGGTCGGGACTGGGCCACACCGCTGCCACCACCGGTCCCGACGGCACGGTCCGGGGTGCGTTCGATGACGACCCCGCCGTGCTCACCCGGTCCATCGTCGACGCCCACCGGGCCGGATGGCAGGTGGCGGCGCACGCCATCGGCGATGCCGCCGTGGACCTGGTCCTCGACGCCCTGGAGGAGGCCGCCGCCGGGGGCCCGGTCCCGGCCCGCGGCGGGGTCCCCCGCGGCACCGGCTCGAACACGGGGTCATGTCCGGCCCGATCAGGTCGGACGGCTGGCCCGGATGGGCATCACCGTGGTAACCCAGCCGCTGTTCATCGACGACTTCGGCGATCCCCTGCTCCAGGGATCCGGGGGAAGGCCGGGGGCCGGGGACTACTTCCGCATGCGCAGCCTGCTCGCCGCCGGTGTCCCCTTGGCCGGGAGCTCCGACCGGCCCGTGTCAGCGGGGTCGCCGCTCCGGGGTATCCAAGCGATGGTGGCGCGCACCACGGCGGACGGTGCCGTCTTCGGCGCCGACGAACGGTTGACGCCCACGAGGCACTGGCCTCCTACACCGCCGGCGGGGCCCGGGCCGCGCACGGCGAGGACCACTGGGGAACGCTGGCGCCGCGTCGGCTGGCCGACCTGGTGGTGCTCGGCGACGATCCCACCTCGGTGGCCGTCGACCGCATCGGCTCCATCCAGGTCCTGGCCACCGTGGTGGGCGGCCGGGCGGCCCACGACCCCGGCGCCCTGCTCGGCGACGCCGCCGATGGCTGACGTCGGCCCCGGCCCGCCGGCTCAGGGGTCGCTGGCCGGCGGTCCGAGCGGCATGCGCATCAGCGCATGGGGCTTCCCCATCATCGACTTCCACGCCCACTTCCCCGTACCCGACGAGCATCCGGCCCCGGCCGACGAACGCTACCGCCGCCGTTTCGGTGACCGGAAGGCCGCCGTCCTGAAGGACAGCTGGCGCCGCTACCAGGAGGAGTGGTGGACCGCCTATGGGTTCCCGTTTCCGAGGAGCACCAGCCGCCGGCCGAGATTCAGGCGCAACGGTGGTCCCAGGAGATCGAAGGGGCCGGACTGGAAGCGGTGGTGTTCGTCACCGGAGGGGGTAACCGGACCCTGGCCGGATCCATCGCCGGCCGACCCCGGATGGTGGGGTTCGCCCACCACGACCCCTTTCTGCCCGGAGCCGCCGACGAACTGCGGCGAGCCGTGGTCGAGGACGGCCTGTGCGGCTACAAGGTGCTGGCCCCGGCCCTCGACGGACCCATCGACGACGACTCGCTGCACCCACTGTGGGAGGTCGTCGAGGAGCTGGGCATACCCGTGCTTATCCACTTCGGGATCCTCGACGGCGGTGGTGGCACAGCGGCCCACGTGAACATCGACCCGCTCTGCTGCACCCGGTGGCCAAGGCCTACCCCGAGGTTCCCTTCGTCGTGCCCCACTTCGGCTGCGGCTATCCGGCCGAACTCCTGCAACTGGCCTGGGCCTGCCGCAATGTCCACGTCGACACGTCGGGCAACAACGAGTGGGTCCGGTGGATGCCCTATCCGCTGACCCTGACCGACCTGTTCGCCAAATTCCTCGACACCGTCGGCCCCGAGCGGGTGCTCTTCGGTTCGGACTCGGCCCACTTCCCCCGGGGGCTGGTCCGGGCCTACTACGACACCCATGTGGACATCGTCGGCCACCTGGGCCTGTCGGCCTCCGACCGACACCTCATGTTCGCCGGCAACGCCGCCCGGCTGCTTCGCTCGGTAGCGGCCCGGGATGACCCATCCGGACCACATCGCTCGCCGCTGGCCACGAACGCTCCCGAGGTCGTGGACCCGGCCCACCTGGTTCCGACCGGGAACCTGTGGGTCTCCCTGGCCGACGTCGACGCCACGGACGGGTCCCTCCACTCCCTCGGTGTCCTCGTCGAACGCGCCCTCGGTCTGGTCGAGGCCGGTGGGGACTCGGCGACCGGTCCACTGATCAGGCCCTGGTTGTCCGTCGACGGCGAACCGGTGCCCCTCGGGGACCTGGAGTGGCGCCGCCATGCCCACTGGCTGCCCGTGTTCACCTGCGTCTGTCC
>CAWHQP010000002.1:0-395977 GCA_963831535.1 uncultured Acidimicrobiaceae bacterium | reverse complement strand
TCGGATCTCAGCACACAACGGAGGTGGATAAGTGACGTACGTTCCAGATGAGGATGAGACCCGGGAGCGGCTCCGACGGATTCGGGCTATGCGAGGCACTCCGGAACGGGCGGCGGAACTCGAGGTGCTCAAACGTGAGGCCGAGAAGGCCAAGCGACCAAAGGGAATCCGCGGATCCGGGCCGCAAGACTCCCCAGAACAGCAGTTCTATGTTCGGCCATCCATGGCCGGTCTGGTTCCAGATGCGTGACACGGCGATGGAGGTGATCGCCGAGTCTGCAGCGAAGGAAGAGCTGATTCACTACGGAGAACTATGGACAGAGGTCGAAGGCCGCCTCGGGACGCAGCTCGGCAACAGCTGGAGGCAGATACCCAATCTTCTCGGGTACGTATCCGACCACTTCCACGAGCAGGTTGGCGCACTCCCGACAGCAATCGTCGTCTCGCAGGGCACGCCAACCAGGCCGGAGCGTGGCTTTTTCGGTCTCGCTGTCCGAGCGGGTACCTTCCTTCAGCCCATGCCCCGCAGGAGGGTGCTGACTGGAAGACGATGACTCCCCGGCAGCAGCCTTCGGGGATCAAGTGTCGGCCGTTTTTGCGTGGGCTGGCGGAAAGGCCGGTGTAGTGAAAGGGAACGTTTGCGGTCAGCCCAATCCCAATAGCGACGGAGGGCCATTTGGGAAGTTGATGGTGGTGGGGTCCTCGAGTGTGCTGGGCTCAATGCGATGGAGGTGTTTTCGAATGGCGAGCAGTGAATATGTACCGGAGTGGGACGTGTACCGGGATGACGATGGAGTGCCGGTAACCATCACAGATGCACAGGTTCGGGCTGTCTGGCACGCACTACGAGTGGTTGAGCTCGTGCGTAAACACGAGCGTTACGCATCGCTTTGGGACAACCCTCAGCCAAACATCTGGAAGAGCCGTCTACTCGGTCGAATGCTCGTGCACGGCCGTCCGCCGACCCGTACGCGACCGCCCACCATCTTCTCGGCCCCGGACTGGTCGGAACTTGAGGGGGGCGACCCGTTCGAGGGGACTGCCAAAGATCTTCGGTGATGGTCATGGTCAGTGAGTCGGACTGAGCCCGTTGGACTCTCTACATGGTCCTGCATAATGAGCTGCTTTCGAAGTCGATTGTGCAGATTGAGGGGGAGGTTCGGGGACGCTCTTGGCCAAGTCGTCACTTGTTGGGGATGCTCGTGTTGTAACCGTTCGACTGGTACGCCGCCTCCCAAGCGTTCACTGCGTCGATGCAGCCTTGCGTGAACTCACTAGTGTTCCATCCGGAAGCGTCCCCATTGCTGATCGCCTGGTTGCAGTAGTTAGACGCGGAGACACCACCCGCACTTGGGGGATCAGTTCCACTATGGGTGCCCTGAGCGACATCATTCCATCCAGCGATATAGGACTGGCTGCCCGCCTCCTCCTCCTCCACTACCACCAAGCGCCAGGACCATAACGACCACGACTAGGACAAGCAGCACTACCGCGTGGACAGAGGGCCTTCTGATAAGGGTCAAGCGTGCCCTTCGGCGACCGTGCTCTTGGGGGACGCGGAAAGCGGAGGGGGAGGGGGAGGCCTGTAGTCCGGGTGCCGTTCTGGTGCGTACCACTTGCCGTCTGAGGCTTCCCACCATCCGGGCCCTTGGCTCACGTCGCTCATCGACTCGCCCCAGGGCTTCTCGCCGCGTCACTAAGATCACAGACCCTGACCAGAGAGATACCACTTGCCACCGATCTTCACGAGCTCCTGAGAGTTGGCACTTCCGACGAAACTGCTGGAGTACGACGTTGTCCCTGTGCAGCCGAAATACAAAGTTGCCTGATTGCCAGCGACAGTGAGCCGAGCAAGTTTTAGTTCGGGGAACGCCAGGTGATAGCGGGTGTTCTTTGCAGCGAACCTCTCGCATGCTGCATGACCTGATGGCTCCACCAGGGCACATAGTCCGTACAGGTCACCCGTTCGGAGCGTCGAAACAGCTTGCTGGGCGAATGCCTGGACAGTGGGTGGACGGGTAACTAGTTGCCACACTCCAACGGCCACTGCCACGATCACTACAGCCACTGCAATCAGGACGATAGGCCTCTTCAATACCGGCTTCCGTGGATGGAGCTCAGAACGCATGACCGGCATCGACGCATAAGGAGCACCTTCAACTGGCCCGAGGGTACCGGACGGTGGATACGTCGGAGGGCCGGTGAGCGGTGGTGGGGGTGGAGGAGGGGGAGGTGGCCTGTAATCGGGGTGTCTCTCAGGCGCATACCACCTCCCGTCGCTCGCCTGCCACCAGCCTGGTCCTTGCGCCACCTCGCTCATACCGTTCCTTGCCACTCGCCGCTCCGGTCCGCCTGACAACTGGAGAGTGTGGCATCTGGCCGGGTTGATGGCTAGCTGATACCGCGCACGTCTCCCAGGGTCGCCCGATGGACATAGCTCTCACTAGCTCTGGACCCACTACCGGCTCCGTCCTTCACCCAGCAGGATGAATGGACGGCCTTGCCGGGTGTGGGATTTCCCGAGGACGTCACGGCCTCGGTGTACCTTCGTGACCGATGCCTGACTCCCATTGCCGACTGGCTGCGGTCCATGGTGCGTCGGGTTCCGCCCGACCGGAGCCCAGTCGTGCCGGGGAGTACTCCAGTCGTGGCCTTTGGCGATCCCAACAGCTCATCTGTTGCGACGCTTGGCATCAACCCCTCTCCACCGAGTTCCTTAGGCGGGGATCGCTTATCTCTGGATCTGAGCGACGCCTGGCGACACTTGATTCGCTCGGAACTGCCAGCCTCGCTCATTTGAACGATGACCAAGTTCAACTCGTCATTGCTGAATGTGCCGCTTACTTTCAGGTCAACCCCTATTCCCGCTGGTTCAACCCGCTTGACCAGATCCTCCAGGGTCTCGGTGTGAGCTACTTTTCGAACACAGCGTGCCACCTTGATCTCGTCCAATGGGCGACCGATCCAATCTGGGGGAAAATCTCCGACAAATCACTTCGTAGCGAACTTCTTGAAGACGGCGTACCTCATTTGCGAAATCAGTTAGAGCACTACGACATCCGGACGATTCTCCTCAACGGCGGTCAAGTACTGAGGCAAGTTCAGGACATAGGCTTGGTCGAACTTCGTGAGGCCGGCCGGATGGATTTAGGTCCACGGACCTACCATCTGGTGACTGGCGAATCGAACGGCATCCAGTGGTTGGATGGTCGGCCAACCTGCAAAGCTCATTCGGAATCACTTCTGAGTTCAAGGCACGACTCCGGGACTGGGTCGCCGACGTCGGGTTGGACCGCCCACCGGAGAAGGTTGCTCGCTGATGGACTCAACCGCCTACTTCGTGCAGTTCCCTCACCCCGGCACTGAGCACCAGCCAAAAGGCGTCCAGATGGAGTGGAACACTGGCACGCACCGGAGGAAGTCGCTGCGAAGCCAGGGGCGCTACACGACTGACCATAAGCGGGTCGAGTGCGTCATCTGCGATGAAACAGAGCAGGGTGACTTGGTGTTCTGGGGTGAGTGGGAGCCGCCATCGAGAATTTCAGCGATCGTGGACTCCAGAAGGGAGGCTGCCTCGCTGGCTCCATAGCCCCTACTGGGGTTGGCCCGAGCCACCAAATCGGTTCCGGCAGAATACTGACCCCTGGATCTGGGGCGATGCCATGCGGTATAGCAACTGTAAGCAACCAGGCACCCCGTCGATGAAGAGGTTGACCCCTGGTTCCGTCATCTGCTTCGGCTCGACAGTCGGAGGCCAGTTCTGCGTGGACACGGTGTTCGTGGTCCATTCAGCGACACCTTGGACACCCCGCGATGCGGACGCAGTCGAGCGGGATGAGGCATTCCTGACCTGCACAGCAGGGTCCCTATGTACGCATCAGGACACCATCGATCAGCCTCTGACCCTCTATCGGGGAGCGACCTTTGACGACCGCGTGGAGGGGATGTACAGCTTCGTCCCGGCGAAGACCATTGACAGCGCTGAGCCCAGGTTCGAACGACCAGCTATTCACATCCCTGAGGCCATCAACCCGTCAAGTAGGCAGAGCACGCTGGGATCGAGACGCGAATGGACCCTGTCGCGGTGAGAGATGCCTGGCAAATGGTCTGTGATCAGGTCCTCTCGCAGGATTTGGTCTTAGCGACGCACCTGACGACACCGGAGCGCCGAGGACCGTGCTGGATTCCGGCCCCTGCCGATTAAGCAGCCTGCAACTCGGGTGGACCGGACCCGTCCATCCCATATCCACCCCATAGAAATGCACACCATGAGCAGGTATAACGCGATAGCAAATTTGATAAGACCTGCTCAGGCGGTCCGAGTCGTCTCCAGACACCGCCAGACAGGAACCGGGACCCCCTCGTAATGCGTAGGTCAGGAGTTCGATTCTCCTCCCAGGCTCAACGTTCGTGTCCCCAGGCCAGGCTGCTCGTCGGTCCGAGCTGCCCACCGATCAAGTCGTAGATTCGTATCAGAGGCTGCCTCTGGGGGCGACCCACTCCTGTTCGGCGCCGCCGACTGCTCCCACGCGTTCGAAGTCAGCATCGTAGTGAAGGACAACGAGTCCGGCCGACCGGGCGGCTGCCGAAATGATGACGTCGGAGATGGCCAGCCGGTGCTGTCCCCGTTTGGCCAGTTCGTGTTGGAGGTCGATGGCGAAGTCGAGTACCTCTGGCGTGATCGGGGCGCTGTCGAGGCTGCGACGTTCTAGGAGCACCGCCTCGTAGTCAGCAAGTCTCCGGCTGGAGTACAGCACCTCCAGGTCGACGATTGCGCAAGTGGCGATCAGACCCTCTTCGAGTAGCGGCCGGAGTCGTGCCTCTACGGCCGGATTCGGGAAACGGGCGAGCGCGCTCTTGTCGGCCAGGTAGCGGGCGCTCAGCGCCACGCGCCCGACATCACCGAAGCATCATCCAGGTCGAGTCCAGCCATCGCTCCCAGCCGGTCGGCATGACTGCGTCGGCGAGCAGCCAACACGACCGATTCGAGCGAGCGGTTGACGGCCTCCTTCATGGTCGACGCCCCGAGGATGGAGATGGCCTCAGCCAGGAGGTCATTGTCGATGTCAACCAGGTGCTTACTCATGGACTCAGTATATCTCTTAGGTGCCGTTGAATATAGATCCCTGACGTGGTCATACGGGCGTGGATTTCAGCCAACCTGAGGCGGCAGCTCCGCTGAGTGAAGAAGCGATGGTCGACGCCGCCCTCGTCATCCTCAGATCGAAGGGACTAGTCGGCGGTGGGGAGACCGGGTCCAGTGCCAGGCCCTCACAACTAGCGTCACTCCGGCCAGCGAGAGGTCCCGATGGCCGGGCCCTCTTATGGAGGCCGGCGGCTCGGTGCAACGTTCCCCGATGTCGGCGACGGCCGCTCCTATCAGCTTCTCGTTCCCGTCGGTCTGACCGGGGTGGGTCGTATACCGGACCACCACCGTTCGGTCATGGCCTGCTCGGTTCCGCTCCGTCGGGTTGTGCGTGCCCGGGTGATCGGAGCGGGCCACCTCTCGGCACCGCGGTCATACCGGTCAGGGCGCGACGGCCCGCATGGAGTTGTTGCGGGCATCGTGGGTGACCTCGGCCAGTCCGAGCGCTTCCAGGAGTGGAGGCAGGTACATGCCGAACCGCCCCCGGTAGCCCGAGCGGAGGCCGTACCAGCCGCCTACCGGGTTGTCGGCCGAACGACCCCATGCCTCGACCGTGCCCTCCGGTGCGCTCTTCTTCTCGTCGGCGGCTCCGAGGAGTACCCAGTCGGGTTGGGTCAACAGCCAGGCGTGTAGGTCCTCAGGCGCCGAGAGGTGGTACCGGAGCGTGGTGGAACCCACCCGACAGACGAGGGCAGGGGGATCGGCCACCTCGTCGCGGTACATGGTGTACTCCGACGAACCCGGTGGGGTGGTGAGGATCCAGGGATCCTCCTTGGTGCCGGCAGCCATGTGCGTCTCCTCGTTTGTGTGGCGGTTGTCGGGGTGGTCAGTCTGGGACGGCGACCGGCACGTCAGTCGGACGAGGGGACCTGATGGGGTCCGGGGTCGCCACCGGTCGCCACCACGGCGAGACGTCCGAGGAAGTGGTCCCAACCGCCTCGGTGGTCGCTGAGGGCGTCGTCGGGCAGTCCGCTGTGCACCAGCTGGACCCGTGTCTTGTCGCCCTCGGGGATGAGCGTGATGGTCACGATCGTCGACCGTGCCGGGATGGGGTGGTCAGGTTGGTCCCAACCGAAGGTGAACACCACCCGTTCGTTCGGGACCACCTCGAGGAACTCACCGGCCGCCGGATGCTGGTCACCCACCTCGACCCGGTAGGCGCCACCGGGTCGAGGGTCGAGCTCCACCACGGAGCCCAACCACTCGCCGTGCTTGGCCGGGTCGGTGAGGTACGGGAAGACCGTCTCGGGTCGGGCGTCGATCACGATCTCGCAGGTCAGGTCGTCCATGGTTCAGTGCTCCTTGTCGTTGTCGTTGATGTGACTGCCATCCTTCGCCCGTTCAGCGGCCTCGGCGGCGTCCCGTAGGCGCAGCAGGCTGTCGTTCCAGAATCGGTCGAGGTAGTCGCGGAGCTGGGCCATCTCGGCGTGGTCGGCCCGGTAGAGGCGGCGGGTGCCGTCGCGCCGCTCGATCACCAGGTGCGCCTTCCGCAGTACGCCGAGATGCTGCGAGATGGCGGAGCGGGTGACCTCGGCGAAGTGCGAGGCGATGTCGGTGGCCGGCAGCTCCTCCGACCACACCAGCCGGAGGATCTCCCGTCGTCGGGGCTCGGCGAGGGCCTTGAGTGCGGAGTCCACGCCATAAGATTAAGCTACTACTTACGTAAGTGTCAACTAACAGAAATCCCTGGGGTCCCGGTCGAGCTGAATCCCGGCCGCCGGGGGCCGGTCCCGGGCCGAGGACAGCGACACTCGCCGGAGCGCCAACCCCCAATCAGGTACCTCGGCGGGACCGGCCTCCGCAGTAGCATCAGCCCGACCATGAGCACTGCGCCGGTGGACACGTGGTGGACCTCGACACCGTGTCCGTCGAACCAGGAACGGGACAGGGCTCCGGCCGGTGGCCGGCCGCCGCCGGCCCGACGCTGGCCATCACCGTCTACCTGGTGCTGGCTGTGGCCCTGTTCTGGCCGGTGTGGAGTTCCCACCCGACCACCGTGTCCGAGGTGGGAGGCGACCAGTTCGCCACCATGTGGTTCCTCGAGTGGGCGCCCCACGCCCTGCTCCACGGTCTCAACCCGTTCTTCTCCGGGTACGTCAACCACCCCTTCGGGGTCAACCTGCTCACCAACACCAGTGTGCTGCTGCTGGGCTGGCTGGCCACCCCGATCACCCTGGTGTGGGGCCCGATCGCCTCGTTCAATGTGCTGATCACCCTGGCCCTGCCGGCTTCGGCCACGGCCGGGTACTTCTTCGCCCGGCGGTGGGTGGCGTGGGGGCCGGCGGCGTTCGTCGCCGGCCTGCTCTACGGCTTCAGCCCCTACGAGATCGCCCAGAGCGCCGGCCATCTGAACCTGACCTTCATGGTCTTCCCACCCCTCGTCTTCTTGGTGCTCCACGAGCTCGCCGTCCGTCAGCGGGGCCGGGCCGGCCGGTGGGGCGTCGTGCTCGGCCTGCTGGTGACCGCCCAGTTCTTCGTGTCGAGCGAGGTCCTGGCCTCGACCATCGTCATCGGGGTGGTGGCCCTCGTGGTGGCGGCGTTGTTCGGTCGCCGGCAGGTACGCCGGCGGGTTCGGTACTTCGTCGTCGGTGCGGCGTGGGCCGCCGGCACCGCCGCCGTGCTCCTGGCCTACCCGCTGTGGTTCGCACTCCGTGGTCCGGGGTCGATTCGTGGCGCCATCCAACTGGTGCCCCAGGGCTACCGGGCCGACCTCCTCGGCCCCCTGGTGCCCGACTCCCTGCAGCGGCTGGCTCCCCATCACCTTGCCTCGGTGGCCGACCACTTCGCCAACAGCGTCACCGAGAACGGCTCCTATCTCGGCATCACCCTGCTGGCCATACTGGCCGTGGGCACGGTGGTGTGGTGGAGGGAGTCGGTGGTGGTCCGCGTGGCGGCCATCACCGGGATGGTGGCGTTCGTCATCTCCCTCGGTGCCGGCCTGGTGGTGAAGGCCAACCCGCCCGGCTCGGCCAGTGGGTTCCCGCTTCCCGAGCGCATCTTCACCAAGCTGCCGGTCCTGGCCAACACCATTCCGGTCCGGTACTCCGTATACACGGTCCTGTTCGCCGCACTCCTGCTCGCCGTCATCCTCGACCGCATCCACGCCACCCTGGCCCGGCGACGACTCCATCCTCACCGTGACCCGGCCAAGGCCCGCCATGATCGTCGGGTGGTGGCGGTGGCCGGCCCGGTGGCCGTGGCCTTGGTGGCCCTGTTCCCCTTGTACCCGGCGGCGCCGATGGGCGGTATCGCCCCGGTCGGCACCCCGGCCTACTTCTCCTCCGCGGAGCTGTCGGCCATCCCGGAAGGGAGCGTGGCCCTCCTCTACCCCTTCCCGTCGAGCATCACGCCCAATGCCCAGGCGTGGCAGGCGGTGGCCAAGCTGCGGTTCGCCATGCCCGGCGGCTACTTCCTCGTCCCGGCCGGCCCGGACCGGCACATCGCCTTCTCGCCGGGCCTCTCCTATACCCGGAGCACGCTGACCGCCCGGGTGCTCACCGGGCTTGAGTCCGGACAGATCCCTCCCGAGACCGCGGCCCTGCGCTCGGCACTGCGCGCCCAGTGGCGTCGTTGGGGCGTGGACAGCCTGGTCGCCTTCCCCGAGGGGGAATCCGAACCGGCCGCCGTCCTCCGGTTCTTGACCTGGGTGGTGGGCCGGCCGGCCGGGTCGGGGGCCGGCGGCGCGTACACCTGGTACCGGCTCCTCGGGTGAGAAAACGGGGCGTCAGGTCCCCGGCGGACGGGAAGGGTCAACCACCACGACGTGGAGGCCGACCCGCGCCGCCAACCCGTCCAGGGCCACGGCCGGAGCCCGGCGACCGGCCCCCCGCTCACGGATCCAGGGCACCGACCCGCGCGGCCCCTCGGCGTCGATGCCCTCCGGCGGAACGGTCACCGTGAAGACCGTCCCGTCCCCGCGCCGGATCGTCGACACCCGCCTTCCCCCGAGGTCGGCGATGGACACGATGACCGCGCCCGGATCGGTTGGACCTCCGGCCATCGGGGGACGGAGCGGCAGCACCGGGGCGCGCTGGGGTTCGGGATCTCGGTGGGCCATCGGTGCCCCCTGACTACCTGAGCGGGATGGGTCCTGCAAAGCACCAGGAGAGACACCGTGCTCCGACCGGTCCGGGCCGGTCGGAGCACGGCCCTTCCGGTCCGACGCTCGGGGTGTCGTACCCGCTGTGTAGTGTGCACTCATGGCTGACCAGGCGCAGTTCTCCGATCTGGCGATGGAGTTCATGCCTGCCCTCTACACGGCCGCGCTCCGCATGACCCGCAACTCGGCCGATGCCGAGGACCTGGTGCAGGAGACCTACCTGAAGGCCTACCGGGCCTTCGCCAGCTTCGAACAGGGCACCAACCTGAAGGCCTGGCTCTACCGGATCCTCACCAACACCTACATCAACACCTACCGGGCCAAGAAGCGCAGGCCCGAGATCGCCGACGTCGAGGATGTCGAAGACCTCTACCTGTATCGTCACCTCTCCGGTGACCAGGCATCGGGGCTCGGCCGTAGCGCCGAGGACGAAGCGCTGGACCGCTTCACCGACACCGACGTGAAGGCGGCTATCGAGTCGTTGCCCGACACGTTCCGCATGGCGGTCCTCCTTGCCGACGTCGAGGGGTTCTCCTACAAGGAGATCGCCGAGATCACCGATGTGCCCATCGGCACGGTGATGAGCCGCATCCATCGTGGAAGAAAAGCACTGCAGAAGGCGTTGGTCGATCGTGGAAGCACACGGGGCCTCGTAGGGGCGACCGACAAGGCCAGGTAGGGAGCGCCACCAGTGGGAGACAGGGAAGCGCCGGAAGAACCGGTAGTACCGATCGGTGACGAGCCGTCCGCCGGCTTCGTGGGCTGTGACGAGACCATCGAGCGGTTGTACACGTATCTCGACGGGGAGCTCACCGAGCAGCGGCGCCTGGAGATCACGCGGCATCTCGACCTCTGTGGGCCCTGTGTGGGGGCGTACGGATTCGAGGCGGAGCTCCGCAAGGTCATCGCCAGCCGGTGCAAGGACCATGTGCCCGACGATCTGATCACCCGGGTGGCTGAGGCGCTCCGCCAAGAGCACACCAACCAGAGCAACTGAGCCGGAGACGCATCCGGACAGGGGATTGACCCTTCGGGGAGGTTCGACCGCCGCGGTGCGGCGCAGGTCCCTACACTGGTCCCGTGACCGAGATCGAGACCTCGCCATCTACCGCAGACCCGAGCGGGGAACCGGCCGGTGGCGCGGTGGCTTGGGACACCGCCGAACGGGTGGCGGGATGGGTTGGAGGACGCAGTCGGGTTCCGGCCCCCTATCGACCCGACCTGCTCCAGCAGGACTTCGAGGAGCTCACCGCGCAGGCCGAGGAGCTGGTCGCCGAGTCCACCGGTCTGCGTTCCGCGTCGGGCCCGGCCCGGGCCCGGGTGACCGATCGGGCCGGCTGGGTCCATGCCAACATCTCCAGCTTCCAGCGGCTGGTCGGACCCCACCTCGAGCGGCTGGACCCCTCCCGCCTGTCGGGCGCCAACCGGGTCACCGACCGTCTGGCCGTTCCGCTAGCCACGGCGGGACGGGTGGCCACGGGCACCCAGATGGGTCTGGTGCTGGGCTGGCTGTCCACCCGTGTTCTGGGACAGTACGACCTGCTCCTCACCGAGGAGGCCGTCGAGGATCAGGACCTGGTGTACTTCGTGGGTCCCAACGTGGTGGCGCTCGAGAAGCTCCACGGTTTCGAACCACGGGAGTTCCGACTGTGGTTGGCCCTCCACGAGGTCACCCACCGCTGCCAGTTCACCGCCATCCCGTGGATGCGCGACTACTTCGTCTCCCTGGTGGAGGAGGGGATCGGTTCACTGGAGCCGGATCCCTCCCGTTTCGCCGAGGCGCTCCGCCGCATGACCGAGGAGATCCGGGCCGGCCGGAACCCGCTGCGTGACAGCGGGGCGCTGGGTCTGGTGGCCACGCCCGAGCAGTTGGAGGGGCTGCACCGCATCCAGGCCCTGATGAGCCTGCTGGAGGGCCACGGTGACGTGACCATGGATCGGGCCGGAGCCGCGGCCATCCCCAGCGCGGCGCGGTTCAGCGAAGTGCTCCGCCAGCGCCGCAAGCAGACCCGCGGACCCGCCCGGCTTCTCCAGCAGCTGATCGGGATCGAGGCCAAGCTCCGACAGTACGAGGAGGGTGAGCGCTTCATCGCCGCGGTGGAGGACTCGGGCGGTCCCGAACTGCTCGACCGGGCCTGGCGGGGACCCGAGTGGCTGCCCTCCCTGATCGAGATCCGCAATCCATCGGCCTGGATCTCCCGTGTCGGTACCACCCCGGCCCTCTCGGGCTGACCCACCCCTCGCCGACATGAGCGGGTGGAAGCCTGACCCCTTCGTGCTCGCCCTGGTCGAGCGGTGCACCTTCCCGCCGTCGGGCACCCCTCTCGTGTGCGGCGTCTCCGGGGGTCCGGACTCGCTGGCCCTCCTGGTGCTGGCGGTGGCGTCGGGCTGTCGGGTCACCGCCGTCCATGTCGATCACGGACTCCGTCCCGGATCGTGGCGGGAGGCGGACGTGGTCGCCGATGCCGCCCGTCGTTTCGGTGCGCGGTTCCGGACCGAGCGGGTGGTACTGGCCGACGGACCGAACCTGGAGGCCCGGGCCCGGGAGGCCCGTCGGGCGGTACTCGGCCCCGAAGCGGCCACGGGGCATACGGCCGACGACCAGGCGGAGACCGTTCTGGCCAACCTGTTGCGCGGCGCCGGTGTACACGGCCTGGCCGCCATGCGGGCCGGAGTCCACCACCCTCTGTTGGCGCTGCGGCGGGCCGAGACGGTAGCCCTCACCGGCCACCTGGGTCTGGAACCGGTGCGCGACCCCTCCAATGACGATCCCCGCTACCTGCGGAACCGCATCCGCCACGAGCTGGTTCCGCTGTGTTCCACCCTGGCCCGCCGCGACGTGGTGCCGGTGCTGGCCCGGCAGGCCGGCGCCCTGGCCGGCGACGCCGACCTGCTCGACGCCCTGTCCGCCCTGGTCGACACCGAGGATGCCGCGTCCCTGGCCGCTGCTCCCGAGTCGGTGGCCCGGCGGAGCGTGCGGGCCTGGCTGCTCGGCGACGGCGACCACCCACCGTCCCTCGACGCCGTGGACCGGGTCCTCGACGTGGCCCGCCAGCGTCGTCGGGCCACCGAGGTCCCCGGTGGTCGGCGGGTGACCCGGTCCCGCGGACGCCTCTTTGTGGGCCCGATCCGCGAGCCCGCAGTCGAGGGGCACGGATCGGGGGAGGGCGACTCTCCGGTACAGTCGCGCCGTGGTCACCGCTGAGGAGGCACCGGAAGGGTCGACGCAGCTCGAGCTGAGTGGGGACGTCGGCCGGGTGATCGTGTCCGAAGAGGAGCTCCAGGCCCGGATCGCCGAGCTCGGCCAGCGGATCACCGACGATTACGCCGGGCGGCCACCTCTTCTGGTCGGGGTGTTGAAGGGTGCGTTCATGTTCATGAGCGATCTGTCCCGGGCCATCTCCCTCCCGGTGGACGTGGACTTCATGGCGGTCTCCTCCTACGGCAGTGCCACCCGGACCTCGGGTGTCGTCCGCATCGTGAAGGACCTCGACGTCGATCTGGCCGACCGGCACGTGCTGGTGGTGGAGGACATCGTCGATAGCGGCCTCACCCTCAGCTACCTCCAGCGTTACCTGCTGGCCCGCAGTCCGGCCAGCCTCGAGGTCTGCGCCCTGTTGGTGAAAGAGGGCCAGCAGCGCACCGAGCTGGATCTGGCCTACGTCGGATTTCACATCCCCGCAGAATTCGTGGTGGGATACGGCCTCGATGTCGACGAACGCCTGCGCAACCTCCGGGCCATCCACGCCTACGCCGGCGACCTGACCTGAGCTCCGGACACCGATGAGCGAGCGCACCTCATGACCGTCGACACCGCCCGCATCGAGCGAGCCGTGCTCGAGATGCTCGAGGCCCTGGGCGAGGACCCGACCCGGGACGGCCTGCTCAAGACCCCGCACCGGGTGGCCAAGATGTACGGGGAGCTGTTCGCCGGATTCGGGGAGAACCCGGCGAACCACCTCGAGGTGACCTTCGCCGCGGACCACGACGAGATGGTCATGGTCCGCGACATCCCCTTCGCCTCGTTGTGTGAGCACCATCTCGTCCCCTTCATCGGCAAGGCCCACGTGGCCTACATCCCCGGGGACGACGGCCGCATCACCGGACTGTCCAAGCTGGCCCGACTGGTGGACGGCTACGCCAAGCGGCTCCAGGTGCAGGAGCGCATGACCACCGAGATCGCCGACGCCATCGAGCAGGCCCTGGCCCCGAGGGGAGTCCTCGTGGTGGTGGAGGCCGAGCACCTGTGCATGTCCATGCGGGGGGTGAAGAAGCCCGGAACGTCCACGGTGACTTCTGCGGTGCGGGGTCTGTTCCGCAGCGATGCCTCGACCCGCATGGAGGCCATGCAGTTCGTGCGGGGCCGCTGAGGGCGGCCCAGGCGGGTCGCGGGCCTGTCCGGGCTGGTTTACTCTGTGTCGTCATGCCCATCCCCACGCACGAGCCACGGCCCCTGGTGATGGGAATCCTCAATGTGACGCCCGACTCGTTCTCCGACGGCGGGCAGTGGCTCGAACCGGACCGGGCCGTGCGCCGCGGCCGGGAGATGATCGACGAGGGCGCCGATATCGTCGACGTCGGGGGCGAGTCCACTCGACCCGGAGCCGACACCGTCCCCGTCGACGTCGAACTGGACCGGGTGATCCCGGTGGTCGAGGCCTTGGCCGGACAGATCCGAGTGTCGATCGACACCACCAAGGAGACCGTGGCCGACGCCGCTGTCACCGCCGGAGCCACCCTGATCAACGATGTCTCCGCCTCACTGTGGCCGGTGGCCGCCCGCCACGGCGTGGGATGGGTGGCCATGCACCGGTTGGGGACGGCGGCCACCATGCAGCGGCGACCCCACTACGACGACGTGGTGGCCGAGGTCACGGCGATGTTGGCCGACCGGGCCGGACGCGCCACGTCGGCCGGGGTGGACGAGGTGTGGATCGACCCGGGGATCGGCTTCGGAAAGTCGGTCGGGCACAACCTCTCCCTCCTCGGGGCCCTCGCCGAGTTGGTGGCCACGGGCTACCCGGTGCTGGTGGGGACCAGCCGGAAGAGCTTCCTCGGGTCACTGACCCAGCGTCCCGGCGAGCCGCCCACACCCATCGCCCAGCGGCTTCCGGCCTCACTGGCCACCGCTACCTGGGCCATGGAGCAGGGGGCGCGTATGGTGCGGGTCCACGATGTCGCCGCCACCGTCCAGGCCGCCCGGCTCGTCGGCGCGGCCCGATTGGAGTCCACGTGGTGAAGGGCAAGTGGGCTGCCGGTATCGCGCCGCGCAACTTCACCTGGGTGATCAAGGACCGACTGGCCATGAGCGAGAGGCCCGGGGGCTTCGCCCCCAACCACCGCAAGGTGCGCCGCCAGGAGGAGATCATCTGGTTGCAGGTCCAGGGCTTCACCCGTGTGGTGTCGTTGCTGCCGTCGTCGCACAATCTCCAGGCCTACGAGGAGAAGTCCATGGCCAGCGTGCACTTCCCCCTTCCGACATCGGGGGATGCCCGCGGTCTGCTGGGCGACCTCTACCGCGACCTCCACGCCCGGCTGACGGGCGGGGAACGGATTCTCATTCACCAAGAGGAGCTGGGCGATCGGGTGACCGGCGTGGTGGCGGGTTACCTGCTGTGGTCGGGACGCCTGCCGAGCGGGCCCCAGTCGATCACCGTCCTCGAGCACATGACGGGTCATCCGATGGGGCCGAGCGGTCGTGAGCTGGTGGCGTTCGCCAGCCAGCTGGCACCGGCCCCGGTGCAGCCGGCGACCGGAGACGCGCCGGCGGGCGAGTGACCGTACCCGGCGGCGGCGCGGCGGCCGACACCGATGACCACGGGACCGGGGACAGGATCCGCCTGGGTGGGCTACGTGTCGTGGGAACCCACGGCGTTCTGGCCGAGGAGAAGGCCCGGGCCCAGCCGTTCGAAGTCGATCTGGACCTGACCGTGGACCTGGCCCTGGCCGCCGTCACCGACCGGCTGTCCGACACCGTGGACTACGGGGAGGTGGCCCAGAGGGTCGCCGACGTGGTGTCGGAGCGGTCCTTCGAGCTGCTCGAGGCCCTGGCCGCCGCCATCGCCGAGGGCGTCCTGGCCTCGGACCTCCGGATCACGACGGTCACAGTCCATCTCCGCAAGCTCCGTCCCCCGGTGCCCCTTGACCTCGGCACCGTTGGGGTCCGGATCACCCGTCGCCAGTGACGGCACCGGTGGCCGGACCACCCTCGGTGCGGGCCTTCGTGGGCCTCGGCTCCAACCTGGGCGATCGGTGGTCCCATCTCCGGCGGGCGGTGGACCAGCTCCGGGCCGGAAGCCGGGTACCGGTGACAGCGGTGTCCCAGGTCTACGAGACCGAGCCCCTCGGAGGCCCCGAGGACCAGGGTCCGTATCTCAATGTTGTGGTGGAGCTGGCCGTGGCTCCCGGTGCCGATCCTTACCGGCTGCTCGAGGAGTGCCGTCGCCTCGAGGCCGCCGCCGGCCGGGTGCGGACGGTCCGCTGGGGCCCGAGGACCCTGGACGCCGACGTGCTGTGGATCGATGGGGTGGCCCTGGACGCCGCCGACCTGACGGTGCCCCATCCGCGCTGGCGGGAGCGTCGGTTCGTCCTGGCCCCGCTGGCCGAACTGGCCCCGGACCTGGTCGACGAGGACGACCTGGCCACCGCTGGTGGCGAGGTCGTCGTCGTGGGTACACTGTGAGGACTAGCACTCAGATTCTCTGACGCGAACGGCACCCTCCGGGGCCGGAACGTACCAAAGGGGTCAGGTGACCACATTCCGAATTGTCGGACCGGGCCGAGCCGGCCGGTCCCTCATGGCAGCCCTCGACCGAGTGGCGGGCTTCGAGTCGCGGGGCGCCTTCGGGCGCCGTGACGGCATCGCCGCCGCCGCTTCGGAAGTCGACCTGGTGGTCATCGCCACCCCGGACGACAGCGTGGCCCACGTGGCGCACCGGATCGCCCCGGTGGACTCGACCACGGTGATCCACATGTCGGGCTCCCTGGGCCTCGACGTGCTCGGCGACCATCCGAGGCGCGGATCGCTCCATCCCCTGGTACCGCTGCCCACGCCGGCCATCGGTGCCGAGCGGTTGGCTTCGGGTATCACCTTCGCCGTGGCGGGTGATCCCGTCACGTGGCAACTGGCCGAAGCCCTGGGCGGCCGGGCCGTCCACGTCGACGACGACAACCGGGCCGCCTATCACGCCGCCGCCGCCGTTGCCGCCAACCACCTGGTGGCCCTCATCGGTCAGGTCGAGCGGATCGCCGCCACGATCGGCCTGCCCCTGGAGGCCTTCGCCGGCCTCATCCACGCCGCCGCCGATGATGCCCTGGTCCTCGGTCCCCGCCGGGCTCTGACCGGACCGGCGGCCCGCGGCGACTGGGACACCGTCGAACGCCACCGGTCCGCACTGGCCGGCATGGCCGGCCACCGCAACGAGTTGGCGGCCTACGACGCCATGGTCGGCCTGGCCCGGCGGCTCTCGCTGGACCCTGGCGTGACCGGTGGGGAAACCAGCGGGTCCGGGATCGTGACGGATCCAGGAGCGGCGGACGGAGGGCCGAAGGAGCCGGACGCGGTCACGGTGGGGCCTGAAGGCGTGGGCCGTGTGGTCGTGGAGCAGGTGGCATGAGTACGGCATTCCTCGAAGCTCCCGTGACCGGGGCGCCCACCCTGGTCCGACCCGAGGTCATCGAGACGATCGCTCAGTACGCCGCGACCCTGGACGAGGTCCGGCTCAGTGGGCGGACCGTCGGGATCGTCCCCACCATGGGCGCGCTGCACGCCGGGCACCGCTCGCTCATCGAGCGGGCGGCGACGGAGTGTGACGTGGTGGCGGTGTCGGTCTTCGTCAATCCGACCCAATTCGGGGACCCCTCCGACCTGGCCAACTATCCGCGCACCCTCGATACCGATCTCGAGACCATCGCCTCGGCCGGGGGCCGGCTGGTCTTCGCCCCGTCGGTGGCGGAGATGTATCCGGACCCGCCCGGCACCGCCGCGACATCGGTGTCGGTGCCGGCCCTGAGCACCCGGTGGGAGGGAGCCTCCCGGCCCGGCCACTTCGACGGCGTGGCCACCGTGGTGGTCAAGCTGTTCTCGGCTGCCGGCCGTTGTCGGGCCTACTTCGGCGAGAAGGACTTCCAGCAGCTGGCCCTGGTCACCCGTCTGGCCCGGGACCTGGCCCTCCCAACCCAGGTCGTCGGGTGTCCCACCGTGCGGGACCCGGACGGGCTGGCGCTGTCCAGCCGAAACTCCCGTCTCGACCCCGACCAGCGTCGGGCTGCCGTGGCCCTGTGGCGGTCCCTCCGCTCCGGCGCCGACCGGTGGGCCGTGGGGGGCGAGCCGGCCGATGTGGAGGCATCGATGATCAGGGCGGCAGCGTGCGAGCCCCTGGTGGACCTGGACTACGCCGCCCTGGTGACCGCCGACGACCTCGAACCCGTCCGGAGCCGGTTGACCGCCCGACCGCTCCGACTGATCGTGGCGGCCACGGTGGGCGCGGTGCGCCTGATCGACAATCTCGATCCCCGCACGGATCGCTGACCGGACCGTGTCCGATCCGGTGGTGGCGCCCCTAGACCTCGACCTCGACGTCCTGGTTCTCGGGAGCGGCGTGGCCGGCTTGTCCGCCGCCGTGCGCCTCGCCGCACCCCCGGGCTCCTCCGCCACGGGTTCGGGGAGTGGCCGCCCCGCGCTGCGGGTCGGAGTCCTCACCAAGGCCGAGCTCTACCAGTCGGCGACGCGCTGGGCTCAGGGGGGCGTGGCCGCGGTGCTCGGCGGAGACGAGGACTCGACCGACCTGCACCTGGCGGACACGCTGGCCGCGGGGGCCGGCCTGTGCGATACCGATGCGGTGCGGGTGCTCGTCGACGAGGGTCCTACCCGCGTCCACGAACTGATCGCCATGGGGGCGGTCTTCGACCGCCAGCCCGGAGGGGCCCTGGCCCTGGCCCGCGAGGGCGGACACTCCACGGCGCGGGTGGTCCACGCCGGTGGGGCCGCCACCGGCGCCGAGGTCGAGCGGGCCCTCGTCGATGCCACCCGGGCCACCGCAGCCGCCGTGCTCGAGGAGTGGTTCGCCCTCGACCTCGTGGTGGAGGATGGCCGCTGTCGCGGGGTCCGGGCGCTGAGCGCAACGGGCGACGTCGTCGAGGTCCGGGCCCGGCACACGGTGCTAGCCACCGGCGGTGCCGGTCAGCTGTTCGCCGTCACCACCAACCCGGCCGAGGCCACCGCTGACGGGCTGGCCATGGCCCTGCGGGCCGGAGTCCCGGTGGCCGATGTGGAGTTCATGCAGTTCCACCCGACGGCGCTGCACCACCCGGCCATGCCCCGACCCCTCCTGTCCGAGGCCCTGCGCGGCCACGGTGCCCTGCTGCGGGATGCACAGGGTGAGCGGTTCGTCGACGAACTGGCCCCGCGTGACGTGGTCAGCCGGGCCATGGCCGACCGGATGCGGGACGAAGGGGTGGAGAGCCTGTGGCTCGACGCCACCGGCCTGGCCGGATTCGACGCCCGCTTTCCCACCATCGCCGCCTCCCTGCGGGCCATCGGGCTGGACCCGTCCCGGGACTGGCTGCCCATCGCCCCGGCCGCCCACTACCTGTCCGGCGGCGTCGTCACCGATCTGTCCGGGGCCACGGCCCTACCCGGGTTGTGGGCGGCCGGCGAGGTGGCCTGCACCGGCGTGCACGGGGCGAACCGGCTGGCTTCGAACTCGCTGTTGGAGGGGATGGTCTTCGGGGCCAGGCTGGCCGAGGCTGTCTTGGACGGCGTCGACGGTCCCCGGCCCACCGGGGTCATGGGATCCCTTCTCGCCGGGCCCGTCGAGCGGCTGGAACCGGCGGCGGCGACACCCTGGGCCATGGTGGGCTCCCCCGACCCGGTCACCGCTCCGAGCTGGCCTGACATCACGAAGACGCGGGAGCGGCTCCAGCGGCTGATGATCGAGGGCGCCGGCGTGGTCCGCAGTGCGGAGTCCCTCGGATCGGCCGGTGCGTCGATCCAGGACCTGGACGCCGAGGTGGGGTCGGCCGTGCCCCTCGACCGGGCCCACGGGGAGCTGGTCAACCTGATCACGACGGCCACCAGCGTGCTGCGCGCCGCCACGGTCCGCCGCGAGACCCGGGGGGCCCATGCCCGGAGCGACTATCCCGAAGCCTCCGAGCAGTGGCGACGGCGGATCGTCCACGACGCCGACGGACTGGCTGTTCTGGACGGCCCCCGACGGGCCGACGGGCCGACGGGCGACGGGGCGACGGGCGACAGGGCCGTCTGAAGGTGGGAGAGCAGCCAGCCCACGGGACCTCGCCCGCGAACGTCGTCGACGTCGATCCTCCCGGGGTCGCGGTGGTCGATGCGGTGGCCCGGGCCCTGGCCGAGGATCTCCTCCCGCTGGGTGACCTGACCGCAGCTCTGGTGCCGTCCACCACCGTGGCCGCCGTGGCCATCGTGAGCCGGGCGTCCGGGGTGCTGGCCGGTCGGGCCTGTGCCGTCGAGACCCTTCGTCAGATCGACCCGGTCCTTGAGGTGGTGTGGTTGATCCCCGACGGCGGCCGGGTCGAGCCGGGCGAACGGGTGGCCGAGATCAGCGGTCCGTTGCGGTCCATCCTGACCGCCGAGCGGACGGTGCTGAACTTCCTCGGGCACCTGTCCGGTGTGGCTTCGTTGACCCGGCGGTACGTGGACGCGGTGGAGGCGGCCAATCCGGCCACGCGGGTGCTCGACACCCGCAAGACCACACCGGGGCTCCGTGCCCTCGAGAAGGCGGCGGTCCGGGCCGGGGGCGGCCACAACCACCGGGCCAGCCTGTCCGACGCCGTCCTGGTCAAGGACAACCATCTGGCCGGGCTGTCCATCGCCGAGGCGGTGGCCCGGGCCAAGGACCTCTGGCCCGGGCGCATGGTGGAGGTCGAGTGCGACCACCTCTCCCAGGTGGACGAGGCGGTGGCCGCCGGGGCCACCGTCATCATGCTGGACAACATGTCCATCGAGCGGGTGGCCGGGTGCGTGTCTCAACTTCGGGCCGACGGGGTCACCACGCTGGTGGAGGTGTCCGGTGGGGTCGATCTCCTGGCTGCACCCAAGCTGGCCACCGCCGGTGCCGACCTCATCTCGGTGGGGGCGCTCACCCACTCCTCGCCCGTGCTCGACCTCGGGTTCGATCTGGCTCTGCCGGCCGAGGAGGGAGGCTGACCATGCTGCTGGCCATAGACGTGGGCAACACCGAGACGGTAGTCGGCCTGTTCGCCGACGATCCCTCCGATCCCCCCGGTACCGGCCCCCGGGACGGCAATGAACCGACCGGTCTGGCCCACCACTGGCGCCTGTCCACGGTGGCCGAGCGCACCGCCGACGAGCACGCCTTGTTGCTCACGCAGCTCCTGGACCTCGACGGGTTGGACATCGACAGCGCCGTTTCGGGCATCGCCGTCACCTCGTCGGTGCCACTGGTGACGGCCAACCTCCGCCAGATGGTGTCCCGTTGGTTCGACGTGCCGGCCGTCGTGCTCGAGCCCGGGGTGAAGAGCGGGATGCCCATCCTCTACGACAATCCGAAGGAGGTGGGGGCGGACAGGATCGCCAACGCCGTGGGTGCCCACGACCTCTTCGGGGGGCCTTGTGTGGTGGTGGACCTCGGCACGGCCACGACATTCGACGCCATCTCCGCCGCCGGGGAGTACCTGGGTGGGGCCATCACCCCCGGGGTGGCCATCAGCCTCGACGCCCTCTTCGCCCACGCCGCCGCGCTGCGCCGGGTGGAGCTGGTCGAGCCCCGCAGCGTGATCGGCAAGTCGACGGTCGAGTCGATTCAGTCCGGCGCCCTCTACGGTTTCGCCGGTCAGGTCGACGGCTTGTGCCGTCGCTTCGCCGCCGTCCTGGGTGACTGCACGGTGGTGGCCACCGGCGGGCTCTCGGAGCTCATCTCGCCCTACGCCGAGGAGATCGAGTACGTGGAGCCCTGGCTTACCCTGCACGGACTGCGGATCATCTTCGAGAGGAACTCGCCAGTCGGTCCGTCACCGCGCTAGGCGCCAGGGCCGGTGGGCGGCCCCTAGGCGTTCAGACGGGGGCCTCGAGGGCCAGGCGGGGCTGGTGCGGGGGTGGCTGGTGGTCCCACAGGTCGGCGAGAAGATCGCTGCGGACCGCGGCCAGGGCGGGGTCGTCCCAGCGGTTGGCCCGTTGGAGCGGATCGTCGTCCAGGTCGTAGAGCTCGCCCTCGCTGCCGTCGTGGGAGGTCCCGGGCCGGTAGGCGGTGCACACCCAGTGGTCCCGCATGATGGTGCGCAGATGGACGTCGGTGCCGAACAGCTCGCTGTCCCATTCGGTGAGCACCCGCTCGAAACCACGCGACCCGGCGTCGGCATCGTCCACGGGCAGGGCCGCGCCCTGCATCCAGCCGGGGGCCTCGAGGCCGGCGATGGCGCAGAAGGTGGGGGCCAGATCGACCAGGCCGACCGGTCGGGACACCACCGCGGGCGAGGTGGCGGCCCGAGGGGCCGGCCGCCACACCAGGGGGATCCGCATGAGGGCGTCCACGTGGTACGGGCCTTTGAACAGGAGCCCGAAGTCACCCTGCAGCTCGCCGTGGTCGGTGGTGAAGACGACGTCGAGATCGTCGGCCCAACCCCGCTTGGCCACGTGTCCGAGCACCCGACCCAGGGCTTCGTCGATGAGCTCGCACTCGACTGCGTTGCGGGCGTTGACCTCGCGGACCTGGTCAGGGGTCAGTGTGGCGGGGACCCAGTCGGCCGGGGCCTCGTAGTTGGACACCAGCGTCCCGTCGTACCAGAGGCGCCAGTGCCGGGGCTTGGCGTCGAGGATGGCCTCGCGTTCGGACCGGTGCTCGGGATAACCGGCCGGCAGCGGGACATCGTGCCAATCGATGCGACCGACCTCGGACTCGGGAGGGTCCCAGGGGTGGTGCGGGTCGGGAAAGCTCATCCAGCAGAACCAGTCCTCGTCGGCCCCGAGCGTGTCCATCCAGGCCATGGTCCGATCGGCCACCCAGTCGGTGTGGTAGATGTGGCGATCCACCGGGTTGACCTGGACCTGGGGGGCACCGGTGTCCCCGCCTCCTGCCGCGTTGACCTGCAGGGAGGCGTCCAGGGCCGGGTAGAAGCCGGCGAGGTCCCCGGGGTGCTCGGCCATCATCCAGCGCGGCGTAGTGGAGGGGTCCGATCACGCCGTGGGTGGCCAGCTCGAGGTGCTCGAAGCCCCGGTGGAGTCCGCCGGGTGGCTGGGTCCCGGTCTGGGCCAGGGAGTTCTCGCCGAAGCGGAAGAACGGGTCGAGGAACGGCTCGAAGTGGGCCTTACCCACCAGTGCGGTGCGGTAGCCGGCGCCGTGGAGTTCGGCGGCCACCGACGGCGCCGCCAAGGGGAGGGGCACGCCGTTCATCCACACCCCGTGGGTGGTCGGGTGCTGGCCGGTCAGGATGGTCGACCGGGAGGGCATGCACACCACCGACTGGGGATGGGCCCGTTCGAACCGGACACCCTCGGCGGCGAGACGGTCCACCACCGGCGTGCGTCCGATCGAGCCCCCGTTGCAGCCGAGGGTGTCGTACCGCTGCTGGTCGGTGGTCACGAGGAGGATCTTGCGGCCCATCAGCGCGACCCCGGCCTGTCGTCGGGGGGGTACCGGGTCAGCGCCTCGAGCCCCAGGAGCTCGGGGACACCCTCGAGCCCGGCGCGGGCGGCCCCGCCGATGACCAGGGCCAAGGCGGCCGGGTCGGCGTCGACGGAGTACACGGCCAGACTGGTGCCGTCGCCCAGGTCGTGCACGTCGATGGTGCTGAGGTGCTCGGTGAACAGGGGCGCCGTGATCCGGTACTGGAGACGCCGGAGCGTGGGGTCGACCGTCACGAGGTCCTCGGGCATGGGTAGGCCCGAGGCCGTCACCACCACGCGGTGGTGGCCGTCCACGGTGCACGACTCGATCCCGGGGAACCACTCGTGGACCCGTCCCGGCGCCCCGAGGAGCGCCCACACGCCCTCCGGCCCACAGTCGAGCCTGACGGCGTGGCGGGCGCTCCCCCGCTTGGCGGTCACGGCCGGGTCCCGGCCGGCCCGTGTCCCGAGCGCTGGGGTCGAGGCTGGCCCCGATGGTGCGGCGTCGGCCGTGACCGGTCCGGATCAGCCCCCACGGGTTGGAAGAGGCCGACACGATGGAGCATCCCGGCACGGTAACCGTTGGCCGTCCCAGGACAATTACGCCGTGAACAGGGACGATGTCCTCCTCACCCGGCCAATGTCCACGCTTTCGAAGGCCCTCATCGGCCCCTAACATCGGCATCACGCAACACACATGCCCCCGGGGATAACTGAGTGGTAGCCGGAACCACCGGCCCAGTTCAGGAGGTAGTACAGCCATGAAGAACATGATTCCCACCGCCAAGAAGCTGATCGTGGGCGTGGTAGCCGTCGGGGCGCTCTCCGTGGGCGCCGCCGGCATCGCCGGAGCCGCCACGACCGGGACGTCGAGCGTCACCCCGGCCAGGGTGCAGTCGTTCAACTGCGCCAATGCACCCAAGGTGCTGGCCCGGATCCAAAAGGCCGAAGGCGACATCGCCAACGGTCTGCCCAAGCTGACCGCGGCTCAGGCCAAGGCGGCCGCCGCCGGCCGGACCAAGACGGCCGCTCGCCTCCAGCGGCGGATCACCCGGCTCGAGAGCCCCGCCTTCAAGGCCCGGCTGGACCGGGCCACGGCGGCCATCGACGCCAAGTGCAACGTGTCGGCGCCGGGAGCCACCAGCTGAGCCGACGGTGTGCGCTGACGTTGTCAGCAGCGGTGTGAGCGGAGCGGTCGGTCGACGTGTCAGTCGGGCGACCGCTCCGGCCGCGCCGGGGCTCCGGGTCAGTCGGTGGGCAGGTCGTCCACCAGGGAGTGGGCCAGGCCGGCGAACCCGGCTGCCAGCTCGGGTGAGGGACCCGAGCCGCGCCGCCGCCGCGGCCTCGTCGGCGTATCTCCGGGCCACCACCACCGAGTCGGCGATGGCCCCCGATGCGGCCACGATGGCCCGGGCCTTGTCCCGCTCGGGCTGTGCCGAGCGGCTGGCCGAGCAGGGTGCGGAGTTCCGGTCCGGCCTCGGGATCGGCCAGCGCCAGCAGCACGGGCAGGGTGTAGATCCCCTCGGCCAGGTCCTGGCCGGCCGGCTTGCCCAGCTCGGCCTCGGTGCCGATGACGTCGAGGATGTCGTCGCGGACCTGGAAGATCATCCCGAACGAGCGGCCGAAGTCGGTGAAGGCGTCGATCTGGGTGCGGGGGAGCCCGCCGGTGAGGGCGCCGATCCGGCACGACGTGGCCATGAGCGACGCCGTCTTGCCGGCGATGGCACGGTAGTAGTCGTCCCGGCTCCGGCCGGGCTGGAAGGCGGCGTGCACCTCGGCCACCTGGCCCTGGCACAGCTCCCCCAGGGTGGCGGCCAGGAGCCCGGCGATCTCGGTGCCCAGTCCGGCGGCGATCTCGGCCGACCGGGCCAGCAGGAAGTCGCCGGCCACGATGGCCACCAAGTTGCCGAACCGGGCGTTGACGCTCTCGACGTTGCGCCGTACGGTGGCCTCGTCCATGACGTCGTCGTGGTAGAGCGAGGCCAGGTGGACCAGCTCCACGGCCACCGCCCCCAACAGGTCCTCCCGGGTGGCCGTCCCGGGTGCCGGATGTGGCGGTGGCCAGGGCCAACACCGGCCGGAGCCGCTTGCCCCCGGCGGCCAGGAGGTGGGTGGTCACCTCGTCGAGGAAGTCCGTCCCCGGTCACCACCGACTCCACGAGCAGGGGCTCGAGGCGTTTGAGCTGTTCTTCGAGTGCGGGAAGCCCGAGGAGTTCGACGACGTTCACTTCCTACAGACGATAGGCGCGGATGCCGATGGCTGAGAAAAGGGCCGGAAAATGGGCCCGTGCGGGTGTGTGTGGCACGGGTACCTGTAGACTTCGGCTTCAGTTACTGACCGCGGATGGAGGCGGTGGAGTGTTCGAACGATTCACAGACCGGGCTCGTCGAGTTCTTGTGCTAGCGCAGGAGGAGGCGCGGCTGCTCAACCACAGCTTCATCGGCACCGAGCACATCCTCTTGGGACTGATCCACGAGGGCGAGGGCGTCGCGGCCAAGGCACTGGAGTCGCTGGGCGTCTCGCTGGAGGCCGTCCGCGAGAAGGTCGAGGAGACCATCGGCCTGGCCGGCACGGCACCCGACCGGCTCGCCACCCTTCACCCCGAGGGCCAAGAAGGTCCTCGAGCTCTCCCTGCGTGAAGCACTCCAGCTGGGCCACAGCTACATCGGCACCGAGCACATGCTGCTCGGTCTCGTCCGCGAGGGCGAGGGCGTGGCCGCCCAGGTTCTCGTGAGCCTGGGGGCCGATCTCCCCCGGGTCCGCCAGCAGGTCATCCAGTTGCTCTCGGGCTACCAGGGCAAGGAGTCGGTGGGCGCCGGCGCACCGGGCTCGCAGTCCTCAGATGCCCCGACCGGCTCACCGGTGCTGGACCAGTTCGGCCGCAACCTTACCGCACTGGCCCGGGACCACAAGCTGGACCCGGTGATCGGTCGTGAGAAAGAGATCGAGCGGGTCATGCAGGTCCTGTCCCGCCGGACCAAGAACAACCCGGTGCTCATCGGGGAGCCCGGCGTGGGCAAGACCGCCATCGTCGAGGGGCTGGCCCAGCGGATCGTGGCCGACGACGTCCCCGAGACGCTCACCGGCAAGCAGCTCTACACCCTCGACCTCGGGGCACTGGTGGCCGGCAGCCGGTACCGGGGCGACTTCGAGGAGCGGCTGAAGAAGGTCCTGAAGGAGATCCGAACCCGCGGCGACATCGTGCTGTTCATCGACGAGCTGCACACGTTGGTGGGTGCCGGAGCTGCCGAAGGTGCCATCGACGCCGCCTCCATCCTGAAACCCATGCTGGCCCGGGGCGAACTGCAGACCATCGGTGCCACCACCATCGACGAGTACCGCAAGCACCTGGAGAAGGACGCGGCCCTCGAGCGGCGTTTCCAGCCGATCAAGGTCGAGCAGCCCAACGTGGCGCTGACCATCGAGATCCTGAAGGGGCTCCGCGACCGGTACGAGTCGCATCATGCCGTGACCATCACCGATCAGGCTCTGGTGGCCGCAGCCAACCTGGCCGACCGGTACCTGGCCGACCGGTACCTCCCGGACAAGGCCATCGACCTCATCGATGAGGCCGGCAGCCGCCTGCGCATCCGCCGGATGACCACGCCTCCGGCCTACAAGAAGTTGGAAGAGGACATCACCCGGCTCCGGGCCGACAAGGAGGCCGCGCTGGAGAAGCAGGCTTTCGACCAGGCCAAGAAGCTCGCCGAGCAGGAGAAGGAGCGGCTTGACTCCAAAGAGGCCATGGAGGCCGAGTGGCGGGCCGAAGGTGTGGATCTCTTCGACGTCGTCGACGAGGAAGTCATCGCCGAGGTGCTGGCCAACTGGACGGGGATCCCCGTCTACCGCCTCACCGAGGAGGAGACGGCCAAGCTCCTGCGCATGGAGGACGAGCTCCACAAGCGGGTCATCGGGCAGGAGCCGGCCATCGCCGCCCTGGCCCGTTCCATCCGACGGACGCGGGCCGGTCTGAAGGACCCCAAGCGTCCCGAGTGGCTCGTTCATCTTCCTCGGGCCGACCGGTGTCGGGAAGACCGAGCTGGCCAAGACGCTGGCCGAGTTCCTCTTCGACGACGAGGACGCGCTCATCCAGCTGGACATGTCCGAGTACATGGAGAAGCACACGGTGAGCCGCCTCGTCGGCTCGCCTCCCGGCTATGTCGGGTACGAAGAGGGTGGCCAGCTGACCGAAGCGGTTCGCCGCAAGCCCTTCTCGGTGGTGCTCTTCGACGAGGTCGAGAAGGCCCACGCCGACGTCTTCAACACACTGCTCCAGATCCTGGAGGACGGACGGTTGACCGACGCCCAGGGTCGTTCGGTGGACTTCAAGAACACCGTGCTCATCATGACGTCCAATCTCGGTACTGCCGATCTGCGCAAGTCGTCGGTGGGCTTTGCCAAGACCTCGGAGGCCGTGACCTATGAGCGGATGAAGACCAAGGTCAACGAGGCGCTGAAGGCCCACTTCCGACCGGAGTTCCTCAACCGCATCGACGAGGTCGTGGTGTTCCACGAGCTGTCCAAGGTCGAGGTGGTGGAGATCGTGGACCTCATGATCCAGCGGGTCTCCACCCAGCTGGAGCTCCAGGGCCTGAGCCTTATCCTGACCCCACCGGCCAAGCAGCTCCTGGCCGATAAGGGCTACGACCCCCAGCTGGGGGCCCGGCCGCTGCGCCGTGCCATCCAGCAGATGGTCGAGGACCCGCTGTCGGAGAGGATCCTGTGGAAGGAGTTCCGGGTCGGCGAGACCATCGTGGTCGATGTGGAGACCATCACGCCCGAGGCCGCCGCGGCCTATGACGTGAAGGGTGCCCCTCCACTGGTGGCCGGTGAACAGCAGCTGACCTTCACCGCCATCGAGGGTGTCGAGCCCCCGCCGCCGGTGGAACTGGCTGACGCCTCCGCCGACTGAGCGGATCAGCCGAGACCTGACTGAGCCGCCCCGCCGGTTACGGTGGGGCGGCTCCACGTCCGAGGGTGGCCCACCACGTCGGTGAGCAGCTCCGGGCGGCCGGTTCACCGAGTGGGATGGGGAGCGGATGGCCGCGTTCACACCGGTGAAGCAATTGGTGGTCCGGACCCATCCCGAGAGTGGCAAGCGCTGCCTCTTCGCGAATCTCGAGTAGACCTCCCACCTCGTGGGGCTGAACCGCCGGGAGAGGGACGGCCTCCTCGAGATCCTCTACGACCACATGGTGCAGCAGAAGTACGTGGTGCGTTATCGCTGGAAGCCCGGTGACCTGGGCATCTGGGACAACCGGGCCGCCGTGCGCTTCGTGGTGTTCGATTCTGGGGACCAGCACCGGCTCACTCAGCGGGTGACCCTGCGAGGGGACCGGCCGTAGTGGGCCGCGGACGCGGGTACCGGTGGCGCCGCTGACCGTCACCCCAACTGACACACCCAGTCCCTACCATCGGTCACATGGCCAAGACCGCGAAGCGCCACCGCTGCATGGACTGCGGGTCGACGACCGCCCGGTGGGCGGGGAGGTGCCCGACTTGCGGGGAGTGGAACACCCTGGTGGAGGAGGCCCAGCTCGGTTCCCTGGTCCAGGCGGTCGACGCCCTGGGCCTCGAGACGATGCCGCTCCAGTTGTCCGCGGTGGACGTGTCCGAGGCCGCCGTTATCCCCACCGGGGTGGAGGAGTTCGACCGGGTGCTCTCGGGCGGGCTGGTGCCCGGGTCGGTCACCCTGCTCGGCGGCGAGCCCGGCATCGGCAAGTCCACTCTGCTCCTGCAGGTGCTGGCGGCCCGGGCCGCGGCCGGTGCACCGGGTCCTGCTCGTCTCGGCGGAGGAGTCGGCCCACCAGGTCCGCCTGCGGGCCGAGCGGCTGGGCCCCATCCCCCCGGGGCTGCTCATCCTCCCGGTCACCGACGTGGGTGCCGTGATCGCCGGCGTGACCGAGGCGCAGCCCGATCTGGTGGTGGTGGACTCCATCCAGGCCGTGTCGATCGGGCCCACCCAGCCCGGCGAGCGGCGGACCACCGGGGTACCCGGCAGCGTCACCCAGGTACGCGAGTGCGCCGACCAGCTGGTGAGCCTGGCCAAGACCCGAGGGGTGGCCACCGTGCTCGTCGGTCACGTGACCAAGGACGGCTCGCTGGCCGGCCCTCGGGCCCTCGAGCACATGGTGGACACCGTGTTGAGCTTCGAGGGTGATCGGCACCACGCCATCCGTCTCCTCCAGGCGGTGAAGCACCGGTTCGGTCCCACCGGTGAGCTGGGGCTGTTCGAAATGGGTGACCAGGGCCTCAAGCCGGTCGACGACCCGGGCCGGCTCCTCCTCGGAGACCGTCTGGTCGGCGTGCCCGGCGGCGTGGTCCTCCCGGCCATCCAGGGCCGCCGCACCCTGGTGGTGGAGCTCCAGGCCCTGGTGACCCACCAGGGGCAGGCCCAACCCAAGCGGACGGTCGTGGGCCTCGACAACGGTCGCCTGGGCATGATGCTGGCCGTGCTGAACCGCTACGCCGGCCTGGCCGTCATGGGGATGGACGTCTTCGCCTCGGTGGCCGGGGGGATCAAGGTGACCGAGCCCGGCCGCCGACCTGGCCGTGGCGCTGGCCGTGGCCTCGGCGGCCACCGGGGTGGCCCTGCCGGCCAACCTGGCCGCGGTGGGCGAAGTGGGTCTGGCCGGCGAGGTCCGCCAGGTCACCAACCTGCCCCGCCGGCTGGAGGAGTGCGCCCGCCTCGGTTTCGAGCGCGTGGCGGTGCCCACGTCGGCGCCGTACGGCCCACCCGGGGTCGAGCTGATCCGGGTGGACAGCGTGGCTCAGGCCGTCCTGTGGTTGGCCACCGAGGAGAATGTCTGAGCGCAGGCTCCGGATCCGGGGCCGACCCCGGGCGGGTCCGGGTACCGATTCGTCTGTGACCGCCCGCCAGAGCTCGCCACTCAGTGACGCTCTGGCCATGGCCGCTCCAGGCCGTCCGTTGCGGGACGGGCTCGATCGCATCCTGCGGGCCAAACGTGGGGCCCTCGTCGTGGTGGGGGACGGACCGGGTGTGCTCTCCATCTGCTCGGGTGGTTTCCTCCTCGACGCCGAGTTCAGTCCCCAACGCCTCTCGGAACTGGCCAAGATGGACGGGGCCATCATCCTCGCCCCGGACGCCTCCCGTATCGCTCGGGCCAACGTCCACCTCATGCCCAAGGCCACCATCCCCACGACGGAGACGGGTACCCGGCACCGGACGGCCGAACGGGTGGCCAGGTCCATCGACGTTCCCGTGCTGTCGGTTTCGGCCGCCATGTCGGTGATCGCCGTCTACCGCAACGACCTCAAGCACACCGTCCAGCCGACCGGGTGGTTGCACGACCGCACCGACCAGGCCCTGGCCACCATGCAGCACTTCCGCAGCCGGTTCGACGTGGCACTGTCGGCACTGTCGACCCTGGAGGTAGAAGACACCGTATCGGTGGGCGATGTGGTCGGTGTGGTCCAGGCGGCGGAGATGCTGCTCCGCATCGCCGAGGAGGTGGAGGGCTACCTGGTCGAGCTGGGCGACGACGGGCGACTGGTCGGCCTGCAGTCGGCCGAACTGGTGGACGGCGTGGCCCCGACCCTGCACCTGGTGGTGCGGGACTACCTGCGCCTCCCACCGGTCAAAGGACGCGACCGCCTGGCCGTTGTCGACCGGGTGGTCGAGCAGCTGAGCCAGCTGCCGGCGGACCAGCTGCAGGACTCCCAAAGGGTGGCCCAGATCCTCGGCCTCCCGGGCTCGTTCCACGATTCCGAGTCCGGTGTGGAGCCGCGGGGGTACCGGTTGCTCTACCGGCTGCCCCGGTTCTCCGACACCATCATCGAGCGGATCGTGGACCGGTTCGTCAACCTCCAGCAGATCATGCGGGCGTCGCTGGTCGACCTCGAGCAGGTGGAGGGGGTAGGGGAGGCCCGGGCCCACTCGGTCAAGAACGGGCTGGCTCGCCTGGCCGAAGCCAGCATCTTCGAGCGCTACCAGTAGGGGCCGGGCCCCGTCCGCACCCTGGTGGCGGGGCCCCGGTCGGGCCGGGTGCCGGCACCGTGTACCATGGCGTGCTCCCTACGCGGTCCCGATCGAGCTCACCAGCCCGGGATCAGCACGCAACGCCAGGAGGAATGGTGTTCGACATCGGTGACAAGGTCGTCTATCCGCACCATGGCGCGGCGGTGGTCGAACGACGAGAGACCAAAGAGGCGTTCGGCAAGAAACAGGAGTACCTGGTGCTCCGGCTGGCCTACGGCGACCTGACCCTCATGGTCCCGGCCGACAACACCGAGGGCGTCGGTCTGCGGGAGGTTATCAACGACGAAGAGGTGGAAGAGGTCTTCGCCGTCCTCCGCAAGAAGGAGGCGCGGATGCCGACCAACTGGTCGCGCCGGTACAAGAACCACTCCGAGAAGCTGCGTTCCGGCGACATCTACCAGGTGGCCGAAGTGGTGCGGAACCTGTCCATCCGCGACAAGGACAAGGGACTTTCCGCCGGCGAGAAGCGCATGTTGCAGCGGGCCCGCCAGATTCTGGTGTCGGAGCTGACCTTTGCCCTGGGCGTCGATGAGGAGACCGCCGAGGTTCGGCTGAACGAGGCGCTGCCCTGAGCCGAACGGGGTCCGTCTGGGCCATCGTGGTGGCAGGCGGATCGGGTCGCCGTTTCGGAGGTCCCAAGCAGTTTCTCCACCTGGCCGGGAGACCGATGGCGGCGTGGTCGGTGGAGGCGGCCCGCTCGGCGGCCGACGGGGTCGTCCTCGTGGTCCCCGAGGGGGCCGGTGCCGACGCGAATGCGACCGGCGGAGACGGGCCAGGTGGCCCTGCACGCTGGGGTGCGGATCGCCTGGTGATCGGTGGCGCGTCCCGCGCCGACTCGGTGCGGGCCGGTCTCGGTGTCGTACCCGACGACGCCGATGTCATCGTCGTCCACGACGCCGCCCGACCACTGGCGGCCCCGTCGCTGTTCACCGCCGTGGTGGAGGCGGTGCTGGCCGGCGGGGCCCTGTGCGCCATCCCTGTGCTGCCCGTCTCGGACACCCTCAAGCGCATCGCGGACGACGTGGTCCTGTCCACGGTGGACCGGGACGGCCTGGTGACCGTGCAGACGCCCCAGGCCTTCTCGGCGACCGTCCTGCGGGAGGCCCACCGGGAGGGCGGCCAGTCCACCGACGACGCCGGCCTGGTGGAGCGGCTGGGCGTGGCCGTCCGTACGGTTCCCGGCGACCCGCGGAACCTGAAGATCACCCGCCACGAGGATCTCGGTCTGGCCGAGGCGCTGATGGTGGAGGTGCTGCGGTGAGTGAGGGACACGGGGGAACCGGATCCGCCTCCCCGCCGACGTTCCGGATCGGCCAGGGAATCGACTTCCACCGGTTCGCCGACCGGACCGGTCGGCCGTTGATCCTGGGCGGGGTCACCGTCACCGGCGACGGGGCGAGGGGACTCGAGGGGCACAGCGACGCCGACGCCGTGGCCCACGCCGTCGCCGATGCCGTACTCGGTGCCGCCGGACTCGGCGACCTCGGTCGCCATGCACCCGACACCGATCCCCGATGGCGCGGGGCTGACAGCATGGCCATCCTGGCCGGGATGGTGGCGTTGGCCGGAGCCGCCGGCTGGATGCCGGTCAACGCCGACTGCACAGTGGTGGCCGAGCAGCCGAAGCTGGCGCCATTCACGGCACTGATGGCGGAACGGGTGGGCGCGGTGCTCGGGGCACCGGTCAACGTCAAGGCCACCCGGGCCGAGGGGCTCGGGGCCCTGGGCCGGACCGAGGGCATCGCCTGCACCGCGGTCGTCCTGCTCCGGGCCCGCTCGGGCGAAGGGACCCGAGGTACGCCGTGACCCCGCCGAAGAACACCGGGGGACGGGGGAAGCCGGCGCGGGGTGGCTCGGGCCGGGGTCGGTCGACGGCGGGCTCGTCTCGGGGGTCCGGCTCGCGGGGCGGCGTCCACAAGGGTGCACCGCCGCGTCGCGGGACGACCCGGGGCGGTGGCCGAACGACCCCCGACGCGCGGGTCCGGGGGGCATCGGCCCCGGCCGGACTGGGAGGAGACCAGGTGGAGGGCCGTCAGGCCGTCCGGGAACTGCTCAGGGCCAACCGCCGGGCGGTGACATCCCTGCTCCTGGCCGAGGGCATGGACGCCGCCCCCATCCTCGACGAGATCGAAGCCCTGGCCGCCGCCCGCCGGGTGCGCATCGAGTACGTGTCCCGCCGCCGGATCGACTCGGTGGCCCGCACCGATGCCGCCCAGGGAGTGGTGGCGCTGGCCCGGCCCGTGGAGGAGACGCCGCTCGAGGCGCTGTGCCAGCCCACCCGCCGGGGCCGCGTGCCGTTCCTCGTGGTCCTGGACGGCATCACCGATCCCCACAATGTCGGGTCACTGCTCCGTAGCGCCGAGTGCGCCGGGGTGACCGGTGTGGTACTGCCCCGGCACCGATCGGCCCACCTCTCGCCGACGGTGGCCAAGGTGGCGGCCGGGGCCATCGAGTACCTCCCCATGGCCCTGGTGGGCGGGGTGCCAGCCGCCCTCCAGAAGCTCACCCAGCTGGGGGTGTGGTCGGTGGGTCTGGTGGGGGAGGCCACCCAATCGCTCGACCAACTCCCGTTGGGCGACCAACCGGTGGCCCTGGTTCTGGGCTCAGAAGGAGCCGGACTGTCCACGCTGACCCGGAAACGCTGCGACGCGCTGGCCGCCATCCCCCAGCACGGTTCGCTCTCCTCGCTCAATGTCGCCACGGCCGGGGCCGTCGCCTGCTTCGATGTGGCCCGGCGGCGATCCGGCTGAACTGCCGGCCGCAGAGACCGGGTCAGGCCTCGTCTACGGTGACACCCTTCCAGAAGGCCACCTTGTCGGCGATCTCCTTGGCTGCGTCCTTCGGCGTGGGGTAGTACCAGGCGGCGTCGTCGTTGCGCTGCCCGTCGACCACCACGCTCCGGTAGCTGGCCTCGCCCTTCCAGGGACAGATGGTGTGGCTCGAGCTGTCCTCGAAGTACTCGGTGCGCACGTCCTCGGCGGGAAAGTAGTGGTTCCCCTCCACCACCACGGTGTGGTCGCTCTCGGCCAGCACGGCCCCGTTCCATGTCGCTCGTATCGTCATATCCCCTTCAACCCCGGAACCGGGCCCGGTGTTCCCCGGCGCGTGTGCGGACCCGTCCGTCACCGGGTAGAACCGGGGGAGCCGGCGTGGAGGACCGAGAGGGAGTCCACGACGGGAGTCCGGCGAGCCCAAAGGAGCCAGGTATGAGTGAACAGGCCGACGTGATCGTGGTGGGCATGGGACCGGGCGGCGAGGACGTAGCCGGGCGGCTGGCCGAGGCCGGCCTCGACGTGGTCGGTGTGGAGGCGGAGCTGCTGGGAGGGGAGTGCCCCTACTGGGGGTGTGTCCCCTCCAAGATGATGATCCGGGCCGCCGACCTCCTGGCCGAGGCAGGGCGGGTGTCGGGTATGGCCGGTACGGCCACCGTGGACCCGGAGTGGGCCACGGTGGCCCGCCGGATCCGTGAGGAGGCCACCGACTCGTGGGACGACGCCGTGGCGGTGAAGCGGTTCGAGGACAAAGGAGGGCGACTCGTGCGGGGATGGGGTCGCCTCGAGGGGCCCACCCAGGTGGTGGTGGGGGACCGGGTCATCGACGCCACCCGGGCCGTGGTCATCAACATCGGCAACCGGCCATCGATCCCGCCGGTGGCCGGCCTGGCCGACACCCCCTATTGGACCAACCGGGAGGCCATCGAGACCGAGGAGGTGCCCGGCTCACTGACCGTGCTGGGAGGTGGTGCCATCGGCGTGGAGCTGGCCCAGGTCTTCCGCCGCTTCGGGTCGCAGGTGACCGTGCTGGAGGCCGGCCCGCGCCTGGTCGGTCCGGAGGAGCCCGAGGCGGGGGCGCTGCTGGCCGAGGTATTCGCCGACGAGGGGATCGACGTCCGTACCGGGGTCGCCGTGGCGTCGGTCCACCACGACGGCCATCGCTTCGCCGTCTCTCTCGGAGCCGGGGAGCCGGTGGTGTCCGAGCGCCTCTTGGTGGCTGCGGGCCGCCGGCCCGACCTGGCCCAGCTGAACGTGGCGTCCCTGGGCCTCGACCAGTCGGCCCGCTTCCTGCCCGTCGACGACCACATGCGGGTGGAGGGGGTGCCGGGCGTGTGGGCGATCGGTGACGCCGTCGGCCACGGTGCCTTCACCCACATGTCCATGTACCAGGCGGACATCGCGGTCAACGACATCCTCGGCCGCCAGGTGGTCCCGGCCGACTACCGGGCGGTTCCCCGGGTCACCTTCACCGATCCTGAAATCGGCTCGGTGGGCCTGAGTGAGCAGGCCGCCCGGGACGCGGGGATCCAGGTGCGGGTGGGCACGGCCGCCATCCCCAAGTCCACCCGGGGATGGATCCACAAGGCGGGTAACCGGGGGTTCATCAAACTGGTCGAGGACTCCGAGCGTGGGGTGCTGGTCGGGGCCACGTCCGCGGGACCGACCGGCGGCGAGGTCCTTGGCCTGCTCACGCTCGCCGTGCACGCCGCCGTGCCCACCACCGAGCTCCGCTACATGATCTACGCCTATCCGACCTTCCACCGGGCCATCGAGGCGGCCCTCAAGGACCTGCTCGGCGGCTGAACCGAACCCGGTGGTCGCTGCTGCAGCCGACTACGAGGAGGGCCGGGCCATGGTCAGGAGGAACTCGTCACCCTCCGAGCGCCACATCGTCTCCACCACGAATCCGCACTCGCTGAGTTCGACGGCGAGGGCCTCAGGCGAGAACTTGGTGCTGATCTCGGTCAGCATCTCCTCGCCCGCCCCGAAGGTCAGGTCCAGATCGAGATCGGTCAGTGTGATCCGCTGGTCGCCCGTCGAGCGCAGCCACATCTCGATGCGCTGGTCGGACTCGTTCCAGCGGGCCACGTGCTCGAACCGGTCGGGTTCGAAGTTGGCCCCCAGCTCGCGGTTGAGCACCCGGAGCACGTTGCGGTTGAATTCGGCAGTGACGCCGGCGTCGTCGTCGTAGGCGCTGACCAGCCGGTTCCGGTCCTTCACCAGATCGGTCCCGAGGAGCAGGCGGTCGTCCATGGACATCACCTTGCCCAGTTGGATGTAGAACTCACGGCGCTGGGCGGGGTCGAGATTCCCGATGGTGCCTCCGAGGAAGGCGAACAGCCGGGTCCCGTCGTGGGGCAGCCGGTCGAGGTGCTGGTGGAAGTCGCCGACCACCGCACTCACGGCCACGCCGGGGTACTCCTCGGACAGTGCGGTGGCCGCCTCCCAGAGGGTGGTGTCGCTCACATCGAGAGGGACGAAGCGCTGCAGCGTCCCGTTCGTGCGCATGGCGTCGAGCAGCAGCCGGGACTTGTCGCAGGTGCCGGCGCCCAACTCCACCAGGGTGTCGGCCCCGGAACCCCGGGCGATGTCCCCGGCGTGGGCGTCGAGGATGGAGCGCTCGGACCGAGTGGGGTAGTACTCGGGGAGCCGGGTGATTTCGTCGAACAGTCGGCTGCCCCGGTCGTCGTAGAAGTACACCGGCGGCAGGCTCTTGGGGTCGGCGGTCAGGCCGGTCCGGACGTCACGCTCCATGGCCCCGCGCAGGTCGCTGCCGGACAGGTGGACATCGATGGTGGGGGGGATGACGGTGGTCATGGATGCACGGTTCCTTCGGCGCGATGGTCGTTACGGATGACGGGATCCCGGTCAGTCGTTCCGGGCCAGCCGAAGGCCGGAGAACGCCCACCGTGCCGAGGGTGGGAAGAAGTTCCGGTAGGTAGTCCGTACGTGGCCCGGAGGCGTTACACACGAACCGCCCCGGAGCACGTACTGGTTGACCATGAACTTGCCGTTGTACTCGCCGACGGCGCCCGGGGCGGCTTGGAAGCCGGGGTAGGGGCTGTAGGCCGAGGACGTCCACTGCCAGACGTCACCATAGGGGCCGGCCGCCGGTCCGGATCCGGGCGAGGGGTGCAGGAGGGTCTGATCGAGGAAGTGACCGCCGACCGGGTGGCGGGCCGCCACCACTTCCCACTCGGCCTCGGTGGGGAGCCGGTGGCCGGCCCAGCGGGCGAAGGCGTCGGCCTCGTAGTAGCTCACGTGGCAGACCGGTTGGCCCGGGTTGACCGTGATGGGTCCACCCAGTGTGAACTCGTGCCACTCGTCATCGACCGCAGACCAGTAGAGCGGCGCCTCCCACTGCTGGTCCTGGACGGTCGCCCACCCGTCGGACAGCCACAGCTCGGGGCGCCGGTAGCCGCCGTCGTCGATGAAGGCCAGCCACTCCCCGCAGGAGACCGGCCGGTCGGCGAGGGCGAAGGCGCCGAGGTACACCCGATGGCGGGGGAGCTCGTTGTCGAAACTGAAGCCGTCACCGCAGTGTCCGATCTCGGCCATGCCCCCGGGGAACTCGGTCCAGGTCGTGGTCGGGGCGGGCCCGGCGGGAACGGTTCGGAGGTCGTCGTAGGCGGGGAGCAGGGGGTTGCGCGACAGCACGTGCTTGATGTCCATCAGGAGGAGTTCCTGGTGTTGCTGCTCGTGCTGGATGCCGAGCTCGATCAACGGGGCGATCCGGGCCCCGGCGGCATCCTCCAGCAGTGTGGCCATGGACTCGTCGACGAAGCGCCGGTACTCGGCGATTTCCTCGACGCCGGGCCGGGACACGAGACCCCGGTCGTGGCGGGGATACCGCGCCCCCACCCCTTCGTAGTAGGAGTTGAACAGGTAGCCGTAGGCGGGATGGAAAGGCTGGTAGCCGGGCAACTCGGTGGCCAGCAGGAACGTCTCGAAGAACCACGACGTATGGGCGCGGTGCCACTTGGTGGGGCTCACATCCGGCATGGACTGGACCGTCTGGTCCTCGGCCGACAACGGCCCGGCCAGGGACTCGGTGAGCGCCCGGGTGGCGAAGAACCGATCCGTGATCGTCCGATCCTCGGTGGTCGTCAGTAGATCGGTCATCCCCGCTCCTCCCGGTCCGCGTGGGGATCGTCACGAAGGCGGCCGGTCGTCCCGGTCCTCCTTCGTGGAGAGAACTTACCCGGAAGTCCTCGGAACAGGCGCGTCGGACCTTCCGACCCCTATTCGGGGAGGCGGCTCCCTGTCGGGTCTGTGCCCGGTGGGACGGCCGCTCGTGCCTGATCGCAGGCCCGGGGGGCGATAAACGGGTGACCGGAGCCCACCGTCGAGCCCGCCTGCCCTCGTCGAGCCGCCGGTGGTGGGGGCGACGCCCACGACCGGGTCGACAGGCGATCAGGCGGGGTCTCGGTCGTCTGCGGTCACCGCTGACCGCGTGGGTCCGGGCGGGCCGACGGCCTCCGCCCGTGGACGGGTGAGGATGATCTGCGCCGAGGCCACCAGCAGGACGATGACGGTGACTACCCGCTCACTTCGCCCGACCTCCTCGAACACGGCGTAGATCTGGATGCCGATGGCCAGCGCCTGGGCGATCAGGGCCAGGGCGATGGCCCGCATGCCGGTGACCTGCTCGTGACGACCCTGGGCACCCGATGTGGGCGCCCAGGCGGCGTAGGCGATGACCAGGGCCCCGACCGTCCACACGAAGTCATAGCGACTGCCCTGGGCCACGCCCCGCGCCTCCTGGACGGCGAAGGTGGCGTCGCCGACGGTCGTAGCCAGAATGCCGAGGCCGATCAGCACCCACATGCGGTCGGGCTTCCACCCCAGTAGCCCGTAGACACCGAGCAGGGTTCCGATGAGGAGAATGTCGAGCACGGGGTAACTGAAGTCCACGATGATGGCCAACCAGCTCTGGGACGACTCCTCGGCCACCGGTTGCACGACGAGTGCGAAACCGGCCACGAGCACGATGAGGGTCACGGCGATGCCGTCCATCCACCGATGGAGCTCGAACCCGTGGAACCGGACCCGGATCAGATAGATGATGCCCACCACCATCAGCGGATACCACAGCAGCCAGAGCACGTCGGCGAACGTGGGGTAGGGAGGATGGGCCCGACCTCCGTAGACCACGCTCCAGGCCACGGTGCCCAACCACCAGGCGGTCATGGCCAGCCCGAAGGCCAGCCACGCCCGCCGGGCGGTCGGTTCGAAGGAGGCTCGGGCCAGCATCAGCACGGCCGCGGCTCCGAGCACCACGTCGCTCAGCCACGACCGGTACAGGGAAGCGGGCCCACCGATCCAGCCCAGGTCACCGGCAGCCTCGACCGCAACCATGACGACCAGTACCGCCCACACATAGCGGAGACCCGCGGGCGACTCGACCAGTTCGCCTTCGGGATCCACGCGGGGACGTCGGACCCGGTGGCCACGGGGACCAGGGATCCTCGTCATGTCGATCCGTCGTCTGGGGTGCTCACCGTGTCTCTCGCATGCCGATCGTCGCTCCCGTGTCGTCTCCGGCGGTTCCACCCGTCAGCCCACCAGGAGGAGAGGGTCCCGGACACCCCGGCGTGCCACGAGTCGTCCACCTGGCGCGGTCTCAGCCGGCGACAGACAGTCGGCGGCGGTCCGACAGTGGGCCCATGACGGGCCGCCGATGGGCCGGCAGGGACGATCGGTAAGGAGCTGTGGCCCGGCTGGTCACTGACTCGGTGGCCCCTCCGAGCAGTCGGCGCAGCGACCGAGAATGGCGAAGTGCTTGGGATCGATGGAGAAGCCCAGTTTCGTCCTGGCCGAGCGGGCCAAGCCTCGGAACATCGCCTCGGGGGCCTCGATCATCTTCCCGCAGTCCGCGCAGATGAAGTGGGCATGGGCGTGGCTGGCCAGCAGGTAGCTGGACGGACCGTGACCCAGGTGGGAGTGGGAGATCACGCCGAGATGCTCTAACTCCTCGAGGTTCCGGTAGATGGTGGACAGATGAACATCGGGGGCCCGTTTCTGGACGGCCTCGGCCAACTCCTCCGCGCTCATATGGCCATCGGCGGCGAAGAGGACCTCCAGCAGGATCCGTCGTGACGACGTGACCCGGCTCCCGCGGGATCGGAGGAACGTGATCACCGTGTCGACAGACGAGAAGTCCGCCACCTCGCCCGGTTCCACGACCTTCTCCATACCCAGAGGATACCGATCAGGGTGGGTGAACGGCCGGTCATCGGGAAGGCTTGTTGCATACTATTCGTATCTGCCATATGTTGTCACTGGTGTTGACCTCGACGAGCGCACAGGTGAGCGACGACGCTGCGTTCGGGACCGTCTACCCCAGCCGAATGGCCAAGCTGCGTGGAAGCTTGAACCGCAAGGAGTGGCTGGTCATCGGCGGAATGGTCCTGACCATCGTGGCGCTCAACGTCATCGGATGGGGTCTGGTGTCGGCCGCGTCGACCCACCATTACCACATCTCCAAGACGGGCCTCTTGGGACTCGGCACCGGTGTCCTGGCCTACACCCTCGGGATGCGCCACGCCTTCGACGCCGACCACATCGCCGCCATCGACAACACCACCCGGAAGCTCGTCAACGACGGCAAGCGCCCGCTCAGTGTGGGCTACTTCTTCTCCCTCGGGCACTCCTCCGTCGTGTTCCTGCTGGCCGTCTTCTTGAACTTCGGGATCCGGGCCCTCGACTCCCAGGTGAGCAACGACAGGTCTGGTCTCCACGAGGCCACCAACGTCATCGGAACCTCGGTGTCCGGCGGATTCCTCTATCTCATCGCCATCCTCAACCTGATCGTGCTGATCGGGATCGCCAAGGTGTACCAGCAGATGAAGAGGGGCCGGTTCGACAGTGAGGAACTCGAACGCCAGCTGAACAACCGCGGCCTGATGAACCGGTTCTTCGGCGGCTACGCCGAGAAGATCGACAAGCCCTGGAAGATGTACCCGGTGGGGGTCCTCTTCGGACTGGGCTTCGACACCGCCACCGAGGTGGCGCTACTGGTGCTGGCCGGGAATGCCGTGGCCGGCGGTCTGCCCTTCTGGGCCATCCTGTCCCTGCCGGTCCTTTTCGGTGCGGGCATGTGCCTGTTCGACACCATCGACGGCTGTTTCATGAACTTCGCCTACGACTGGGCCTTCTCCAAGCCCGTCCGCAAGGTCTTCTACAACCTGACCATCACCGGATTGTCGGTCTTCGTGGCCCTGTTCATCGGGACCATCGAGCTGGTCGGCCTGATCGGCCAGGAGCTCAACTTCAACGACCCGTTCTTCAACTTCTTCGCCAATTTCAACATCAACACCGCCGGCTTCATCATCGTCGGTGCCTTCGCCGCCACGTGGGCGGTCGCGGTTCTCTGGTGGCATTTCGGAAACGTCGAAGAAAAATGGGACGCGGCGATGGTCCAGCACGAACCAGCCGAGGCCGCAGTATCCAGCTGATGGGGACACGAAGGGGTCGGGCCCCGGCGCCATGACCATCTCGTACGGACCCGCGGGGCGAAACCGGGCCCGGGCCTGCCGTAAGGGGGACCACCCGCGGCGGCCCTTCCGGCGGCCCGCCGACATGGACAGACCGGGCGCACGACGTCGGCTGGGCTCCCGGAAAGCCGGACACCCCTGCAGCGGGCGTCAGGTGTGGCGAACGGCCGCGCCCTCCAGGATGTTCCGGACCAGCTCGCCGGCCAGCCCGTCGTCCAAAGCCTGGTGGCCCATCATGAGCCGCCAGTACAGCGGTGCGTAGAGCTGGTCCATCACCGTGGGGATGTCGATGTCGGGCCGGAGCTGCGAACGGTCCACGGCCCGCTGGAGCACGGTGGCGGTGGCCAGCCTCCGGGGTACCAGCCAACCGGTTCGCAAGGTCTCGGCCAGGGAGGGGTCGCTCTGGGCCCGTCCGATGAGTTCGGCCATGATCTCGCCGGCCCGGCCCCGGAAGGACTCGAGCAGGAGCCGGATCTGGGTTGTCAGATCGGCGGCAACATCCCCGGTGTCGACGTAGGTGTAGGTCTCGTCGAATCGATGGAAGTAGGCGTCGACCGCCACGGCTCCCCGTGACGACCACCATTTGTAGATGGTCACCTTGCTCACCCCGGCCCGGGCGGCGATGGCCTCCATGGTGGCCGCGGCGAGGCCCCCCTCGACTAGTAGGTCGGCGGCCGCCTCCAAGGTGGCCAGGCGGGCCCGCTCACTCCTCGGTCGGCCGATGGCGGGGGCGGCGCTCGGGCTGTCACTGCTGGTCACGGGCTCCGATGGTAGTTCATGTACGAAGCGTACAGAAACCCTGATACTGTACAGACCGTTCATATTCCTGCGGGAGAGGAAGCCGCCATGGCCGAGGCCGCCGCCATCGGTACCGATCGGAGATCCGGGATCAGCCGTGCCCTCGTCGTCCTGTTCGCCGTGTCGTGCGGCGTGTCGGTGGCCAATCTCTACTACGCCCAGCCCGTCCTCGACGACATCGCCAAGTCGTTCGGGACCAGTTCGGGTACGACCGGCCTCGTCGTCACGTTCGCCCAGATCGGTTACGCGCTCGGCCTGGCTCTGCTGGTGCCTCTCGGCGACCTGGTGACGCGTCGCTGGTTGGTTCCTCTGGTGCTGACGGTGACCGCCGTGGGGCTGGTCGTGTCGGCGTCCGCTCCCGACATCGGCGTGCTCATCGCCGTGGGCCTGGTGGTCGGGGCCGGGTCGGTGGCCGCCCAGGTGCTCGTGCCCATGGCTGCCTCCCTGGCCGATGAGGAGCACCGGGGTCATGTGGTGGGCATGGTGATGAGCGGCCTGCTGATGGGCATCCTCCTGGCTCGCACGGTGTCGGGTGTGGTGGCCCAGGCATCCAGCTGGCGGGTCGTCTATCTGATGGCCGCCGGGATGACCGCGGTGCTGGCTGTGGTGCTGTTCCGGCGGCTGCCCGGGGAGGACGTGCGTCCGCGCATCGCCTATGGGACGCTGCTCCGTTCGGCGGCCCGCCTGTTGGCCACCGAGTCGCTCCTCCGGCGTCGGGCCCTGTTCGGGGCCCTGGGCTTCGCCGCCTTCAGCGTCTTTTGGACGACCATGGCCTTCCTGCTCGCCGGTGCCCCCTACCACTATGACGATCTCACCATCGGACTCTTCGGGTTGGTGGGTGCGAGCGGGGCCCTGTGCGCCAATTTCGTCTGGCCGCTGGGCCGACCGCGGCTGGACCCGGTCCACCACGCTGGCCTTCGCCGGACTGGTCCTGGTCTCGTTCCTCCCGCTGTGGTGGGGCCGTCACGACCTGGCCATGTTGATCGTGGGGATTGTCCTCCTCGATGTGGGCGTCCAGGGTCTGCAGGTCACCAACCAGTCGCTCATCTACCGGCTGGCCCCTGACGCACGTAGCCGGGTCAATTCCGCCTACATGGTCTGCTACTTCGCCGGTGGCGCCCTCGGATCAGCCCTCGGAAGCTCGATCTACGAGAGCCACAGGTGGGCCGGGGTATGTGTGCTGGGAGCCGCCATCGGTGTCGTGGCCACCGTGGCCGCAGTGGCTGACGGCCTCCACCGACCCTCGGTGGTCGCGCCCGTGCCGTCGGCTTGATCGCTGCGGCTGGCCCGGTCCGCGCTGGTGAGGTCCTGCTGTTCGGTCGATCAGTCGGCGCGGCGGGACGCCCGGGGGTCAGCTCCGACGTTGGCTATCCAGTGCCTCGGGGTTCACGACGTTCGTGGGTCGACCCACGGCGAAGGCGTTGATCTGGTCGAAGACGTCGGAGAACTGCAGTTCCCACTCATCCGTCGTGACGTACCCGATATGGGGCGTACAGACGACATTGTCCATCCGGAGGAGCGGATCGCCGGTGTCAGTAAGCGGCTCGGTCTCGTAGACATCGAGTGCCGCCATTCCCGGTCGGCCCGCAGTGAGGGCGCCGACCAGTGCCCCCGGCACGACGAGTCCCGCCCGGCTGGTGTTCACGAACAGGGCCGATTCCTTCATCCTGTCGAGATCGGTCCTGGTGATGATGCCACGCGTCTCGTCGACCAGGCGCAGGTGGAGCGAGATGATGTCACAGTCCTCGAAGAACGACTTCCGGGACGCGGCCACATCCACTCCTGCTGCCCGTGCCCGTTGGCGGGATGCCTCGCTGGCCCAGAACACCACCTCCATGCCGAATGATCGGCCGTAGCCGGCGACAACCTGGCCCAGCCGCCCGTAGCCGTAGATCCCGAGTGTCTTGTACCGGAGGGAGTGACCAACGCCGTCCTGCCAGTGCCCAGCCTTCATCGAGGCGACCTGCTGGGGTATCCGCCGCATCCCGGCGATGATGAGCCCCCAGGTCAGCTCGGCGGTGGCGAACGAAGCCGACCCCTGGTGCAGATTGGAGCACACGACGATGCCGAGTGCGTTGCAGGCGTCGATGTCGATGTGGGGATAGACACTCCGCTGGCTGATCAGCTTCAGCTGCGGCAATCGCTCGAGGAGAGGCCTGCCGATGGCGGTGCGCTCGCGGATGAGGACCAGGGCCTCCGAGTCGGCGAGGCGTCCAGCGAGCACGTCGATATCGTCGACGTGGTCCGTCCAGACGGTCACGTCGTGGCCGTCCAGTCTGTCGAAGCACTCCAGTGTCCGTAGCGTGTCGAAGTAGTCGTCGAGGATGGCTACCCGCATCGACGTCTACCCACCTTTCCGTCCGGGCCTGCGGTCGGGGTCCGAGTTGCCATGAGCCCGACCGTACCGGTTCGTCGGAGCGGGTGGGCCCCGCACGGCTCCGGGCCCCCGGTTGACGGCCGTGCAATAATTGCGCCGAGTCCCATGGCTGACAGCACCGACCACCTCATCCTCGACCTTCTCGAGTGGCTGGGTACGGGAGCGCGTCCCTACGCCGAGGTACTCGATGCCTGGCGTACGTCGTGTCCGCGCCTCCCGGTGTGGGAGGAGGCAAACGAGCGGGGCTATGTCGAGCGCCATCATGCCCCGGGTATCGGGCCACTCATCTCGGTATCCGATGCCGGTGCCGAGCACCTGCGGATGAACCGCGTCCATGCTTCTAACCAGACCTGAGGGGCTGGGCCCCGACCTGGCCGGCGGAGCGGAACCGGTGAGAAGCACCTGCTTCGCAGCCACGATCGGTCGCGTACCATTGTCCCCATGACGCCGGAGGAGATGGCCGATCTCGTACACCTCCGTCGGGCGCGCGACCTGATCGACCGCGAGTACGCCCAGCCCCTCAACGTCCCGGCCATAGCCAGCGCCGCCCTCATGTCACCTGCGCATTTCTCTCGCAAGTTCCGCGCTGCGTACGGCGAGACGCCGTACTCGTACCTGATGACGCGACGCATCGAACGGGCGAAGGCCCTTCTGCGGCGGGGAACGTCGGTCACCGATGCCTGTATGGCGGTGGGCTGCACATCGCTCGGATCGTTCAGTTCGCGCTTCACCGAGATCGTCGGGGTGACACCATCGCAGTACCGCCAGGATGACCACCGTGACCTCGAGGTCGTCCCCACGTGTGTGACGATGTTCGCCACGCGACCGAGGCGTACCGTAACCCGTGTCTGAGCGTGGACCGGCGCCGACGGGACGGTCCGGCGGACGGACCGCGAGGCGACCCCGATACGGCGCCGAGCAGGATCGGAGAAGCGGTGGAGCGGGCGGCGCCCGTACAATCGGCCCATGGCAGTCACCGTTTCCGCAATGTTCATACCCGTGCATGATCCCGACACCGCTCTCGGCTTCTACCGCGATGCGCTCGGCCTCGAGGTCCGCAACGACGTCTCGTCCGGCGAGTTTCGCTGGGTCACGGTCGGTGCCCCGGGCCAGGACGTCGACATCGTGCTCTCCCAGCCCCACGGCGGCCGTTCGCAGGCCGAGGGCGACGCCCTTCTGTCGCTCGTCACCCAAGGATCCCTGCAGGCTGCAATCTTCCGCTCCGAGGACCTCGACGCCACGTTCGAGCAAGTCCGGTCATCGGGCGCCGAGGTGCTCCAGGAGCCGACGGATCAACCCTGGGGAGTGCGCGACTGTGCTTTCCGCGATCCCTCGGGCAACCTGGTCCGCATTGCGCAGGCCTGATCATCCGTAATGGTGGTACAGGCCACGGAGAGCGTCGTTGAAAGGAGACGGGGACCATGAAGACGATGACCTGCAAGCAATTGGGCGGACCATGTGACGTTGTCCTCCGCGGCGGTACCGCCGATGAAGTCATCAAGGCGCAGGATGGTCATCTGAAGGAGGTTGTCGCGGCGGGGGATGCATCACACGAGCAAGCCTTGAAGGAGATGAAGAGTCGCTGGAGAAGGCCCATATCGGGAATGGGTTGGTATCGAGACACCAAGCGTGCCTTTGCTGCTCTTCCCGAGGACTGAGCCTCATTCGCTGCCGAGCAGGGCCGGTATTCACGTCGGCATCCAACCACCAAGCAACAGTTAGGTCATAGGCCGTGCGCCCGTTCCAGGCAATCACTGCTGGTAACGGTCCGCCGAGCAGTAAGACGCCGGGGTGGGCGGACCGTTCGGACGGCTGCCCGTAGCCGATCAGAGGAGTTGGAGGGATCCCGCCGGAGGGGATGGATCACCGGTCACAGATTCGACCTGAGATCCATTGCCGGCGGGCTCGGTCAATCGTCCTCTCGGCACGGGTGTCGGGCACGTGGGTCGGGCGCGGGATCGGTGGGAGTCCCTGAGGCAACCACTGATCGCCGGCGACCTGATGGTCATCGTATGGATGGAGCAGGTGCGCCGGCCGTCCCGCCGCGCCTGGGATGAGGCCCGGTTTCCGATCGCCCGGACGACCCTGCGGCTTGCCGGCCTGTATGCGTAATGGACCGGAGCGCCCCACCATTTGGTGACCGGGATGCGCTTGTGTCGTACTACTACGGGTAGTAGTAATTGGTCCCGAAAGTGAGGTAGTGAGCGATGACGGTCACCGACGTCAAGCCGGAGGACAGCCGGGCTGGACTGGATGATGCGTCGCCGACCTTGGCCTCCCCCACGATGGGATCGTCGGCAAACCGGCCGGCGAGAGATCTGCAGCGCACGTTCCAGCTGGTGTTAGCCACCGTGTGGCTGCTGGACGCCGCTCTGCAGCTCCAGCCGTTCATGTTCACCAAGGGCGGCAATGGCTTCAGCGGGATGCTCAATGGGCTTGCTGCCGGGAATCCTGGGTGGGTCGCCCGGACCCAGACATGGAACGCGTCGATCGTCTACCACCAGCCGATCCTCACCGACACCCTCTTCGCCGGCATCCAGTTTCTCATTGCCTTCGGGATGATCTACAAGCGCACCCTCAAGCCGGCGTTGACGCTATCCATCGTCTGGTCCCTCGCGGTCTGGTGGTTTGGCGAGGGGTCGGGCGGCATCTTCCATGGCGGGGCCACCCCGTTCGGCGGTGGGCCCGGCGGCGTGCTCTTCTACGCGGTGGTGGCCGTGCTCTTGTGGCCGAGTGAGGGATCGAACACGCCGTTCGTGGCCGCTCGGACCCTCGGCATCACGGCAGCCAAGACCGTGTGGGTCGCGGTGTGGGGGCTCTTGGCCGTCCTGTCGCTGGTGGGTTCAGGCCGCTCGCCCCAGGCCCTCCATGACTTGATTGCCGGTCTAAATAGCGGGCAACCGGGATGGTTGGCCCGTATCGACCGGTCCTCCGAGTCGCTGTTTCTGCACCACGGCACCACGATGGCCATTCTTCTGGCCATCATCTGTGTCATTGTCGCCGCCGGCGTATTCACCCCTCCACAGATAGCCCAGGTCACAGTGGTGCTGGCCATCGTCGTCTTCGCACTCATCTGGGTGGCGGTTCAGAACTTCGGAGGGATCCTCGCCGGTGGGGCCACCGATCCCAATTCCGGTGTGATGGTGATCGTCTTCGCCCTGCTTTACTGGCCCCAGGCTGACGACCGTGCGGCCATCACCAACGGCGCGACCTCCGTCCTGCCGACGGCAAAGGGGGCGTGAACGGTCATGGCTATGTCAACGCCATCGTGGTTGTACTACCTGTTCGGTGTGTTGATGCTCGCTGTCGCCGGCTACTGCTTAACGTTGCTGAGCCTGTCGTTGGCGACCAAGCGGCCGGCCGGCCGTGACGTCGAGATCTCCCATAGCTTCATGGGCGTGGCCATGGCCGGGATGTTTGTGGGCCGGTGGGCTTTCGGCAGGAGTGCGGTCTGGGAGATCATCTTCGGTGCTTTGTTGATCTGGTTCCTGGTGCAGAGCATCCAGTCGGTCCGACGGTACGGGGTCCATCTGCCGCACGCACTGATCCATGTCGTCATGAACTTCGCCATGCTGCTCATGTACTGGTTCCCCATGAGCTCGTCCACATCGGGGTCGATGTCCATGTCGATGTCGGCCGGGTCCGGGCCGAAACTCGACTCTGGACTTGCCTTTCTGCTGGCCTTCGTGCTTTTCGGATCCGCAGTGTTCACGCTCGCCTCCCCCAACAAGGGCGCCTCCCACTTCGGTTGCCATGCGCCGACCTGGGCCATCGCCGGATTAGCCGGGATGGAGAGGCGTGGCGGTGCTGAGGGAAGCCAGTCGTCGGCAGCGTTCGCCGTGGAGGACGTGGTGGCGACTCCGTGGCTCGTCGATGTCAGCCACGTCGTGATGTGCATCGGCATGGGCTTCATGTTGCTTCTGATGACGTGACGGTTAGCGTCATGAGATCACCTGGAGGCCGGTCTCGCATGGCAGCCGGGCGGCCGGATCGGCTGCCGGCGGGGAAGGATCGCTTCCGGCAGCCGCGAGTGACCGACCGGCGTTCTCCGTGCCGCCTACGGCTTCGAGGTGACCGAACCCCCGGCCAGCGCCTCGAGCGACTGGCGGAGGATGTCCGCCTCGTCCGGCGTGAGAACTCCAGCGAAGTACTGGAGCGCTTCGTCGGGATCATTCCCCTCGGCCAGCGCCTCGTGCATAAGTACAGCCGTGTGTGCCCCCCGGGTCCCTACGGCGACGAACCGAATCGTACGACCGTCCATCCGACGCCGCACGAGCCCCTTGTGAACCAGTCGATCGAGGACGGTGGCCACGGTGGTGTAGGCGTACTCGGGCAGGGCATCGGCCACCTGGCGGCCGGTCTGCTCGCCTTCTTCGTGACTCCACAGGTACTCCATGACGCGTCGCTCCAGATCGCCGAGTCTGGCCACGCCACATTCGCAGTGCTCACAGCCACAAGGATCACAGGAGCACATCGGGTTCCCACACGGTCCCCCTGAACTCATGGCCAACCTCCGATCATATTGCGACGGCTATCCGGTCTCGACGATTCCCTGGACGTGCCGCAACTGATGCGACTCACGGTGGGTGTGTCGCCAATCAACACCACGACCACAGTGTATGCGGAGACGGGCGCCCGAACGACCCCGACCTCGGTCGCCCCGGCGTCCTGATTCGGTGCAACCTGCGGCCGGGCCAAGGCCGGAACCGCTCTACTTGGTGGAGACCAGCGGCTAGCCGCGTTGCCTCTCCTTGGAGCGACCTACGCGATCGGCGTCGCCGAATATCCTGCCTCAGCAATGGCGGCACGGATCGTGTCGATGTCGATCGTGGAGGGCTCGTACTCAACGACCGCCCGCGCCTGGTCGAGATCAACCGAGGCGCTGAGCACACCGCTTTGGTCGCCCAGGGTCTCTTCGATCAGCGCTGCGCACGATCCGCAGTGCATGCCGGCCACGGACAGTTGGGCGATGGACGATGCATCAGGAGCGACCACTGTCACCGGTGCTTTGGATTCGCTTCCTGGAGTCATGATCGCATCGTAGCCACTTCCGGGTTCGATGGTCCGGGCAGCACCCTCATGACGCTTCGAGTGTGGTGCCGAGAGGCATTCCGAAACGGGACCGCCTCCTCAGCTGAACAGGAAGCGGTCGATACTGTCTGGGCGCTGATTCAACCTCACGGGCTTCGTACTGATCCGGCAGCCTAGCGGGACAAGGGGGTTCAGCAGGGCTTGCCCCCCGAATCGATGGCGAGCTGTTCCACCGCGTAGTGCCGTCGTGGCAACGCCAGACCACGTCCTCGGCGTTTCTTCGACCAGATCGCCTCACGGGCGTCGGCGACCTGAGGAGTCGGGGCGCCTCGCAGGCCGGTGGAGGCGACACGTCCTTGGCCATGCCGACAATCAGCTCAGACCGATGATGAGTCCCGGCTCGACCCGTGGCCAACGATGGGCGGTGTCAGAGTCATGGCGGGCGGTGTGCTGCTACCCGTGCGCTTTGCGTCGGAGCGGCATCATCGTTTCGGGAAATGGGTTCGCCATGAATTCGAGCACAAGCTGGTTGAAGAGATCCGGCTTCTCCATCGGGACGAGGTGAGATGCGCCTGGAACCACGGCCAGCTGCCCATTCCTGACCGTGCAGGAGAACTCCTGGGCGTGATCCACGCGGACGTAGTCGTCATCGCCGACGATGACGAGGGTCGGTGCTGCAATCTGCTGAACGCGTGCTGTCCAGTCGAAGGGCTCCGCCCACATCGTGCGCATTTTCTCCCACACCTCGGGGAAGTGGTCAGGACCGTCCGGGGAGGCTTGGGCATACATGGCAGCGAACATCACCATGTCCTCATCGTCGGGCGCGAGCGATACGAGGTCCTCCATCGCTCCCGTGACGTATCCGGCGCTGGAGAAGCCGGATCCTGTGACGATCAGTGTCCGGACGAGTTCGGGGTGCTCCGCCGCGATGAGAGTTCCCACCATGCCTCCGTCGCTCCATCCGAGCAGATCAACCGGCGCGAGCTTGAGCGCGTTGAGGAAGGTGACGGTCTGGTCGGCCATTGCCTGATAGGTCAACGGGCCGGGTCGGTCGGGAGTATGGCCCTGGGCCTGACGCTCGGGTGCCACCACGCGGCAGTGCGGAGACAACCCTGAGAACTGCGCAGCCCACGTGGAGTTGTCCGCTAACCCGCCGTGGAGGAGCACAATGGTCTCTCCGTCGCCCTCGGTCTCGTAGAACACGGCCAGACCGTCGATGTCGATGGTCGCATGGGTGTGAGGAGTCGCCACCGGATGAATCTAGTTGTATTCATCGGACCGGGGCGCCTGGACATCGGACTGTGCTGTCCTTGGTGGGATTGGGACTCGCCGTGTGCTCGCGAGTCGATCTGGGGCGGAGCTGGGCACCCCACTTTCCGAACAGGTGAATGCGGAACTCGCCGATGTGGCCTGCCGGTGACACCGGCGGCACCCTCAGCTGAAGGTTGATCTGCCTGTCCGCGCCGCTACCGAAGCCGGATTGGCTCCGCCCTCTTGTCAAATCCTCTCCCGTTAGTATAATACTCAGTATGCTACTAACCAGAATCCACCGCTCGGAGCGGGCGTGAGCGTTCGCCATGCCCTGCTGGCCCTCTTGACCGAGGGACCGAAGTACGGCCTGCAGCTGCGCCAGGAATTCGAAGCTCGGACCGGCGATGTCTGGCCTTTGAACGTGGGCCAGGTGTATACGACGCTCCAGCGGTTGGAACGAGATGGTCTGGTTGAGTCCGACGACGAGACCGACGACCGGCTCCAGAAGGGGTTCCGGCTCACACCGGCCGGCGGGGAGGAGCTGGCCACCTGGCTCCGTACGCCTCCCGATCTCAGCTCACCACCACGGGATGAGCTGGTGATCAAGGTCATGGTGGCGCTTCGGATACCCGGCGCCGACGTGCACGATGTGATCCAAGTGCACCGCCGCTACCTGGTCGAGCTGATGCAACAGTGGACCCTCCTCAAGGAGGACGAGGCCAAATTCGACCTCGGATTCGCCCTGGTCGTGGACGCCGAGCTCTTCCGTCTGGACGCTGCAGTGCGGTGGCTTGACGCAGCTGACGGTCGGATTAAGCGTGCGGCGTTCGAGCCTCCGCCACCGGAGTCGCTGCCGATGCCGAAGATGAGGCGGAGAGTGGGGATGCGACCGTGAGCATGCTCGAACTGCGCGGGGTGTCAAAGACGTATGGCGAGGGTGCGGCCCAGGTGCAGGCCCTTGACAAGGTTGATCTCAGTGTTGATGCCGGCACCATGGTTGCCGTCATGGGGGCGAGCGGATCGGGCAAGAGCACGCTCCTCACCATCGCTGGGAGTCTGGAGGCGCCGAGCAGTGGCGAGGTAACGGTCGAAGGGGTGTCGCTGTCGTCGATGTCCCGCAACGATCAAGCACGGATGCGCCGGCGCTCTGTCGGCTACGTCTTCCAGGACTACAACCTGCTGGCCGGACTGTCCGCTGTCGAGAACGTCTCGCTGCCACTTGAACTTGATGGCGTGCCGGCGAAGAAGGCGCACGCGGCAGGGATGGCCGTGCTCGAACGACTCGGCTTGGCTGATCGGGCGTTGCACTTTCCCGATGAACTGTCAGGTGGCGAGCGCCAACGGGTCTCCATCGCCCGGGCTGTCGTCGGCGAACGCCGCCTGCTCCTAGCTGATGAGCCCTCGGGAGCTCTTGACTCCACCAACGGCGAGGTGGTGATGCGGATGATCCTCGGTGCGTGCAAACGGGGGATGGCGGCGGTTATCGTCACCCACGACGCCCAGCTGGCCTCTTGGGCTGATCGGGTGGTCTTTCTCCGCGACGGGCGGGTCGTCGACCAGACGATGACACCGCCGAGCCCCGAGTCGCTCGTGCAGGCTGCACCGAGGTCGTGACCACGACCCTGGAGCGGCCCCTAGCGCAGGTCGTCCCACCCGACGGGGGACTTCCGGCACGACGGGCTGTGATTCGCTGGGCCTGGCGCCTCTTTAGGCGCGAGTGGCGCCAGCAGTTCCTGATTCTCGCCCTCATCATCGTGGCCGTGGCCGCAACCATTGTCGGGTCTGCCGTCTCCATCAACACCAGGCAGGCGGCGGACTTCGGCTTCGGTACCGCCCAGGACTCCGTCACCCTGCACAGCACGCCGGCGCAGGCCGCCATCTCGATCGGGCAGTTGCGGCGCCAAGTCGGAGAGGTCGAGGTGATTGACAACGAGACCCTCTCGATCCCCGGCTCCATCAACACCTACCAGCTTCGTGCCGAGAACCCTCGTGGTCCCTATAGCCAGCCGATGCTCTCGCTGCTCTCCGGCCACTACCCGAGTGGACCAGAGGAGGTCGCGGTCACTAGTGGAGTGGCATCGGCCTATCACTTGAAAGTCGGCGACCAGTGGGACCAGGGCGGCACCGTACGTCGCGTCGTCGGGACGGTGGAGAACCCCCAGAATCTGCTGGACCAGTTCGCACTCGTGGCCCCCGGACAGGTGACGGCACCGACACAGGTCACAGCGCTATTCGATGCAGAAGGTGCGTCCCTCAAGCACATCGGAGTCTCGGTGCAGACGCCGGGATCGGTCTCCTCGTCCAATGTCATCAACCCAGAGACGATCTCCCTGGCGGCGCTGGTGCTGGGCATGCTGCTGATCGCGCTCGTCGCCATCGGGGGTTTCACGGTGCTGGCCCAGCGTCGCCTCCGTTCCATCGGCATGCTGGAATCTCTCGGGGCGACAGACCGCCACGTCTCGCTCGTCGTCTGTGCCAACGGCGTCGTGGTCGGCGCCGTCGGCGGCCTGGTGGGTTTTCTGCTCGGCCTCGTTGTGTGGCTCGCCTACCGGCCCAGCCTGGAGCAGAGCGCCCACCACCTGATCGGGGTGTGGGCGATCCCGTGGCTGGTCGTTGTGTTGGCGATGGCCCTAGCCGTCGTCGCAACGTACTTCGCCGCCTCTCGCCCGGCCCGTGCGATCACGAAGGTGCCGATCGTCGCCGCACTGTCGGGAAGACCGGTGCCACCCAGGCAGGTGCACCGCTCGGCCTTCCCTGGGATCGTCCTCCTCGTCGTTGCCTTCGTAGTGCTCGGACTCTCGGGAAGCAGTAATGGCAACGGTGGTGGAATGGCCGAACTCCTTCTCGGACTCGTGCTGCTCGTTCCGGGCATGATCCTGCTGGCGCCGTTCCTCCTGACCCTGGCCGCACGGTTAGGTCGGCACGCGCCGATCGCCCCCCGGCTGGCCCTGCGCGACCTCGCCCGCTATCGGGCCCGTTCCGGCTCGGGGCTGGCCGCCATCGGCCTGGGGGTGCTCATCGCGGTCATCGTCTCCCTCGCCGCCGCCGCCCGCTACGGGAATGTGCTCGACTACGCCGGGCCAAACCTGTCGTCCGACCAGATTGCGCTGCACGCCGACACGCCGCCGCCGGCCGGTACGACCGTTGTCGCTCCGGGCCAGAAGCCAATGATCGCCAAGGCACCGACAGCGCCCCTGGACAGTGCGTTGGAGCTCGGAGCTAGCGCCAACCGGATAGCCACTGCACTCGGGGCTCGGGTGATCGCCCTGCAGACGCCGGATGCGACCATCAACTACGCCGGGACCGGCCGGAACTGGGACGGGGCGATCTACGTCGCCACGCCTGAGCTGCTCAAGGCGTTTGGTATCAGCCCCTCCCAGATCAACCCCGAGGCCGATGTGCTCACGGCACGGCCGGGTCTCTCCAGCGTCTCGGGTCTTTCTCTCAGCTGCGGCACCAGCAACGGTGGGGGAGGCAGCAGCTCGACAAGCGGTGGCCCCGGAGGCACCGCCGGAACATGCACGGGGGCAATCGTCCATCCGGTGATCCAGGAGATGAGTGCACTCCCGAGCGGTACGTCAGCGCCGAACACCGTGGTCACCGAACACGCCGAGCGCGAGCTCCATTTGCAGACCACGACGAGGGACTGGCTCGTGCAGGGCTCGCAGCCGTTCACCGCCTCGCAGATCAGCGGTGCCCAACTGACGGCATCCACGTCGCAGCTCTCGGTGGAGTCGAAGGACGACCAACCGACGTCGTCCCAGGTCATCAACTGGGCCACGGCCTTCGGTATCGTCCTCGCCCTGGGCATCCTGGCCATGTCCGTCGGTCTCATCCGTAGCGAGACGGAGACCGACCTCCGCACCCTGACTGCCGCCGGCGCCGGCAGCTTCACCCGTCGTACCCTGACCGCGGTGACCGCCGGCACACTCGCCCTACTCGGGGCCCTGCTCGGGACCATAGGCGGCTACATCGCGCTGGCCGGTTGGCTCAGAGACAACTCGCTCAACGGAGGTATTTCGGCGCTCGGGAACGTCCCAGTGACCAACCTGCTCATGATTGTCGTGGGTCTACCGCTGGTGGCGACGGCTCTTGGGTGGCTCCTGGCCGGACGGGCGCCCTCGGGCGTCGCACGCCAGCCGATGGACTGATGGAGCGCTTCCGAGGTAGGGGAAATCGGAGGTGACCCCCGGTGATGGCAGGACACGGGTCGACTCACCGCAGGAAGCGCCAGCCGATCGTTCGACCGCGCGGCGCGCCCGCTCCCGCTGGGTGGTCCATCTCGGTCTGCTGTGCTCGGCGGCGGCGGCGCTCGGTACGCTCCAGCTCCTGCATGTGCGAGTCGCCTACCACACCATCGTCGGTTTGGTTTTCGTCGGGCTGGTGGCCGTCCACCTGGTCCAGCGCCGCCGGACCCTCGCCCGCATGGCTACCCAGTTCGTGCGGGCCCGCACATTCGTTGATCGGAGAGTCCGCCTAGCGGTGTCGGATCTACTGCTCCTCTTCATCACCGTCAACGTGCTCGCGTCGGGTCTCGTGGACTGGAATCGGGGCGAACTGACACAGCTGCCGCTTCCCGTTCCCTTCGACCGATGGCACCTCGACTCGGGATTCGCCCTCGTCATATACCTGGCGGTACACGTCTGGCGTCGGAGGAAGCGCCTGTGGAGGTCGACCATCCGATAGCGGCGGAGCCGGTTGGCCTAACTGCTTCGATCCGCATCACCATGGTCAATCGGCCTATCGGCGTCAGCCGAGCGTTAGCGTGCATTTGAGCCCTTCTGGGAGTTCTGTCGTTGTTCTAGACAGCTCCACATTGCTCCTGGGCGCTCAGCTCATAGGTGGACCTCCGGCAACAATGTTCGTGTTCACGACACCTAGTCGGGGGGCTGGGCACTTCGGTCGCCCGAGGACCGTGCGCCTCGAGCCAGGCGACCCATCGTCGTGCCAGGCGCGCTCGGGGACTCGGTGGGTCTGGAAATTCCCGTGTGCGTGGCCATCGCCGCAGTGTGAAGGAAGGATCGACAGATCGGGTCCTTCGGGGCCCGCTCGACGGGGAGCCAGATGAAGTTGGCATCGTAGATGCCGGGTGGAGTGGCCCCGGTGCTGATGTACAGCTCCGCGCAGTTGCCTTTGACGAACAGCTGCCCCATCGACGCTCGCACCGGAAAACTGCTTCCGAAGATGACCTCGTGCGAAAGCGGGTGTCCGGTGACGCTGCTGAACGCCTTCTCGGCAGTGACGTAGTGGTCGACCTGAGTCTGGGTCCAGCCGAACACAGGAGTCACGGCTATACCCAGATTTGCCGCAAACTCGATGGCGGCAAGGACGGCGATCGCGAAAGTGACCACGATGCGGAGCCCCCTTGTTCTTCTGTCGATCAGGCGGAACACCTCGATCGCACCGATCATGCTGGCCAGGATGAGCAGCGGCAGGAAGTCAGCGACGAACCGTTCGACAACCCAGCCGTAGACCATGACGGAAGAAGCGGTGAATATTCCGGCCAACAGCAGGATTCTGAGTCCCCGGGCAGTCACCTGTTGATGGGGCCGCAGGGCGGCGACAACACCACAGAGCCCCATCCCGACCAGGAGGGGCGTCGACGGCGGGACGGCGGCAGTCGGCGCCCTGGTGAACAGCCTGGTGTGGGCGATCAGGCGGCTGGGAACGTCGGGAAGCGTGAGGTACGGGAATACGGGTGTCACCCGAATGTTGCTGGGGTCGATGTAGGCCTGCAGCGTGCTCGGGAGATACCGAAGGCCGAAGTAGTGGCCGCCATTGCGCTGATTGAGTTCGAAGGCTCTGACCAGCAGCTCCTCGGACAGGGGAATGCCGACCAGTAGGTGGAATTTGGCCCAATCGACGGCACAGCCCACCAGGAGCGCCATTACTGCTGCCATCGCCGTGGGGAGCGCCCACCGTCGTCGGTCGGCTCCAGCACGGCCGGTGGCGAACCAGCCAGCGATACCGAGCGTCGCGAGAAGGAGGGCGTAACCGGTCGTGGCCCGATTGAGATTGGTCAACAACACGAGGAGGCCGCACGCGACCACCCGGCCTCGGCTCGGCCGCTCCAAGAGCCCGACCAGGACAAAGAGGCACCCACAGGCCAGCGCCACGCTCCAGGTCAAATCCTCGGAGAACACATCGGGCTGTGAGGCCAGGTACAGCAGCCCGGACCCGGCCAGGATGGAGAAGAGGAGGATGCCGTATGAGGTGACCTCGACCCAGCCGAGGACGACTTCACCCCGCAGCACGATGCGGAGCCGCCACAACAGCAGGGCAGTGAAAATCGCCGCTGTCAGCCAGCCCAACAGCATCGACAGCGAGGTGAGCCGACCGTCGAATGAATGGGTGACGATGAGGACCGGCATCCGGAGCAGTGACGGGAATAGGCCGAAGTAGGTGTAGGAACGCCCGCCGTGCACGAAGGCGTGTTCGCCGATGCTGCCGGGGGGAATAGTGATGTGGCCGTGCATGAGCGCACGGGCCTGGACATCGTAGATTGCCTCCGGTTGGTTCACGGTCCGTAAGGGGTTGATCGAGCCCGACCACAGATCCCAGAGCACCCAGGTGTAGGGGACGCCAGCCGCGGCGATGACCGCGCATGCCATGGCCTGAAAGCGGTGCACGCCGGGCCGGATGAGCTCTGCGTTGCCGCAAGGGTCGACCGGGTCGGCGACCTCCGTACCGCTCGACGGAGTGCCGGCATCCGTCCCCGGGCAAGTGGAGCGGAGCCGAAGGTCACTATCCGGTGGCACGAGATCCGTCACGTGGGCACTCGGGTCCGATCGCCTACGACGGGTGGCAGCGTTGTCGAAGGAGGTGGTTGGCCACTCGGGCCGGGCTCCCAAGACCAATACTCCGACCCCGGGGGCGACATCCGACGTGAGCGGTGCACGGGGACGCTGACCGAACGGCACGACGGGAACTCACCTGGTGAACCTACGACTAGGTCCTGACGAACAGATGAAGTGCGTGAGGGGTTGTCTGGTAGTTGGAACACCCACTGGACATGGACAAACATCCAGTGGAACACGGACAAACATCCACTGAGACACGGACAAACATCCACTGGGACAGTGGGTTGTCGCAGGGGCCGGTCGCTGGTAAGCGGGGCGGGATAGTCGAGAGAGGCGGTCCTGGCGTAACGCTGGTCCCCCGAGACAGGACTGTCCTTTGGGGCTAAGAACTTGCAGGCATCACCGACGACAGAATGTGAGGCAATGTGCCCAGGTCAATCACTCAGATCGATGAGGGGGTCCGCACAGGCGGTTGGGACTTCAGCGAGCTCCGCGCCCTTTTCATCAACTGCACGCTCAAGCGATCGCCCGAAATATCCAATACTCAAGGTCTGGCGGACCGTTCGATCGAGATCATGCGTCTTCATGGAGTAACTGTGGATGTGGTTCGGGCGATCGACCATGACATCGCGACGGGCGTGTGGCCCGACATGACCACACACGGCTACGACGTCGACGATTGGCCCGCCATCTTCGAGGTGGTGATGGCGGCCGACATTCTGGTGCTCTGTACCCCCATTTGGTTGGGCGAAAAGTCGTCAATCTGCACGAAAGTCGTAGAGCGGCTCTACGGCGGTTCGCATCTGCTCAACGATGCAGGCCAGTACGCCTATTACGGCCGCGTCGGGGGCTGTCTCGTGACGGGAAACGAAGACGGTGTGAAGCACTGCGCCATGAATGTGCTCTATTCATTGCAGCACCTCGGGTATGTCATTCCCCCTCAAGCAGACTCCGGTTGGATCGGAGAGGCGGGACCCGGACCGTCCTATCTCGATCCAGGCTCCGGGGGTCCGGAGAACGACTTCACCAATCGCAATACGACCTTCATGACCTGGAATCTGCTCCATGTGGCTCGAATGATCAAGATGGCAGGAGGCATACCTGCTCACGGTAATCAGCGATCGGAGTGGGACGCCGGTTGCCGTTTCGATTTCGCGAATCCTGAATACCGGTGAGCGTGTCCGGCGCTTAGCGAGATTGTTCCAACTGTTGGCGCTGCTGTACTCGGTGGCCACCGTCCTAGTTGGCCTTCCTCATTCTCGATGACCAAGCGCGCCATCGTCCACGGGTAGCTGATCGCGGCTGGAGACGCGATTTCGTTTCTTGCAAAGTCGACCAAGATGCCGTGCCCCACCCGTCGCGATTCGTCGGGACTCGTCTCCCTCAGCCTCACGCTTTTTCAATCCGCCGCCTGGGTTGCATGCCCGGGTCGAAGTCCAGCGCGGGCACGTCAGCGATGACGGTCCCGGCGAAACCGATGGCATCATCGGTGATGTCAACCCTGCGTTCTTGTCGTCGGGAATCAGGCTCACTGGTCGGTAAACGGTGTCGGGTGGTGTGTGGGTTCTCTCGTGCCGTTTTGGTCTGCTGAGGCAGGATTCGCCGCGTGCGCCATGGCGAGTTCGCGCACGTCAGCGATGTCTCCGGAGCTACCGATGAGGACCAGTTCGTCGCCTGGGTGGAGCACGGTGTCCCCGGTGGGCACCACCAGGTCTCGGTTCCTCTGGATGGTGGTGATGATGACACTGAGCGGCAGTCCTGCACCACGGAGAGACTGATCGGCAAGCAACGAACCGGGGGCGATGTTCACCCGATCCGAGCCCCCGCCGCTGCTGTCCGGATCTGCCGGATTCATCCTCTGGAGGCTGGCCAGGAGTCCGAGCCGATAGCCGCGGACCACATCCGAGGTAGCGACGGTCCCGACGACCTTGCGTTCGCTGTCGAGGACCGGGACCCAGTGCTGCAACGCACTGGCTATGGCCTCGACGGCGACATCGAGGTTGGCGGAGTCGGGCACCGTGGGAGCCGCTGGATCGACGAGGGCCTCAACGTGGCGGTCACTCTCGGACGCCATTGTCTTCGGGCCGTCCAGCGAGAGGGTCCCCTCGAACCGACCCTCGCCATCCACCACGGGTGCTCCAGTAAGTCCCTGCTGCTCGAGCAGGTGGCGGCACTGCGCCACCGACGTCCCACCGTTTAGGACCAAACGGGGCGGCGCCATGGCCTGTCTTACCGGGACGCTGCCGAGTACGGGCATTCCGATCAGCAGCCGTTGGGCGGGGGCGTCGGCCCGGGACTTCAACTGACTGCGGTAGATGGTGTCGTCGCTGCGACGGACGATGAACCACGCCAGGCCGACGGCGATCATGGCCGGGCCGAGAATCGAGAGACTTCCGGTCATCTCTGCCACCATCAGCATGACGGCCAGCGGGGCCCGCGAGATGCCGCCGAAACAGCACATCATCCCGATGATCACGAACGGTGCCGGGTTGTGGCCCATCGAAGGAACGACCGGTTCGAACAGCCGCCAGACCGAGGCGCCAATGAATGCGCCGATGACCATGCCGGGTCCGAAGATTCCTCCCGAGCCCCCCGATCCGATGGAGAGACTGGTAGCCAGGATCCTGGCGAAGGGAAGGATCAGGACGATCCACAACGGGAGCGTAAGGAGTTGGCGGCCGAGTCCCTGCTGGATCCATCCGTAGCCGGTGCCGAGCACCTCGGGTATGGCCAAGGCGATCAGGCCCACGATGACCCCACCGATGGCGGGCTTGACCCAGCGAGGGACGGAGAGCCTTCCGAACAGTTCCGCGATGCCGTAGAAGCTTTTGGCGTAGAGGAGGCCGATGAGGCCGCCCAGCACCCCGATGAGGGCGAACCAGGGCAGATGGGCAGGATCAGTGAAGTGGTAACTCCCGGCGAATCCGAACAGCGGCGTGAACCCGATGAAGGCCCCGAAGATCACGTAGCCGACCAGGGAGGCGACGAAGCTCGGCAGGAGTGCCTCGGCGTCGAAGTCGTCCCGGTACAGGATCTCGGTGGCCAGGACGGCTCCTCCGAGCGGCGCTCCGAAGATGGCCCCGATCCCCGAGCCGATGCCGGTGACCACGGCGATCCGGGCGTCGGCCGGGCTGAGGTCCAGTTCCCGGGCCAAGAGGGAGGCGAATCCGGCGCTGATCTGGCCCGTGGGGCCCTCACGGCCGCCCGAACCACCCGATCCGATGGTGAGGGCCGATGCCACGATCTTCACGATTACGGCCCGGAAACGGATGCCCCGAGGGTTGTGGTGGACCGCAGAGATAGCCGCATCGGTACCATGCCCTTCCGCCTCGGGGGCGAACTGGAAGACCAGGATGGCCCCGAGCAAGGCGCCCAAACCGACCACTAGCGGGATGGCCCAGGGTCGGGTGAAGGTGGCCGAAGCCCGATGACCGCCCTCGCCCGCCGGCGTAGGTACGTGATAGCCGGCCAACGTGCCGAGAAAGAAATGCGTACAGGCGAGGAGAGCTTCGTAGAAGACGATGGCACCCACACCCGCCATGGTCCCGATGAGCACTCCGAGGATGAGCCACTTCTGGAGGTAGGACGCCTCGCCCAGCCATCGGGATGCCCGCGTCGTGGCAGCCCGCCAGGAGGTCCTACCGAATGCGGGCATCTTGCTGCAGCCCCTCTTACAGATCCCAGCCGGTCGACCAGTCCTGCTCGGGTACTTCGCCCGCAGCGGCGGTAAGACGCTGCAGGGAGTCGACCAGTCCTTCCCGTTGATCGATAGGAATTGAGTCCAGCAGGTGACCGATCTCGGCACGCCTCCTCTTGGTCACGGCATCCACCAGTTCATGACCCCGCTTGGCCAACGTCAACCGAACAAGACGCCGGTCACCCCGATCATGGCGGCGCAGGATCAGGCCCTTCTTGATCAGGCGATCACACATGCGAGTGGCGGTTGGTGATGTCACATCGACCGCTTCGGCCAGTTCGGCCAAGGTCTGTGGTCCACGAGACGCCAGGACGACCAAGGTGCGGTATTGGGTGAGCGTCACCTCTTCAGCAGCGTCCCCGAGGGAACGGGCGGCCACGGCGACGAGTACACGACTGGCGCTCAGTACGGCATCGACGAGGACCTCGGCACCGGCCCTACTCTTGGTAATCATATACTAATCATTATAGTAGCTAATTAATGAGTAACCGGCCCCTCGCTCGTTCGGGCCGCCGGATGTCTTGGTCGACTTCGTACGTATGGCGATCTGCCGTCAGCCGATTGGGTCGCGCCCGTGGTGCCGCCTGACCCGTGGCCTCCTCGGACGGTTTGGCACTGAGAATCCGTCAGCCGGAGTTGATCGACAAGGCAACCGCGCCGCTGGTCCGGTTGGACAAGAACCACCCGCAGCGTGATGGCATCAAGCGGGCGCCGTGGGTGACCCTTCGACTCTTCGTAGAGATGAGCGGCTGGACCGGGCTTGTGTACCCAAGAGTTGACGGGCCGAACAAGCGGTCCGTTGCTGCGGCGTTTCTCCGACCATTGCCGGCCGCTACCCCAACACTGGCGAGCCCGCGATCTTCAGCCGATCGGGACACTCCCCGACTGATGGGAGCCGGCGGTAGGAAGCGAACCAACGACCTATGGAACAGCACACAGTGGGTCAATGGGTGTTGGCAGGGGCTTGGTGAATGGGGCGTGACGGTCGATAGAGGCTGTCCTCTTGTAACGCTGGTCTCTCGAGACGGAACTGTTCCTCTTGGGGCAAAGAACCTGCGAGGTAGTCATCAGACCTGTGGTCAGTGCGTGGCATCACCGATGCGACCCGGCCTGATTGTGCGGGGCGACCATACGGGTCGGGATCGGCCTCCTAGGGTGGTCCCGTATGCACGGCACCGAGACACGACCGGGCATGCTCGTGAGCCCGTCGTGACCGGTCTCCGTAACCAAAGCTCGGCCACTACCCTGTTCGCTGCTGTCGCCCGGGGCGCTCTCCGCTTTCGTTGGCTGGTGATCGGTGGCTGGCTGGCCGTCACCATCCTGGCTGTGGTGTTCCTCCCCACTCTGGGTGATGTCGTCCACAACGACACCACCACCTTCCTGCCCCCCTCGTCACCGAGTCTCCAAGCAGCCGATCTGGCCTCACCGTTCATCCACGTGGGTGTGCAGTCCGGAGAACTGGTCGCCGTTCGCCAGGATGGGCCACTCGAATCCGCTGACCAGCGGGCCCTGACCCTTCTCGAGCACGAGATTCGCCACGTTCCCCAGGTAACCGGGTTGTCCTCCGGGGCGGTGTCGGCCGACGGTCGGGCGGCCACTGTGGTCGTACAGTTCTCGCCGGCGACCGCCGGGGGTGGGGTTACCGGTGCGACGGCGGTGGCCGCCATCAGGGGGCTGATGTCCACCCGGACACCGCCCGGGGTCCAGACCTATCTGACCGGCACCCTTCCCATCCTTGTCGACCAGCAGCATGCCGCCAACCACACCGAGGACCTCGCCGCACTGCTCTCGGTTCTCGTGATCTTGGCGGTGCTGGCTGTGGCCTTCCGAGCCCCACTCGGGCCGCTGGTTGCTTTGGCCCCGGCCGGACTGGCGCTCATGCTGGCCGAGCCCCTGATAGCGGAGTCGACCCACCTGGGTGTGCAGATCTCCTCACTGCTGGAGCTCCTGCTCACCGCCCTGGTCCTCGGTGCCGGCACCGACTACGGCCTGTTCATTCTCTTCCGCTACCGGGAGAACCTGGGCCGGGGCATGGACCGTGACCCCGCCATCGTTGAGGCGATGTCCCGAGTGGGCGGTGCAGTGGGCCTCTCCGGTCTCACGGTCATTGTGGCCTTGTCCAGCCTGGTCGTCGCCCAGTTCGGCCTGTACCGAGGGGTCGGACCCGGCCTCGCACTCGGGATCTTCATTGTCTTGGCTGTAGAGGTGACCCTCCTTCCCGCGCTCCTGTCACTGGTGGGCGGGTTGATCTTCTGGCCGACTCGGGCCGGTTCCCACTGGTCCGAGCCTGGGATCTGGGGGAAGGTCGCGGCCCGGATAACCGGGCGACCGGTCGCCGCCCTGATAGCGGGGGTGGTGGCCTTCGGCGCTCTGTCCCTGCTGGTGGTGGCCTACGCCCCCTCCGGGTTCAACCCCGGGGGGACGATCAAAGGCAGCGACTCGGCGGCTGGTGCCGTCGCGCTCAGCCGGTACTTCGGGGTCAGCTCCGACGGCCCGACCGACGTCATCCTCCGCTTCCCGTCATCGGTGTGGCAGGACCCACTAGTGGTGGCCGAGGCCGAGCGACAGCTCTTCTACAGTGGAGTATTCCGGTCCGTGGTCGGATCGGTGAACCCGAACGGCTCATTCCAAGATCCCGAGGAACTGGCTCGACTCGAGGCCGAGCTCGGACCACCTCAGGACCTCCCGGTCGTCGAGCCCGCCCAGCTCGCCGTCCGACACTCTGCGTACGCCGCCTTCATCTCGACGGCGCAGTACATATCCCGAGATGGGCGCACCGCTCTCATCGCCACGACCTTGCGGGCCGGGTCGGCCGGTAGCACCGGCGCTCTACAGGCCATACCACGGGTCCGTGTCGTGGTAGCCGGAGTGGCGTCGCAGGCGGGGGCCACCCGCTACGGGGTGACCGGCGAGGCGGCGGGAGCCGCCGACGTCAGCACCGTGTCCGGGGAAGATGTTCTCCACGTAGTGCCGGTGGTACTGGTGCTGCTGACATTGCTGTTGGCCCTCGGACTCCGAAGCCTGGTGGCACCGTTGTACCTGGTGGCCAGTGTGGCCCTGTCCTACTTGGCCTCTCTCGGCTTGGCCATCCTGATCTTCCAATTGCTCGGGCACGAGCCCGGGGTCAACTTTGCCCTGCCCTTCTTCCTGTTCGTCTTCGTGATGGCGCTGGGTGAGGACTACAACATCCTGGTAATCGGTCGTATTCGCGAGGAATCGCAGACGTGGCCGATGCGTGAGGCCGTGCGCCGAGCCATTCTGGCCACCGGGGGAACCGTCACTGCCGCCGGCCTGGTACTGGCGGGAACGTTCGGCGTCCTGGCCGTGGTGACCACCGACCAGATCCGCCAGATCGGTGCCGGCCTGGCCCTTGGCATCCTGTTGGATACTTTCGTCGTCCGCACACTGCTGGTGCCCTCGACCGCCGTCCTCCTCGGTCGCGCCAATTGGTGGCCCTCGTCGCTGTGGCGATCCCAGCCGGCCGATACGTTGCCGAAGCCACCCGACGATGTGTCTGATTCCGAGGCGGGCGCCGGCCGCAGTCAGCCGGAAGTGCCGATGGCGTAGACCGTGCCGGCCTGGTCGCCGACGATCAGTGTGCCATTGGCGGTGAGCGCCGGGTAGCTGTCGATGTCCGCGCTGACCGGGATCCGGAACAGCAGGCGTCCGCTGGCACTGAAGCCTACGATCGACGCCGCCCTGGTCCCGAGGTAGACGTCACCCCTCTGGTCGATGACCTGGCCCGCCCACAGGCCGCCACCGGCATGGATGACCCGCACGGGTGACCCGGTCGCCGACCTGACGACGTTCAGGTTGCCGCCGTTGTCGCCGATGTAGAGCAGCCCGGTAGGTGTAACTGACGATGAGGAGTAGGACTCGTGACCCACGGCACGCGTCCAGTTTAGGTGGCCGGTCCTGGTGAACGAATATGCCTCCGCCTTATTGTCAGCGATGAAGACGTCACCCTCGGCATCGGTGGAAGCTGACACCTCCACCTCGGCACTGAGAGCTCGTCGCCAGTCGATGACGCCGCGGGTCCCGTGATCTTCGACGGCGATCACAGCCGATCCGGCGGTGGTGACCACGAGCCTGGGACCGGCCAACACCGGGCTGCCGAACGACGTGTGACCCAACGACAGCGACCAGGCGACGGTCGGATCCGTGCCGCCGAGCCGGAGAGCGGTCAGAGTGCCGTCCATGGCTACTACGTAGACGGTCGATCCCGATCGGACAGGTGACAGGACCTGGCCCGAGAACCTGTGCGTCCACAGTACGGAGCCTGACGGCGAGATCTCGAACAGCATGTCCGCCGGCCCGGGCCACAGCAGTGAGCCGTCGGGCAGGACGAGGGGACTTGTGGACAGGTCGGTCTCCCCGGTGGCCGGCCCTCCGCCGTCGACGGTCCAGAGATCCCGCCCCGAGGCCGGGTCGATGGCATGGAGGATCCCGGCGTTGGACGCGAGATAAATGGTTCCGTCGGAGCCCACCACCGGGCCCGGGGTCACATTCCCTTCGAGCTGTCGGGACCATAGGATGTTGCCCGTCTGCGGCCCTACGGCCGTGGCCGTCGCAGAATGCCTGGCGTCGTGGAGAGCGGTGGGCCAAGGTGCCGGCACCGGCGAACCTTCGGCCTGGGAGTTGCCCCACAACCCCCACGCTTGCCCCACCACAACGACGGTGCACAGGCTGATACCGGCGACGATCCTCGACCGCCTCATCCATTGGAGCCGGTGGGAGGGGTACTGACCAGATCCTTTCCGAGTGGCGACGACGGACCGGTTGGTGCGGGAGAAGAACAGGGGCACTACGTTCTGTCCCGGGACACCCGCCAAGCGTTACACCGGTGCCACCCTGGCACGACGCGATGTGGCGGCAAAGGGGTTCTCTGGATCGGAGCCGGCCATGTGGTCTCGAGGCGTCATCGGGATGGTGCTCTGTCTTGCCGGGCTGGTGTGGATCGGCCAGGGGACAGACATCATCGCCAACTCCAAGCTCATGAGCGGACACGGCCAATACACGTTCTTGGGCATCGTGGTGCTGGTGGCCGGTCTGGCCCTGGTGGCCTGGGCCGTTCAGATCCGGAGGCGCCAGGACAGCGAACAACCTGAGGGCTAAGGCGATGTGGAGGAAACCGGCGCGTCTTCCGTCGGCGAGTCCTTCATAGTCTCGGTCGATTCATCGTCGAGCCATCCTGGTGCGTGTCGCAGGGCCCACGCCTCGGTGACCCACCCGCGGATCATCGAGCGGAGCGCTCCGGGATGAGTCAGGGCAAAAGCGATGTGTCCTGTCACTACGAGGAAGATCCCCAAGGCCAGCACGTCGTGCACGAAGGTGGCTCCGGTGCGCCAGTCCAGAGGGAAGAACCGGTACCACTTCAGGATTGACCCGGTGGCCAACATGACCACGATGGCCCCTCCGGTGAAAATGGCGTTGAGCTTCTGCCCGGGGTTGAACTTGTCCGGCCTGGGGAGCGAGCGGCGCCCTACACTCCTGAGCCATGCCAATTCACCTGAGGTCCAAAGGTTCACTCTCCGGATGTCGCGGCGGAGCCGGGAGCCCCATGGTCCACAGAGCGAGACGATCAAAGGCACGGGTAGGGCCACACCGGCCCAGGTGTGGATCTCGGCTACCAGGGCCCTGCGTCCCACCAGGCTCTCCACCTGGACGAAGTAGAGGGGGAGTGCGGTGGCCATCAAGATGGCGAACAGGGTCGCCGTGGACCAGTGGGCGGCGCGCTCGACCCGGTCGAACCGGATCAACCGGCGTGACCCGTGGCCACCCCCGCCGCCGGAGGGCTGGCTAGCTGATGGGTTGGTCACTGCGCCCGTTGGAGGCACCCACCCAGGCATCGGTGGAGTAGCCGTTCTGCTCCCAGTAACCCGGCGTCGCGTTCTCCACCACCCGGATGGCCGACAGCCACTTGAGGGATTTGTATCCGTACATCGGGGCCACGTACAGGCGGACCGGTCCCCCGTGCTCGGTAGTGATGGGGGCACCCAGCATTCGATAGGCGACGATGACGTCGGGCCGCTGCGCCTGATCGAGCGTGAGGCTTTCGGTGTCCAGCCCGTCGTAGGAATCGAACTCGAGCGCCCGCGCCTCGGCGCGGAGACCGGCTGCCTCGAGCACATGGGACAGACGGACTCCTTCCCAGTGGACGTCGGGCACCCTCCAGCCGGTCACACACTGGAAGTCCTTCACCAGACGGGTCCGGGGCATGGCGTGGAGATCGTTCAAGGTGAAGGTGATGGGCCGGTTGACCAACCCAGAGATCCTCAACCGGTACTGCGAATCTGGGATGGAGGGGAACGAGTCGGTGATGGTGTAGATCCGGAAGCGGTCACCACCCGGCAGGAGTCCTCCGAGGCCGGACCCGAGGGCATCGCCCACGACACTCTGCACCTTGGCTCCGAACGCGATACCGAGGGCGCCGACTCCGATCATGCCGACGAACACCCGGCGACCGACCCGCTTGGGGACGTCCGGCCGGGAGGATGAGGGGGCGGGCACACCCCGATGCTAGGGGCGCGGCACGCCCAGGTGGTTGCCAACCCGAGGCAGCTGGTCTCAGAGGGCCACGACCACGTCCCGGACGATCCGCCCGATGTCGGCGGCACGCCGCTCCGCCACCCCGATGATCGAGGTGGGCGAGACGCCACCGGAATCCAGCCCGGCGGCGAGATTGGTCACCAGCGACAGGCCCAGGACCTCGGCCCCCAGCTGCCTGGCGACGATGGCCTCGAGGACACTTGACATCCCGACCAGGTCGGCACCCAGTGTCCGCAGCATGCGTATCTCCGCGGGGGTCTCGAAGTGGGGCCCGGTCACCTGGGCATAGACGCCCTCGGCCAAAGGGCCGTGCGCGTGGTGGGCGAGGCTGCGCAGACGGGGCGACCAGGCATCGACCAGGTCGACGAAGGGGCTCGGACGGGCGTTTCCGGTGGGCGAACCGGTCAGGGGTGAGACCCCGGTGAGATTGAGGTGATCGGTAATCACGACCACGTCGCCGGGTGTGAGGTCGGGTCGTACGGCGCCCGAGGCATTGGTGATGACGACGGTGTTGCATCCGGTGGCTACCGCCGTGCGGATGATGTGGGCCACCTCGCTGGCGGTGTAGCCCTCGTAGAGGTGGAGGCGGCCCAGAAAGGCCAGAACCGCACGACCCTCGACATCGATGCTCCACACCTCGGAGCGCTGGTGGGGCACGAAGGCGTCGGGGAGCCCGGACATCGTGCTCAGATCGTGCCGGGTGGCGTTGCCCCCCAGCGCGGTGGCGGCGTCGGCCAGGCCGGTGCCGAGCACGACGGCAACGTCGTGGGTGGCTCGACCGCTGACGCGGGCAATGGAGGCAGCGGATGTTTCGGCCAGCACGTACGGATCGGAGCGGTCGGGCATGCCCCCGACGATACCGAGGCGCCGCCGCCTACCATCGTGTCGGTGAGATACGAGTCCGATGTCCGTGCCGACGTGCGATGAGGGTGCTGCTCACCGGTGCGGCCGGCTTCATAGGTAGCCACGTTCGGACGGCCCTCGAACGGGAGGGTCACGAGGTGATCGGGGTCGACCTGCTCCTGTCCTCGGCCCACGGTCCCACGCCGGACCGTCAGGTGGGTGTCGACAGGCTCGACGTCCGCGACGGGATGGCGATGGACCACGCGCTCCGGGGGGTGGACGTGGTCTGCCACCAGGCCGCGGTAGTCGGCGCCGGCGTAAATGCCGACGACGGTCCGGCCTTCGCCAGCCACAACGACTTCGGCACGGCGGTGCTCTTGGCCGCCATGCATCGGCAAGGGTGCCGAAGGCTGGTCCTGGCCTCGTCGATGGTGGTCTACGGCGACGGTCGCTACCGGTGTGACGAGCACGGCCCAGTGGAGCCGCCGCCACGTCGGCCGGTCGATCTTGACCACGGGCGGTTCGACAACCGCTGTCCCATCGGCGGGGAGCCGGTCTCGTGGGAGTTGGTGGGCGAGGATGCGGCCCTCCGGCCCAGGAGTCTGTATGCCGCCAGCAAACTGGCCCAGGAGCACTTCGCACTGGCCTGGTCCCTGGTCACCGGGGGTTCGGTGACCGCCTTGCGCTATCACAACGTCTACGGCGACGGCATGCCCAGGGATACCCCGTACTCGGGTGTGGCCGCCATGTTTCGCTCGTCCATCGAAGCGGGCGAGTCTCCCCGTGTCTACGAAGACGGCAACCAGGCCAGGGACTTTGTGCACGTCGACGACGTGGCCCGGGTCAATGTGCTCTCGGTGGAGCGTGATCTTCCGGGCTTCGTCCCCCTGAACGTTTGCTCCGGACATCCAATGACCATCGGGTCGGTGGCCTCTAGCCTTTGCCAGGCTCGAACGGGCACGCCACCCACGGTCACCGGGCAGTACCGGCCGGGCGACGTACGCCATATCGTGGCCGATCCGGCCCGCGCCCGTGAGCTGCTGGGGTTCACCGCCGAGGTCCTCCCGGCTGTCGGGCTAGCTCGCTTCGCCTGGGCTCCCCTCCGCGAACGCGACCGGTTCGGGGCCTCCCCGTGTCTGAGCCCGACGATGTCACCGTGGTGCTTCCCTGCCGCAACGAGGCCGGGTCACTCCCCGGGGTGCTGGCTGCGGTGCCCGCGGGCTACGTCGCACTGGTGGTGGACAATGGATCCGACGACGGCACGGCGACGGTGGCGTCCCGGTGCGGCGCCGCCGTCGTGACGGAGCCGACGCTGGGCTACGGGTCCGCCGTGCAGGCCGGGGTGGAAGCGGCCAGGTCCTCGATCGTCTGCGTACTCGACGGGGACGGTTCGATGGATCCCGGCGAGCTGCCTGCCCTGGTGGACCTGGTCCGGTCCGGTGTCGACCTGGCCGTCGGTAGGAGGGTCCGACAGCCCGGTACCCCCTGGCCCGCGCATGCCCGGGCCGGCAACGCCGTGGTGGCCGCCAGGTTGCGCTGGAAGTTCCACCTGCCAGTGCACGACATCGGCGCGGTGCGCGCCGTCCGTCGCCAGGTGCTTCTGGACCTCGCGGTGGAGGACCGACGCTCCGGCTATCCCCTCGAGCTCCTGGTGCGCGCCGGGCGGGCTGGCCTGCGCGTCGAGGAGCGTCCGGTCTCCTACCGTCCCCGGACGGCGGGGACCTCCAAGGTGTCCGGCTCGCTGCGGGGCAGCGCGGTCGCCACCTGGGACTTCCTCAAGGTCATCCGTTGAACACCCGGGCGTGCTCGCTGTTGGTGATGGCCAAGGCTCCTGTCCCCGGCGAGGCCAAGACCAGGCTGGCCCCGGCCTTCACTCACGTCGGCGCTGCCGATCTGGCGGCGGCCGCGCTACTGGACACCTTGGATGCCGTGCGGTCATCGGACGTAGCCGCCCGGATCGTTGCGCTCAGCGGTGACCTGTCCGCTGCCTGCCGGAGTGAGGAGGTCCTCCACGCCCTCGACGGATTCGTCGTGATCCCCCAACAGGGGGCAACCTTTGCCGACCGCTTGGTACGGGCCCATAACGACGCGGCAATGGAGGGCTTTCCGGTCCTGCAGATTGGTATGGATACGCCCCAGGTCACCGGGTCCGTGCTCTCGGGTGCGGTCGACCAGTTACTTGTCGCCGGGGTGGAGGCCGTGCTGGGCATGGCCACCGACGGGGGTTGGTGGGCCTTGGGTGTCACCCACCCGGCCGCCGCTGCGGTGCTGGCGGATGTCCCTATGTCCCGGGCCGACACCGGGGCACTGACCCGTGAGGCTCTCGAGCGTCTCGGTCTCGTTGTCGCCGGGCTCCCGGTGTTGGCCGACGTGGACACGCCCGAGGATGCCCTGGCGGTCGCCGCCGACATGGATCCCGGCGCCCGTTTCCCGCAGGTGCTGGCCAGGCTGCACCGTGACCTTCCGACCTCCTCGCCGGAGGGCGTCACCAAGTGGTCAACAAGAGACTGTTGATGATGAGGGCGCCGACGGCCTGCACGGCCAGGCAGGTGCGGTGGCTCCGACGGGGGAGGAATCCCGGTGCGGCCACCAGCCAGACAGCGAACGGCAACCAGATCCGCTCAGTCTCCGCCTTGCTCAGCGCGCTGAGGTCGGCGACGACCACCGCGGTCACCATGGCCACCAACAGGACGTTGAGCCCCGCCCTGGCCCGCAGCCGGACCCGGTCGAAGGCCCGTCGGAGGGCGACGGCCGCGGGTAGGCCGATGGCACAGACCAGGGCGGCGATGTCTCCCCACACCCAGTACGCAAAGGGCCGGTCCATGGCGATGGTGGACAGGTAGCGCTGACGAACGAGGCCCAGGCCTTCGAACCACCAGAAACCCAGGGCCGTCACTGTCGCCGCAACGGCCAGGGCTCCCAGACCGGTAGCCACGAGGGGTCGATAATTCCGGGTGGTCACCATGATGGCCACTGCGGGGATGGCCACCAGGATGAGCCCGTAGTCGAGGTAGACGGCCCAACCGAGAAGGATGCCGGCACCCAGAGCGAGGGGGGTCGGGCACCTGCCGGTACCCGATGCGGCCAGGGCCAGCAGGGTCAAACCCCAGGCGGCCACACCGGCGTAGTAGGCGTCGGCGGACACGCCGATCCACACGGCGGCCGGCGCCAGTACCACGAAGGGAGCCACCCTGCGGGCCAGGCTTTCGTCTGCGACCGCCTTGGTGGTGATCAGTACTGCCGCTACCGCGCTAGTTCCGAGGACGATGCAGAACATGGCGGCCCATGCGGGCCCCGGTAGCCCGATCCGGTGGAGGGCGACGAAGGTGAGCAGGCCGAGCGGGGGATGGGCGGAACTTTCGATGTCCCAGGCCCCGGGCCCGGTCGAGGGGATGTGGGAGGCGAAGTGCTGAAAGTAGGCATGGACCCCGCCCACCAGGTGGATGTCGTGGAGATAGTCGAAGCTGCCGGACATCCGTTCGACCACACCGGTCTTCCATCCGTCGATCAGTGCCAGGGCCATCGTCCAGAGGATGGACATCAACCAGGTGACGACCACGAGGCTTCGCCACTCCATCCGTCTGGCCAAGGCCGGTCCCCACCACACCACGGCGATGGCAAGGGCGACGGCGCAGGGGGTGGCCGGGCTGACACGGGGCAGCCACACACCGAGGAGGGGTGCCGTTCCGGCCAGGACCCGGTACTCCGCTGCGCCCTGGTGGACCACCGGGGTGAGCCAGCCGAGGTGAAGGTGGGGGACCACGAAGGCGCTCAGGACCAGCAGGCAGACGATGAGGCCCCAGACCACGTCGAAGCGGTACCGCCGGAGCCACCGGACCGGGACCGGGTTAGTCGGCGCAGGAGCAACCTCGGTCGGGGACGGCGGCACCAGGGCACAGTACTCTCGGTCCATTGACTACCGACGAGTGCATCGCGGGTGACATCTCCCCCCGTGGCCGGCGTGTAACGCAGGCGGGCGTGGGAGGACAGCAGAGTGTGAACTCTGTCTGGCGCCAGGCCGTCGACCCCAATCCCATCGCATTGTCCAGGTGTCGGGGCGGTTCCCTGGATTGCCCCATCGTTACCTCAGGCACCGATCGGCACCTCGTCTGTGCCCGGTTCGACGCGCTCGGGCGAACCCCCGGGTGTGGATGGTCGGCACGGTGAACCCCCAGCCTCCCGAGGAGGACCGGACTGATGCCGGGAGCCCGACCGGTGCGTCACCCTCCCCCGAATCCGACCGCGAGGAATTGACCGTCGAAAACGGTCTGACCCCGGTCGTCGTCCCCGAGGGTGGGGCGGACACGCACGTCGACAAACCCGAGTTTGGTTTCCCTGAGCCCTTCTGGCGATGGGTGGCGGCGCACCGGCCCCCTGGGCTACCGACAGGCGCCGTGTGGAGAAGCCCGATCAGGGGACCGTGGCTGACATCGATTCTCGGTTTCCTGCTGCTGATCTCGTTGCCCTTGGTCATCATCACCGGGTTGCTCGACTACATCGCCTATGGGCCCCAGTTTCACCAGGCCTTCCCTGCCCACGTCGGCTTCCTGCACCTGCCCTTCTTCGCGTGGCCCACCCGGCCGGCGTGGTTGTTCCAGCTCACCGAAGGCATGCACGTCGGGCTCGGTCTGGTCCTCGTGCCCGTGGTGCTGGCCAAGTTGTGGTCGGTCATGCCCAAGCTGTTCGCCTGGCCGCCGGTGCGGTCGGTGGCCAACGCGCTCGAACGGCTGTCGCTGATCATGATCGTGGGCGGGATCGTGTTCGAGATGGTCACGGGCATTTTGAACATCCAGTACGACTACATCTTCGGGTTCAGCTTCTATACCGCCCACTACTTCGGTGCCTGGATCTTCATCCTCGGCTTCGTGGTGCATGTGTCCGTGAAGCTGCCCACCATGGTGCGAAGCCTGCGGACTCGGTCACTCGTTTCTGAGCTGAAGACCCCGCTGGCCGACACCCGCCCGGAGCCGATGGACCCCGATGGGCTTGTGGCCACCTCTCCGTTGCCACCCACCATCAGCCGACGGGGGGCTCTTGCCGTGGTCGGCGGAGGCTCGCTTATGATCGCCGTGTTGACGGTGGGGCAGACCCTCGGCGGTGTGGCCCGTAGCGCCGCCCTGTTGCTCCCGAGGGGCCGATCTTACGGGGACGGGCCGAACGACTTTCAGATCAACCGGACGGCACAGGCCGCGGCCATCGACCCTGCGGCGACTGGATCGGCCTGGCAGTTGTCTTTGGTCGGCGGCACCCGATCGGTGCTGGTGAGCCGGGAATCGCTCCTGGCCATGGACCAGCATGCTGCCGATCTGCCCATTGCCTGTGTCGAGGGCTGGTCCACCACCCAGTCCTGGAGTGGCGTGCGATTGGCTGATCTGGCCCGCCTGACCGGGGTGACCAGCCCCGGTGCGGCCCACGTGCAGTCACTGGATAAAGGCGGTGCCTTCGGACACGCCTGGCTGCAGTCCAATCAGGTTTTGGATCCCGACGCCCTGCTGGCCCTGAAAGTCAACGACGAGGACCTTTCGATGGATCATGGCTTCCCGGCCCGGATCATCGTTCCCGCTCTGCCCGGAGTGCACTGCACGAAGTGGGTGTCCTCTATCGAGTTCGTGGAGTGAGATGCAAGCATTGAGCGCAAGGTTCAAACGTGTCTATGGCGGCCATCCCCTGCACCTGGTGACGCTTCTGGCCTCGTTCGCCCTAGTCGGTTACGTGATCAGCGTCATGGGGCCGAAGCAGCTGTGGAACTCCCGGGTCTGGTGGCAGTCCATCCTGGTGTGGTTCGTTGCGGCCATTCTCCTGCACGATCTCGTCCTGTTCCCGTGTTATGCGTTGGCCGACCGATCCCTTGGCGCAGGATGGCGGGCCGTGACCGGCCGCCTGCCGGACCGGATACCTCGGGTGCCTCCGATCAACTACGTGCGTATCCCGATCATGGCCAGCGGACTGCTGCTCTTGATGTTCCTCCCGGGCATCATCCGACAGGGCAAGGGCACCTACCACAACGCCACGGGGTTGACCCAGGAACCGTTCCTCGACCGGTGGATCCTGATCACGGCGGCCCTGTTCGGTGTGAGTGCGGTCGCCTACGGGATCAGGCTGCTCCTCGTCCGCCGGACGTCGTTCCCGGGCCGGCCGTCATCCGAAGAGGTGGACGGTGTCGAACACCTGTGAACCGATGCTTGCCGACCCACCAGTGACTCTGGACCACCCGCACCGGCATCGGTGGTCCGCTCCAGGATCGGAGTGGGCCCGTGACCGACAGGTCGTCGACCCCGATGTCATCTATCAGCACGTCTCGGCCGGGCTTCCGAGCTGGATCTCCGATACCGAAGGAGTTCGTCGTCCGCTGCACATCGCCCGGTGGATTGGTGGCATGAACTCGACCCAACAGGACCGGGACGGGGACGAAGCCATTCTGGAACTCTGTCAGGCGCCGACCATCGACGTCGGGTGTGGACCGGGGCGCTTCACCGCCGCACTGGCTGCGCGGGGCGTCCCGGTGCTGGGGGTGGACATCTCGGCCACGGCGGTGGAGATGACTGAGCAACGGGGAGCACCGGCCCTCCAGGGCGACGTGTTCGATGCCATGCCCGGAATCGGAACCTGGAAGCGGGTGCTCCTGGCCGACGGCAACATCGGGATTGGTGGGGACCCGATCAGGATGCTCCGGCGGGCCCGGCAGCTTCTCCACCCGTCGGGGCTGGTGGTGGCCGAGATCGACTCGGGCCAGACCGGTGTCTCCACCAGGTTCCAGCGCTGGGAAACGCACCACCACGTGGGCCGGTGGTTCCCCTGGGCCCATGTCGGCAGTGATGCTGCCGAGGCGCTGGCCACGTCCTCGGGCCTCGTGCTACGCAGGACCGTGGAGCGGTGGGGTCGATGCGTCGTGGCTATGAGCGTCGTATGAGTGCGCAGGACGCCACGACCGTTCCCGAGCCGGTCGGATAGCGTCAACTCATGGTGCTGGAGGCGAAAGTGCTCACGGTGTCGGATTCGGTGCAGGCCGGCACCCGCCAGGACCGGTCGGGCCCGGCGCTCGGATCGTACCTATCCGACCACGGCTTCGACGTCATCGACCTGGAGACGGTCCGCGACGGAACCGAGCACGTCAGCACCGCACTTCACCGCCTGTCTGATGGGTTCTGCGGGCTGGTGGTCACCACCGGCGGCACGGGGTTCTCCCCGACCGACCGAACCCCCGAGGGGACCCTGGCCGTGGTGGAGCGTCAGGCTCCCGGGCTGGCCGAGGCGGTGAGGGCGTCCAGTCCCCTTGGACGATTGTCCCGGGGTGTGGCCGGCACGGTGGGAGCATGTCTGATCGTCAATCTGCCGGGGTCTGAGGCGGGTGCGATCGAGTCGATCGGTTCGGTCGTCGATGTCCTGCCCCACGCCCTCGAACTCCTGGCCGGCGGCCACCCCCACTAGGGCGGAGAGGAACCCACGGTGTTGATGTGGAGACCATGATCGGACCACCACGGGAGACGGGGGAGCGGGACTGGATCGCCGTTTCCGAACGGGTTCTGCCCACCGAACGGGCCATGAACTGGGTATCGGACCCGGGCACCGGCGCCATCGTCTGCTTCTGCGGCACGGTGCGTGACCATTCACCGGGCCGGGATTCGGTGACTTCGCTCGAGTACGAAGTGCACCCCGACCGTGCCGTACCCCGCCTTCGAGAGGTAGTGGCATCGGCGAGGAACCGGTGGCCGGCCATCGGTCGATTGGCCCTGCTCCACCGGTCGGGTCTCTTGGCCGTTGGGGAGGTATCGGTGGTGGTCGTGGTGGCCACCCCCCACCGGGCGGAAGCCTTCGACGCCGCCGAGTACTGCATCGATACGCTCAAGCGTACGGTCCCGATCTGGAAGCGCGAAACCTGGTCCGGAGGGACGGACTGGAGTGCGTGCACACAGGACATCGAGGACGTCGCAACATGATCCCGTTGACCGAGGCGCAGGCCTTCGTGCTCGAAGCGTGCCCCCCGTCTACCCCCGGATGGGTCCTCCTGGACGACGCTCTGGGACGCGTGGCCGCCGAGACGGTCCTGGCCGCCGAGCCCGTTCCCCCGTTCGCAAACTCGTCCATGGACGGCTACGCCGTCCGGTCCACTGATACTGACGCCACCGTGACCACCGGACAGGGCGTCCGCCTCAAGGTCGTCGGCACCATCATGGCCGGGAAACCACTCGGTGTACCTATCGGACCCGGTCAATCGGCCCGCATCATGACGGGAGCGCCTCTGCCCAGTGGCGCCGACGCTGTGTGCATGCTCGAGGAGGTACGGACCGAGCACAATGGGGCGACCGTGGTGATTGAACGGACGGTTGAGGTTGGTGACTTCGTCCGCCACAGCGGTCAAGACGTGGACGTGGGCGATACCATTCTCGACCCTGGATCGCTCCTCAACCCGGCCCGAATCGGCGTGCTAGCCTCCCAGGGCCTGACCAAAGTTCTGGTCTACCCCACACCGCGGATCGGGGTGCTGTCGACCGGTGACGAACTCGTCTCGGGGTCCGGGCCCCTCTCTCCGGGGAAGATCCGGGACGCCAACCGACACACCCTCTTGGCACTGATCCGGCGCGAAGGGTGGGTTCCGGTCGACCTGGGAATCTGCGGTGATGACGAGCAGGCGCTGGGAGATGTTCTGGATGGGGCGGTGGACCGATGCGACGTTGTCGTCACCAGCGGCGGGGTAAGCGTGGGTGATCTCGATGTGGTCAAGCTGGTTCTCCAGAAGCGGAGCGCGGGCACCATGAGGTGGATGCAGGTGGCCATCCGGCCGGCCAAGCCGTTCGCCTTCGGGCTCCTCGACGGAGGTATCCCGGTGTTCGGGCTCCCGGGCAATCCGGTCTCGGCCATGGTGAGCTTCGAACTGTTCGTCCGCCCAGCCGGGCTCCGCATGGGCGGGCATGGGAAACTGGACCGCGGAATTGTAACGGCGACCACCGACGCCGACATGAGCAGGCGAACGGACGGGAAGACCCACTTCCTACGGTCGGTGGCCTCCGTTGACGAGCACGGTGTCTTCCGCGTTCACCCGCTGAGCGGCCAGGAATCCCACCAATTCGAGCGCTATGGCCGACGCCAACGGGCTGGCCATACTCCCGGATGGCGACGGGGTCAGGGCCGGGGCGCGGGTGCAGGTCATGCTCATCGATCCCGCCGCCATGGCGGAACTGAGATCGCCGTACCCGGCGGCGTCCACATGACCGTGGTGCCGGTGGCGATCTCCCTCCGGACGGGCCGTGCCGTCGGTCCCCAGGCCGTCGAAGGAGGTGACATGCCCGTGGTCGGGCCACTGGTCGACTCGTTCGGTCGGGTCCACGACGATCTGCGCATCTCGGTAACTGACCGTTGCAACCTTCGGTGCACCTACTGCATGCCCGAGCAGGGAATGACCTTCCTGCCCCGGTCCGAGCTCCTGACGTTCGAGGAGATCGTCCGTACGGCATCGGTGGCCAGGGACCTCGGCGTCTCCTCGGTCCGGATCACCGGAGGTGAGCCTCTGGTGCGACGGGGTATCCCGGACCTGGTGGCGAGGCTGGCGGCTGTGGGTTTCGAGGACCTGGCCCTTACCTCCAACGGGATGCTCCTGGCCGATCAGGCCGGGGCGTTGGCCGAGGCCGGCCTCAATCGGGTGAACATCAGCTGTGACTCGCTCCGCCCCGACCGGTTCGCCACCATCCGGAGGCGGGGCGACCTGGCTACCGTCCTGCACTCCATGGATGTGGCTGAGGGCGCTGGTCTGGGACCGGTCAAGGTCAACGTCGTGCTCATCCGGGGTCGCAATGACGACGAAATCCTCGACTTCGCCGCTTTTGGGCGGGCCACCGGCCGGACGGTCCGGTTCATCGAGTACATGCCTCTCGACGCCGAGGGGGCTTGGGACCGTGACCAACTGGTCCCCGGCGACGAGGTGTACCGGTGCATCGATACTCGGTGGCCCCTGGAGGCGGAGCCGGGCGGTACCGGCCCAGCACCGGCACAGTCGTTCCGTTTCGCTGACGGCGCCGGGGGTATCGGCCTCATCTCCAGTGTCACCCAGCCATTCTGCGGCACGTGCAATCGACTCCGGCTCACCGCCGACGGCGCCATCCGGAACTGCCTGTTCTCCGACGACGAGCTCGACGCCCGTCACCTCCTCCGCCACGGGGCCGAGGACAGACAGTTGGCCGTTCTGCTGCGCCGGGCCGTCTGGGGTAAACGCCCGGGTCACGGGATCGACGAGCCCGGATTTCTCCGCCCTGCCCGTTCCATGTCGATGATCGGTGGCTGAGGTCGTGGCCAACCTGCGATTGTTCGGTCCTGCCCGCGTGGCGGCCGGCGAGACCTCGGTCGAGTTGGACGGCCTGACCGTGGGCGATGTGCTGGCTGCCGCCGAGGTCCGGTTCGGCGAGCATCTCGCCGCAGTGATTGCCACCAGCAGCATCTGGGTGAACGGTGCAGCCGCCTCTCTCGATGACCAGGTCAGCGGTGCCGATGAGGTTTCGGTCATTCCCCCGGTATCCGGCGGATGACCGGCCGGATCCCCAGTGCGGCCGACCGGCTCACGCACGTGGACGAGCACGGCAAGGCCCACATGGTGGACGTCACCGGAAAAGCGGAGACTCGTCGAATCGCCGAGGCGCGCTGCACGGTGCACAGCGTGGCCGACGTGGCCCAGCTGCTCGCCGACCCTGCCGAGGGGTCCGAGCTCCTGGCCTCGGCGAGGTTCGCTGGGATGATGGCAGCCAAGCGGACAGCGGTGCTCATCCCACTTTGTCATCCGATCCGGCTCGACGGCATCGATGTCGACGTCCGACCGATGTCCCACGGGTTCGCGGTGGTTGCCGTGGCCGCCATCATCGACAAGACGGGCGTGGAGATGGAGGCGCTCACAGCTTGCACCGCTGCCGCACTGGTGCTGGTTCAGGCACTGCAGGACATGGACCCCGCAGTCTCCATCGACGATCTCACGCTGTGGCACAAGTCGGGAGGGAGGTCGGGGACCTGGGAACGCGATGTCGACGGTGGACCGCCGTAAAGTCCTTTCCGAATCCGTATGTGCACGTCGAATTGGAAGAATGTCTGGAATGTGCAATACCTATTGAACATTTATCCTGCGCCTGCGAGGTTTGTCTTGTAGAGTCCTCCCATGGCTCAGTACCGCCCCGGTCAACTCGCGGAGCTTCTCGGTGTCAGTGCGGACACGGTGCGGCGTTGGTGCGATGAGGGACGGATCGAGACGGTGCGCTCCGAGGGCGGTCACCGCATGGTGGAGGGAAGGGAGCTCGCCCGGTTCGTCCGAGAGCAGGACGACGGCCATATTCCCGACGAGTTGACCTCGCGCTCGGCCCGCAACCGGTTCAGTGGCGTGGTGACGCGCGTCGAGCGGGACAAGCTCACCGCCATCATCGAACTTCGGGCAGGTCGGTTCCGGGTGGTCTCCCTTCTCACCCGGGAGGCGGCCGATGCCCTCAAACTGGAGGAGGGAGATCTGGCCACCGCCGTAGTCAAGTCCACCTCGGTGATGGTGGAGGTGTCGCCGGCGTGACCACGGAGGTCCGTTTGGCGCGTCATGCCCGTGTCCTTGCCCTGCTCCTCGGAGCGGCCTTGGCTGCTGCTGCCTGCGGCAGCACGTCGAGTTCGCCCACGACGACGTCAACGACGATCCCCAGACTTACCGGCTCCATTACTGTGTCGGCGGCTTCGTCGCTCACGGGAGCATTCGGACAGTTGGAGACGACCTTTCACGCTCTCCATCCGGGCGCTACCGTCGCCTTCAACTTCGGATCATCAGGAGCGTTGGCCACTCAGATCCAACAGGGGGCACCAGCCGACGTCTTCGCCTCAGCCTCCCCCGGCGACATGGCCACCGTGCAACAGGCCGGAGATATCAGCGGCCCCCCGGTGATCTTCGCTCGCAATCGGCTGGAGATCGTGGTGAAGCCCGGAAACCCGCTCGGGATCCACTCACTCGCCGACCTGACCAAGGCGTCGGTGGTGGCACTATGCGTCACTACGGCCCCCTGCGGTTCGACCGCCCAAAAGGCTCTGGCCAAAGCTCACGTGACACTGCCGGTTGCCAAGGTGTCGCTGGGCCAGAACGTCGACGCGACCCTGGCTGAGGTCACCACCGGGGATGCCGACGCCGGCGTGGTCTACGTCACCAATGCCAAGACAGTAGGCACCCAGGGTGTGGGTGTCCCCATCGCCCCGAGCCAGAACGTCACCACCAGCTACCCCATCGCGCTGGTCAAGGGCACCGCTGACCGGGCTCTGGCCCAGGCGTGGATCGCCTACGTTCTCGGCCCGACCGGTCAGTCCGTACTACGACAGGCCAGCTTCCTGCCTGCTCGCTGAGATCGAATGACTGCCGGCATGCCATCACGGCAAAGACGGCCGGCGGTGGCAGTGGTGGTGGTGGCCACCGTCACCGTCGGCTTCTTGGCTCTCCCTCTAGTAGGGCTGCTGACGAAGGCCCCGTGGGGATCCCTGGTGTCGGACCTGAGCTCACCGGTGGCCAGCGATGCGCTTCGGCTGTCCCTCGTCTGCTCGGCGTGGGCCACCGGACTGTCCGTGGTACTCGGTTTGCCCCTGGCATGGGTGCTGGCCCGGGTGGAATTCCCGGGGCGAAACCTGGTGCGGGCGCTGACCATCCTCCCCATGGTTCTACCGCCGGTGGTGGGTGGTGTGGCGCTCTTGCTTGCCTTCGGCCGCGACGGGGTCCTGGGCCGCCCTCTCTTCAACTGGTTCGGCATCCAGTTCACGTTCAGCACCGCCGGGGTGGTTCTGGCGGAGACCTTCGTGGCCATGCCCTTTCTCATTGTTACCGTCGAGGCTGCCCTGCGCTCCATGGATGGGCGGTACGAGGAGGCGGCGTCAAGCCTGGGCGCTGGACGTTGGACGGTGTTTCGGAGGGTCACCCTTCCCCTCATCTCGTCCTCACTGATCGCCGGTGCCGCCCTCACGTGGGCCCGGGCGCTCGGTGAGTTCGGTGCAACCATCACCTTCGCCGGCGACATCCAAGGGCGGACCCAGACCCTTCCACTGGCCATCTATCTGGCTCTCGAAGGCAACGAGCAGGTGGCCGTAGCGCTGTCGCTGGCCCTCTTGACGGTATCGGTGGTCGTGTTGGTGGCACTGCGGGGCCGGTGGATGGGGGCCATCGCGCCGTGAGCCTGGTCGCTGATGTGGGGGTGACACTCGGTGGCTTCTCCGAGCACGTGGCGCTGGAGGTGGCCGATGGTGAGGTCGTGGCGGTGCTCGGTCCCAACGGGAGCGGCAAATCGACTCTGCTCCGTGCCCTGGCTGGTCTCCAACCGTTGTCCACGGGCCGAATCATTCTGGACGGAACCGTGCTCGACGACCCCGATGCGGGTGTCCTCATTCCACCCGAGCGACGATCGTGCGGGGTGGTGTTCCAGGACTATTTGCTCTTCCCACACCTCACTGCCCAGGCCAACGTGTCGTTCGGCCTCCGAAGCCGGGGGGCGACGAAGTCCGACGCTGCCCGTCGGGCACTCGAGTGGCTCGAGCGCATGGGGGTGGCCCAGCAGGCATCGGCGAAACCGGCGCGGCTCTCCGGTGGCCAGGCCCAGCGGGTGGCCCTGGCTCGGGCGCTGGCGATGGACCCGCGCCTCCTCCTCCTCGACGAGCCGTTGGCTGCCCTGGACATCGGCCAGCGGGGATCGGTGCGTCATGAACTGCGCGGACACCTCCAGGGATTCGGTGGATCGTGCGTTCTGGTAACCCACGATGCGCTGGATGCCGCGGCCATCGCCGACCGTTTGGTGATCGTCGAAGACGGAGCGGTGGTCCAGTCGGGAACGTTCGCGGCAGTCAACGCACGGCCCCGCACCAGCTATGTCGCCCAATTGGCGGGTTTGAATCTCCTGAGGGGGATGGCCAGCGGCTCCGAACTCGTCCTGGACGGAGGGGCTGTCCTCCATACGGCCAGCTCGTTGGCGGGTGACGTACTTGCGGTGATCGCCCCCCGGGACGTAGCGCTCTACCTCGACCGACCGGCGGGCAGTCCGCGCAACACCTGGTCCACCCGAGTGGCCGAGGTGCACCTGTTGGGTGACAGGGCCCGGGTTTTCCTCGGTGAACCTGTCCGGGTAGCCGCCGAGATCACCACCGTATCTCTGTCGACCCTGGGACTCACCGAAGGCATCACGGTATGGGCCTCGCTCAAGGCCACCCAGATCGATGTTTATCCCGACGTCGGCTCCCCAGGTCCGGAATGATTGGGGTTGTTCGGCCGGTCGGCTGCGATTCTCATTCCTGTTTTTGAGCCGGCGGTGGGAATCGAAGCCACCCTGACGAATACATGAGGCCTCTTTCGATTTTCACTACGTAGCGTCTCGTCCCGGGTCGTCTCGGTTACCTCTTCAGACGGGGTGACCTGATCGAGCTCTGGAACCCGTTGATCCGCCTGCTGACGCGCTGAGACTCGATTGTTAGCCAAAAGTTGGGTTGAACACGGCTTTCTCAGCAGACGGGACGATCGAATTTAAGGGGTGGGGGTCGGCCGATGTTGGGCTCGAAGGCGGTCCCAACACCGGACCTGAGTGTTGGAGCAGCCCGAGGCTCCGGGTAGTTCCCCGCTATTGGCCGTCGACAGATTCGACCGCACTATTCGATGTGAATGCCCAGCAGGCGCCGACCATGGACGGGTACGTCGCCGACTACATCAGCACGTTCTCCGCAGAGATGGGCCGTCAACCGACCTACGAGGAGTACAGCCAGATCATGACCGGGTTCACCCCCGAGCAGGTGCCCGTGCTCAATGGGCTGGCCCGTTCCTTCGGGGTCTTCGACCACTGGCTCTGCGAAGTGCCCTCCCAGACCTTCATGAACCGGTCTTTCTGGACCGCCGCGACCTCATCGGGGATGACGGTCAATGCTCCGGCCACCAAGTGGCTGATGAACAACGACGCCGAGACCATCGTCAACCGGCTGGAGGACCATGGAGAGGCACGGAAGGTCTACGTCGCCGAACCCATGCAGTTCTCGGCCACAGCCATCATCCACTACCCCCGGCGGAAAGAGCGCCTGGCCACCAACTTCGATCCGTTCGCACAGTTCGAGAAGGATGCCGCCAACAGCGAACTGGCCGATTTCTCCTTCATCGAAGCGTGTCTGATCGTAGGTCACGGTGATTACTACCCTGCCGCCGGACGGGCCATGGGGCATGGCCTGGAGATCAAGGGGATCGACCCGCCGCCGTACAATCCTCGGGGGCGAGGCGTTTTGTCCCGGATCTACGACGCCCATTCGGGGGATGCAGTCCTCAACCGGTGCCAACGTCTGGAACGCCACCGTGCTCATCCGCTGGGACGAACCCGGCGGCACCTACGACCACTTACCTCCGGGGCCAGTTCCCCCGCCCGACCCGTCTGCTTCGGTGGGCGAGTGTGACTGCACCTTCGACCGTTCCGACTATCGGGTCCCTGCCATCGTCATCTCTACGTGGGTCGCGAAGGGCGAAGTGTTCAACGAGGAGCATCGGCATACCTCGCTGGTCGCCACCTTGCGGGAGCAGTGGGGACCTGGGTGACCCCTTCACGGGGCGAGATGCTGTCGCCCGGTCCAAGGGACCCGGAGAGTTGGCCCGTGCCCGAAGCCCGGCCGGTTCCCAAGTTCACCGAGGATGCGCTGGCACTCGGACAGGCAGTCTCGGTGTTGGGCAAGACCCTGGTGGATGGCCTACGAGGGTACGCAGCGCAGAACAACATCAAGCTCGACGGGTTGCCAGAAGATCCGCAGGCGGACATTCCGCCAGAGCAGATCATGACGGTGCTGCGCAGTGCCCGCGCCGTGTTCTTCCCACTCCTGGCTCCCGCCGCAGCCGATTAACCGGAATGGTGTCCCAATAAGCCGAAGCAGATTGCCCAGTACCCCGCCCCAGATGGCCGGATGGATGGGCCCCGTCCAGGTTCTGCTGTCGCCTCGGGATACTTTCACCTGTTCACCGATGACCGAACTCATCTAGTCGTCCCTACATCGTTCTCGTGGAGCGGGCACCGCCCGGCTCTTGGTAAAGCCGGGCGGTGCCTCCTGATCGTTCCGCTCTCGGCGACTATGCCGTTGACCGTGGCTATGGGTAGTCACCCCAAGGTTGTGTGGTGCCTCTGCTGGCGCCAATCGTGCGGATCGTCCACGTTGTCATCGGCTCCGCCGAGCCTGCATTCGTAAATCAGAGTCTGCTTGTTTGGGAAGTCACCACCTCCTCTGACGGTTCAATTGGTGCTTGTTGGGACCGGGCCTTCGGGCCGATGACTCCTCAGAAGCGACCCACCATTGATTGCTCCGGAGGCGACCGGGCTACTCTGGGTCGGGAAGTGGCCCGGAACCATGCATGCCAACACTGGCGGTCATGGTCCCTCTGCCACGCCTTCGACCGTGGATTTCGCTTCTCCGAAGTGGCCACCAGCGTACGATTCGGCGGCCGCGGCGGCTCAGCCTCCCATGAGGCGATCACCTCGACGAAGGCCAAGTCGAGCAGCTCTGGATCGGCCAGCATTACGGCAAGGAACTCGTCTCGTGTTGCCACATCGCACCTCTGCGTGACCATGACGGGTCACACAGAGACTGGCTGGCGATCCTCAGCGGTGGCTGAGATCACCTGGGAGTCCCCGGCGGGCGACACGGCGGTTTGCTCCTCGGTGGTGACCGTGATCTTGCGGGGCTTGGCCCGCTCCGCCACCGGGATTGTGAGCCGGAGTACGCCGCTGTTGTAGGCAGCGGTGATTCCACCGGTGTCGAGCGCGTCGCCAAGAATGACTTGTCGGCTGAACACGCCTCGGGGACGCTCCGATGCCACCAACTCGACTTCTGGCCCGGTTGCGGTCCGACGCTCGGCCCGGACGGTCAGAACATTTCGCTCCACATCGAGATCGATGCTGGCCGGGTCGATTCCCGGCAGGTCGAACTCGACGACGAACTCGTTACCGTCACGCCAGGCATCCATGGGCATGGCTGCGGGACGGGCAACGGTTCCGAACACTTGCTCGGTCAACCGGTCGAACTGACGGAATGGATCGGAACGAACAAGCATGATGCGCCCTCCTTGTTTCGGCCGGAGGCGTCCTTTCCACGCCCCGGATCTATGGTGATTGCTACAAATTTGTTATATCCTGGCAACCATGTCCGATGCAAGTGGTTTTGCCGAATTTCCGCAGAGGCGATCGCGGGGGTCCGAGGAGCGTCCTGCTGGGACCCGGGGCCTGTACGGAATCTCCGTCGCAGCCGAGTTGGTGGGCAGCGCTCCCCAGAATCTCCGGCTCTACGAGACTCGGGGCCTGATCAGTCCGGCCCGCAGCCAAGGTGGCACCCGTCGCTACAGCGACGACGATCTTGTCCGCCTCCGACAGATCGGGCGGCTCCTCGACGACGGCCTCAATCTGGCAGGAATCGCTGCCGTCTTGGCCCTCCAGGCCGTCAACAAAGAGCTACAGAGCCAACTCGATCAGACTCGCCAACGGGCGTCCGCACGCGTCGGTGGGGGTTCGGAGTGAACCAAACCGGATTGTTGACGCACTGTTCCTGGTCGCCGGCCTGATGCCGATATCTGCGGGTGTAAGCCAGTCGATCTAGCGTCGAGCGCATGGCGGCAAGGATGCAGCCTGCGCCCGAGAATCGCCGTCATGCCATCCAGATCGCCCTCGCCTCCCTGGCCGCTGGCCGCAGGCCGCTGGCCCGGACACGGATCCGGTCCTAGATGAGCTCGCGGCACTGTACGTTCGCCACGACACGTTTCCGGGTGAAGAGCTGCCCGAACTGGCCTCCGACGCCATTCATGAGTCGGGTGCCACCCTCGCTAATCCGATGGACTTCGAGAAGATCCGTGAGCGATTCCTCCCCGAGCACCGCTTCTTCGGCAAGAACCAGCGCTACAAAAGCAAGTGCGCCGTAACGGCAGCCGCCATGATCCACGGTGGCGTCTATCCGGATCTGCCAGACGATGCTGCGTGGTGGCAACCGACTACCTCTGGGTCTACTCATTCTTCGCCCTGCTCATCTTCACGCGGGCAGCAGCCGAGCGCACGGGGTGCTCGGTCGAGGAGTGGACGACGAGACCATCATCGGAAAGCCCACTGGAAGAACGTCCGGAGGTCGAAGCGGTAGACATCGAGCGCCCGGCCGTTGTACCTGGCCAGGACTGCTACCGCCACCAGATGTGTCTTATCGATGAAATACGAGCCGCCGAGCCGCCGATCAGGTACACGTGGGTCGACAGGTCTGGGGTGCCGGTGAACAATGATGAGCATGCAAAAGAGTTTCCGAGCCACGATGCAGAAGAGCGGCAACAAGGGCGGCTGGACCTACGTAATAATGGAAGGCTCGGCCGATTACTTCGGGACCAAGGGCCTCGTGAAGGTGCGAGGAACGGTGGACGGCGAAGCCTTCCAGAGTTCGTTCATGGCGTTGGGTGACGGTACGCACAAGCTGCCAATCAAGGCTGAGATTCGGGAAAAGATCGGGAAGGACGAAGGAGACGAAGTCCTCGTCACACTGACCGATCGACTGTCCCAATAGCCGAACACCCCGGTCCGAACTGGTTCCCACCCGGCGACGCTCCTGTCAATGTCAAGCCCTCTGAAGGGGCTTCGGGGTGAAGACAGCGGACAGAACAATGATGAGCCACTCGCTCGGCGAGGGCATGCTCTGATGAAGTCACGCGTCTTGGGTAGATGTGGTCCCGAGCCGTGAGTCGACGGGTCGCTGGAAAGTCAGTCAGATGAGACGACGAATCAGGGATGATTCAGACCCTCGGCTCGGGGATTCAGCCGCGAGGCAGGTAGTGGTATACCTCGCGGGCGACATAGCGTTTTAGGATGCGGATGATGTCCTTCTTGGACCGGCCGTCCTTGGTCCGCCGCTCGAAATAAGCCCGGGTTTCCGGGTCGTGGGCCAGACGCATGACTTCTTTCCCGATTCGGCGGGGATGGGTGAGACCCCGCAGAGGTGGGCCCATGCCGCCTCGGAGTGGAGTCGCTCGGGATTGTCGCCGGCGGCCACCAACAGAGCAGCCGCCGTGTCCGGGCCCACCCCGAAGTGGGCCAGGAGCTCCGGTGCAGTGACGGCCAGAAGCGACTCGATCTTCTCGTCGAGCATGGCCAGCTCGGCATCGAGTGCCCGAATCCGGTGGGCCAATGACGACAGCTATGCCTTGGTGGCGGCGGTAACCGGATCGGACGACTGGGTGGGCCGGAGCTCGGCCGACTCGGCGATAAGTGCTGTCACCGTCAGGCCTTTCAGGCGGCAGTGGAGCTGCTCAGGCGCGGTAAATCCGAGATGACGCATCTGGACGATGGCCTTTGCTCGGGCTTGACGGGCCGAGCGCTTGGCCACCACCAAGACGCGGATCGCCTCGATCGGACCGTCCTTCGTCTTGCCAGCGCCGGAGGCTCGGCCCCTGAGAGCAGCACGGGCAGCCTCGATTGCATCGAGCGTGTCGGATCTGCCTTCGTTGCTCTTCTGAGGTCGACTGCGCTCCTCGGGTGCCGAACAAATCGCACAGCAGTTGAACCTGCCTCTCCGATATCTAGCGACATCACATTGGAGCCGGCGGTGGGAATCGAACCCACGACCTGACGATTACAAGAGGCCTCTATCGATTTTCGCCACGTCGCGTCTCGTCCCAGATCGTCTTGTTTCACCTGTTCAGAGCCGGTGACCCGATCGAGCTCTGAAACTAGTTGATCCGATCCGTGACACGCTGAGACCTATTTGTTGGGCAAAAGTTGGGTTGAAACGGTGTTTTCAGCCGACCTGACGATGGAAATTTCGCGGGTCGGGGTCGGCTGAGGGCTTGGAAGCCGGACCCAACAGCGACCCTGACGATTCAGATGGTTGTCGGGTCCCGCGGCCCCGACTTTGGGTTCGAAACGGAACCAACAAGGAATTTGCTGGAGCCAAAATTATCTGTGCTGGCTAGTCGAGTGCTCGCCGGATGCAGTTTGGCCTCAGCGGGGTGCCACACCGAGGAGCACGGCGAACGGATCTCAGCGACGATCTCCGACGCTCCGTAGTATGTGGCCAGCGCCCACCAGTTCCAGCCGAGCGATGGATGATCGGACTGAGCTGCCGGAGGAATCGGATACTGCCATCACGACCTTTCCCGAAGTCAGGTCAGCCTCGAGCACTGAGACCACTGAGGTGTCACTGTCGATCGCTGGGATGACCTGCGGAGCCTGCGCCGCCCTTATCCAACGTCGGCTCAATGCTCTCGACGGCGTCGAAGCAACGGTCAACTACGCAACTGAGCGGGCTCGGGTCTTCCTACCCATGTCGACAACGGCCGACACCCTGGTCGACGCTGTAGAGAGTGCCGGGTACTCGGCCGAGATCCTTGGCGACGGAGGGGTGGCCGATGGGTCGGATGAGGATGACCAAAGGGTCCATTTCTTGGGGCGTCGGCTCCTCGTCTCGGCCCTCCTGTTCATGCCCCTCTGCGACCTGTCACTCATCTTCTCCCTGATACCGGTCACCCGATTCCCCTACTGGCAGTGGCTGCTGGTCGTTCTGGCCGCACCGGTGCTGACCTGGGCGGCCTGGCCCTTCTACCGGGCTGCGTTCCGGCTGCCCGCCACGGGACGTCGACCATGGACACCCTGGTGTCGCTGGGCATCTTGGCCGCCACCGGCTGGTCGCTGTACGCAATGTTCTGGCTGGACACCTCCAGGTCGGAGGAACCAGCGGTCTGGTGTGATCTGTCCGCCATGCCGGAGGTGCCATCTACCTCGATGTGGCCGCCGGAGTTACCACGTTTCTCCTGGCCGGACGGTACTTCGAGGCGTGGTCGAGGCGCCGGACCGGCAACGCCCTGAGATCATTGGCCGAGGTGGGAGCCAAGGATGTCGCCGTGATCGACGAGTCCGGGACCGAGACGCCGTGTGCCGATCGGCACACTTGGCGTGGGTGACCGGTTCGTGGTCCGACCCGGCGAGACGGTGGCCACCGATGGTGAGGTGATCGATGGAGCGGCCGGCATCGATCGCAGCGTGATGACCGGAGAGTCGTTGCCCCTCGATGTCGTCATCGGAGACAAGGTCATCGGGGGGACCGTGGCCGTGGGCGGGCGCCTGATCGTCCAGGCCACCAACGTGGGTGCGGACACTCAACTCGCCCACATGCTGCGGCTGGTGGAGGACGCCCAGAACGAAAAGGCTGCCGTACAGCGCCTGGCCGACCGGATCGCCGGCTATCTTCGTTCCTGCCGTGCTGACTCGTCTCGGCACTCACGCTGGCGGTATGGCTGCTGGCCGGCGGCTCGAAGCAGGAGGCGTTCAGCGCGGCGCTCTCTGTCCTCATCATCGCCTGTCCGTGCGCTCTCGGACTGGCCACGCCTACCGCGCTCCTCGTCGCCTCCGGGCGTGGTGCCGGCCTCGGGATCTTCTTCAAGGGCTACCAGGCCCTTGAGGCTCGCGACAGGTCGACACTGTCGTCCTCGACAAGACCGGCACCGTCACCCAAGGGAATATGGCCGTGGCCGCACTGAGCTCCGCTCCCGGAATCGACCCGGTCCGAACTGCTGCGCACCGCCGGGGCGCTCGAGCAGGCCTCCGAGCATCTTGTCGCTCGCGCCATCACTGAGTTTGCGCTGGAAGAGTTCGGTGTTCTGCCTGTGGTGGATGAGTTCATGGCGTTTCCCGGTCTGGGCGCTCGGGGGGTTGTCGACGGGCAACTCGGTCGCCATCGGGACGGCTCGACGCTCCTGGGAGTGGACTCATCGGGCGTGCCCGACATCCTTAGCCAGCGCTGTACCGGAGTGGGAGGAGTCTGGCCGGACCGCGGTGCTGGTCAGTTCGTGACGGCGCGGTGATCGGCGCGATCGCGGTCGCGGACACTGGTCCGACCGACTGCGGCCGCACGCGGTCGAGGAGCTCCGTGCGCTCGGGCTGCGCTGCATCCTGCTGACCGGGGACAACGAGGCCACCGCCGGGCTCGGTCGCCGTGCGATCGGGATCACCGAGGTTATAGCCGGGGCCCTGCCCGCCGAGAAGGTGCGATCGTCCGGCGGCTGCGGGCCGATGGCCACTCGGTGGCGATGGTCGGTGACGGCGTGAACGACGGCCCGGCCCTGGTCGCCGCCGACCTCGGGCTTGCTCTCGGCTCGGGTACGGACGTTGCCCTCTATGCCGCCGACCTGATCTTCCTCCGCGACGACCTGCGGGTCGTGGCCACCGCGATCAGCCTGGCCCGTCGGACCTTGGACACGATCAGGGGCAACCTGCCTGGGCGTTCGGGTACAACGTGGCCGCCATCCCGCTTGGCCGCCTGCGGCCTCCTCAACCCGCTCATCGCGGCGGCCGCGATGACCCTCTCCTCGGTCTTCGTGGTCTGGAACAGCGCACGCCTCCGCCACTTCGCCGATCCGGTGCTCAGGGACGTTCCGGGGCAGTCGGCTGAGGACGGGTCCAATGACTTGCAACTGACCGCCTGAACTCCTGCCACCAGGGCCGGCAAGCAGAGCCCACCGTGATTCGGACCAGGTCCGACCGAGCCAGCTCGCCAAGACCTAGTGCGGAGTCTGACCGTGGATGGGTGTCGAAGGGTGGTCGCTCGCCACCGGCAGGGCGGGGCCTTGCTCCTTGACCGGCGGGACCCGGTCGACCAGGATCACTACTACAGAACGTAGTGAGTGAGCATTCCAATGGGAGTTGTCCGTGGTTCGACTGGGTGAGCTTGAACAGCAGGTCATCGGCGTGCTGTGGACCGATATGGGCACCGAGATGACCGTCCGCCAAGTGGCCGAGCACTTCCCCGATCACGCCTACACGACCGTTCTCACCATTCTCGATCGCCTCGAACACAAGGGAATGGTGCGCAGGATCCGAGGAGGCCGGGCTCACCACTACGTGGCGACCGCCAGTCGTGAGGCCTACGCCGCCACGCTGATGAGGGAGGCGCTGGGCTCGGCGCCCGACCCGGACGCCGTCCTCGTGCACTTCGCCGAATCGGTGAGCCCTGAAGAGGCCGAATTGCTTCGTCAGATTCTCAACGAGCACGAATCGGACGCACATGAGGACGGGTCACGATGACCACCTTCATCGGACTGTCCGTCCTCTCCGTATTGATGTTCGGCCCGGCCGGGGTATGGCTGGAGCGGGCGTCATGGCCGCACAAGGCGCCGCGTGCCGCCATCGCACTGTGGCAGGCCATCGGGGTCACCGGCGCGTTGGCCGCGGTGGGGGCGGGTGTGGCCCTGGCTGTCGAACCCCTCCATACCGGCTTGCTTTCCGGCCTTGGGGAGCTTCTTCACGGCTCATCCGCGGGGCACCCGCTCCCCATCAAGGGCATCTACGAGGCCATCGGCCTGACGCTGTCGGCCAACGTGGTTGCCATTCTGGTGGCGGGCGTGGTCATCACCGCATCCCGGACCATCGCCAGTCGGCGTCGACACCGGATCCTGTTGGATCTGGTGTCGACACGCTCCGATCAGGCCCCTGGGGCGGTCCTCCTGAGTGACTCGAGGGCGACCGCCTACTGCCTGCCCGGCCGCCGCTCGCGGATCGTGGTGAGTGCGGGGGCCCTCGATCTCCTGGATAGCCGGGAACTGGCCGCGGTGGTCGAGCATGAGCGTGGTCACGTCCAGGAGCGCCATCACCTGATCCTCCTTCCTTTCGCGTCGATGATCGAGATGCTCGAATTGGATGCCGTACGTCTCGCGGGCGCCGCGGGCGGTGCGGGCACTCCTGGAGATGGCTGCCGACGACTACGCCACCCGGTTCCATTCCCCACGGGTGTTGGCGTCGGCACTCATCCGGATGGTCCACCCCTCGTCGGTGCCCACATGCGCCTTCGGAGCCTCGTCGGGGTCGGTGACCAACCGGGTCAAGAGGTTGATCGATCCCCACCGGAAATCGAGCGTGGTGGCGGTAACGGCCGGCGTGGCGGCTGTTGTGCTGGTGATCGTGCCCGTTGTCATCATGGGTCTGGACTGATCGTGCCGGAGATGCCCGGAGGATCAGGGATGGGGCGGGTTCCGTTCGATGCCCACAATGCCTTGAGTCAGTGGGAGTTCACCCCGTTCGCCCTCCTCGTGCTGTTGGCGGTCATCACGACCGGAGCCTGGTACGTGAGGGCCCAGTGGATGCTGTCCATCCAGGGAAGCCGTTGGAGCAGGAAGCGGACACTTTCGTTCATCGCCGGTCTGGTCGCCATCGATGTCGCACTCCAGTCGCCGGTGGCGGCGTTCACCATGAGCTATTTCCAGGCCCATGTGGTCCAGCACCTCCTGTTGATGGTCATCGCCCCTCCCCTCCTCGCCATGGGAGCTCCGTTGACGTTGGCCCTACGGACCTCGAGTCCGAGCGCGACGAAGCGACTCCACCGCGCCGTCAACTCGAGACCGTTCCAGAACCTGACCCATCCGGTCCTCGTGTGGTTCCTCTACTACTTCTCGATGTTCGCCTTCTTCCTCACTTTCGTCCTCAATTTCGCCATGCTCCATATGTGGGCCATGGATGCCATCAACGTCGGCTTCCTCGTGGCTTCAATGCTGTTCTGGTGGCCGATCGTCGGGGTCGATCCGATCCCGCATTGGCAGATGAGCCACGGCGCCAGGATGACCAATCTGCTCATCGGGATTCCGGTGGAGTCGTTCCTCGCCCTCGCCCTCATGAACAACGGCCGGCCCGCCGCTTCGATGTACTCCTTGGCCGGCACCCACTCGGGGGCGGTGATCCTGTGGTTCGGCGCCGAGCTGTTCACCATGGTCGCCCTGATCCCTGTCCTCATGCAGTGGCTCCGGCTCGAAGAGCGCAAGGGCGCCCGCTACGCCCCGCAACTCGATGTGGAGCTGTCGGCCTGAACCGCAGGGTCCTGGTCGGGTAGATCGCGCCCGGCTCCAATAGCTCGAGCGCCGTCGCCCACTCCGGTGTCCACGAAATCCGCCGAGGTCCTCGTCAACGAAAACCTCCATGACGATGCTCGTTGTCGGTTGTGCAGATCTACTACGCATAGTAGTCATTGGGGAAATACTACGCCGAGTAGTAGATAGGGACCGAAAGTGAGGTGGTGAGGTATGACGATCGCCGAGGTAAAGGAGGAGACGCCTCCCAGTCCGACGACCGCCCCCGTTCCCTCCGACCTTCGGGTCAATCGACCACCACGGGACCTGCAACGGACCTTCCGACTGTTTTGGCCACCGTCTGGCTGCTGGACGCCGTCCTCCAGCTCCAGCCCTTCATGTTCACCCGTGGGTCGAACGGGTTCAGCGGCATGCTCAACGGGTTGGCGGCCGGGAACCCGGGCATCGTCGCCCACTCCATCACCTGGAACGCCTCGAACGTCTACCACCAGCCCATCCTGACCAACGCCATCTTCGCCTCGGTCCAGTTCCTGATCGCCTTCGGGATCGTCTACCAGCGGACCTGCAAGCCGGCCCTGGTCCTTTCCATCGTCTGGTCCCTCGGGGTGTGGTGGTTCGGCGAGGGTGCCGGTGCGATCTTCCTGGGGGGTGCCACCCCCTTCGGTGGCGGACCGGGCGGGGTGCTCTTCTACGCCCTCCTGGCCGTGCTCCTGTGGCCGAGCGAGGGCTCGGACACCGCCCTTCGTGGCCGCCCGCACGGTCGGGGTGACGGGGGCCAAGGTCATCTGGGCCGTGGTCTGGGGGCTCTTGGCCGTCCTGTCGTTGGTCGGGTCGGGCCGCTCGCCTCAGGCGCTGCACGATCTGGTGGCCGGTCTGAACAGTGGACAGCCCGGCTGGCTCGCCCACATCGACCAGTCGTCTGAGTCCCTGTTCCTCCACCACGGCACCACCATGGCGGTCTTGCTGGCCGTCGTCTGCATCGTCGTGGCGGCCGGGGTGTTCGCCCCACCGCAAGTCGCCCAGATGACGGTGGTGCTGGCCATTGTGGCCTTCGCCCTCATCTGGGTGCCGTCCAGGACTTCGGAGGAATCCTGGCCGGCGGCGCCACCGACCCCAACTCCGGCTGCTGGTCATCCTCCTGGCCCTGATCTACTGGCCGTTGACGACCTCGCCACCAGCGGCCGGGGCGGACTCAATGCCAGCCCGCGTCGGTCGAAGGAAGAGAGGGCTGACCCGCCATGGCCATGTCGACCCCTTCGTGGCTGTACTACCTCTTCGGCGTGCTGATGCTCGCCGTCGCCGCCTACTGCTTCACCCTTTTGGTTCTCTCGGTGCCGACGACATCGACGCCGGCCGGCGTGACGTCGAGATCTCCCACATCTTCATGGGAGTGGCCATGGCCGGCATGTTCGTGGGTCAGTGGGCCTTCGGTCGAAGCGCAGTCTGGGAGATCATCTTCGGCGTACTTCTGGTCTGGTTCCTGGTCGAGAGCATCCAATCGGTGCGCACCTACGGGCTCCATCTGCCCCACGCCCTGATCCATGCCGTCATGAACTTCGCCATGCTCCTGATGTACTGGTTCCCGATGGGGGCGTCCGTCGGGGGCGATGTCGATGTCGGCGTCGCGGACCGGGCCGAAGCTCGATCCGGGGCTCGCCTTTCTGGTGGCCTTCATCCTCTTCGCCTCGGCCATCTTCACCCTGGCCTCGCCGAACAAGGGGCCTCACACTTCGGAAGCCACGCCCCGGCCTGGGCGCTTGCCAGTACGGCGCGATCCGGCCTGGAGGGCAGCTCCGGCGGCGGGGCATCGCGTCGGCGCTGCGGGTCGAGGAGGTCGTGGCCACTCCGTGGCTCGTGGATGTGAGCCACGTCGTGATGTGCGTGGCCATGGGGTTCATGCTGCTGCTCATGACCTGAGGCACTCCCGAGCCCGAAGATCGACGGTGCCTTTGATTCGAGTCGTCGGGCGTGGAGCGTGTCGCCGCACGCCTGCAGTGCAGATGATGGTGGCGATCGTCGTCGTCGCTCTTTTGGCGGCCGGATGTGGAGGCGGGGGCGGAGGCGCCGTTCTCACGGCCGAGACCCCGAAGCCTGCCGGCTCCACCCCATCACCCATCGCCACCATGATCTGTCGGAACGAAGCTATCCAGGAGATCGATTCAGCAGTCGGGGAGAAGGCAACGGTTTCTCCACCCACGTGGGCCGACCACCTCTACTCCTGCCAGTACGGCTACCCATCGGGCTCGATGGAGCTATCGGTGAAGGAACTGTCCAGCTGGGCACAGACCAAGACGTACTTCCGAACCCTTGGAGTTCAGATGGGCGACACTCGCGCCATACAGAATCTCGGCCAGGGCGCATTCCAGACCACCAACGGTTCCATGGTCGTCCGCAAAGACTGGAAAGTTCTACTGGTCGATGTAGCCAACCTGCCCCCTGAGTTCGGCTTTCCGCCCACCAGTTCTGGCAATGTGGCGATTGCGGTGGCCGACGTGATCCTCGGGTGCTGGTCCGGCGACTGACGATCAAGTCGCCACTGACCACCGCCACATCAGATCGAGGGATCGTGCGGGCTCAGCCCCGTATGACTCAGTCAAGTCAGGTGATAGCTGCTTCGACACTAGGCCTCCAAGATCAGTGACGGGCAAGGGTGCGGCTACAGCTAGCCCTCCGGCGCTATCGAGTACCCGACCTCAGCGATGATGGCCCGGATCTGGTCCACGCCGAGCTGGGCCCGGTCGTATTCGACCACGGCCCGGGCCGAGTCGAGATCGACCGATGCGCTGGTCACTCCAGCCTGCTCCCCCAAGGTCTCTTCGATGAGCGCCACGCAGGATCCACAGTGCATGCCGTCGACTGCGAACTGGGCCACCAAGGTGGGGCCGGCGGCATCAGGTCTGCTTGAATCAGAGTTCGAAAGCACGGGCCCATCGTATCCAGACTTCCTACTCTCTGTAGTAGTTAGCTCGACATACAACCGGTGGCCGGTGCCGAATATCGGTACCAATCGGTCGTCCCTCCAACGTCACCCTCGCTCACGAGGGGTATCAGGCGAACGCACCCTGGCTGCTGGCATCGTCACCCTTGGTTATCTTGCCTTCTGCGCCAACGTCACCCTCGGGCACGAGGGTGTGGCGTCAACGTCACCCTCCCAGGTCAGCGCCCTGTCGGTGTCACTCCGTCCCCGGCCGTCAAGGTCAACGTTCCGAGGCACAGCAGGACGGGTCGAGTCGGTCTCCCTTTCGACGTCGTGTGCTGGCGTCACCTGGCCGAGAGCGTCGCACCGAGTCTCACCAAGGGCCAGGGTGGTCGTCACTGGCCGTCTGGACCAAAGCTGCTGGGAAAACGACCGACCAGACCTTCCGGTCCAAGGTCCGACCCTGGCCGAGGACATCAGAGCCAGCCTCCGATTCGCCACGGTCGGCGCACCTGGAGATCCGGCCCCCCGGGCCGAGAATGAGAACTGAGGGGGCGGCACAGGCCATCTGACCGTCCTCTGAGCCGGCTGTATCCCAACCCGATTCGGCGGGAAACCGTACGTGGGCACGCGCCCTGCCGTGTCCCACTCACGGTAGATCTGGCAGCTCACATCCTTCCAGGGTTCGAGAGAGGCGCCCAGGCGGGTATCGAGCCCGCCACGGGCGCGTGGGTGACTACGCAGATCGGCTCCGCCGGAGGGGATCATTCATGTCCACACCTGTGCATCCTTTGATGCCGACGTCACCCTGGGCTCGATCCAGACTCGTGTTGGGCCCGGAACTCAACCCAGGTGCAAGGGCGGCTCCCTCGACATCGAGCCGAGCGGAGCCCCGCCCCGAGGTGCGTGGTGGAGTCGACCCGGGGGCTCCGGGTCCGGACCCCTCGGGGGCTCCCACGGGAGCGAAGCAGTTATCTCGCTTCCGGGGATCGAGAGAGGCGCCCAGGCGGGCATCGAGCCCGCCACGGGCGCCTGGGTGACTCGGCACATCGGCTCCGCCGCAAGCAGCACGGATCATGTCCACACAGTTGCACTCGAGGATGTGCCGCCCTGCGGGCGGGCTCCTCCAGTCTCACGAATCAGAGTCTGGCGACGGGCGAGGGCGACGTCCGCATCGATGATGCAGGTGTGTGGCAATTATCGTCCCGTCCCGGCGAAGCCGAATGCTTCTTCTGGCGTAAGGCCCTCTCGAAAGAGGCCTACGCCATCCTTCGGGCTCCCGTACTCGCACTCTTGCCGTCCGCATCGGGGTAGCTCGCCGATGCGGACGGGCACCGAGCTGCTGTCCGTTCCCCGCCCGGACGAGCACTCTTGACCCGGAGTCGGTCAGGAGACAGGCCTCCCACCTGGGAGGGTGACGTTGGCGGGTGGCGATTCAATCGTTGAGGGTGACGTTCCTCGGAGTCAGGGTGACGTTGCTTCAGCACCAGGGTGACGTTGGGGGTGACGTTGATGTGGACGATGAACTGCAACCACGGCACACGGCCTGGCATCCAACGAGACCGGTGAACATCCATGCGCAACGACAGATTCTCGAAGTCCACCCGACCGCTGCTCAGTGTCGAGGAGACCGCCGTACTGCTCGGCGAGACCCGCTCTACGCTCTACCGGGCGTTGAAGGCGGGGACCTTTCCCCTTCCCGTTTCCACATCGGTAGCCGTATCCGAATCCCTCGCCGGGCTGTCGAACGACTCATTGAAGGGCTGGATCCTGAGCGGCCTTCGCCCACCTCAACTGTCCGCTTGACCCAGGTGACCGGGTCTGCCGGCTGCGGACGCCTTCTTCGTTCGCCTCCGAGTCTTGGCTGTCAGCAGGCGCCCGATGTGGTCGGCCGCTCGGCGATCCTCCTCGGCAACCCCGTCGGTGTAGTGACGGGCCATCTGCACGGTCGACCAGCCCAGCCGGACCTGCTTCTGAGCTTCGGAGATCACCGAGTCGATCTGGGTGGCATGGAAGTGGCGGAGCGAGTGGAGGTGGACATCCGGAGCCACCTCAGCTTTGGTCCGCACTTTGGCGAAGACGTGGCTGATGTTGTCCGGGTGCGGCGGAATCTCACCGCCAGGCTCGAAGGAGAACACGAAGGAATCTGGTGTCAGCTTCAAGCCGCAGGACCGAGCCAGCGAATCCTGCTCGTGCCGAAGCTCGGCGAGCTCCGAGAGGGTCACTGTGTCGAGGGCGACCCTCCGTGTGCTGGACCGGGTCTTCGGCTGGCGGGCCTCGGCTCCGTCCGCGAGTGCTCACCACGCCCTCGTCGATCATGACGGTCCCGGCCTTGGTGTCGAGATCGTTCCAACGGACGGCGCAGGCCTCCCCCCTCCGCATGCCGGTGGCGGCCACCAGGCGGATGAGCACGGCCACCCGCACTTCAGCCACCCGGGCCGCCTCCAGGAGGGCCAGCACCTCCGCCGGTTCCGGCGAGCGGACCGCCTCAGGCCGCTCGGACGGACCCCACGAGGGCAGCTCGGTGTCTGCCACCGGGTTGGGAAGCACGTTGCCGCTCCACTTCCGGGCCAGTCGGCATGCCCGGTTGAGGAGGGCCCGGGCCAGCCGGACGGTCGTGTAGCCGGCACCGCCCTCCTTCAAGTCACGGAAGTAGCGCTCGACGTCGTAGGGGGAGAGCGTGGCGATCCGCCGCCGGCCGATGGAGTCGCGAACGTCTCGGCGCCAGACTCCTTCGTACCCCCGGACGGTGTTGGGACTGAGGTCCTGCCAACCGTTCTGCTTCCAGCCCTCGATGGCATCGTTGATGGTGGTGGCCGGTCCCCAGGTCCGTTCTTCCCGCTCCGGAATCCGCGCCGGCTCGTCCTCTTGCTGCGTGACCAGACGGGCCAACTCGCGCTTCGGCAGCGCGCTTGGTCCCCTCGAACGTCGCGTACTTGTGACGCACCCGTCCGCTGCGGTCGCGACCGATGTACGACGCGCAGTTCCCACACCCCTGGACTGCGCTGTCGAATGCTGCCGGCCATGGTGTCCCTCGACTTGTTGGGTTAGCTGTTGGGTTTTAGCCTAACACCGATATATCGTCGAGGCTCAATGCTCTGAAATGGAGTTTTTGGAGCCGGCGGTGGGAATCGAACCCACGACCTGACGATTACAAGTCGTCTGCGCTACCAACTGCGCCACACCGGCCCGGAGCCGGGACCTACCCGGTGCCACGGCCATTCTACGGTCGATCGCACCCGCAGACCGGAGAATCGACGGCCTTTCGGCGAGCTGGTCGGATCGGAGCGCCGGGAAACGCTTGCTTTGGTACCCCCCGGTTGGCAGGCTGGCAGCCAGTGCCCTCCACCCCCGAGCAACCATCACGGCCCCCGGTCGGTCCGAGCGGGCGAGGTGCCGGGTTTCCCGCCGTCCGGGCGGGCATCGTGCTCGTGGCCTTCGTAGTCGTCACGGTGCTGGTGCTCGGGGTCATCCATCCGACGAACTCGGGGACGGTTGCCAGCTCGTCCGTGACGACCACGACCGCACCGGCCCATCCGAGCACCACCACGACCACCATGCCCCCCAGTCACGTACCGGTCCTGGTGGCCAACGCCTCGGGGATCACCGGTGCAGCCGGCGCCATCTCGACGCAGCTGCAGACGGCGGGCTGGGACGTCCTGCCCCCGGTTAACGGCTCCACCCAGGTGACGAAGTCGAGTGTCTACTACGTGGCTGGCCAGAAAAAGGCGGCCGAGGCCGTCGCCGCGTCGCTGAAGCTCGCTCCCAGCGCCGTCGTCCCGTACACCACGTCGGCCCCGGTGAGCTCCATCGGAACAGCCGAGGTGCTGGTGGTGGTGGGCCCCGACCTGGCCGACAAGACGGTAGCCAGCTCCACTACGTCGACCGTCAACTGATCTCCGGCCGCATGGCACCGGGCCGCGGGGTGGATAGCGACGATCCGGCACCGGATGTGCGCAACGCACTCGCCCCCCTGTTGATCCATCCGACTTCGACGGCCATCCTCACCGACTTCGACGGCACGCTCTCGCCCATCGTGAGCGACCCCTACGAGGCCCGACCGCTGACGGGCGCCGCCGAGGTCATGGCAACGCTGGCGGCGCGGTTCGGCGATGTGGCCGTGATATCGGGTCGCCCGGTGTCGTTTCTCGAAGAGCACCTGATTACGCCCGAGGTCGCGTCCGGGGAGCACCGGCTACGGCTGGTGGGCCTCTACGGCCTGGAGCAGTCGTGGGGAGACGGCCGCATCGAAGTGGAGCCGGAGGCGTTGGGCTGGCACCAGGTGGTCAACGTCGGCGGTGGCCCGCCTGGAACGAGATGCACCCGCCGGGGTCCTCGTCGAGCCCAAGGGTCTGGCCGTCACCGTCCATTGGCGCCGTGCCCCCCAGGCAGAGGTCTGGGCGACCACGGCCGTTGCCGCCGAGGTCGAGCGGTCGGGGCTCCGGGCCCACCCCGGTCGCATGTCCGTCGAGCTCCGGCCCCCTATCGATGTGGACAAGGGCACCGTGGTCCGCCGGCTGGTGGGGTCATCCTCGGCGGCCTGCTACTTCGGGGACGACCTCGGGGACCTTCCCGCCTTCGACGCGCTGCGCTCTCTCGCCGCCCGAGGTGGGATCGACACCGTCGCCGTCGCCGTGGTCGACGAGGAGAGTGAACCCCGGGTGGCCGCCGCCGCCGATGTCGTGGTGTCCGGGCCGGCCGCGGCGCTCGAGGTGCTGGCCTGGCTATCCCGCTCGGCCGCTGTGCCCGACGGCTGACGGAACCGTGGACCCGGTCCGCTGGTCCGGCCCGGACGATCCTGTGACACCGACGGTCAGCGGGCCGCTTCCAGCTGGGACTGTAGCCAGTGGGCGGGGTGACGGGAGAGGATCAGCTGACGGAGACGTGCGGACCGGACGGCACGGAGTCCGGGATCCATGTCGAGGGCCTCGGCCATCACGACGGCGGTGCCCGAGACATCGAAAGGATTGACTTCGAGCGACGCCGGGGGCCAACTCCTCGAAGGCGCCCGCCTCCCGGGACAGGGCGAGGACGCCGTCCCTGGTGTTGATGAGCGGTCCCTCCTTGGCCACCAGGTTGAGCCCGTCCCTCACCGGGTTGACCAGGAGTACGTCGTAACGGGTGAGGGCGGCCAGCGACCGCGGGTAGTCGTCTTCGACCTCGAGCACGATCGGCGTCCAGCCCGAGGTTCCCCACTGATGGTTGATGCGTTCGACAGTGGACTCGACCTCGTTCTGGTAGGCGAGGTACTCCGGGAGTCCTTGCCTGGTGGGATAGGCCAGCGCCACGAAGACGACCCGTTCCCGGCGGTGAGGCTGGAGTTCCAACAGCTCGTCGAAGGCCCAGAACCCGCGGAGCAGGTTCTTCGACAACTCCATCCGGTCCACCCGCACGATGACCTGGCGATCGGAACCACCGATCTTCTCCTCGATGCGGGCCAGGGCCCGGGCCACCTCCGGGTCGGCCGCGGAGCGGGCCAACTTCACCGGGTCGGTGGAGAGCGGCGACACGAACGTCGGACCGCTGGTGTCGGCGGAGGCTTCGCGGGCCAACACCATGTCCTGGTCGGCCCGATATGACGAGGCCCATCGACCGGTGTGGAACCCCAGGGCTCCGAAGGCGGCCATGGACTCCATCAGCTCGGCCCCGACTGCGGTGGGCAGCATGCGGAGCACCGAGGGATCGGCGAACGGGGTGTGGGTGAAGTGAGAGGTCCGGAGGTCGGGCCGCAGACGGGCCAGGTCCGATCCCATCAGGGCCAGGTGGTAGTCCTGGACGAGAACCCGCCCACCTTCAGGTGCCACCTTGGCCACCCGCTCCGCGAACAGCTGGTTGAACTCCCGGTAGGCATCCCACGCCTCCAGCCACCGCTGATCGGCCCGCGGTCGCCGGGCGGCGTCGAACAAGTGGTGGTGGCAGAACCACAGCATGGAGTTGGAGACCACGTTGTAGGCCAGGTTGTAGATCTCCGCCTCGGGCTCGACCATTTCGATGCGGAGTCCCTCCTCGGACATCAGCCCGGCGGCCGATGCGGCCCGATCGGCCTCGCCCATGGAGGCGGCCACCCACGTGGCACCGCTCCCTACCACCAAGGGCTGTATCGAGCCGGCCAGGCCGCCGGCTGATGCGCCGGCCACCGGTACACCGTCGTCGAGATGGAAGGCCAGCGGGCCCCGGTTGGAGACGAGGACGGTGTCGGCCAGCGAACCCTCGCCCCAGCTGGGGATGCGGTCGTCGGCCATGGAGGGACGCTACCCGGTAGGGGGTCCCCGGAGGCAAAGAGGCCCGGAGACAGCGCCGGCACCCCCTTGACAAGGTAGTGAGTGACCAATCACAATGTAGTCATGATGGTTCCGAGCCGACAGACCGCAGGGGAGCGTCGCACGGCGGTGCTGGCCGCAGCCATCACCGAGTTCGCCCGGTCGGGCTACGCCGGCACCTCGACCGAGGCCATCGCCAACCGGGCCGGCATCTCGCAGCCCTACCTGTTCCGCCTGTTCGGGACCAAAAAGGACCTGTTCGTCGCCACCTACGACCTGGTCGGCTTCCGGATCATCAACGAACTGACCAAGGCCTGTGAGGGTCTGGAGGGTGAGGACGCCAAGATCGCCATGGGCGATGCCTACCTCGAGTTGATGCAGGACCCCGAGATGCTCCAGGTCCAGCTGCACGGCTTCGCCGCCGCCCCGGCCGATCCCGACATCGCACGCAGCTGCCGTCGCACCTTCGACGTCCTGGCCGACGTGTTCTACGAACGGACCCACGGTGACGAGGAGGACCTTCGGGAGTTCTTCGCCATGGGGATGCTCATCAACGTGATGTCCGCCATCGACGTGCTCTCGGAGCCCGACTCCTGGGCCGAGACCATCTGCCAAATGCCCCTCAAAGCCGACGCCATCAAAGCTGCCAGTAAGGCCCTGGCCGACCATCAGCTGGTCGAGCAGGCCGAGAACCAGGAGGTTCCCGCATGAATCAACCGCTCACCGTTCCGCTTTTTTTGCCCCGTATAGCTAGTGAGCAATCACAACCTAATGTGTGGCGAACGGCGACGTCCCGCCGTCGGTGGGGCGTTCTCCGGCGCCGTTCGGACGTTCCGCCCACAGTGACCAGGGTCGAGCGGGTCTCGGTCGTGCCCGAGACCATGGAGGGGCCCACCGACCCGGCTGTCCCGGTTACCACCCAGCCGGACCACGACGCACCGGTCGGATCCGAGGAGTACGGCCGACGGACGAGATCCCGCGCCGTGTGGGCGGTGGTCATCACCGGTCTGGCCCTCTTTATGGCCTCGCTGGACAACCTGGTGGTGTCGACGGCCCTTCCCGTCATCCGCGAGCACCTCCACGCCGGCCTGTCTGGGCTCGAGTGGACGGTCAACGCCTACACCCTGACCTTCGCCGTACTGCTGTTGTCGGCGGCGGCGGTGGGTGAGCGTTTCGGACGCCGCCGCATCTTCGTGCTGGGCATCGCCGTGTTCACGGCGGCGTCGGCCGTGGCTGCTCTGGCCCCGAACATCGGCGTCCTAGTCATGGCCAGGGCCGTCCAGGGTGCCGGCGGAGCCATGATCATGCCTCTCTCGCTTACCCTGCTCAGCGCGGCGGTGCCACCCGAGCGTCGGAACGTGGCCCTCGGCATCTGGGGGGCGATCGGTGGGGCGGCGGTGGCCCTCGGACCTCTCGTCGGGGGCGCGGTGACCAGCGGTTGGTCCTGGCAGTACATCTTCTGGCTGAACGTCCCCGTCGGTGTGGTCCTGATCCCGTTGGCCTGGTGGAAGTTGGCCGAGTCCCGTGGGGCCAGGGCCCGTCTCGACCTGGTCGGTGTAGCCCTCGTCAGTGTGGGCCTGTTCGGTGTCGTCCTCGGACTGGTCGACGGGAACAGCCATGGATGGACCAGCACGCTGGTGCTCTCCTCGTTCGCCGCCGGGTCGGTCTCCCTGACGGCGTTCATGGCCTGGGAGCTGCGATCGGACCATCCCATGTTGGATATTCGGCTGTTCCGCGACCGGGGGTTCACCTCCGTCAATGTGACGGCCATGCTCTTCAGCTTCGGGATGTTCGGCGCCATCTTCTTCCTCGTGCAGTTCCTCCAGACGGTCCAGGGCCTCTCGCCCCTGGCCGCCGGCGTGCGGATCCTGCCCTGGACGGCCATGCCCATGCTGTTGGCCCCGGTGGTCGGCCAGCTGGCCGAGCGCTGGGGGGGCAAGCCCCTCGTGGTCACCGGCCTCGGCCTGCAGGCCATCGGGCTGACCTGGCTGGCCACGGTGACCTCACCGACAGTGCCGTACGCCGACCTGGTCGTTCCGTTCGTGGTCTGCGGGATCGGGATGACCCTCTTTTTCGTGCCCCTGGCCTCCCTGGTCCTCGGCGCCGTTCCCCGTGCCCTCGAGGGAGTCGCCTCGGGGGCCAACGCCGCCTTTCGGGAGTTGGGCGGCGTGCTGGGCATCGCCGTTCTCGGAGCCATCTTCAGCTCCCACGGGAGCTACGCCTCGGGCCAGGACTACGTCAACGGGATGACCGTGGCCGTCTACGCCGGCGCCGCCGTGGTGGCTATCGGCGCCATCGCCGCCATGCTCGTCCCTAACCGCCGCCATCGACCCCGATCAGGTCGATCTGGTGGCGCCGGCGGTCCTCCCTGACCTGGCCGGCAGCACCCTGCACCCCGAGGCCGATGAGGATCCGGCCGGTGGCCACGGCCCCGCCCGCACCCTCTGCGAATCCAGCCCAGCCACCGCCTCCTGAGCTGAGGAACGTCGTAGCGTCACCGCTCCGTGGGGTCCGTACCCACTGGGCCGGATCCGGTGGGTCGTCTAGTCCGGTGTGACCGGGCGGGCCCGGGCTAGGGCCGCCCGCAGCACGTCGGTGGCCTGGGGACGGAGCTCGTCGAGCGGTCGGTTTCGGTGGATCCGGATTCCGAGGTCCACCTGGGCGATGGCGTCCACGCCGTAGAGGGAGGCCACGTCGATCAGCAGCGCCAGCTCGACGGCGTAGCCGTCGGCCAACCCGCACTTCTCGAGCACCCTCCTCGGTGCCGCCGTCTCGCCGGCCAGGGGCTGTCTGATCGCCGCCAGGTCGGGGAAGAGGAGGTCGATCACCGGTCGGGCCATGAGCTCGGTGACCCGCCCGCCCCCATCTGCTGAGCCGTGCAGGGGTCGCCGGTAGTACCCCTTGACCAGGGCCACGGAGTCGTCGGTCAGGAGGGGTTCGAGGAGACCGGTGACGAAATGGGAGCCGAAGTTGGTGATGTCGGCGTCCACGAAGGCGATCAGGTCCGCATCGGTGGCGATGAGGGCCGACCCCATGGCCTGGCCCTTCCCTCCCGTCGGGACCTCGGAACGGATCACCCGGGCCCCGGCCCTCCGGGCCAGGTCGGCGGTCCCGTCGTCGGAGCCGTCGTCGACCACCACTACATCGTCGACCAGGGACACCCCGCCGGACCGGCCGGTCAGGGTCGAAACGATGGAGTCGACGATCGGGCCCACGGTGGCGGCCTCATTGCGGGCCGGTATGCACACGGCGATGGTCCGGTCCCCTTTGAGGTCGGCCAGCGCCGATGCGCCGGTCGGTCGGGAGGGAGCACGGCCGGCGTCCTCTTCGGATGGGGACGCGATGGCCATGGTGCCATCATCGCTCACAGGGACCGGCCGTGGGAAAGCGGGCTCGGAACTAGATCGGGGCCGGTCCACGGCACGGCAGCCGCAGTGGCCGCATTGACGGCGCCCTGCAATTCGGCCAAAATAGAGCCCATCATCCAGAGCGGCTGAGGGACCGGGCCCAGCGACGCCGCGGCAACCAGAGCGAGACACCCAACGGCTGTGGCCGCCGGATCTCGTACCAGGTGCCAATGCCCGAGCGATGAGGAGACTGCTGTGGACTTCGTTTCTGGGCTTCGTTGCCGTGAGTGTGGACGCGGCTTTCCCGCCGAGGCGTTGCACGTCTGTGACTACTGCTTCGGGCCACTCGAGGTGACCTATGACTACGAGGGCGTGGCCGCCACCATGACCCGGGAGCGCGTGGCGGCCGGACCCCGGTCCATCTGGCGCTATGCCGATCTCCTTCCCGTGCACGACCCGGCACCGGTCGACCTAGGGGCGGGATTCACCCCACTCGTCCGGGCCGATCGGCTGGCCGCCGAACTCGGCCTCGGTGAACTGTGGATCAAGGACGACACGGCCAACCCCACGGGCTCGTTCAAGGACCGGGTGGTGTCGGTGGCCCTGACCAAGGCCCGCCAGCTGGGATTCAAGATCGCCGCCTGTGCTTCTACGGGAAATCTGGCCAACTCCGTGGCCGCCCACGCAGCCCGGGCCGGCATGGAGTCGGTAGTGCTGATCCCGCACGATCTCGAGACGGCCAAGGTGACCATGACGACGGTCTACGGCGGCACCGTGATCGCCGTCGAGGGGAGCTATGACGACGTCAACCGGCTCTGCGCCGAGCTGACCAGCGAGCAGCCGACGTGGGCGTTCGTCAACGTCAATGTGCGCACCTACTACGCCGAGGGCTCGAAGACCCTGGCCTTCGAGGTGGCCGAACAGCTGGGATGGCAGGTGCCTGACCACGTGGTGGTCCCGATCGGCTCGGGGAGCCAGTTGACCAAGGTGGCCAAGGGATTCGAAGAGCTGTGGAAGGTGGGCCTGCTCGACGAAGCACCCCACGTACGGATCTCCGGGGCTCAGGCGGCCGGCTGTTCGCCGGTGGCCACGGCGTTCGCCGAGGGGACCGATGCCATCCGGCCGGTGAAGCCCAACACCATCGCTAAGTCCCTGGCCATCGGCAACCCGGCCGACGGCTGGTACGCACTGGATGCCATCCGCTCGTCGGGTGGGTCCTGTGCCTCGGTCACCGACGACGAGGTCCTCGAGGGCATCAGGCTGCTGGCCCGGACGGAAGGGATCTTCGCTGAGACGGCGGGAGGTGTGACCATCGCCACCCTGGCCAAACTGGCTGCGGCCGGCGTGGTCCGATCTGACGAGCGGGTGGTGGCCCTTGTCACCGGCCACGGCCTGAAGACCGTCGAGGCCCTCACCGGTTCGGTCGGTCCCACCTGCACGATCGCCCCCACGTTGGAGGCCTTCGACGAGGCCATGGCCGAGGCCAACGAACCCGCCGCCCGACAGTGAGGAGCCCACGATGAGCGTCACGGTCCGCATCCCTACCCAACTCCGCCCGCTCACCGGTGGTGCCGGTGAGGTCGGCGTTGAAGGTTCGACAGTGGGCGAGGTGCTGAAGGCGCTCGATGCCACCCATGCCGGCTTCGCCGAACGGATCTTCGACGAGCAGGGAGGGCTTCGCCGCTTCGTGAACGTCTTTCTGGCCGACGAGGACGTCCGGTTCCTCGAGGGTCTGGACACCCCGGTGGCGGACGGTCAGACCCTGTCGATCGTGCCGGCCGTCGCCGGCGGCTGACCCGCAGCGGAGCCGGCGGCTGACCCGTAGCGGAAACGGCAACTGACCGGTCACCGAGGTCCGGGCCTCCGCCCGCCCGTTCCCCTACGGTGTCGGGTGCAACGAAGCACTGTCCCTCGAGAGATCGCGGTGTCCACTATGGGAACGCACCCACCGATGCGCACGAGACTGGCCGGCCTGACCGTGGCCCTCGGGGTCGCCGGCCTCCTGGCGGCCTGTGGCTCCTCCAGCTCGTCATCGACCACGACGACCCCGGCCACCACGGGCTCGACCACTCCGGCGGCGTCGACCACCACCGTACCGGCCACCACGACCACGGCCGCCACGACGGCCAACTTCAACTCGTGTTCTGTCGTGACCCAGGCGGAGGCGGCAAGCGCACTCGGGCAGTCCGTGACCCCGGGGGTCCTCGGCAACGCCACCGTGGAAGGTGGTCTGGCCTGTGTCTTCTACGGGCCGTCCTCCCCGACGCCGACCACACCGAACGTGGCCCAGCCCGACAGCGTCCGAGTCGTGGTGGTCAAGGGACCGGATGCGGTGACCTGGTACAACAACTACAAGGCATCACCCGAGGTGCGTGCACAGGCTGTCACCGGCTTCGGGGACCAGGCCTTCTGGGACGGGGCCGCGTCACTGAGCGTCCTGAAGGGCGACACGTACCTGCGCATCGCCGTCGCCCCGGCGGGTGCGGTGCCGTCGGAGTCCGGCGCCGAACAGCTGGCCACGGCCATCCTGCCGAATCTCTGACGAGTTCTATCGCCGCCTGCGGCAAGGTCGCAGGCCGGATCTCGTCGACGGAAGGCCGGGACGGGCTCAGGCTCCGAGGCCGTGCAGCATGAACCGGCAGATGTGGGTGGCGGCGTCGGCGGCGTCCGGGGGCAACGGCTCGGCGGCCCGGACCGACATGGCTCCGTAGATCTGCTGGCCGATCAAGCTGACCGCCCGGTCCGGATCCATCTGGCGGAAGGTGCCCGAGGCCACACCGTCGACGTAGAGATCGGTGATGAGCCGGGCGATGTTGAGGCCGATCAGGGCCAATTCGGTCCCCACGGCTTCCCCGCCCTGGCTGACCGTGCCCTGGGTGAGTAGGGCCAGGCGGAAGAACGCCGGGTTGTCGTCGATCCGCACCAGCATGGCCTCCACCAGCCGTTCGAGGCGGTGGGCGGGCTCCACATCATGCTCCCAGGTCCCGGCGATGTCCTCCAGCAGCTGGTCGTGCATCCCCTGCAGGCAGGCTCGGAGCAACTCATCGCGATTGGCGAAGTAGACGTAGACCGTCGATCGGGCCACACCGGCCTCGGCGGCGATCTCATCCATCGAGACGTCGGTCGTGCCGCGCTCACCGAACAGGCGCCGAGCCACCTCGATGACCTGATCACGCCGGAAGTCCCGGATGACCTCTTTGATGGTGCCGGCCGGCCGGCGCCCTGTCATGGGGCGGAGACGCGTGCCGCCGGTGGGAAGGCCACCGGTATGTGCTTTACGCCACTGATGAAGGCCGACTGCAAGCGCTCCACCTCGCCGTCGAGGGTGATCTCGGGCATGCGGTCGAGGAGGTGTTCGAACATCACCCGGATTTCCATGCGGGCCAGGTTGGCGCCGAGGCAGAAGTGGGGTCCGCCGGCGCCGAAGGCGATGTGGGGGTTGGGGTCACGGGTGATGTCGAAGGTCTGCGGGTTCTCGAACACCGACTCGTCCCGGTTGGCCGAGATGTGGAAGAAGACCACCTTGGTGTCCTCCTCAATGTGCTGATCGCCGAGGTCGAAGGCGCTGGTGGTCTGGCGACGGAAGTTCATGACCGGACTGACGAAGCGCAGCATCTCCTCGGTGGCCGACGGCAACAACGACCGGTCGTTGCAGAGGAGCTCCCACTGGTCGGGATGGTCGAAGAAGGCGGCCATCCCACCGGAGATGAGATTGCGTGTTGTCTCGTTGCCGGCCACCGTGAGTAGGAGGAAGAACAGTTCGAGCTCGACCGAATTGAGCTTCTCGCCCTCCACCTCGACCTCGGTCAACACGCTCATCAGGTCCTCGTGGGGGTCGATCCGCTTGTTCTCGAAGAGGGCCGAAGCGTAGGCGTACAGCTCCATGGCCGCCTGCTGGGGCACCGATTCGTCCACTTGGTACTCGGGGTCCTCACCGCCGATCATCCGGTTGGACCAGTTGAACATCCGGTGCCGGTCCTCATTGGGCACGCCCAACAGTTCGGCGATGACCACCAGGGGAAGCTCGGCGGCGATATCGGTGACGAAGTCGGCGCGGCCCTTCTCGATCACCGAGTCGATGATGTTGTCGGCGGCGGCGTTGATCCGCTCATGGAGCTGGTTGACCATGCGGGGGGTGAACCCCTTGTTGACGAGGCGGCGGTAGCGGGTGTGGAGCGGTGGGTCCATGTTGAGCATGAGCATCTGCTGCTGGGCCAGGTCGTCGGGGCCCAGGTCCCAGAGGAAGGTGGCCTGCTTGGACGACGAGAAGTGTTCGTAGTCGCGGTTGACCGTGGAGGCCCCGGCGTGGGAGGTCACCGCCCAGAATCCGGGACCCGACTCCTCTTCCTGCCACCACACCGGTGCGTTCTTCCGCAAGTAGGCGAACCACTCGTGGGGAACCCCCGCGGTGAAGGCCTTCGAGTCCAGCAGGTTGATGTCGTCGAAGGTGACGTTGCTGATGTCGATCTCGTTCTGGGGCATGTCGGATGCTCTTTCCACTGGATCGGACAGCGTGTCCGATCCAGTGGATAGTACGTCCGAACGCCCGGTGCGTCAACCAACCGGACCAGGGCCGGGTTCAGCCCGGTCCCGGCCTGACCAGGGCGGCCAGGCCGTGGGGGAGCGGGACCGCTCCGGGGTGGCACAGGGCGGCCAGGGCCTCGATCCCGTCGACCAGGCGGGGGCCTGGCCGCACGAAGGCGGCATCGGCGTCGACCGCCCACACGGGGATCTCCACCGGGAGTCGTGCCGAGGCCACCAGCTCTTCGGCCTGGGCGACGGCGCCATCCAGGCGGAACCCGCACGGGGCCACTACGACCAGATCCGCCTTGACCGCCTCGATGTCCTCCCACCGCACCTCTCTCGAGCGGTCACCGGACCGGCCCAACAGCGACCGACCCCCAGCGGCCTCCACCATGTCGGGCACCCAGTGTCCCGACGAGTAGGGCGGGTCGATCCACTCCAGCACGGCCACGCCGGGGCGGCCCGCCCCGGCCACGGCGGCGGCCACCGCCCCTAGGCGGTCCCGCAGGCCGGCCACGAGGCCGTCGGCGGCCCGTTCACGTCCAGTGGCCCGACCGACCTCACCGAAGGAGTCGAACACCTGGCCGAGGGTGGTGGGGTCGAGCGTCAGCACCTCGGCGCGACAGCCCAGATGGGCGAGAGCGGCGTCGACCTCGGTGCTGTCCAGTGCGCAGACGGCGCACAGGTCCTGGGTTACCACCAGGTCGGGGTCGAGGTGGCGCAGGGCCCCGTCGTCGAGGGTGTACAGGTCCTCGCCGGCGGCTAGGCGGGACTTCACCTCGGCATCGATCTGTGCGGGCGCGAGGCCGTCTCGCAGCTCGGCGGAGGACACGACGGTGCAGAGCCGGGCCTCGTCGGGGTAGTCGCACCCGTTGGTGACGCCGCGGACCTCATCGCCGGCACCGATGGCGAAGAGGATCTCGGTGGCCGAAGGGAGGAGCGAGACGATCCGCACCGGGTCACGGTACCAACGAGGCGCCCAGGTACCGGGACGGTCGGGGGACGCGCCCTGGCGTTCGCCCCGCTCCGTTCGGATCTACCAGTCGACCTCGCCGTCCATGATCACCCGGGGTTCCTCGGTGAGGACGAACTCAAGATGGTCGGTGTCGAGGAACTTCGGGAGGTCCTCGAACATGGCCGGCGAGTCGACATCGCTCATGTGCGCGTAGTAGTCGTCCATGGAGGCGAACCACTGGACGGTGACCCCGTCGTACCCGGACCGGTCGTCGTCCCCGCGATAGTCACCGAGCGGGCGGGGATTCTGCTCGTAACGGATCACGTGGCTGCCGCACTGGCTGGAGGCGATGAGCGGTCCGTGGCTGTTCTTCCAGTACTCCTGGAACTCCGCCGGGGTCATCCCCTCCTTGCGCTTCAGCAGACAGGTCAACTTGATCATCGAGGTGGTCCTCCCCTGGTGGATCCGGTGGGCCGACGGCGGAACCACCTTAGGTCCCGGCGACGGCGACGCCTGTGGTCAGCGGGAGACCGGCGCGCAGAACAGGTCGGTGACGTAGGGAATGGCGATGGGCTGGGGGAGGCCGGCGCCGAAGGCCTCGACTTCGTCGAGCAGGGCCCGCCGCCGGGGTTCGGGGAGCACCTGGACGTAGCTCCGGGAGGCCACCTGGCCCACGAAGGTCGGGAGGTCGAGCCACTGGGTGAACGGGATCTTGGTACGTTGCACCGGTCCGAACCGTTCGCTCCGGTCGATGTCCGTGCCGAAGTCCTTCCCGATGGGGTACGGCGCCATGGTGTCCCATTTCGAGATGCGGACCAGTTCAGCCACCACCGGGTCGGACTCGTCCCGCTCGTTCCAGATGAGGGCCAGCCAACCCCGGGGGCGCAGGACCCGGGCCAACTCGGCCAGAGCCATCTCGGGATCGAACCAGTGGAAGGCCTGGGCCACGACGACGGCGTCGACCGTGGCGTCGCCGAGGGGGACCTGTTCGGCGGTGGCCCCGACGAGGGGGATCCCCGGGACGACGCGGGTGAACACCTCGCGCATGGACGGTGACGGCTCGGCGGCCACGCACCGCAGGCCCCGCTCGACCAGCCGACGGGTCATCTTGCCCGTGCCGGCGGCCAGGTCGAGGACCTGGCTACCGGGGGTGAGGCCGGCGGTGGCGGCCAGAAGGTCCACCGCCTCGGCCGGATACGTGGGTCGTGCCCGCTCGTAGATGTCCGACCCCGACTCGAACCCGGCCCGGCCGAGTACGGTCCGCGCCGCGGCACGGGTGGCGACAGGATCGACCGGGGCCACGCCGACGGTGGGGTCGTTGGACACAAGGCAACTCTATTGAGCGTCGTACCCGGCCGTGGCCCGGCCGGTCGTGGGTCGCGCCCGGCCGGCGCAGGGGCCCGAGATCACCCGGCGGCCCCGGGATCGCCCGGCGGCACGGTCTTCAGTTACCGTCGCGGGGTGACTGCTGCCAGCCCGGGCCGCGACGACCGGTCAGTGTCGGACCATGCCGGCCCGTCGGCGGACGGCCCAGTTGTGCCTGCTCCGCGACACCCCTCCCTGTCGGCCCACGCCACGTCGTCCCGCCACCGTCGATGGGCCAATGCCATCATCCACGCCGGATGGAACTGGGTGTCGCGCTACGGGGCCACCGGGCCCGACGATCGGCTGGCCGCCCGGTTCGGGGCGTTCGGGTCCGGCAGTTGCCTGGCCTTCCCCACCGGTGCGGTCTTCGGCGAGCGGTGGATCCGCATCGGCCGGGACACTCTGGTGGGACCCCACGTCAGCATCTCGGCCGGTATGGTCCCAGGCCAGACCATGGTCACCGATCCGGTCGTGCGTATCGGCGACCGGTGCATGATCGGTCGCGGCAGCCACATCGTCGGCCACTTCGAGGTGGAGATCGGGGACGATGTCCATACCGGCCCCTACGTCTACATCACCGACCAGAACCACGGTTACGAGAATCCCGACGAGGTGGTCCATGTCCAGTGGCCTAGCGACGATCCTGTCCACATCGGCACGGGCAGTTGGCTGGGTACCGGCGTCGTCGTGCTCCCGGGCAGCCGGCTGGGCAGGAATGTGGTGGTGGGGGCCGGGGCCGTGGTCCGGGGCACCTTCCCCGATCACTGTGTGATCGCCGGGGTGCCGGCCAGGATCGTCCGCCGCTACGTGCCGGGTTCGGGTTGGGTGGACGGGCCGCCGACGGAGGGATCGGTTCCCACGGTCACGGCAACGGAGGTGTCGCCCGGTTCCCCCCCGGTAGGGTCGTCGGTTGCCGAGGGGGCCGGTCCCGGGTCGCCGGAGGTGGTGTCGACGTCGGGATCGCGGAGACCGATCCCGTAGCGTCGGATGACCTCGGCGGCCTCATCGCGTCCCTGGGCAATCAGCGACTCGGTGGTTGAGAAGTCGTCGAAGTCGCGGGCCCCGTCCTCGGCCCCGCTGCACACGATGACCTCCACGCCGGGCGGCAGCTGGGCCATGTCGCGGGCGAACCGGGCGTGGATGGAGATCAACAAGGCGTTCAGCATGGCCTCGACGGGCCGGCGGGGTGACGCCGGGGTGAAGGAGGGAGGGGCGCAGAGCAGCACCACGATCCGGGTGGCTCCCCCGTCGATGGCCCGTCGGATGGGGACATTGTTGACGACACCGCCGTCGATGAAGCGCTCCTCGTCGATCTCGACGGGCGGAAAGATGGCCGGGACGGCCGACGAGGCCAGGACGGCCTCCACGGCCGGCCCGTAGGTGAACCAGCGCTCGCGACCGTCGGTGAGCGAGGTGGCCACGACCTCGACGGGGATGACGGCGTCCTCGAGTCGCTCGAAGGTGATCCCCTCCTCGATGACCTTGCGCAGCCCGGCGTTGACGAAGACCGAGTCACGCTGCTGGAGGTAGAGCCAGGGCCCGTGCAGGCGGCCTGTGGGGTAGATGGCCTCCCGCGTGAGGCTCCGCCAGATCTCGGTCATGCGCTGGACGCCCTCACGGGTCGGATCCCCGGCGAATGCGGCACCGTTGACGGCACCGACCGACGAGCCGTAGATGCGGTCGGGAACGAACCCGTGCTCGGTGAGGACCTGGAGCATGCCGATCTGGACGGCGCCCCGGGTTCCGCCCCCGGCCAGCACCAGTGCCGTGCGGGGCCGGTCCTCGTCAGGGTCCTCCGCCCCGGCATCCTCCATCCCGCCCGCGTCTTCGGCGAGCCACCGGGCCCGTGCCACCGCAGCTCGTTGCAGGGTGAACCGGAGGACCAGCACCACCAGCACCACCGTGACCACGACGAAGATGGTGAAGACCACGGCAAAGGAGGTGACAGCGGCCGGATACGTCATCGGACCCGAGGCTACCGGCGGCCGGCCCGGATCCCGATGTCACAGCCCTCGTGCACTGTGGAGCCATGCCGGTCATGGACATCGAGCGACCCCGGGTGGGTCCCGGACCTCAGCAGGGGTGTGGTGCGAACCCGGAGGGTCGCCACCCGTCTGGTGGGTCCCCGCGCCCGGTGCCGCCGTCCCGCCGCCCACCGGGGGGTTGGGAGCCGTTGTCCGGGGACGCCCTCCTCCAGCGGTTGAGGATTACCGGTCGGCCCCGTCCCGAGGCCCGCCCCGAGCTGGCCCGGACCCTTCGGACCCTCGTGGAGTCGGAACTGGAGTGCGACGGTTCCGATGGGAGGTCTGGTGGTGCCCTCTCCCGAGGTGAGAACGCCCTGGGCCGGTCCCTGTGGTCTCCTCCCGTGAGGGTGACGAAGGACCTGCTGACCGGGGTGTTGTCCTGCGAGGCCCACCAGGTGGCCACCGCGGTAGGGGCCGGACGCTTCTCCGTTGCCCTGGCCTGTGGCTGCCTCATCGACGTCCTGTTCCGCCAGCTGGTCACCGTGGGCCGCATCGGCGACCCGATGGAGGACGGTCTGGCTGCGCTGGCCGTCGACGATCACCGGTCCGACCTGCTGGCGTGGGTCGACGGGCTGGCCGGCCCCGAGCGCGACGAGCTCCGGGCCGAGGTGGAACGGCAGGCTGACGGACTCCGCCGGCGGTGGCCCACCCTCGATCCGGCGTGGCTGCCCCGTACGCAGGAGACGCTGCGCGTCCGGTCCTCGGGGGGCACCGTCGAACTGTCGGCCAGGGTCGACCTGGTCATCGGGCGGCCGTCGCGTGACGAGGGGTCGGTGGCCATGGTCGAGGTCAAGTCGGGGACCCGCCGGGTCGAGCACCGGGCCGACCTGCACTTCTACGCCCTCCTGGAGGCGCTGCGCAGCCCGGCCCCCCCCTTCGTCGTGGCGACCTACTACTCGAGGACCGGGGAGTTGGACGTGGACCCGGTCACCGACGAACTCTTGGTGGCCGCGGCCCGCCGCACCGCGGTCGGGGCCCGGCAACTGGTCGACCTGGCCCGTGGCATGGAGCCTGATCGCCGCCCCGGTCCCCTGTGCGGACGGTGTTCGACCATGCCGGTCGGAGCCCTCGGCCCGTGGCCGCTCGACGCTGGGGACACCACACGGCGGGCCGAAGGCATGGGCCCGGGAGCGGTGTTTGGATGACCGCGGTCGGCGACCGCACCCGGGCCCTGGTGGCCCCGGCATCGGACACAATCGCGGAGGACGCCCTGGCCGCGGTCCACGCCGACCTGGTGTCGAGGCTGGCACCGTTGGTGGCCCCGATGCCTCCCGGTTCATCCCCGGTGGTGGACCTGCCTCTCCTCCGAACGGCGCGGAGCCACCCCGAGCGGTTGGTTGCTCCCGAGGAGCCGTTCGCCTGGCGGCCGGTCTTCGTCCGGCGGTCGCTGGGCCTGGCTGTGGTCGACGCGTGTGCCCGCGGACGCTTTCGCAGTCCGCTCGAGGCTGCGGCCCCGGTGCTGTCCGAGGCGGTCGGCCGCTGGGAGGAGACCGGGTGGCGCACCTTCCACTGGGAGCCGTGGGTGGCCGGGCTGGCCCCGGGAGCCCGGGCCGTGGTGCTGGCCGAGGCAGTTGGCTGGGCCTCGTCATTGTGGTCGTCGTTCGACTGGTCGGCCTTCGGCCCCCGGCCCGAGATCGGCGGGCGCGGCGACCAGTGGATGTGTCCCGCGGCGCGCCCGCTCCGCTTGCGAGCCAGGCCGGAGCTCCGCGTGCCCGTGTTGCCGTCGGTCGGGAATGCTGGCGACCGGGGGACGGTGGCCCTGGTGTCGATCGCCGGCGGCTGTCCGTCGGAAGCCTGGCGGGAGGAGTTGGCCTATCTGGCCCTGGTGTCGACATTGTCGTCGCCGACCCGACCGGTGCCGGCCCGGGTCCTCGGCTGGTGGCCCGACGCCGGCACCGATCGGTCCGTCGAGATCGACCTGGTCTCCCTGACCGGGTCGGCCGACCGTGTGGTGGCCACGGTCAGTGCGGTGGTGGAGGCCCGGTGTCCGGTTCCGACATGACCGCTGCGGATCCTCAGAACAGGGCCTTCGCCGCTTTGGCGTCGGGTTTGCCCGACGCGGTCAGCGGGATCCCGTCCACCACCAGTACCTGGCGGGGGATCTTGTAGCCGGCGAGGTGGGCCCGGCAGTGCTCCTGGAGCTCCTCCAATGTGGGGGTGTTGGCTGGCTCTCGCGGGTGGAGGACTACGGCCACCCGTTCACCGAACCGCTCGTCGGGGATCCCCACCACGATGGCGTCGAACACACCGGGGTGGGTTTTCACCGCCGCCTCCACCTCCTCGGGGAAGATCTTCTCGCCGCCCGAGTTGATGGAGGCCGACCCTCGGCCGTGGACGGTGATGGTGCCGTCGGGTTCGACCGAGGCCAGGTCGCCGGGGATCGACCAGCGCACCCCGTTCGCGTCCACCGGGAAGGTGGCCGCCGTCTTGGCCGGGTCCTTGTGGTAGCCGAGGGGGATACGCCCCGATCGGGCCAGTCGCCCGATCCGGCCGTCGCCGGGGGCGAGCGGGAGGAGGTCGTCGTCCAGTACGGTCGTGTCGTCCCGCATGACGAAGCGGGGTCCGCTGGCTCCGTCCTGCACCGCCCCCTGGGCCCCGCTCTCGCTGGAGCCGAAGCTGTCCAACACCATGATGGATGGCAGCCGGTCCTTCAACTCGTCCTTCACCGTCTTGGACAGCATGGCGCCGCCGGAGCCCACCACCATCAGGGACGAGGTGTCGTAGGTGCCGGCCGGGGCCCGGGCCAGGGTGTCGGCCATCGGCCTGGCCATGGCGTCACCGACCAGCCCCACAGAGACCACCCCCTCTTCCTCGACCAGCCGCCACAGGGCGTCGGGGTCGAATCGATGCCCGGTGTAGAGGACGGCGGTGCCGGCCATCATGAACGCGTTCCACATGACCCACTGGGCGTTTCCGTGCATGAGCGGCGCCACCACCAGCATCACCACCCGGGTGGCATCGTCAGGATTGAGCCGTTCCGCCAGTTCCTCGGGGTGGGCGATGGGCTCCGCCCCCCAACCGCCACCCCCCATGGCGGCAAAGAAGATGTCCTCCTGGCGCCACAGAACGCCCTTGGGCATGCCCGTGGTCCCGCCGGTGTAGAGGATGTAGACGTCGTCGGCCGACCGTGGTCCGAAGCCCCGGGCGGGAGACGAGGTGTCGAGGGCGAACTCGTAGGAGCTGGCCCCGAGGTCGGACGGGTCCGCCGCCGAGCTGTCCTCGATCACCACCAGCCTCAGGGGAGCGTCCCGGTGGCCGTCCGCGGTGGCCTCGGCTACGAGAGGGGCGAGGGCCCGTTCGAAGACCAGCACCTCGAGATCGGCATTGTCGATCACGTAGCGCAACTCGGGGGCGACGTAGCGGTAGTTGAGGTTGACCGGAACGGTCCGGGCCTTGTAGCAGCCGATCATGGCTTCGACCCACTCGGCCCGGTTGTAGGACAGGATGCCGACATGGCTCCCGGCGGCGACCCCCTGGTCGGCGAGGTAGTGGGCGAACCGGTTGGCCCGCTCGTCCAGGTGGCGGTAGGTCAGCCGGTCAGCCCCGGCCACCAGAGCCAGCCTCCCGGGCACGGTGTCGGCCACCACCTCGAACAGGTCGGCCAGATTGAACTGCCGGTCACCCATGACTCCACTCCTCGTCTGGGCCCGCTCCGGCGGGAGGCCCGGCCCGGTCCCGTAACATGCTGCGTCGAACCGTCATGTCGTAGCACGCCTCGGCACCATGCCCGGTGCCGGACCGATCGCTCCGTCGAACCAGAGCAGCGTCCAACCAGAGCCGAACCAGAGGAGCACACCGTGCGCAGTGAGCAGAACCCCGTACAGGGCATCGCCGGGTGCTCGGCGCTCGTCACCGGAGGAGGCAGCGGCATCGGCTTCGGGGCGGCCACCCGACTGGTCCGGGACGGGGCTCACGTAACCATCTGCGGCCGCACCGAGGAGAAGTTGGCGGCGGCGGTGACCCGGCTGGCGCAGGTGGCCTCCGATGCTGAGGGAACGGCCACGGCCGGGGGGTCCGCCCGCTACGTGGTGGCCGACGTGACCCACGAGGACCAGGTGGCCGAGGCGTTGTCGGTGGCCTCGGCCGACCGGGGTCGCCTCGACATCCTCTTCGCCAATGCCGGCGGTGGACTCCACATGGGGCCCATCGTCGGCGCCGCCCTGGATGCGGTGCGGGCCACGGTGGACCTCAACATCATCGGCACGTTCCTGTGCATCAAACACGCCGCCCCCCTGATGGCCCAAGGCGTGGGCACCGGTGTGGACGGCGGGCCGGCCCCCGGTGGGTCGATCATCGGGATGTCTTCGGGTGCCGGGGGGTTCCCCCACCGTTACCTGTGGGCCTACGGCTCGGCCAAGGCTGGAGTCGACGCGTTGTGCCGGTCCGCCGCCGAGGAGCTCGGGGCCACCGGTGTACGGGTCAACTCCCTGCAGCCCGGGATCGTGGACGACGAGCTGATGGAAGTCATCACCGCCGGTGGTCCCCTCCTCGACGACTACCTGGCCGAGATGCCCATCAGCCGCCTGGGCACCGTCGAGGACATCGCCGCCGCCGTCCGGTTCCTGGCCGGACCCGAGTCGACCTGGATCACCGGGGTCACGCTCCCCATCGACGGTGGGCACCATCTCCGCCGGGGTGCCAACTACGAACTGCTCCTCGGCGGGTAGGCGGGCACCTCCGGGCTGGTTCGCCCGATTCGGCCGCCCGACTGTCCGATGCACCCGCCGGTAGGGTGGCCACCGTGGATCCGACCCGAGCCGACGCCTCCGGATCCCGGGCGCACCCACCTCACCGGGTGGGAGGCGGGCAAGGTCCACATCACCTTGGTCCTGGTCCTGGCCCTCTGCCTCTCGGCTTTCTGGTTCGAGGTGCGGCGGGCGCTGGGCGGCAACGAACTGAGTTGGGCCTACGTCTTCGAGTGGCCCATCTTCGCCGTGTTCGGCGTGTACATGTGGTGGACCACCCTGCATCAGAACCGCCGGAGGCGCCGGACCGGACCCCGGCCCAAGGTGGTGGCTCCTGAGCACGTCCAGATGCTGAGAAACTGGCAGGAGCACCAGCGCGCCCTGGCCAAGTCGGTGACCGAAGCTGAATCCGATTCCACCGGTGGGCGGGTCGAGGGCGGGTCCGCCTCGTGAGGATCTGCCGTCAGGAGGCGTCGACGCCCGGGAACTCCGGAGCTCGCGCCATTCCTTGAGGCCGCGGTAGCCCTCGTCGTAGCGGGACCTACACTCTGTCGCACCGAGCCCGAGCGTTCTCTGACCAGAGGGACGCAGCACCGTCGCCGAGATCGGGTTCCAGGAAGAGTGGAGAGCACATGCCAGGTATGGGGCACGGACTCCAGTCCGACAACCCCACCATCGTCGCGGCGTTCCGGGCCGCCCTCGACCACCAGCTCCTGATCCTGGTGATTCTGGGTGTTCTGTTGGCCGTGGCGTGGAACGTGGCCCGCACGGTGCACTACCGCCGGGCGGTGGCGGCGGGAACGGCCGACCTCCAGGTGGCCCAGATGTGGGCCTACCCCGAACCTCCGGCCCGACGTTTCCTGCGGATCGCCTTCGGCCTGCTGTGGCTGTTCGACGGCCTGCTGCAGCTGCAGGCGGCTATGCCGCTCGGGCTGCCCGGCTCGGTCATCACTCCGGCGGCCTCCTCCTCCCCGGGCTGGGTCCAGAGTCTGGTCAACACGGGTACGACCATCTGGTCGGACCACCCGGTGTCGGCGGCGGCGGCCACGGTGTGGATCCAGGTCGGTGTCGGAGTCCTCCTCCTGGTTGCCCCCCGGGGCTACTGGTCCCGGGCCGCGGGAGCGATGAGTGTGGGTTGGGGACTGGTCGTCTGGGTGTTCGGGGAAGCGTTCGGGGGCATCTTCGGCCACGGCAGCAGCTGGCTGTTCGGCTCGCCGGGTGCTGCGGTCTTCTATGTGGTGGCCGGCCTGCTGGTGGCGCTGCCCGACACGTCGTGGGAGACACCCCGGCTGGGCAAGGGCGTCCTCCGGGGGATGGGCGTGTTCTTCGTGGGCATGGGCATCCTCCAGGCGTGGCCCGGTCGCGGCTTCTGGTCGGGGCAGGCCCACGCGTCGGCCGCCCCGGGGACGCTCACCGCCATGGTGCAGCAGATGTCCCAGGTCTCCCAGCCCTCGTTCCTCGCCTCGTGGGTCCGGTCGTTCGCCGGGTTCCAGGCCGGACATGCCTGGGCCGTGAACTTCGTGGTCGTCGTCCTCCTCGTCGGGATCGGCATCAGCTTCTTCAGCGCCAACATGCGGGTGCTCCGCATCGGCCTGACGGCTGCGGCCGTCCTGTGTCTGGCTGTCTGGGTCCTGATCCAGGACCTCGGATTCCTCGGAGGCGTCGGAACGGACCCCAACTCGATGATCCCCATGGCCTTCATCTTCACTGGCGGCTATCTCGCCGTGGTGCGGCTTCCGGCCCGGGCGACCGCTCCGGACGGCCCGGTCCCGACGCCCGAGGAGGCGGCTAACCCGGCGCCTCAGGATCCGGGTGTTCCGTCTGCGCCGGCCGGTTGGCTCGATCGCCTCAGTCCCAACTACCTGTTGCGTTCGTTGCTGGCCATCGGGGCGGTGGGGATCGTGCTGGTCGGTGCCGCCCCCATGGCCGCGGCCGCCACCAATCCCCATGCCGACGCCATTCTGACCGAGGCGGCCAACGGCTCGCCGAATCTCGTCGACGTGCCGGCGTCTCCCTTCACCCTGACCGACCAGGACGGGCGCACGGTCTCCCTCGCGTCCTTGGCTGGTCGGACCGTGGTGCTCACCTTCCTCGACCCGGTGTGCACGTCGGACTGCCCCCTCATCGCCCAGGAGCTTCGGTTGACCGATCAGATGCTGGGCACGTCGGCGGGCCCCGTCGAGATGGTGGCGGTGGTGGCCAATCCGCTGTACACCTCGACCGCGGCGACCACGGCCTTCGACCGGCAGGAGGGTCTTAACCATCTGGCCAATTGGACCTACCTGACCGGATCGTTGAGCCGGTTGCACCAGGTGTGGAACGACTATGGGGTCCAGATCCAGGTCACACCAGCCGGGGCCATGGTGGCCCACGGCGACATCGTCTACATCATCGACAAGTCCGGACACACCCGTGAGATCCTCGACTCCGACCCCGGGGACGGTTCAGCGCCGTCACAGTCCTCGTTTTCGGCCCTGCTCACCAGCCAGGTCCAGCACATCGCCCACTCGTGACCGGTAGGTGGTTCGTGCCGGTCGGACTCCGCCTGGGGGCGTCACGTCGTGGGAGCGACCGTGCTGGTCCGAAGCGCCTGCTGGTCCCCGTAGGTGCTCTGGCCCTGGCGGTGATCGTCCTGGCCGGTTGCTCCTCCGCCCGCAACCCCGCCGGTGAGGGGACGGCGGTCGAGCTGTCACCGATCCCCCTCACCAGCTCGACGGCGGGAACGGAGACGACCTGGGCCACGCTGGCCATGGGCCACCTCGATGATCCCCTCAACACCTTCTGGCAGCTGGTCGCTCTCACCGGTGGATCCGACTGGCAGCTGGCCACCCCACCCGGTGTGGCCAGCAACGGGGGCCTGGTCGCGGCCACCGGCACGAACTCCGTGCTGGCTGGCTTCGAGCCGAGCCAGGACCTCCGGTTCTCGCCCCTGGCCCGCAGCGGCGACCAAGGGTCCTCCTGGGCTCCGGGCACTCTGTCGGCCGGCCTGGCCCGCGTGCCCGAAGCGCTGGCCGAAGGCGACGGCGGGCACTCGTTGGCCCTGCTCCGAAGCAGTGCCGGGACCGTGGTGGGCAACGACGGGGACCTGTCCACGTGGACTCCGGTGACGAGCGCCAACAGGTTGGCCGTGCTGCCCGGGCCCCGAGGTTGTCACCTGGTGGGACTCACCGCTGTGGCCTTCGATGCGGCCGGCTCGCCGCTGGTCGGAGCGTCGTGCGACCGCGGAGGGCAGGCCGGGATCTTCACCTCGACACCCACCGGTTGGGAGTCGGTGGGACCGGGCATCCCCGGGGGCGGCGGCGGACCCACCGAAGTCATCCGCCTGGACCAGACGGCCACAGCCACGGGTGCTCTCGTGGTGGTCGGTGGGGGAGGCAACGCCCGACTGGTCGCCCTGTGGAGCGGCAACGGCCTGCGGACCTGGACGGTCTCAGCCGGACAGTCCCTCGACGGAGGAGCCCTGCTCTCCACCGGCCTATCCCCCGATGGTGGCTTTGTCATCGCCTCGAAAGGTTCCGACGGAACCGTCTCGGCATGGACGGTCGGCGGGTCTGCCACCCAGTGGCAGCCCCTGGCCCGGTTGCCATCCGGCACTACTTCGGTAACGTCCACTCCCGACGGTGGTTACGACGCCCTCGTGCCGCAGCAGTCCACGCTGGAGGTCTACGGACTGGCCAGTACCGGATGGGGGCGAGTCCAGTCGCTCCGGGTCCCCATCCAGTACGGATCGTCAAACTGACCCCTACGGAGCGACGGGTGCGTCCATCTCCTGCATCCCGTCGCATAGAGCAGATAGCCTGACGGCGTTCCGCCCGTCAGCGGCGGGCCGAGGAGTGCGACCGTGGACTACATCACCGAGAACTGGTCGTTCGATCCCTTCGTCATCGTGGTGGCGGTGCTGGTGGTGGCCCACGAGATCGGGTTGTCCCGGCTCGCGCACCGGTCCGACCCGAGCCGCACCCGGCGTCGTCGGCTCCGATCGCTGGCCTTCTACGGCGGGCTCGGTGTGCTCCTGGTCGCCATCGATTCGCCCATCGACTACTGGGCCAGTGACTACTTCTTCGTCCACATGCTCGAGCACCTGCTCATCGCCTTCTACGCACCCATCCTGATCGTGTTCGGCGCACCCTGGATCCCCCTCATGTTCGCCCTTCCGGTGGGGGCCCGCCGAAAGGTCGGCCGCTTCCTCATGCTGGGGTCGTGGTCAGGCGTGCTCCGCCCGGTGGGACGAGTGGTGACCAGCCCGTGGTTCGCCCTGATCTCCTTCAACGTGGTGATGGTGGCCTGGCACGTCCCCGCGCTCTTCGACTACGCGGAGAAGAACCAAGCCGTGCACATCTGGCTGATGCACGGCAGTTTCTTCGTCACCGGCATCTTGTTCTGGCTCCAGATCATCCCTTCCCACCCGTTCCGGTTGAAGGCCAGCCCGATGTGGCAGGCCGGAGCGGTCATCGGCACCAACATCGTGATGTTCATCCTGGCCATGTCGCTCAGCATCTTTACCGCCTCCAGCTGGTACTCGGTGTACGCCCATGTCCCGGGGGTGACCCTGTCTCCGTTCGCCGACCAGCAGATCGGGGCAGCCATCCTGTGGGTGTGCGGCGACTTCTGGGCCGTCCCGGCCCTGGTGGTCATCGTCAAGCGGGCCATCGACGAGGAGGGGTCGCTCTCCGGGGTGCTGGAGCGCCTCTCGCACCGCACCCCGGCCCCGTCGATCGCCGAGATGAGGTCGGAGCGGGCCGGAGCGGCCGAGCACTCCTGAACGGCGGATCCCCAGACGGGCCGCGGTTTGGCTCGGAGTCGACGCACACGCCGCCGACCGGGTCGGCAATTGATGCTTGACCGGACCTTCCGATCCGCATACTGTCAGCACAGCCTTACAGGAACGTGACAAAAGGTCGACGTTGTACCTGGACCGGGACCCTCCAGGTAGTCGGCCGGGTCACACCGCTGGCGTTGGAATGCCGACAAGGCAGAGGAGTACGACATGTCGTTCGGGGGAAGGCTCACCGTTGTACTCGGTCTCCTCGTCGTCGTCATCGGTTTCGCCGTATGGGGGGTGGTCGACTTCCTCCTGCCCCAGCCGTCCACCGTGGCGTTCACCGCCTCTTCCCCGGGGGCGCCCATCAACATGACCGTGCAGACGGTCCCGGCCATCGGATTCGGCCCCCAGCCGGTCTGGGTGTCCTATCTGGTCCAGAACCAGCAGGGACAGTGGATCCACTCGACCATCTGGCAGCTCCCTGCCCATACCCGCATCAACATGACCATCGACCAGTACGACTCGGGTAGCCCGCTCCGCAACCAGAACTGGGGCCGGGTCCAAGGGACCACCGGAGGGGTGGCGACCTACAACGGGAAGCCCTACAGGTACTACGACTCCAACACCGGCAACAACGGGGTCGGCCACACCTTCACCGTGCCGGCCCTCAACCTCAGCGTCCCCCTCATCGGGGTCAACGGCAACGCCACCAACACCTGCGGTGCTGCGCCGTGCACGACGAACTTCGCCCACAACACCATGAAGTTCTCGTTCGTGACCCCAGGTGCCGGCAGTTACAGCTGGCAGTGTTTCGTCCCCTGCGGAGGTGGCTACTTGTACGGAAACGGCGGACCCATGAGCACGCTCGGCTACATGGGCGGCTTCCTGGACGTCGTGGCGTGAGCGAGACCAGCACGTCGCCGGGCGACCAGGGCACCGGTCCGATTGCGTCCACCACCCCGCCTACGGCGACCAGACAGCCCCGGCACATGTGGCGGATGGTGACCATCTGGCTGATCCTGTCCATCGTCGCCGACGTGCTCTTCTACACCCTGGTCGGACCCCATGTGCCTCCGGGGACCATGACCTCGTCGGCTTCGGACAACCAGTTCGACTTCAACATCCTCCTCGTCGTGGCCCTGCCCGTGCTGATCGCGGTGTGGGTCTACCTCGCCTACTGCATCATCATGTGGCGGGCCTCCCGCCCCGGTGTGCCCGATCCGGTGGGTGGTCCCGAGGCGCGCACGCACCTCGGTGTGCAGGTCGGGTGGATCGTGACCACCACCGTCATCGTGCTCGGCCTCTTCACCTTCGGGACGGTGCGCCTGATCACCGGGGCCGGCTCGGGTGGGGGTGAGGGTCCGAACCCCATCTGGAGCCCGACGTCGGCCCACATCCTGCCCGTCCAGGTGATCGGCCAGCAGTGGAAGTTCACCTACCGGTATCCCACGTTCGGTGGCTTCGAGACCAGCCAACTGGTGCTGCCTAACGACACCACTATCGAGTTCCACGTGACCTCGCTGGACGTCATCCACAGTTTCTGGGCCTATCAGTTGAGCGTCAAGGCCGATGCCAACCCGCAACAGGACAACGTGGCCTTCACCACCACCCGTCAGACCGGCAACTTCACCGTCCGGTGCAGCGAGCTGTGCGGGATCTGGCACGGAGCCATGTTCAACTACGGCCGGGTGGTGTCCAAGTCCGCCTTCGAGAGCTGGGCCACCTCGACCCAGCAACTGACGGCCAAGAACACCGCGCTCCTCCCGCCCTACGCCCTGACCTACGTCCCCGACGCCAACGGCGCCGATGGCGGGTACTACCCCGACAACGTGGACCCCTACAGCAACGCCGAGGTCTACGGCGCCACCCCCGGAAAGCCGACTCCGCCCGGATGATGAGAAAGTTGACGATCCAGCGATGACCCTTGCCGCCGAGCGCGAATCCGAAGTCGTCTACCCCGATCCCACACCGCCGGTTCTGGGCGGCTTCCAGGGACTCCCGTCGAGGCCCGGCTGGTTCAGCCAGCATCTGGGCACCGCCGCCGTCCTGGCCGTCGGTGGGTACCTGTTGGGCCACTGGATCGGCAACTGGATGACCAGTGGCTACGCCAATGTGGGCCTGGCCGGGGTCAACGCCGTGCCCGTCACCGCCGGTCTGATCGCCGGGGTCATCGGTTGGCTGCTCGGAATTGGGGCCCTCAACTACCCCCTGGCCAAGATGGTGGGCATGGAGCCCCGACCCGACTACGAGTCGACCAGTTGGACCCGGTACCTGCGCTACACCGCCGACCACAAGGTGGTCGGCCTGCAGTACGTGATCGGCGTGCTGGGTTTCCTGTTCACCGGCGGGCTGCTGGCCATGGCCATCCGCACCGAACTCCTCTCGCCCACCAGCCACATCTTCGGCCCAGGCACCTACATCGCCATCGTGAGCGAGCACGGCACGGTGATGATGATGATGGCGACCTCGGTGATCGTCGGGCCCCTGGGCAACTGGCTGGTACCCCTGATGATCGGAGCCCGCCGGACCGCGTTCCCACGCGTGGAGGCATTCAGCTTCTGGGTCTTCACCGCCGGCTACCTCGTGATCATGTCCGCGCTGTTCTACGGCGGATTCCCCACCGGCTGGACCGGTTACGCACCGCTGCAGACCCAGGCCGGGGTGGGCATGATGTCCTACCTGGTCGGATTCGCCGTCATCGGCCTGGGCATGATGACCGCCGGGTTCAACCTGGCCGTGACCATCATCAACTACCGGGCCCCGGGCATGACCTGGAGCCGTATCCCCATCTTCGTGTGGTCCATCCTGGCCACCTGTGCCCTGCTCACCCTGGCCACGCCCACCCTGGTGGCGGCGGGCCTGTTCGGCATCCTCGACCACGTGGCACAGACCGCCTTCTACGTGAACGAGCACGGGGGCAGTTCGTTCCTGTGGCAGAACCTGTTCTGGTTCTTCGGTCACCCCGAGGTGTACATCATGGCCCTGCCCGGCTTCGGGATCGTGGCCGAACTACTCCCGGTGTTCACCCGAAAGCCGCTCTTCGCCTACAAGGTGGCCGCGGCGGGCATGGTGGGTGTGGCCCTGCTGTCCTTCTTCGTGTGGCAGCACCATCTCTTCCAGTCCGGGATCAATCCGGACATGCGTCCGTTGTTCATGCTGACCACCGAGCTCATCTCCATCCCGACCGGTTTCATCTTCCTCGTGGGCATGGGGACCCTGTACAAGGCCAAGATCCGGTTCGAGGTGCCGATGCTCTTCTGCCTTGCCGTGTTCTTCAACTTCCTCATCGGCGGGGTGACCGGGGTCTTCCTGTCCGACGTGCCCGTGAACGTCACCGTGCACGGGAGCTTCTTCGTACTGGCCCACTTCCACTACACCATCATGGGCGGCCTGATCTTCGCCTTCTTCGGCGGCCTCTACTTCTGGCTCCCCAAGATGACCGGGAAGACGATGAACAAGAAGCTGGGGAAGATCCACTTCTGGCTGATGTTCATCTTCTTCAACCTGACCTTCTTCCCCATGTTCCTCATCGGCCTGCTCGGCCAGCCCCGGCGGGTCTTCGAGTACGCCCAGAATCTCCAGGGTCTGAACGACTTCGCCTCGGTCAGCGCCTTCATCCTCGGCGCCTCCTTCCTGGTGTTCGTGGCCAACTTCGTGTGGTCGATCTTCATCAAGCCGACGCCGTCGCCGGCCAATCCCTGGGACTCGTTGGGCCTCGAGTGGCAGACGCCCACCCCGGTGCCGTACTACAACTTCGAGCGGATCCCCGTCGTCCTCAGCGATCCCTATCACTACGGTGAGGAAGACGCCCCCTCGGTGGCCGATCTGGGTGACGGCACCCTGGTTGCCGCCGGAGCATCCTCCCCGGCCAGTGTGGCCGAAGACCCCCGGCCGCCGGCCCAATGAGCGGAGAGGACGCCGTGACCGACACCGCAGACAAGCCCGCGCTCTACAGCGAGACCCCCGAGGAGCGGGAGTTCGAACTCCGGGCCGCGGTGGGCTCGTACTGGACCGGTGGTCGCCTGCTGATCGGGATGTTCACCTTCCTGTTCGCCTCGCTGGCCTTCGCCTACTTCTACCTCAAGTCCTCCAACTCCGGTCAGCTCTGGCGACCGAGGGACGTCACCGCCCCCACCGGGATCGGCTGGGCCATCTTCGCCGTGGTGCTGGCATCCGCGGTTCTGGTCATCTACGGGCAGTGGCGCATGCGTCAGGGCTCCCTCCTCGACTGGCAGGTCAGCGGCTGGGTGGCGGTGCTGGGCATGCTGGTGGCCATAGGCCTCCAGATCTGGCAGCTCACCCAGCTGCCCTTCTTCCCCGGTTCCAGCGGCTACGCCTCCTGCTTCATCGGGTGGGCGGTCATGAACCTGATGCTGCTGTTCGGAGGCGCCTACTGGTTGGAGACCAACCTGGCCCTCTCCCACCGCCTGCAGCGCATGGACGCCGAGGACGGGGATCCGTCGTCGTCCAGTGGACCCTCGGCGCAGCTGTTCCGGGCCAACGTCGAGTCCTGCACCTACTTCTTCGGGTTCATCGCCGTGATCAGTGGCTTGTTCTGGGTGTTCTTCTACCTGATCTGACTCGGGTGATTGATCGTGGACAAATCGCCCGAGTACCATGGGTCCCACGGAATGACAGCGAGGTTGGTCGGCCAGTGAGTCTTGCCACAGACATGTTCATCGGGCCCCAGGTCCTGACGCTTGCCATCCCACTCGGCACCCTCTTCGTGGTGTTGTTGTGGGGCTTCTTCCAGCGGCGTAGCCACCGGTGACGGTCGGGGCCGAGTCAGACCGGTCCCCGCAGCCGTCCAGCGCAGACACCCACCGGTCCGGTAGGGACGTGGTGCTCGTCGTGGCCCTGGTGCTCCTGGCCGTGTGCCTGGTGCCACCCCTGGCCACCGAGGCCCTTCGCTACGAGTTCGCCGAGGCCATCCAGTACTCGATCCTCGGGGTGGTGATACCGGCGCTGCTGGCCGTCGGGGCCCCGTGGCGGCGGCTGGGATTGGCCTCGCCCGCCGTTCCCGCGACGGGCGGCCCCGGCGCGGCGTCAGCCGCCGACTGGCTCCCCGCGGTGGACCGGCTGGCCCGGGGACGACGTCGCCATCCCGAGGCGCTCCGGAGCGCCTGCTTCTTCGCCCTGTACCTGGCCGGGGCCATCCTCTGGAGGATCCCGGCCAGCGTCGACGCCCTCGTCCGACACCCGTGGCTGGTGGTGGTGGAGGCAGCCACCCTGGTGGCGGTGGGGACCGGGCTGTGGCTGGAGCTGGTGGAGTCTCCGCCGCTCATACCCCGGCTGTCCCGTCCCCACCGGGTGGCGCTGGCCGCCGTGTCCATGTGGGCCATCTGGATCCTGGCCTACCTGGTCGGATTGTCGCACGCCTCGTGGTATCCGGCCTTCATCCACCATGCCGGCACCGGGTTCAGCCTGTCGGCCGATCAGCAGCTGACCACCGGGATGATGTGGTTCATCTCGGGCTGTGCGTTCATTCCCGTGGTGTTCTGGAACCTGATCCAGTGGCTGCAGTCCGAGGAGGACCCCGACGAGGAGCTCCACCATCTCCTCCGGGTGGAGCGGATCCGGGGACGGACCGTCGAGGGCGGCCAGTCCGGGGCCTGATCCCCGCGGACCTCAGCTCGAGGAGGGCCGGGGGAGGCTGGGAAGGTCGGGCATAGGCAGGTGTGCGTGCAGGATCCTGTCGGCCGATGCCACCAGGCCGTCGGCTTTGGCCCTGTCCTGGGCCAGCTGGGCTTCCCGTTTGGGCAGATCGGCCAGTGCGGTGGTGTCCTTCGGGTCGTTGGTGAGGGTCTGGATGTCCTCGATGGCGGCCAGGGCGTCCGAGGTGGCCCAGGTGGTGGTGACCACGACCACCTGGTTGATGTCCTTGCCGGCCGGCGTGCCGGTGCCCTCCACGTTGGACAGGTCGTAGATGGAACTGCTGGTGAACGAGCAGGCCTCCTGGTCGTCGCGGAGCATGGACGGGGACTCGGCCACGTCGGCGGAGCTGAGCGCATGGGTCTGCAGGCCGTGGTAGATGAAGAAGGTCTCCTTGGCCGCGTAGGAGCAGCCGGCGATGGCCGAGTTGATCTGCTTCATCACCGCCACCTGGTCGGAGGTGTCGGTCGCCGTCGTGGTGGTGGTGGGCAGGTCCACGAGGACCGAGGCCACGACGAGGGCGGCCACGGCCGCGGCGACCAGGACCCAGCCCCGCCGGTACCAGGGCGGCTTGACCGGCTCCTGGGCGATGATGCCCTCCAGGGTGAAGGGGTCGTTGGGGAGCGGGTCCCCCGGGCCGGTGTCGCTCACGACCGGCTCCTGATGAGGCCGCCGGCCGCGGTGGCGACCCCCTCGGCGAATGTGTGGATGGTGGTGGGATCGAGGCTGTAGGCGCCGAGGCTGTCCTCATCGCCGAACGGAGTGGCCTGCAGGGCGAACCGGCCGGTGGGGTTGATGAACTCCATGAGGTCATTGTGACTGACCAGGCGGGTGGTGTTGCTCACGGCCACGGTGACACCGTAGGCCCTCCAGACTTGGCTGAGGTCACGCAGGCTTCCGGTGAGGAAGGTGATGTTGGGAAGGGAGCCGAGGCCGGTCTGGCTCAGGACGGGGGGTGTGACGGACAGGGAGGTCTCCAAGGGGTCGGTGTTGACGATCACGAAGGCCACCGACGACGCCCGGGATCCGAGCAGACGGTCGGCCTGGACGATCTCGGCACCCAGGACCGGACAGACGTCGTTGCATTCGGCGTTGAGGAAGGACACCACCACCACCTTTCCCCGAACCGATGACAGGGACCACGGGCTGCCCTCCTGATCGGTCAGGTCCAATGCCGGTGGTGCCGTCGCCGCCAGGTGTCGGAGCCCGATGACCGCGGCCGGTGAGGCGCCCACCGCCGGACCTGTGGGGACCTCGGGCGTGGACGGCGGTGTGGAGCCGGTACCGGCCAGGGTGGTCAGCGGTGTGGAGATCACCGATTCGACCCCGGAGTTTCCGATGACGTGCTCGGCCACGACGCCCCCCAGGCCGAGCACGGCGAACGCGACGATGACCCACAACACGAACCGGCGCGGTACCGGGACGCTCCCGGCCCGGAGCGCGGCCCGGCGGTCAACGGGGGCCTGACCGGAGGTGAACGCGGCGGCCCGCTCCGCCTCGGAGAGGACGGCGCCGGGACGGCGGGTGTCGCCATCGACGGAACCGTCGCCCTCATCCCGGACCGGGGCATCACCGCTCATGCGGCGACCGAACCGGTCAGCACGGCACTCCAGTGCTCCAGGGAGGCCAGGGTCTGGGTGCCGAAGGACACATGGACCACCCGGCCCTGGCCGTCGAGGAAGTAGGTGACTGGGAGGGCGTCGATCCGGTAGGAGGTGGCCACCGTGGCGTTGGGGTCCACGCCCACCGGGTAGGTGGCCTTGGCCGCGGCCAGCAGGGGCGCGGCGGCGGCCCCGCTGTAGTCGTTCGAGTCCACGCCGATGACCGTCATCCGGCCGGCGGTTCGGGCGGCCAGGGTTCCGAAGGCGGTCAACTCCGCTTTGCAGTCGGGGCACCATGAGGCGAAGAAGTTGACGACCGTCGGGGTACCCCGGGTGGAGGTCAGGGTGACCGCCGGCCCACCGCCCAGACGGGGCAGGGTGAAGGCGGGAGCGGTGCTGCCGACGGGCAGCGTGGCCGGAGGGGAGGCCGGGAAGGTCGTCACCCTGGCGTGCCGGGGCCGGGTCACCACGAACACGATGAATCCGATGAGGACCAGGGCGGCCACGGCGGCCAGCAGCTTCCACACCCGTTCGTCGGAGCGCCTCGTGCCCCGAGGTGCGGTGTCGGCGGTCTCGGCGGTGGCGACGGATCCGGTCGTGTCGTCGGCGGAGGGGTCCATAGAGACGTGCGTGCGGCGAGCAGGCATGCCCCCCGGCGTGGAGAATACTCGTCAGCTCGGGCTGACGGGGCTCGGCCCCACCGGGGCCCCGGGTGGCGACCTGGTCGACTAAGACAGGGGCATGGATCGTAGGGCCGAGCGGCGAGATGACCGCGGCCACCGGGCCTTGTCCCTTCGCCGCCGGGGTCGGTGAGTTGCCGCTGCTGCTTGCCGCCCCGGACAATTCCGGGGCACCGCCACCGCCGGAGAGGCGGCCGAGGCCATGGCCCGGGGTGCCTCCTCTCTCGGGTGGAGCACGCGCCAGATCCCGCTGGCCGACGGGGGGGAGGGACTGCTCGAGGCGCTCGGAGCGGTGGGGGGTCAGCGGGAGGAGATTGAGGTCGAGGGACCACTCGGCCGGCCGGTGACGGCCAGGTGGCTACGCGTCGGGACGGTGGCGGTGGTGGAGATGGCTCAGGCCTCCGGACTGCTGCTCGCCGGCGGCGCCGAGGGGAACGACCCGCTGCGGGCATCCACCCGGGGCACGGGCCAGCTCGTCGTGGCCGCTGCCCGCTCGCTCGCCGCCGGTGACCGGTCGGGAGAGACCGGGAACGGCACCGTGGTGGTGGGGCTGGGTGGATCGGCCACCACCGACGGAGGGTGGGGCGCGATCGCGGCCATCGAGGAGGCGGGGGGCCTCGGTGGGGTGGAGCTGGTCGGCGCCTGCGACGTGGACGTGGGGTTCGTCGAGGCCGCCCCCCGGTTCGGGCCCCAGAAGGGAGCCGACGGTGTCCAGGTGGCGATGTTGGTCGAACGGCTCGAGGGTCTGGCCCGGCGGTACCAGGACCGGTACGGCATCGACGTGCGGTCGGTGCCCGGCGCGGGAGCGGCCGGCGGTCTCGGCGGAGCCATCGTGGCCCTTGGCGGTCGGCTGCGGTCCGGCTACCGGGTGGTCTCCGAGCTGCTGGGCTTCGACGATGCCCTCCGTGCCTGTCGGGTGGTGGTGACGGGCGAGGGCGCCTTCGACGAAACCTCCTTGTTGGGCAAGGTGGTGGGCTCGGTGCTGGCGGACGCCTCGTCAGCGGGTGTCCCGGTGGTGATCATCGCCGGCCGGGTCTCGGATCGGGCGGCGCGGTCGGCCACGGCGTCCGGCGCCACGGTGGTCTCGCTCACCGAGCGGTTCGGACCGGAACGGGCGTTCAGCGACACGGCCAGGTGCATCGAAGAGGCCGTGGCGGAGTGCCTGCGGACCGGGGCCTTCGACTGAGGGCACCCTCCGGGCGCGGACCGGCTCCCCGCCCACGCCTACTTGAGGATGTTGACGGCGCGTGCCACCACCAGAATCGCCACCACCAGCGAGATGGACTCTTCGGCCATCATCATGAGCTTGGCCCACGGCCTGACCGCAGACACGTCGGTCGGGCTGAAGGCGGTGGCAGTGGTGAAGGAGAGGTGCAGATAGTCGACGAACTTCGGATACCACCCGGCTCGCACGAACTGGGGATTGATCATCTCGGGGAAGATGAAGGCCGGGTGCGCCACCGGACCACGGGCCCGGGCGGCGGCACCGCCACTGTCTACGTCCCAGTACCAGAGTCCGAAGGCGATCACGTTGGTGAGCCAGATGGCCCCACCGCTGATCAACAGTGTGTTGGCGTCATTGGTGAAGGGCTGGGTGCTCAGGATGCTGGCGACGAGCCGAACAGCCGCAGTGGCGTTGACCAGGGAGATCAGTCCGATCAGGGACACGGTCATGATGCGCAGCCACCGCTTGTCGCGGTCGATGCGCCCCGGATCGCCGATGATCAGGATGCCGAGCAGTACGGTCACCACCACCAGGTAGAGCCACCGTGAGTCGCCGGCCCGCAGGTGGGTCGGCAGCCCGGCCCGCAGGACGCCGGTGGCCAGCACGGCCACCGCCATCGGCCAGCGGGGTTCGCCCTGATCGGTTCCCCCTGAGCGGCGAACCGGGCCGAGGGACCTCCGTGCGCCCGCCTCGTCCTCCGTCACTCGCTCACCGGCTCATCGGCTCTCCATCGGTGGGTCGCTCGCCGGGTGACCCACCACTGCTCGTGGGCAGCTGGTAGTCGCAGGCCCCGGATCCCCCGGCAGCGTACCGCCCACCGGCGGCTCCGAGGGAGTGACCGACCGACGACCGGGGACCATACTGGTCGCAGACGGTACCCACCGGTGACGGTGGCCGGTTCCCCCGGGCAGGAGCACGGCCGGTTGCTCGAGAACATGGACTACGAGGAGGATTACGCATGGACCAGACCGCATCGGGACCGGGGAGCGTGCCCAGGGTCACACTGAACGACGGCCACCTCATCCCCCAACTCGGGTTCGGGGTGTTCCAGATCACGCCGGCCGAGACCGCGGCCGCCACTACCCGGGCTTTGGAGATCGGGTATCGGCACATCGACACCGCCGAGATGTACGGCAATGAACGGGAGGTCGGCGAGGCGGTGTCCGGGTCCGGGCTGGATCGGTCCGAGGTGTTCATCACCAGCAAACTCAACAACCAGTTCCACCGGCCCGATGACGCCCGCAAGGCTTTCGATGGGACACTCGACGCCCTGGGCTTCGACTACGTCGACCTCTTCCTCATCCACTGGCCCCTCCCCACCCTCTACGACGGCGACTTCGTGGCCACCTGGCTGACGCTCACCGAGTTCCAGCGCCAGGGACGGGCCCGGTCGGTGGGTGTGTCCAACTTCCAGCCCCACCACCTCGACCGGTTGCGGGACGAGAGCGACGTGGTGCCCGCAGTGAACCAGATCGAGATCCATCCGTACCTGACCCAGGACCCTCTGCGGAAGTACGACACCGATCACGGGATCGCCACCGAGGCCTGGTCGCCGATCGCCCAGGGTCTGGTGCTCGACGACCCGGTCATCGCTGGGGTGGCCGAGGCCGTGGCGAGGACGCCGGCCCAGGTGGTGCTCCGGTGGCACATCCAACGGGGCGACATCGTCTTCCCGAAGTCGGTGACCGCCTCCCGGGTGCGGGAGAACTTCGAGATTTTCGACTTCGATCTCGGGGACGATGCCATGGAGGCCATCACCGGTCTGAACCGTGACGAACGGACCGGGCCCGACCCGGACACCTTCGACTACGTCCCCCGCTGAACGCCCACCGGAACGTTTGAGGTTACCGACGGGTAGAAGCCGCCCCTCTTCGACGTCCACACACTGGGCGTCATCGGGACTAGAACCTGTGTCATCGGAATTGGCGCGGGGCCTACGCCGATGTTGAATGGCGGGGAACGCATCGGGCTCTCCCTGGCGGTCCATCGGGAGTGGGCGCGGTGTCCCCCCCTTGCAGCGCGGAGCAGACCACCATGCCTCTCATGGGACGAGCGAAGATCACCGGCGTCGGGCATTCCCTGCCCGACGTCGTGGTCACCAACGACCATTTCGCCTCGTATCTCGAGACCAGCGACGAGTGGATCCGGACCCGCACGGGGATCGCCCGTCGCCGTCACGGGGGCCCGACTTCGCAGTTGGCCGTCGGCGCGGCACGCCACGCGCTGTCCCGGGCCGGCCTGGCCGCCGAGGACATCGACTGTCTGGTGCTGGCTACGTGCACCCCGGACCAGATCCTGCCCCCGACGTCGGCCGCGGTTCAGGACAGCCTGGGCCTGCACTGCGCGGCCTTCGACATCAACGTGGCCTGTACCGGTTTCGTCTACGCTACGGCCGTCGCCACCAGTCTCACCGCCAGTCACCGGCGGATCCTGGTCATCGGGGCCGAACAGCTGTCCCGGATCACCGACCCCTTCGACCGCAGCACGGCCATCCTGATGGCCGACGGAGCCGGGGCCATCGTCCTCGAGCGCTCACCGCTCGCCGAGCACGACGTGTGGGCCGATCTCGGCATGGACGGCTCCCTCGGCTGGGCCCTGTTCGCCGACCACGGCGGAACCTTCGTCATGAAGGGGTCCGAGGTGTTCAGACAGGCCGTCCGGCTCTGTTCGGACTCGGTGTCCCGTCTGCTCGGCGACGCCGGGTGTGCCGTCGGGGATGTGTCCTTCCTCGTACCTCATCAGGCCAACCAGCGCATCATCGAGGCCATCATGACCAGGCTGGGGATTCCCGAGGACCGGTGCCTGTCCGTGGTCGAGGAGACGGGTAACACGTCGGCAGCCTCCATACCGCTGGCCCTCGACGCCGCCGTCGAGTCCCACCGGCTGCACGCCGGTGACACGGTCGTCATGGCCGGTTTTGGGGCCGGCATGGCCTGGGGATCGCTGCTGGTGAAGGTGGGGTAGTCGGGGCCGGCCGGTGTGGGTCGAGTCGGGCCGGACGAGTCCGGCCGGTCAGGAGCCCCGGGCCCCGGCGGCGGTCTCGGGTTCGAGGAAGGCGCCGGTCGAACCCGCCCCGACCTCGGCCATGGCCACGTCGCCCACCTCGGCCAGGCCCTCCTCGGCCTCCTCGGTCGCCGTCAGCATCTGGACCGATTGTCCCGGTCCTCGGAGCCACGAGAAGACGGCGCCGAGGAAGCACATGACGGCGGCCATCACGAAGGCCAGGCGCAGGCCCTTGCCGAAGGGTCCGGCGATGAGGTTGGGAAAGAAGCTCTTCCCGGTCAGGTAGCTGGCGTGCACGCCGGGCTGGGCCAGGAGGTGGGCACCGAGGAGCTGGTGGATGGGGTTGATCCCGAGGAAGGCGGCGAAGAGGCTGCCGATGGGGGAGAGGTGGGAGATGGACCGGGCCGCCGTGGCCGGTACCCCCTGGGCGGTGAGTCCGGAGAACAGCGCGTGGGGGAGGGCCGAGGCCAGGCCCAGGGTGATGAGCGGTGAAGAAGAAGCCGATGGACAGCACGCTGGCCGAGTTCTGGAAGGTGTTGAGCATCCCGCCCCCGGCACCCCGCTGGTTGGCCGGGAGGCTGTTCATCACGGCGCTGGTGTTGGGGGCGGCGAACATGCCGAGGGAGAGACCGAAGAGCAGGAGCATCAAGGCGAAGAGCGGGTACGGGAAGTTCATGGGCAGGGCCTGCAGGCCGAGCAGGCTGATCCCGGTGAGCACCAGGCCGGCCGTGGCGAAGGGACGCGGGCCGAAGCGGTCGGCCAGCCGACCCGACAGCGGTCCCGAGATGAAGAACCCCACGGTGAGGGGGACCATGTAGATGCCGGCCCACAGCGGGGTCTGCTCGAAGCTGTAGCCGTGCAGGGGGAGCCAGATCCCCTGCAGCCAGATGATCAGCATGAACTGCAGGCCGCCCCGGGCCAGGGCGGCGAGGAGGCCGGCCAGGTTGCCCATGGTGAAGGACCGGGACCGGAACAGGTGCAGTTGGAACATGGGGTCGTCCACGTGGTGCTCGATGACCACGAACCCGGCGAGTACGGCGATGCCGCCGACCAGGCAGGCCAGCACGAAAGGACTGGTCCACCCCATGGTGTGGCCGCCGTAGGGCTGGAGCCCGTAGACGATGCCGGTCAGCACCGCCACCAGACCGACGGCGAAGGCGATGTTGCCGATCCAGTCGATGCTGGCCTTGATGCGCACGCCGTTGTCGTGGAGCCTGAAGTAGGCCCACAGGGTGGAGAAGATGCCGAAGGGCACGGACACCAAAAAGACCAGTCGCCATTCGACCGGGGCCAGCAGGCCGCCCAGGAGCAGACCGATGAAGGAGCCACCGATGGCCGCCACCCCGTGGATGCCGATGGCGAATCCCCGCTCGCCGGGTGGGAAGGCGTCGGTGATGATGGCCATGGAGTTGGCGAAGATGAAGGCACCCCCGACCCCCTGGCCCACCCGCATGACGATGATCCACAGGGCCGCGTCCGGTCCGGTCATCCAGGTGACGGACAGGAGAACGGAGAAGACGGTGAAGATGGCGAAGCCCAGGGTGTACATCCGCACCCGACCGAAGATGTCGCCCACCCGGCCGAAGCTGACCACCAGAACCGAGGTCACCAGCAGGAATCCCATCAGGATCCACAGGAAGTAGGAGGTGTTGCCGGGGGAGAGCGGGTTGAGGCCGATGCCCCGGAAGATGTCGGGCAGGGCGATGAGCAGGATCGAGGCGTTGATGGTGACCATCAACGTGCCGATGGTGGTGTTGGTGAGCGCTACCCACTTGTAGCTCTTCGATTCGGCGATCGGCGGCATCCCAGCTCCCTGCCTGGCTCCGGTACCACCCTCGGGCACACGAAGGAGGGTGGGAGCGGGCTGATAGATAGTTGTCGGAAACTAAGTATACTGGTCACCATCGGCGGTGAATCGGGGAGCGATGAGGCTGCAGACCAAGGGCGAGGAGCGGGCCGGTGGGCGGGGCGACGGACCGACCGGTGACGTCGAGGAGGCCTCGGGCCTCCGCGTGGCCCTGGTGCGGATCCAGCGCCAGCTCCGCTCGAAGACGGCATCGGACATCACTCCGTCCCAGTCCTCGGCTCTGGCCCGGGTCGAACAGTCGGGACCGGTGCGGCTGGGAACGCTCGCCGAGCTGGAGGGGACCACCGCGGCCACCATGAGCCGGGTCATCGACAGCCTGGCCGACCGCCACCTGATCGAACGGGTACCCGATCCCCTCGACGGGCGGGCCAGCCTGGTCCGACTCACCGTGCAGGGCGGTGCCCTCCTCCACGAGCTCCGGGCGCGCTACACCGAGGTCCTGCGGGCGGCCATGGCCGAGTTGACCGGCGAGGAGCAGCGGGTGGTGCGACGCGCCATACCCGTGCTCGAGCGGCTGAGCGATCTGCTCCAGGCGGGCGATCGCGGGCCTCTCGGCTGAACGTCCGGGTCACGCCGGCCGGTGCGGTCCCCGACCTGTCGCCGGGGCCGCCGGAACCGTCCCCTAGTCTGGCTGCCAATGAGCGAATCCCAGCCCAGCGTGGCCGAACTGATGGTGCGGTGCCTCGAGGTGGAGGGCGTCAGCCACGTGTTCGGCATTCCCGGCGAGGAGAACATCCATCTGGTCGAGGCGCTGTCCCGCTCGCCCATCCGCTACGTACTGGTCCGCCACGAGCAGGCCGCCTCGTTCATGGCCGAGACCTACGGGCGGCTCACCGGTCGGGCCGGGGTGTGCTCGGCCACGCTCGGACCGGGGGCCATCAACCTCCTGCTCGGTGTGGCCGACGCCACGACCAACTCCACCCCGGTGGTGGCCCTGAGCGCCCAGGTGGGCATGCACCGGAGCTACAAGGAGTCCCATCAGGGCGTCGATCTGGTGTCGATGTTCGCGCCGGTGACCAAGTGGTCGGCGCTGATGGCCACACCCGGGGCGGCGCCCGAGATGATCCGCAAGGCCTTCAAGCTGGCTCAGACCGAGCGACCGGGTGCGGTGTACCTGGCCGTGCCCGAGGACGTGGAGAAGGCGCGGGCTCCCGGGGACGCCCGGCCCCTGCCGGTCAACGTCCCCCGATCCGACGACCCGTCCCGTGAGCAGGTGTCCCGGGCCGCGACCATCCTCGAGTCCGCGGTCAACCCGGTGGTGCTGGCCGGTCACGGGGCCACCCGGGCGGGAGCAGGCGACGCCATTGCTCGGTTCGCCGAGAAGCTGGGGGTGTCGGTGGCCACCACCTTCCACGGCAAAGGGCGTGTTCCCCGACGACCATCCCCTGGCCCTCGGGGCCATCGGGTTCATGCGCCACGACTACGTCAACTTCGGCTTCGACCAGGCCGACGTGGTGGTGACGGTCGGCTACGAGCTCCAGGAGTTCGACCCGGTGCGGATCAACCCGCGGGGGGACAAGGAGATCATCCACATCCACCGGTTCCCGGCCGAGGTGGACCGGCACTACGACGTGTCCGTGGGCCTCCAGGCCGACATCGGCGCCAGCCTCGACGCGCTGGGCCGGGCCGTCGACCGGCGCTTCGACGGGAGCGCCGGCGAGTTCAGCATCCGCGGCCTGTTGGCCGAGGAGCTGGACCGGGGCAGCAAGGACGCCCGGTTCCCGTTGGCACCGGCCCGCATCGTGGCCGACACCCGGGCCGCCCTCGGCCGGGACGACATCGTGCTGGTGGACACCGGGGCCCTCAAGATGTGGATGGCCCGGCTGTACCCCACCTACGCCCCCAACACCTGTCTGATCTCCAACGGACTGTCCACCATGGCCTGGACCGTGCCCGGTGCCATCGGCGCCAAGATCGCCCGGCCGGAGGCCAAGGTGCTGGTGGCCACCGGTGATGGGGCCTTCCTCATGAACTCCCAGGAGATCGAGACCGCCCTGCGGGAGGGGATCGCCATGGTCATCCTCATCTGGGTGGACGACGCCTACGGCCTGATCAGCTGGAAGATGGATCTCGAGCTGGGCCATGACGTCGACACCACGTTCGGCAACCCGGACTTCGTGGCCTACGCCGAGAGCTTCGGTGCGGCGGGCTACCGGATCGACAGTGCCGGCGAACTCCTGCCCACCCTGCGGGAGGCGCTGACGGCCGACACGGTCTCGGTCATCGCCTGTCCGGTCGACTACTCGGCCAATCTCGAGCTCATCCGGTCGTTGGGGGAACTCGACGAGTCGCTCTCCTGAGGCCCGAGCAGGTCCCTCGGGTCCTCACCGGCCCATCCGGTGGGCGGGTCGCTGGCCGGGAAGGACTCCTCCACCATCTCATCGACCCGGTCGTCGCCCGACGGGGTGGCACCGGCATCACGGTCGGATCGGCCTCCTCGGCCCATGGCGCCTCCTCTCGGGCTCCCCTCGCCTCCAGGCTACCGGGCGGTCGCTGTCGGCACGGTCCGGTCGTTGCCGGGGGGACGCGGGGGTGGCCCCCGATTCGGGCTGTGAGCGCCGAACCGGGGGCCACCTGTCCGGGTGGCCGGAGCGTCCCGACCGCCCCCCGGGGTCCGGTCGCTCTGTATCCCTACCACCCGAAGTTGTTGATCGTCACCACCCGAAGTTGCTGCGGGTGCCGTCGGAGTCGATGAGGGCGTAGCCCGAGCTGTCCGGGGAGGCGATCAGCCCCACCGCAGCGCGCCCCGAACTCCCTCCCGACCCGTAGAAACTGGCGTCACCGAAGGTGAAGATGCCACCGTCGGAGGCCACCAACCAGTAGCCGTGACCGGAGCGGTCGGCGGCCATGCCCATGACCGGCTTGTTGAGTTTGATGTTGCCGGTGGACCCGTAGAACTGGGCGTCACCGAAGCTGAAGATGCCACCGTCGGAGGCCACCAGCCAGTAGCCGCTCCCGTCCGGATCGGAGGCCATGCCCACGATGGGCTTGTTCAGCTTGATGTTGCCGGTGGACCCGTAGAACTGGGCGTCACCGAAGCTGAAGACGCCGCCGTCGGAGGCCACCATCCAGTAGCCCTTCCCGTCCGGGGTGCCGGTGATGCCCACGATGGGCTTGTTCAGCTTGATGTTGCCGGTGGACCCGTAGAACTGGGCGTCACCGAAGCTGAAGATGCCACCGTCGGAGGCCACCAGCCAGTAGCCCTTCCCGTCCGGCGTCGAGGCCACGCCCACGATGGGCTGGTTGAGGACGTGCCCGGCCATGGAGCCGTAGTTGGTGGCCGTCCCGTAAGGGGTGACCGAGCCGTTGGTCCCCACGACCCAGTAGCCCAGGCCGTCGGGGGTGGCGGCCAGCCGGTCCCCGCCGGCCAGCGCCGAGGTGGGCGTGGCCGTGGGCGGGGTCACCGCAGGAGGCGTACCGACGGGCGGGATGGTGCCGCCGCTGACCGGGGCCGGGGCCACGGTCAGTGTGAACGACTGGGTGACCGAACCCGTGCCGTCGGTGGCCTGGATGGTGATGGGGTAGGTCGCCGGCGACGTCACGGCGTCGGGGGTGCCGGCCAGGGTGGCCGTCCCGTCGCCGTTGTCGGTCCAGGTGATCCCCGCCGGCAGGGTCCCGGTCTCACCGAGCGAGGGTGTCGGGTACCCGGAGGTGGCCACCGTGAAGGTGTCCGGGCCCCCGGCCACGAAGGTGGTCGAGGCGCTGCTGGTCACGGCCGGCGCGCTGCCCACGATGATGCTGAGCGGCTGGGTGGCGTCCGGGGCCTGGCCGTTGGTGGCCGTGACGGCCAGGCTGGCCGTGCCGGTGGCCGTCGGAGTGCCCGAGATCAGTGCCTCCCCGTTGCCCTCGTCGACCATGGTCAATCCGGCGGGTAGGGCACCCACCTCGGTGATCGAGGCGATGGGGGCTCCCGTGGTGGTCACGGCGAAGGCTCCGGACTGGTTAAGGGTGAAGTACGCCGTTCCTCCACTGGTGATGGTCGGGGGACCCGACGTGGCCACCGTGAGGGCGAGAGCCAGCGTGGCCACACTGCCGGTGCTGTTGGAAGCGGAGACGGACACCGGGAAGGACCCTGCTGCCGCCGTCGTGGTGCCGGCGATGGTGGCCGTCCCGTTTCCGTTGTCGGTGAACGAGATCCCGGCCGGAAGCGCACCGGTCTCGGTGATGGTGGCGACGGGGTAGCCGGTGGTGGTCACCGTGTAGGTGCCGCTCACCCCGGTGTAGAAGGTGGAGGCCGGGGCGCTCGTCACGGCCGGAGCCTGGACGTTGGTCAGGGTGTAGGCCTGGGTGGTCGTTCCGGTCGGGTTGGTGGCGGTGATGGTGATCGGATAGCTCCCGCCGGTACCGGCTCCGGGGGTGCCGGCCAGGGTGGCCGTCCCGTCGCCGTTGTCGGTGAGGGAGACCCCGGCGGGAAGGGCCCCGGCCTCGGTGATGGCCGCGGTCTGCTCACCGGTGGTGGTGATCGTCGTGGTGAAGGGCGTTCCCGCCGTGGCGGTGGCGGAGGCGGCGCTGAGGATGGTGGGTGCCACGTGCTCGTCCACCACCAGCGGTGTGCCGGGGGCGACGGACGTCCAGGTCGACAGCTGGCCGGCGTACGACTCGCCGTAGGCGGCCCCGCCGGCCAGTGTGGTGCCCTGCGGTGTGGTGAGGGGCACGTCGACCGCGGTGGTGCCCGAGTTGGTCACAGTGACCACCCCGGTGGCCTCGTCGAGGGTGGCCGTCACCGTATTGGCGGTGTCGGCCGCGGCCCACGCCGACTGTTGGGCGAGAATCTGGGCCTCGGTGACGTCAGTCGTCTGGTCGAGAGGGGCGGAAGTGTTCTCGTAGCTGGTGTACAGACTCTCCATGGCACTCAGGGTGGTCAGGAGGGTGTAGCCGTTGGCGGGGTCGGTGGAGCCAATCAGATTGGACTGGTGGGCGTAGTCGACCCGAGGGTTGTTGGCCAGGATGTGGTTCATCATGATGCCGGTCTCCGAAGCGATCAGCGAGGCCTCGGTGGCTGGTGCGCTGAGGCACGTGGTCGACGAGGTGTCGTCACAGTGGCCGTACTCGCCGTTGCCGATCGGCGTGGTGGTCGAGGCATAGAGGGTGTTGTACTCGTTCAGCTCGTCGGTCCAGTTGTCGGCGTTGTAGTAGATGTTGGTCGGGTAGCGGGGTGAGGAGTTGGCCGCCCCCAGCGAGTACGGTGCCGACTGCCGGGAACCGTCGGCGGCGAAGGTGGTGATGCCGACGCCGGCGAAGGCGGAGGTGATGTTCGGGTTCTCGAGGCCGGAGTGCTCGCCGGTGACGACGGCGGCCGGGGTGTAGTTGGGGATGGCGTTGGCGGCGGCGAAGGCCTGGTCCAGGCCGATTTCTGTGTCGATGGAGTCATCGGTGGTGCCGGACGGATCGGTGGCCGGGTCCCAGCTGCCCGGTGTACTCGAGCAGTCGATGCCCGGGTCGGTCGCCGTGGGGAAGGAGTCCGACGAACCCGGCGCGTCCCCGGGGGCGGTGGCTCCCGTGTCGGTGAAGCTGTAGGTCGGGGTGGCCCCGCTCTCCGCCACCTGGCCAACCAGACCGTAGATGGTCGTACCGGGGTCCTCGCGGTAGACGTTGTAGCCCCAGAAGCCGGAGCCGGTCCCGGCATCGTGGTCCGCTTCCAGTTGGGCCAGGGTCGGGCCCGGGGTCCCGTCGGTGCCCACCCCGTTGGTGGCGTCGGGCCAGCTGAGGGTGACCGAGCCGCCGGTGGCCACGGTGGCCGACTGGGGCAGTGAGGGCTCGGACTCGCCGTAGGCGGTGGCGGCGGTGATCTCGTAGCTGTAGGTGCCGGCACTGAAGGAGCCGCCCGAGGCGTTGGGCGTCACGCTGGTGAGGGCCTGGGGCTGCCAGACGTTGCAGCCGAGGAACTCATGGCTCCAGGTGTGGGTGATCCAGTTGAAGTCGGCCTTGGCCCCGAGCAGGGCGTCGACGAAGGCGGCGTCATCGGGCATGGTGGAATCGATCACGTAGCCCGGGTCGGTGTAGGTCTTCCCGTTCTCACCGGGTCCGCTCTCGGTCGTGGAGCCGTTGCAGACGGCGGTGGACGCGGTCGGCCCCGTGCACGCCCCCACGGCGTTGAAGGCCAGGTTCAGCTTGATGCCGGTCTGCGCCTCCCAGTTGGTGACGTAGGCCACATCGGCAGCGGACATCTGGACGTCGGGAGGGGTGTCGGCCGGGTTGTTGTCCACGCCGGCCGGGCAGGTGTAGTCGGGCGGATCCTGGGCCCCGGGTGTGCACTGGTACTGCGTGCTCCACTCGTTATCGGCGATGAACACGTCGTCAACGTCCTGGCCGAAGTAGTTCCGCGACAGTCCGAGGTGGGTGTCCTGGGTCACCCAGTCGATCAGCCCGGGGGCCAGCAGCAGCCACTGGATCTGGTTGGCGTTGTAGTTGAAGTTGAGACTGAGCTCGGTCACTCCGGCCTGGAGGTCGGAGTCCACGCTGGGATGCTGATAGACGCCGCCGAGTGACTGGCCGGCGCTGTTCTCGATCCACGGGGTGAAGGGCGATCCGGTCTCGGCGGTAGCCGGGGTGCCGAAGGTTCCGGCGGCGAATGGGAGTGTCCCCTTCAAGGCGGGCAGTCCGGCCAGGCCGGCGACGGTCAGCGAGGCGGTGGTGTTGTCGAGGGTCTGGCTGGCACCGGCCACCGCGGTCTGACCGAGGGCGGGTGAAGGGTAGGCCGACCCGTCGATCTGACGCACCCCGAACTGGGACTCGTAGCCGTAGAGGGCATTGAGCTGTCCGGCGGCGAATCCGGCCGGTGCATCGGTGATGACCACGCCGTTGAAGTTCCCCGTCGATCCCGACGAGAGCGAAGGGAGGGAGACGGTCTCGGACCCGTAGGGCCCCGAGGCGTTCACCAGGGTGTAAGCAACGCCATCGTTACTGAGTGTGGACTGCCACGCCGCGGTCGTACTGCCCTGGGTGGCGGCGTCGGCGACGAGGAGGATCCGCAGGTCGAGTTGGGGCGGGGACGCCGCCGCCGCCGGCCGGGTGCCTACCGACAGCAGTGTGGCGGCCAGAAGGCACGCCATCACGGTGGTGGTGATGACCTTGGTAATGGGCTGACGGAATCGGGTCATGGGATCGCTCATCCTTTGGCCGCGTGCCCTCTGCCCGCAAAGCCACTGGGAACGGTAAGCCGCCAGGTCTCCCATCTCTACCCTGCACTGCCCGCGTGACACCCTGCACTTTCGAACTGGATGCCCGGTCGATAGTGACCGAGCACGCGGATGGAGCGTTGTCCGGTGTGGCGCGACATGGAAACGTATGCAGCCCCGCGGTGTGGATGCGACACGTGGGCGACCGTCATCGCCGGGGCGATGAAGCGCCACCACTGGTATTCCGGCACTATCGCGAGGGTGGGGACTCCCTAGCGCCAGGGTCGGTGTCGCTGACACCGGGGTCGTCAGCCCGTAGGCGTCCTTCGGCACCGAGTGCCCGCTCCGAAAGTCGGGGGTATCCAGCGTCTCCCACCGTCCGTACTGTCGTAGCCAACGATGAAAGCGAACGCACGCGTCACAGCACATGCCCGGCCACCCCTGCCGCCGGCCAACCGTCGAGCTGGTTGTCCACGGATTGGTGTTCCATGGATATAGCCCTCCTCACCGAGGCCACCTACCCGCACAAGTCGGGTGGCGTGAGCGTGTGGTGTGATCAGTTGATCCGAGGACTGGACGCGCACCGATTCACGATCCACGCCATCACCCCAGGGGACGACAACGAGATCATCTGGACTATCCCGGAGAACGTGGTCGCCGTTCATGCCGTCCCACTGTGGGGAGCAGGGCCCGAGTCCCGGCACCCGCTCCACCAGTCGGCTGATCTGCGGTCTGCTTTCCAACAGCTGGCCCAGTCGATGGCCCGGGTGGACGGTGAGGCACAGTTCCTCGACGCCATCCACCGGCTCTACCAGTTGGCCCGGGAGGTGCCGATGGCCGGGGCGTTGCGCACCCGGGAGTCACTCGAGGTGCTGCTGGGCGCTATGCAGGACACCACGCCGGGCGACCGGGAGTTCGTCTCCGATGTGGGTCCGGTGACCGTGCACGATGCCAGCCAGGTCCTCGACCACCTCGACCACCTTCTGCGCCCCCTCTTTGTCTCCCCACCCCGGGCCGATCTGTGCCACGCATCGGCCAACGGGCTCTCCATCCTGATGGCGCTGAGCGCGCACTGGTCCGAGGAGACCCCGCTCGTGCTCAGTGAGCACGGGATCTACCTCCGTGAGCGCTACTTCTCCTATGCACCGGACAAGTTCTCGTTTGCCGTCCGCTCACTCATGCTGCGCTTCTACAAGCACCTGGCCTGGGCCGGCTACCAGATCGCCGGGACCATCGCTCCAGTGTGCGACTACAACCGTCGGTGGCAGGAGGCCAACGGGGCTGATCCGGAGCGCATCCGGACCATCTACAACGGCGTCGACACCGACCACTTCACCGCCGGCACCACCGAGCCTGAGCTCCCCACCCTGGTCTGGATGGGTCGTATCGGTCCCCTGAAGGACGTCGAGACGTTGATCGAGGCCTTCGCCCTCGTTCACAAAGAGCTTCCGACGGCGCGGCTCCGCATGTACGGCGGTGTGTCCGAGGAGAACGCGGCCTATTTCGACCGGTGCGTCGCCCTGCGCGATCGTCTCGGACTGGAGGCGTTCGCCACGTTCGAAGGGCAGACCGAGTCGGTGGTCGAGGCCTACCATTCCGGGCACGTGGTCCTCCTGACCAGCATCTCGGAGGGCTTCCCCTACAGCCTCATCGAGGCCATGGCCTCGGGTATGGCCACCGTGGCCACAGATGTGGGCGGCGTGGCCGAAGCTTCCGGAGACGCCGGTGTGATCGTCCCACCGCAGAACCCGGAACGAACGGCAGAAGCCTGTCTCGACCTACTCACCGACCCGGAGTACCGCCGGTCCATGGCCCGGGCGGCGCGAGCCCGCGTGCTGGCCGAGTTCACCCTGGAGCAGAACCTGGCCGATTATGGCGATGCCTACCGCACGGTGTTCGACCGGAGCGCCGGGGCCCGGATCGTGGGCGATCTGGCGGAACTCCCCACCGAGTCCGGTGACGAGATGCTGTCGGCGGCGTCCTGATGAGCAGATCGCCACGGCAGTGGTCCGAGCCCGCGTCGGTTCACCGGGCCCAGAGGCTCTCCGGAGTGGAACGGCTCAATCGGATCACCTCGTGGGTATCCGATGACCCCCTCTTGTCCGAGGCGTGCGGGGCTGCCGTCGACCCCGTGGAGATTGCCGCACGTCTCGAGTCCCACGGTGTGAGCAGCCAGGTGGCGGTGGACACCTTCGGCTACACCGACGTGTTCACCACCGCCGAGGCCATCTACCGCGTCCTGCCGTTCCACGAGGTGGCACCGCCGGTCCCCGAACTCCCACCCAGCGGTGGACCGGTGGACCTGCTGCGGGGCGCGCTCTACGCGCTTCCCGCCCTCTTCCTCCCGGTGGTGGTCAGCGGCTTCGCTCTGAGGCTCAGCTGGTGGGTGCTTCCGGTCGGCTTGACCGTGGCGTGGGGCACCAGCCAGGCCGCCGCCACGTGCGCCTGGACGCTGCTGGGTCGGAAGGACTCCCGGAGCGACGCCCTGGTGGCCTTCGGTTCGCTGGTGGTCACCGTTCTGGCGTGCCTGGGCGTCGCCGCCGCGGCCTGTTGGATCCTCGGGGGGAGTGGGTTGAGCGCGGTCACCGTGGTGGGCGTCGGGCTGTACGTTGCCGCCAGCAGCATCATGGTGTTCCAGCAGGCCGAGCTGCTCCTGGCCGTGTGCATGGTCCCGGCGGCGGTCGGCTCACTCCTCTCGCTCGGCCACCTGCCGGTTGCCGTCGGTCGTCCGGCGGCGGCATGGTGCGTGGTGGCCACCGTCGTCCTGACCTCGCTGGTGGCCAACCGGTTCATGCCCACCGACCGCTGGCGCCGGCCCGGCCTCACGCGGGCCAACTGGGTGCAGGCCGGTAAGTTCTTCGTCTACGGCACGAGCTGTGGGCTCCTGCTGGGCGTCCTCATCGGCTTCGCCAGCGGGGTGGACGGGACCGCCCGCGCCCTGTCCATCGCCGTCTGGCCACTGCTGTTGACCCTCGGTCTGATGGAGTGGCAGCTACGTTCGTTCCGTAACCGGGCCACCGCCTCGCTCAGCATGAGCTTCGGCCTCGACGACTTCGGCCGTCGAGTCGGCCGGGCCTTCCGGCGCTCCATCGGACTCTATGTGGGTGCGTTGACCGTGCTCTCTCTTGGGTGCCTCATCGTCGGCCGGCAGCACCACCTCGCCGAGGTGCCACTGTTGCTGGCCGCGGTCGGCACCCTGGGTGTCGCCTTCTTCATGGCGCTCCTGCTGGCGTGCTCGGGACGGATCAACCTCGTCCTGCGCTGCTGGGCGGTCACCTTCGCCGTATTAGCTACGGCGCTCGTCATCGACCAGCAGATCCGGGGCCACATCGCGGCCACGGATGGTCTGTATTCGCTCCTCGTGGCCTCCGGCACGGCCATTGCCCTGTTCCTCGTCCTGGCCCGGTCCGTCCTGGCCTCACCACTGAGCTACTGATGACCCGCTATCTCCTCCTCGGGGCCAGCGGATTCCTGGGCGACCAGGTCCGCCGGGCCATCCTGCGTACGGACCGGGGCGCCTACGTGGTGGCGGTGAGTGGGCACTCGCCGGCTCGGCCAGAGTCGCCCGGGTGCCACTGGCAACAGGCCGACCTGGTGCGTGCCTCGGTGACAGACGTGACCCGGTTGCTCGACTACGGAAAACCCGATGTGGTCATCAACTGCATCGGGTGCACCGTGGGATCGGCGGACGAACTCGAGGCGGTCAACGTGTCGGTGGTCCGGAAGCTGCTCGAAGCGCTGAGCCGGACCGATCCTGTCCGCCTGGTCCACCTGGGCTCGGCGGCGGAGTACGGGTGCCAGCCCCGGGGTGTGGCCTTTGCCGAATCGGCCACGGCCCGTCCCCACGGGGACTACGGCCGGACCAAGTTGCTGGCGACGGACCTGGTCATGGATCGGGTAGCCCAAGGGGCGGTGGCCGCCACCGTGCTCCGCGTGTTCGATCCGGTCGGCCCGGGCGTCCCGGTCCACTCGCTGGCCGGCCGGGCCGCCGCAGAGATCCACCACGCCCTCGATATCCGGTCCAGCTTCGTGACGTTGGGCCAACTGAGCTCGTGTCGGGACTTTCTGGCCGCCACCGACGTCGCCGACGCCGTCCTGCGGGCCGCCCTCGGCGACGATGTGCCGCCCCTGCTCAACGTGGGTCGGGGTGTGGCCATGTCGAGCCGCTCGATGGTCGAACTCCTGGCCGCCGCGGCCGGGTTCGAGGGAGACATATTCGAGTCGTCGGGGAGCGCCGGCCATGCCGCTCCGGCCGTGTGGCAGCGGGCCGACCTGACCCTCATCCGCCGCCACCTCCATTGGGTTCCATCCACCTCAATCGCCGAGGCCGTGCGTGACCTCTGGCAGTCAGGAAGCTGAAACCATGTGCGGGATCATCGGTGTTACCGGCGTCGACGACGCCCTGCCCCTACTACTCGAGGGTCTGGGCCGGCTGGAGTACCGCGGCTATGACTCGGCGGGCGTGGCCCTCATCCACGGCGACACCCTGTGGCGGAACCGGGCGGCAGACGGCACCCACTCGGTGGGTGACCTCCGACCGTTCGGGGACGACGTGCCCGGGCGGTGCGCCAGTGGGATCGGCCACACCCGGTGGGCCACCCACGGGCGGCCGACCACGGACAACGCCCACCCCCATCTCGACTGCACCGGTCGCCTGGCCATCGTGCACAACGGGATCATCGAGAACTACGGCGAGATGGTCAGCGAACTGGAGGCGGAGGGGCATGTGCTGACCTCGGAGACAGACTCCGAGGTACTGGCCCACCTGGTCGAGAAGCAGATGGCTACCGGCTCCCCGCTGTCGACCAGCCTCCGCTGGGCCCTCAGCCTGGTTCGCGGGACGTTCGCCGTGGCCGCTGTCCACGCGGATGAGCCCGACCTGGTGGTGGCGGCCCGTCGGGTCTCACCCCTGATCGTCGGCGTCGGTCACGGGTCGGCCTATCTGGCCTCGGACATTCCCGCCCTGATCGGCCTGACCCGCGATCTGTTCACCCTGGAGGACGACCAGCTGGTGGAGCTCCGACCCGGAGGGATCACGGTGACCGGCCTGGACGGTGTTCGCGCCCAGCCGAAGTCCTTGACCGTCGAGTGGGACGTGGAGGCGGCCCGTCAGGGTGGCTACGACGACTTCATGACCAAGGAGATCCACGAGCAGCCCGATGCCGTGGCCGACACCCTGTCCGGACACCGACGGTCCGACGGCCTGCTGGTACTCGATTCGGCGTCCGGCCTCAGCAGCCAGGCGCTCCGTGACATCGAGCGGGTGTGCATCGTGGCCTGTGGGAGCAGCTATCACGCCGCCATGGTGGCCAAGTACGCCATCGAGCGGTGGGCCCGGGTGCCCACCGAAGTCGACATCGCCAGCGAGTTCCGATACCGGAGCCCCGTGCTCGACCACCGTACCCTGACCATCGGGGTCAGCCAGTCGGGCGAGACCGTCGATACCCTCCAGGGGATGCGTGCGGCGAGGGAGGCCGGCTCCAAGGTGCTGGTCATCTCGAACGTGGTGGACTCGTCGATGACCCGGGAGGCCGACGGGGTGCTCTACACTCGTGCCGGCCCGGAGATCGGGGTGGCCGCCACCAAGACCCACCTCAGTCAGATCGTGGCCCTGGAGCTCCTGGCCCTGGTGCTGGCCCAGGCGCGTCAGACCATGACCATGGCCGACCGTGACGCCATCATGGGCCAGATGCTGGGTCTGCCGGACATCCTCGACAAAGTGCTCGAACGCAGCAAGGACGTGGCCGAGGTGGCTCAGGAACTGACCGGCGCCCGGGACTTCTTCTACCTCGGGCGCCACGTCGGCCATCCGGTGGCCATGGAGGGGGCGCTCAAACTGAAGGAGATCGCCTACCTGCGGGCCGAGGGCTATCCGGCCGGCGAGTTGAAGCACGGTCCGATCGCCCTGATCGAGCCGGGCACCGTGGTGGTCGGTGTGGCCAGCCGCAACTGCCTGTGGGAGAAGGTGTGCTCGAACATCCAAGAGGTCAAGAGCCGCGGCGCCACCGTCGTCCTGGTGGGCAACGACGGTGACCACCGGACGGCAGATCTGGCCGACCACGTGCTGTGGGTGCCGTCGGTGGAGCCCATGCTGTCACCGGTCGTCGACGCCCTGCCCCTCCAGTTCCTGGCCTACTGGCTGGCCCAGGCCCACGGGCTCGATGTGGACCGACCCCGGAATCTGGCCAAGACCGTGACAGTGGAGTAGGGATCCCGGTCGCACCGACTAGCGGCAGGGGAGTCGACCACCACTCAGTGCGACGTCCATCTTGAGGGCGTCCTCATCGGCGGCATTGGCCGCAGGACAGAACAGGCTCGGTGACTCCGAGTACTCGACCTCGAGCACGGCCTTGCCGGCCGACGCGAACGGGTCGAACGAGCTGCAGGTGTCGTACTGGTGGCACTGCTCGTCGAGCACGAAGTCGGCCGTGGGCTCCATGGCCGCGGCGAAGCTGGGATCGTCCCCGTTCTTCAGCCCCCACGCCAACCCCAGGCTGTGGGCATAGGCGGCCAGCGTGGCGTCGTACTGCAGGTTCTGGGCCTCCGAGATGGTAAAGCCGGTGCTGTCGGTGTAGCTGTCGTCGATGTCAGGCTCGATGGCGTCGAACCCCTTCGCTGCACACATGGCGATGCGGGCCTCGATGATCCTCACCACGGTTCCGTCCTCGATGTCGAGGTACCGCTCCGAGGGATAGCCCGACACCGCGTCGCCCAGATCGGAGGGGGGGAACTGGCTGTAGTCAGACCGGTAGTTCTCGGCCGCCCCGACCTCGATGTAACAGATCACGTGGTCGCCGCGGGCATGGAGTGCGCTGACCGTGGCCGCACTGTTGTCGAAGCCGTCGATGTCGTAGACGGTGGGATCGGGGGCCGGGGTCCCGAGATAGGTGGACACTCCGGTTCCCATGTCACTGGCACTGGACAGATCGAGCGGGTGGTCGAGCTCCCACTGCCAGGAGAGGGCCGCCGGTGGCACCCACCAGGTCTGGCCGGTGCCCGGGCCGCCGGACCCGCCGGTGGCCCCTGTGGCGGTGGTGCCGGGCCGGGTGGTGGTTGTCGTGGTCGTGGACAGGATGGTCGAGCCGGACCCGGTGGCGTCACCGGTGGAGGTCCCGGTGGAGCCACCGGGGGTCGACGTGGTCGATAGGCCCGCCGAGTCACCGCCACCGTCCGAGCCGTTCCCTCCGCTCCGACGTCGGGAGGATCCCGCCGCGATTGCTCTGTCCCGGCAGCCGGCCGGGCGGTCGCAGGTGGCTGGTGAGGCGCCCATGGCCGCCGGTGCGCCGAGGGACGAGAGGGTGACTCCGGGCCACGGTACGTGGGACCTGGGTCGCTGATGACCCTCGGCGGTATCGGCGGTGGTCGTGGAGGCGACCAGGACGGCCACCATGACCACCATGATCACGATCACCGCCCCCAGCTTGGTCTGTCGTCCCACCGCGCCCCTTCGTCCCTCGATCTGCCCGCACCAGTGTCGCGCCGTGGCGACGTGGGTGCCACGCCGGAAGGACGCCGGAAACAGGGCCCGTGCCAGGGTGGTCGCGGGCGAATCCAGGGGTGTCCGTCGGGAAGTTCCAGGGTAGAGGTCGTGTCGGCCCCCGTCGTAGGCTGGGTCCATGGGCGGGGTGCGACGGCGAGGTTTCCGCTGATGCCGGCGTCGGGGGGTCGTCACGGGGTCGCCGTGGTCGTGGTCGTCTCCGCCCTGGTAACGGTGTGGCTCTTGCTACCATCGCCCACCATCGCCGAGCGTCCGCCTCCTGCTTCTCGCCCATCCCATCTGGTCCAGCACCTGGCGGTTCCGGCGTACGTCGATCCGGTGACCGCAGCTTCCTCGTGGGATCAGCTCACCGCCTCACCGCCGGGGGCGGTCGGGATCGTCGTGGCCAACGTAGCCAACGGACCCGGTTCGGTGCCGGTGGCGGACTGGGCCGCAGTGATCCACCGGGCCCAGGAGTCGGGGAGCCGAGTGCTCGGGTACGTGGACACGGGCTACCTGGGCAGCGCGTCCCTGGTCCAGCCCGACGGGCTGCCGACCCGCTCGGGGGGGTTGGGACCGCAGGCCTGGTTGGCCCAGATCGACGCGGACATCGATGCCTGGTACGAGTTCTACGGATCCGACCTCGGCGGCATCTTCCTGGACGAGGGAACCAGCGCCTGCGGACCGACGGCCGGATCGAATGAGTACGCCGACGAGTACCGGACCATCCGGGACGCGCTGCGGGCCGCCCACCCCGGGGCACTCACCGCCCTCAATCCCGGGATCGCCGTACCTCGGTGCTACGACGACGCCGCCGACGTCCTGGTGACCTTCGAGGGCAGCTATGCCAACTACACCGGTGTCCCTGACAGCCAGGGCCAGGACTTCGAGGCCCTGCACTGGACGCCTAACGCCGGTCGGATCTGGCACATCGTCTACGGAGCCACCTCCCCGGGGGAGATGGACCGGGCCATGGCCTTAAGCAGGGAGCGGGGTGCCGGCTACGTCTATGTCACCGACGCCGGACTACCCAACCCCTTCGGCTCCCTGCCGCCGGCCGACTACTGGTCGGCGGAGCTGGACCAGCGCGCCCGGTAGGGCGGCAACCGGTGCACGTCGGGACTCGGCGGGGACGGGGGACGGGCACGCCACGGACCAGACGGGCCTCACACCGCCGAGGCGCTGTACAGCTCGCCGATGTCGCCGTCATCACCGTCGTTGGCCACGGCCAGGGCCTCGGCCAGGGCCGGTCGGCCATCCACTCCCAGCTTGCGATATGCCTTGGCCAGGTGACCCTCGACCGTCTTCAACGTCACGTACAGATCGTCGGCAATCCGCTGATTGGTGAGTCCGTCTGCCGCCATGCGCACGACCCGGAGCTCGGCCGGGGTCAGCGAGTCCGGCCCGACCAGACCCAGTCGACGGGGCCGTGCCCCGGCGGCCCGCAGTTGTTCGCCGGCCAGCTCCAAGAGCTGGTGGGCTCCACACAGCGAGGCCAGGCTGGCACCGAGGCGGAGCACGCCGCGAGCCTCCTCTTTGCGGTCGAGGTCGATCAGGGTGGATCCCAGGTCCACGAGGGCGCGGGCATGTTCCAGTCGGGCGTCGGAGTCGGCGAGGACGGCCACCGCCTCCCCCAGCAATGCGGACCTCGTCTCGGGATCGGACGTCGCCGCCGCCGATGCCCGCAGGGCCATCCCGGTGATGCGGGGTGCGCCGAACGCCCGGGCCAGGCGGAGGTTCTCGTCCGCCAGCTGACCGGCCCGCTCCCATGCCTCCTGGTCCACCAGCGCCATCACGGCGTCGGCGCGCCACGGAACCATGGCCGGATTGAGGATCCCGGCCCGGGTGGCGGCGTCGCCCCCGGCCGTGAACGCCTCCAGCGCCTGTACCGGGCGCCCCTGGGCCATGAGCAGGCGACCCCGCTCGATCAGCGACAGTGCCGGAAAGACGGTGAAGCCGATCCTCCCGGGCTGCGTCGACTCGGCCAGCCGCTCGGCTTCGTCGAGCCGACCCTGCTGGACGAGCACGTCCAGGTGACCGGTCACCGGATAGGCCTCGGTTCCCGTGGCCCGTGCGCCCTCGTCCTCTTCGATCCGTGTGCACTCGTCATCCGCGGCCACCAGTGACCCCTGCCCCACGAGGGAGAGGACGGACAGGGCCGAGATCCTACGGTGGACGAGCGACCCGTCGGGGTGCGTCACCCGCGTCCGCGCCGTGCTGAGGATGTCGTCGACCCTGGCGAAGCGATCGGTGCCGAGCAAGCCGAACAGGGCCGTGGCCTGGATCCAACCCTCCGTCGGATCCGTGCCGACCAGCTGGTCCACATCGACGATCTGCTCGAGCGCCACGGCCGCTGCGTCGGCAGACAGGTCCGGGGAGGACAGCACGTCGCTGAGCGCGACCATGGAGCGGGCGCGCCGGGCACTGGCCGTCCCGTTGTCGCCCGGCTCGGCCAGGAGGGCGCGCAGCCGGTTCACGCACTCGATCCTCGGTTCGACCGTGTCGAAGGCCATGGCCAGGGTCAGCTCGAGCTCGATCCTGAGGTCGCGGTCGATCGCACCGAGTCGCGGCCGCAACTCCAGCAGCGTGGTGAGCACCTCGGCCCGAAGATCTTGGTCCTGGCCCTGGCGGCCGAGGAGGTCCACGCCCACCCTCACCACGGTCCCACCGTCGAAGTCTCCCAGTTCGATGGCCCGGCGGAGATGGTGCAGAGCCTGTGAGCCCCGGGTGGCGACTTCGGCGGCGGCCAGGTCGAGGTAGAGCGTGGGGGGACGGTTGGCGAGGGGTGACGCCAACAGGGCTCGCTCGAGGCAGCGGAGGGCTAGGTCGCCGTGGCCGGCGACCTGGGCCCGGCGTCCGATCTGCTGCAGGCGGTGACCCAGCTCGGGGTCGCCCGCCGGTTCCGTGGCGAGCAGGTGCTCGGCCACGTCGTCGTCGTCGGCACCGTGGACGTCGAGGAGGTCGGCGGCGGCTCGGTGGAGCTCGGACCGCCGGACCGCCGGGATGTCGTGGTAGACCGCCCACCGGATGACCGGTGAGGTGAACCGGAGGGGCCGACCGGGGAGGAGGAGCTCCATCTGCTCGGCGCCGGCGGCCGACTGGTCGGCGGTGAGGGCGTCCATCCGGGCCAGCTGGCGGGCCACACCGGGATCGGCCGCCTCCCCGAGGAGGGCGGCGGCCTGGAGGAGGTCGGTGGCAGCAGGGGGAAGCTGGGCGAGACGGGTCAGCACGAACTGGGTGATCTTCGGGGCCCGCACCAGATGGAGCGAGGCGGCCATGTGCGCAGTGGGTACCACCCCGCCACGCAGCAGGGCGGGTAGCAGCGCCTTCAAGAGGAAGGGGGAGCCCCCGGTGGCCTCCGTGCACGCCTGGACGAACTCGGGGTCGGGTCGGACCTCGAAGAGGCCGGCCACCACGGCTTCCACGCTGGACTGGTGCAGCGGCTCGAGGATGAACTGGCGGGTGTCCGGTTCGGTGAGCAGCCCGTCGATGGGTCGTAGCCCGACTCCGGCGTGGAGGGGGCGGGCGCTGACCACCAGCCAGATCTGTTGGTGCTCGAGCCGGCGGACCAGGTACTGGAGGGCCGCCAGGGTCTCGGGATCGGCCTGGTCGGCATCGTCGATGACCACCAGTACCGGGGCCACCTGGCGCAGGCTCACCAAGATCCGGTGGAACAGCGAGGCGATCCGATGGTCGTCGGACGGGCGGCTCTCCGCCGGGGATCGGTGGGCCGGTCGCTCGCCGGCCGCAACCGCTCGCCGGTCGGCCAACAACCCGTCGAGGGCCACGGCCCGCTCCCTGATGTCCTCGTGGTGTTCGGCGCGGACCTCGGCCGATTCGACCAGCCGGCCTAGCACGGCGAACGGGGTGTGCTCCTCGAGCGTCCCACCCTTGGCCCGCAGCACGATGCACTCGGACCGGGAGGCCAGGTCGGCGGCCGCGTTGATGAGGGCGGTCCGACCCGAACCCCACGAACCCTCGATGGCGATACAGCGGCTGGGCACCGGGAGCGATCCACTGAAGATGGCCTCGAACTCGTCGAGGAACGCGCCTCGCTCGAACAGGCGGGGACCCCGGTGTCCCCGGGAACGGCGGTCGGGCGCCGGCGCTGGCGAGTCGCTCATGGCCATGACCGGGTCCTTGGCCCCCCGTGACCGGCGCCGACCGGCCTGGTGGCGCGGTCCGACGGCGTTCGGAGAATCGTCACGGCGAGAACGGTTTGCATTTCAAGCAGCCCTGCCCCTGCTGGATCGCTTGCACTATGGGAATTAAACGGTAAAAAAAGCTGGCGTACTCTCGTAAAGTGGCTTGTCAGCCACGGAGAGCGCCACTCAGCATGGTATGGCACAGAACGCCGTTAAGGCAACGCCCGGTGGGCCCGGGACGCCAACGCCAGTCGACGTACCGTGGCTGGGTGCCTGCCGACGGTTAGCGTGCGGTCGGTGAGCCTTGTGGAATCGAACATCCCAGGTCAGGGGCGGTGGAACGACGATCGGTTCGTCCTGGCGGTGGACCTGGGGACCAGCGGACTCAAGGTCGGCCTGGTCTCGTTGACCGGGGTCGTCGCCTGGCACGAGCTCGCACCCCTCACCACCCGGGTGGACGAGGACGCCGCTACACAGGATGCGGGGGTGTGGTGGGATCTGGTGTGCCGTCTGGCGAGGAGGGGGCTCGCTTCGGGCGCCGTCCCCCCGGACCGGGTGGCGGCGGTCAGCGTCACCGGGCAGTGGGCCAGCACGGTGCCGGTCGACGACGTGGGCGAACCGGTGGGTCCGTGCCTCATGTGGATGGACACCCGGGGTGGACACTTCTCCCGCCAGGTCATCGCCGGGCCGGTAGCCGGGTACGCCCCGGTGGCCGCCCTCAGCTGGATCCGCCGGTCCGGTGGCGTCCCCTCCCTCTCGGGGGCAGATCCGGTCGGGCACATCCGCTACCTCCAGGCCGAGGAGGCCAGACCGGCTCGGCCCGGGGTTGCCACCGGGGCCTTGGAACCGGCCCGGTGGTTCCTCGAGCCGGTCGACTACCTGTCCATGCGCCTGACCGGTTCGGCGGCGGCGTCCCACGCCTCGATGATCGGCGCGTGGCTCACCGACAACCGGCACCTCGACGTTCTCGAGTACGACCCGGTGCTTGTGTCCCGCTCCGGTGTCGACCCCGACAGGCTTCCCCCGCTCCGCCGGACCGGGTCAGTCATCGGCACCGTCCGTCCCGATGTGGCCACCGATCTGGGGCTCCCCGGGGGCGTGCCGGTCGTGGCCGGGACCCCTGATCTCCACTCGGCTGCCTGTGGGGCCGGGGCCGTCCTCGACTACCAGGTCCATCTGGCCGTGAGCACCAGCGCCTGGATCGGGGCACCGGTACCGTTCAAGAAGACCGCTCCCTTCGATCAGGTGGCCAGCGTCCCGGGCCTCGTTCCGGGACGGTATCTGATCGCCGACAACCACGAGACAGGAGGGGCCTGTCTCGACTGGGTGTGCGGCGTGGTGCCCGGGTTGGTGGACACCGGGGGCCGCCCCGACTTCGCCGGTGCCGTGGCCCTGGCGGCACAGGCTCGGCCCGGCTCCTCGGGGGTGCTGTTCACGCCGTGGCTGCGCGGGGAGCGTTCGCCGGTCGACGACCGTCACGCCCGGGGCGGGTTCCACAACCTCTCCTTGACCTGCGACCGGGCCGATCTGGTGCGGGCGGTCCTCGAGGGTGTGGCGTACAACAACCGATGGCTCCACGAAGCGGTCGAGCGGTTCGCCGGGCGTCGGCTCGATCCGGTGAGGATGATCGGAGGCGGAGCCCAGTCGGATCTCTGGTGCCAGATCCACGCCGACGTGATGGACCGGACGATCGAGCGGGTGGACGAGCCGGTTCTGGCCAATCTGCGGGGGGCCGCACTCATCGCCGCCATGGCCCTCGGAGCCATCCGGCCCACCGATGTGCGGACCCTGGTCGCCGTGGACAGGGTGTTCGCGCCGCACCCGGACCGCACGGGCGTCTACGACCACCTCTTCGGTGCGTTCCCCCGGTTCTACCGGGCCCAACGGGGCACGTTCAGACGGCTCAACCGCCGATCCACCGCCTCGGGGAACCCGTCCCCGTGAAGGGTCCGAGACCCAGGTGGGGGCGGTGTACGGTCCCCACCCTGGCTACCATGGCCGTCGGCGGTCCGATGACCGATGACCGGTCGGACGGAGCGCGGGACTGACCACAGCCATAGGGGGATGTCGATGCACCGACGACGCTGGGTACTGGTTGCCGCCATGGCCTTGGTTGCCGGTTCGTCGGTGGGACGGTCGGGGCCGGCCGGTGCTTCGTCGCCGACGTCGACCCCGGCACCGGCCACGACCTTGGCCAGCCCGGCACCCACCTCTGTCGGCTCCGGATTCGGCGGTCACGGCTCGATCGACCAGGCCTATCTTCTCGGAGCCACGCCCGGTGCCACGGCGGTACTGGTCAACGGCCTGGACCGCCCGGTGGGCCGGGGCACCGTCGACGCCCAGGGGAGTCTGATCATCCGGGACCTGACGCCCGGGCCCGGCTACGCCTTCCGGACGACCGACGGCGCGACGACGGCCTCCACGGCCAGGTTCCGAGTCCTGTCGACCCGCGACACGCCACCCGAGTCGTTCTACAGCAGTCAGCAACTCCACGTCGGGCTCAACTACATCACCATGCGCGACGGCGTCTCCCTGGCGGCGACGGTGCGGCTTCCCCCGGGCAAGACCCTGGCCGACGGGCCGTTCCCCACGGTGATCGAGGAGTCGGGCTACGCCATCGCCGCCCCCCACAGCCTCATCGACGCCGAACTGCACCTGAACGGCGAGAGCACGTCGGACCCCCTCGTCCCGGACTCGGCCACCGTGGTCGGCTCGCTCGTGGCACCCCTGCTCGGCTTCGCCACCATCAGCCTCCAGATGCGGGGCACCGGCTGTTCGGGTGGGGCCTTCGACCTATTCGACCTGCCCACCACCTACGACGGGTACGACGCCGTGCAGATCGCCGCCTCCCAGCCGTGGGTGGCCAACCACAAGGTGGGGATGGTGGGCATCTCCTTTTCGGGCATCTCCCAGATGTTCGTGGCCGGGACCCGGCCTCCGGGTCTGGCCGCCATCGCGCCGATGAGCCTCACCGACGACCTCTATTCGACCGGCTTCCCCGGGGGCATGTTCAACAGCGGGTTCGCCGGCTCGTGGCTGGCCCAGCGCCAGTCCGACGCCGAGGTGGCCCCGGCCGGCGGCCAGGAGTACGCCAAGGTCCTCATCGAGCAGGGGGACACCCGGTGCCTGGCCAACCAGGCCCTCCACGGCCAGGCCCAGAACATCCAGACGTTGCTGAGCCAGGCTGCCCACTACCTGCCCTCCCTCTACCGGCAGCGGTCGCCGTCCACCTGGGCCCGGTCGACCGACGTCCCCGTGTTCGTCTCCGGCGCCTTCCAGGACGAGCAGACCGGTGGGCAGTGGCCGGCCATCATCAAGGACCTGTCCCACGACCCCAGGGTGTGGGCCACCATCACCAACGGGACCCACATCGATTCCCTGGGCCCGGGTACCATCACCCGCTGGCTGGAGTTCCTCGACCTCTACGTGGCCGACAAGGTACCGACCCCGTCGCCCACCCTCACCTCGCTGGCCCCGGCCCTGTACTCCGAAGTGGTGGGGGCGCCGTCGGGTCCGGTGGCGCCGGTGGGCTACACCGACGAGCCCACCCTGGCCGCGGCCCGCGCCGCCTTCGAGCAACAGCCCCGCGTACGGGTCCTGTTCGACAACGGTGGCGGCAGCGCGGGACCCGGGGCCATGCAGCCGGTGTGGAGCCAGGACTACACCTCATGGCCCCCTCCGCAGGCCGTGCCCACCCGCCTCCTCCTCGGACCGGGAGGCTCGCTCACCGGAACCGCGGCCCCGTCTGACCCTGGCCGCGTCCGGGGAAGCCGTGCCCTGTCCGACTCGGTCTCGTTCCAGCCGGACCCGTCGGCCCGACCGGCCGACGACCTGCCCACTGGCAACCCCTGGGCCGCGCTCCCGCCGTATCAGTGGGTCCCGGCCAGCGGCTCCGACGGGGTGGGCTTCATCTCGACCCCACTGACCAGTGACGTGGTGGCCGTCGGTCCGGCCAGCCTCGACCTGTGGGTCGAGAGCACGGCGTCCGACACCGATCTGCAGGCCACCATCTCCGAGGTTCGGCCCAACGGGCAGGAGCTGTTCGTCCAGACCGGAGAGCTCCGGGCCAGCGACCGTGCGCTCGACCGGGCGGCGTCGACGGCCACGGACCCGGTTCCCACCTATGCCGCGGCCACGGCGTCGCCACTGCCCGCCGGGCGGTTCACCGAGGTGCGCATCCCCATCGAGCCGTTCGCCTACGCCTTCCGGACCGGCTCGCGGATCCGGGTGTCCATCACCGCTCCCGGCGGCGACCGGCCGGCCTGGCAGTTCGACACGTATCCGACCGGCGGCACGGTGACGGACACCATCGGCCTCGGAGGCGCGAACCGGTCGGCCCTGGTCCTGTCGGTGGTCCCGGGGGTCAACCCTCCCGATGCCCAGCCCGCCTGTCCTTCCCTGCGGGGCCAGCCCTGCCGGACCTACACGGCGGCAGCCAACGGGGGATGAGCACCCGGGACGTCCGAACTACGGTGAGTCGGATGGCCCCGGGCACGTGACCGAATCGTGACCTTCCGTCCGTGGGCCGAGCACCTTCCTGCCGGTCGGGACCTGGCGGTGGCCGACCTACTGGCCGAGGGGACCCTCCTGGCCGCCTGGTCCCGACGATGGGTCGAGGCCCCCGGGGCCCGCCTGTGGCTGGAGCCCTTCACCTCGGAGTCCAGCCGGACCGATCGGTCCGGTCATGCCGGACGCTGGTGGACGGCGGGCGAGTTCGACGCCGCCACCCGGCGCGCCGCCGGCCGGCTCCGCGCCGCCGGCCTGGTGACCGGGGACCGGGTGGTGTGGTCGACCTCGTCGTCGGTCGCATCGTTGGTGGCCCACGTCGGGGCGCTGCGGGCGGGGTTGGTGGTGGTGCCGGCCAATACGGCCTACTCCGAGCGGGAGCTGGCCCACATCGTCGGTGACGTCGGGGCCGCCGCCGCTGTCGTCGACCGTGCCGACCGGGCCGAGTGGGTGCGCAGGGCTGCGCCGGGACCGGTGGTGGTGACCGGACCCGACCTCGACCTGCCCGACGGCGACCCCGGTCCGGTGGACGTCGCACAGCCCGACGACCCCGCGCTCATCTGTTACACCTCGGGGACGACCGGAGCCCCGAAAGGTGCGGTGCTCCGGCACCGGAACCTGCTGGCGGCAACGGAGTCGGTGACCGCGGCGTGGCGCTGGACCGCCGGGGACCGCCTGGTCCACTGCCTCCCCGTCTTCCACGCCCACGGCCTGGCTGTCGGCGTCTACGGCACCCTGTTGGCCGGGGCATCGGCTGTCCTCCTGCCCGGATTCGACCCCGAAGCGGTGGTGACAGTGGCCGAGGACCATGCCACCACCCTCTTTTTCGGCGTGCCCACCATGTACCACCGGCTCCTCGCCTCCGGCGAGATGGGACGCCTCCGGGGCCAGCGACTCTGCGTCTCCGGTTCCGCCCCGCTTTCGGCCGAGCTCCACGCCGCGGTCACGGCGGTCAGTGGGATCGTGGTCCTCGAACGGTTCGGCATGACCGAGACACTGATGAACGTCTCCAACCCCTACGAAGGGGAGCGACGGGCCGGGACGGTCGGATTCCCCTTGCCCGGTGTGGAGGTCCGGTTGGCCCGGGACGGCGAGATCCTGGTCCGTGGGCCCAACGTGTTCGACGGCTACTGGGAGCGCCCGCAGGCCAACGCCGAGATCTTCGTGGCCGCCGAGGATGCCGACCCCGGGGAATCACCGTGGTTCCGGACCGGGGACGTGGGGGAGGAGTCCGACGGTTACCTCCTGATCAGGGGACGGACGAAGGAGATGATCATCTCCGGTGGATTCAACGTCTATCCCGGCGAGGTCGAGGACGTCCTGGCCGCGCACCCGGCGGTGGCCGAGGTGGCCGTGACGGGGACGGCGTCCGCCGAGTGGGGCGAGGTGGTGACGGCATGGATCGTCCCCGACGGTCCGCCCCCGACCGTCGCGGAGCTGGCCCGGTTCACCCAGGCGACGCTGGCCGCGTACAAGCGGCCCCGGCTCGTCCATGTGGTCGACGAGTTACCGCGCAACGCCCTGGGCAAAGTGGTTCGGAGCCGGCTGGGGACCTGAACCGGTCCCGGTCGATGGCCACCCGGCCACCGGCTCGTCGGCCATGTCCGTCAGCTGTCCAGCTGTTCGGCGAGCCACGAGCCCACCTCGTCCAGCCAGAGCTGTTGGCCCATCCCCTCGCAATGACCCCCGGCCCCCTCGGCCACGGTGAACTCCCGAAACCACCTGGGACAGGCCAGGGCATCGAAGAGCACCCGGCTCTGGCTGGCGAAGTCCCCCTCGCCCTCGGTCACCAGGGTCGGGCAGGTGATGTGCTCGGCCCGCCCCTCCAGGGTGTAGGTGACCAGCAGCCGCAGCCACTGGCCGAAGGTCGCCGCCCCCATCGCCGCCATGCGCGAGCCGTAGAACTCGCGGCTGCGGGCGTCGCTTAGGAATCCCTCCAGTTGGGCGTCCATGGCCGGATCGGCGTCCTGGACGCGCCGCCAGTCCGCGGGGCTGAACATCGAGACGAACCGGGACGTGAAGTCGTACTGGCCGGGATCGCAGACGAGGGCGCGCAGCCGGTGCTCGGCGCTGGCGCCTCGGGGGGCGAGGTAGCCGCCCAGGCTCCGACCGACCAGGGCCACGCGGTCGGGAGCCACCACGGGCTGGTCGACCGTCCAGTCCATGACGGCCTCGAGTACCACCTCGAAGTCCGGACGCATGGCCACACCGTGTTCGATCAGCTGACCGCCCTGGCCGGGACCGTCCCAGGACAGCGCGTTCCACCCCATGGCCAGCGCCCCGTGGACGCCGTACTTGTACATCTCCTCGCAGGTGCTGTCGAACCCGGTGGGGAAGAGCACGGTGGGTCGAGGGGTCACCTCGCCGGCCGGTCGGAACAGGTAGCCGTTCAGGGGCACCGGGTCGAACGGGACCGACACCGGCTGCACCACCCACTCGAGGTGCTCGAGGGCCAGACGGAAGAGGTCCCGCTGGGCGCGGTAGGCCGACTGCACCCGCTCATCGCCCACGTCCCGCCGCAGGAAGAAGTACGACTGCCGGCGGTACTCGGCGGCTCGCAGGTAGCCGGGTCCGGCCAACGCCGCATGGCCGCGTTCGACGGCCCGCTCGGCGGCCGCCTCGGCCCGTGACGCCGTTTCGGCCCACTCGGTGTACCACTGGTCGTAGTGTCCCGGCTCCACCCGCTGAGCGGTGGCCAGCGCCTCACCCAGGTCAGCCGATCCGACCAGCGTCCCGATGAGTGTGCGGGCCAGTTGGGCGTCCATGTCGGCATCCTCGTGCAGCATCACGGTCCGCTCCTTCCGGTTGGTGGGCCGGATTTCGGCCGGCCATGACGCTACCGGTTACAGCGGGGTGACCGAGTCGACTCACGGCGTGAAGTCCCCGGCTCCGAGACGGAGTTTGGTGATGATCCGCATGAGGTGGCGGAGGTCACTCGGGCTGAGCCCGTCCAGACCGAAGGCCACCTCGTTGACGGCCCGGGTGGCCCGTTTGGCCAGCCGGCGTCCCTCGTCGGTGATCTCGGCCAGGGTGGTCCGACCGTCGGTGGGGTGGGGCCGCCGTCGAACCAGACCCTGCTGCTCCAGCCGGTCGATGATGTTGGTCACGCTGGTGGGGTGGATCATGAGGCGCGGCCCCATCTTCCCGAGGGGCAGCACGCCGTGGCGGCTGTAGAGGAGGAGGACCAGGCCCTCGTAGCGGGCGAAGGTCAGTCCGAACGGACGCAGGACACCATCCACCGCGGCCAGCACCACTTGCTGGGCCCGCATGATCGAGGTGGCGGCGGCCATGGCGTCGCTGACGTCGGGCTGCCAACGGGCCGCCCACTGGACGCGGGCCTCTTCGATAGGGTCGAACTCGAGGGGTTCGGTGGCCACCGGACGACGCTATCCGCGACCGGCGGGCCCGGGCAGGTGGGCTCGGGCGCCAGGAGGAGGGACGTGGCGACACTGAAGGACGACTTGGGACACCCGCTCGACCTGGAGCGGCCACCCACCCGGGTGGTTTCGTTGGTCCCCTCGCTCACCGAGGCCATCGCCGTCACGGTGCCCGGGCGGCTGGTGGGGGCGACCGATTGGTGTACCCACCCGGTGGGGCTCGACGTGGCCCGGGTGCGCGGGACGAAGAACCCCGACCATGCGGCGATCGCCGCGCTCCATCCCGACCTGGTGGTGGTCAACCAGGAGGAGAACCGTCGCATCGACGTCGATCGCCTCCGAGCCGGCGGCATCCCGGTGTGGGTGACAGTGGTCGAATCGGTCGACCAGGCTCTGGGCACGCTGCGGAGGCTGCTCGTCGACGTGCTCGGGGCCGATGAACCCGGGTGGTTGGCCGGGGCTACCTCCGAGTGGGGACGTCCAGCCGATCTGGCTCCGGTCCGCGTGGTGGTGCCGATTTGGCGGGACCCGTGGATGGTGGTGGGTGGTCGCACCTTCAGCGGGGACCTGGTGGTCCGGCTGGGCCTGACCCACGTCTTCGACGATGCCCAGGACCGCTACCCAAAGGCCGGGCTGACCGACCTGGCGGCCGTGGAGCCCGAGTTGATCCTGCTGCCCGACGAGCCGTATCCCTTCGCCCCCGACGACGGGCCCGAAGCGTTCCCCGACGTCCCGTGCGCACTGGTGTCGGGTCGGGACCTCACCTGGTACGGACCGTCGATGGCCACGGCCCGGGCCCGGTTGACGGCCCGGGTAGAGGCGGCGCTCGGCCTGGGCTGACCGCATCGGATCAGACGGCCGGTCGTGACCGGGTGGGGAGGTCCGGACGGTCGGGCTGGCGGGCGTCAGACGTTCCTGCGGTAGGCCCCGCCCACCTCGAAGAGTGTGGCGGTGATCTCCCCCAAGGTGGCGTGGCGGACCGTGGACATCAGTTCGGCGAAGACGTTCCCGCCGTCGAGGGCCACCTGGCGCAACGACTCCAGGGCCACCCCGCGGTCGAGCGCGTGATGGGCCTGGAACTGGCCGAGCCGGGTCAGTTGGCGTCGCTTCTCCTCCTCGGTGGACCGGGCCAACTCCATGGGTTCGCGGGGACCGTCCGTGGCCGGAGCGGTGAAGGTGTTCACGCCCACGATGGGGAGGCTCCCGTCGTGTTTCTTGTGCTCGTAGAGCATCGAGTCGTCCTGGATCCGTCCCCGCTGGTACCCGGTCTCCATGGCACCGAGTACCCCGCCCCGCTCGCTGATGCGGTCCAACTCGGCCAGTACGGCCTGTTCCACCAGGTCGGTGAGCTCCTCCACGATGAAGCTGCCCTGGAGGGGGTTCTCGTTCATGGCCAGGCCCCACTCCTTGATGATGATCATCTGGATGGCCAGGGCTCTGCGTACCGACTCCTCGGTCGGGGTGGTGACGGCCTCGTCGTAGGCGTTGGTGTGCAGGCTGCCGGCGTTGTCGTAGATGGCGCACAGGGCCTGCAGGGTGGTGCGGATGTCGTTGAACGCCATCTCCTGGGCGTGGAGCGACCGACCAGATGTCTGAACGTGGTACTTGAGCTTCTGCGAGCGCTCCGTGGCCCCGTAGCGCTCCTTCATGGCGATGGCCCAGATGCGGCGGGCCACCCGGCCGATCACGGTGTACTCGGGATCCATGCCGTTGGAGAAGAAGAACGAGAGATTCGGGGCGAAGTCGTCGACGGCCATCCCCCTGGCCAGATAGGACTCGACATAGGTGAAGCCGTTGGCCAGGGTGAAGGCCAACTGGGTGACGGGGTTGGCCCCTGCCTCGGCGATGTGGTAGCCGGAGATGGATACCGAGTAGAAGTTACGCACCTGGTGCTCGATGAACCAGTGCTGCATGTCGGCCATCACTCCGAGCGAGAACTCGGTGGAGAAGATGCAGGTGTTCTGGCCCTGGTCCTCTTTCAGGATGTCGGCCTGCACGGTCCCCCGCACCGTGCGGAGGACCTCGGCGGCGAGAGCGTCACACTCTTCAGGGGTGGCGGGACGTCCCTCCTCGGACCGGAGCCTGTCGATGCGCTGGTCGATGGCCGTGTTGAGGTACATGGCCAGGATGGTGGGGGCCGGTCCGTTGATGGTCATCGAGACCGACGTGGTCGGGTCGCAGAGATCGAAGCCGTCGAAGAGCGCCTTCATGTCGTCAAGAGTGGCGATGGAGACACCGGAGGTCCCGATCTTGCCGTAGATGTCAGGACGCTCGTCGGGGTCGAACCCGTAGAGGGTCACCGAGTCGAAGGCCGTGGACAGGCGGGTGGCGGGCTGGCCCTCGGCCAGGAGGTGGAACCGGCGGTTGGTGCGGAAGGCGTCACCTTCACCGGCGAACATCCGGGCCGGGTCCTCACCCTCGCGCTTATTCGGGAACACGCCGGCGGTGAAGGGGAAGTGACCGGGCAGGTGCTCGTCCCGCAGCCAGCGGACCAGCTCCCCGTGTTCGGTGACCCGTGGGAGGGAGACCCGGGAGATACGGGTACCCGACAGTGAGGTCCGCCACCGCGCGGGCGTGCCCGGGAGCCGTCGGCACCGGACCCGTCCGGTTCGGAGTCGTCGTCACCGTAGGTCAGGGCGGACCGGAGTTCGGCCCACTCCTCGAGCAGGCGGGTGCCCTCGGGCTCCCGTTCGTTGTCGACCTGAGCGGCCAGGGTGCCGAGCTCACCGGTGTCGATGCCGCGTGCCTCGCCGAGCGCCGATGCCGCGGCAACCTGCTCGGCCCGTCGGGCCTGCTCGGCCAGTCGGTTGGTGGTGGCGTGGTAGCCCTCGACGGTCTCGGCGATCTCGGACAGATAGCGGCGCCGGTGGGACGGGATGATGGCGGTGGCGTGCGTCGACCGGCGCCTGTCGACGGGCGTCAGCACCCCCTCGGTGGCGACCAGACCCTCGGCCACCAGGAGACTCTTCAGCCGGTGGAACAGAGCGGTCACCCCGTCGTCGTTGAACCGGGAGGCGATGGTCCCGAACACCGGCTCGTCCCCCGTCTCTGCCGATGAGCCCGCGTGGTCCCGGCCCCACTGGCGGCAGACCTGACGGAAGGCGTCCTCGGCACCCCGGCGGTCGAACTTGTTGATGGCCACCGCGTCGGCCAGCTCCAGCATGCCGATCTTCTCGAGCTGGGAGGCGGCACCGTACTCCGGGGTCATCACGTAGAGGGAGACGTCGGCGATGTCGGTGACGGCGGCGTCACCCTGGCCGATGCCGGGGGTCTCGACGATCACCAGGTCGAATCCGGCGGCGCCGCACGCCGCCACCACCAGGGGGAAGCGCGCCGGCAGCTCGGACGCCGACCCCCGGGTGGCCAGGGACCGGAAAAAGACGTTCGGGGAGTCGATGGCGTTCATGCGGATGCGGTCCCCGAGGAGTGCGCCCCCTCCCCGGCGTCGGGTGGGATCGACGGCCAGCACGGCGATAGCCAGCTTGTCCTCCTGATCCAGTCGGAACCGCCGGATCAGCTCGTCGGTCAGGGAGGACTTCCCCGACCCTCCGGTGCCGGTGATGCCCAGCACGGGAGTGGAGCCCGGGGAGAAGCGGGCCAGGAGGGCCCCGGTGTCGGTCGCATCGAGCGTGTCACCCTCGATGTGGGTGATCCACCGGGCCAGGGTGCGGTGGTCGCCAGCCAGGAGGGAGTCGAACGGCGGCGGGGGACCGGTGGCCAGATCGCGGTCGCACTCCTCGATGAGGAAGTTGATCATGCGGTCGAGGCCCAGCAGCTGTCCATCGGAGGGTGAGAAGATCCGCCGCACGCCGTAGGCCTCGAGCTCCTCGATCTCCGACGGCACGATGACGCCGCCACCGCCGCCGTAGACGAGGATGTCGCCCCGCCCCTCGGCCCGGAGCCGGTCGACCAGATACCGGAAGTACTCCATGTGGCCGCCCTGGTAGGAGCTGATGGCTACACCCTGGACGTCTTCGGCGATGGCCGCGGTGACCACCGCGTCCACCGACCGGTTGTGACCCAGGTGGATGACCTCGGCTCCCTGGGACTGCAGGAGGCGCCGCATGATGTTGATGGCGGCATCGTGGCCGTCGAACAGGCTGGCGGCGGTGATGAACCGCACCGGGTGCCGCGGACGGTGGAGCTCGCTCACCATCGGCCCACTTCCCATGGGCCTGGTCCCCGGAACCCGTGACAGCCGCCCGGGAGCGTCAACGATGGGGGCATGGTCGAAATATTACTACAACGTCCAACTAACCGTCGATGGGCCTGTGGCCGGAGCCGCGGTCGCCCGGTCGGCTGGAAGTAGGGTCCTCGGAGCACCGGAGGCGTCCGATACCTCGCCGGGGCCGTACCACGCGCTCGGCGCCTCCAGGTCCCGGGTGGGCCCATCGGGGAAACAGGAGAGGAGAGCACCATGGAGTTCGACGAGATCGAGTACGCGGTGGCCGAAGGGATCGCCACCATTACCCTCAACCGACCCGACCAGCTGAACGCCTTCAACGCCCGGATGGTCATCGAGGTGTTGGAGGCCATCGACCGGGTAGACGGCGACGACGACGTGAGGGCCGTCATCCTCACTGGCAAGGGGAGGGCGTTCAGCGCCGGCGCCGACCTGTCGGCCGGCGCCCAGACCTTCGACTACGACGACGAGCGCAGCATGGGGGCGGTCGGGGCCGAACGGGTGACCGACTCGACGGCTCCCCGGGACGGATGCGGTCGGATCACCCTTCGGTTGTTCGACTGTCTGAAGCCGGTGATTTCGGCGGTCAACGGCGCCGCTGTGGGCATGGGGGTGACCCTGTTGCTCGCCACCGACATCCGTCTGGCCTCGGAGGGGGCCCGGTTCGGCTTCGTGTTCTCCCGTCGTGGGATCGCTCCCGAAGGGGCATCCACCTGGTTCCTGCCCCGACTAGTCGGCGTCTCCCAGGCCGCAGAGTGGCTCTATACCGGACGCCTGTTCGACGCCGGGGAGGCGCTGGCCGGGGGCCTGGTGCGCAGTGTCCATCCTGCCGGCGAACTGATGGATGCGGCCCGGGGCCTGGCCGCCGAAATCGTCGAGACGGCCCCCATCTCCGTGGCTCTCACCCGACAGATGCTGTGGCGCATGCTCGGGGCCGACCATCCCATGGCCGCCCATCGGGCCGACTCGCGAGCGGTGTACGCCACCGGTGCCGGGCCCGATGCCCGGGAGGGCGTCATGTCCTTCCTCGAGAAGCGCCCGCCCCACTTCACCGGCCGCCCATCGAGCGAGCTCCCGGACATCTTCCCGGACTGGGTCGACCCCACCTATTCGTAGGGCCGCTCCTGGCCGCAGGCCACCGGGCCCGGGCGGCGTACGGCGCCGAGCCGATGGTGGGAGGCTGAGGTCGTGCGCAAGCAGTACAGCTTCCGCCCGGCCGACGAGGGACTGGACGCCTGGGACGTGGACCGCCTGATCGAGGCCGGTTCCGGCCTTCCGGTGAAGGACGTCGCCGTCGAGTCGATCGCGGAGTTGGACACCGACTACTGGTTCTGCTTCGGACCGGTCCCGACTGTCCGGCGGATCATCGAGCAGGTCCGGCTCATCCAGGAGGTCGACTGCTCGGACCCGATCATTCTGGGGGCGGACGGGCGGGTGATGGACGGGATGCACCGGATCGCCCGGGCCATCCTCGAGGGTAGATCGACGGTGAAGGCCGTCCAGTTCAAGATCGAGCCCGAGCCCGACTACCGGAACTGCTCGCCCGGGGATCTGCCCTACCAATGAGGCGGCTCGGCGCCGCAGTGGCCTTGGGGTCGGCCGACCGTTCGGGGCGAGCTCAGTCCGACGAGGGGAGGGGCTTGGCCTCTTTGAGGTCCAGCGGCTCGCCGTCGACGGCCAGTGCGCCGTCACCGGGCTTGCTGCAGAGCAGCTCAACGCTCTGGTCGCCGTTCACGTAGCGCTTGCCCAGCAAGGTGGATCCCTCGCTGCCCGGTTGTACCGACCCGGTCGCCACCTCGTCGTCGAGGTCCACCGCCGGTAAGCCGCCGATGGTGACGGCCACATCTCCGGCAGGTGCTCGGATCACGACAACCTCAGTGCTGCCCACTGCGCTGCGCAACCGTGTCCCAGGCTTCAACTCCACGACAGGTCCTTTCCTTGGCTGTTGCCGGCCAGAGGATACATCGATTCGGTGGCGGTCGGACGATGGGCAGCGGCCGATCGGGCCCGATTTCTGCCGACCGGTGATGGTTACACTCCCGGCATGCGAACCGAGCGGAACCCCCTCGACCACTGTCCCGTGGCCCAGCGTGTGGGTGCGTCCCGGTGAGCCGGCCGCTCCCGCAGATCACGCCGGAGAACGAGTTCTTCTGGACGTCGGGAGCCGACGGAGTCCTCCGCTTCCGCCGTTGCCGTGTCTGTTCCTCTTATCAGCATCCTCCCGGCCCGGTCTGCCGGACCTGTGGGTCCGACGAGCTCAAACCCGAAGAAGTCAGCGGCCACGGAGTGGTGGTGGGCTTCACCGTCAACGAGCACCAGTGGAGTCCGGACTTTCCTCCTCCCTACGTCATCGCCATGGTGGCCATCGATGAGGACCCCCGAGTCCGTCTGACCACCAATCTGGACGACATCCCGGTCGACCGGGTCGTCGTCGGACTCCGGGTCACGGTCCGCTTCGAGCACGTTGAGGACGTGTGGCTCCCCGTGTTCATCCCTCGTGCCGACCGGACCGATCTCGGGCCCCTCCCTGCGGAGGAGCGGGCGACCGACCACGTGAGGCCGATGGCCAGCCCCGACAAGTTCGAGAGCCGGGTGGCGCTGACCGGCATCGGCATGTCCACCATCGGTCGCCGGCTGGGCGTGGATCCGCTCAGCCTCACCGTCGAGGCCTGCCGTCTCGCCGTGAGCGATGCCGGGCTCACGATGGCCGACATCGACGGCCTGTCGACCTACCCCGGTGGATCGGCGTCCGGCGGTCACTCCGAAGGAGGGATCACCGCCCTCGAGGAGAGCCTGCGCGTCCGGCCCACGTGGTTCAACGGAGGTTCGGAGCTCCCGGGCCAGGGTGGATCGGTGGTGGCGGCCATGCTGGCCGTGGCGGCCGGCCTGTGCCGGCACGTGCTGTGCTTCCGGACGGTGTGGGAGGCAACCGCCCAGGACCGTCAGCGCCGAGGGCCGCCGCCGCCGTCCGGCCGCGCCAGGGTCGAAGGGGATTTCATGGCGTGGCGGCTGCCCTTCGGGGCGATGAGCGCCGGCAATTGGATCGCCATGAACGCGTCGAACCACTTCGCCCGGTTCGGCACCACCCGAGATGCCCTGGCTGCCATTGCCATCAACGCACGCACCTTCGCCGGGCTCAACCCGGCGGCCATCTACCGCCAACCCCTCTCCGTGGACGACTACTACCGGGCCCGCATGATCACGAGCCCGTTCGGTCTCTACGACTGCGACGTGCCCTGTGACGGTTCCATAGCCGTTGTGGTGTCGGCCCTGGACTCGGCGAAGGACCGGCCGCACCCCCCGGTGCTGGTCGATGCCGTGGGCACCCAGATCACCGAGCGGGTGAGCTGGGACCAGGGCACTCTGAGCCACGAACCCCAGACGGCAGGCCCGGCGGCCCACCTGTGGTCGAGGACATCACTGCGGCCGGACGATGTGGATGTGGCGGAGCTGTACGACGGGTTCACGTTCAACTGCATCAGCTGGCTCGAGGGGTTGGGATTCTGCGGTGTGGGCGAAGCCGGTGACTTTCTCGCCGATCCCGGTCGGATCGGCCTCGGTGGCCAACTGCCGCTGAACACCTTCGGCGGCCAACTCTCGGCCGGTCGCACCCACGGGTACGGCTTCATCCATGAGGCCGTGGTCCAGCTCCGAGGTGACGGCGGAGCCCGCCAGGTCCAGGGGGCCGAGGTGGCGGTGGTCAGCACCGGAGGAGGCACCCCGGGAGGATGCTTCCTCTTCACCTCGGGGCGCTGAGCACTGCCGTCGGGCACGGGCCGCCGGCAGCCGGGGATCCAGCCGACTATGGGTCAACGTCGGACCGAGGTCGTGCTCCGGCCCCTGGTCACAGTGCATTTCACCACCCACTCCGGCCAGCGGGGAACTCCGTCGGGACCGAGGACGATTCCCGGTGCACAGCGGGCTCACATCTTTTGCCCCTAGCGTCTGGCCCATGAAGAGATCATCCCGGTGGCCGAACAAGCTCATGGCGGGCGTCGGCAGCCTCACCGTCGTCGTCGTCATAGTGGCCTCCACCGGCACCGCCGGCGCGGCGACGTCCGTCGGAGCCACGGTGCTCAACCCGAGCTACGCCAAGTCCATCGGATTCGCCAAGACGGTCCAGGCGGCCAAGCAGACCAAGGTCACCACCCAGAAGGGCTGTACCGCATCCGTGGAGGCGGTCTACGAGAACGCCAGTGGCAAGACCGGGCTCGTCTCGGAGACGCTGCAGTGCAACTCGAATGCGTTGGCGATCAAGGCCCTGGCCACCGCGAAGAAGCAGGTGAAGGTGTACCCGTCCTTCAAGGCCCCGAAGATGCTGGGTTCGACGGCCTTTGTCACCGGCACCGACGCACCCGAGTACCTCATCGCCTGGGTCAACGGCACCAAGGTGGCCATCACGGCCATCGACGTCAACATCGCGGCATCGTCGACGTCGACGACCGTCGCTTCCAGCCCCCTTACGACTGCACAGATGAAGACCCTGAGCACGGCGGCGCTCAAGCAGAACTCCCTCTACCACTGAGCCCGGTGCGCTCCCCGGCGGCTACGGCCGAGGGGTCGCAGTGCCTTCTCGGTGCGGCCAGGCGGAGGCTACGGGATGCCGGGACGGGAGGGCGGCACCCACTTTCTCGTCCGGCACCGGTCACTGCTAGAACGTGTCTGTCCATAGATCGACGACGACGGCAGGGAGGGTCCTGATGACCGACGTGATGCAAGGTGTCCGGATCCTCGAGGTTGCCGAGCACACCTTCGTTCCGGCCGCCTCGGCCATCCTGGCTGATTGGGGTGCCGAGGTCATCAAGATCGAGCACGTCGAACGGGGTGACGCCATGCGGGGCCTCGCTTCCAGCGGCGTGATGTCAATGGGCGGTGACGTGCATGTGCTTCTCGAGCACTCCAACCGGGGGAAGAAGAGTATCGGGGTCGACCTCACCACCGAGAAGGGTGTCGAGCTGGTCTACAAGCTGGCCGCCACCTGCGACGTGTTCCTGACCAACAAGCTCCCCGGGGTCCGCAAGCGGCTGCGCATGGAGTTCGAGGATATCCGGGCCCAGAACCCCGACATCATCTACGTGGCCGGTACCGGGGGCGGTGAACGTGGACCTGAGGCCGACAAAGGAGGCTATGACTTCCTCAGCTACTGGTGCCGCGGGGCCAGTGCCATGGGCTGCACGCCTCCCGATGCCGACAGCCTGACCATGCAGCCGGCCCCCGGTTACGGCGACTCCATCGGCGGCATGACCATCGCCGGAGGGATCATGGGCGCCCTGTTCCACCGGGAGCGGACCGGGGAGGCGGTCTCGGTCGACGTGTCCCTGCTCGGTGTGGGGCTGTGGTCCATGAGCCCGGCGGTGGCCCTGTCCCTCCAGATGGGCTTCCCCTGGCGACCACCCCCGGCGTCGTCGGGCGGGGGTGGGGGACCATCCAACCCCCTGGTCGGCACGTACAAGACTGAGGATGGCCGGTTCCTGGCCCTCACCTGCCTCCAGGGCTTCCACTACTGGCCCGGGGCGTGCCGGGCTGTCGGGCGTGAGGATCTCATCACCGATGACCGCTTCGCATCCCACGAGTCGCTGTCGGCCAACGCTGACGCGGCCCGGGACATCCTGACCGGGATCTTCGCTTCGGCCCCGCTCGACGAGTGGCGGCGGCGCCTGGCCGACTTCGACGGCCAGTGGTCCTTCGCCCAGGACAGCCTGGAGGCGGTCGATGACCCCCAGGTGGTGGCCAACGGGTACGTCGGTGAGACAGCCACCGCGGCCGGTGTCCCGTTCAAATTGGTGACGACGCCGGTCCAGTTCGGCGGTAGTCCGGCCCCGCCCAAGCGGGCTCCCGAGTTCAACGAGCACTGCGACGAGATCTTGGCCAGTATCGACCTGGATGAGCAGGCCGTGCTCGATCTGAAGATCGAGGGTGTGGTGGCTTGACCGAAGGGGTGGCGATCGGGTTCGTCCCGGCCCCGACCGGGACACCGTCAGTGACCCGGCCGCTCGGAACCCGGCCGGTTTCCTGAGTGCATCGCCTGATGTTGCCCATCCTCGTTTCGTCCCACGTGTGGCAGCTTGCGATCGAGGCGGTCGCCGTTGTGAGGCCTCGATGACTACGCGTGTCGATAGCGCAGAATGGCAATGGGCGCAGAGACTGCGAGCAGCACCACCGACCAACTGAGGGCGAGCAGGACATCGCTCGTCGAGCCGATGAGTAGGGAGCGCACGGCATCAACCATGGGTGTGATCGGTTGGTAGTTGGCGAACGGCTGGAGCCAGCCGGGCATGGTGCTCACCGGAACGTAGGTGCTGGAGATGAATGCGAATACGAAGGCAACCATCGATAGGCCCTGTGCCGCCTGACTGTTGGGGGCCAAAAGGCCCATGACAAGGAAGACGACCGTGAACACCACGCCATAGACCAGGCACAACCCCAGGGCGGTCAAACCTTGGGCCACACTGCCTTCGAGGCGGAACCCGAAGAGGAATCCAAAGGCCGCGGTGGCACCGATGACCCAGGCGTTGGTACTCGAATCGGCGACGGTCCGTCCGAGCACGATCGCGCTGCGAGGGATGGGGAGGGAGAGCAGTCGATCGGTGAAACCCTGTGTTCGATCCTCGGCCACGGCGACAGCAATCCCACCCCCGGTGAAGAGGACGATCGTGGCGACGTAGCCGGGCACGAGGTAGTAGACGTAGCTCGACGAACCGGAAGTGACGGCGCCGCCGAAGACGAAGCGGAAACTGAAGAGGAACAGCGCCGACTGGACCATGCCCATGGCGAAGAGACCAGGGGTCCGGAAGTACTTTCTAAGGGACCGACGGGCGACCTCGAGACTGGCCCGGGCCGTTCCCGGCACCGCGACAGGGGCGGTAATCGATTGGACCATCACACACGCTCGACTGGGATGGGGCCGACCGTCGTTGGTGTATCGGCGTGGTTGGCGGTGAGCGACAAGAACACTTCGTCGAGAGTTGGTCGGCGCAATCCGATCTCGCCTACCGGTATGGACGCTTCATTGAGGAAGCGGATTGCGGTGGTGAGCTGATTGGTGCCGTCTGTCGTCGAGACCATGGCGCTTCTCCCGGAATGGTCCAATCTGGCCGTTCTCGACGTGACCATGTGGAGGATCCGACCGACCTCATCGAGCCGGGATGGCTCATCGACGGTGATCTCGATGACCTCCCGACCGATGCTCGCCTTGAGATCGCCCAGTGTGCCCGATGCGATGGTCTTGCCGTGGTCGATCACCACGACCCGGTCGGCCAGCTCATTGGCTTCATCGAGGTAGTGGGTGGTCAAGAGGACGTCAGTCCCCTGGGCCACGAGGTTTCGCACGGCACTCCATACTTCGCTGCGGCCGGCGGGATCCAGGCCGGTGGTCGGCTCGTCGAGCAAGAGGAGCCGAGGCGCGCCGACCAGGCTTGCTCCGAGGTCCAACCGTCGGCGCTGACCCCCCGAATAGGTACTGCAGCGACGGTCGGCCACCTCCTCCAGGCTGAGCTGTTCGATCACGATCGACGCCGCACGCTTCGCCGCGTTGGTCGGGTGTCCGAAGAGCCGGGCCGTCATCACCAAGTTCTCACGACCGGTCATGGTCGGCTCGACTGCGGCGTACTGGCCCGCCAGTCCGATGCGTCGGCGGACAGCCAACGGACTGCGAACGACATCGGTTCCATGCACTCGCAATGTGCCGCTCGTCGGGCCGATGAGGGTGGCGATGGTCCTGACGAAGGTGGACTTTCCCGCGCCGTTCGGTCCGAGGATCGCCAGCACTTCGCCCGGTGGAGCTACGAGATCCAGGCCATCGAGGGCGGTGATCTTCCCGAACCTGACGGTCAGACCGGTGGCCTCGAGGAGAGGCGCAGCCGCGGTGACGGTGCTCATGAGCCCCGGCCGACCATTATCGGCGTCGATTCCGGAGCCACGCTCCTATGGGTGGTCATGTGGCCTTTCCTCCTTGGACGGTCGTGCCTGGTTGTCCCCCGATCAGAAGCGTCGCATATAGACTAGTATAATGTCAACCTATCAATTAGTGACTAGTCGGGCATTGTTTATCCCATTAGCGCGGGAGAAACTAGTAAACTGCTCTCTGTGGAGTCACAGTTCCGCTCGTCGCCGCTCGCCCTAGCCGTGTTGAGCCTGCTTGAGATGGGGCCCCTCCACCCCTACGGGATCCAGCGCCTCATGAAGCAGTGGGGGAAGGACAGGGTCGTCAACGTCGGGAACCGGGCCAACCTGTACAAGACGATCAAGAGGTTGCACGAGGCGGGGCTGATCGCCGTTCGCCACACTGAGCGCGACCAGCAGTACCCGGAACGCACGGTCTACGAGGTCACCGAAGACGGACGGAACAAGGCGCGGGAGTGGCTCGTGGCCATGCTGTCGACCCCGCGCAACGAGTTCTGCGAGTTCCCGGCCGCGCTCTCCTTTGCCATGCTTCTGGGACCCGAGGAGATGGCCGCCGTCCTCCAGCAGCGGGCAGACCAACTCACCGATCAGGTCGCCGCTCACCAACGGGACCTGGAGGTCCACGCCGGCTCCCTGCCGCGGGTGACGCTACTTGATGACGAGTATCAGGCTGCCGTGGCCAGCGCCGAACTGACCTGGCTACGCAACGTCCTCGATGATCTCCGATCCGGACACCTCACTTGGGGCGACGACCTTGCCCGGGCGGCCGAGTCCTCCTTGGTGGAGGCGGGCGTAACGAGAGAAGAACTGGGTGGAGTCCCACGGAGGGACGGGATCACAGACCCGACACCGGCTGCCGACCGATAGGCGGTGGTTCGCCCCCGATGATTCCCGATTGCGGCCGGTGCCAGACGTTGTCAACGACGACGGCGCGGGAGTCGGGGTCGTCGGCCCGGACCAGAAGGACACAATCTGTCGAAATCCGATTGGCTGAGGTGAGCGTTACCAAAAAACACCTACAAACATCAGCTGGTACGTGCGCGTGTGCGCTGAACCCAGCAGATCCACGGTGAACCGTCTGGTGCTACGTTCCTGACCACCGGCTGCAGCCGCGGAATTGCGAAATCGCCGGAGCCGGACGGGGTGTACGGTTTGGTGACACGACGGGTAGTCCCGTTGCCGTGTTGGGTTCTGCTTCGACCACTGGCAGCCTCCGGGAGCGTTGCTCCCGACCTTGGTAGCGCTGGCTTGGCCGATTGATCCACGAGACGCCTGGTTCGGGCTGGACGACCGTTACGGTCTTGTCGCCCCGTACGGGCTCGACGCCTCTTCAGCGAGAGGAGCCGTGCCGTGACGACGGTTCTCGACAAGCCCCACTCAGCCTCCGAGGCGTCGGGGAATCGACGGTGGTGGGCGCTCGGCGCCCTGGGCCTCGCCGTGGTGGCCGTAGGCGTGGACGGCACGGTCCTGAGCGTGGCCCTGCCCACGCTGTCCAAGGTGCTGGACGCGTCAGAGTCGGATCTCCAGTGGTTCTCATCGGGGTACTTCCTCGTCCTGGCCGCGGCGATGCTGCCCGCTGGTCTGCTGGGCGACCGCTACGGTCGCAAGAAGGTCCTCGTCGTCTCCCTGGTGCTCTTCGGGATCGGATCCGCCGGCTGTGCCTACTCGACCTCGGTGGGCGAGTTCATGGTTGCCCGGGTCCTCATCGGGCTCGCCGGGGCCGGGCTGATCGTGATGGCCTTCTCGGTGCTCACCGTCCTGTTCAACCGAGACGAACGGCCAAAGGCGGTAGGGGTGATGGCGGGAGCCACCTTTGTGGCGTTTCCGATCGGTCCCATCCTCGGTGGATGGCTGCTCAGCAACTACTGGTGGGGCTGGGTGTTCCTGATCAACGTGCCGGTCGTCGTGATCGCCTTGGCCGCCGTGGTGAGCCTGGTGCCAGAGTCCCGCGCTTCGAACCGGCCCGGGCTCGATGTGGTCGGGGTGGCGTCCTCGGCGGCTGGACTGGTGAGCGTGACCTACGGGCTGATCAAGGCGGGCCAAGGCGGTTGGGGAAATGTCTACGCCTTGTCCATGATCGCCGGCGGAGTGGTGTTGCTGGTCGGGTTTTTCGTCTGGGAACGTTGGCTGACCAATCGTCCCGGTGGCCAGCCCATGCTCGACCTGACCCTGTTCGACTCGGCCTCGTTCACCTGGGGCGTCATCCTCGCCATGCTCCCGATCCTCGCCATGCTGGGCATCTTGTTCACCATGCCGCAGTACTTCCAGGGCGTGCTCGGGACCGACGCCATGGGGTCGGGCCTCCGGCTCCTGCCCCTCGTCGCCGGACTGATGGTCGGAGCCGTACCCGCGGCCCGAGTCGTCCGGCTGGTGGGCGCCAAGGTCGCCGTGGCCACCGGTTTCGTCCTACTCGCCGGCGGGCTGTTGACGGGGTCCACGATGAGCGTTGGTTCGAGCGGCCTCTTCGTGGCGGTGTGGATGTCGGTGGCCGGTCTGGGCACGGGCCTCGCCATGGCCACCGCCATGTCCGCCGCGCTCGTCGAACTGTCGGAGGAGAAGAGCGGGGTCGGCTCAGGGGTGATGCAGGCGGTCAACAAGACCGGGGCTCCTCTCGGCATCGCCATCCTGGGCAGTGTGCTCAGTGCCGGCTATCTCGCCCGACTCGATCTCAGGGGTCTCCCGAGTGCCGCCGCGGCAGCCGTCCGCCAGAGTGTCTTCGGCGGCGTGGCGGTGGCCCACCAGCTCCATTCGCCGGTGCTGCTCGTGTCGGTGCAACGAGCCTTCCTGCACGGGATGGACCTGGCACTGCTGGTCTCCGCGGTGATTGCCCTGGCCGGCACCGTCCTCACCGTCGCCTTCCTGCCCCGGTCGAACGTCTTGGACACGCCGGGTCAACAGAGCAGGCACTGAACGTCAGATGAACAGGGAGTTGCGACCAAAGTGGGTCCTCGCGGTGGTGTGCGTTGCCGCGCTCATCGTCAATCTGGACAACACCATTCTCAATGTGGCCCTGCCCACGCTGGTCCGCAAGCTGGATGCCACCTCGAGCGACCTGCAGTGGATAGTCGATTCCTACGCGATGGTCTTCGCCGGCCTCCTGCTTGTCGGTGGCAGCCTGGCTGATCGGTTCGGCCGCAAGCGTCTCTTCCTCGTCGGCCTCGCCATCTTCGCCGGAGGATCCATCGGCGCCGCGTTGTCCGGGTCGGTGGAGATGCTGATCGGGTGGAGGGCGGTGATGGGGGCAGGGGCGGCGATGACGATCCCCTCGTCCCTGTCGATCCTCAACGATGTCTTCCGCGAGCCGACGATGCGGGCTCGGGCCATCGGCGCCTGGGGTGGGACCATCGGTCTCGGCATTGCCATCGGCCCGATCGCCGGTGGGGCGCTGCTGGCTAACTTCTGGTGGGGTTCGATCTTTCTGGTCAACGTCCCCATCGTCATCGCCGGGTTCCTGGCCGCCCTGTTCCTCGTGCCTGACTCCAAGAACCCGACTTCCGACCTCGCCGACTCATTCGGGGCATTCTTGTCGATTGCCGGGCTGGGGATGATGCTGTGGGCGATCATCGAAGCTCCGACAAAGGGCTGGACGTCAACCGAGGTACTCGGAGTCGGAGTCGCCAGTCTCGTGGTCCTCGCCACCTTCGTCGCCTGGGAATCTCGCAGTGACCATCCGATGCTCGACCTCGAGTTCTTCTCCGACCGTCGGTTCTCCATCGCCGCCGCAGCCGAGCTACTCGGAACCTTCGGGCTGCTGGGAGCGCTATTCCTGCTCACCCAGTTCCTCCAGTTCGTCCTCGATCTGTCGCCCCTGCAGGCCGGCCTCCGTATCCTGCCCATGGCCGGCGTACTGGTCGCCAGTGCCGCTCTCTCGCCGCTCCTTACTCGGGTCGTCGGTGTGAAGCTCACCGTTGCCGGCGGCCTGACTGCCATCGCCGGTGCGTTATGGCAGATCTCGGCCTCGTCTACCCCGGTCGCCACTTACGACGATTTCCTGCCCGGTCTTCTGCTCGTCGGCCTGGGAGCAGGCCTGCTGATCCCCACGGCGACCAACTCGGTGGTGGGATCGGTCCCTCGGGGGACTCAGGGGTCGGTTCGGCGGCCAATGCGGTTGCCCTCCAGGTGGGTGGTGCACTCGGTGTCGCAGTCATCGGAAGCCTGCTTTCCACCCGCTACCAGGATCACATCACCGCTGCACTCGCCGGCCACCACGTACCGGCGGTCGCCGCACATGACATCATGGGATCGATCGGGGGGGCGCTGGCTGTTGCGGCGAGTATCGGGGGAGCTACCGGAGGGCAACTTGCGCGGGCAGCACGCGCCGCCTTCATGAGTGGGACCCGTCAGGCTCTGGCTGTCGCCGCGCTCGTGGCCGCCGGGGGTGCGGTCCTCGTACTTGTCCGTCTACCATCACGACCGATCAACCACGAGTCCGAAATCGCGGGCCCGATCAGGGACGCCCGGACAGAACCTGGCACGGATGTCCTCACCAAGCCGGTGAACTGAGGCGTATCCGTGCCGATGAGCAACGAGGGCTCCGTCGATCGACACCGCCCGGCAGGCATGCAGGAAGGTCCGGCTGCCGTGTCCGCTGCTGATTGAGTAGGACGGTGATCGGAAGTACGATCAGACCGTGAATCGCTGGAGGCCGAGCCGCCCGGTCCTCGTTGTCTTGGTCATTCTCCACATCATCGTGACGGGGGTCACGTTGAGAGATCTGAGCCGGCGCGGCGACGTCCAGGTCCGTGGACCCCGCTGGTTCTGGCGAGCGTCTATCCCGCTACAGATGGGGAACTCGGCGATCTACTGGCTGGTGGGTCGCAAGGACAGCGCCTGACCCGCAGCCCCCGGGACTGTCCCAGCCCGCCGGATGCGATTGTCGACCGTGGCCAACCGGCACATTCGGTCGAACGAACGTGGGGCAGAACCGATTGGGCTGGGCCATGTTGGCCAACGTGAACGCCTCATTGATGTGAGTGGGGGGGAATCGCAGCAGTGGTCGGCTGATGTACTGGACTGGTCATCTGGGTGCGGGTCCTCAGCGGGCATCCGACCGTCGGACATGACGACCTTCTAGCCTCGTCGCTCACCCGTAGCACCGGGAAATGAGGATTCGGATGGATGAGAGTCAATGGATCGGCGTGCGATCACCGGAGTTCCGCGCCATAGCCGAGCGCATCAAGGTGGCGACCCGACTCTCCTCCAGGCTGAGTGAATACTGCTGGGACGAGCCGGAGCTGGTTCGCGATGTCTTCGAGGAGTTGATCGGTAAGTCCGTTGGCGACTCGTTCCACCTCATCCCCCCCTTCTATGCGGACTATGGGCTGAACATAACCATCGGTCGGTCCGTCTTCATCGGTTACGAGTGCATGTTCACGGGACACGGACCCATCGACATCGCGGACGAGGTGATGATCGCCAACAGGGTCAACCTGGTAACGGCCGGCCACCCTGTCGATCCGGACAAGCGACGGGCCTACATCACCGTGGAGCCGATCACAATTGAGAGGAATGTGTGGATCGGGACCGCGGCCACGGTCCTGCCCGGAGTGACCATCGGAGCTGATTCCGTCGTTACCGCCGGGGCGGTCGTGACCCATGACGTCCCACCGAGGACACTGGTGGGGGGAGTGCCGGCAACCGTGATCAGGCATCTGTAGAAGAGCATTCCCGTCCACCGTCCGAGGTGCCCCCCGCTCGGAGCGGGTCGCGTAGCAATGGTGGCGCACCGCCACGTCGGGCAGGTGACAGTGCACCGGTGCTGTGCGAACATGGGCTAGGAAGGAGGTTCCGGTGCAACGTCTGAACAGAGTAACGGGGACGTGTCTCTTGCTCGCTCTCCTCCTGGGTGCCACCAACGGCGTTCTGATCTTCTTCGCCCATATCCCCGTTGACGTCAGGCTCCGTCCTCGGACGTACTTCCAGGCCTACGGGGCAGCCGAGCTGCTGCTCGCCGGATTGGGCCTGGTCCTCGCTGCCCTGGTCACATTCCTCCTCTACCAACGAGGCAAGAATGACGAGCCGAAGGCCGGGCGGGCTGCCTGGACCGTCTCCATCGTGACCCTGGTTGTTGGTGTCGTCGGACTGTTGGCGATACCTCGTTACCTGTTCGTTGTGGGGATTTTCCTCATAGGGGCTTGTCTCAGCTTCTCTGCTCGGGAGTCCGGGGTGCCGAGGGCCGAACGCCCACCAGCATCGAAGGCGGCGGCCATTCCTCACTGAGGTACTGGCTTAGAAGTGACCCTGATCGATGTCCCTCATCGGGGTGATCGACTGCGGCTGCACCTACCCATCGGTGGTGGGTGGTCACACCTCCATGATGAACACGAATGCCCAACCGGTCGGCTGGTAGTCCGCCATCGGGGAAGCTGTGAAGGTGAAGGGACCCGTGAGCTCGCCTCTTGCAGCCGCCGCCCGCATTCTCAGAATCCCCGGACTGGTTGGCTTCGGATAGCCGGGGAACTTGTTGGTGTTGTAGATGACTGTGGGACTGCCGAAGCCGACGCGAGTGTTCGAGCCGGCCAGCTTCTCGTAGGTGGCGGGGTGCCACTGCAAACCGGTGATCCGGCCGGTGACCTCGCCGGTGGCCGGCCCGCCACCGGGTGATCCGTGTCGCTCTTCCCAGAGCTTTCCCACGCAGCGGACACGTGCGGTACTGATGTCGCCCGGGAAGCCGAACTCCACGTCTCCAGACCTCACCACCAAGCCGGGCTCCGTGTCCATGGATCTTCGGGCTTCCCCGATGATGACCATCTCACCGTCAGGGTCCGACTGAACGAGATCGGCCTCGTTGGACGGCTCAGCCGATCCTTCGAGCGACAGGGTCACGGTGATGCTGTCCCCAACTTTGCGCTGATCGCCACAACATTCGTGCTCCCAGTGGTCAAGCCAAAAGCGGAGTGCCGTCACACTTCCAAGGCTACGGGATTGCCATCGACTGCAACGGAAGGCCTGGAGAAGGGCACGATGGCCGTGCCGTGGGTGAACAGAGCCATCAGCATCTAAACTTCGGCCGTGGAGGACTACCTGGGCGTGCGGCGAGGTGAGACCGAGACCCTCGAAGGCTTTCTGGACTGGTACCGGGCCGTGGTCGAACGAAAAGTTGAAGGCCTCTCCCGGGAGGACGCCAAGCGGGTGATGACGCCCTCGGGTATGTCTGCCCTCGGGGTCCTCAAACATCTCGGCTGGGTCGAACGAGGCTGGTTTCGTGAGACGTTTGCCGGCCAGGACGTGGAAGCTATCGATCGTGACGGCGACAACTCGGCGGAGTTTGCCATCGGTAGCGATGACACCGTCGAGTCCGTGATCGCGTTCTACCGCGCCGAGGTCGGAGAGGCGAGACGTGTCGTCCGCCAATCCGGCTCTCTGGATGCCGTCAGTGCCAAAGCGACGAACTATCGGGAGCACGTCAGCCTTCGTTGGGTCCTGGTGCACATGCTGGAGGAGACGGCCCGCCATGCGGGTCATCTGGATCTGATGCGCGAGGAGATCGACGGCCAGGTCGGGGACTAGGGACTACACCTGGACGGTTCCTCCGGTGGCGACGGTGTCGCTGACCGATGTCGAAGGCAGGCCACCACCGCGCACTGGCGCACCCGGCGGGGCCCGATCGCGTGGAGAAAGCCCGGGCCTTCCCCGTATCGCGCCGCTGCCCGGGCCGGTCACCGCCGCGGCAATTAGGCGCACCTGTCCGCCCCCCTCAATGTGCAACAAGATGTTGCACATAGGTCCGCGATCGGTTACTCTGCGATGCAGGGCGAGATTCCGAGTGAGGGAAGGACCGACTACTGATGGCAGGCCTGGTAATCGAGCGGGAGATTCTGATCGAAGCACCGGCGGAGGTGGTGTGGCGCATCATCACCGAGCCTGACCAGATGAGCCGGTGGTTCGCTGATCGGGTGGAACTGGTCGCTGAACCTGGCGCTCAGGGCTACGTGCACTTCGGCGACCAGGGCGGTCCGATCGTGGTGGAGACCGTCGATCCCTCCCGTCGCTTCTCCTTCCGCTGGAACCATCCTCCCGAGGAAGGAGCGCTTGTGGGCAACTCGATGCTCGTCGAGTTCACGCTGATACCCGAGGGTGCCGAGCGGACCCGCCTCCGGGTGACCGAGAGTGGCCACGAGATCCGGGACTGGCCCGACGTGGAGAAGCAGCGTTACGCCGATGAGCACCGAAAAGGGTGGGGTGATTTTCTGGGCCGTCTGGCCGACGTGGCGGCAGAGCAGTCGAGTTGACTACACGGACCGATGATGAGTTGTGGTCTGTCATCGCCGATCCGTCTCGTCGCCGGGTGCTCGACCTGATCGTCGTCAATGGTGAGGCCAGCGCATGGTGGTTGGCCGGCCAGGTGCCATTCACCCGGCAGGCGGTTTCCCGACATCTGGTCGTGCTGGAAGGGGTGGGACTGGTGCGCCGCCGAAAGCAGGGTCGAGAAGTTCTCTACCAGGTGGATCCCGACCGTCTCCACCAAGCCACCCGGGCCATGGCCGATCTGGCCACGCAGTGGGACCAGCGACTCGACACGATCAAGCGTCTGGCCGAGGTAGCCCACGCCGAAGCGAAGCATCAGGCACCAGCTCCAAAGGGGAAGGGGAGATCATCCTGATGACGCACCCACCCCCACAGAAGCCCGCGCGTCGACAGGCGTTCGATCCTCATCTCGTAACGGACACTGGATCATCGAATGAAAGCGAGTACACCATGCAAGAGCAGAACTTCACCAGTTCGTTCACCGTCGGACAGAACCCGGCAGAGGTCTACAACGCCATCAATAATGTCCGCGGATGGTGGACGGGAGCCGTCGAGGGGAGTTCTGCAACGGTGGGCGACGAATTTTCATACCGCTATCCGGGCGCCCATTACTCCAGGCAGAAGGTCACCGAACTCGTGCCCGGGGAGAAGGTCGTGTGGCACGTCGTCGACGCCCACCTCGAGGGTCCCTATGATCCGGGCGAATGGACCGGGACGGAGATCAGTTTCGAGATCGCCCCACAGGAGGACGGGACCGAAGTCAGCTTCAGTCACCGTGGTTTGACCCCAGCCTTTGAGTGCTACGACACCTGTTCGAGTGCCTGGGGCTTCTTTGTCAACGGAAGCCTCAAGCACCTGATCACCACCGGAGACGGACCGACCCAGCCGCCGTGGGCATGAAATGCTCCCTGGGCCGGCACCATGTATCAATCGATTCAACGTGATGTGAACGGGTGGCCTTTCGTTCGGGCCTCAGGTCCACCGTTTTAGGTGGGTCAGCGATTCCAGAGACAGCCCACTGAGGTGGACATCCGGATGGACAGGAGGACCGAGGTCGGTTGCGGTGATGCGCCGGAGGCACGACGCTCACAACTCATCGTCCGATCGTGGTCACCGCTTGCATCGTCTCCCCTTTTCTCTCCGATAGGGGCGCCCGTCGCGCCGGGTGCCGTGTGGGCAACCCATGGGTTACAGCCGCGCAGCGGGGCAGACGGGGCATTCGAAGACGTCCACCGTGGGGCCTCGCACTCAGCGGTCCGGGGACACGGTGCGAAGCGTTGACCAAGCGGGATGGACGAGGGGATGTCATCTCCTGCCCCGACCGCCGCGTCCCACCGCTGTCTCCGACCGAGACGGCCCCGGGCCGGTCAGGTGCCATCCGGATCGGTCAGTTTCAGTCGCCTGCTGACCACGGCGTCGGCCACCTCGTCGATGGGCGTGTCCGATCGAAACGCATAACTCCGTAGTCTGACCAGGGCCTCAGCCACCCCGACGTGCAGCTGTTCGGAGACCATGCCGGCCGCCTGGTGGACGACGAAGTGGAAGTTGGCACCGTCTTCCAGCTCGACGGCGATGCTGCCGGGCGGGGCGTTGGCCTGCAGGGCGACGATGGTGTGGGCAGCCACATCGGTCATGACCAGTGTGTCCGTGTAGCGGTCGCCGTCAAGGGGTCCGGGTTGGTCTCGGTAGAGGGTCAATGAGCCGAGTCGCACCGCTCCGATACGGATCGGAAAGGCGAACATCGCCCTGGCCCCGGCCTGCAATGCCGATGGCACGAGGGCTGGCCAGCGGTCGGCGTCGGGCGACTCCAGCTCCGGTTCGGTCACCACCAGACCCAGGTGGTGGGCGTCGATCGACGGGCCCTCACCGAGGGTGTACTGCAGGTCCTCGAGGTAGGTGGTGACCCCGTCCGTCGTGCAGAGCGATCCCCGCCCAAGCTTGTCGGACTGCAGCATGATGCCGGCACCGGTTGTTCCCGACACCTCTGCCGAAATCTCACAGAGGTGCATGGTCCCCGAACTATCGGCGCCTCGGAGCGCGAGTTGAGCGAGGATCTCGGCCAGGCGGCTGGAGGCCACCTCAGAGGGCCGGACTGGGAACGGTGCGGCGAGGCAGGGCGGGCTTCCCATCGGGTGACGCCATGGATCGTCTCCTCGTCTTCGGATGAGACGCTCAACGATGACCTGACTCAGCGCACCCGGCCACGGAGGGGACCGGCTCATGGCCGACCTTAGTCGCATGGACCAGCGGACAGTTCGGCGGCGGAGGACGGACCAGTGGCGCCGGCAAGGGAAACAAGCCGATTGGCGGCCGGGGAAAGATGGATAGATTCGTCAGGGACATCGGATGACGCTCTAAATCGCAATCGAAGCAATACCCATAACCGTCGCTCCCGGCACCTGGCAACGTAAGGGATCTCCAAAGAGTGGGCCCATCATGGGACGCCGATCTCGGTGCCGGTGAGTGGCTTCCCGGCGGTCGGTCGGTTCTCATCGGAGGCGAAGTGGCCGTGGCTCCGCCGGCCAGGCGAGGGCGGTGGTGCCGAGCGCGATCGCCACTCGATTGACCGAGGATGCGTTGGCGTCCGATCAAGCAGACCTACCGACAGCGAAGACGGCGTTGCGGCAGTTACCGCGGGCGAGCCCGCCGACAGGGCACTGAGGAGCATTTGGAATGGATGCAACCATCTCGCACCGACGCATACCTTCCTGGGCGGTGCTGGCCATCTGCTGTGCGGCCCAGTTCATGGTGGTGCTGGACGTCGCCATCGTCAATGTGGCGCTACCCCAGATGCGGGCCAGCCTCGGACTGTCCATAGCGGGCGAGCAGTGGGTGGTCAGTGCCTACGCCCTCACCTTCGCTGGATTCTTGATGCTGGGTGGACGAGCTGGCGACCTCTTCGGGCGCCGGCACGTCTTCATGACTGGGCTCACCGTCTTCACCCTTCTCAGCCTGATCGGTGGATTGGCCCACAGCGGTGCCTGGCTGATCACTGCCCGGGCTGCGCAAGGAGTCGGCGCAGCCCTCTTGGCTCCAGCCACCCTCAGCATCATCGTCACCACGTTCACGGAGTCGAACGAGCGTCGACGGGCCCTCGGGGCATGGTCGGCGACCGCGGCAAGCGGGGGAGCGGTCGGTGTTCTGGCCGGAGGCGTGCTGACTAGCTTGCTCAACTGGCGCTGGGTGCTGTTCGTCAACGTACCCATAGGCATCATTCTCGTAGCCGCGGCCTGGGTTGCCCTCCCCCGTAACGAGGTGCGGGGCCCGCGCAAGACCCTCGACCTGACCGGCGCGGTGACCGTTACTGTCGGGGTCACGGTGCTCGTGTACGGCATTGTCAGCACCGACGTCCACCCCTGGGGTTCGGCCCGGACAATTGTGACACTGGTGATTGGCCTCGTCGTGATGGCGGCATTCATTGTCAACGAGGCTCGGTTCGCCAAGGATCCCCTCATTCCACTGTCCATCTTCAAGCGCCGATCGCTCTCTGTGGCCAATGCCATCGCAGTCACACTCGGTGCCGGCCTCTTCGGCAGTTTCTTCTTCCTCTCCTTGTTCCTGCAGAACGTCGACGGATACAGCGCATTACGTGCCGGCGTCGCCTTCTTGCCCCTCGGTCTGAGCACGTTGACCGCAGCCCTGATCGCCCCTCGCATCGTGCAGTTCCTCGGCGCCCGTCATCAGCTGATGCTCGGGCTGGGAATCGCCGCCGTTGGACTGCTGTGGCTGTCCCGTGTCGGAGCCAACGATGCCTATCTGGTGCACGTCCTCGGACCGGAGATTATGACCGGCTTCGGCTTCGGTCTGCTGTTCCTTCCCCTGACCGCGTCGGCCACGGTTGGCGTTCCTGTTCATGAAGCGGGCCTCGCCTCGGGCCTGATCAACACCACTCGACAGTTGGGCGGGGCCCTCGGACTGGCTGTCATGGCCACGGTGGCGTCGAGCATCATCGCCAGCCATGAGGGCGGACACCGCTCCACGGCCAGCGCGTTGACTTCGGGTTACCGAGCCGCGTTCGTCATCGCCGGCTGTGGGTTGATCGTCGGAGCCTTTCTCGCCTCCTTCCTCCCAAAGCTCACGACACCGGCGGAGAAACCTCAGATCGGTGGCGGAGAGATGGACAAGGGCATGGTGAAGACGGGGGTCGCCGAGTCATGACGGTTCGCCAGAACCATGGATCTCTGGCCGTGTGCGCTACCGAGACTGAGCCCCGAACACTACGGATACGAGAACCGACAGCCGGCCTATCCCCCGGATTCGCACCGCTGAGCGCCCTCGTTGCGCCATGGCCTGGCCGCCTCAGGCAACCACCGTTACTCCGACAGCGGAGGGAGTGGGATTCGAACCCACGGAGGCTTGCACCTCACGGCTTTTCAAGAGCCGCGCATTTGTCCGCTCTGCCATCCCTCCGAGCGTCTGTCAGGGTACGCCGTCAGCTGCCGGCCCGGGTAATCGCCGCTCAGTCCCCACCGTTCGACCTCACCTCGGCCCGGAGCCCCTCTACCCAGACCGCGGCCTCCTTCCACGAAGTCTCGGCCTCGCGGCGGAGTGCCGGTCCTGCCGGTCCCGCCGCCGGATATGAGCCGAGGAACTTGACCCCGGCCAGTCCGGCGTGGAGGTCGCGCAGGCAGTCGCTGACGACGGCGTCGGCGATGTGGCCCTCGAAGTCGATGATGAAGCAGTAGTCGCCGAGCGCCTGCTTGGTCGGCCTCGACTCCAGCTTGGACAGGTTGATGTTCCGGGCTGAGAATTGACCCAGGATGGCGTGGAGGCTTCCGGGGTGGTCGGCGCTCTGGAAGCAGGCGATGCTCGTCCGGTCGTGTCCGGTGGGGGCGGGAATCCCCGCCCGGGCCACGGAGACGAAGCGGGTCTGGTTCTCCGGGTGGTCCTCCACGTCCTCCACCAGGATATCCAGCCCGTAGAGGGTGGCGGCCAGTCGGGGGGCTATGGCGGCAGTGGGCCGGGAGGACATGTCCGGGTCGCGCCGGCCGACCAGCCGGGCCGCCTCGGCGGTGGAGTTGGTGGCCACCAGCTCTACCGAGGACAGCTTCTCGTTGAGAAAGCCTCGGCATTGGGCGGTGGCCATGGGGATGGAGGCCACCCGCTCCACGTCGGCAAGGGCCGTTCCGGGCGGCGCCATCAGGTGGAGGTGGATGTCGAGGACGACTTCCCGCTGGATCCGGAGGTCGAAGTCGAAGACCAGGCTGTCGATGATGTCCCGGACGGTGCCCTCGATGGCGTTCTCGAGGGGGACGAAACCGAGGTCGACCTGGCCATCCTGCACCGAGTCCAGCACCTCCACCAGGGACCCGAACGGAATAGTCTCGGCCCGGCCATAGTCGGGCTCCCCGAGGAGGGCCTCTTCGGTGAAGGTGCCCTCGGGGCCGAGGAACCCGATGCGCAGCGCCGGGACGACCTGGGGCTCAGAGGATGCGTCCGGGGCCATACCCAGGCAGGATAGTGAACATCATGGACGAACCCGGACTGCAACGCCTACTCGCCGACGTGCGGTCGGGGGCCTGCTCGCCCGACGACGCCGTGCACCGCCTCCGGCGCCTGCCCTTCGCCGACCTCGGTTTCGCCAAGGTCGACCACCACCGATCCCTCCGCCAGGGCCTTCCCGAGGCTGTCTACGGCCAGGGCAAGACGGCCCACCAGTGTTCGGCCATCGTGGGGGAGCTGCTGGCCGACGGCGATGGCCCGGTGATCCTCACCCGGGCCGACGCCCACCAGATCGAGGTGGTGGCTGCAGACCACCCCGGTGGAGCTCGCACCGTAACCGGGCCGGCCACCGGCGCCGACCAGGTTCGCGGGGAGCTGTCCGCCCTGGTGTGGCGCCCGGCCGCGCTGCGTCCGGTCCGGACGCTGGTGGTCACGGCAGGCACCTCTGATCTGCCGGTGGCCCGCGAGTGCCAGGCCACCCTCATCGCGCTCGGACTGCATCCCACCGTGCTGGCCGACTGTGGTGTGGCCGGCATCCACCGCCTGCTGGCCTCGGCGGACGAGCTGGCCGATGCGGATGCCGTTGTGGTGGTGGCCGGCATGGAAGGGGCGCTGGCCAGCCTCATCGGAGGTATCACCCCGGCACCGGTGGTGGCCGTGCCCACTAGCACCGGCTACGGAGCTGCCCTGGAGGGGGTCACCGCCCTACTGGCCATGCACGCCTCGTGCGCCGCCGGTATCACTGTGGTCGGCATCGACAACGGGTTCGGGGCGGCCTGCGCCATCGCCCGGATGCTCCCGTGATCGGCACGGGCCCATGAGGTTGGTGAACTCGCCGGACCCCGGCTCGGTAGCCGCGGACGCACGATCTGGTGGTGGTCGCACGCTGGCCTGGTTCCACTGTTTCGCCGGGATCGCCGGGGACATGGCTCTCGGGAGCCTGCTCGATGCCGGTGCCGACCTCGACGAGGTGTTGGCGCTGCTGGAGCGGTTGCCTCTCCATGGATGGTCGCTCGAGATCGAGCCGGTGCTGCGCGGCGGAATAGCCGCCACCCGGGCCGTGGTCAGTGCCGAGGACACGGTGGTGGTGCGGACCCACGCCCACATCGTGGGACTGGTCGGCGAGGCCCGGCTCCCCGAACGGGTCACCCGGCGGGCCCTGGCCGCCTTCGCGGCGCTGGCCGACGTTGAGGCGGCACTGCACCGGCGCCCGGTGGACCAGGTCCACTTCCACGAGGTGGGGGGTCACGACACGATCGTGGACATCGTGGGGACGGCGTCTGCCCTCGAAGTGCTCGGTATCGACGAGGTGCAGTCGAGTCCGGTGGCGACCGGGCTCGGGATGGTCCGGGCCGCCCACGGGATGCTGCCCAACCCGGCACCGGCGGTGGTGGCGCTGCTCCAAGGCGTACCCACCTGGGGTCGGAATGTCCCGGTGGAACTGACCACTCCCACCGGGGCCGCCCTGCTGGCCGCGCTGTCGTCGCGCTACGGACCCATGCCGGCCATGCGGGTGACGGGCCAGGGATTCGGTGCGGGCACTCACGAGCTCGAGGAGCTGCCCAACTGCACCCAGGTGGTGACCGGCGTCACCGTCGACCGGCGGAGCGGCGGTGGCGACGATGCCGATGCGGGTCAACCAGTGGCCCTCCTCGAAGTCAACGTCGACGACGCCACCGGTGAACAGTTGGCCCACGCGGTCAGGGTCCTGCTCGACGCCGGAGCCCACGATGCCTGGCTGACCCCGGTGATCATGAAGAAGGGACGGCCCGGGACGGTGGTCCACGTGCTCTGCGACCCGGCCCGGACGGCGGACCTCCGTGATGTGGTGCGGGTGACGACCGGGTCGCTCGGGATCCGGGTGACCGTCGCCGAACGGTGGCCCGCGGCACGGACCATGGAGTCGGTGACCGTCGACGGTCACCTGATCAGGGTCAAAGTGGCGGCCGGGAAGGTGAAGGCCGAATACGAGGATGTGGCACAGGTGGCGCGTCGAACGGGTCAGTCCCTCCGGGAGATCTCCTTCCGGGCCGAGGCACGGTGGCGAGAGCAGCACGGAGACGGTGGCACCGACCCCGATGCACCGAAACGCGCTCCCAATGAGCGCTCCGGACCCGGTGGACACGAGCCCGGCAGTGGGGGCGGCGCCTCGGCGTGACGGCCCTTGCTGCCAACCGGCTCCCGGAGCACCGAGGACCAGCCTGCCCGATTTAGGTCTCGGGCCGCACCCGGTCCTCAACCTCGATCATCCTGCCGCCGCTGAGGGCGTGACACCGCGATCGGGGTGGTGGGCACTACGGTTTCCCCGTCGGCAGGGCCGTCCCCGGGCCTGTCGCCTCGCTCGATTCTCGAAAGGAACCGTCCCATGAACCGTGCGCGCACCCTCACCCTGGTGGTGCTGTCGGCGGCGGCACTTGCCCTCACGGCCTGCGGCTCGTCGACCAGCTCGACGGCGACGACAGCACCGTCGACCACGACGGCCCCGTCGACTACGCCCACGACCTCCGGGCCTCCCACGAGCATCCCCGCCGCCGACCTCTCGGCCGCCGGCACCGCCGGCACCGCACCCACCGTCGTCGTGCCGAAGGGCAACCCCCCGACCCAACTGGAGACGGCCGACCTGATCACCGGGACTGGACCGGCGGCCAAGGCCGGTGATTCGGTGACGGTGCAGTACGTGCTGGCCACGTACTCGTCGGGCAAGACCATCCAGTCTTCATGGACCGGGCAGCCCTTCACCTTCACGCTTGACGCCACCCCGGAGCAGGTCATCCCCGGTTGGGACCAGGGTGTAGTCGGCATGCAGGTGGGCGGACGACGGGAGCTGATCATCCCGCCCAGCCTGGGCTACGGCGCCCAGTCGCCGGGGGCCGGCATTGCCGCCAACGACACCCTCGTATTCGTGGTGGATCTGCTGAAGATCAACTGATCGGGGCCCGGTCACCGCAGTCGTGTGGTCGCCTCGTTGGGGACTACCGCTCGGGGTGGATTACTGGTCGGGTGGACTACCGCGACCCGGTCGCGGCCAGCAGGCCAAGGGCCGCCGCCATCGACAACGGCACCGTGACCATACCCAGTATCACGGCTCGCCGCACCGGGGGTGCTGAGCCGGCCGACCGGGCCGTCCGCCACCAGAGGATCCAGGCCAGGGAGCCGGTGACGAAGAGGTTGGGTCCGATGTCGAGACCGACCAGTAGGGCATAGGGGTGGGGAGGCACACGCGAAGCCAGCAGCGATGCGGCCGGCAGGTTGTTGAGCACCACCGTGGACAGCGCCGCCACCACGGCGGTACCCACGGTGTCGAGGTGGGCGAGCAGGGTGGCCGGCCCCGACCATGCCCGACCCAGAGTGCCGAGGGCGAGCGCCACCCCGAACAATCCGACCAGCACCGGTAGCCCGAGCACCTCGAGCACGTGGTCGAGGTGCTGGCGGCGGGTGGCGAGGCGAGCCACGATGATCAGGACGCCCACGCCGGCGACAGGCAGGGCCGGATTGCGCAGGGCCAGCACGAGCACGGTGACGGCCACAACGCCCACGGCACCGAGTCCGAAGCTGGCATTGGCGGGTCCTGGGTCCGACCCGGGATCGGGCTGAGAACGATCGCTCCGAAGTGCCCGCCGTTCGGCCACGGCGATCACCGCTGCGGTGAGCACGACGGCCCCCACCCAGGGTAGGGCCATGTGGGCGAAGAACTGCCCTCCCGAGAGGTGCAGATGGCCGAGGACGATCAGATTGGTCAGATTGGAACCCGGCAGCAGCAGGCTCCCGGCGTTGGATACCAGTAGGCAGGCCACAAGCAGAGGTCCCTCGCCGTCGCCCCGGCTGTGGGCGGCATAGACCAGTACCGGGGTGAGGAAGACGACGGAGGTGTCGAGGTTCAGCACCGCGGTCACCACGGCCACCAGCAGGGTCGCCCCGGCGAAGAGGGCCAGGCCGTCGGGAGCGGCGCGAGACAGGTGGCGACCGGCGGCGGCGAACAGCCCATCCTGGTCAGCGACCAGCCCCACGAGCAGGAGTCCGGCGACCAGCACGAACGGTGACCAGACCTGGGAAGCGGCCGAGCGTGCCCCACTGCTGTCGTAGGCCAGAGCCACCATGGCGGCCACCGCTCCCACCGCGGCCAGGGCCCAACCCCAGAAGCGGGCCAGGCCGGACGGCCCGGCGACCGCGGGCGGTGTGGGGGAGGGGAGGGACATCGCCGACCAGCATGCCCGACGGGGACGACGTCCCCGCCGATCTCCCCGGGATCCCGACGGGATCTCGGGGAGATGGGACACCGGAGGAGGGACCGACAGGAAGGGCTACGTATTCCCGGTCTCCGATCAGGACCGATCCCGACGACCTCGGGGGCGATGTCGAGGCCCTCGACGCCGACGGGGGGTCGATAGAGTGGCCGTCGCGTCGGCTCGGTAGGTGAGGTTCGTGACCTCCGGTGGTCCGGCAGGCTACGGGCTCATCCCGGAGGAGAAGGCCGCGATCCCCGGCCGGTCACCCCCGGGCCAGGGCGGCGAACTCCTCGTTGCCGAAGGCCACGCCGCCGATGCCCCACCCACCCTCGGCGGCCTCGGTGAGAAAGACCCAGGTGCGCGAGGCCACGGTCGGATCCCCGACCACATCGGCCACGATCTCGGTGGCCCTGGCCACCAGCTGACGCTGGGCGTCGCGACCGAGTACGCCGGGGGGCGTCAGCACCTGGACCCTCACCGTCCGGGCCCGGTCGGTTCCGGCCGTGTGCACGGCGGAAGCCGGCAGGACGTGGATGTAGGCCGAGGTGTTCTCGAGGTAGGGTCGGCCATGGGGGCACCTTCCGCCTCGAGCAGGGCCGCGGTGAGGGCTGCGGCCAGGGTGCGCTCTTCGCCGATCGGGAGGAGATCTTCGGGGACGTAGACGTCAATGGCGGGCACGGGGACTTCTCCTAACTATGATGATTGTCATAGTTAGGAGAATAACTATGACAATCGTCATAGTCAAGAGGCCGGCGGCGAGGCCCGGCAAGGGGGAACGTGGGCGCCAGGGCATCGACAACCAAGGCCGATATGATCGCCGGGGCGGCCCGGCTTCTCTCGCGACGGGGTCTCCAGGCGACCTCGTTCTCGGAGGTTCTGGCGGCCACTGGGGCCCCTCGGGGGTCCCTGTATCACCACTTCCCCGGGGGCAAGGACGAGCTCATCGCCGAAGCCACCCGGTATGTCGGGCGCCAACTGCTCGAGGTGCTGGAACGGGCCCGGCCCTCCACGCCCGAGGAGGTGGTCGTGGTGTTCACGTCGGTGTGGCGGACCGTTCTCGCCGGCTCCGACCTTGAGGCCGGCTGCGCGGTGGCGGCCGTGGCCATCGACGCCGGAGACGGTCAAGGTGGGCTCGTGGCGTTGGCCGGCCGCGTCTTCATCGAGTGGCAGGAGGCACTGGCTGCGCTGCTGGAGGTCGCTGGTCTCGAAGCCGGGCACGCCGCCGATGTGGCACTGCTGCTCGTGGTGGCCATGGAGGGATCGCTGGTGCTCTGCCGGGCCCAGCGCAGTCTCGAGCCGTTCGACCGGGTCACCGATCAGTTGCTCGGCATGGTGGGGACGGCGTGACCGGCCGGCCGGCCGTGCCGTCCACGCGGCGGGGAAGACCCCCCGCGTCGGCTTTACCCTCCGGAGATCGGGGTGCCGTGGTAGCACCCGATGGTGTACGGGTATTCGGCCGTGGCGTCGTAGTGGTAGACGTCTTGAACCGTGTTGTCCCACAGCACGGGGGACGTCCGGCCGTGGCACGCATCGAGGTCGGTGTTGGTGAGTAGCGCACCGGTGGCTGTCCGTTCGACGTAGATTCCGTACCCGTCGGCGGCGTAGCCGACCAGGGTGGAGGGCCCGGTGGCTCGGGACAGGATGCAGGACGGTACCTCGTGGTGATGGAGGACACCGCCCATCTGCGGGTGCTCCTGACAGCTGTCGAGGACCTCGTGGGCCCCGGCGTCCCGCCCCTCGCCGTCGAGGGCGTCGAAGAGGTAGACCCCGTCGGTGAGTACGCCGACGGGGCCGAGACCGAGACAGGTGGGCGCGGCTCCCGCCGTCGGGTCGACGGGGAGGTTCCACGAGATGGACTGGGAGGTGATGGTGTTGGGGTTCCGGTCGTAGGCGTAGGCCGGATCGCTGGAGCTGATGGGGAAGGTGCCGGTGGTGTGGTCGATGGGCAGGTCGTTGCCGGTGATGATCCGGCTGGCCGTGCTGATGGTGACCGAGAAGCTGGCCTCCGGCCATGACACCGCGCCCTCGACGGCCGGCTTGGTCAGCGAATCCCAGGTCTTGGTGGTGGTGTCGATCCAGGGACCGACCGTCTGGGCACCGCCGACGGACGGGAACGTCCTCACGCACGAGTCGATGTAGCCGATCTTCGGCGTGGACGAGACATAGCCGTCACCGAGGGGGATGGCGGCAGGGTTGATCGGACCCGGCGAGGTGACCGTGGTGGCGTAGGCCGTCGGAGCCGATGTGGTGGTCGAGCCCCGGGTTGACGCCGAGGTCGATGTCGATGCTGTGGACGGGCCGGAACCGCACGCCGCCAGCACACAGGCCGCGATCACGACGGTGAGCGGCACCGCGCCATGCCGGCGGTCGGTCGGCGGGGTCCTCCCGGCCGACTGGTGTCGCCGATGCCGCCGGCGTTGCCCGACCGGTGTCATCACGTGAGTGTCAGGCCACCGGATAGCGGTAGATGTTGGTGGTGCGGGGCTCGAAACCCATCCGCAAGTAGAGTCGGTTGGCCGCCTCACGGCTGGGACGGGAGGTCAGGTCGACCGAACGGACCCCCAGCGCGCCGGCCCGCTCAACGGCCGCGGCCACTAGAGCCTCGCCGGCTCCGGCGCCGCGGGCCGACTCGTCCACCACCACGTCCTCGATCCAGGCCCGCAGGCCCGTCGGCACCCGAAAGAGGGCGAGGGTCAGGGAGCCGACCAGGAGACCCGAGGAGTCCCGGGCCACGAACAGGACCGACGCCGAGTCCACGATCTCTTGGAGCTCACTGCGGTCCGGTGGGGGTGACGTGGACGACAGTTGCGGCACCAGGCGGACGAACGCCTCCACCAGCTCGGTGGTGACCTCGTCGACCTCGCTCACTTCCACGACCGAGCGGCCCGTTGCCCCGTTCGAACCGCCGCCGGGTGGAGGAGATGGCCGCGCGTTCTTCGGAGTCACAGGGTGCGAGTGTAGCCAGCACCCACCGGTGTCCCCGGGGATGTGGCGACCACCCCGACGGTACCGCCCGGAGCCTCAGGTCTTGTCGGGGTCGCCACGCCACATGGGCGAGCGCACCGAGTCGTAGAGGACCTCGATGGGATCGCCCCGGAGGGCGGAGAAGACGTGCTCACCCCAGCGCTCGGCGCCGGCCAGGGGAAAGGGCAGCTTGTCGAGGGCGAACCAGCCGACGTCGGCGCACTCGAGGGGGTGGGCCTTGAGCTCGCCGCCGATGGCCCGGCACTGGAACACCAGGGAGTACAGAGGAATTCGACTCATACCGATGCGAAGGCCGTCCAGCACGGCGATGAGGCGCACAACCTCCACTTCGATGCCGGTCTCCTCCTCGACCTCTTTCACCACCACTTCGGCGGCCGAGTAGCCCACATCCGCCCATCCGGTGGGGTACAGCCACACTCCCGAGTCGGCCCGTTGGACCAGCAGCATCTCGCCGCGGTCATTGCCCACCGCCGCCCCGACAGCCACCTTCGGGGTCACATAGCCGGGGACGCCCTTGCCCACCGACCCCAACCACTCTTCGACCAGGCCTTCGGCGTCCTCGGCCCCCTCGGATCCCTCGTCAAGGGCGACCCGGATGTCGGCCGCCACCCGGAGCACCTCTTCAAAGCGCTCCTGCTCGTAAAGGGACTCGGTGAAGCCCAGCCCGGTCCGGGCGATGCCGGCCAAGGCCTCGCTCCAGCGGAGGAGCTGCTTGGTGGAGGGAACGGGTTCCACATGACCGACGCTACCCGCTGCCAACGTCGGACCGCATCCATCAGGCAGAATGGGGTGTGGCCGTACGCGAAGACTGTCGTCACTACGTCATGCAGACCACCGCCCACGAGGAGAAACTCGAGCGGTGCCGGGTCGGGGCGAACGAGCAGATCCCCTTCGCCTGTCCGGAGGGGTGCCTCTTCTACGAGCCCCGCAAGGTATCGGGAGCCGGGTGGACCATCCGGGACACCGAGTAGTCAGGCCGGCAACACCCCCGTCCCACCCCGGCCGCCGGCCCACGTCGCTCAGCTCTCGACGACGTCACCGAGCAGGTCGACCTGCACTCCTTCGCCACGAAGCCACGCCACGGCCCGGTCGATGGTGGCCCCGTCCCCGTCGAGCTCACAGATGATCCAACCGTCGGCATCGCCCACATCGGCGCGGCGGATGTTGGGGACGATGTCGAGCTCCTTCACCATCCTGGCGATGATCGGTTCCCGGACCAGCTCGCCGGGAAAGGTCAGGCGGACCCGGATCATCGGTGGACACCCGAGGCCACGGTCCCGGTGGGCACCCCTCCGACGTCCTCGGACACGTCCCCCCGCTCCTCAGAGCCTTGGGCCCGGTCGGCGAGGGCATCGTTCAGATTGCCCGAGCGGAAGCCGTCCAGGTCAACGGTGACGTACCGGTAGCCGGCCCGGTGGACGGCCCCACTAACCTCGTGCCGGCGGGTGACCACCGCGGCCAGGTCCTCGGCGGGTACCTCGATGCGGGCCGTGTCCCCGTAGTGCCGCACCCGCAGCTGGCCGAAGCCCAGAGACCGGAGGGCCGACTCGGCCGCGGCCACCGACTGCAGGGTCCCGAGGGTGACCGGGGTGCCGTAGGGGACGCGGGAGGCGAGACAGGCGGCGGCCGGCTTGTCCCAGGTACGCAGGCCCAACCGCCGCGACCACGCACGCACGCCATCCTTGGTGAAGCCCGCTTCGACCAGCGGGAACCGGGCCCCGGCCTCGGCGGCGGCCTGTTGGCCGGGCCGGTGGTCACCGAGATCGTCGAGATTCACGCCGAGCACGACGGTGGCCGGCCGCCCTCCTCCTGTCCCGCCATGCGCGGCCCCGCTGGTCGCGGCAATGGGCACCAGGGACTCCATCAGGGTCGCCTTGCAGTGGAAGCAGCGGGAGCCGTCGTTGGCCGAATAGGCCGGATCGGCGAGTTCGTCGGTCAACACCTCGAGGAATGACAGACCCCACTCGGCGGCCAGGAGGCGGCAGTCGTCCAGCTCCTCGGGCGCCAGGGACGGCGACACCGCGGTGACGCACCGGGCCTGATTCCGCCCCAGCGTGTCGGTGGCCACCCACGCCAAGAAGGCCGAGTCGGCCCCGCCGCTGAAGGCCACCACCACCGGGCCGATCCGCCGCAATCCGGCCCGCAGCCCGTCGAGGTCTCCGCCCGCCGTCGGTTCACTCATCCGGCGACACCTGGGCCAACACCTGCTCGACCGGTCCGACCATGCCGGTCAGGAAGGGTCCGAACTCGGCGAAGCGGGCTGAGCCCTCGTCGAAGCGCATGGTGTAGACGCAGTCCTTCAGGTCGTCGGGGTGGACGCCGAACAGGGTCACGCCCCACTCCCAGTCGTCGAGGCCGGTTGACCCGGTGATCAGCTGGACGATCCGGCCGGCGAACGCCCTCCCCGCCGCCCCGTGCCCGTACATCATGGCCTTCCGTTCCTCGAAGGGCATGGAGAACCAGTTGGACCCCTCGGCCTCCCCCCGACGCTTGGACATGGGATAGAAGCAGAAGGCGGTCATGCCTTCGGGAGGCAGGGTGGGATGGAGCCGGGTCTGCTTCATCTCGTCGGGCAAGCCGGCGGCGTACTCGGAGACCTCGGTGAGCGAGACATAGGAGTAGTCCACCACGAGGCCGGCCGCCTGGAGGTCGGACTGGAAGCGGCGCAGGCGCCAGTGGTCGGCGCCGAGGGCCATGAACCCGAGGTCGGCCTTGTGGCCCAGCATGGCCACGGCGACCACCTGGAGGTCGTCCGCCTCGGCGGACTTCACTGCCTGGACGACGGCCTGGTAGTTGACACGGGTCCGGCCCGTCGAGGCAGTGGTTTCGGGCAGGCTGCAGAACAGGTGCAGGACACCCCAGCCGACCGAGGGAACGAGGGGTTCGGTACTCACCACCACAGTGTACGGCCCGTCCCGGTCGACCAAGGCCGGGACCCGGGACACACAAAGGGCGCCCTCGCGGGCGCCCTTTGTCCTAACCCATGGTGGTGGGGGCGGCCGACGGGTCGGTCGCGTCCCGGGACGGCCTAGAAGTCGTCCATGCCCCCGCCGGGCATGCCACCCGATCCGCCCTCTTCGGGCTTGTCCACGATGACGGCTTCCGTGGTCAGGAAGAGTGCGGCGATGGATGCGGCGTTCTGGAGGGCCGACCGGGTCACCTTGACGGCGTCGATCACTCCCGACTTGAACAGGTCCTCGTACTCGCCGGTGGCGGCGTTGAGGCCCTCGTTGGGCTTCTTCAGGTTGCGGACCTTGTCCACGATGACCCCACCCTCGAGGCCAGCGTTGACGGCGATCTGCTTCAGAGGCTCCTCGACCGCCCGGGCCACGATACGGGCACCGGTGGCCTCATCGCCCTCGAGCTTCTCGGCCGTGTCCAGAATGGCGGCCTGCGAGCGGAGCAGGGCCACGCCTCCGCCGGGGACCACGCCCTCCTCGATGGCGGCCTTGGTGGTGGAGACAGCGTCCTCGATGCGGTGCTTCTTCTCCTTCAGCTCCACCTCGGTGGCGGCGCCGACCTTGATGACGGCCACGCCGCCGGACAGCTTGGCCAGGCGCTCCTGCAGCTTCTCGCGGTCGTAGTCGGAATCGGTGTTCTCGATCTCGGCCTTGATCTGATTGATCCGGCCCTTGATCTCGTCATCGGATCCGCCACCCTCCACGATGGTGGTCTCGTCCTTGGTCACCACGACCTTGCGGGCCGTTCCCAGCAGGTCGAGGCCCACGTTCTCCAGCTTGAGGCCGACTTCCTCGGTGACGACCTGGCCGCCGGTGAGGATGGCGATGTCCTGGAGCATGGCCTTGCGGCGCTCGCCGAACCCGGGGGCCTTGACCGACACGCTCTTGAACGTGCCGCGGATCTTGTTGACCACCAGGGTGGCCAGGGCCTCGCCCTCCAGGTCCTCGGCGATGATCACCAGCGGCTTGCCACCCTGCATGACCTTCTCCAGCAAGGGGAGCAGGTCGCGCACGGCGGTGATCTTCGATCCGACCAGCAGCACGTAGGCGTCCTCCATGACGGCTTCCATGCGCTCGGGGTCGGTCACGAAGTAGGGGGAGATGTAGCCCTTGTCGAAGCGCATCCCCTCCACCAGGTCCATGTCCATGCCGAAGGTCTGGGACTCCTCAACGGTGATGACGCCGTCCTTGCCCACCTTGTCGATGGCCTCGGAGATCATCCCGCCGATCTCTTCGTCCGCGGCGGAGATGGATGCCACCTGGGCGATCTGCCCCTTGGAGTCGGTCTCCCGAGCGATGCCCCGCAGGCTGGCCACAGCCGACTCCACGCCGGCCTCGATGCCCTTCTTGAGGGACATGGGGTTGGCCCCGGCGGCCACGTTGCGCAGTCCTTCGTGGACCATGGCCCAGGCCAGGACGGTGGCGGTGGTCGTGCCGTCACCGGCCACGTCGTCGGTCTTCTTGGCTACCTCTTTGACCAGCTCGGCACCGATCCTCTCGAAGGGATCCTCGAGCTCGATGTCCTTGGCGATGGAGACGCCGTCATTGGTGATGGTCGGGGCGCCCCACTTCTTGTCCAGGACGACGTTTCGGCCCTTCGGTCCGAGGGTGACGCGTACGGCGTCGGCGAGCTTGTTCATGCCACTCTCGAGAGACCGGCGGGCCTCCTCGTCGAACGTGATCAATTTGGCCATCAGGTGTTCCTCCGTGTCGTTGAGCGCCCCACAGGCGCTGTTAGCACTCTACAAGGTCGAGTGCTAACAGGAAAGCACGTGAGAGGCCCGCGTGCAACCGCGGGTGCCTCGGGCCTACCAGCCGGGACGGCCCAACTGCGTCCTGAACGCTGAGAGCGGTATCGAAGGGGTGGGCGGTAGAAGATTTCTCACACTACGTGAGGTTCTGACCTTTTTTTGGCGAAGGCCCAATTGAGCCCTTGACATCCGCTTACGACATCCTTACATTTCGGTCATCAATACTTGACCAAGTCAGTAGGTTTTGTCAGGAAAGAGTTGGCCCACTGGGTTCCGATGCTCTCCCGGCGCTGAACAAGGAGTCCCCGAATTGAAGCCATTCCTGCATCTGAGGAGCGTCCGGGTGGTCAGCGCCCTGGCCATCGCCAGCGGGTTTGCTGGAACCGCTGTCCTGGTGGCCAGTAGCGCCCCGGTCACCCAGGCCGGAGCCGACCCTGCCTCCTCGACGGCATTTGTCGGCGTGGGTGCTGACGTAACCCAGGATCTCTACAACGCCTTCACCGGCGAGGCGCCCAACCCGGGCAGCGGCGTAAACAACGTGACCTTTTACTCGCCGCTCTCTAGCTCCACGGCCACCCTGAATAAGACGATCGTCTCCTACGACGCCAACCCTCAGGGTGGTTCCACTACGTCGCCTGGCACCCTCACCAGCAAGCTCGGCGGTCCCACTTTCGACCGTCCCAACGCCTCCAGCGCAGGGACGCTTGCCCTGGACGCTTCACTGAACGGCGGCACGTTCGAGGACAGCGTGGGTGACAGTGCCGGCCTCGTCAATATCGGAGGCCAGGTCGATTTTGCCCGTACGGCGGCCAAGCCGGCTTCGTCGGGATCGGACCTGACCTGGCTGCCGTTCGCGAGGGACGGGGTCGGCATCCTCGTCTACAACAACGGCGCCACTGGCGTGACCGACATCACCGAAGGTGATCTCTTCAACCTGTACACCAGTGCGACGGGCACGGCCACCTTCGACGGGCATACCTATACCGCGTGCCTGCCCATCAACAGTGCAAGCCCGGTCAAGAACCTGGCTGCAGCGATCGGGTCGACGGCAACGGTAATCGAAGCCGCCGCCGCCAACGCGAACTGCAACAACACCATCACCCAGAACAACGGCAACTCCTTCATCTCCAACCTGCCATCCGGGACGCAGTACGCAATCATTCCGCTGTCGGCCGGAAGTTGGATCGGCCAGGCCAACGGCGCGGGTTACGACCGGTCGGCCACGGCGCGGGCCGATGGTGCTGATCTGGCCGACATCACCAACGCCGCCAGCGTCGACCTCGGTCAGCCGTACACGGTGTCGGGAGGTAAGGAAGTGCCCAACGACACCTATGACTCCGACAGTTCGTTCGGCTACTACGTGTCCACGGTCGTACCCACGGCGAAGATCTCCGGGTTCACGGCCAACCCGGCCCTCGTGAGCCTCTTCTCGGGGTCGACCTCGGCAATCTGCTCGACAAGTGCCCAGGCAACGATCAGCCTCTTCGGCTTCGATCCGCTGCCCCCGACGACCTGCGGTTCGAGCACCATCCTCGGCAAGGGCGACAGCTGATCGAGGTTCGACCAATCAGAGTTCGGGCGGCCGTGCCCCGCTTACGCCGTGCTCGGGGTCGGCTCGCGGCCCGTGGCACTTGGAATCAACCCAAGGATGACTATCGACATGAAGGACGGAACGATGAACCCATTGATGAGGAGACCGGCTACGGGCAGCGCATTGAGGTCGCCGCGTCGCCGGGTCGGAGCAGCCACGCTGGCTGTACTTTCCGGTCTGGCCTCGGTGGTCAGCTTGACCCTCGTCAGTTCTGGCACCGCCGGGGCCTCGACACTCGACGGGACGGCCACGCTGACCACCCCGTTGGACGGCTCGATTACCTATCCGGCACCGTCGACGACCACCTTCGAGGTCAACCTCCCGAATCAGGCTGCGTGCTCGTCGAACACCGTCGCCAACGGGACCAAGGTCTACACCTACCTGGTTCCCTCGGGGACCGCCGTTTCCGGTCTGAAAATCGTCTCTGAGTCCGTTTCTCCGGGCTATGGGTTCGTCGACGCCGACGGCCCTGTGGACAACTTCAACGTCTCCCCCCCGAACGACCAGGTCCCGACTCTTCCCAACGACTTCCAATGGTCCTACTTCAACGGCTATGGCCTCGTATCCACGCTGTTGGATGGAGGGACGAGCGGGGTGTGGGAGGCGGGCGTCCTGTGTGCCAACGGAAGCGGAACCGTTACCGACTATTGGAATACCGAAGTCACCTTCACCGCCAACAGCAACGACCCCAACGGGTTCGTCTGGTCGGCAGTACCGGGGGACCCGAACAGCGGCGCCAACCCGGGGACGGGTGCACCTGAAGTGCCCTACGCCATTGTGCTGCCGATCCTCGCTCTCGGCATCGTGGGCGGGACGCTCCTGCTGCGCCGCCGCCGCTCGGCGGTTCCCGCTGCATGAGACTGACGGTCGGGCGTAGCGGTGAGGCGAACGCCGAATCCTGTGCCCCGATCCCCTGGGGCTGAGGGCCACGCTCCGGCGGGCCGGCGATCATGACCGACACGCTCACCCGGATCTCTGGGGTCTCGGGGGTGCCTGGACGGCATCGCCACAGTGCGCCGCGGAATTCGAACCGGCTGCGACTGCAACGGTGGTGGTCGGACGCGTCTCCGAGGACGCGTACGGCGTTGCAGCTCAGCCTGCTGATCGCCGCCGTCATCGTGGCCTACAACTACTCGCTCGACACGTTGATCCAGAACGCCGGCCAGGACACTCCTCTGGCCTACGTGAGCTTGGTGCCGGCCATTGCACTCGCCCTGGCTGCCATCCGAGCCCGACCCCTCAAGCGCGAGCCGCAGATCCACGACCGGCAGGTCGACTACACGGTGGGTCTACCCCTCTTGGTCTTCGCCATCGGGGCCAACGTGTTGCTTCCTTCCCGCTGGTCGACCATGTTCTGGGTCTACCGGGTCGATCTCTTCACGCTTCCCTTCTTCGTGGCCGGGTCGGTGGCCATCATCTTCGGAGTTCGCGTCCTCTGGCGGCAGAAACTCGCTATCGCCTACCTCTTCCTCGCCTGGCCGTATCCGTATCAGTCGGTGCTGCTGCGCCTACTCGACGCCTTCACCGCCGGCACCTTGTTCTGCATCGAGCGGATCTTGACCGTGGTGCACGTTGCTACGACCGTGCCGTCTGTCGACAACACGGTGTTCATCGTCGTTCATCACGGGCAGAGTTTCCCGTTGAGTATCGTCTCGGCTTGCTCCGGCGTGAACAGTGTCGTGGGCTTTCTACTGGTCGGGTCGGCCTTCGCCGCCATCGTGACCGGCCCCAGACTACGCAAGGTGGTCTGGTTGCTTTCGGGGATGATCCTGCTCTGGGTCATCAACCTCTGCCGAATCATCTTCATCTTCTGGGCGGGGCGGATGTGGGGGGAGCACGTGGCCATCGACATCCTCCACCCCTTCATCGGAATGGTCACCTTCAGCATCGGTGTGGCCGTCATGGTCCTCGCGATGAAGCCGGTTGGGCTCCGCGTCGAGGTGGGAGCGGCCCCATTGGTTCCGTCCATTTCTCCCGACGGGCCGTCAACCCGAACGCCTCTGGGACGTCCGGCCGTCCCGAAGGTTATTTTGGCCGTGGTGGTCGCCATCGTGGCCTCGCTCGTGCTCGGGGTGACGAACTTCGGGCTGCGGAGCTACAACTTGGTCGCCACTGCGTCCGGAGAGCCCCGCCTGACCGCATACATCCAACAGCCAACGGTGCCGGCCGGTTGGACCGTCCTGTTGGCGGACACCTTCGGCTGGGCGAAGCCGCTATTCGGTAACTCCTCGGTGTGGAACCGCTATGTGATGCTCCCGTCCGGCGGCGGGAACCTCGACGCCAACGTCAAGGTCGTTGCCGATGTGATCAACACCCCAGACCTCGACTCCTTCTCCGCCTACGGCATTGAGAACTGCTATCAGTTCCACGGATACGCATTGGCCGACGTCGCCCAGGTCAAGCTTCCGGGTGGCATTACCGCCCAGTCGATGTCCTACACATCGCACCAGTTTGGCAGTTGGTCGATCATCTACTGGATCGTACCGGTGAAGTTGGGGTCGGCGACGAGCTACGAACGCGTCGTTCTGTATGTGCAAAATACCGGTGAGGGTGCGGTGGTGAAGGGCCTCGCCAGTACCGCCCGGATCAGCAATCTGGCTGGTTCAGTTTCGTCAGCGGGTGCTTCGTCCGTGGCCCTCGTCAACAACCGGACGTTCCTCGTCGCTTTCGCTGGCGAGTTGATCCAGGCCCAGGCCGCCCACCGGGCAGCGTCCGCGCCGGCCTCCTTTGCCGGGTGGGCAGCCAAATGACGGAGGGGTCGCCCCGCTCTTATCATGAGATTCCGGGTCCTCTCCTCGTGTGAGCACGGGTGCCGGGCTCCTCGGTTAGACGGACCTGGCAACCAGCAGTTCCGACGGCCTTCACCCCAGCGGACAGGCTTTGAAGACCGACCCAGGATCATCAGGGAGTATGTCTGATCCGCTCAGGGGACTTGCGGTCCTTGACGACATTGGGCCATCGGCGCCTTTTCCTAAATGAAGTCCTTCGGTTTGATCCGAATGGTTTGTTCGATTTGGCCTGAACAGATTGATCAAAGTTGGTCAAAAGCGGGACTCCACAGGGCGCCAGATTCTCGAGAGCGAGCAGTAGCTGAAGGGGTGATGATGGCCTGAGGAGAGGCGGGCGTTGCTCCAGCCGGCGGGTCGGGTCTCCTCGAGTTTTCCCTGTGGGTGAAACTTTCGCCACGCTTAGCGCGCAGCGACACTCCGATCGCCGTCACGGGCCCGACGCGCCCTTGACACCCTGGGCCTTCGTGCCTAGCTTCTATTCTTGATTATTCCACTAGAGTTTATCAGCTTGGGCGGGTTTCCTGCCCGTCCCGCGTCGGAGCGAGTCAAGGAGCCTTCCATGCAACGTCGAATGCTGCTGACCGGTGATCGCGCGTCGTCCGATCGCGTCGATTGTCGGCCGGAACTGGATACGGCCTCTGTCTCCGATTCTCCAAGTCGCTTTTCGATTCGAGCGTCCCATTGCACCGGATGAGTCGCGGTAGACGAGCCCCATTCCCGACCGACGCCCTGGACCCCTCGGGCGCCCTTGTCCCGGGAGATCCGGTACGGACTCATCGGTTTCTGGCGGTCTTGATGGTCTCCGCCGGGATCCTCGGCCTCGCGTTCCTTCCGGCGGCAAGTGCCGGGGCCGCCGTGGTGTCGGGTGCGGCCGAAATTACGGCTCCCAACAGCGCAACTCCCCTTAACTCGGGGGGGTCAGCCACCGAGTACGGCGTGGCGCTTCCCGCAGCAGCCAAGTGCCCCGGAGATACGGCGCACGAGGGGTATCGCGTCTTCAGCTATCTGGTACCTCACGGTGTTTCCCTGTCGTCACTCACGGTCAAGGGGGAAGCACCGTTCCGCGGGGTCAAAGCGCACCCGTATTTCGGCTACATCGCATACGGGACGTACTACGGACCCGTCAATACCGATCTGGATACGGGCGGGATCCCTCAACTGCCCTCTGAGTTCACGTGGGCACGTCTGACCCCGAGGGACCTGTTCGCCACGGGCCAGAGGTCTGCGGTGTGGGATGGCGGGATCCTGTGTGCGACCGGCGAGGGAGTCGTCACTAACTCCTGGAATACGGCGATCCTGTTCACGGCGAGCTCCACGGATCCCGGCGGATTCACCTGGAAAGTGGTCCATCCGCCGTCGACGTCGATCTTCAGTGGCATCACCATCGGCGTTGCCCTGCTTGTGCTGGCGGCCATCTTGGGAGTCGTGGCCGTCATTCGTGGACGGCGCTCTGAAACCTCGGGCCACGGTCACCAGGTCTCGGTAGAGGACAGGTCTGACCGGGAGCTGTCGAGGCTGCCCGGATGACCGCTCCGACGTCCCAACTAGTGCGGGAGAGCCATCCTCCGCCTCAGACCAAGCGTGACCTGAAGACCGTCCCAGGTGCCGCCGATCGGGCCTTTCTCGGCCTGACACGGGTCGGCGCGTTCGTCGTACTCGCCGTGATCGCGGCGATCGGACTGTTCCTCTCGCTCCAGGCCTTTACTGCCATCCGGGTAGCCAAGTTCAGCTTCCTGACGACTCAGGCCTGGGAGCCCGACGCCCATCATTTCGGCGTGGCCGGCATCCTGACCGGCACCGTTCTCATCGCGGTCGTCGCGGTCGTCATCGCCATCCCCATAGCCCTGGGACTTTCCCTCTTCATCACGGAAATCGCACCGGCGCGTATCAGGCGGACCCTCGTCTCCCTCGTCGATCTCATGGCAGCCATTCCCAGCGTGGTCTACGGCCTCTGGGCCTGGCTGTTCCTCGAGGGTCGCATCATCGGGCTGTCCCGATGGATCTCGACGTGGTTCGGGTGGATTCCCATCTTCAAGGTCAACGGGGCGGACCCCAGCAATCCGTTGGGCTCGGCGAGTGTCTACAGCGCGTCCACCTTCATCGTTGGCATCGCCGTCTCGCTGATGGTCATACCCATTCTCTGCTCGGTCATGCGGGAGGCGTTCTCGCAGGCGCCGATCGGTGAGCGGGAGGGTGCCTATGCACTCGGAGCCACCCGGTGGGGAATGATCCGCACTGTTGTGCTTCCGTTCGGCAAGGGCGGCATCATCGGAGGCACCATGCTCGGCCTCGGCCGTGCTCTGGGCGAGACCATTGTGGTCATCCTCATCATCTCGCCCGTCTTCACCGCCAATATCCACATCCTCCAGTCGGGCGGCAACTCTGTATCTGCGTTGATCGCCAATCTGGCCAGTGAGTCATCGTCGTTCGGCACCTCGGCCCTGATGGCCGCCGGCCTGGCCCTGTTCATGCTGACCCTCGTCGTCAACTTCTCGGCTTCGGCCGTCGTTGCCCGTTCCCGTTCCGGTGCTGAGAGTGACCTCTGAGATGGCTATCCGCGACATGACCTCCGTCGGCCTGCCGGCTGATGAGCCTTCCGAGTCCTCACCCGAACCAAGGCAGATTCCCCCCCAGCGCCGGCGCAAGCTCGGTGGGATGCGGACCGCGTCGCCGTTCAACCTCTTGGGAGCCGCCGCGTCGGGGGTCGCTGTCGCGCTCATTCTGACGCAGCTCACCGCACTACCAGCCGGGTTGGGCCTGGTCGTCGTGGCTTATCTGGCGTTCGTGACCGTGTACGCCGTACTTGTCTCCGTCACCGAGGACGGGCCGACTGTGCTCGACGCAGTGATGACGGTACTGATGGCCTCGGCTGCGGCGATAGCTTTCGCGGCCCTTGGCCTGGTGATCTTTTACACGCTCGGTCGGGGTTGGGCGGCCCTCGTGCACGCCAACTTCTACACCGAGGACATGTCAACCGCAGGCCCACTCGCCCCACTGACGAAGGGCGGCATGGCCCATGCGCTCGTGGGCACCCTGTGGATGGTCGGAATTGCCGTGATCCTCACGGTTCCCCTCGGCATGCTCTCCGCCGTCTACCTGGACATGACCCGGAGTCGACCGGCACGGCTCTTCAGAACGATGGTCGAGGCGATGACCGCACTTCCGAGCATTCTGGCCGGCTTGTTCATCTATGCACTCTGGATCCTGACGCTGGGTAACGGACGATCGGGACTGGCCGCGGCCCTCGCACTCAGCGTGATGATGCTGCCGTACATCATCCGGGCAGCCGACCTGGCCCTTCGGTTGGTCCCGGCCAACCTGCGTGAGGCGTCAGCGGCACTGGGCGCGCCGAGCTGGCGGAGCGAGTTACATGTGATCCTGCCAACCGCACGTTCCGGTCTCGCCACCGCCGTCATCCTCGGAGTTGCTCGGGCTATCGGTGAGGCATCCCCGGTCCTCCTCACCGCAGGTTTTACGAGTTATATGAACGCGAATCCTCTCCGGGGAGCCATGGTCTCGCTGCCTCTCGAGACCCTCAAACTCGTGCAGGCTGACGTGCCTGCCTACACCACCCGGGCCTTCGGGTGCGCGGCCTTCCTGCTCCTGGTCATCGTCGTCCTGTTCGTCATCGCCCGCAAGATCGGTGGATGGGGACCTGGGCATCTGACCCCTCGGGCTCAGCGCCGCGTGTTGGCGGCGTCCGGTCGGGACGTCGATCGATTTGCCCGCCGTATGGATCGTGATGCCGGCAGAACGTATGCGCCACGCTCGGTGGGGTCTGGCGCATGAAGACCCTCTTCCGTCGACGTCTCCACCAGCTGGTGGGACTTGTCGCCCTAGCCGGGCTCGTCGTCCCTCTTGTGATTCCCTCGGAAGCCGGAGCCACCAGCTACGTCCCGATATCCGGCGAGGGCTCCTCGTGGTCAGCCAATGCCCTCAACCAGTGGATCGCCAACGTCCAACAGGATGGGATGCGCGTCAATTTCACGTCTAACGGCTCAACGACGGGACGTCAGGACTGGATCAAGGGGCTTACCGATTTCGCCGCTTCGGACATACCCTTCCAGACCAATCCGGGCGATGGGTCTGCACCCGAGGATCCCGCGGCCGGGAGCTATGCGTACATGCCAATCACGGCGGGTGGAACCGTGTTCATGTACAACCTCAAGATCGACGGTCAGCAGGTCACCAATCTGCGTCTCTCGGGCCAGAACCTCGCCAAAATCTTCACGGGCGCCATCACCAACTGGGACGATCCGGCCATTGCCGCCGACAACCCCGCGCTCAAACTTCCCAGCCTGACCATCGTCCCGGTGGTGCGATCGGACGGAGCCGGATCCAGCTACTTCCTCTCGCAGTGGATGATCAACCAGTTTCCATCCATCTGGAACGCATACTGCGTCAAGACGGGACGGTCGCCGGCCTGTGGGGCGACGTCCTTCTGGCCTACGGCCTCGGGCTCATCCATGATCGCTCAGTCCGGTGACCTCGGCGTGTCCGGCTACGTCTCGCAGGGTTACGCGAACGGAGCGATCGGTTACGTGAACTACTCGTACGCCCTGGCCGACAAGTTCCCGGTGGCCCAAATGCTCAACGCAGCGGGCTATTACACCGAGCCCACGGCCCAGAACGTCGCCGTCTCCTTGCTGGCCGACCAGGTGGACACCACCGATGTCAGCAATCCCGCGCTCTATCTGACACAGAACCTGACCGGTGTGTGGTCGGATCCTGACCCGCGGACCTATCCGCTGTCCGAGTACGGGTATCTCATCTTGCCCACCAAGGTCGAGGGCCAGTTCACGACCGACAAGGGCGCCACGTTGGCGGCCTTCTCCTACTACGCGATGTGTCAGGGCCAGCAGTACTCGGCCCAGCTCGGTTACTCCCCGATGCCGATCAACCTGGTGCAGGCGAGCTTTGCCCAGATCTCCAAGATCCCCGGCGCGGATGTCCAGTCGATCAACATCGCCAGCTGCAACAACCCGACCTTCTCGCCCACCGGGGTAAATCTGCTCATTCAATCGGCTCCCTACCCACCGGCGTGTGACAAGCAGGGCACAACCCAGTGCACCACAGGAACCGGTGGAGCGGCCGCCGCCACCCCCGTCAGTGCGGGATCTCCCCAGGCGGCGAGCGCAGCAACTCAGTCGGGCGCCGGTAGTAGTGCCACCGACTCTGCCAAAGGCACTGCTAACGGTGGCACAGCGAGCTCGGGTGCGGGATCCTCGGCCGCAGGATCAGCTTCGGCCACCGCCACCACAAGCTGCGACCCCACTACCAGTGTCTGCTCCGGTGGAAGCGGCGGTGGAAGCGGCGGCGGCGGATCCGATCCAACCGCAGCCACGGTGACGTTGGCGGCGTCGAGCGGATGGTCAACCACCCAGACCCTGCTCGTGGTCATCGGCCTCCTCCTGCTGGGCCTGATTCTGTTGCCGGGGCTTCTCTCACGGCGGGCCAAGAGGGAGTCGTCGTGACCGGACCCACGGGCAAGCGCGGTGAGGTCCGATTTGGCAGTCGGTGGCGACGCCGGTCATGGCAGGCCAAGGTGGCCGTGTGTTTGGCGGCGGGTCTCGTGGCCATCGGCGCATTCCAAGGCGCTCTCTACGCCAGTTCGAGGCCCTCGGTCTCGGCGGCTGGCGATGCGGGTACCGTCTCGGGGCTCCCATCGACGTCGTCGCAGGTGGTTGTGGGAGAACCGAACCAGGTGCCGGGAGGTCCGTATGACGATCTCAAGGTCACCGTCAATCAAACTCAGAATCTGACAAACCAGGACATCTCGATCTCATGGACCGGTGCACCGGAGACCTCGAGCCTCGAGCCCGGTGTGACGTTCGATGGCAACTACCTACAGATATTCGAGTGTTGGGGCGATCCAGAATCAGTCTTTCCGGAAGGCACATCGGACCCCGGGCCACCACCCTCACAGTGCGAGTTCGGGGGCGAGAGCAGCACACCGTCCTCCTCGTACCCGATCTCTCAGAACGGATACGAGTACACCCGAGTGCTGTCCACATCGGGTTGGAGTGACTATAACGGGCTCGACAGCTGTACTTCGTCGCCCAACGCCGGACTGAACACTGGATGCCAGATCACCGGGTACAACGGGCTTTACAACGACACGACGGACCAAGATGTCATCGAGCCGTTCAATGCGGTAGATGGGACCTCCGTGGGCCTTCAGGCCAACTACGGATTCCAATCAACGGCGGCGACTCAGTCCTTCTGGCTCAACCCGTACTACAGCTTCAACACGACGAACGAGGTCGACTTCGCCCGTACCTATGCCGATGGTGACGGTACTCAGCTGTTCCAAGTCGACACCGGCCTCGAGGCGCCTGGCCTCGGGTGTGGGCAGCAGATCCAGCCGACGGCTTCGGGGGGGGACACGACACCCCAGTGCTGGTTGGTCGTGGTGCCGAGAAGCAGCCCTACTGCCGAGAATCCGAGCAACGTACAGTCCGGTTCGGTGGTCACATCTCCACTGACCCCGGGGGCTTGGGCGAATCGTATTGCCGTGCCTCTTGGATTCAATCCAATCGGGTCCAGCTGTTCGGTCAATGCCGCCACCGAGGGAATCGAGGGCAGCGAACTTGCGTCTGAGGCCGTCTCAAGTTGGCAGCCCGCCCTATGCGGCCAGTCGGCCTCGACGTCCTACAGCTACCTGCAGAGCAATGATGACGAAGCGAGGACGAACCTCACGAACCCGTCGTACGGATCAGTGGGGATGTCGGTGTTCTCGGATCCGGTCGACCCGTCGGACGTCAGCGCGTCCAATCCAGTGGTGTACGCACCCCTTACGCTCTCTAGCGTTGTCGTTGGTTTCAATATCGAGCGAGTGCCAGCAAAGCCCGGCGGTGTACCGGTCGCGGACGAGGTCCCGCTCGAAGGGACCCGAATAGCAACGGTCAACCTGACTCCTCGTCTGGTGGCCAAACTCCTGACCGAGTCCTATCAGGGTGAGTTCCAGGACTTCAATGCTACAAAACCGGCGGGATATGGATGGCTCCAAAACAACCCGGAGACGATTTTCCAGGATCCCGACTTCCTTCAGTACAACCCCGAGTTTGCCAGTCTTGGCACGGAGTACGAAGTTGACGCGGGAACGTTGATCGTCGAGGAGAGCAGCTCGGATGCGGCAGCGACGCTCTGGAAGTGGGTACTCGCAGACCCTGAAGCCCGCGCCTGGCTGGCCGGAACCCCGACGCCCGATGGAACGTCCACGGGCATGTATGTCAATCCGAACTACACCACCAACCCGAACTACCAGTACCTTTCACAGGCGAGCTCAGGATCGGCGTTTGGCACGCCGGCTCCGGAGAACTTCCCGAAGAGCGATACGTATTGCGAATCGGTGACGGGGCAAGGCGATCCGCCCATCGGCGGGCAGGAGCCCCGCCCGCTGTGCGTCCAGGACTGGTCCCCGTATGCCGGGTCCATGAAGGCGGCGGCCCAGGACGCGGCAGCGGCAAACGATCAGGCCAAGACCACGTTTACCCCGACGGCTACGTCGGCTGATGCCGCATGGGGGTCAAACGGGCCCCAGGTCCCAGGGAACTATGTGGTCATGACGGTAACCGACTCGGCCTCCGCCTCCCTCTACGGCTTGCAATCGGCAAGCCTCAGCCGGGCCGGAGACGACGCACCTGCGGGACAGCGAGTTTTCGTAGCGCCCACCACCCAGAGCATCCTGGCTGGCGAAGAGGCGATGTCTCCAAGCTCGGTCAGTAGCGTGCTCGAGACCAACGTCTCGACGTCCGCTGCCAACGCCTATCCCTTGACGATGCTCACTTACGCGGCAACGACCCCCGAGTCTCTGAGCTCCTCTGACCGGGCCTCCTACGCCTCGTTCATCCGCTACTCGGCGCAGGCTGGACAGGTCTCCGGAGTAGAGCCTGGCGAGCTCCCGGCCGGGTATGTCCCTCTGCCGTCGGACCTGGTAAGTCAGGCCCTGGCCGCGGCGACCACAATTCTCAATCCCCCGGCAATCGGTGGGGCCAGCACAGCTGCTCCGGGCGGTTCCACAGGGTCGGCATCCACGAGCGACGGTGAACCCTACGGCAGTTCGGCCATCTCGGGTTACTCGCCACTTTCCAGTTCAACGGCACCAGCATCGACATCGACATCGACATCGACGTCGGCTTCGACACCGACTTCGACAGCCAACCCGATCCGAGTCCGATCAGCAGCTCTTGCTGATGCCGAGACTCGTGGATTTTCGATCGGCTCGCTGCGCTGGTTGCTGCCCGCCGCACTTGTGGTTGGGCTCATCGCGGGCCTACTGGGTGGGTTCCTAGGCCTCTTCGATCTCAGATATCGACGAAGAAAGTCGATCCCTCACGGAGACGCCGCTCTCACTGAGCACCTCGATCGCGGATCACCATGACTTCGAAGACCTTGACCGAGACGCAACTTGGGCTTCCGCAATCCACTGTCAATACCGGCGGGGTACCAGCCCCTCACCACTTCCGAACACGGAGCGCCACACCATGATGACCCACTCGACGAGATACCCACGGCCACGCCGTCACGCTCACGCCAGGGGTCGTGGCCCGGGGCTGGTTCGTGCCGTCGTGCGGCTTCTCGCCCTTGCGTCGATGGCGGTTGGGCTAGTGCTCGTCGTTCTCACCACCGGTGCATCGGCCTCGACGGCCAACGGGACAGCCACACTCGAGACCCCTACCGGCGGGGCGATTGGCTATCCGACGGCGTCCACGACGCAATTCGAAGTCGTGCTGCCCAACGGAGCGACGTGCACCAACAACACCGTGGCCAACGGTACGGAGGTCTATACCTATTTGGTACCCCAAGGGACGACGATCTCCTCCCTCACCGTGGCCCAGGAGGTTATCTCGACCGGATACGGCTTCATCGACGCCGACGGCCTCGTCGACAACTTCAATGTCGCGTCCAACGACCTCGTCCCGACCTTGCCCAATGACCTCGAATGGGGCCCGGGCTTCAGTGCCCAAAGCCTTGTGCCAACCCTGCTGGGCGGCGGTGGGGTCTGGGAGGCGGGAGTTGCCTGTGTGACTGGTGCTGGCGTGCTCACCGACAATTGGAACGTGCAAATCACCTTTGCGGCGAGTAGCGGTGACCCCAACGGCTTTGTCTGGTCAGCCGTCCCCGGGGGAGGGACTTCGGGTTCCACGACCACGACGTCATCCACGACGTCATCCACGACGTCATCCACGACGTCATCCACGACGTCATCCACGACGTCATCCACGACGTCGACCGATAGTTCGACGTCTACGACAACAGCAGGCAGCTCCACGACGACCACAGCGGCTGGTTCTCCAAGTTCATCCAGTTCGGGTGCATCTGGATCGACCGGGTCAAGTTCAGATACGGGCACGATTTCGGGCTCCAGTGGCTCAACGGCGTCCACCGGATCGGGATCGACAGGTGCTCTGGCATTCACCGGGATGCCGGCTCCGGTGGCCAGAATCGCGGGGGCCGGGCTGTTGGCCATCGGCTTCGGCCTCATGTTGGTAAGTTCCCGCCGCCGCGTCAGGTGGGGTCGCCTGAGCGCCGCCCGCGATGTGAACGGCTGAGATGCGTCACTGTGGATCGCGACAATTTCGGGGGGTGACTGCCCTCGTGACGCGCCCCAATCGGTCCCAACACCTTCACTCGGTTCGGGGCCGCACCACGCCACCGTTTCGGATCACACTTCGGGGGGTCGCTGTGGGCTTGATGACGGCCGGGGTGTTGTTGGTCGTGCTCCCATCGGTCGAGGCATCGGCCTCGACGGCCAACGGGACAGCCACACTCGAGACCCCTACCGGCGGGGCGATTAGCTATCCGACGGCGTCCACGACGCAATTCGAAGTCGTGCTGCCCAACGGAGCGACGTGCACCAACAACACCGTGGCCAACGGTACGGAGGTCTATACCTATTTGGTACCCCAAGGGACGACGATCTCCTCCCTCACCGTGGCCCAGGAGGTTATCTCGACCGGATACGGCTTCATCGACGCCGACGGCCTCGTCGACAACTTCAATGTCGCGTCCAACGACCTCGTCCCGACCTTGCCCAATGACCTCGAATGGGGCCCGGGCTTCAGTGCCCAAAGCCTTGTGCCAACCCTGCTGGGCGGCAGTGGGGTCTGGGAGGCGGGAGTTGCCTGTGTGACTGGTGCTGGCGTGCTCACCGACAATTGGAACGTGCAAATCACCTTTGCGGCGAGTAGCGGTGACCCCAACGGCTTTGTCTGGTCAGCCGTCCCCGGTCCTCCAACGTCGACAACCACGACGTCGACCACCGAAGCACCGTCGACAACCACAACGTCGAGCACCGAAGCACCGTCGACAACCACGACGTCGACCACCGAAGCACCGTCGACAACCACGACGTCGACCACCGAAGCACCGTCGACAACCACGACGTCGACCACCGAAGCACCGTCGACAACCACAACGTCGAGCACCGAAGCACCGTCGACAACCACGACGTCGACCACCGAAGCACCGTCGACAACCACGACGTCGACCACCGAAGCACCGTCGACAACCACTACCGAGGACCCGACAACTACGACTTCGACGACCAGTGCCAGCAGCAGCACCACCAGTACGACTACGGCCGACAGCACCACGACAAGCACGGCGCCCGCAGTAGTCAGCTCGGCCGGCTCCGGTGGCTCGACCGGAACGACCGGGACCGGCGGCCTCGAAAGTTCCGGTAGCGCGAGTACGAACGGGTCTACGACCACGGGTGCACTGGCCTTTACCGGCATGCCTGCGTCCGCGCTCCGGATCTTGGGAGCCGGACTTCTGGCGGTTGGGATCGGTCTTGTGTTGCTCGGCCCGCTGACTCGGAGGCGCGTTGTTTCGTATGTCCGTCGCTCTCCCCGATCGAGGCCATAGTGTCGACTGCCCTCGATCGTGAGAAAATTCTGGTGCCGGCGAGGACGCCGTTTGAGGCCTATCAAGACCCCGTAGTGCCACAGCCAGTGCCCGTCTGGCAGCCTGTGCCCGAGTGGGAGCCAGTGCCGGCGTGGGAACCGGATGCTGCCTGGGAACCAACTCCCGCCGGGACGGGCGACGTCGAGGGCGGGGGCACCACCTCGGTTCGTTTCTCGGTCACCCATCCTTGGGTGTTCCAGCTTCGGAGCGGTCTCATCATGGTGACCATCCTCTGCATCGGACTGGTCGTTCAGCTGACGCTGGTCAGTCAGTGGATCCAACGGGCCACGCAGGTCAGTCTCTTCAATCAGTTCCGGACGGAATTGGCATTGGGTACAGCACCGCTAGGTGCGTCACACCCCCGGGTAGCGATTGGAGCCGCTATTGCTGAGATAACCATCCCCTCGATCGGTGTCAAACAGGTGGTGGTGGAGGGTACGACCAGCGCAGCGCTGGCCAAGGGACCCGGCCTCCTCCCATCAACAGTGTTTCCCGGCGGCGCCGGCAGCAGCGTGATCATGGGTCGGGCGGCGTCCTACGGCGGCCCCTTCGGTCGTATCGATCAACTGGTCCCCGGTTCCCGAATTACCGTTGTAACCCAGGTGGGGAGGGCGGTCTTCAAGGTGGTCGGCGTTCGCTATGCAGGACAAAAGATCAAGGAAGTCGCTCCTGGCCACGCCCGCCTTGCCCTTCAGAGTGCCACCGGTCCGAAATTCGCTCCTACCGGGGTGGTGACGGTCTACGCCGATAAGATCGGACCCGCACTCGCGGCGCAGCGTCCCGCGGTCGAGGTGGTCCCGCCCGACCAAGAACCGCTGGGGATCGACGCCGCTGCCGTGTCTGGCCTCCTGCTTTGGCTCATGGTGTTGGCGGTAGTCCTTGCCGGTGCGATTTGGACGTGGCACCGGCGGGGACACGCCCAGGCTTGGATCGTCTTCACGGCACCGTTGGCCCTGATCTGGTTCTTGGTAGGGGACCAGGTTCTTCGTATGCTGCCAAATCTTCTCTAAATCGACTTTAGGTGGCGGGCTCGGCCTGTCAGAAAGGGGTACCAATCCTATGGCGTCGGTTGCGTCCTATCCGCCAAGGTCAAGTTCGCCGGTCCACGCTGGTGCCAGTGTCGCGGCCACGCTCGAGGCCCGCGACATCTCGGCGTGGTTCGGGGATCATCAAGTTCTCGACCGTGTGTCCCTCGTGATGCAGGCACGACAAGTAACGGCCCTCATCGGCCCATCTGGTTGCGGAAAATCGACGTTCCTACGCATTCTCAACCGCATGCACGAGCTGACGGCCTCTGCCTCACTGGCCGGAGACGTTCTCCTCGACGGCTCGGACATCTACGGGCTCGAAAAGAAGTTGACTGAAGCTCGGCGGCACATCGGGATGGTCTTCCAGAAGCCCAATCCCTTTCCGGCCATGTCCATCTACGACAACGTCCTGGCCGGCCTCAAGCTCACCGGAATCCGCAAGGACCAAGGCGACAAGGATGAGATAGTGCAGTCCTGTCTGACGAAGGCCGGACTCTGGAACGAAGTGTCCACGCGGTTGCGCCAGCCCGGAGGGGCGCTTTCCGGTGGTCAGCAGCAGCGGCTGTGCATCGCGCGGGCCTTGGCCATCCAGCCCCGTGTGCTGCTGATGGATGAACCGTGCTCAGCCCTCGATCCGACCTCCACCCGGCGAATCGAGTCGACCATCGAGGAGCTCCGCACCGAAGTCACGATCGTGATCGTCACCCACAACATGCAGCAGGCCCAACGGGTGTCGGATTACACGGCCTTCTTTCTGGCCGAGCAGGGCGCGGCGGGGTACATCATCGAACACGGTCCAACCGACGCGATGTTCGAGGAACCGCAGGACCCTCGGACGTTCGACTACGTCAACGGTCGGTTCGGCTGAGCATCGGAATTGCGGGGCGACAGGACCAAAGGGACGCCTGAGGGAGCCCTACCCCCCTACCTGTCAGGTAGGTATACTCGGGACACTGTTCGGCGCCTGCACAGACCGGAGCACGTGACCATGACCCAACCAAACGATAGCGGGGCACCTGCGGCCTACACCCGTGGTTCGGTCATGGCCTACCTGAAGGTGGCCGAGGCGGAGCGGCAGCGCCTTCGTCAGGCCATTCTCGAAGCCCGGGCCCGGACGGCGTCCGCTCGGCGGCGAATCGAACGTCTTGACGCGTTAGGCCTCGGAACCTCAGCGCCACTGGATCCTGGCCCGGTGATTGGCCATGACTAATCTGGCGATCGCTAGCGATCAGCTCTGGGACCCAACTGACGAGGCGCTGCCCGGACCGGTAGTACGCGATCTGGTGGCCTGGTCCGAGCGGGACATCGACGCGTTGCAGGAGGAACTCGACCTGGCGCTCTGGGAGGCCGAGTTCGAGGAGCGAAGGCTGGCGGGTCATCCGGCAGCGCGCTTCATGGCCCCGGAGACCGAAGTGGGAGGTCTGGACGCCAATCACTGGGCCGCGCCGCCAACTTCCACGATGCCCGCGGTCGAACCCTGGGTTCCCGACGCCGGGCCCAATCTCGCGGCCGGCTATCAGACGCCGGCCCCCGACATGGCCGCAGTGCCCGTTGACCCCTGGATTCCGGTGACCGGGACCGACCACCTAGCCGGCCACCAGGCGTCAGCACCCGACGTGACACCAGTTCCTCTGGACCCCTGGGTTCCCGTTGCCGGGCCTGAACACCTCGTGGATCATGAGGGGCCAGCCCCGACCGCCTCCCCGGTGCCCGATCTCGCAGGGGCCGGCGTGTCGGCCTCGCCTCTTGCCGCCTATCCCGAGCCGGCTCCTCCCGCCGGTCTCGTCACCACCGCGCCAGTTCCCCGCGCCACCGCCCCCCGAACTACGGTGGTGCGCCGTGCACCGGCAGTCGGAGCACGCTCCCCGGCATCGACGTCGGCAGCTGGCTCCGGGGCCGGAGCGCCCCCGCCCGATGCCCGGTTGGTCCCGACCACCGGTCCTCAGCCGGCAGCCACCCGGACCGATATCGTCCGCGCCCGCAGCGGCTCGTGGTCCGACGGCATCCGATCCAACTGGTTGATGAAGGCCGGCGTGGCCTTGGCCTTGGTCGGCATCCTGCTTCTCAAGTTCGGCTAGGCCTCCGATGCCTCGCTATCGCCACCCGGGACACTGACTAGGCCAGGGAGGTCCAGGAGGGTGTTCGGCCTCTCACCTGGTAAGACCGGCCCGGTGGAGGAAGCCGTCGAACAGGGTGGCCGCCCCGGTCTCAGCCCCGGTCCCCGACCGGTAGAAGCCTTCCAACAGGTCTTCGTCCTGGCCCGGCTGGAGCCGTCCCCGTTGGCGAGCGTCGTCGACCCAGCTGACCACGATCTCCCTGGTCACCTCGGGGTGGAACTGCACGCCGGTGTGGATCCCGGCCACGAAGGCCTGGAGGGAGACGGCGGTACGGGCCAGCGCCTCGGCCCCCGGAGGAGCGGTGAACGTGTCCTCGTGCCACTCCAGCCACGGTCCCGTCGGGATCCGGGCCGGGTCGAGCGACTCGATCTCCCTCCATCCGACCTCCGGGTCAACCGACCTCGTCACCACCCCTCCGAGAACCTGGGCCAGCATCTGGCCCCCGAAGCACACCCCGAGCACCGGGATGCCGGCTTCCACCGCGTCGGCTACCAACCTCCGCTCGGGGCCGATCCAGGGGACGGACGCATCCGTCACCGATTCGCCGGATCCCAGCACCACCAGCACCTCGAGCGATCCCACCGTCGGGAGGGAGGACGCGCCCCGGTCGGCCCGACAGACCCGTCTCTCCCATCCGGCATCCTGGATCAGACGGCCGAGCGTGCCGGGTACGTCAAGTTCGCTGTGCTGGAGGAAGGTGACGCGGTTCCTCACCGGTCGTTCTCCTCTGCGAAGCCGGTGTGGACCCGCCCGGGACATCGCCGTCTGAGCACCGGTTGCAGTGTAGACATGACCATGGAGTCAAGACGGTCGTATCACCTACTGAAGACGACCGCTCGACACGGGGACCGTCTAGCGCCAAAGTTCAGGGTGGTCAGCGGTAGTAATCCAGGAGGACCCCGGAATCCTCGCGTTCTGCCTCGAGCAGGTTCGGCCGATGAGTGCTGAAGGCGGTACATCCCACCGGCGTGAGGCCAAAAAGCAGGCCACCCGCGCCCGGATCGTCGAGGCCGCCACGGACCTGTTCAGGCGGCAGGGCTATCAGTCCACCTCGATCGAGGAGATTGCTGCTGCGGCCGCCATCGCCCCCCGCACCTTCTACTCGTACTTCGACGCCAAGGTCGATGTGGCCATGGTGCAGCTGGAGTACTGGGTCGATCGGCTGGACGCCGCGCTCCACGCCCGCCCGGACTCGGAAACCCCCGACCAGATGTACGTCGCCGCACTGGCCGAACTGGGTGACCGGGGCTTCGTCACCGGTCAACGCCTGCGCGACGAGAACGGACGGTCCTTCCCTCCGATGGGAGTCGGGTTGCTGCTGGCCGAGACCGAGCCCGAGGTGGCCGGCCGGGTCTACCAGCTTCTCGTAAAGCTTCAGAACTCGATGACCTCACTCTTCCGTGAGCGGCTCCACTACCTCCCCGGATCGATCGAGCCCCATGTGGTGGCCGGTGCCATCACGGCCTCCTGGTTCGTGGCCGTCCACGGCTTCGCTGCCGTGGCGGCGGCCGACGCCGATCCGCCGTCCACGGATGAGCTGGGGATCCGGAGTTTCTCCCTGTACACCTCGGGTATCGAACGGCTGTGGACGGATGCCCTGACCACAGGTGGTCCCGGGCGTAGACCAGAGACGTCCGCACGTGGTTCACTGGAGGAAGGGGAGGAGGTTCGATGACCCAGGTCGAAGCAACCGGTCGCCGCGAGCGCAAGAAGGCGGCCACGAGAGCTCGGATCATCGAGGAGGCCACCGCCCTGTTCCGGGAGCGCGGGTACCAGGCCACCACGATCGAGGACATCACCGAGGCGGCTGATGTCGCACCACGAACCTTCTATTCGTACTTCGACGCCAAAGTCGACGTGGCGCTGGCCCAGTTCGAGGAGTGGGCAGAGCACCATTACGAGGCCATGGCGTCCCGCCCCGCCGGTGAATCGCCGGTGGAGATGGCCGAAGGGGCGCTCGAGGAGTTGACACGGCTGGGTTATGTCACTTCCCATCGCCTGCGCGACGAGAACGGAATTCCCTACCCTCCCATAGCCGCCGCGGTGGTGCTGTCGGAAACCGAGCCGGAGGTGGCGGGACGGGTCTACCAGGTCCTGGTGGGCTTCCAGTCCCAGATGACCGAGCTGTTCCGGCGGCGGCTGGGCTATCCGGAAGGTGCCATCGAGCCCCGGATCATCGCCGCCTCCTTGTCGGCCACGTGGTTCGTGGCCATCTACGGCTTCGGTGACGTGTGCGCTTCCGACCTCGACCCGCCCTCACTCGATGAACTGGGGCTCACCGGCATACGGGCCTACCGTGTGGGACTGGAACGTCTGTGGGAGGGCCGCCTCGGAGGTTGAGCTCCTCCCGAGCGGCGGGGATGCCGACCTCGGAGCCAGTGGTGTCTCCCCGACACGCTCCCACCCCCAAGGGCGGGGCACTATAGGCTGACGGGCCGAGGAGAGGTGCGAGAGCGGCCGAATCGGACTCACTGCTAATGAGTTGACCTGGGTAACTGGGTCCGAGGGTTCAAATCCCTCCCTCTCCGCCAAAGGCCCAGCGGGGCCTGGAATCCTGCACTGCGGGGCGCCGGCCCTGACCGACACCCGCCCGCCACGGCCAGCGATGGGTCGGGTCGGTTACGGGCCCACCGGTGCCGACCGAAGACGGACCGGGGGTGAACCCCGGATCGGCTACCGCACGCGGCGGCGCTCCATGGATCCAGTGCCCAAACGTCAGCGACGGGAATTGGTGACCGACTGGTTGTGCCTGGAAAGGGAGCTGACCGCCAGGTTCCCCTGGGCCACGGCCTGTGCCACCTCGGTCAGGCGCAGGTTCTGGTTGCGGGCATAGGTCCGGAGTAGGTTGAACGCCTCGTCCATGGTCAGCTTCAGGTGTTCGGCCACGACCCCCTTGGCTTGTTCGATGACGACGCGGGTACTCAACGCCTTGCTCAGCTGCGAGGTCAACACTGCACTGTCGGACGCTGTCCGCTCCTGCAGGATCCCGATGGTGGCGACGTCGGCGAACGCCTGGACCATGGCGGCCTCGTGGGTCGTGATCGAGCGGGGCGTTGAGTCAAAGATGTTGATCGCCCCGATCGACGTACCGCGCAGCTTCATCGGGAAGGCGTGCAGCATGAGGAACCCTGCGGCCCGGGCCATCGGGATGAACTGGGGCCATAGGAACTCCACGCCATCGACCTGTAGATTGATGATCTGCCGGCCGGTGTGGTATGAGTCCCGACACGGCCCTTCATCATTCTGCACCTCGACGAGCTCGAGAAGCTTCATCCGCTCCGTGGACGATGCCAACACCCGAAGCTTGCCGTTGTGGTTGGCCACGGCCAGCCCCACTTCGGGTCCGTCAAGGTATGACGTACAGCGCGCCACCAACATGGTGAGGAACTCCACCACGTCGAAATCGGCCACCAAGGTGTCGGCCAACTCGACGAACGTGCTCGCCAGCCACTCCTCCTGAGTGTCGGTCATGTTCCCTCCGCCAAACTCGGCACTGGCGCAGCCTTTTCTCTAGGTCGGCACCGAAAGCCTCTACCATCATCCCACGTGTCGGCTCTCGCCGGGGCCATGTCGTCTCAGGCTGGTTCGAAGCGGATGTCCCCTCGGACCACGTCGTCAGCCAGTTCGTCGATGGGCTGACCGGAGGCGAAGGCCCGCCCCCGTAGTCGCACCAGGGCTTCATCCACGGTGCATCCGACCTGGGCGGACACCATGCCGGTGGCCTGATGGACCACCGCCCGCAGGTCCGTGGTGTCCAGGGTCGAGGCCAGATGCTCCGATGCGCTCTCGGCCTGAATGGCCAGGACCAACCCCCCAACCAGATCGGCCACCAGGAGGGCATCGTCAAACCGGTCGCCGGAAAGGGCACCGGTAATCTCGGAACACAGGGTCAGGACCCCGATGGTGGCGGAGTCGGAAACCAGGGGCAGGCTGCACACCGAGCGTACCCCGAGGCCCAGAGCGGCACTGGAGAACAGTGGCCATCGACCGTCAGACTGGCTCAGATCGTCGATCTGCACGGGAGACTGTCGGACGAAGGCGTCGATGCCGGGGCCCTCACCCAGGGTGAACTCCAGGTCCTGGATCGACTTTGCCGGTCCCTCGAGGGCGCTGGCCACACCCTGGACGGGTCCAGGGCTCATGAGGGTCACCGAGACACCGCTCACCGGAAGCAGTGTGGCAACACCCAGGCAGATCGATGCCAGAGTCGGGGGACCCTCGCCGGCCTCGAGGAGAACGGCCGAGAATCGACGCTGATGATTGGCGTGCAAGGATCCCTCTCACCGGTAACTGCGAGTCACCGGGAATCGGTGGACGTACCGAGAGTACTTCGTTCTTCACCGGCGACGTGCTGATGCGTGTCTGCCCGCACCACCTGGTGTCAGCGCATGGACTGATCGGTGCTCTGCCCATCAGACGCCCGACCGGGTGAGGTCACCGATGCAGTTCCTACCCAGCTCCTTGGCGCGATAGAGGGCCTCGTCCGCTTCCTTTAGCACGGCGGTGGGTTGTCGGACGAACTCGGGATCCATCCTCGCCAGCCCGGCGCTCACCGTGAGAATGCCCAGGGGATTCGCCGAGTGGGGCATGGCGCACCGCTCCACACTGGAGCGCATCCGTTCTACGGCGATACGCGCCGACGTGATCGACTGCTCGGGGAAGAGGCACAGGAGTTCGTCGCCGCCGTAACGGTAGACGACGTCCCCGCTGCGGGTCTGATTCCTCAGTTGCGCGGCGACCTCTTGCAGCGCCCGATCCCCGGCCTGATGGCCGTAGGTGTCGTTGAAGGACTTGAAGTAGTCGACGTCGACCAAGGCCATGCAGTAGCTGTGTCCGTACCGCTCCACACGCGCCTCCAGGATGTTCAAGTCTGTCTCCAGCGCCCGCCGATTGCCCAGTCCGGTGAGCGGATCCCGCAGGGTCATGGCGTTCAGCTTGTCGTTCAGCGCCACCAATTCGGTTCGCTGTGCAGTCAGCTGGAGGTGCAGGTCGGTGACCCGCTTGGCCGCGATCAACCGGGTCCGGAGATCGTCGTAGTGCATGGGCTTGATGAGATAGTCGTCGGCTCCCGCATCCATGCCGGCGAATACGTCCTCGACGTTGCCGCGGGCGGTCACGAGAATCAAGTAGGTGTAGGTGCCCGAATTGTTGGCCCGGATGTCGCGACACAGCTGAAGCCCCGACAGGCCGGGCATCGTCCAGTCGCTGACCACCACATCGGGCGCGAACGTCAGATAGGCGTGCCACGCCTCGGAGCCGTCGGCGGCCACCGCGCAGTTGTGGCCCAGCCTCCGGAGGGCAGACTGGGTGATGAGGAGGGATGTGCGGTCGTCGTCCACAGCCAGGATCTTCATCAGTCCCAATCCCTCGATGTCAGGGCGGTCCGCACCCGTTGCAGTTCTCGCTCGACGGCGGGAACGAACCAGTCGGCGTGCTCGGGGATGCCGCCGGCCATCTCTGTCCCGTAGAGAGCGCAGAGACGCGCCAGCTCGGTGGCGCCGAGGTTGGCACTGGATCCGCTCAGCTGGTGGGCCGAACGGCTCAGGGCTCCGGAATCCGAATCGGCCATGGCCGTGCGCATGGTCTCGACGTGGGCCTCCGCGTCGACCAGGAAGAGTGCGGTCAGCTTGCCCACCAGGTCCTCGCCCGCGACGGTCCCCAGCTGTTCGAGTTGGTGGAGTACATCGCGGTCGAGAGCCGGTGGGCCGCCTGGAGCCACCGTGTGACCAGGCGAGGAGCCGGTGCGGGCATGATCGACTGTGGGGCACGTGAACTCCTGGGGGTGCACGGTCGCGCCGGACACCGACGGGGGGCCCGGTGATCGCTCGGCTTCCACCGCTGCGGCCATGGGATCCTGGTGCTCGGTGAACGTCGTCAGCGTGTCGAGTAGTTGGATCTTGCTCACCGGTTTGGCCAGGTAGCCGTCCATGCCTCCGGCGATGCAGCGTTCGCGATCGGCGACGCGGGCACCGGCGGTGAGGGCGATAATGGGTGTGTGACGGTCCGGAGGTTCCTGGGCCCGGATGGCCGCGGTGGCCTCGAATCCGTTCATCCCGGGCATCTGGCAGTCCATCAGGATGGCGTCGTACCGCCCCAGCGCACAGGCGGCGACGGCCCCTTCTCCGTCGATCACCGCGTCGACCAGGTAGCGGGAGCCGGCCAGCATGGCCAGAGCGACCTTCTGATTGATGAGATTGTCCTCGGCCAGCAGCAGTCGTCGGGTGGGTGGGGTCACACCCGACGAGCGGGTGGCACGTCCCCGGTTGAGTGAGCCGGGCTCCACGACATCGAGAGCCAGTGCCGTGCGGAGTGCGCCAAGGAGGTGGTCCAGATGGACCGGCTTGGTCAACAGTACGCTGAAGGCGCTCTCGGCGGAGAGGTTCTGTTCCTGTCCGATGCTGACCATGAGCACCAGAGGGATTGCCAATCGGGGGTCAGCGGCGATGCATCGTCCCAGTTCCAGGCCGCCCATTCCTGACAACGTCCGGTCGACGAGACCGACCGAGAACGGCGAACCGCGGGTGAGGGCCTCCCGCAGCGCATCGAGCGCGGGCTGACCGGATGTGGTCGTCGTGACCTCCATGCCCCACTCCTCCAGTTGGTCCGACAGCGCCTTCCGCTGCGACCGGTTCTCCTCGACGACCAGCGCCCGGCGCCCGGCCAGGCCGGTGACCTGGGACCGCACCTCGGGCGTTGCTGGCCTTCTCATATCCTCCACGCGGATGGTGAACCAGAAGGTGCTTCCTCGCGACAGCTGGCTGGCCACGCCGTAGTCGCCGCCCATGAGGCTCACTAGCTGTCCGCTGATGGCCAAACCCAGACCGGTCCCGCCGTGCCGTCGTGATGTGGAGGTGTCGGCCTGGACGAAGGGCTGGAAGATGGACCCCAGCTTCTCCGCGGCAATCCCCTCACCCGAGTCGGTGACTTCGAAGCGCACCGCCAGGGTGGCCTCCTCCCCAGGGGGCATCGTCACCCGGACAACCACCTCACCGGCATCGGTGAACTTGATGGCGTTGCCGATCAGGTTCATGAGGACCTGACGAAGCCGTCCCGGGTCGCCCCGGACGACCCGGGGGACGGCGTTGTCAATGACGCTCACCACCTCGACACCCTTGGCCAGAGCCGGTACGGCCAGCAGATCGGCCACGTCGTCGACGATGGAGCGGATGCTCATCTCGGTGGCCTCGATCTCGACCATGCCCGCCTCGACCTTGGAGAAGTCGAGGATGTCGTTGATGATGGTCAGCAGTGCCTCGCCCGAGTTGCGCACCGTCTGGGCGTAATCGTGCTGCCGCGGCGTCGAGCTCGGTCTCGAGGAGCAGATCGGCCATCCCGATCACGCCGTTCATGGGGGTCCGGATCTCATGGCTCATGTTGGCCAGGAAGTCCGATTTCTGCTGCGATGCGGCAGTGGCCGCGTCATGGGCATCGGACATCGCTGCCTCCGCCTCTGCCTCCGCCGTCACATCGGCAACCGTCCCGATGAGGCCGGCCACGCCGCCGGCATCATCGGGGAACGGAGCGACGGTGATGATGGCCACACGGGGTGGAGTGCCTTCACCCGGAATTTCGAACCGATAGGAGAGCTCCGACCCGTGATTGTTCGGATCGTCGAGTCGGCGCACGAGGTCGGAACGGAGCTCGGAGGCGATGACACTGTCGAGGGGCCGTCCGACGGCGTCGGACGGTTGGATGCCGGTGATCTCCGACCATCGGGGATTGGTGTAGATGTAGCACCGCTGTGCATCGGTCTGGAAGATCCCTATCGGGGCGACATCGGTGACCATTCTCAGGTGGTCGGCGGAGATCTGCAGGTCCAGGGCCCGTGCGGCCAGGAGGTCCGCATTCACGAAGAGATTGGCAAAGACCAAGACCTTGGCACGGAGCTCGCCCGGATCAACGGGGGCGAAGATGAAATCGACGGCTCCCTGGGCAAAGCGGTCCATATCGGCGATCTCGTCGCTCTTGGACGCGGTGATGAAGATGATCGGTGTCATTTCGGACTGCTGACGCTGACGGATCAGGGCTGCGGTCTCGAATCCATCCATGATGGGCATGAAGACATCGAGGAGGATGGCGGCGAAATTCTGCTTCATCAGACTGCGCAGCGCCGCCACCCCGGAATCCGCCTCGACGATCGTGAAGTGCAGCGAGTCCAGTGCCGCTCGGAGGGCAGCACGCTTGAAGCGGTCGTCGTCAACGATGAGGATATGGACCGATCGCACTCGTCCGGCAACGCCGCCGTTGACCCGTCGATGTCGGCAAGCTCGGCGATGGCCATCACACGGCTTCCAACGATTTCCGCAACCACGGGGAGATGGCGGCGATGAGCTCGACGGTGTTGACCGGCTTGGGCACATAGTCGTTGGCGCCGGCATCGATGCAGCGTTGGCGCTCGCCCGCCACCACCTTTCCGGTCACTGCCACGATGGGAAGGTCCTGCATCCGCGTCCAGATGCCCGGATGGCTCGGATGGCGGTGTAGCCGTCCATGCCCGGCATCATGATGTCCATCAGGATGATGTCGATGCAGTGGATCCCGCACGGAGCAGGGCCACCGCCTCATCGCCACCTTCCGCAACGGCGACCTCGGCGCGCACCGCGTTCGAGCAGTGCACTGAGGGCGAAGATGTTGCGGAAGTCGTCGTCGACGATCAGAACCTTCGTTCCCGCGAACGGGTACTCGTCGAGCCCGGGTGTGGTCCGCCCCTCCGGCATGGCCCGTCCGATCTCCGACGCCAAAGCCTCAGCCGAGACGAACCACTCGGCAGGGGCGGCCGGTGGTCGGCGCTCCGGCTGTTCCGGTCCGGTGGTCCTCCCCGAGTGCGGGCATCAGGGGCAGGTAGACCGTGAAGGTACTGCCCCGGCCCAGTGCGCTGGACAGCGTGATCTCACCGCCCAGTAGGGCGACCAGTGCCCGACTGATGGACAGACCCAGGCCGGTCCCCCCATAGAGCCGGGCCGTCGTGCCGTCGCCTTGGGCGAAGGCCTCGAATATCCTGCGCTGCTGATCGTCGCTGATGCCGATGCCGGTGTCGGTGACCGTGATGGCCAGAACGGACGGTGCCCTCCGAAGGGTTTCGATGTCCGGGTCCCAGCCGGAATCCGAGACGGCCACCGTGACGGAGACGCCACCCTGCTCGGTGAACTTGAAGGCGTTGGAGATGAGGTTCTTGAGGATCTGGCTGAGTCGCTGTGGGTCGGTGACGATGCTGGGCGGACATCCCTCCGCCAGTTCGACGGAGTAGTCGATGCCCTGGTCCCGGGCGACGTGTTCGAATTCGCGGACCATGTCGGTGCGGAGGCGGGCCACGTCCACGTCGGTGAGCTCGACGGACACGGTGCCCGATTCGATCTTGGCCAGGTCGAGGATCGTGTTCAGGAGTCTCAGGAGGTCCTGGCCCGAAGCCCGGATGATGCTGGCGTATTCGACCTGGGAATCGCTCAGGTTCCCGGCCGGGTTGTCCTCCAGTTGCTCGGCCAGTATCAGAAGGCTGTTGAGCGGGGTGCGTAGTTCGTGGGACATGTTGGCGATGAACTCTGACTTGTATCTCGACGAGATGGCGAGTTCCCCCACCTTCTCCTCGACCAGGAGTTTGGCCTGCTCGACCTCGCGCTTCTTTTCTTCGGCGTCACTGTTCTGCTCGGCCAGCTGCTTCGTCTGCCGCTCGAGGTCTTCGTTGGAGCGGCGCAGTTCGTTCTGCTGGGCCAGAAGCGCCTCGGCCTGTGACTGTGCCTGTTGGAGCAGGTCGTCGGTCAGCGTATTGGCTTCGACCGTGTTGAGGACGAGGCCGATGCTCTCGGTGAGCTGGTCGAGGAAGGTCTGGTGGATCGGGCTGAACGGGGAGAAGGATGCCAGTTCGACCACCGCCCGAACGGATCCCTCGAACAGGATGGGTAACACGATGATGTTGAGGGGTGTCGATGAACCGAGGCCCGAGTTGATCCTCACGTAGTCGCCCGGGGACCTCGGTGAGAAGAATCCGCTTCTTCTCCATGGCACACTGCCCGACCAGCCCTTCTCCCAGGCGGAACGAGGTGGCCATGCTCTTGCGCTCTTCGAACCCGTAGCCGGCTTGGAACTCGAGGATCGGCTCGGAGCCGTGGGAGCTGTTCATGACGTAGAACACCCCGTGTTGGGCCAGCACCAGAGGGGCCAGTTCGGACAGGATCATGCCGGACACCGTCGTCAGGTCGCGCTGGCCCTGGAGCATCCGGGTGAAGCTCTCCCGGTTGGTCTTCAGCCAGTCCTGTTCGATGTTCAGCTTGGTGGTCTCGTTGAGATTGCGGATCATCTCATTGAGCTTGTCCTTCAGGATGGCGACCTCACCGCTGGCCTCCACCTTGACCTGCCTGGTCAGGTCCCCGTCGGTCACCGCGGTGGCCACGTCGGCGATGGCCCGGACCTGATTGGTGAGGTTGGCCGCCAGCTGATTCACATTGTCGGTCAGGTCTTTCCACACCCCTCCGACCTCAGTGGTCTGTGCCTGACCTCCCAGCTTGCCTTCCACCCCGACCTCGCGTGCCACCCTGGTCACCTCGCTGGCGAAGGCATTGAGCTGGTCGACCATGCCGTTGACGGTGTTCTTGAGCTCGAGGAACTCGCCTTTCACGTCGATGGAGATCTTCTTGCTCAGGTCGCCCTTGGCCACCGCTGTGGTCACTTCGGCGATGTTCCGGACCTGCCCGGTGAGGTTGCCGGCCATGAGATTGACGTTGTCGGTCAGGTCCTTCCACACTCCACCCACCTCGATGGTCACCGCCGCAGCCTGTCCGAGCTTCCCCTCGGTCCCCACGTCCCTCGAGACCCGGGTGACTTCGGAGATGAAGCGATTGAGCTGATCGACCATCCCGTTGATGGTGTTCTTGAGTTCCAACATCTCACCGCGGACGTCGGCGGTGACCTTCTTGCTCAGATCGCCGTCGGCAACTGCCCCCACGACCCGCTGCATCTCGACGGTCGGTCGCACCAGCGAGTCGATCAGGTGGTTGATGGAGTCCGAACTGGTCAACCAGTTCTGGGACCAGGACCCGAGGGACATCCGCTGGGACAGCTCACCTTGGCGGCCGACGACCTGACTGATGCGGACCAACTCTGTCTCGAGAGCCTGATTGGCCATGATGACGTCGTTCACGGTGTCGGCGACCTTTCCGGCCAACCCGGTCCACTCGACGGGCATACGGGCGGAGAAGTCCCCCTGCTTGACCCGGGCCAGGACGGTCAGGATCTCCTTGGGGTCAACGGTGTCCGTGGCATCGATCGTGGGATCACTCACAGCTGGGCCTCCAGTAGTTGTCACCGTTCGTGGTGTAAGTCGTATCCGGTCGGGAAGATGTCCGACCGTGTCGCCTGAGGGGCGAGCAGGGGAGGGGTCGTGTCGTCGGGACCGACGCCGTGGCAACCGCCGGTCGGCTCCACTCCAGGTGGGCGATGAAGCAGCTGCGGGAGGCATTTCCAGCTCCCTCATCGCCCACCTCGAGTCCCGAAGCGCCCCGTAGGCTCTCCGGGGTACGGACACCGTCCATGGCTGCCATTTCGCTCACGCCCTCGACGTGACCACGTGAATCTGATCGACGAGCTCGTCGATGCGCGGCTTCACGACGAAGGCGGTCGCTCCGGCGGCCAACGCCGCCTCCCGTCGCTCCTCGGTCTCGGCGTAAGCGATGACCGCACTCTCCGGTGAGACCTGGCGGACCTCAGTGAGGATCGCCGCGTCCATCGACCGGTCGGGGGGAGCTCCACCACCACCACTTCGGGACGGGAGGCTTCGACCACGGCGCGCAAGGTACCGGCGTGCTCCGTCTCGGCCAGCACCGAGACATCGCAGAGCTCGATCACCTTGCGGATCATGTGGCGTTCGAGCGGATCCATGGCGAACAGCACCGCACGTGAGACCAGCACGCCCGTCGCACTTCGGCCCGCTTCGGTGGCTCCGTCGACACCGTGGAGCCGTATCAGGGGGTCGAGATGGTCGATACTGACGGGTCGTCCCATGATGGTGCCCAGCCGACTGATCAGCTCGAACGGTGCGATGCCCTTGGGCACGAACGCCGCGGCTCCGGCTTCGAGCAGGGGCTGGCTGAGGGCAGGACCCGCTCCCGAGACGATGATCACCATGGTGCTCGGGGCCACCTCGAGGATTCCCTTCAGCGCACCGGCGCCGCTCATGGCGGGCATGGAGATGTCGAGCAGCACGAGATCCGGTTGCAGCGCTCCGGCCCGCTCGATGGCCGTGCCACCGTCATCGGCCTCGCCCACCACATCGAACTGGTCGCAGTGCTCGAGGACCGCTCGTAGGAACGTGCGGGTCGACGGCGCATCGTCGACGATCAACACCCTCAAGGGGTCAAGGTCGGTCGACGTGGTCGACGGTGGATCTCGCCGCTCGGTCAGAATCCCCATAACAGATCTCCCTCGTACTTGGGAGCATCGGTCGCCTGGGTCCAGAGCAGCTAATGCGCTTTCGCCACTGTATCGTCCGGTTCTGCGATAGCACAATAGGTTCTGAGAAAATACTCGTAAATCCTTTTATGAACGGCGATCAGTCTGGGTATGGAGCCGTTCGTCGTCTCCATTAATACGACCGCCACGGCTCGCCGGACCCTGCCGCGGGCAGGGCGCGCCGGCGGTGGGGTCAGGGACCCCGAGTTGAGGGTAGAACTGCGGGTATTCCCAGTTTATGGGGAAAAGTCCATGTGGTGGAGGGGCTGTAGCTTCCGGCATCTGAGCCGCGCCCCGGGGATGTCCGGATTCGGTATTCAAGTTCGCCGAGTGGGATGCCGATAGTCAGCGTACCCATCGGTTAAGCAGCCCAGTGGTCGCTAATGAGTCCACTGATAACCAATGAAGCTGGCGGTTGTGGTCCCTTCGCATACAATCTGACGGGCCCGGGCTGGTTGGAGCCACTCACGGTGATCGGGGACATCGGCGCTCGGTCAGTTCACCATGAGGGTGTGGCCCACGTCCCCGGGTACCCCGCCGAGCAGGAGGTCGATCGCCGCTGCAGGTTGCGGGCGGGCGAACAGGTACCCCTGACCGTGGTCGACGTGCTCGTCCTGCAGCATCGTCCACTGTTCGTGGGTCTCGATCCCCTCGGCGGTCGTCTCGAGCCCGAGCAGCTTGCCGAGCTGTACCAATGTGTGCACGATGGCTGCCGCCTCCGGCGTGTCGGAGAGACCGGCGACGAACGACTGGTCGATCTTCAGCACGTCGATGGGGAACTGACTCAGATAGGCCAGCGATGAGTAGCCGGTCCCGAAATCATCAATGGCGATACGCACTCCGTTCCTCTTGAGCTGGAGCAACTGCTCCACCGTGGTCTGTACGTCGCGCATGAGGGCCGTCTCGGTCAGCTCCAGGATCAGCAGGCCCGGGTCGAGTCCACTGGCGGCCAGCGCCGCGGTCACATCGTCCACCAGTCGGGTACCCTCGAGCTGCCGGGCGGAGACGTTGACCGACATCATCAGCGGATGGCCCAGGGCGGCCCATCGGGCGCCCTGCCGGCACGCCTCTTCGAGGACCCACGTCCCCACCGGGACGATCAGCCCGTTGGCTTCCAGCAGAGGGATGAACTCATTGGGGCTCACGACCCCCCGGTCCCGGTGGTTCCATCGGAGCAGCGCCTCGGCACCGGTGAAGCGTCGGGTGGCCAGATCCACTGTCGGCTGGTAGAGCAGAAAGAACTCGCCGGCGGCCAGGGCAGTATTGAGGCTGAGGTCAAGGCTTCGGCGGTTGTCCGCATCATCGTGCATGGTGGCGGAGAAGACGACCGCTGGTGGCGAACCTTCGATTTTGGCCCGGCCCAGGGCGATGCCGGCGTCGCGGAGCAGGTCCGCGGGTGTGGCCCGACTGCCCGTGGCGATGCCGATATTCACCGCAAGGGTGATGTCCCGACGATCACTCGTGACCGTGAACGGCGGCTCGATGAGGGCGAGTACCCGGAGGGCCAGTTCGCCGGGTCCGTCGGCGGGCGGGCTCCCATCGACCAGGATCACGAATTCGTCGCCGGCCAGGCGGCCGATCGAGTCACTCCTGCGCAGGCCGTCCAACAATCGGGCCCCTACCTCGACGAGGAGCTCGTCGCCCGCACCGTGGCCCATCGTCTCGTTGATGTCCCGGAACGCGTGGATGTCGACCAACAGGACGGTCACTTGTCCCCCTGCCGCTGGGCCCGGGCCAGCATCTGGGCGAGGCGGTCGAGGATCAGCGTCCGGTTGGGAAGGCCGGTGAGGGCGTCGTGATAGGCGAGGAAGTGAAGCTCGTCGGTCCGGCGGTGCACGAGGGCCAGCGCCCGGGACCGACCGGTTCCCAACACGAAGACCAGCAGTCCGATCAGGAGGCTGAGCGCCACACCACCCACCAGGACGACCATCGAGTTCTGATGGGCCAGGATCCCATCGGAGAATGCCGGTGCGGTGGTGGTGGCGCTCCACGAGGGGGTCAGGGCCACCGCCACCGCCTGGCCGGACCTCGGGGCGGTTCCGGCGTGGAAGGTGGCCACGTACGAACCCTCGTGAAAGTGGACGCTGACCGAGTCGTCCCGATGACCTCGGAGCGCGTGCTGGAGGAGCACGGCCGGGTTGAACAGGGCGCCGGTCCAGCCCACGAACGTGGCGCCGCGGGCCGCCACCGTCACCGGGTCGGCGCCGTTGGCGTAGATGGGGGTGCCGACGGCTAGGGCCGTGGTCCTTCCCGACCGGAAGGGGATGTAGGAGGGCGCCCCGGAGCTGCGGGACGCCATGAGCAGGGGAGCCGCCGCCGTCTGGCAGTAGTCGAAGCCGGGGGGCAGCGCGGTCTGGCCGGGACGGACGCCGGACACTGCTTCCAGGCAGTAGTAGGGGCGGATCCCGGGAGGGGTGATGGTGAACGCCCTGCTGGTCGTCACCGGGGCGGCGGGGGTCCCGGCGAGGCGTGCGACCAATCCAGGTAGCTGGGAGGCAGACACCATGACGATCTCGCCCAGGGACTCGAGTTCGGGATAGCGGGAAAAGGCCCGCACGGCCACGGTCCACTGCCGGAATTGCGCCTGGGTCGCATCGTTGTCTCCGGCGACGAACGCCGAGGCGCTTACGGTCAGATCCTGCTCTTGTTGAATGGATCCCTGCACGGTCAGGGCAATGTCCGTCGCCGACGACGCCACGGCCTGGTGTGATTTCTCGGCGTCCGACCGGACGATGGCCTGTGCCGCCACGGTCGAGGCGACGACGCCAAGCAGTACTGCCCCGGCCGCGGCCGCCGCCCACAGGCGGTCGTGCCGGCCCCGATGGGGTCGATCCGTTCGCATCATCGCCACCCGGAGGCCCCCGTCCCTCCGGCGCGGCCGGGAAGGGGGCGGGCCCCCGACGGCACGGCGGAGAGGCGGCGTTGCCGAGTCGGGGGCCTGGTGACCGGGTCGCTCGTGGCCGGCAGTGCCCCGTCGGGCCAGGCCACGGTGGCGGGACTCCCGGAACGACCGTAGGCGCACCGACGGCGACTGCTGGATGGACCCATGTGCCCCATGCCCTTCTGTCCGGGGCATCAGTCACCAGGGTCCAGGGCAATCGACGCGCTCCATCCAATGTATCCGTGCCGCGCGCCACTACACAATGGGCCGCGGGCTGGTCCGCCGGCCCAGCCGGCGACGGGCGCAGGGGTGGTCGGTGCCCACCGCCTCACCGTGGATTCAGGGCACGTAGGCGGCCAGGAACGCCAGCAGGGCATAGCCGAACATGGTCATCGCGCAGAGCACGAGCACGGCGATCTCGACCCGCCGGGAGCGGAGCAGGGTGGTGGCCCCCATGATCAGGGGGAAGGCAGAGAGGGCGTAGCGCTCGAACGAGTCCAGGTTGGACCCCGACGCGGCGACGGCCACCATGGCCACGGAGAACAGGCCGTAGGAGAGGGGCAGTCTCCGGAACACCACGATGAGCAGACCCACGCTGATCACGACCCACGGCAGGTGGAGGTCGGTTCCCACGTGATGGCCGTGCAGGAGATTGGTGGCGTCGTGGTACAGGGTGTCCACCGGATCGGTCAGACCCCCGTGGCGCGCCGAGTTGGTCTGGAGGGTCAATGGCTCGGTGAACGTCCCGAACTCGACACTGGTCCAGCTGAGGAAGGCCAGAAGCCCGGCCAGCGGAGCCAGAACAGCGACGGCCCGCGCCGAGCGCTCCCGCCAGTCCGTCCGGCGCAGCCCGCGGAGCGCCTCGCACAGGGCAGGGATCAGGAGGAGGCATCCGATGGGTCGGGCCGTGCCGGCCAGAAATCCCAGCCCTCCCGCCACCAGCCAGCGCTGATGACGCAGGCAGTAGAAGCAGGCCACCGCCACCAGGATGAACAGGGAGTCCGAGTACCCCATGACCATCACGAAGGCCGCCGGCACCAGATTGATCAGCCAGGCCGCCGTCCGGGCCGGCACCGGATCACCGAACTCCGATCGCACCAGTAGGTAGAGGGCGGCGGTGGCGCCGAAGCCGCAGATGTTGGCGATGAGCACGGTCGAGGCGTCGACGGGGAGGAAGGTGATGTGGTGGAGGGCGCTCGCCACCGCAGGCAGGAGCGGGAAGAAGCGCAGACCCTCGCTACCCACGGCGTGATAGCCGTGGGCGGCCAGGTTGGCGTACCACCCGGCGTCCCACGCCACTAGGCCGTCGTGGGCGGTGGCCAGGGCACGCGGGTCGCGGATGGCGAAGTGGGTCACCTCGAACTTGGCCATGGCCAGCGCGGCGAGCACGATGGCCCGGCCGGTCAACCAGGGGAGCCAGGACGCCGAGGCCGCTTGGCGCAGGGCAGTCCAGGCGCCGCCCCGGGTGCGGTCTGTGGCCGTGATCGTGTCCAAAGTGGGTACGCGCCTCGTGTTCCTAACCGAGCGGCGCGAGCTGCCGTTCCCCCCGGCTGTGGGCCCGGCCACCCTAGCAAGGTGTGCTCGGCCGTCCGAGGGACGGGACGACCGTGGCGATGGCATCAGCGTCCCCCGGTTCCGGGATCTCGACCCCGCCCGGTCGGTCGCCGGGGGGCCCGCGGTGATGGCGAGCCCTGGGTGCCGGCACCCCGGTAGATTGTCCTGGTGGCCGAGCGGTACTGGATCGAGACGTTGGGCTGCCCGAAGAACCAGGTGGACTCCGACAAGCTGGTCGGGACCCTGGTGGCCGACGGGTTCGAGGCTGCGGCAACGCCCGAGCAGGCCGACCTGGTGGTGGTCAACACGTGCGCCTTCATCGAGGCCGCCCGCCAGGAGTCCGTCGACACGGTGCTGGCTCTCTCCGACGCCCGACGGGACGGGGCACGGCTGGTGGTGACGGGTTGCATGGCCGAGCGGTACGGCGATGAACTGGCCGAGGCGCTGCCCGAGGTCGACCTGGTGGCCCCGTTCGGTGTGGCCCTGAGCGGTGGGTCCCCGACCGAGGCGGCTGGGCCCGGCCCGACCCGGCTGATCCCTACGTCGCTTTCGGGGGCCGGCACCCCAGGTACGCCCGTGCTCTTCGGGCGCAAGCCCCCGTCTCCCGGCCCGGGGGCTCCCCTACCCGCCTTCGACCTGTTGAACCTGCCCCGTCCGGCCTCGTCCTCGCCGTGGTCCTACATCAAGGTGGCCGAGGGTTGCGACCGCAACTGCGGGTTCTGTGCCATCCCGTCGTTCCGGGGCAAGCAGCGGTCCCGCACCGTGGACTCCATCCTGGCCGAGGTGGACCAGCTGGCCGGACCGGAGCGCACGCTCCGGGAGGTGGTGCTGGTGGCTCAGGACCTCGCCTCGTTCGCCCTGGACCGTTCAGCCGGTCGGACCGTGCCCCGCATCGACGGGCCGGCTGTGGGTGGACACCGCCCCATCGTCGAGCTGGTGGGGGCGGTGGCCGAGCGGGTCGACCGGGTCCGCCTCCTCTACCTCTACCCGTCGACGCTCGACGATGCTCTGGTGGAGGCCATCCTGGCCACCGGGGTTCCCTATTTCGACCTCTCCCTCCAGCATGTGTCACGGCCCCTGCTCAAGCGCATGCGCCGGTGGGGCGAGGGGGACCGGTTCCTCGACCGGATCGCGTCGATCCGTCGTGCCGAGGCGACCGCGGCGTTCCGATCCTCGTTCATCGTCGGCTATCCCGGGGAGACCGAAGCCGATCATGACCGCCTGCTCGAGTGGCTGGAGGAGGCCCAGTTGGACTGGGTGGGGTTCTTCCCGTTCAGCAACGAGGCCGGAACCTACGCCTCCGACCTCGAGGGCCAGGTGGCCGAGGAGCTGGTCGCCGAGCGTCTGCGTGAGTGCACCGAGATCCAGGACGCCATCACCGCCGCCGGACGGGACCGGCTGATCGGGGCCACCGTCGAGGTTCTCGTCGACGCCCCGGGTGAGGGACGCACCTACCGGGAGGCTCCCGAGATCGACGGGATCGTCTCGCTGCCCGCCGACCACCCGGTTGGCTCGTTCGTGGATGTGCTAGTCACCGGCGCCGACGGCCCCGATCTCATCGCCGAGCGCCGGCACCGGCGGTCCCCGACCCTGGCCGCGACGGGATCGGCCCGATGAGCGACGGGGCCATGCAGGCCGGCGCACCGGTGGCACGGACCACGACGTTCGGACCGTCGGCCCTCCTCACCCCGGCCAACGGGATCACGGTGATCCGGCTGTTGGCCACCCCGGTGCTCATCGCCCTCATCATGCTGTGGGGGGCCAGCTGGTTCACGTTCGTCTTCGGCGGGCTGCTGGCCATGTCCGACGGGATCGACGGCTGGCTGGCCCGCAGGCAGGGGACCACCCGGTCGGGGGCCTTCCTCGACCCGTTGGCCGACAAGGTGGTGGTGCTGGGCGCCCTGGTGGCCCTGGTGGCCAAAGGCATCGTGTGGTGGCTCCCGGTCGCCATCATCGCCGTGCGGGAGATCGCCATGTCGGTCTACCGGTCGGTGGTGGGCCGCCACGGCATCTCCATCCCGGCGCGCAACTCGGCCAAGTTCAAGACCCTCCTCCAGGACATCGCCATTGGGATGTGTCTGGCGCCGCCGCTGGCCACCCACCAGTCGATCCTGAACGCCGGCATCTGGGTGGCCGCGGCCCTGACGGTGTTCACCGGGGCCCAGTACTTCGTCGACGGCCGGCGGGCGGCCCGGGTCCGCGCCGCGGACGCCCCGCGACCGGCGACGGGAAGTGCCGACGGCACGAGCTCGGCGGCCTGAGTCCGGTGCGCGTCGAGATCGTGGCGGTGGGGACGGAGCTGCTGCTCGGCCAGATCGCCGACACCAACTCCAAGTGGATGGGTGAGCACCTGGCCGCCATCGGCGTGGCCTCCCACTTCCACCAGGCGGTGGGGGACAATCACGAACGGATCGTGTTGGCCTTCCGGACCGCCCTGGCCCGGAGCGACGGCGTCATCGTCTGCGGGGGGCTGGGACCGACCCACGACGACATCACCCGTGATGCCATCGCCGAGGTGATGAACGTGTCACTCCACCGGGACGACCAGGTGGTGGACAACATCCGCGCTCTGTTCAACCTCCGCGGTCGTCAGATGGCCGACTCCAACCTTCGACAGGCCGACGTGCCCGACGGCGCCACCGTCATTCCGCAGACCAAAGGCACCGCACCCGGGCTGATCTGCCCGGTGGGGCACAAGGTGATCTACGCCGTTCCCGGAGTCCCCTACGAGATGGCCGACATGTTCGAGCGGGCTATCGCCCCCGACCTCGTCAAGCGCATGGGCGAACGCGGCGAGACGACCGGGGTCATCGCCAGCCGGGTCATCCGGACCTGGGGCATGAGCGAGTCGGCGCTGGCCGACACCCTGGCCGACCACATCGGTCAGCTCGACACGGCGGCGGCCACGCCGCCCGGTGCACCATCCGGCGACGGGGTGAGCCCGGCACCGGCCACGATCGCATTTCTGGCCAGCGGCATCGAAGGGATCAAGGTGCGGGTCACGGTGCGGGCCGATGACGAGGAGCTTGCCGCGGCGCGGCTAGATGCCGAGGAGGCCGAGATCCGACGCATCCTCACCGAAGCCGCGGGCGATGTGGTGTTCGGCATCGACGACGAGGCCATCGAGGATGCCGTGGCCCGGGCCCTGGCCACCGAGGGCCTGACCCTGGGCCTGGCCGAGTCGCTCACCGGCGGGCTGGCGGCGTCCCGGTTGGTCAATGTCCCCGGGGCCAGCCGGTGGTTCCGCGGCTCGGTGGTGTCCTACGCCTCCGAGGTCAAGTTCACCGTGCTCGGGGTGCCCGAGGGGCCCGTGGTCTCCGAGGAGGCCGCCCGGGCCATGGCCGACGGGGCCCGGACGGTCCTCGGCGCCGACGTGGGCCTGTCCATGACCGGGGTGGCCGGACCCGACTCCCAGGACGGCCGACCTCCCGGCACGGTATTCGTGGGGCTCGCTCGCCCCGGCCACGAGACGGCGTCGTTCGCCTTCACGGTGCCCGGTGATCGGGACCGGGTCCGTCAGTACGCCACCATCGCCGCTCTCGACTTGTTACGGCGGACGCTCGGGAGCTGACGGTGGCGGGGGCCCGCCCGAGCCGGTTCGTTCCCCGCCGGGCGTCAGCCGATGTGGCCGTGGGCGAAGCGGAGTGGGGGACGGTCGAGGAGGACGGTGCCGAGCAGTGCGTCGGACGGTGTCCGGAGCACGACGATGGCCAGTCGCCCGGCCGGGGACCCGAGCGGTCGGGCCACCGACGAATTGGTGAAGGAGCCGGTGAACTCGATCACGCAGATTCGGTCCTGGTTCGGACGGGAGATGGCCAGGCGGGCGTAGAGCCGGGGCGCATCCTGGCGGAGCCTGCTGAGGGTGAACAGGTGGACGCCGGCCAGCCGGCCCGAACCGTGCACGGCCTGTGACGCCGCGGGCAGGGACAGGTAGCACGGGCTGTCGGTGGTCCCGAGGCTGCTGCGCACCGATGAGCAGCCGGCCAGGACGCAGGCGACCACCACGACGCCGGCCAGACCGGCGGCGATCCGACGGGCGAGCCGGGTGAGCGGCATCGAACGGTTGCCCACGGGCCGACCCTCTGTCACCGGTTGACGGGCGGTCACGAGGGGGCCACCGAGGACTCGCCGGGCGCCGGGGACGGCATCGTGTCGCGACGCGACTCGGGGTCGGTCGTCGTGGGATCGGTGGCCTCGACGGGAGCGGAGAGGACCCGCCGGCTCCATCGACCTCGCCGGACCTCGAGGGCCAGCTCGCCCCAGAGGGCCCAGCCGACGGCCAGGACGAGCCAGAAGCTGATGAAACGGTAGATGAGCACGGCGTCGACGGTGGTGGTCTCGACGCCTCCGAACGCCACCAGCGCGATGGTGATGCTGCCCTCCACCACCCCCAACCCTCCGGGGGTGATGGGGAGGGTGGCGGCCAGCTGGCCCGCACCGTAGGCGAGCAGGAGGCCCTTCCAGGGGACCGGGGCACCGATGGCCGGGAACATCATGGCGAAGCAGGTGCAGTCGAACAGCCAGTTGCACGTCCCCAGCGCCACCGTCCCCGTCACCTGGGGCCACTTGAGGTGGACGGCCGTCGTCCATTCCAGGGTCCGGCGGACCTGACTCTCGGTGGCCGCCGAGGGACGGCCGGTCAGCGAGCGGGAGGCCCGGATCAACCGGTCCGTGCTCCACAGCAGGGGTCGTTCGTAGACGAACAGAGCGCCGATCACCACCATGGCCACCAGCGCGCCGATGATGGCGGGGACCAGGTCGAGGGACGCCCCCTGCTCGGTGGCCAACGCCAGGCCCAGGGTGGCGACCAAGGCCAGCGAGACGATGGAGGCGATCACCGTGCCCACGATGGCCCACGTGGCCAGGGTGTTGCCGGCCCCGAACCGTCGGTACCAGCGGAAGCTGTAGACCGCGGAGACAGCGCTTCCCCCCGGGAACGAATTGGCCAGGGCCTGCGCGGCGAACGTCGTCTTCAGCAGTGCCCCCTTGGGCGAATCCAGGCCGCCGAAGAGGAGCAACCCGTACTGCAGGCAGGCAAAGCTGATGAACGAGAGGATCTCGGCCACCACCGCCGCCGAGAGCCACCACCAGTTCAGCCGGTGCAGCACCCCGCTGAGACCGGACAGTTCGTCGGTGTGCGACGAGAGCACCCAGACGGCGAGGCCGACGGCGGCCAGGCTCAGGAGGAGTCGCACCAGAGGCCACCACCGGCGCCACATCAGAACGGGCCCTCCGCCGTTAGGGAGCCTTCGTCGTGGCCGTCCCGGCCGGAGCCGGGGCTGAGGCTGTCGGGGTGACCGGGATGCCCACCGGGACCAGCTCCACCCAGCTGTTACCGGGGGCCAGCGTGATCGGTGCACCGCCCGTCGTCGTGAGGGTGGCCGGTTGGGTCAGAGCGTTGCGGGTCCACGTACCGGTGATGGACACGCCGTTGCGCATGACCACGAGGGGACCGGTTCCGGTGGCGGTGACATCGACCTCATGGCCGCCCTCACTGTTCTCCACCCACGGCCCGATGGCGGTGGGCACGGTCATGATCACCACGTCGGCGGCGGCCGTCTGAGACCCGTCGAGCAGTTTGTCGGGCTGGCCGGAGTAGGCCCGGAGGTAGGTGCCGGTGGCCGCGTTCCACTGCCAGGTCACATCGGAGGTGGAGGAGAAGGGGATGTGGACGCTGGCACCCGATCCGGCCACCGAGCCTGTGGGGAGCGCGGCCGAGTACTGGAAGATGGGCGCCGGCGGGGCTGTGTCGGTGGGGTCGAGCGCCCAGAGCGTGGCCGTGTTCACGAACGTCGAGTAGGGGGCCACCCGGCCGGGTTGTTGGAGGATGGCCGATCCGTTCCCGCCGGAGTAGAGGTTGGTGTCGATGAGCGGCGATGCCTGCATGAGGGCGATGACCGGGTCGATGCCGCCGGCATGGACGAACATCGGGTGCGAAAACTGGGACATGATGCCGGCGTCGGGCTGACGGGCGGATCTGATGTCGCCCACCAACGGTGCCGACTGGCACTGGAACACGGCCAACAGGCGGGTGATGGCCCCCTCCACCGGCTCCTCGAAGACGATGTCGGCCTGGTTGAGGCCGGACGACGGACGGTCGCCGGGATAGTTGCCGATCTTGATCCCGAGAGCCGGCCGAGCGGGGACCGTGCCCCCCGGGGCGGGGGTCCCGGTGAGCGGGCAGGTCGGCGCCGGCGCCGTCGTGGTGGTGGTGGCCACCACCTTGGCCGCCGTGGCTTCCTTCTTGCTGTTGTGGGTGGCCACCACGCCGATCACTACACCGATGACCACCACGGCCAGTGCGCCCAGCCCGTACCACCAGGCACGTGACCCGCCGCGACCCCCGCCGGCCTGCCGGCGCAACTCCTGTCGCGACAGGACGGGAGGGCCGGTGCCCGACCCTCCGGAGGGGCCGTCACCGGTGCCAGGTCCGGGGGGCGGTGCATCGTCGGGCATTGATGGGTGAGGCTACTGCGCACCTATACGCCGGAGGTCGATGGAGGTTCGGGTGGATGGGCACAGGTCCCGGTTCCGCCGGTCACGGCCGGCTTCGGAGCTGCTCTTGACGCAGGGGGTCCCGGGGATCCATCATCGAACATGCGTTCGGGTCTACAGTGACCTCGTCGTCCAGCACCACCCTGCAGCGATCGGCCCCGGATCTCGGTCCGGACCCACCAGAGCACGTGTCACACCCCCTTCGTAGGGTCGGCACGGTCACATGAGCGACAAGTACCGAGGAGAGAAGACATGGAACGTGACAAGGCACTCGACATGGCCCTGGGGCAGATCGAGAAGCAGTTCGGCAAGGGGTCCATCATGCGTATGGGCGAGAACCTGCACATGAACATCGAGGCCATCCCGACCGGGGCCCTGGCCCTCGACCTAGCTCTCGGCATCGGCGGCCTCCCCCGGGGCCGGATCGTCGAGATCTTCGGCCCGGAGTCCTCGGGCAAGTCCACCTTGGCCATGCACGTGGTCGCCGAGGCCCAACGCAACGGCGGCATCTGCGCCTACGTGGATGCCGAGCACGCCATGGACCCGGTCTACGCCAAGGCCATCGGCGTCAACATCGACGATCTGCTGATCTCCCAGCCCGACACCGGTGAGCAGGCCCTGGAGATCGCCGACATGCTCATCCGCTCGGGGGCTCTTGACGTTCTCGTCATCGACTCAGTGGCCGCCCTCACCCCCCGGGCGGAGATCGAGGGGGAGATGGGCGACACCCATGTCGGCCTGCAGGCCCGCCTGATGTCCCAGGCCCTCCGCAAGTTGACCGGGACGCTGTCGAAGTCGCGGACGATTGCCATCTTCATCAACCAGCTGCGGGAGAAGATCGGCGTCATGTACGGATCGCCCGAGGTCACCCCCGGAGGTCGGGCCCTCAAGTTCTACTCGTCGGTGCGCCTGGACATCCGGCGCATCGAGACCATCAAGGACGGTGCCGACCAGGTCGGCAACCGGACCCGGGTCAAGGTGGTGAAGAACAAGTGCTCACCCCCGTTCAAGCAGGCCGAGTTCGACATCACCTTCGGCCGGGGGATCAGCCGTGAGGGATCGTTGCTCGATGTCGGCGTGGAACTGGGCTTCATCAAGAAGTCCGGTGCCTGGTTCACCTATGAAGGGGAACAGCTGGGCCAGGGACGGGAGAACGTCAAGACCTTCCTGACCGAGAACCCGCAGCTGATGGCCGAGGTCGACGAGCGGATCCGCGAGCATCTGGCCGCCCAGAACGCCGTCGAGGCCGAAGAGGCTTCGGCCGCCCTTCCGGACGACGTACGCGACTTGGACCTCGACGACCAGCCCATCACCCTCACCGAGTAAGCCTCCCCCGATCGTCCTCAAGTTCACCGGGCTGCCGGACGAAAGAATCGGGTAGCTCGTTAGCTCGCCGGCCCGGGACGCAACCGTGCGTCCCGGGCTGCTGCGTTGGGAGGATGAATCGCTCCGTCCCCTGGACCCCGTGCCGCTACGCGGCGTCGCTGGTGTTCGGAACGCCACTCGAGGGGACGTCGGTCGTGTAGGTAGCCATCCAGTTCCCCTGGGAGGGATGGCTCAGGCTGGCCGGCCCACCGCCGATCACCGAGTAGACGTTCTCCATTATCCGCAACACCTCGGCGGTGGCCCCCGGCGTGGCGTCGGGGATGACGTTGGGGGGAACCAGCGAGCTGTCGGACATGACGTTGAGCCAGTTGGCGTTGCCGGTGGCGAAGACACCGCCCCCACCGGGGACGGTGTACCAGGTCATGTCGGAGTAGTTCCCGCCCCGGTTGGGCACAACAGAATGGGCGATGATGTCCACGTTGACGGGACCGCCCCCGTTGGGGACGTAGCGGTCGAACTCCCCTTGGACCACATCGGCGAAACGCCGGTCCAGTGGGAGCTCGACGCCGGCCAGTACCCACGAGGTCGGGTCGGTGATGACCAGGTCGGCCTTGGCCCCGATGTCCTGATACGTGCTGCCGATGAGTCCGGCCTCGGGCCGGGACACCGGTGCCTGGGGCCAGTTGACGGTCACCAAGGCGGGGTCCAACGCGAGCATGGGGTCCTCGTTGGCCGCCTTGTAACAGATCTGGTGGCGGTTGACCCCGAGGGGAGAGGGCTCCAACCGGATCTGGCGGTAGCAGGCGTTGGCTCCGAGAAAGGCCAGGTTGACCCCGGCGGCCAGGGCCTGGGTGGCGCCGTCCCGCATCGGCGTCGACCAGTACTCGTCGTGGCCCAGGCTGATGAGGCCGCGGTGATTGGTGAGCAGCTGGGGCTCGGAGTGCAGGTCGATGTCGGTCCAGTAGGTGACGTCGAGACCGAGCTGTTCCGCCTGGTAGACGACCGGGAGCTCGTTGCCGACGAAGTCGGCGGCCCCACTGGCCCAGTCGTGATCGTAGGGCCGGTCGAACGACACGATCCGGGCCCGGTCCTCGTAGGTGCCGCCCGCCGGGGCGTGGGTGTACGAGAGGGCCTGGTTCCGGTTGCCGTAGTAGAGGCTGTAGCCACCCCAGCGGTTGTAGGCCTGCCAGGTGGTGACACTCTGCTGGATGACGATGGCGGCCCGGGACGAGTCGTCGCGGACGCACAACGGGACGAACTGCTGCTCCCCGGTGGCACCGACCAGCTTCAGGAGGTAGGCGCCGGGCGGCCAGGTGGCGTCGACCGGGACCGTCAGCGACGGCGTCCACTGACACTCGATGGTGTTGGTGAACACCGCCAGGGCCGGAGGGGGCTGGCGCACCCCGGGGACGTCGTCGGACTGCCACACCAGCCGCCCGCCGATCCCGCCGTAGTAGCCCATGCGGTAGGCCTCGACGTGGAACGAGGCGGCCTTGGTGCTGACGAACACGGTGACGGTGGAGCCGACGGTGGTGCTCACCTGGTCGGCGTACCCCTCGATGTCGCCGGCCGCCTGTGGGGTGGTGACCCACCACAGGTGCCCGGGCTTGGCATTCTCCGCGATGATGGCGTCCGACGTCGGAAGGAGCACGCCGTTGGCCGACCGGGTGGTCGATCCGGTGTCGAGCACCGGGACGATGGCGTCGCCCGGGGCCAACTCCGCGGCACTGCGCCCCTTGGCGGTCCGTCCCCGGGGGCCGGTCGCACCGGCGCCGGGGCCGCCCGAGGACGGTGACTGGGCGATGGCCAGTGCGGCGGCGGCGGTGACGGCACCGCCGGCGGCCGACAAGCCGATGAACCGCCGGCGTGAGAGCCGGGATCCGGTGTCGACCGGGTCCGGTGGCTGGTCGATTCCCTGATCTGGCGGGGTGTCCGGCTCTGCCGACGCTCCGTGACTCTCCGGCTCCGGCTCGGGACCGTTGTCGCTGTGCACGTCCACGGGCCTCAGCGGGACGCGCGCCCGGGAGTGCCGGTCAGAGCCCCGACCCCTCGCTGCTCGTCGATGGCCACGCCCTCACCCTAGTGATCCGACCGCCGGAACCGGTGTTGGCCCGGTCGTTCTGGCGCCGGACCCGGAGGCGCCTTACGCTCGGACCGGCCCGGGCGCGACTGACGGCGTCCACGCCTGGTCCCGCCTCCGGCGAATGAGCGAAAGTGAGCAGGTCATGCAGTTCGGAATCATCCCGCCCGTTCGACTGGGTGTTACCGCCGACCCCGTCTGGATGACCTCGTTCGCCCAGCACGCCGAGGCGTGCGGCTTCGAGTCGGTGGTCCTGGTGGAGCACGCCGTCGTCATCTCGGGCTACGAGAGCACCTACCCCTATGCCTCGTCGGGGAAGATGCCGTTGCCCGACGACTGTCGGATTCCCGACCCGCTCGACCTGATGGCCTACCTGGCCGCGGTGACCGAACGGATCACGTTGGCCACCGGGGTCCTCGTCGTGCCCAACCACCAAGCCGTGGTGCTGGCCAAGCGCATCGCCACCGTCGACGTGCTGTCGGGGGGCAGGGTCCGGATGTGTGTCGGGGTGGGATGGATGGACGAGGAGCTGGCCGCCACCGGGGCCGACCCTCGGAGCCGGGGGCGCCGCACGGACGAGACCATCGCCGCCATGCGTGCGCTGTGGGCCGAATCCGGACCGTCCGGCGCCGACTTCGACGGTGAGTTCGTCTCGTTCCACCACGCCCACTCGTTTCCCAAGCCCGTCCGGCCCGGAGGCGTGCCCATCCACATCGGTGGGCACAGCGAGGCCGCGGCCCGGCGGGCGGGGCGGCTGGGCGACGGCTTCCAGCCCCTCGGTCTGGCCCCCGAGGTGTTGTCGGTCCGACTCGACGAGGTCCACCGGGCGGCCGAGGCGAGTGGGCGGGATCCCGACGCTATCGAGCTCTCGCTCTCGGGCTATCTGCCCACCACCACCGAGCAGGACGTGCGCGACGCCGAGGCCGCCGGCGCCGTCCGACTGGTGGCGTCCACCTCCATGACGGCGGAGATCGACACCGTCGCCGAGGAGATGTCGGCCTTCGCCGATCGCTTCGGGCTCCGGTAGCGGGAATGGCCGTCGGTCGTCCGGACGCAGACCCGGATCGGCGTCCCGGACGGGACGAGGGCGCGTTGCGCGAGCTGTCCCTGGCCTACGCCGCGGCAGCCGACGCCCGGGACGGTGAGGGCCTGGCGGCCCTGTTCGTCGAGGACGGAGCACTGGTGGTCCCCCGGTACCCGGTGGACCTGCGACCGGTGGTGACCCGCTCCGGTTCCCACGCCCTCGGACAGGTGGCGGCGATGCTCGGTCGCTATGACCGGACCTTCCACGTAGTAGCTGACGCCCGGTTCGAGGTCGAGGGGGACCTGGCATCCGGCGAGGTCCAGTGCGTGGCCCACCACGTGACAGCGTCGGCCGGTGCCGCCCAGGGACCGGGCCCGGAGGGCGCGGTGCCGACGCCACCGGCGGACCCTTCCGGAACCGACATGGTCTGGTTCATCCGCTACCGGGACCGCTACCGACGGACGGCATCAGGATGGAGGTTCGTGCGCCGCGAGCTCCACCTGCAGTGGGTGGAGGAGCACCCGGTGAGCATGCTCGCCGGGCCGCCCGAATGATCTCGCCGCTGGGGCCATCGGCGCCGGCGCCCCTGCCGGGCCGGCGGCCCACGTCTTCCGCTCAGGGGGCCGGGACGGGCTGAGGCGGGGGAGGACCGACATAGCGGGCCGCCGGCCGGATGAGCCGGTTGTCGGCGGCCTGTTCCATGACGTGGGCGGCCCACCCGATGGTCCGGCTGCAGGCGAAGGTGGGGGTGAACATGTCCCGGGGGATGCCACAGGTGTGCATGACCACGCCGGCGAAGAACTCCACGTTGGTGTAGAGCTGTCGGCCCGGCTTGAGGTCGGCCAGCACGTCGATGGTGGTGCGTTCCACCTCCTCGGCGAAGTCCACCAGGTCGCCCCCGAGGGACCGGGCCACTTGGCGGAGGAAGACCGAGCGCGGATCATCGGTCTTGTACACGCGGTGGCCGAAGCCCATGATCCGGTCCCCTCGGGTGACGGCGTCACGGATCCACGGTTCCGCCCGGTCGGGTGACCCGATGTCGTCGAGCATGTCCAGGGCCCGGCTGGGGGCGCCCCCGTGGAGCGGACCTGACAGTGCACCCACCGCCCCCACGATGGCCGCAGCCAGATCGGCGCCGGTCGAGGCGATGACCCGGGCGGTGAAGGTGGAGGCGTTGAAGCCGTGGTCGACGGTGAGGATGAGGTACTGCTCGACGGCCCGCACTTGGGCCGGCGTCGCCTCCTCGCCGGACAGCATCCACAGGTAGTTGGCGGCGAAAGCCAGGTCGGGGCGCGGGGGGATGGGCTCGAGCCCCCGCCGCAGGCGGTGGACGGCGGTGAGGATCGTGGGCACGACCGCGCCGAGCCGGAGGGCCTCGGCTCGCCGCTCGGAGGCGTCGATGTCGAGACCGGCGGGCCAGCCCAACTCGGCCCCGAGGAGGGAGACCGCGGTGCGCAGGGCATCGAGGGGCGAACCAGTGGCGGCCACGGCGGGGAGCAGGTCGGCCAGGACCGGCGGAAGCTCCCGGAGGCCGGCCACCTCACGGACGAAGGCCTCGGACCGTGACCGGCCGGGAAGGACCCCGTCGAAGAGCAGCAGCCAGACGTCCTCGAACGATCGTGTGGCGGCCAGGTCGACGGCCGAGTACTGCCGGTAGTGGTAGAAGCCCTCGTGGCCACGGACATCGCCGATCGAGGTCTCGGCCACCACCACACCTTCGAGGCCCCGGGGCACATCGGCACCGCTCTCCCCGGCCGGGCGGATCTGGGCCACAGTCAACAGGTCGCGCATCGAGACCACGCCGACCAGGTCCCCGTGGTCCACGACGGGCAGGTGCCGGTAGTGGTGGTGGGTGAGACCCGACCAGGCCGCGTCGACGTGATCGTCCACGCGCAGGACGTCGGGGTCGGCGGTCATCCACCGGCGGACCGGTTCGGCATGGGGGTCGATCTCGGTGGCCGCGGCCCGGAGCAGGTCCCGCTCGGTCAGGATCCCGACCACGGTGTCCCGGTCGGTGACCACCACCGAACCGATTTGGCGCCGGTCCATGAGGGAGGTGGCCTCGGACAACGTGGTGTCGAGGGGACAGGTGACCGGTGGTGACGACATCAATTCCTGGACGGCGGTGCTCATGGTCGGTCTCCCTCGGGGTGGATCGGTGGCGCCGCCCGGTGCGGCGCTGCATGGTTCGGTTCTCCGCTCCCCAGTGTGGCGGGGCGCTACGCGCTTGTAAATGTTGATCAACTCAATATCATTTTCACGCCGCTTGCCCGATCAACAGATCCGGTGACCTGACGAGCCGTTCACCTGCACCCGGAATGGCCACGTCGGCGTCGCCGGTGGTTACGTTGGGTCGGGCTGACCCGTCCCGGACGCGCCTGCCGCCCGGGACGGCAATCCCCCCCCACCGGGGGGCTCTGAGGGAAAGGACCTGGACCATGTCGATCGGACTCCGCCGGCCCTGGGACGCCGTCGACTTCGATGAGGTGGCCCGGCTGTTCCCGCCACCCCCCGACTACTTCGAGGGGGCGTGGTTCAACCCGCCCGAAGAGATCGACCGGGTCAAGCTGGCTCGGGCCCGCCATCGGGCCGACCGGGCCCGTCAGGTGCCGTTCTTCCGCCGGCTGTGGGCAGCCGCCGGCTTCGACCCCGAGGACCTGCGCCGGGTGGAGGATCTCGACCTCGTGCCCACTTACACGGTCGACGATCTGCGCAGGAGCGTGCAGGAGCACCCGCCCTACGGCGACTACCAGGGGGTGTCGGCCGAGGACGTGCTCACTGAACCGCTGCGCATCCACATGTCGGGTGGCACCACCGGTGAGCCGCGACCCACGCTCTACACCCAGTGGGACCGAGGCGTGTCGGGGGTGCTGAACGCGCGGGGCATGTACCTCCAGGGACTGCGTCCGGGCGACGTGGTGATCAACAGTTGGGCCTACGGGCTCCACAACGGCGCGTTCAGCTTCGACGAGACGTTGCAGCGGTGGCTCAACTGCCTGGTCATCACGGCCGGAACGGCCACCGCGACCGGTACCCGCAAACAGGTCGAACTGGCCCGGAGGTTCCGGGCCGCCGCCATCCTCACCACCGGTGACTACCTGCTCCGGATCGCCGAGGAGGCGCAGGCCATGGGCCTCGACCTGCGGCGCGACCTGTCCATCCGGGCTCTGGCCACCAACGTCGGCCAGGAGGAGCGCCTGGAGGAGTTGTTCGGCCTGACCGCTCTGGCCACCTACGGATTCCACGAGGTGGGAACGGTGGCGGTGGAGTGCGCGGTGCAGGACGGCCTGCACATCTTCGAGGACGCCTTCCACGTGCGGGTGGTCGACGTGGAGACCGGCGAGCCACTGCCCGATGGCGAGACCGGCGCGCTGGTGGTCACCGAGGTGTACAAGACCGGCAGTCCTCAGATCGGGTACAACATCATGGACCTGTCCTTCCTCTACCCACGGAACCGGTGCGAGTGCGGGAGCTGGCTCCGCCGGATGGGTCGCTTCGCCGGTCGGGGCGACACCATGGTCAAGCTCCGGGGGGTCAATGTCTGGCCGGAAGGCATCGGCGCCATCGCCACCGCGGTGGACGGGACGGTTCCCGACTACTTCGTCCGGGCCGTCCGCGTGGACGGACGGGACGAGCTCATCGTCTCGGTGGCCAGCGATGTCGGCTCCGATCGTTACGACGCCATCCGTGCCACCGTCGAGGAGCGGTTGCGGGACCAGCTCGGGGTGCGCATCGGGGTGGAGATCGTGCCCGCCGGTTCGTTGGACGGGCTGACCGGCCAGGACCGGGCCAAGGCCCGACGGTTCGCCGACGAGCGGCCGGCTCGGTCGTGAGCTCGGCCGTCCGGGCCCGGGTTCTGGCGCGCCGGCCCGACTCCGGACCCGCGGGCAATGTTGATCAACTCATTGTCAGGAGGGCCCTAGGCTGACCGGCGATGGATCGGATGCTCGAGAGTGACGAGGCCGCCCGACGGCTCGGCATCAAGATCACCACGCTCTACGCCTATGTGAGCAGGGGGTTGCTCACCTCCCACCCGGCCCCCGCGGGACGCAGGAGCCTGTTCGACCTCGACGAGGTGGAGCGCCTGGCCCGCCGCTCCCGCCAGGGAAAGGCGGTGGAGACACGGATGGTGACCGTCACCACCGGCGTGACCCAGCTGACCGACGACGGACCGATCTTCCGTGGTCGTCTCGCCACCGATCTGGCGGTGACCAGGTCGTTCGAGGACGTGGCCGAGTGGCTGTGGTCGGGACCGGGGGGACCGCCGACGCCGGTGGACGGCGGAGCGCCGTCGGCCCGGCCCCTGTGGACCCCCGTGGACCTCGGACCGCCACCGGAGATGGACTCCTCCGACCGGATGCGCTGGGTGGTGGTGATGGCCGGGGCCCGCGACCGGTTCCGGTCCGATCTCCGTCCCGGCGTGGTGACCCGCACGGCGAGCCGGGTGGCGGCCTCCATGGTGGAGTCCCTGCCATGGCCCCGGGCCGGAGGCGCGGTGGAACCCGAGGTGCCCCTCTTGTTGCCCGACGGGGTGGAGGTCCCCGACGCCGTGGCCGCCCGGCTGACGGCGAGGTTGAGCCCCACGCCCACCTCGGCGCTGGTGCGCGGGGTGAACGCCGCCCTGGTGCTCATGGCCGACCACGAACTGGCCACGTCGACCATGGCCGTTCGGGTGGCCGCCTCGACCCGGGCCGACATCTACGACGTGCTGTTGGCCGGGCTCGGCACCATCGCCGGTCCCCTCCACGGGGGCGCCAGCCAGCAGGCCTACTCCCTGCTGCTCGAGGCCCGTCTCCACGGCGTGGAGCGGGCCGTCAACGACACCTTGCGATCGCAGCGCGTCCTGCCGGGCTTCGGGCACTCGGTCTACAAGCACGGCGACGCCCGGTTCACCGTGCTGTCCGGGCTGTTCGGGGAGTTGGCGCCGAGGGAGGACGTGGAGCTGCTCGCCGCGTTGGTCGAGCTGGCCGCCGATCACGACATCCCCCTGCCCAACGTCGATCTGGCGCTGGCCGCCATGGCTCTGGCCACCGGGATGCCCCCCGATGCCGGTCGGACCATCTTCACCGTGGCCCGGGTGGCCGGCTGGACGGCCCACTACCTCGAGGAGTTGGCCGAGCGGCCGTTGCGCTACCGGGCCCGCGCCGTCTACGCCGCCCCGGTCCGGGACCGACCCACCGGGGGGACGACGGCGGGTGCACAGCGGCGGGCCGCTCCGCCTGCCCCTACGCTCGGGACATGACCCTTCCCGCCCCCCATCCCGACCGGACGTGCCTGGTGACCGGAGCCTCCTCCGGGATCGGGGCGGAGATCGCCCGCCTCCTGGCCGGCCGGGGCCTCGGGGTGACGGTGGTGGCCCGGCGAGAGGAGAAGCTGAAGGACCTGGCCGCCGAGTTGGCCTCACGCTTCGGGGTCCGGTCCGAGTTCATCGCCGCCGATCTCACCGACGAGGCCTCCCGGACCGCCATCGCAGAGGAGCTGGAGGACCGGACCCTGGCCGTGAACGTCCTGGTCAACAACGCCGGGCTGACCACCATGGGACCGGTGTCCCGCTCCGACCCGGCCCGCGAGATCGCCCTGGTCCGCACGGATGTGGAGGCCGTCGTCCACCTTTGCTCGCTGTTCGTGCCCGGGATGGTGGAGCGCCGTGGCGGGGCCATTCTCAACGTGGCCTCCACGGCGGCGTTCCAACCGCTCCCCGGACAGGCCAGCTACGGGGCGTCCAAGGCCTTCGTCCTGTCCTACACCCACGCCCTGCGCGGCGAGCTGCGTCCCACCGGGGTCACCGCCACCGTGCTGTGCCCGGGACCGGTGGAGACCGGGTTCGCCGAGGCGGCCGGGATGACCGACGCCGAGGCGGCCGAATCGCTGCCCCGGGTGATGTGGGTCCCCGCCGCCGAGGTGGCCAGGCAGGCGGTGGTGGGAACGGACGCCAACAAGGCGGTCGTCATCCCGGGCCTGCCCAATCGGATGGCCTCCGCCTTCGGGTGGTTGGCCCCGCGGGGGATCCTGGTGCCGATGCTGGTCAAGCGCCATCCCGCCCTCCGTCCCTGAGTCGCCCCGGTTGCCGACCGAGATGTCCCGCCGAGCCGCGATCGGGGCCTGGGCCGTGGACGTGGTGGCCGTCCTCGTCTTCGTGGCCATCGGGCGGGCGTCGCACGCCCACGGGGACAGCGTGGCGGGGATGTTCAGCACCTCCTGGCCGTTCCTGTGCGGACTGGCCGCGGGCTGGATCGTGGCGCGGGCCTGGCGCCGGCCGTGCGTCCTGGTCCCGACCGGGGTGACCGTCTGGATCTCCTGTGTGGCGGTGGGGATGGTGCTGCGGGTGGTGGCCGGCCAGGGTACGGCAGCGGCCTTCATCGCCGTGGCGCTGGGCTTCCTCGGGCTGGAACTGCTGGGCTGGCGGCTCCTCGCCCGGACGGCCCGCCGGGCACGACCGGCTCGGTCGGTGCCGGTGCCGGGGGTGGTCCGGGGAGAGCATCCCTGAGGCTCGCCGGCCCCCCGGTGAGCAGATTCTGGGCCCGGTGATCGCTCGGATCGGGGGCAGGGAGGGGTCCCCGCTACGGCAGTATCGGCACGGCGGCCGGAAACTTGAGCGATTTCTCGAAATTCTTTTCCGGAGCCCCGGCGGGAGCACATTTCGTCACGGACCGTGGGCAGGGGCGTCCCGCATCCACGTCCGGATCAGGCCACCGGAGGTGGGTCGTGGCGACCCTCGGCGAAGGCCGCGGCCGACCGGTGCATGTAGTCCAGGACTTCGGGCTGCATGCGGTCGAGACCCCGGTGGTCGTACCACATGGTGACGGCGACGCCGAGCACCAACCACAGGACGAAGCCCATCCCGGCGAGGAGGAACCCCCGGGTGAGGCCCGCGGTGCCCGAGGCATTGAAGTAGAGGATGGACCGGGTGCCGTCGAGGATCTGGCGGAGGGGCTCGAAGTTGGCCGCGAACTTCAGGATCCCCGGGAGGGCCTGCAGGGGGATCGTCCCACCCGAGGAGGCGAGGGCGAGATAGACGAAGACCAGCATGGCCACCAGCTGGCCCAGATTCCCGAAGGTGGCGAAGAGCACGAGCGTGCCCATGGCGATGACCACCGCCCCGAACGCGAGAAACACCCACAGCAACGCGATATGGGAGGCATCCATGCTCGAGGAGGCCGATGGACGACGAGGAGCAACAGCCCACCAGGATGGGCGGGATGACCAGGGCCATGGCCCACTTGGCCAGGAGGGTCTGCCAGCGGGTGATGCGGACCGGCATCCGCTGCTGCCACTTCGGTCCGATCTCGTTCATGGCATAGCCGAGCGCCCCGTCCACCGTGGTGTTGATCAGGGTTGCCCCCAGGAACCCGCACATGATGGCCAGCAGGGAGATGTAGAAGGCGCTCAATCCGAGAGCCGAATGGGCGGTAGCGGACGGTAGGGCACCGTGGCCAACGTGAACGGATTGCCCGCAGCGCAGAGACGCTGGCATTGGCGGGCGGGGTGGCTGGCGAACCTGTTCCGGCGATCGTCTGGCCGACCGCACGCGAGATCGCCGTCAGCGCCGGATCGGCGACGCCCGTGGCCAGTCCCACCCCGAGGCTGCCGGCCCGCAGGTTCTCGAGCAGCCGGATCGTCGGCAGCGACGGGGCGGGCCCGTCCGACCCCGCACGCCGTACAGAGCGAGGGTCGAGACGGTGAGATCCGGCGGGAGGACGACGACCGGCATAGGCCCCGTCCGTGTCCATCCGCTCCCGGGCCTCGGCCATCGTGACCGGGTCAAGCGAGAGCCGGCTGGACACGGCAGCTGATGTGTTCGAGTGCCGCGACGACCTGGCTCCCGACATCGACGTGGCGGGGGCCGACGGTGGCCCCGGCGTCCTCGTTCACCACCAGTACCGGCAGTCCGTGCAGGTGCCCCACCGGATCGACGACCGAACCGATGTAGATGACGGTCATCAGGACGATCAGCACCGAGGTCGACGGCGACGACGGTGATCCACACGGTTCGGACCCGGAGCAACCCCGAGGCCCGCATACCCGTCGGCGTCGGAGAGTCCGGTTCGCTCCCGGTGCTGGTACTCACCGCCTGGCACCCCTTTCGCTCCTGGAGCCCCCACCGGCTGACGCGCCGGCCAAGGACTACCGTACCGATCGCCGGCCCGCCGGCTACGTCTCGAGCACCCCCACGGCGGCGGCGTCGCCGGGAAAGATCGAGAAGGCCACCGAGCAGGTGGCCGACTGCCGGCCCGTCCCCATGTCGAGGATGTCCACGTTGACCACGGCCCGGCTCCGTCCCCGCTGGACGACGTGGGCCCGGGCCCGCCCCGGTCCCACGGTCAGGGGGCGTAGGTAGTGGATGGTGAGGTCGGAGGTGACGCAGACCGAGCCGGCCGGGACCCCGGCGAACACGGCCCGACCGGCGACCACGTCGGCCACCGTGGCCATGCAGCCCGCCCTGGAGGCCGCCCCGCGGATTGGTGATCCGGGGGTTGAGATCCACCTCGATGGTCAGGTCGCTGTCGTCGTCGGGCACGTCACGGAGGCTTCAGCTGCTGGATGAGGTGGTCGCCGGACTCGATGACAGCATCGTGCGCCGCCCGCGCCAGTCGGCGCGCTTCGGCCGAGTCCGCCGCGGTCACTTCCCGACGGCGATGGTCTTGGTCTCGAGATACTGCTCGAACCCCTCGATCCCGTTCTGGCGGCCGATGCCGCTGGCCTTGTAGCCGCCGAAGGGGGACATCGGGCTGTAGTAGACGCCGCCGTTGACCGAGACCGTGCCCGACCGGATCCGGCGAGGCCACGGCCAGAGCCCGCTCCTCCGAGGCCGAGGTCACCCCACCGGACAGGCCGTAGACGCTGTCGTTGGCGATGCGGACGGCGTCGTCGTCGTCCTTGAAGGGGATCAGCACCAGCACCGGGCCGAAGATCTCCTCTTGGGCGATGGTCATGGAGTTGTCCACGTCGGCGAAGAGGGTCGGCTCCACGAAGTACCCCTTCTCCAGGTGGGCGGGCCGGTGGCCACCGGTGACCAGTCGGGCCCCCTCGGCCACCCCCTTCTCGATGTAGCCCATGACCCGGTCCCGCTGCTTGGCGCTGACCTGGGGGCCCTGGATCACGCCGGGGTCGGTGGGGTCGCCGTAGGTGACCTGCTCCATGGACACCTTGGCCAGCTCCACGGCCTCGTCGTAGCGGGACTGGTGGATGAGGGTTCGGGTGAGCATGGCGCAGCCCTGTCCGGCGTGCATGCACATGAAGCCGAGGAAGGCCATCTTGGTGGCCACGTCGCCGTCCTCCAGGATGATGTCGGCCGACTTCCCGCCCAGCTCCAGGAAGAGCCGCTTGAGGGTGGGGGCCCCGGCAGCCATGATCCGCCGGCCGGTGGCGGTGGACCCGGTGAAGGAGATCATGTCGACCCGGGGGTCGGTCACCAGCTGCTCGCCGATCAGGTGGTCCGAGGACGGGACGATGTTGACGATCCCGGCGGGGATGTCGGTCTGCTCGGCGATCAGGCGGCCGATGCGGGTGGCGCTCCACGGGGTGTCGGGGGCGGGCTTGATGACCATGGAGTTGCCGGTGGCCAGGGCCTGGCCCAGCTTGGCGATGATGATCTCGAAGGGGTAGTTCCACGGCAGGATGGCCCCGACCACGCCGACGGGCTCCTTGACCACCTTCATCCAGCTGGGCTGACCGAAGGCGTTGTTGTCGGGCAGGGGCCGCTCCCACTGGAAGTGGTCGATCTCCTCGGCCGGCCACAGCAGGCCGTCCTCCAGGGGGGCGTCGAGCTGGGCCATGGTGGTGACCATGACCGGGGTGCCCACCTCGGCCACCAGCTCGGAACGGAACAGCTCCCGTTCGCCCACGATGGCCTCGTGCAGCTGGCGGAGGCACCGCTGGCGGAAGGCCCGGTCGGTGGCCCACTCGGTCTCGTCGAAGGCCCGCCGGGCCGCGGCGATGGCCCGGTCCATGTCGGCGGCGGTGGCGTCGGTGGTCTGGCCGATCACCTCTTCGGTGGCCGGGTTGATGTTGTCGAACCCGGTGCCGCCGGAGGACTCGACCAGCGCTCCGTCGATGAGCATCCGGTGCTCGCTCCCCAGTTCCGACTGCGTGGCTGACGACGCTGTAGTGGTCATGACCCTCCCGTGGTGTGGTCCGATCTACCGAATCCCCGTCTGCGCATCCCCCCCGGCATCGAGCCGGGTGGTTGCACGGTGACCAGGCGTATCGGACGCTCTTTGCCCCGGGGCGAGATCCTACAACGCGCCACCCGAGAGCGACATTTCCGCAGCTGGGCCGGACCGTTCACACGATGTGCGAGTCGCGACCCTCCCAGTGGGGGTCCCGGAGCACGCGTTTGAACAGTTTGCCGCTGGGGTCGCGGGGCATGACCTCGATGAACTCCACCGTGCGGGGGCACTTGAACGGGGCGAGGTGGTCACGGCACCAGGCCACGAGTTGGGCCGCGTCGGGAGGACGAGCCGGATCGTCGGGTTGGACCACGGCGTGGAGGGCCTCGCCCATCTCCTCGTCGGGCACGCCGAAGACGGCCACATCGGCCACCTCCGGGTGGGCGGCCAGGGCCAACTCGGCCTCCCGGGGATAGATGTTGACTCCGCCGGAGACCACCATGTCCGAAGCCCGGTCGGTCAGGTAGAGGTAGCCGTCCCCGTCGACATGACCCACGTCGCCCAACGTGCGCCATCCCCTGGCGTTGCGCATCCGGGCCGTCTTGTCGGGGTCGTTGTGGTACTCGAACTCGCGACCGCCGGCGAAGTACACCGTGCCGTCCCGGCCCACGGGGAGCTCCTCGTCGTCCGGACCCACGATGTGCACCTCGCCCAGGGGACGTCCGACCGAACCGGGGTGGGCCAGCCATTCCTCCGGACCGATCTGGGACGCCCCGATGTCCTCGGTGCCGGCGTAGTACTCGTGGATGATCGGGCCCCACCAGGCCATCATCGCCTGCTTGACGGGCACCGGACAGGGAGCGGCGGCGTGGACGGCCCAGGTCAGGCTGGACAGGTCGAACGACCGACGCTCCTCCTCGGGCAGCCGCAGCATGCGGGTGAACATGGTCGGCACAAACTGGGCGTGGGTGACCCGGTAGCGCTCGATGGCGGCGAGGCACGGGGCGGCGTCGAAGGACTCCATGACCACGCAGGTCCCCCCGAGTCGGTGGGTGGCCATGCAGTAGACCAGGGGGGCCGAGTGGTAGAGGGGGGCGGGGGACAGGTACACGGTGTCGGACCCGATGCCCCGGGCCCCGATGTTCACGGCGATCTGGACCGAGGCGGCCTGGGGATCACCCGGCGGCCCCGGGGTCAGCGTCTTGCGGACTCCTTTGGGGACACCGGTGGTTCCCGAGGAGTAGAGCATCTCGCGTCCCTCGGCCTCGTCGTCGATCGGCGTCGCCTGTCCCCGGGCCAGGACCTCGTCGTAGGGTTCGAAGCCGTCGAGCTCGCCCCCGACGACCACCCGGAGGCGGGTCCGGTCGAGGTCCAACCGGCCGGCCACGTCCCCGAGGCGGGCGGAGACCACGAAGGCCACCGCCCCGCAGTCGTCGAGGATGTGCTGGACCTCGTTCCGGCGGAGGTGGCTGTTGAGGGCGGTGTAGTAGAGGCCCGACCGCTGGGCGGCCCAGGTCACCTCCAAGAGTGCGGCACTGTTCTCCATCATGAGGGCCAGGTGGTCACCGGTGCGCAGTCCGGCCGACCGCAGCACATGGGCGAGGCGGTTCGACCGCTGGTCGAGTTGGCCATACGTGGTCACCTCGCCGGACCCCGACATGATGACGGCCGGGCGGTCGGGTTGGACGGCGGCCCGGTAGCCCAGGTGGTGTTCGGCGGCCGGAGCGGCGTTCCCGCCGGTCTCGTTCATCGCCCCCGGTAGACCGGGTCGCGCTTCTCCATGAAGGCCGACGCGCCCTCACGGGCGTCGTCGCTCCCGAAGATGGCGCGGTTCTCCTCGGCGGTGGCTCGGCCGTGGGAAGAACCCTGATCGGCGGCCCGACGCATCAGACGCTTGGTCAGCCGGACGCCGAGCGGCCCGTTGGCCGCCACCTCACCGGCCAGGGCGGCCGCCGCCACCATCAGCTCGGCGGCCGGCACCACGTGGTTGACCAGCCCGAACTGGGCGGCGCGCTCGGCCCCGATGAGCCGGCCGGTGAGTCCCATCTCGAGCGCCAGGGCCTGGGGGATCCGTTGGGACAGTCGGGTGCCCCCGCCCGCGGCGAACAGGCCCCGTTTGACCTCCGGAAGACCGAAACGGGCATGCTCGGCCGCCACCACCAGGTCGCACGCCATGACCACCTCCAACCCTCCACCCACGGCGGCACCGTTGACCGCGGCGATCAGCGGTTTCTCGTAGCTGCCGTCGAGGAACCCGAACAAGGTCCGTGCCCCGTCGGGGTCCTCCCAGGTCTCCGGATCGGTGTCGAAGCCCCCGAGGGCGGTGAGGTCCATGCCGGCGCAGAAGATCCGCTCGCCGGCCCCGGTGACCACCACGGCCCGGATGTCGACGTCCAGGAGGATCTCGTGCAGGGCGGTGCCCAACTCGGCCATCAGCGGTGGGTTGAGCGAGTTGGCCGCCTCGGGCCGGTTGAGGGTGAGGGTCTCGATCAGGCCGGTTCGCTCACGGATCACCAGCACCCTGGCGACCTCCCTGTTGCCGTGGTGAGCCGGTGGGCGGACTGGTGGGGCCTGGTTGTCACGGTGGTCCGCGTCCTTTCGGGTGGTGATGGTGCTCGGGTGGTGGTGCGACCGTCGGACCGCGCCCAACGATCGTTCGCTCGAAGATGACGTATGTGCCATCATGAGAACGCCAATTTCAGGGCACGAGGAGCGTACATGGATGAGACACCGGCTGCATCCGACGAGGAGGGCGGCGAGAGCCCGTTCGCAGCGATGGACCCCGACACGGCGAGGCATCCCCAGCCCATGTTCAAAGAGCTGCGGGACGCCATGCCGGTCATGCCGGTCGAGGGAACGGGCGTTGTAGTCACCCGGAAGGTCGAGGTGGAGGAGGTCTTCCGTCACCCGGAGATCTTCTCGTCCAACGCCGACGCGGTGGACCTGAAGAACCACCGGCCGATGATCCCGCTGCAGATCGACCCACCGGAGCACAAGAAGTACCGCAAGATCCTCGATCCCATCTTCGCCCCCCGCCAGATGGCCCTCATCGAGGACTCGGTGACCGCCACCGTGAACGGGCTCATCGACGCCCTCATCGGGAAGGAGGAGATCGACTTCGCCAAGGAGTTCTCGGTTCCCTTCCCCTCCGAGGTCTTCCTCACGCTGTTGGGCCTTCCTTACGAGGAGCTGCAGCGGTTCTTGATCATGAAGGACGGGATCATCCGTCCCGAGGTGGTCACCGGCACCCGCTTCGGGTCCCGGGAGGCCACCGAGTACCAGCAGAAGACCGCCGACTCCGTCTACGACTACTTCAACGAGATCCTCGACCTTCGTGAGCAGAAGCGGGAGAACGACATCTTGAGCCGATTCCTCGACGCCGAGGTGGACGGGGCCAAGCTCACCCGCGAGGACATCCTCGACATCTGCTTCCTGTTCCTCATCGCCGGGCTGGACACGGTGACCGCCACCTTGGACTGCATGTTCGCCTACCTGTGCGAACATCCCGAGCAGCGCCAGCAGATCGTCGACGACCCCGGAGTCATTCCGGCCGCAATCGAGGAGCTGCTGCGATGGGAGACCCCGGTGATGGGGGTGGCCCGGGTGGCCATGGAGGACACCGAGCTGGCCGGCTGTCCCATCCACAAAGGGGACAACGTGATGGTGATGATCGGCTCGGTCAACACCGACGAAGCCGACCTGCCCGACGCCGACGTCGTGCGTTTCGACCGCGAGGTCAACCGCCACGTCGCCTTCGGGGGCGGTGTCCACCGTTGCCTGGGCTCCCACCTGGCCCGGCTGGAGCTGCGGGTGGCCCTGCGGGAGTGGCACCGACGTATCCCCGAGTACTCGGTGGTGGACGGCCATGAGCTGATCTATACCGGCGGGATCCGGTCCATCGACTATTTTCCGATGGTCATCGCTCCAGCCGCCCTCTGACCGGGCCTCGACAGCACCATCGGCCCCGAGGATCCTCGGTGCCGGCGAGCCGCGACCGGTGGGTGGTCTGTCCACGGCCCGTCCTCCGTCCGACCCTGAACGCAACCGATCCGATCCCAACCGAGGAGTAGCCATGCAGCTCAACGAACGATCCGCCATCGTCACCGGAGGAGCCGGCGGCCTGGGTGCCGCCACCGTCCGGCGGCTGACCGCACTGGGCCTCCAGGTGGTGGTGTTCGACCGCGCCCTCGATGCCGGAACGGCGTTGGCCGAGGAACTGGGCCGTGGCTCGGCCGTCGGCGGCGACATCAACAGCGATGCCGATGTCACCACCGCCCTCGATGCGGCCGAGGCCCTGGCCCCGTTGGCGGTGCTGGTCAACGTGGCCGGCGGCGGTGCGGGGGGTCGCACCCTGTCCCGAGACGGTGAGCCCATGGACATCGAGGCCTTCCGGTTCACGGTCGAGTTGAACACGGTGGGCACCTTCAACGTGACCCGGCTGGCCGCCGCTCGCATGGCCAAGGCCGATCCCGACGAGAACGGCCAGCGTGGCGTGGTGGTCAACACCGCGTCCATCGCCGGCTACGAGGGCCAGACCGGCCAGGTGGCCTACGGCGCCTCCAAGGCTGCCGTGCTGGGCATGAGTCTTCCCCTGGCCCGGGATCTGGCCCCGGTCGGGATCCGGGTGTGCGCCATCGCCCCGGGGACCATGGGGACACCGCTCATGGAGAGTGCGCCCGAAGCCTTGAAGGAGAAGCTGGTGGAGAACATCATCTTCCCCAAGCGCATGGGTCAGCCGGACGAGTTCGCCCGCCTGGTCGAGAGCATCGTCACCAACCCCTACCTCAACGGGGAGAACATCCGGCTCGACGGGGCGCTTCGCTTCCCGCCCAAGTAGGGGGCACGGGGCGGACACCGGCCGACAGGGCCACCGGCGCCATCCGTGGTTGGCGCGCGCTCCAGAACCCGGTCAGAGCACGGCGCCGGAGTCCTTGTGGGCGATGATCTGGTCCCAGTCCAGACCCAGCTCGAGGAGGATCTCCTCGGTGTGCTGGCCGTGCTCGGGGGCGGCCACCAGCTGGTCGGCCGACTCGTCCATCTGCACCGGGTTGGCCACCAGGTCGTAGGACGTGCCGTCGGCCCGTTCGACCCGGGACAGGTAGCCGTTGGCCTTGACCTGCACATCGTCCACCAGCTCGCTGGCCATCTGGCCCGGTGCCCAGACGCCCGACAGGGTGGCGAGAGCCTGCTTCCACTCCTCGAAGGTCCGGGAGGCGAAGACCTCGTCGATGAGAGCCACGCACTCCTTGCCGTTGGTGTACCGGGCCGCGCCGTCGATGAACCGGGGATCGGTGATCAGGTCGGGCCGGCCGATGTGCTCGCAGAAGTCGGGCCAGAACCGGTCGGACTGGAGCATCATGAGGGTGATGAAGCGCCCGTCGCTGGTGCGGTAGTTCCCCACCAGGGGATTGGGGGAGGAACTGCGGTCGAACTTGGGCATGGGGTCGCCGCCGTAGAGACCGGAGGCCACGATGTCCGGCGAGAGCTGCCACATGGCCAGGCCCAGCAGGGAGACGTCGATGATCGGGGCCACGCCGCTGGTGGCCCGCTGGAGGAGTCCGGCGGCGATGCCCCCGGCGATGGCCATACCCCCGGCCAGGTCCCCGAAGGCGGGACGTCCGCCCACCGGCCACTCGCTGTCCGCGGGGGTGAGGGCGTTGGCCACCGCACCCCGGGCCCAGTAGGTCGCTCCGTCGTACCCGCCCTTCTCCCGGTCGGGACCGTGCGGGCCCTGGCCGGTGCCCCGGGCGTAGACGATGTCGGGATTGACGGCCCGGATGCTGTCCACGTCGATCTTGAGGCGAACCAGGGTGTCGGGGAGGAAGCTGGTGAGGAAGACGTCGGACGTCTCGACGAGCTGGTACAACAGGGCCCGGCCGTCATCGGTACTGATGTCGAGCCCGATGCTCCGCTTGCCCCGGTTGGGCTGCTCGATGATGTAGTTGACCGCCCCGGGCCCACCGGGGATGAGCCCCATGGAGATCAGCCCGCGCTGGGGGTCACCGCCGACCGGATGCTCGACCTTGATGACGTCGGCCCCCCAGTCGGCCAGCACGGCCCCGGCGGCCGGGACGAACGTCCAGGCGGCCACCTCGAGCACGCGGAAACCAGCCAGTGCGTTGGCCATGGTGGCGATCCCCCTTTGGACAAGAACGGCGGCCGGCGGTGCCCCGCCCGTGGACCTAGGACTCGTTGCTCGTGAACCCGGACATCAGGTCGACCGACTTGGTTCCGCGCTTGCCGATGGTGTCCATGTTCCGTGACCGGATGGAGACGTCGTGGCCCATGGCCCTCTGGCGCAGGGCGCCCACCGTGCAGTTCTCCTTGCCCCCGAGTTCGGTGAAGGGGTCGAAGTGGTAGTGGCGCATGGCGTTGAGATGGGTGATGCGATTGATGTCGTGGTCGGACACCCCGTGCAGCCCCTTCATCAGTGACTCCGGCGAGGTGGGCCAGGTGGCGTCGGAGTGGGGGTAGTCGCACTCCCACATCACGTTGTCCATGTCCAGGAACGCGCGGCTGGCCACGCCGAACTGGTCGTCGATGAAGCAGGTCAGGACGTGCTGGTTGAACACCTGGCTGGGAAGGGTGTCACCGAAGTCCTGGCCGGTCCAGGCGTGGTGGCGGTCGTAGTTGTAGTCGATGCGCTCGAGGAAGTAGGGCACCCAGCCGATGCCCCCTTCGGACAGGGCCACCTTGAGATCGGGGAACTTGCGCAGCACCGGTGACCACACGAGGTCGGCAGCGGCCTGGACGATGTTCATCGGGGTGAGCGTGATCAGGCAGTCGATGGGGGCATCGGGCGAGGTGATGACGATCTCCGACGACGAGCCGATGTGCATGCACACCACGACCGCCTCGTCACTGCAGGCCTTCCAGAACGGGTCCCAGTGGTCGGAGTGGATGCTGGGCCAGCCCAGCTTGGAGGGGTTCTCCGAGAAGGTCACGGCGTGGGCCCCCTTGGCCGCGGTGCGCCGCACTTCGGCGGCCAGCACCTCGGGGTCCCAGATGGCCGGGATGGGACAGGGGATGAAGCGGCCCTTATGGGTCCCGCACCACTCGTCGATGTGCCAGTCGTTGTAGGCCTGGACCATGGCCAGGGCCACGTCCTTGTCCTTGGTGCGGGCGAATGTCTGGCCGCAGAACTGGGGGAAGGATGGGAAGCACAGGGAGCCCAGCACACCGTTGGCGTCCATGTCCTTGACCCGCTCGTCGATGTCGTAGCAGCCCGGCCGCAGTTGCTGGAACGAGGTGGGCTCGAGGCCGTACTCCTCCCGCGGTCGACCGGCCACGGCGTTCAGGGCCACGTTGGGCAGGATGGCGCCTTCGTACAGCCAGGCGTTGGTGCCGTCCTCGTTGGTGATGAACGTGGGGGCCAGGTCTGCGTACTTGGCCGGGAGATGGCCCTTGAAGAGGTCGGGCGGCTCGATGACGTGGTCGTCGACGCTCACCATCACCATGTCGTTGATGTCCATCTGAACCTCCTCCTCCGGTCTCCCCCGGATTTCGGTACCCCCGGCACCGACACGACCTGATCTGCCCCGTCGGAAAGAATCATATCCACCGGGACGTATCCCGTAGTCACCGGGTGAGAATGGCACTTCCGACCGGCTCCTCGGCCCGGAGGCGGAGCCGGCCGTCGGGCCGGGTCAGCCCCCTCGGAGTTCGGCCAGGACGGTCTCGGTGTCCGCCCCGAGGTCCCGTGCCGCCGCCGGCGGCACGGGACCGACGACGGGGTCGCGACCCGGTCGGGCGGGGGGCGGTGCGGCTCGCCCGACCATGGGGACGGGCGGGCCGGCCAGTCCGCCGGCGACGTCGGCCATCGATGTGTCGATGACCCAGGCCCCGTCGCTCATGAGGGCCGCGAGTACGGCGACCGTCGAGGCCAGTCCGCTCAGGGGGTCGGCGATGGCGTCACCGCAGAAGTACGGACCGTGTTCATCGGAGGCCACGAGGCCGCCGGCCACGGCGGCGTCGTCCCCGAAGGCCACCCGCTGACCCGAGGCCCTGTCCGCTCCGTACCCGGTGATGGACAGCCACACCCGGGGACGACCGTTACGCACCAGGGACCCGATGTCGAGGCCCAACTGCTCGAGGGCCCGCGGGCGTGAGCCGGTGATCACCACGTCGGCCGCGGCGACGACGGCGGCCAACCGGTGCCGTCCTGACGGCGAGGTGAAGTCGAGGGCCACCGACTCCTTGCCACCGTTGAGTCGCCCGTAGAACAGGGGGGAGCCGTAGCGGGCCCCGTCGGGGCGGCCCGTCGACTCCACCTTGACCACGCGGGCACCGGCGCGGCCGAGCAGCCGGGCGACCAGCGGTCCGGCCCACAGCGACGAGAGGTCGGCCACCATCAGGTCGGCACAGGTGTCCACGGCGTGCGCTGGGCGGATGCGCCGGCCGCGGATGCCGTGGATGCCGTGCGTGGGGTCGGTCCGCCCAGTCGACCGGGCGGCTGCTCCGACGATGCGCCCATCGTGACGGCGGCGCTCGCCCAGCACGGCCACCGGAAGACCCATCAGTTCGGCCCTGGCCCGCACCTCTCCGGAACGGAGCGGAGCCACCCCCTCGGCCACCTCGGCCCACCCACCCGGCGCCACCGGCGCCCGACGTCCGAGCCAGGCCGCCACCAGCTCCCAGTCCGATGCCCGGGACACCGATGCGGCCACCCATCCATCCGCGCACGGGAGCAGGCGGCAGCCCCCTCCGCAGCTCACCCGTCCGCCCCGCACCAGTCCACCCACGGCGGCCCGCTCGGCCAGCAGGCCCAGGGGGTCGACGACCACCGGGCTGCCGAGGGCCGCGGAACGCACGGCCAGCTCCTCGGACCAGGCGGCCACGGCCTCGATGAGCATCACGGGGCCACCCGAGCCCGGCCCGTCGGCCCGGCCGGTGAGCGAGGCCATGCCCGAGGCGGTCCACCGGGCGGCGGGTTCGTCGGCGTTCTGGTCGGTCACGGCTGGTGCACGGCGGCGGTCCTCGTGGTTGTAGCTGGTGGTGGCCATCGGCCCGCTCCCACCGGAACCGACGACTCGTTACCATCGACGGATGGACCCTGTTCGCCTCTCCGGGCCCGAGTTCGTGGCGGTGCTCGATGCGGGCGACGTGTTCGAACGGATTGTAGGGCTGGAGTCGGGGGCGGTCGTGGTGGAAGGGGACGAGCTCCCCGATTCGCTCCCGACCCGTGGGGGGGTCCCCGACCCACTCGACCGCCTGGCCATGGTGCCGGCCGTGGTGGTGGCCGCGGTGTCCGATCCGCCGGCGCGCCGGCCCGACTGGGCCGACGTCGTGGTGGCTCCGGACAGTCCCGAGTTGGAGGCCACACTGACCACCGTCCGGACCAACCCACTGGCGTCGGTCACCCTGGCCGTCCTGCTGCGAGGAGCCGACCGTCGCACGGTGGCCCAAGGGCTGGTGGCCGAGTCGATGGCCTACGGCCTCCTGCAGGCCGGGCCGGAGTTCGCCGCATGGCGGACCGGCGTCCCGGCGCGGGACCGTTCCGCAGGCGCCGAGCCCCCGGTGCTAGTGGCCCGGCACGACCACGAGCTGTCCATCACCCTCAACCGTCCCGACGTGCTCAACGCCTTCAGCGCTCCCATGCGGGACGGATTGGTGGCCGCCCTTCAGGTGGCCGTGGTCGACCCCACCGTCACCGCCATCGTGCTGCGGGGGGCCGGCGGGGCCTTCTGCAGCGGTGGCGATCTCGACGAGTTCGGGTCGCGGGCGGATGCCGCCACCGCCCACCTGGTCCGTCTGCAGCGGAGCGCCGGTCGGGTCCTGGCCGAGGTGGCCGACCGGACCACCGTCCACATCCACGGAGCGACGGTGGGATCCGGCATCGAGTTGGCCGCCTTCGCCCAGCGGGTGGTGGCGGACCGCGGCACCCGCATCTCGCTCCCCGAGGTCCACCTCGGACTCATCCCCGGGGCCGGGGGCACGGTCAGCCTTCCCCGCCGGATCGGCCGGCACGCCACCATGCTGTTGGCCGTGGGCCCACCCTGGATGGACGCCGCGACGGCCCTGGACCGAGGCCTGGTCGACGGGCTCGAGGCATAGCCGGCGTCGACCGGTGGGTAATTGTCGCCGGCGTTCCGCACTTCGTTAGGGTGTCTTCGCCCATGACCGATCCCCGAGGACCGCAGTGAACACACCGTGAACATCGCCATGCTGTTGGATCTCGTCGCCGACACCTTCGGTGACCGGGTGGCGCTGACCGAGAGCGGGGAGTCCCGGACCTACGACCAGCTCCGGGGACTGGCCCGGGCGGCCGCCGGAGAGCTGAGCGCGGCCGGTGCCGCCACCCTGGCCTACGCCGATGTCAGCTCGTCGGCCGTCCCCACCGCCCTGTTCGGGGCGGCCTGGGCCGGCGCGTCCTACGCCCCGCTCAACTTCCGCCTCCCGGCCGACTCCCTGCGGCAACAGGTGGCCCGTCTCGACCGCCCCGCGGTGGTGTCCTCGACGGCGCTGGTCGCCGAGCTGACCGAGCCGCCGGCCACCGAACGCGCCGTGTGGCTCGAGAGGCTGGGCCGGGACGCAGGGAGCCGGGATGCGGTAGGCGAGTACGTGGCCGATCCCGAGGGGGCTGCGGTCATCCTGTTCACCAGCGGCTCGTCGGGCGCCCCGAAGGCCGCACTCCTCAGCCACGACAATCTGATGTCCTACATCATGGACACCGTCGAGTTCCTCGGGGCCGGTGAGGACGAGGCCCTGGTGCTGGCGGCCCCGCCGTTCCACATCGCCGGGGTGGCCGCCGTGCTCAGTTCGGTCTACTCCGGCCGTCGGCTGCTGCCCCTGCCGACTTTCACCCCCGAGGGGTGGCTGGAACTGGCCCGCGACGAAGGGGCCACCCACGCCTTCGTGGTGCCGACCATGCTGGCCCGGATCGTCCAGTGCATGGAGGCCGACCCGTCCCTGCGGGTGCCCACGCTGGGGGCCATCTCCTATGGCGGGGCCCGGATGGCCGCGCCCATCTTGGAGCGGGCCCTCGAGCTCTTCCCCGATGTCGGCTTCGTCAACGCCTACGGGCTCACCGAGACCTCGTCCACCATCGCCGTGCTCGGGCCCGACGACCACCGCCTGGCCCTGTCCAGCGACGATCCGGCCATCCGGCGGCGGCTGGAGTCGGTCGGCCAGCCCCTCCCCGGCGTGGAGGTGTCGGTCGTGGCCGAGTCGGGCGACCCGGTCCCGGCGGGGGACAAGGGGCTCATCCGGGTACGGGGTCCCCAGGTCGGCGGGCACTACCTGGACACCGAGTCCGGCACCGACGACGCCGGGTGGCTGGCCACCGGGGACGTCGGCTTCGTCGACGAGTCCGGCTACCTGTTCGTCGAGGGGCGGGCTGACGACGTGATCATCAAGGGGGGCGAGAACCTCTCCCCGTCGGAGATCGAGGACGCCCTGCTGCGCCACCGGTCGGTGCAGGCCGCCGTGGTGGTCGGGGTGCCCCACGCCGAGTGGGGCGAATCGGTGGCCGCCGCCGTGGTGCTCGTCCCCGACGCCGATGGCCGGGTGCACGAGGTGATCGTCGAGGAGTTGGCGGTCTGGGTCCGCCAGTCGCTCGGTTCGCTCAAGACCCCGAGTGTCATCGAGGTGCGTGACGAGCTGCCCACCACGGCCACCGGCAAGGTGCTCCGCCGGGTGGTGCGGGACGAACTGTCGGGGTCGGCCCCCGCCTGACGGGAACGGGCCCCCGCCGTCAGGCCGCGGGGTCCGACGGCACCACCACCACCTTGCCCAGGGCCCGCCGCTCGGCCAGATCCTCCAGGGCCCGACCGGCACCGTCCAGTCCGTAGCGGGCCGAGATGTGCGGCGTGAACCGTCCCGACCGGTAGAGCTCGGCGAGCTCGTCCTGGTCCCGGAGGAAGTCGTCCCGCTGGTTGGTGGCGAAGCCCCCCATGGTGAAGCCGGTGACGATGACACCCTTCAACAGCACCAGGTTGAGCGGGATCTTCGGGATCTCGCCGGAGGCGAAGCCCACGGTGACGAACCGTCCCCCCCAGGACAGTGCCCGCAGTGCCTGTTCGGCGGCCGGGCCGCCCACCGGGTCGATGACGGCGTCGGCCCCGCCCCCGGTCACCGCCTTGATCCGCTCCTTCAGGTTCTCGGTGGTGTAGTTCACGCCGGCCACCGCCCCCCGTTCGGCGCACAGGGCCAACTTGGCCTCGGTGGAAGCCGCCGCCACCGCCTTGGCCCCGAGCAGGGTGGCCAGTTCCACCGCGGCGAGGCCCACGCCGCCGGCGGCGCCGAGTACCACCACCCACGCTCCCGGCTGCACCCGGGCGAAACTGCGTAGGGCATGGTAGGCGGTGCGGTGGGCCACGCCCGAGGCCGCCGCCGACACCAGGTCGATCGCCGGGTCCACCGGCTGCAGAGCGCCGGCCGATACGGCCACGCGGTCGGCGAAGGCCCCGAACAGGACCGAGCCCATCACCCGGTCGCCCACCGCCCAACCGTCCACCCCGGGCCCGACCGAGGACACCGTGCCGGCGAACTCGCTCCCCACGGTGAACGGAACGGGGATGCTCACCTGATACTGGTCGGCCACCACCAGGACGTCGGGAAAGTTGGCCGCAGCGGCCACCACGTCCACCACCACCTGACCCTCCGCGGCCACCGGTTCGTCGACCTCGGCCACCACCACCGAGGTGGGCGGCCCGTACTGCTCACACCGGACGGCGCGCACGGACTCAGGAGTTTCCGACGAGGTGCTCGATGTGGGCGGCCAGCTTGCGCTGCGCCTCCTCGCGCTTGGCCGGCAGGTGGGCGGTGGGCCACAGTCCCGGGGAGGGCTGGTAGTCCTTCAGCACCTCGCGGGCCACGGTGACCTTGTGGACCTCGGTGGGCCCGTCCACCACGCTCATGATGGGGGCCATCATCCACATGCTGCCGAAGGGCATCTCGTTGGACACCCCGAGAGCCCCGTGGGCATGCATGGACCGCCACACGGCGTCGTGGGCCACCTTGGGGGTCAGGGCCTTGATGGCGGCGATGTTCTTGCGGGTGCGCTTGTAGTCCTTCATCTGGTCGATCTCCCAGGCGGTGTAGAGGACCAGCAGCCGGAACTGCTGGAGCTCGGCGTAGGAGTCGGCGATATCTCCCTGGATGAACTGCTTCCGGGCCAGCAGGCTGCCCTGGGTCTCTCGGCTGAGCACCCGCTCGCACAGCAGGTCGAGGGCCCGTTGGCAGGTGGCCACGGTGCGCATGGCGTGGTGGACCCTTCCGCCGCCCAGTCGGGTCTGGGCGATGGCGAAGGCCTGACCCGCCCCGCCGAGCAGGTTCTCAGCCGGGACCCGGACGTCCTCGTAGTGGATGAGGGCGTGCATGGCCTCGTCCTCGGACTCGCCGGCCAGGCCCACGTGGCGGGCCATGTTGACCCCGGGGGTGTCCGTCGGCACCAGGAACATCGACGCGCCCTGGTAGATGCTGACGTCGGGGTCGGTGATGGCCATGACGATGAGGAAGGAGGCTGTCCGGGCGTTGGACGAAAAGAACTTCCACCCGTTGATGACCCACTCGTCGCCGTCCTTGACGGCCGCACAGGTGAACTGCTGGGGATCCGAGCCCGCCTGGGGCTCGGTCATGGAGTAACAGGAGAAGACCTCGCCGTCGAGCAGCGGCTGGAGGTACTGCTCCTTCTGGGCTTCGGTGCCGTAGTGGGCGATGATCTCGGCATTGCCGGTGTCGGGGGCCTGGGTCCCGAACACGATGGGCGCCCAGGACGACACGCCGAGGATCTCGTTGAGCAGGGCCAGCTTGACCTGGCCGTAGCCCTTGCCGCCGAGCTCGGGACCCAGGTGGGCGGCCCACAGGTCGTGGTCCCGCACCTCCTGCTTCATCGGATCGACGATGGGCCGCAGCTCATCGTCCAGGGGATGGAACTGCTTGTGCGGGTAGAGGATGTCGAGCGGCTCGACCTTGTCGGCGACGAACTGGCGTGCCCAGTCCAGCTTCGCTTGGAACTCCGGTTCGGTGGAGAAATCCCAGGCCATCAGGGGGTCCTTTCTGTTGGTACGTCGGGTTACTGCGCCGCGGGGTCCGGTTCCCGGCCGGCCCGGTGAGCCGGCCCGGGGAAGTTGCCGCCGGCGGTCGGGTGCACGCCCAGCCCGGCGAGGAACCGTTCGTTGCACGCCGCCACCTCCCGTCGGGCCGCCTCGGGATCGGCGGCGTGGGCCACGTAGAGCGCCGCACCGGTCCCGAGGGCGGAGAGCAGATGGGCCAGAGGCTCGAGCGGCTGGGCCTCGAGCACGCCCTCGGCCACCGCGTCACGCAGGTAGCCGAGGATCTGGTGGGTCGGGCCGTCTCCCCGTTCGGACAGCGAGTCCCACCCGAGAACGGCCGGGCCGTCCACGAGCACGATCTGCCGGTAGGCGGGATTGGTGGAGGCGGCCTCCAGGTAGACCTCGCTGTTGGCCACGAAGAGATCCCAGGCGCTGCGGTGCCGGTCCGCCGACCTTCGCCACAGCGAGCGGGTGACCTCACCGGTCACCTCCTCGTAGACGGCACGGAACAGGTCCTCTTTGTCCCGGAAGTGGTGGTAGAGCGCCCCCCGGGTCAGGCCGGCCCTCTGGACGATCTCCTCGGTCCTCGTGGCCTGGAAGCCGTCGGCGGCGAACAGCTCCCGGGCTGCGGTGAGCAGGGCCTGGCGCGTGTCCGCCACGTGGGCCGCCCGGAGGCTCTGGGCCGCGTCGGGCCCGCCTGTGCCACCACCGTCGGAGGGGTGGGCGACCGCCTGGGGGCTGCCAGTTTGATTCATGACGTATCCAACATACAGAATGTTTGTGTTCGGGGCGAGGTGGTGCTCCGACGACAGGTCCGGCGAGTGCCGGACCTGTGGGGAGGAGACCCGGTGGTCGAACTGGATGGGAAGGTGGCCCTCGTGACCGGGGCCAGCCGCGGCGTGGGGGCGGCCACCGCGGTGGCGTTGGCCGAGGCCGGCTGCGATGTGGCCTGCGCCGCCCGGTCCACGCAGGCCCAGCCTCAACGGACGGAGGGCACCATCGACAACACGGTGGCCCGGGTGGAGGCGGCCGGCCGACGGGGCCTGGCCGTGCCCACCAATCTGGCCGTCGACGCCGAGGTGGAGGCGATGGTGGCCACCACCCTCGACCACTTCGGCCGCCTCGACATTCTGATCAACAACGCCGCCATCACCTTCATCGGCGACCTCGACATTCCGCTGCACCGCTTCGATCTCGTGATGCAGGTCAACATGCGGGCCCCCCTGATCGCCATCCGATCGTCCGTCCCGGCCATGCGGGCGGCCGGGGGCGGCTCGGTGGTCAACGTCTCGTCGGTGGCCGCCCTCTACCCCCACCCGTCGCTGATGGCCTACGGCATGTCCAAGGTGGCCCTGGAACGCCTGACCGTCGACGCCGCCTCCCAGTTGGCGGCCGACGGCATTGCCGTCAACTGTTTCCGCATCGACCTGCCCGTGGCCTCCGAGGGTTTCGTGGCCAATACACCCGGCGCCGACCACACTGACTGGGAGCCGTCGTCGGTGGCGGCCGAAGGCATCCTCTGGATGGTGCGTCAGCCCACCTCCTACTCCGGAAGGCGGGAGTCCATGTTCGCCCTGCGCCAGCGTGAGGGCATCATGGCGTCCCAGGTACCCCACCCGACGACGACGGCACCGCCCACCGAGCTGACCAACGGCCTGGTCGCCGCCACCCCGACCGCCTTCGAGGAGCCCTACCCCGACGATCCCGCGCCCGTGTGATGGTCCGCCAGTCCGAAGGGGCCTATCCCGCTGTCCACCTCCGTCCGACCGACAACCCTGCATCCCCCCACCCCGAAGGAGTATGAGCCCGTGGCCAAGCGCACACCAGAAGAGGAAGAGGCCATCAGGATCCGCACCGCCGGACTGGTGGACGAGGAGCGCCTGGGGGCCTGGATGGACACCCAGAATCTGCCCGGAGCAGGCGAGCCGGTGACGTCCTCGTTCATCAGCGGGGGAGCGTCCAACGAGATCTTCGAGATCCGGCGGGGCGATTTCCGCGCCGTTCTGCGGCGGCCGCCCCGGGTGGTTCCCAAGGGCCGCAACGAGACCATGCTGCGCGAATACCGCGTGTTGCACGCACTGAACGGCACCGACGTGCCCCATCCGGAGGCCTACGCGGCCTGCAGCGACGACGCGGTGATCGGCTCGTCCTTCTATCTGATGAGTCTGGTGGACGGCTGGTCACCCATGAGCATGGGCGACCAGTGGCCGGCTCCCTTCGACACCGATCTCGAGGCCCGCTCCGGGTTGGCCATTGAACTGGTCGACGGCATCGCCCGTCTGGCCCGGGTGGACTGGAAGGCCGTCGGCCTCGAAGGATTCGGCAAGCCCGACGGATTCCACGAGCGCCAGGTGGACCGGTGGATGGCCCACCTCACCGCCGTCAAGTTCCGGGACATCCCCGGACTCGATGTGACCGCCGACTGGCTCAGCCGTCACAAGCCCAGCCACTGGGAGCCGGGCATCATCCACGGCGACTACCAGTTCGCCAACGTCATGTTCGCCCACGGTGCCCCCGCCCGGTTGGCCGCCATGGTCGACTGGGAGATGTCGACGGTCGGCGATCCCCTCCTCGATCTGGCCTGGGTGATGAACGGCTGGACCGATCCGGGCGAGGACCGGACCAAGGGCTACGTCGACACCACCGGGATGCCCAGCAGGCAGGAGATGCTCGACCACTACGCCACGGTGAGCGGCCGGGAGGTGGACGAGATCGACTACTACGTCATCTTGGCCCGGTTCAAACTGGCCATCGTGCTGGAGGCGGGATACGCCCGCGTGGTGGCCGGTGACGCCGACAACCCGGCCATGGCCGCCTACGAGTACGTGGTCCTCGACACCATGGCCGCCGCTGCCGAGCTGGCCCAGACCACCTCCCTCGGGCAGTAGCGCCCGTGGGCCGCGTCCTGGTTGTCGCCTTGCCGGCCGCGCCCCGCCGGCCACCGGCCACGGTGGCGGTCCGGCGGTGAAGATCGGACTCTCGCTCGGCGTGCTCCGCCCGTCGGCCTGGGAGGAGGTCACCGTGGCGGCCGACCAGCTCGGGTACGACTCGGTGTGGATGCCCGAGCACCTGGTCATCCCCGTACAGTCCGAGGGCAGTCCGTTCGCCGGGTCGGACCATCCGCCCATTCCGCCGGACGTGCCCATCTTCGACGTCTTCGCCTATCTGGGCTTCCTGGCCGCCAAAACCGACCAGATCCACTTCGGGACCCAGGTCTACAACATCGGGCTGCGCCATCCCTTCACCGTGGCCCGCTCCGTCGCCACTCTGGACATGCTCTCCCGGGGTCGGGTGGAGTTCGGGATCGGGGCCAGTTGGCTGGAGGCCGAGTGGGATGCGGTCGGTCTCGACTTCGCCTCGCGGGGCCGCCGGGTGGACGAGGCCATCGAGGTGTGCCGGTCCCTCTGGAGCGAGGAGGTGATCGAGCACCACGGGGAGTTCTTCGACTTCGGCCCGGTCATGTTCGAGCCCAAACCCGTCCAGGCGCCCTGGCCCAGCCTGCACATCGGCGGCGACGGTCCCGCCGCCCTCCGGCGGGCCGCGCTGCTCGGCGACGGGTGGATCCCCATGAACCACACCGTCGAACAGATTCCCGAGCGTGCCGCGCACCTGGCCCGGGTGCGTGCCGAGGCCGGCAGGAGCGGGGCGGTGGAGATCACCCTCGGGGCCCGTGGACTGGCACTCGACGAACTGAAGGCCTATGCCGACGCCGGCGTGGCCCGGGCCCTGGTCAAACCGTTCCGGAGCACCAAGGACGCGGTCGAGGGCATCACCCGGTTCGCCGAGGAGATCCTGCCCGACATCTCGGCGTACCCGGTGGCGGCGCCGTCATGATCGTCACCACCGGGCGTTCCGGCCCAGCCCGCCGACGGGGTGGCGGAGTAGGCTGACCGGCCGTGCACATCGTCCTCAACTCCGACCTCTGCACCGGCCACGGTCGGTGCTACACCCTTGCCCCCGAACTGTTCGACACCGACGACGAGGGGCACAGCGTCCTATTGGCCGCCGAGGTGCCCGACGGCCTGGAGAGCCAGGCGTGGTTGGCCGTCCAGAACTGCCCGGAGCGCTGCATCGCCATCGAGGAGTAGGGCCCGGTCGGGTGGAGGTGTGGGAACTGTCGGCTCGGGAGTCGATCCGCGACCTCGTGGCCCGCTACAACGCCAACGGGGACGCCGGACGGTTCGCCCAGGTGCTGGCGTTGTTCGCCGAAGATGCCACCATGGAGATCGTCACCGCCGACGGGGACGTCCGACGCTATGAGGGCCATGACGCCATCGCCACCATCTTCACGGGTACCCGGGACCGGTGGGATGCCGAGGCGGCCGCGGCCCGACCGCCCGGTGACCCGGGGGCGGTTCCCGGAGCAGCTGCGGGGCCGGGAGGCCGACCGCGTCATGTCCGGCACTTCACCGCCACCCACCAGATCGACCTCGCCGACCGGACCCACGCCACCGGTCGGAGCTACTTCGCCGTACTCATGGCGCACGGACTCGACCACTGGGGCCGCTACATCGACACCTACGAGGAGCGCGACGGCCGCTGGTTGTTCACGTCTCGCCGCGCCTTGCCCGACGGCACGCGGGAGGCCGGCGGTGGCTGAGGGCGGTTCGGTCCACCCCCGGGCCGCGGGCCGTCCCGGGTCGGGGATGCCGGCGTGACCGTCCCGCCTCGGACCGCCGCGTCGACTCCGGGCGTCGGGAGCCATCGACCCGGCGCGACCGGCAGCCGATACCATGCCGGCAGACCACCTACGTCACGGTTCGGCACGATCCGGGGAGAGCCAGCATGTCCGACACCACACTGAGCAGGCCACCGGTCGAGTTCGATCCGTTCTCCACCGAGTTCTTCACCGACCCGACCGAGATCTATCGCCAGATGCGCGACGAGGCTCCGGTGTACTTCAACGAGGAGTACGGCTTCTACGCCCTCTTCCTCTACGACGACGTGTGCACCGCCCACAAGGACTGGCCCACCTTCACCAGCACCCACGGTGTGGACCTCTCCATGCTGACCAAGGACCCCAAACTGATCGAGCTGTACCGCTCCATGATCATGATGGACCCGCCCGAACACGACCGGATGCGGGCCCTGGTGAGCCGGGTGTTCACGCCGCGGGCGGTGGCCTCCCTCGAACCCATGGTCCGCGAGGTGATCACCTCATTCCTCGAGCCGTTCGACGAGGCCGACCACTTCGACCTGGTCAGGGACTTCAGCGGGCCGTTCCCGGTGGAGGTCATCTGCCGCATGCTCGGGGTCCCCGAGGGCGAGCGCCAGCGACTCCGGCACCTGCTTGACGTCATGCTCCACCGCGAACCCGGCCAGATGGACCCGACGCCCGAGGGCTCGGCGGCCGGTTCCGAGTTCGGGGCCTACTTCTGGGAGTTGACCGGAGCGAAGCGGGCCGATCCCGGCGACGACATGATCGGCCGGCTGATCAAGGCCGAGGTGGACCGGGGCGACGGACAGGTGACCCGGCTCACCGACGAGGAGATCGCCGGCTTCACCGCACTGCTGGGGGGGGCGGGGGCCGAGACGGTGACCAAACTGGTCGGCAACGCCGGCGTGCTGTTCCACCGGAACCCCGACCAGTGGCAGAAGGTGCTCGACGATCCCGGCGTGATCCCCGGGGCGGTGGAGGAGACACTCCGGTACTATCCGCCGTCGCAGTACCAGGGCCGCTTCTGCACCCAGGATGCCGTGCTGAGCGGGGGCACAGTAAAGGCCGGCTTCCCGACCCTGCTGGTCACGGGCTCAGCCTGTCGTGACGAGCGTTTCTACGATCGTCCCGACGCCTTCGACATCGGGCGACCCCTCAGCCTGGCCATCGGGTTCGGGTACGGGATCCACAGCTGCCTCGGTGCCGCGCTGGCCCGCATGGAGAGCCGCATCGCCCTCGAGGAGCTGGCCAAACGGTGGCCGGCCTTCGAAGTCGACGAAGCGAACTGCACCCGGGTGACCATGTCCAACGTGGCCGGCTATGCCAGCGTCCCGGTGCACCGGGTCACCTGAGGATCCGCTCCCGCCGGGGACGCCGGTTCAGACGGTCCGGTCCGTTCCGGGGTGGTCAGCGAAGGGACGCCGACGGCACCGGGTGGTCCGACGGCGGTCCCTCGGTGACCAGGGGGTACCGGCGTGCGTCGAAGGCGGCCACGAAGTCACGCACCGGCTTGGGCAACTGCACCTGCAGCCGGCCCGCCGGGCGATTGTCCGCCGGGTGCACCAGGCTGATCATCATCGAGCACGGCCCCACGGTGACCGAACGGACCGACGGCTCCGATCCCACCACGGCCGACACGTACTGCGCCACCGCACAGGAGTGGTTGTCCCTCGGCACGCCCCGCACGCCGCTGGCCAGTAGGGACCCGGCCACCTCGTCGGGGCTGGTACCCAGGCCCGCCAGCAGACCGCTCGTCTGCTTCTTGATCTGTCGAAGGTGATTCATCAGCACTCCCCACGCGTAGTGCCATGGTAACTGCCCGGGGGCCTCACCGACCGGGCCGTCCCGGCGGTCGGGATCGACCTCGCCCCGACCAGAAGGCGGTATCAGCCCTCGATGGTGATGGCCACCTTGGGGCAGGCTTTGGCCGCGGCGGTGACCTTCTCCCGTAACGCCTCGGGTGGCTCCTCGTCCAGGACGTACAAGAAGTCGTCGTCCCGGACCTCGAACACCTCGGGGGCGGCCGCCATGCACAGGGCGTTGGATTCACAGAGGTCGTAGTCGACGATTACCCGCATCACCGGAGTGTACCCAAGCTCACCGACCCGGGTCAGTGGTCGGCCGACCCGTCCCCTGGCGGCTGCCCCACGGGTGCCCGGGCTACTTCACCCGGGGCTCTCGAGGGAGCCCCAGTCCCATCTCGGCCACGATGTTGAGATTGATCTCGGTGGTGCCCCCGGCGATGGTGGTCTGGCGGGACGCGGCAAGATTGGTGGCCCACCAGTCGACCGTGGCACCCATCCCGAGTACGTCGAGGGCCAGCGCCGACAGCTTCTGCTCGGCGCGGCCCCAGGCCAGCTTGGTCATACTGCCGTCGGCCCCGGTGGGCTGGCCGCTGCGCATGCGGGCCAGGGACCGGTTGGTCATCCACCGCATGCAGGCGATGTCCGAGTACACCGACGCCACCCGGTCCCGGAGCCTGGGATCGGCCAGGGCACCGGCGGCCCGGGGGTCGGCCAGCAGGCGGTCCAACTTTTTGGACAGCCCGAGGTGGAGCTTGGCCACCCCGGCGCGCTCGAAGCTCAGGGTGGTCATGGCCACGGTCCATCCACCGTCGATGGGTCCGAGCGCCGCGGTGGCCGGGACCTGGACGTCGGTGAAGTAGAGCTCACTGAAGGTCCGCTCCCCGGTGATGGTGCGGACCGGTCGGATCTCGATGCCCGGCGTGCGCAGATCGACCAGGAAACAGCTGATTCCCTTGTGCTTGGGTACGTCAGGATCGGTACGGACGTACAGCTGGCACCAGTCGGCGATGGAACCCAGGCTGTTCCAGGTCTTCTGGCCGTTGATGACGAAATGGTCCCCGTCGACCTCGGCGCGGGTCCGCAGTGAGGCCAGGTCCGAACCCGCGTCGGGCTCGGACATGCCCTGGGACCAGATCTCGTCCCCCCGCAGCAGGGGCCGGAGGAAGCGCTCCTTCTGCTCCGGCGTGCCGTAGGCCATGATGGCTGGAGCGATGTTGGCCACCCCGATGGTGTTGATGGGGCCCGGCGCGGACCGGGCGCTCATCTCTTCGAGATAGGCCAGCTGCTCGTCGATCCCGGCGTCGCGTCCCCCGTGTTCGGTGGGCCACGCCGGAGCCGCCCAGCCGGCATCGGCGAGTCGGTTGTTCCACGCTCGATAGGCACGCAGATCACCATCCTCGGGCATCCCGAGGCCCAGACGGATGACATCATCGGTCAGCTCCCGCTGCAGCCATACCCGGAGCTCGGACCGGAACGCGCCGGCCGGGTCGGCCCCGGATGTCGTGGCTCCGAGGGTCGGAGCATCGGCGAGGTCAGTCACTGGAGCGGTCCTCGTGGGCCGGGGGGAGCCGACGGGCTCTCCGGCCGTGGGTCGAGAAGGTAGTTCGCACCACTGAAGAGTATCGTTTCTGCAGCGACCTCGGTCCCGCCCGCCCCCGACGGCCTGGTCCCGAACGCGGAGGCCGAGGCTCAGCCGGGGGTGTCGGTGGCCATCACCCCGGCCAGGCAGAACCGGACCAGGTCGTCCTCGTCGATGAAGCGCGGCGACATCTGGACCCCGAGGATCCGCATGTCCATCACCGACACCACGGTGTGCATGACCAGACCGGCCAGGACGGGCACCTCGATGTCGTCCCGGAACACCCCGGTGGCTACCCCGGCCTCGAGGATCTCGGCCACCATGGTGACCTGGGGGCTGAAGATGGCCGAGAACTCCTCGGTGCGCGTGTCGGCCAAGTGCCACGAGAACAGCACCATGCCCCTCGACGACGAGCTGGACAGGTCGGCGGCGCTGAACATGGTCTTGACCAGCACCTGCAGCATGGCCACGGGGTCGGTCTCCGGCTCGATGCGGGCCCGGATGTCGGCCACGTAGTCGCCGACGGCCTCCTCCACCAGGGCCAGGAGGAGATCGTCCTTGGTGGCGAAGTACTGGTAGAAGGAGCGGAGGGACATGCCCGAGGTCTCCACCACGTCCTGGACCGTGAAGTCGGCCTTGCCGGTCTTGCGGATGAGCTCGCTGGCGGCGCGGATGAACTTGCCGCCCCGGGAGATGGCTTTTTGGCGCGCGTCCTTCAACGAGTGCTCGACGGTGCGTTCCTGCCACTTGCTCGTTTGGCTCATCACATCACTTCGCCGTCGGGAGCCGGTCGCCTGCCCCCCGTTGTGGAGGGCCCAGATCATGCCCCGGCCCGTTCAAGATGGTGAGTATAGGAGGCAATCCGGCCCCTACCCTGGGGTCCCGCCCTCGCCGGGCGCTCCCGGGTATCTGTCCCGACAGGATCCGTCTCATGAGGGGAGAGGCGAGTTACCGCAGATCGGACCCCGTCCGACCGGCGGGTCCAGCCGGAAAAGGTCGGACCGGGGTGCCGCGCCGTGGAGGAGGGACCCGATGTCGGTATCCGATTGCGTCGCCGGTGGGCACTCCCTACATTGTGACCTGCATCGCCGAAGACCCGCCGTCCCACCCTCGTTGCCATCGCGCAGACGGAGCTCACCACCATGGCCAATGTCCACGCCGTCGATCTTGCTCTCCTGATCTTCCGATGTGCCATCGGGGCGGTGTTCATCGCCCACGGGGTCAACCACATCTTCGGGGGAGGGAAGATCGAGGGGACCGGCCGTTGGTTCGAGAGCCTGGGCATGAAGCCGGGGATCGTGCATGCCTGGGTGGCCAGCATCACCGAGATCGGCGCCGGCGCGCTGCTGGTACTGGGGCTGCTGACGGCGTTCGGGGGGGCCGGCGTGGTCGGCGTGATGCTGGTGGCCTGGATCACCAACCACCTGAAGAACGGGTTCTTCATCTTCCGTCCCGGCGAGGGCTGGGAGTACGTGATGGTGCTGACCGTCTCGGGACTGCTGCTGGCCGCGGTGGGACCGGGTGGGTGGAGCATCGACAATGCCGCCGGACTCACCAACCTGTGGGGTTGGAAGGGACTGCTCATCGCCGTGGTGGCCGGGGTCGGTGGGACCGCCCTCCTCCTCCTCACGTCGTGGCGACCCGAGGCCAAGCCGTCGGAGTAGCCGATCGGCCACGGGTCGACGGCGCCGCACCCGGATTACCGGCTCCGGCCGCGGTGCCCTCCCACAGGGTCGGACGCCCAGGCGGGTCGAACCCCGAGGGCTTCACCCACTCCGACCGGTGCCGAAGCAGCAGGAAGGGGCCGTCCGTCGGGACCAGCTCCGGTCAGCGATGGCCCGGTCGACCCGTCAGTCGCGACGCCCCAGCATGTTGGCGTTGGGCGCCGCCTTGGCCACCAGGTCGGGGATGACCGATCCCAGTTCGGCGCTGTCCCACCGGTCGCCCTTGTCGGCACCGGGTCCGGCCACCCAGCCCTCGGCCACGCTGATGTGCCCGCCGAAGACGTTGAACACCCGCCCAGTGATGTCCTTCGACTCGGGGCTCCCGAGCCACACCACCAGGGGTGCGATGTTGTCGGGGTTGTTGACGTCGAACTGGTCGGGCTTGGCCGTGGCGTCGAACCCACCGCCCAGGTTCTCGGTCATCCGGGTGAGGGCGGCCGGGGCGATGGCGTTCACCGTGACGCCGTAGCGCCCCAGCTCCATGGCGGCGATGACGGTGAGCGAGGCGATGCCGGCCTTGGCCGCCCCGTAGTTGGTCTGGCCCACATTCCCGTAGATGCCCGACGGTGAGGTGGTGTTGATGATGCGGGCGTCATTGGTCTCCCCGGCTTTGGTCCGGTTACGCCAGAACTCGACGGCCGCCCGCATCGGCGCGAAGGTGCCGCGCAGGTGGACCCGGATGACTGCGTCCCATTCGTCCACGGTCATGTTGACCAACATGCGGTCACGGAGGATGCCCGCGTTGTTGACCAGGACGTCGAGACCGCCGAAGGTGTCGATGGCCGTGGCGATCAGGCGCTGTGCCCCTTCGACGTCGGAGACGTCATCGCCGTTGGCTACGGCCTCACCGCCCATGGCCTTGATCTCGTCGACCACCTCACCGGCAGGGCCTTCGGACCGGCCGCTGCCGTCCACTTCGGCGCCGAGGTCGTTGACCACGATCTTGGCGCCCTGGCTGGCGAACTCGATGGCGTGGGCGCGACCGATGCCCCGTCCCGCCCCGGTGATGACGACCACCCGTCCCTCGTTGATGCCGGCCATGGTTCTGCTCCTTGTGATGATCGGTTCACTGCGGTGATGTCTTCAGCGCAGGCTTGGTACGTTTCGGACTGACGTGTTGTAGCACGGTCCCACCGGGGAACGGCCGTGCCGTCTCCGGACGGAAGGCGCGTCCGGGCGGCACCGGTCGTGCCTTCAGACGTTCTTCGGCAGTTCGGAGAAGGGTGTGGTCCGGTCATGGTTGGGCTCCTTGGGTAGGCCGAGGACCCGCTCGCCGATGATGTTGCGTTGGACCTGGTCGGTCCCACCGTAGATGGAGGGGGCCTGGGCGAGCAGGGCCAACTCGGTGATGACGGGCAGGCTGGGCTCCCCGGTGGCCCGGGCAATGGCCTCCCGACCCTGCATGTCGTAGGCGTGGAGCATCCCCGAGGCCCCGGCGATGTTCATGCCCAGGTCACGGGAGAGCCGCATGATGTGGCTCATGGAGAGTTTGGCGATGTTGGGCATACCCGGGATGTCGCCTCCGGCCTCCTTCACCGCTTTCAGGCGCAGCCCGTTCATGCGTCCTAGCTCCCCCCAGGTGTAGAGGCGAACCAGGGACTGGCGGACCAGGGGATCCGAGGCGGTTCCGTTGCGCTTGGCCAGATCGGCGAAGAGCCCGACTCCACCCCGCATGGCCTGGAGCATGGTGGTCTCGCGGGCCGCCGAGCTCGGGTGTTCCGAGCCACCCGCGCCGGCCGGGGCCGCTACGAACTCCCCGGCCCTTCGGTCCAGGTCGCCGCCGACCGTGCCCGGGATGGCGATCCCACCGGCCCCGCTACCACCTCCCGAGCCGAGACCGGCCCGCTCGTTGGCCAGCGTGGTGTTGGCCACGGCCCATCCGTGGTTGACCTCACCGATCAGGGCATCGGCCGGCACTCGGGCGTCGGTCAGGAACACCTCGTTGAACAGGGCCCGACCGGTCATCTCGCGGAGCGGTCGAATGTCGATGCCGGACTGCACCATGGGACAGGCGAAGTAGGTGATGCCCTGGTGCTTGGGCACTCCGGGATCGGTGCGGGCCAGGAGCATGCCCATGTTGGCCTTCTGGCCGTTGGAGGTCCACACCTTCTGGCCGTTGACGATCCACTCGTCGCCGTCCCGGACCGCCCTCGTCTGCAGGCCGGCCAGATCCGATCCGGCCGACGGTTCGGAGAACAGCTGACACCACGACTCCTGACCGGTGACGATGGCCCGCACGTAGCGGTCGATCTGGGTCTGGGTGCCGTGGGTGGCGATGGTCGGGGCGGCGAGAAGCAGACCGAGACCGTTCGGGGCCCCGAGGGCACCGAAGTCGGCGATGGCTTGGGCGACCAGGAGGGCGTCGTTGCGGCTGAGCCCCCGGCCGTAGGCGGTGGTGGGCAGCGCAGGGGCGGACCAGCCGGCCAGGCCCAGCCGTTCCCACCAGGTTCCCACGGTCAGCTCGGGGTCCCACTGGGCCTCCAGCCATTCCTGGAGCTCGTCGAGTACCTGATGGGTGGGTGTGGTCAGCGTGGTGTCGGTCATCGTCTCCCCCGGGTGGCGCCGATGCGGCGACCGGCCCAGGGGATGACGGTAGTGGGAGGAGCCCCGGTTGTGCCATGCTCGGTGCGTCTTGTGTCCGGCCGGGAGGGCGACGGCCCTGCCGGAACCGACGCCAGGGAGGGTGCCATGCCGACCGTGGAGACGGTGCGGGGACCGGTTGAAACGAGCGATCTCGGCACGACGTTGATGCATGAGCACGTCTTCGTCCTGACCCCGGACATGCTGGCCAACTACCCGGCCGGCTGGGACGAGGAGTTCCGGGTCGAGGACGCCGTGACCCGTCTGGCCCGGGTCAAGGCCCTCGGGATCGACACCATCGTCGACCCCACCGTGGTGGGCCTCGGGCGCTACATCCCCCGCATCGAACGGATCAACGGTGAGGTGGACATCCATATCGTGGTGGCCACCGGCCTCTACACCTACAACGACGTCCCTTTTGCCTTCCACTACTCCGGACCGGGCACCCCGATGGGCGGGGGTGAGCCCATGGTCGACCTCTTCGTGCGGGACATCACCGAAGGCATCGCCGGTACGTCGGTGAAGGCGGCGTTCCTCAAATGCGCCATCGACGAGCCGGGACTGACGCCCGGCGTGGAGCGGGTGATGCGGGCCGTGGCCCAGGCCCACGTGGCCACCGGTGCCCCGATCACCGTGCACACCAGCGTCCACAATCAGGGTGGCACGACCACCCAGCGGATACTGGCGGACGAGGGGGTGGATCTCACCCGCGTGGTGATCGGCCACTGTGGCGACACCGACGACATCGGCTATCTGACGGGGTTGGCCGACCGCGGCTCCGTGCTGGGCATGGACCGCTTCGGCCTCGATGCCATCCTGCCCTTCGAGCGGCGGGTGGACACCGTGGCCCAGCTGTGTCGGCTCGGCTACGCCGACCGTCTTGTCCTGTCCCAGGACGCCTCGTGCTACATCGACTGGTTCCCCGAAGGGCTGATGGCCAGATACGCCCCCAACTGGAACTATGAACACATCCTGTCCGACGTCGTCCCGGCCCTGGGGGAGCGGGGGGTGAGCCAGGACGAGATCAGGACCATGCTGGTGGACAACCCGCGGCGTTACTTCGAGCGGCCGTGACCGTGGACTGATCGATTCGGACCGGTCCACTCGGGGATCCCATCGCTAGCGGTCGCCGGTCTCCGGGGCACCGCACCCGCCCCTCTGCTTGAATGCCTCCTGTGACCGATACCTTCCGACGCATGCTCCTCACCTCCCGACCGCGGGGTTTGGTGAACGAGGGGAACCTCCGTCTCGATGACTCGGCTCCGGTGCCGGAACCGGGGGAGGGCCAGGCTCTGATCCGGGTCCGCTATCTGTCCATCGATCCCACCATCCGCACCTGGATGGACGACGCACCGGGGTACCTCCCCCCGATCGGCATCGGCGACGTGGTGCGCAGCGGGGGGGTGGGCGAGGTGGTGGCCACGAGGACCGACAGCTACCAGCTCGGAGACCTGGTCTTCGGCATGCTCGGCTGGCAGGAGTACGCCCTGGCCGACGAGGGCGAGGGGACGCTGACGGTGCTGCCTCCGGGCGTTGATCCCACCGTGGCCATCGGTGTCCTCGGCGTGACCGGGATGACCGCGTACTTCGGTCTGTTCGACATTGGCCAACCGAGGCCCGGAGACACGGTGGTGGTCTCGGGGGCAGCCGGCGCCACCGGCTCGGTGGTGGGCCAGTTGGCCCGTATCGAGGGTGCGGGCACGGTGGTGGGCATCGCCGGCTCGGCCGAGAAGTGTGCCTGGCTCACCGACGAGTTGGGGTTCGACCATGCCATCAACTACCGGGACGATGATGTGGGGAAGCGTTTGCGGGCCACGTGTCCCGACGGCATCGACGTGTACTTCGACAACGTAGGCGGGGAGATCCTAGACCACTGTCTGGCCCGCCTGTCCATGAAGGCCCGGGTCGTCCTGTGCGGTGCCATCTCGCAGTACAACGAGGATCAACCTGTGGGACCTCGGAACTACCTCAACCTCATCGTCAAGCGAGCACGTATGGAAGGGTTCTTGATCCTCGACTACCTGGACCGGTTCCCCGAGGCCCAGATCCGCATGGCCGGCTGGGTGATGGAAGGAAGGATCCAGCACCGAGAGCACCTGGTGGACGGACTCGACCACGCCGGCGACGCCCTCAACCTGCTGTTCAACGGAGGCAACACCGGCAAGGTGATCGTCAGGCTCTAGGCCAGCACCGGCGTGGGTGCTTTGACCGACCTGACCGCTGAGATTACGGTCACCGCGGTGCGCTCCGACCTGTCGTGCCACCCCCGCCCATGCCCAGCGACCCACTGAGCCGCCTGGCGCCCGAGGTCGGGGCGGGACTGGCCCGACTTCGAGCTGACGTGGGTGCGGTGTCACCCGCCGGACGATCGGCTCTGGTGGACCTGCGCATCGCACAGCTGTTGGGAGACGCTCCCGTCCCCTGGGCGGGGACGGCACCCGGCCCACCCGTCGATGCCGAGCGGCGCGGACAACTGTCGCAGTGGCCGAGCTCGCCCCTGTTCTCCGACGACGACAGGGTCGTCCTGGGATTCGCCGAGCAGTTCGTGATCGACGTGGCCGGCATCGACGAAGGCCTCCGCGCCGACCTGCGCGCCGCGCTCGGACCGACACCAATGTTCGACCTCGTCGTGGCTCTGTTCGTCCTGGACTACGGCCGCCGGGTGACGATGGTGCTGGACCGACTGTTTCCCGACGATCCGACCTTCGGAGCCGATCACGTGGCCGACCACCGCCACTCGGAGCCCGGGTCCATCACGGGCATGACTGTGCTGGACGGGTTCGACCGGCTGTCCCGGTCGGTGGCACTGCTCGACTCCATCGACCCGGTGACCACGGAGCTGGTGCGGCTACGGGGAGCCCGTCAGCACAACTGCCGGCTCTGTCAGTCCACGCGGTCGTCCCGTGCCCTTGACAGCGGGGCCGACGAGGCTCTCCTCGACTGCACCGAAGGCTACGAGACGAGCGATCTCACCGAGGCCAGGAAGGTGGCCCTACGGCTCACGGACGCCGTCATCACCGGTCCGGGAACCATCGGCCGGGCGTTGGTGGTCCAGGTGCACCGGTTCTACACGCCGGCCCAGGCGGTCGAGCTGGTGATGGACGTGATGCGCAACAGCGGCCAGAAGATCGCCGTGGCCCTGGCCGCCGATGATCCCCACGTCACGGCGGGCTTCGAGTGCTTCGAGATCACCTCTGACGGAGACGTCACATATCTGGCGTGACGGCCGTCCCGACGTAACCGGTCTGGTCGACGCACCCGACCCGGTGGTCACGGGGTCCGCCGCGGGCGTCGCCGGTGGTGGCGGGCGCCGGGGGTGGACGCCGCGCCCGGCCGGTGGCGGGCGCCGATTCCGTCTGCACGCTGGCCGTGAGGGGAGATGGTCGATCCCGGTGCCCCCATCGGGGAGACTCGGGGGATGGCGTTCGGACAGCAGGCTGGCCCACCGGCCACCGGAAGGCAGGTACAGGAGCTGATCGAGCTGCTCCACCAGGCCGGGCACGTCGACTTCCGTGACGCCCGGGGACCGATGGGATTCAACCAACGCCAGGCCGGGGGGAAGTTCACCAGGGACGAGGCCGACGCCTTCATCGATCGGCTCCAGAACGACGCGCTCCCGAGCGAGCCCCACCTGTCGGGGTCGCCCGGGGACCGGAAACCGGAGGTGGATCCGTCGCCCGTGGCCACCCGTCGACCGGCGGCCCGGCCCACGGCAGCCGGTCGATCGCTGACGGCCATCCCGGCCGGACAACTCGCCGCCGAACTCCGACGTCGGGGCTGGACGGTCAGCGAGCCGTAGTGGTCGGGGGCTCAGCCAGTTCGAACTGACTGCGGACCTCCTTGGCGAAGCGGGCGGCCAACTGGCGGGACACACCGAAGGCCCGGCCGATGTCCCCGATGCTCATACCCTCCTCGAGCCCGGCGGCCGTGATGGAGATCCGCAGCCGATGCCGGCACTCGTCGAACTCGGCCAGCCGTTCGGTCATGTGCACCCGGCGCTCCGCGGTGTGGAGATCGGTCAGCGCCTCGCTCAGCGGAGTGCCCTGCTCCAGGAGGTCGAGGCCGACGGCGAAGCCGTTCCAGCTCTCCAACAACTGGTCACGGAGTTCCTGGCCTGAGGCCATGAGGCGGTGTATGTCGGCGATGACGGCATCGCGTGCGGCGGACATGGTGGGATCGTACGACGGCTCGACCCCGGACGGGTGGTTGGTGGAACCGGGGCGGGACCGGTCGGATCAGAGATCGAGTTGCCACAGGTCGTGGGCCACCACGACGGCCCCGGCGAACCCGGCACGGGCCTCGGCCTCCCACTCGGGCTCCGAACCCGGCGCCGGCGCCGGGACGAGATGGGTGAGGACCAGCGTGCCCACACCGGCGCGCGAGGCCGTGGCCGCAGCATCCTCAATAGACGAGTGGTAGTCGAGGATGTCCTGCAGACGGGCAAAGGGGATGGGCTCGATGAGCGATCTCCGGACGACGGTCTGGACGTAGACGTCGGCGCCGGAACAGAGGCGGTCGAGCCCCGGGCCGGGCACCGTGTCGCCGGCGATGACCACCGTCGTCCCTTCGGCCTCAATCCGGTAGCCCACGGTCGGCTGAACGGGAGCATGGTCGGTGGGGGCGGCCACGATCCGGACGGTTCCGTCGTCGTAGGCCACGCCGTCGCTGACCTCGGACACCGTGCAGGCCGGCTCCCAGCTCAGGTCGTCGTGATGGGCCAGCCGGTAGCCGATGTCGTCGGACAGCATGGCCAGTGTCCGGTCGGCCAGCCCCTGCGTCCCCGGCGGCCCGACGAGGGGTAGCGGATTGGGCTCGAGTGATCCGACCCACCGCATGGTGATGATGTCATTGAGATCGGTCGTGTGGTCGCTGTGGAGGTGGGTGAGGAACACGGCGGCCAAGGCCACGGGACCCGTGCCAGCCGCCGCCGCCCGCATCAGCACCCCGCGTCCGCAGTCGAAGAGGAAGTCACGGCCCCCGGCCCGCACCAGCGTGGCCGGCCCGGCGCGGGAGGGGTCGGGGAGGGGACTCCCGGTGCCCAGGGTGATCAGCTGCACGGTCCACTACCCCCGGTCACCGTGCTGATCGGGGAGGGGTCCTGCGGCACAATGTCATCGTAACGGTGCGAGTAATTCGCTGCTCAGCGCCGTCTCCGGTCAGATCCGCTCACCGATGCGCACGAACGAGTTCACGTAGTCGATCCGGAGTGCCCGATGGAAGCCCCAGGCGCGGAAGGCCTCGGTGAATCCCTCGGGTGCCGCTGCCAACTGGTCGGCCCGAGAGGCGTCCTCGGACTCGGCCATGGGCGTGCCGCCGACGTTGAGCAGCCGCTCCACCAGGGGCGTCATGGACCGGAAGGCCTCTTCGGGACGATCGGTGTCCATCTCGTAGCAGTGCAGATAGCGCGGATCGGCGCCGGTGGCGTTCTCGTAGGGCGTGATCATCGTGTAGCCGGGCACGGCGGCCTCGGCGATGGCCCGGATGTGGACGAAATCACCCCAGTCCCGCAGTTCCTGGGCCCGGTCGGGCTCGGTGGGGGAGATGAGGACGAGGGACAGGCCGAGCGTGGGGCGACCGGTGATGCGGCCCTGTCCGGGTCGGGGATAGTGGCGGAACAGGAGGCCGCTCACCCCAGGCGGGGTCACCGGGGCCTCGAAGCGTTCGTCGACCTCGTAGACGGCGAGGTAGTCGAATTCGGGCAGCGTCCGGGGCAGGTCGGTGCGATCCCGGTTGACGTTGCGCCACCAGGTGGCCCGATCGGCGCCGTCCCGTCCGAGGACTGCATCGACGCGGTGGTCCACGTAGTCCTCCAGCGGGCACCCGGTCATCTCCAGGTAGAGCCCGGGGGTGATCCTGTCCTCCATGGCCCAGCGTCGTACCACGCCCATGCGACCAGCGTCAACGGCCCGGCCCGCCTGACGGTCCGGTCCACGCCGGGCGGACCGGTCGGGCCGGGACGGAAGGGATCGGACGGAAGGGATGGCCGGTGGCGCGTCCCTCCGAGCCGGGGTGGCTCAGCGGGTGACGGCGGACCGCGACGGTCGCACGGATCGGATGCCGCTGGCGCCGCGGCGGCGACCCCCGGGGACCTGGAGGGGGGCCGGAGCGGTGAGCACGGGAAGCGTGGAGTGCCGGATGATCCGTTCTCGGGCGCCGCGCCCGAACGGGTGGGCCAGGCGTGACCTCCGGGTCGGCCGGTGGGATCCGATGACGATGGCGTCACACTGCCGGGACCGGGCCTCCTCGGCAATCACCTGGCCGATGGAGTAGCTGGTGGCCCGGCACACCGTCCCGGTGGCGTCGACGCCGGCCTCGAGAAGCTGGAGGACGGCGGTGTCGACCAGGGCGATGGCCTCAACATCGGTGAGCTCGGTGGTGCCCCGACCGCCGACCACAACCCGGTTGGCGTGGAGCACATGCAGGGCGGATCCCTCGCCTCGGGCCAGTGCGGTGGCGAAACTGAGGGTGACCGGGGCCGAGGCCGTGTCATCGATGGCTACGAGCAGCTGGCGGAACATGTAGGTCATTTCGGTTCAAGGAGGCCCCGGCTGAAGCGACGGCCCCCGGTTTCTCGTGTTTCCACGATGTTAACTCCCAGCTGAGGGCCCTGTCATGGCGAGGATCGGCGCCGGACGGGACCGATGGGGGCCGGCGCCTGGCTCGGCCCCGGTGACCGGGGCCTACCGGCCGACGTGGTGGGCCCGGGCGCGCGGATGGTAGGAACGGTGGAGCGTAGGGCGGTCCGCCCGGACGCGTTCATCCGAGAATCGGTCGCAGAAGAGAGGCATCGCATGGACGAGCAATCGGCAGCCGCGTTCCAGTTCGCCGGTCAGGACATCCCGTGGCTGTTGCGCCACTGGTCCGAGTCGCAGCCCGACAAGACCTTCCTCATCTGGGAGCCCCGGAGTGGCGGGCCCCGCCGGTGGACCTACGCAGAGTTCTGGCTCGAGGTTCGACAGATCGCTGTCGGGCTGACCGCCCGTGGGGTGGCGGTCGGGGACCGGGTGCTGATCCACGCGGACAACTGCCCCGAAATGGTGCTGGCCTGGTACGCCTGCGCCACCGTGGGTGCGGTGGGTGTCACCACCAACACCCGCTCCGTGCGCGCCGAGCTGGAGTTCTTCATCGCCAAGACCGGGTGCGTCGGTGCCGTCACTCAACCCCAGTTCGCGGGACTGGTGCGGGAGTCGGGACCCGACCTGGGTTGGATCGTGGTCACCGAGGACGACAGCGGAGAGCCGGCGTCGCCCGACGCCGCGCTGGGGGGCACCGAACGGTTCGACACCCTGCGGGGCGACGCCGGGAATCTGGAAGAGCGAGAGCCCGACCCCATGGCCCCGGTGGGGATCCTCTTCACCTCGGGCACCACCTCGCAGCCCAAGGCGGTGGTCCACACTCACGCCAACGCACTCTGGGCCGGAAGGGTCGGCCCCACCAACATCTCCATGGGCCATGACGACATCTACCTGGTCTTCCTCCCCTTCTTCCATGTGAACGCCCAGAGCTGGTCGTTCTGGACCACGTTGGGGGTTGGAGGGACCGTGGTGCTCCAACCCAAGTTCTCGTCCTCGAGGTTCTGGGAGGTGGTGACCACGCACAAGGTCACCCATCTCTCCCTCATACCGTTCGTCTACAACGCCGTAGCCGGCCAGCCCATCCCCGATCACTCCGTGAAGGTGGGTGTGTTCGGCTTGATCGTGCCCGAACTCGAGCAGTGGCTCGGCTTCCGGGTGGTGCCCGCCTACGGCATGACCGAGACGGTCATCCACGCCACCAACGACAACCCGGGCCGAATGGTCCCCAAGGGATCGATGGGCAAGCCCACCCCCGGCTATGAGCTGCTCCTGGTGGATCGAGACACCGGCGAGGTGTGCCGCGACGGCCAGCCCGGGGAGCTGTGGGTTCGAGGTACCCGCGGCATCCAGCTCTTCTATGAGTACTTCGACAATCCCGAGGCCATGGCCAAGAGCTTCACCGAGGACGGCTGGTTCAAGACGGGCGACATCGTGCGCCTGGCTGAGGGCGGCAACTTCGTCTACTGCGACCGGGACGGCGATGTCCTCAAAGTGGGGGGCGAGAACGTCTCCGCCCGTGAAGTGGAGGACGTCTGCCGCCAGGTGCCGGGCCTGGCCGATGTGGCGGTGGTGGCCCAGTCCCATCCCATGCTGAACGAGGTCCCGGTCGCCTTCATCGTCAAGGGTCCGAACGCCGACGAGGACGACAGCCGGCTGGAGAAGGCCATCATCGAGCAGTGCGCCGCCAACCTGGCCGATTTCAAGGTGCCGCGGGCCGTCTACGTGGTCGAGGAGTTCCCCAAGGCCACACTGGACAAGGTGGCCAAGAATCAGCTGCGGGAGCGGGCCGATGCCCTGGCCGCCTCGGGGGCCGGTCCGGCCTGAGCGGGGCGTGGGCCGGCCGGGCGGTCATGGCGGTGACCAGTGCGCCCGGTCGTGGACGCGCGCAGGCCAGGGCCGCCCGCCGCAGGACCAGGGCACTGTCCTTCACGGCGCGATCGTCGTCGATGAGGCCGAAGGCGACGTCGTAGCCGCGAAGCCACTCGTAGTTGTCCACGGTTGTCCAGTGGAAGAGGCCGCGCACGTCGATCCCCCTGGCGATGGCATCGCCGTCCACCGCCAGCCCTCGTTCGAGGTACCGCGCCGGAACGTGGTCGTCGTCAGTGCCCATGCCGTATTCGGCGGCGAAGAGCGGTGTACCGGGGAGTTCGGCGTGCAGGCGTTCGAGCACCAGGCGTGCTGTCAGTCGCGGCGCCGTCAGTCGCGGCGCCGATGGTTCCAGGGCCCTCGGATCCGGGCCTTACGACGACGCCGCGACCATGCCGGGGCCGGGGTGACGAACGGGAGCTCCACGTGGTCGGCATAGGACTGGCGAACGGTAGTGTTCGAGCGCAGAGTACCCCGGGCCGAACGGCCGTCCAGGCCGTTCCGGGAACGAGGTCGAGCACTGGGGGTTCAACGACGTGAACCGGAAGCGAGCGAGCGGCCCATTGATCGGTGGGCCACGCACCGCGCCGACCGGGTCGGCGCAGGCGGCCCGCCGGCGGCTATCGGAACGCTGATGTTGTTCCTGCCCGAGGCCTCCGGGCCGAGCGACCCTGTACGCACCACCATTCCGAGGAGGCCCGGCTCGGTCCGGCGGACGTCCAGCATCGACACCGCACGGCCCCAGGGCTTCGGGGGCGACTCGGTGGTGAGCGCCCGGGCCCGGGACCTCCGTACCGGTCCCGATCTGGCTGCCTCGGTCCTCGGCGAGGTGGAGTTCGTGGCCCGCATCGACGGGTCGAGCCGACAGCTCGTGGAGCTCCACTGTTCGCCGCCCGCCCCCGGTCTGGACCGGCTGCTCGGGACGCTGGTGGGTCCGGGATTCCGGTCGAAGGTGAACCAGGTGTGCCCGGAGGAACAGGCGGGGGGAACGCTCCTCCACCTGCTGTTGGACGACTTGCCCGGTGCCACCTTGGTCTCGGGCTACGCCCTGCAGCGGGCCGGGGTGTTCAGCCGTTCCCGCCGGCCGGAGGCCACCGCGGCGGCGGCCGGGGCGGCGACCGGGGCGGCGAGCATGATGGCGGCCCAGGACGACCTGTGCGCCGGGTGGGCCCACGACGGGACCATGATGGTGACCATCCGGTCCACCGGTGAGATTCCCGTGCCGACAGGGCCACCAGCTCCCGTGCTCGACGACCCCGAGGACCCCCTGGCCTGGCACGCCATGGATCCCCTGCCCCCGCACGGCATGCGCCGGCGCCGGCGACTGGATGTCGCCGCTCCCGAGCGTGCCGACGGGGGCTACCGCCTCGATGCCCATTTCCGCGACAGCCACATGGACGAGTCGGGTTCCGAGGCGGTCGTGCACGAGTACGCGGTGTCCGGCACCGTCGACCGGTCAGGGGGTCGAGTGTTCGACATCGGCGCCCGGGCCCATGTCCTGCCCTGGGTGGAGTGCCCCGGGGCGTTGGCCAGTGCTACTCGGCTGTCGGGGATGCCGGTTGCCGAACTCCGGGATCACGTGCGACGGGAGTTCCGGGGCACCTCCACCTGCACCCACCTCAACGACACCCTGCGGTCGCTCGGCGACGTGAACGTGTTGATCGCCGGACTGTCGGGTGAGGGCGGGCCCGGATCAGCCGCCGGTAGCTGACGGGGCCTGCACCACCACCCCCCGGTGCTGGAGCCCGGCGATGGCGTCCGCGTCGAGTCCCACCTCGGTGAGCACCTCCACCGTGTGCTGTCCCAGTGCCGGTGGCGCCCGGTCGAGCGTCACCTCGAGGTCCCCGAAGTCCCACAGCGCTCCCACCTGTTCGAGGCGGCCCCACTCGGCGTGGGGGTACGAGGCGACCAGCCCGAGGCGTTGGGCCAGCGGATCGTCGAGGAAGCACTCGCCTTGGTCGAAGCGGACCGGCTCGCACGGGACACCGACCGCCTGGAGGGCAGCGACGGTGGGTTCGCACCCGGCCCCGGCCATCGCCGTCTCGAGGGCTTCTGCTCCGGGTGCGCCGAGGACCGAGCAGGTCAGGTCCATTTCGCGGTCGGTGCGGGCACACAGGGCCAGCCAACCGTCGGCCAGCCGATAGAGCCGGTGGCCGGGCGAGGTGCCGGTCTGCCCGTGGTCCACGGTGGCCACCGGGGCCGGTCGGCCGGATGCGTCCAGATAGGTCTCGCTGTTGGTCAGCACGCCGGCGCCGAGCAGAGAGGCGGTGACGGCCTGGCCGCGTCCGGTGCGGTCCCGGTGGAAGACGGCGAGCAGGCTGGCCACCGTCGAGGCCATGGCGCAGAGATGGTCCATGAACCCGAACCGGAGCCACATGGGATCGTTCCCCTCGCCCGCGCCGAGCACCTCCCAACCGGCCGACGCCTGGAACAGCTGGTCGTAGCCGGGCCAGTCGGCCCGGTCGCCCACGGGCCCGTAGGAGCTGGCGTGGCAGTAGATGACCTCGGGGTTGATGGCCGCCACGCGTTCGTGGTCGATCCCGAGGCGTCGGGCCGCCGGCAGGCGCAGGTTGTGGTGGACCACATCGGCCCAGCGGATCAGGGCTTCGAGGGCCGGTCGGGCGTCGGGCGACTTGAGGTCGAGGGCCACGCCGCGCTTGCCCCGCTGGCATGAGGCGAAGACCCGCTGGATCGGGCGCATCTGGTCACCGGTGGTGGCCTCGACTTTGACCACGTCCGCCCCGAGGTCGGCCATCAGCATCGGGCCGAGCGGCCCGGCCAGGAAGTTGCCGAGGTCGAGGACCCGGAGCCCCTCCAGAGGGGATCGGACCGACCGGGCCGGGGACGGGGCCAGTGGGGTCGGGGGCGAAGCGGGCAGGACTCCGAGCACCTCGTCGGTGTGCTGGCCGAGCCAGGGAGCCGGGCCGGTGACACGAGACCGGGGCCGGGTGGCGAACGGGGTCCCCGCCTGGACCAGGCTGCCCCGGTCGGGGTCCTCCACCCGGGTGACATAGCCGTTCCGCCGGGCCTGGTCGTCGGCCAGAACGGCGCCGAACGGAGCGGCCACCTGGGCCGGGATGTCATGGGACCAGAAGTCGGCGAGCCACTCGCTGCTGGGTCGTGTGTCGAGGACGACCTGGTTGGCGCCGAAGTTGGGGAACCCGGGCATGGTCAGGCCGGCACAGGCCGCATTGGCGCGGTCGACGCCGTCGGCGCCCAGCGAGCTCAGGCCCTGGCGCATGAGAGGAGAGTCCGTGTCGGCACACCGCATGAGGTGCACCCAGTTGCCGTCCCCACAGCGGAAGAGGGAGGGTCGGAGCTCCTTCGGCAGGCCGAACGCGAACATGGAGCCGGGGCTCTCGGCCCGGGCCCAGTGCATCATCGTGGGCAGTAGCGCTCCCTGGGCCACGCTGGTGCGGACGGGCCCTCCGTCCGCCCCACCCCGCTCACGCTGGACCAGTCGGGCGAGGATCCCGATGGTGGCCAGGTAGGCGGCGCACCAACTGCCCACGGGGGCGCGCAGGAAGACCGGGCCGTCCCGGTGGCCCTGCTGCTCGTCACAGAGGCCGAGGCGGGCACTCACCAGAAGATCGTCGACGGCACTGTCGGCGCTCGGGTGTCCGGTCGGCCAGGCCAGCACCGACGCCGAGATCAACCGGGGGCAGGACTCGGCCAGCGCCGCGTCGCTCAGCCCCAACCTGGTCGCCGACACCGGACCGAATCCGTGGATGAGGACGTCGGCCCCGGCGAGCAGGCCGTGGAGACCGGCCCGTCCGTCTGCGGACTCCAGATCGAGCACCAGGCAGCGCTTGCTCCGATTCCACGTGAGGAAGGCGGGGGTGGACCGGGCCGAGTCCCCCTCCGGCCGCTCCACTTTGACCACATCGGCCCCGGCCTCGGCCAGCAGCAGCGCGGCCACTGGCCCGGCGAGACCCTCGGAGCAGTCGATGACCCGGATGCCGTCCAGGATGCGGGCCGTCCCCGGGGGTGCCGGGGTGCCGGTATCGGCGGGGTTCGGGGCGCTCATCGGTGTCCTCCTGGTCGGGTGCTGACGTCAGCACCTCCGTGGGCGGACCACCCGATCGGGATCGACAGGGATGGGCCCGATCCGGTGGTGCACGCCGTACTATGCACCAATGTCGGCGACCCGACGACTGGCCGTCGGCCTCGCCCTCCTGATCGCCGTGGTCGGGGTGGTCATCGGCTACCTAGCCCCATCGGGCAGCGGGCCGGCGCCGCTTCCCGCCGATGACACCGTGGTGTCCGGGCCGCTCTCGGCGGGGGGTGGGCCCTATCTCACCGACAGCCACGGCCGGGTCGTCTTTCTCCGCGGCGTCAATGCCGTGTACAAGCGGGCTCCCTACGAGCTCTACGCCGATCCCGGAACGCGGTGGAACTTCTCCGCCGCCGACGCCGCCCGGATGGCCTCGCTGGGCTTCAACGTGGTCCGCCTGGGGATAATCTGGCAGGGCATCGAGCCCGGTACCCTCGGGCCCAACAGTCCCGAGGTGTGCACTCCAGGTACCCCCCGCGATCCCCACCAGTTCGACCCCGCGGTGGCCTCGGCCTATCTGGCCCGGGTGGCCCGGACGATCGACCTGTTGGGGAGATACCACATCTACACACTGCTCGACATGCACGAGGACGTCTACAGCTCCGAGTTCGGTGGCGAGGGCGCGCCGGCCTGGGCGGTGTGCACCGACGGTCACCCCATCGGCACGCTGCCGGGCCGCTGGTCGAACACGTACAACGACCCGGCGCTGATCTCCGCGGTGAAGCACTTCTGGACCAACGACGTGGTGGGGGACCTCCAGGGGGAGTACATCAGGTCGTGGAAGCTGGTCGCCTCCTACTTCAGCGCCAACCCCTGGGTGGTGGGTTTCGATCCCATCAACGAACCGTTCACCAAGACGCTCCTACCCGGATCGACCGAGGTGGCGGCTCGCCTGGAGTGCCTCTACACCGGGGCGGCCCGTCCCGGGCGCAGCATCCTCGACGGCTCGGTCCTCTCCTGCCCGCCCGGCGACCCCACGACGGGACTGATCGCCACGATGCGGTCGGTGGCTCCGGACAAGCTGGTCTTCTTCGAGCCGGACATCTTCACCAGTTCGGGCCACCCCAACGACATCGGTCCCATGGACTTCAGCGGGCTGGTCTTCAACTTCCACGACTACTGCGGCCTGCGGAGTGGGGTGACGGGAAACCCCACCGACCTCAACGCATGTGCCGACCAGGAACTGCGGACCATGCAGGAGCGGAGTGAGGAGCGACCCGACATCGCCACGGTCAAACAGCCCGAGGGACCGGCCTGGTTCATGAGCGAGTTCGGGGCGACCACCAGCGAGCCGCTGATGGAGCGGCTGACCAAGATCGCCGACGAGCTCCAGCTCGGATGGACCTACTGGCAGTGGAAGTACTACGACGACCCCACCGGCAGTTCGGCCGAGGCTCTGGTGGAGGCGAACGGATCGCTCTCCCCGACAGTGCGTGCCCTCAGCCGGGTCTACCCCCAGGCCGTGGCGGGCACGCCGGTGTCGTTCTCGTTCGACCCCGGCACGAAGGAGTTCCACCTGTTCTATGTGCCGAAGGCCGGGATCGACGCGCCGACGGTGATCGCCGTGCCCACCTCGCTCGTCTATCCCCACGGCTATCAGGTCAGCGTGGTGGGGGGTGCGGTGCGATCGGCACCAGGGGCCCGACGCGTGGCGGTGACCAACGTGGACGGGGCCGCCACGGTCGCCGTCACCATCACGCCAGTGGGCTGAAGCCGGTCGGCGGGAATGGGCACCGTCCGGTCAGGTGACCGGTGGTGGACTTCCGGCCTGCGCGCCGGTGGCTGGAGACCACCGCACGGGTGAACGGGGATCTGGCCGGATCAGAGGGCATCACCAGGTCTCGGGTCCGTCCCTTGAGTTGTCGGGCGCGCGTGCCGACAACCAGGAGGTGCCCCCAGGACCGGACGTGCCCGCGGTGGCCGAGCCCACCTGTATGACGTGAAGGACGGGGGCCGGGCGAACGGACGTCATGGGACGGGAGAGGACACCGAGTCCCGCCGGGACTGACTGGCCGACGGTGTCCGGTCGACCCCTGCCCCGGACCGGGATCAGGCCCGGGTGGACTCCCGTTCATCGGTGTCGGACCGGAGGGCCAGATCGCTGGCCAGCTTGGGCCGGCTGATGCAGAAACCCTGAGCCAGGTCACACCCCAGCTCAGTGAGCAGTTCGAGCGTGGCGGTGTCCTCGATCCCTTCGGCCACGATGCGCAGTCCCATGCTGTGGCCCAGTTCGATGGTCGAACGGACCAGGTCCAGCTCGCGGTCTCTGTCACCGGCGGCGATCCCGGCGATGAACGAACGGTCCAACTTCAGCTCCCGGACCGGGAGATTGCTCAGATAGGCCAGCGACGTCACGCCGGCCCCGAAGTCGTCGATCGAGACGACGATGCCGAGGTCACGGAGGTCCTCGATGACGTACCGGGTGGCGTCGAACTCGGCGATGACGTTGGTCTCGGTGATCTCGATGACCAGCATCTCCGCCGGGAGATCGTGACGACGGAGCTGCTCGCTGACCGCCTCCACGAAGCCCGGCTCCATCAGGTTCTTCGGCGAGACATTGACAGCCACGGTGAGGTGCCGTCCCGACGCCGTCCACTCGGCACACTGTCTGACGGCCGTCTCCAGCACCCACGTGGTGATGGGCAGCATGAGACCGGCCTCCTCGGCCATGGGCACGAAGCTGTCGGGCGGCAGCATGCCGAGCCGGGGATGCGACCACCGGATAAGGGCCTCAACGGCGAGCATCTCACCGCTGCGGAGGTCGAGTTGCGGCTGATAATGCAGGACGAGCTGGTCCTCGCCGATGGCCGCCTGCAACTCCTCCATCAGGCGCATCTGATCGTGTTCCTCATCGATGGTGAGCTCGAAGAGCGCATAGGGGACCTTGCCCAGCTTGGCGCGGTACATGGCCACGTCGGCGCACCACACCAGCCGGGCACTGTCGGTGGCGTCGGTCGGCGCCACGGCGATCCCGATGCTCGCCCCGATGGTGGCACTGACCACATCGAGCATGAACGGCCGGTTGAGGCTGGCCGTCAGGCGATCGGCCACCGATGCCGCATAATCGGCATCACCGTCGATCAGCACCACGGCGAACTCGTCGCCTCCGAGCCGGACCAGCAGGTCGGTGTCCCGGAGGGAGGTCTGCAGCCGGTCGCCCAGCTGCCGGAGCAGCTCGTCACCGGCCGGATGCCCGAACGAGTCGTTGATCTCCTTGAAGTGATCGAGATCGACGAAGAGGAAGGCCAGGCTCCGTCCGGTCTCCCCGGCATCGTCTTCGGCAAAGAAGGCGTCCAGCACCCTGAAGAGGTAGCGACGGTTCCACAGGCCGGTGAGCTCGTCGGTCACCGACTGCCGGTGACGCTCCTGGCTGAGGGACTCGACGCCCCGGACCGACACGATCAGCCGGATGCCCACGGCCAGGAGGGTCACCGTGGCTAAGGCGATGGCTACCCGCCCGATGGAGTAGAACGAGCCGGCGAACAGGATGACCAGCGCTGCGGCGGCGGCCAGGCAGGGCAGGAGGAATCCGGCCCGTCGCTCCGGCATCAGGGGGTTGACCGGTGCCGGTCGGATCCAGACGGCCATGGACATGAGCACGATGGCGACCGGCCACGCCACGGCGTTGGCGAACTGTCCGAACGCAGTGGCCCCGAGGGAGTCGTGGAGCAGGTTCGACGCGTCGCCCACCACGTTGATGGCCATGCCGGTGGCCAACAGGATCCACGGGAGCTTCCGCCTCCCGGAGAGCACGGCGAAGCCCCCGGCGATGACGCCGAGGAGGAGGGCGTCGCCTATCGGATAGGCCAGGCTCACGACGGTTCCGGCCGTGGTCGAACCCGAGGACTGAAAGACACCGTGGAAGGCGAACGCCGCACACGCCGCGGCAGCACCGGCGCCGGCGATGACGCCGTCGAGCCAGTTGGTGGCGGTGAGCCGCTTCGACTGCCCCTTCATGAACAGGACGACGGCCACATAGGCCAGAGGGTAGAAGCTGAGGTAGAAGACGTCGGCCAGCGACGGGCTGGGGGGGTTGGCGCCGCCGATCGACTGGACGGTGAGCACGACATCACCGACGGCCCACGACAGGAGGCTGAGTCCCAAAAAGAGGGCCGGGGCCCGACCCGGTCGTCGGACGAATACCCTACTCAGGCACAGGGCGCTGCCGGCGATCTCAACTGCGCAGACCACCCACCCGTCGAGCCATGTCCAGTAGGCCCCGGCTCCCCGCACACCCACGAGCACCACGTACGTGGCCACCGCGAAGCTCAGTGCGCCGAAGGTGATCCACAGCAGCCGCTCGGAGCCGTGCAGCTCACGGAGGGATCGCGCCCGCGTAGAGCGTCTTTTGGTGGTAGCGGCGCTCATCGATTCAGCATCGACACGCCCCCGGTGACACTTGAGCGTCCGAGCGGGCGGGCGGGGTTTGGTTCCTTCGTGGCCGCAGGGGCCGATCAGGGACCTATGGGTGACCCCGGGGCCCGAGCGATGGTCTTACCCATGGTCTGGCGCCGTTCTATGGCCTCCAGGGCCGTGGGGATGTCGTCGAACTCGATGTGGCGTCCGACCACCGGCTTGATCTGCCCGCGCTGAGCCAGCTGCAGGACGTCCCCCCACATCCGGATGCCGTCGGCCCGGCCCAGGAAGTTCATCCCCAGGCTGTGCGTCACCCGAGGATCGTCGACCAGGGCGAAGCAGATGCCGACCAGGTCGAAATTACCGTAGATACTGGGCTGGAGGCTGACCGGACGCTCTTCGAGGGTGATGTCGGCGGCGTAGCCGACGATGAGGTGCCGTCCGTTGAAGGCCATGGCCCGGAAGGTGTCGGTCGTCACCTGACCGCCCACCGAGTCGAACGCCACGTCCACGCCGTGCCCGCCGGTGATGTCGTCCACTCGGGCCACGAAGTCCACGGCACGGTAGTTGACCGCGTGGTCAGCACCCAGCTGTCGGCAGAACTCGACCTTCTCGTCGCTTCCGGCGGTGGCGATGACCACCGCGCCGAGCGCCTTGGCCAGTTGGACCACCCCGGAGCCCACACCACCAGCCCCGGCATGGACGAGGACGACATCGCCGGCGGTGACCCGACCGCGCTCACACAACGCCAGCCATCCCAGCAGATAGGGGAAGTACATGGCCGCACTGTCCGTCGGACTGAGCCAGCTGGGCACGATCTGGACGGTGGCGGCATCGAGCAGCGCCGCCGATGCGTAGCCGCCCTGTACCCCGGCGGTGACGCCCACCACCCGCCGACCGAGCAGGGCCTCGGCCCCCGGCCCCGCGGCGTCGACCACGCCGGCCACCGCCATGCCCGGGACGAACGGTGGTGCGAAGGGCAGCAGGGCGTACCGACCCCGGATGGTGTCGATGTCGTTGAAGTCGAGGCTGATCGCCTCGGTGGTCACGCGTGCCTGGCCCGGTCCGGGAACCCCGACCTCGGTGGTCCGCACCTCCAGGGCGTCGGTCGGTGCCGCCAGCCGGGCCGCCACCCAGGCCGTGGCCATCACCGGGTCCGGTCCGCCGCGGGTGTCCGGCATCACCGGGACGCACCTGCGTGGTAGGTGACCGGGAGCTCTTTGATGCCGTTGAGCCACGATGACCTCAACCGTCGGGGCTTCCCGGCCAACCGCAGGTCGGCAAGACCGTCGGCCAGGGCATCGAACATGATCCTGACCTCCAGCCGGGTCAGGTGGGCGCCGATGCAGAAGTGCGGCCCGCCACCCCCGAAGGTCACATGAGGGTTGGGGGTACGGCCGATATCGAACCGGCGTGGTTCGACGAAGACCTCGTCATCGAAGTTGGCCGAGGCGAAGTACATCCCCACCCGTTCGCCCCGGCGGATGGTTGTCGCCCCGATGTGCGTGTCCTCGGTCGCCGTACGCTGGAGGACCACGGCCGGTGAGGCGTAGCGGATGATCTCGTCGACCGCACCCGTGGGTCGCTCCTCCCGCCAGCGCTCCCACTGTTCGGGGTTCTCCAGGAAGGCCAGCATTCCGTGGGCGATGGCCTGGCGGGTCGTCTCGTTGCCCGCCACGGACAGGATCATGAAGAAGAAGCCGTACTCCTCGCTGGACAGCGTCTGGCCCGACGCGTCCGGTCGGACCAGTCGGCTGGTCACATCGCCCATGTCGTGCGCCTTGCGCTCCTCGGCGGAGGCGAAGGCGTACGCCAGCAGCTCGAAGGTGGCCGTCTGGTCCATCGTGCCGTACTCCGGGTCCTCGGAGCCGGCCATCTGGTCGCTCCAATGGATGAGCTGCTCCCGATCGGCGTCGGGGAATCCCATGAGTCCGGCGATGGCCTGCAGCGGGAGCTGACAGGCCACGTCGGCCACGAAGTCACCCGCGTCCTTCTGGGTCGCCGCCCAGACGATGCGGGCGGCGCGCTCCCTCAGGTCCTCCTCGAGTTGGGCGATGGCCCGCGGCGTGAAACACCGGTTGGCCACACCCCGCACCCGGGTGTGGCGGGGTGCGTCCATGCACAACAACAGCTCGCCGGTGGTGTCCTTGGCGGCATCGGAGGGGTCGAGGAGCCGGACGAAGGCGGAGTTCTCCGCAACCGACCATCCCGTGCGGGCGGTGGACACCGCCTTCAGGTCCTCGTGCCGGGTGACCGCCCAAAAGCCCAGGTCGTCGTGGCCCGAGGTGGTCGGTTCCTGGGCGTTCCAGAAGACCGGCGCCTCGTGGCGTAGGAAGTCGAACTCGTCGAGCGGCAGGCGATCGGCGAGGATTTCGGGGTCGGTGAGATCGAATCCCGGGGGTACGACCGTGGGCATCGTGTGCCTCCCTTCGACGGGCCCCCACTGTTGACACGGAAGCGTGTCAACAGTGGGCCATCGTAAAGTCGATACGATCCAGTATCAACTATGACTCCCCTGACTCCTCCTGTCACCAGACCCTTCCGGGGGGTGAGTGCCGTCGAACGGCGCCAGAGCCGTCGGCAGCGGCTGGTCGAGGCGGCCTTCGGGCTGGCCGGCACACGGGGGTCGGCCAGTCTCGGGGTGGGCGAAGTGTGCGCGGCTGCCGGCCTGACCAAGCGCTACTTCTATGAGAGCTTCGCCTCGATCGACGGCTTGGGTGCGGCCGTCGTCGACCATGCCATTGCCATCATGGTGGCCCGCACCGCCCCGTTCCGGCCCGACGCGCCCGGTGGTTCAGTCCATGCCGCCATCAAGGCGTTCATCGACGGCCTCCTCGACGACCCGCTCCTGACCCGGATCCTGATCACCGAGACCCAGTCGGGCAGCCTCAGCCGATACCGCGGCCGGATCATGGAAGTCGGTGTGGCCTCCCTGCTCCCCGTCGACCGCCTGGCCGGTTCGGAGTCCCTCGACCACCGGAGGTTCATCGCCTACGCCCAGATGGGCGCACTGGGCGAGATCTGCCTGGCCTGGCACCAGGGCGTGGTGGCCATGCCGCGAGACGAGTTGGTGGACCGCCTCGTCGACCTCTTCGCCCGCATCGCCGGCTCCCCACCGGCCTGACCGAAATACCTGAACGAGCACGTTGAGCGCGTGCCCACCTCGTTGACCTAGCCGCTCGTCGGTTTGGCTGTGAGCGGGGTCGTACACGTGGCGGTGACCAATTTGGACGAAGGGGGCAGGATCGCTACCCATCACTGCACCGCACGCCATGTGAAAGCGTGGTCCACGGGGTGGTTTCGTCCCAGTGAATCCGGGCATGGCAGTCCCTCAGGAGGGTGCCCGGCCCGCCGACCAAGCCGGCCGAGTACTGAGTCACCCGTCTGGCCATGAGGAGCACGCATCTCCCGGACAGTTGGCCGAAGCGAACCCGGTCCCTACTTGTCGCCCGGGCCCGCCCATAAGGCCCGCACGACAGGAGCAGGAGGAACATTGTGAGAGCAAACCTCCATGTGCCGGCGATCCTCCGGGTCATGTCCCCGCGCTGCTCCTGGGATGGGCGACGAAAACCCGTAACGGTAGGGCGCCGAGGGGGTCGGCTGTCCGGAGCGAAGTGGTGCATCCGCACAGGCTCGGGGTCACCAGCTGGTGGTTGGACATGGGGTATCGGGGGTAGAGCCAACATGAGCGATCGCACCAGCGGTCACAAGTGGAAGGAGCACTCCATGGGAGTAGCAGATGACGCAAAGGGCAAGGCCAAAGAGGCCGTCGGCGATGCCACGGGGAACCGGGCTCTGAAGAACGAGGGAAAGGTTGACCGAGGTAAGGGCAAGGTGAAGGATGCGGTGGATCGTGTGGCCGAGAAGGTCACCGGTCGGTAGCCGCCCGCAGCCCGGACAGACCGCTCGACCCGGATCCGATGGGATCCGGGTCGAGCGCCGCCGCCGGTCGACGCTGATGACCCCGCTTGGCCCCGGACTCAGTCGATGGAGCCCTCGCCCTTGGTGTGAGCCCCTATGTCCATCATTTCCTTCTCGTGCGCAGCAACGTCGGCGCGACGCTCCGGATCCTCCCTGGCCAGCTGCTGATCAGCCAGGGAAGCCTCGTCGTCGGTGGGCGGTCGGTCGGCCACATGGTCGACTTCGTCCTCGTCGGGGGCTTGGGCCGTTTCGTGAGATTCGGTGTGGTCATTCATAGGGACTGCCTCCTCGGGGCTCGATGTGTCCGGAGTTCAGCTACCCGTTTTCCCGTCGGGCGAAACAGATGGCAGCGAGACGGCAACCGGTCGACCTGACGGGGGCTTCTCCGGTCAGCGTACCGGGGCGGACGTGCCCGGAAGGCCCAGTGGTCGTCCGGGCCGGCGTCATGCTGTCCGACGGCCGCGTGAGTGACGGTCTCGGACGTCGAGCTTCTCCTCCCTGGCCCGGGGCCCGAACCCGACCCCGATCCGCTGGTCGGTCCAGCGCAGCTGCTGGTGAGCGATGTCGCGGAGCACGCGCTGATCGGCCTCGGTGGGGGCACTGCTCCGCAACGCCCGTGGCCACAGCCTTCGGCCGAGCACCGGGTTCAGTTCCGCTCCGTACAGGCTGATCTTGGCCAGCAAGAACAGAAAGGTCACCAGGCCGATCACGATGCCGAACTGTCCGTAGGTAGCCGAGCTGTTCCTGACTTGGTGCTCGACGAGTCCGGACCCCACGGTAATGAGGATGGTGAACCCGAGTCCGGCCATCGTTGCTCCGGGAGTCAGGTCGCCGATGGATACGGGGACTGGTGTCAGCACCCGGAACGAGACCAGGTAGAGGAGTGCATTGACCACCACCAGCCCGACCAGGAGGGGCACCCGGACCAGGGAGCCGCTAGCCGTGGTCACCGTGGCGAGCGCAGCGTTGAGGAGGAAGGAGCTGCCGATGATGGCCACTCCGGCCAGGCTCCGGATCAATCGAGTCAGGAGGCCGGGAAGATCGAACTCGGGGACGTTCCAGATAGCGGCCATGGCTTGCTGCGCCGTCTGGGTGACCCCTCGGGCGCCGTAGAGCAAGCCGGCCAGCCCAACGACCAAGCCCGGCACGCTTCCGTGCAAGGTTGCGGAGTCATGGGAGGGATTGAACTGGGAACCGACCACGGGAAACTGGTGCAACGTGGAGATGAGCCGGTGACCCAGACCTGGCGTGCCGATGAAGCCCAGCACAGTCTCCACCACCAGGAGCAGCGGATAGATGGCCACGAACCCGTACCAGCCCAGCGCCACCACATACCGGCTGGCGTGGTCGTCACTGAACTTCTTGTTCATGGCGTAGAGGACGGCGGCCAGGCGGTGGGATCGTTGCCAACGGTCTGCCCATCGCAGGGCCCTGTCCGGTCCCTTCACCGGTAGTGCTCCGTCCGGGGCCTCACCCGCACTTCTCCCCAGGCTCGTCGCTCCGGGGGCGAGGGCCCCTGCCAGCCCGACGTCGACCTACGATGACGACGGCCAACACGCCCAACGACAGTCCGAGCAGCGCCCCCAGCTCGAATGTCAAGCCTGGCGATCCCAGCTGTTCGTCGACGGTCAGAGGCCGTGGATCATCGAGATTCACTCTCGGGGTTATGCCCCCGGAAGGTGAGTCCAACCGTCCCGACGTCAAGGGCTGCTCGGCGATGTAGAACTTAGGCCTCGGAACGGCACGGATCCTTGACGGTCTCGACGTGACCATCGTGGGAGCCGTAGGGAGCACGCTCACGAAGTCGGGCAGCGGGATATCGATCTCTACTGCCAGATTGGTGACGCTGCCGGGATCTACATCGCCGCGGTCCGCCACGTGCACGCAGGCAGCCGATTCCCTCCTCGGTGGCCGTTCTCCTGGCTGGACCCAGTCCCCGTCAGGGCTGATCAGCAACGTGAGTGCATCACGTGCCCCGGGGAAGGGGCGGAATAGTTGCCCTGGGCTCGCCCGCCGTGATCGGTTGGGCCGTCCCGTCAGGTTCTGTACGGACGATCCCAGTTCAACCACACGATGGTGGCGTCGTCCCGGAGCCGACGATGCTGGAACTCGAGTACTCCGTTGATGGCATTGCGAATGATGACGTCAGCGGGCTCGCTCGCGGCCGAGGCCCGCTCGATCAGATCGACGAACCGCTCGATCCCGAACGATTCGCCCGAGGATCCGCGACCGTCGATGACCCCGTCGGTGTAGAAGACCACCGAGTCCCCCGGCTGCAGTTCCTCCTCGGCCTCCTCGCGCAGTCGGCCGCCCAGTCCCCACGGCCAGGAGGGCTCGCAGTCCAGGGTGGCCAGCACCCGGCCGTCCCGGACGTGCAGGGGGCGCGGATGACCGGCGTTGGTCCAGGCAAGCCGACCGGACCGGACATCGAGCTTGGCCAGCTGACCGGTGACGAACTGCTTGCCCTCGAAGTTATCGGACAGCACGCTGTCCAGCCGCTCATGCATGACCGGCAGCGACTGACCTTCGCGTCGGTCGTGTCGGTAGCTCTCCACGGCCAGGGAGGACAGAATGCTTGAGCCAAGCCCGTGTCCCATAGCGTCCATGATGGCGACGTCCACGATGAAGCCGTTGATTGCGTGGTCGAAGCAGTCTCCGCCGACGTCATAGGCAGGTTCGAGCACGCCGTTGGACGACGCCTCGGGCGTTCTGAGGCGTAGAGGCGGAAGTAGGTCCCACTGCACACTGGCCGGCAGGCTCATGGCGCGACGACGACGTACCCTGTTGAAGAGGTCGGTGTAGCGGGCGCCAATGGCGATGGCTGCACCGACCAGCATGCCCAGCTCCTCAGACTGTCGCCGTGCGGGATCGTCCAGCGGGCCAGCCACGGTGAAGGCCAGTACCCCGGTACAGTCCGACCCCTCGACGATGGGTACGCACACCCGGGTGCCGTTGGGCATCGTCGTTTCGACCCGCCGTCTTTCGAGGAAGGCCTTGCCCTCTTGGGTTCCCTCTGTCGTCACTCCGATGGGTGAGTCGACATGGACGCCCCGGTCCGGCACCGGAAAAAGTGTGGACTGCTCGAAATCGATCAGGTACGCCGTCATGTCGTAAGCGCCCATGCGACTGGCCATCTGGACCAGGCTGTCGGGGAGGTCGGAGGGGGCGAGTTCGTGCAGCGAGCGCAGGGTGAATCCGAAGTCAGGGTCGTCCACGGTCAGGCCGTCGAGGTCCTGGTCAGGCCACTGGTTGCAGCTTGCCGACGACTCCGGAGACGGCTCGACACCGGGGCCATACGCACCGACTGGCGGGCTGAGGGGCCGACGGCGGAGCTGTGGGCGCTGAGCACGGGACTGAGGCTACTGGCCGGGCAACCGGAGTTGGCCCGATCCTTAGGCCGTCTCCACGGGTCTGTCCGTCCGAACTCCCGAGAGCGGACCGATCGGAGACCGACAACGATCAGCGGAGCAAGCTCAACAGCCGGGGTGTCGCAAGGAGTCCGTGCCTTCCCTGGGGTGGTGGACGGGGTTACGCAGGTCGAATTGACCGAGCCGGTGACCGCGGTGCGGGCCCTGGAGGCGCCCCTGCCCCGATTGCCTGGAGCTGAGCTCCATCACCCCTCCCACGAGACGGTGCTGCCGAGATGTCGCAGGCGTAGCTCAGCGCCGAGCGCGGCTACCCGCTCGCCCAAGGCACCCAGGGCGGCGGCGCCAAAGTGGTCGATTGCGGTGAGGCCGCTGACATCGACGACCACGTCGTCGAACTCCCCGGATCCCAACTGGTCGAACTGACTTCGTAGCGCGATCACCGAACTCACGTCCAGTGAGCCGCGTAGGACAAGTACCCAACGGCGGCCCATGCTGGAACAGGTAATAGTCAGACGAGGGGCTTGACTCACTCCGTCGAGCGCGGGTCTATTGAGCCGGGCCCGGAGCCGGTGGCTGTGATGAGGGTGCCCAGTGTTGCAGGCTCCCACCTGGCCTCTTGATGACGGGCCGGCGACCAACCCCCTACCACCTGTAGAAGCGCCGACTCCCGGCGTTCTCGCCCCGTCCGAGGGCGAAACCGACCACCCACAACACGAGGAGCACCACAGCCACGACCCACAGGAAGTGCAGCGCGAATCCGAGGCCGGCGAAGAGCAATACGACCAAAAAGGCCAAAAACAATAGCATGAGAGGAGCCTTTCTCCAGGGGATGCTGATCCCATCCCGTTACTGGAGTCATTCCCGCCGGAGACCGACTCCAAACCAACGTGGATGGTGGAAGCTCACCCGGTGACACCAGGCCGGGTCAGCCGTCGGTAGATGGCCAGGGCGGAACGCAGGACCATCGAGACGGTCAATAGCTCTAGTGGGTACCGGGTTAGCCAGCCACCGACCGAATCAGGCAGCGCCTGGTGGCCCCCTGGCCTCTCCATTCGATTATCGAAACCTCCAACCACGCCACGCACTCGGAGGGGAGGAGGCCGTGCTGACATCCGGCGCCCTGGGCGCTAGCGGGACTCGTGAAGGTTGTGGCCCTTCCGTCTCGGTCAGCAGCGAGGTGAGCAGGGTCGGCTCCTGATCAACGAGGTGGAGAGTGACCGGACCAGGTGCTCGGGCGCATCCAGGCGTCCGTCCTTGATTTCACCCGGGTCCGTCGTCTGGGCCCTCGGTGTCTCGAGGCCGGCCTGCCCGAGTCAGCTCCATCGGCTGAGGCCGACGAAGTGGCCCGATGGCCTCGGGACGGCTGAGCTTTGGGCACTTGTCGAGTAACCGGCATCAGGATGGTTCCGTCGGTTGATGCGCCGCTCGATCGGGGATCGAACGACAACCGGAACCAGACGGTCTTTCCTGCATCGGATGAGGATGAGACACCCCACTCGTCGGATAGGGCGTTAACGATGCGTAACCCGCGGCCGTGTGGCTCACTGGAGTCGGGTGATTGCAGCACCGGCGTTCCGTCGCCCCAATCACCCACTGAGACAACCACACCGCCATCGGATCGGTCGACGGTGACCTCGAATCCGCCGGTTGCGTGGACCAGTGCGTTGGTGGAGAGCTCCGACACCATCACGGCAATCGAGTCCTGTAATTCGACAGTCACGTCGGCAATTGTGCCGATGACAAAACGTCGCGCGGCACCCACCGATTCCTCTGAGGCCTCGAACGAGCGCCGCACCATCATGGAGCCATACCGAAGTGCTCCAGCAGGCCCGTGGCCTCGAGAACCCGGTGCACGATGGGTGTGGCGTGGATGATCGATACCTGGCCGACTGCGTTCGACACCTGCACCAGCAACGCGATTCCCGAACTGTCCATGAACGTGAGCTTCTCAAGATCGAAAGTGATACGAACCGGCGCTCCGGCTAGGTAGAGGTCAATACCCTCTTTCGTGGAATCCACACTGGCGAGATCGAGTTCACCGGCCAGATGGATGACCGGAGCCATGGGATCGTCCAGCGTCGCGGTCACCTGCACCCCGGGGAAGTCCGCTACCACCACGCCCTCGCCCCGACGCGACGAACTCCCTGCCGACCAGGCTTCGGGGTTCGGTATCCAGTAGCTGCCGGCCGGATCGTTGTCCTCATCACGCCACGCCTCCTCGAGGATGCTCGTACCGGTTCACTGTCCTGCTTCCCCGCTCTGTCCGCCAAGTTACCTGGTGAGGCCAAGGGCCTGCGATCCATGGCCTCGAGGGAGCACCACTCACCGGCGTCGGCCCCAGGACCGATGCGGTGGTTCCCAAGCGGCTGCTCACTGGGTAGTTCCGAGGTGGTCTGGCCGGCCAGGGAGCGGGAACAAGCAGGGGCAAAGGAGTCCGTGGAGCACAGACCATGGACTGGTTCCGACGTGAATGGCGACGTGGACGCTGGGGCAGGCAGTCGGAACGCAGTTCACGGAAGCACGTCCAACCGTGCCGATCGGCTCGTGGGGTCATCCGACGGGCCGCTCCACCGGAATGCCAGTACGGCTACGTCGTCGCTGGATCCACCCGCCGCCAGGGTGTCGGTGAGACTGTCGAGCAGGTTGTCGACTGCAGGGACGCGGCCATCGACCGCTCCGATCAGGCGCTCCAGACCGACGTCGATGCTCTCGCCGCGACGCTCCACCAAACCGTCGGTGAAGGCAACGAGTGCCGCGCCGCTGGCCAGCTGGAGGGTTGTCACCGCGTAGACGCTGGGGGACACCCCCAACGGGAGTCCCACCCGGGTGGCGACGAACTCGGTCCTGGCGGCGGACACCAGCAGGGGATCGAGGTGGCCCGCATTGGCCATCGTGAGGACCCCCGACTCCGTGTCACCCACGCCCACGAGCACGGTGGCCAGGTGACCGTCCCGGTTGACATTCAATTGGCTCGAGCACATCCTGAGCACGACATCGGGTGGGTGGCCCTCGAGAAGGTAGGCCCGGATGGTGAACCGCAGACGGGCCATGATGGCGGCGGCGGCGACACCCTTCCCGGACACATCGCCGACCACGAAAGCGAAGCGGTGCTCATCGATCTCGGTCAGGCTGAACCAGTCGCCGCCGATCTCCACGCCGTGGGTCCCGGCCAAGTACCGCGAGCCGATCTCCAAATTGGGAACCGAGGGGTTGCGCTGCGGCAGAAGGGCCCGTTGGAGGGTCTCGGCGATTGAGCGCTGCTCACCGTAGAGACCGTCGAGCTGACCATACAGACCGGAAATGGTACGAGCGTCCTGTTCGGCCTGCCGCCGACGTCGGACCAGCTGGTAGGTGGTGACGGCGGCCGCGGCGGTGAGCAGGGCCCCTCCGGACAGGAAGACCCAGGGGAGTATCCCACCCAATGTGCCGCCCAGCGCACCTCTTGGCGCGGCGACGAGCGTGATGCTCGAATCCCCGAAGGGTATGGCAACGCGCTCGGTGTCACCGGTGATCGGCAACTCGTTGAGAGGAAGGTCGGTGGTGGCCAGCGAGGACAGGTTCGTGGTGGATCCGAGGTAGGTGGCGAAATCGAGGTCGGAGAAGGCGGCACCGCTCTCTACCGGAACTACCCGGTTGGCCGGAATGGCCCGCTCGGCGTAGATCACGGTCGTCGGTTCACGAGGGTCGCCCACGGCGTAGCCGATCCTCCGGGGCAGCATGGCGGGCACCGGGGCCACCACGAACGTCCGGCTCTCCACGGCCTTGCCCACGACGGTCAGCGCCTGTTCCGAGTCGGGATCCATCAGTGGTTTGGCTCCGACCTCGGAGACGGGTTGCCAAGCCGCGCCGTTCTTCTGCCACAGGATTGCCGACACGAAGGGGCGATTTGTGCCCACGTTGGTCGACGCGAATTCGGCGAACTGTTGTCGGCTACCTCCAGTGGCCGTCTCGATCTGCAGGGCCGTACTCAGGGGGTCCTGGAGGGCCAGGATCGTCGAGCTCAGAACCGCCGCGGCCTGATGGGTCTGCACCTCCAGCAGGCGCCGCTCGTTGTGGCTGTTGAGGGTCCGAGCCGTCCACGTCACGGAGAGCGTGATGACCAGGCCTACCAGTACCACGATCGTGGCCGCCCAGGACGGGCTCAGCCCCCATGGACGGGTGGTCGAGGCGACAGTGGCCTGTTCGCGGGACCAGGAGCCGACCGCCCCTTCCATCGCTGCCACGCTGGCACTGCTCCTTCCCGACTTGCTGATGCGGATGAACTCGGAACCGACTGGATTCGCCCGCGGTGGTGGCAGTTGGGCGGTCGAGCAGCCTGGTCCTTGCCCAGTTTTACGCTACCCGCGACCTCTCCCTTCCAACCGTCCCTCCGTCGGGTTCACCCGCTCGCCGATGACGCCGATAGTTCGGATGGCAACTATGTTTCGCATCGCCGGACCGGGGTAGCAATACTCTATGAGTCCGCTTTCCCCGCCCGAGAGCGTTTCGGGCCAGGGGCGATACGGCACGGTCCCCCGGAGCAATGTGGCGGCGGGCCGATGACGTATTTGATACCTCGTGGAGATCAGGCTTGACCAGCCTCCAACCACCCGTCTGCAGCCAGGAATCGGAGGTCGAGGCGATCCTCGATCTCGCTAGGTGGCCGTGGCCTGGAGCCGCCGGATGACTCCATAGCGGGGCCGGTTCGGTGGACGGTTACCCTGGCAACGGGTCGGGAACCGGCCGGCGATACGCCGTGCTTGCCAGGGGAAAGAAGCCCGGGGCTAAGGGTCCTAAGCCCTACGACGAGAGAGAGCCGGCATGGAAGAGACATTTGGAGTAGCTGAGCGGAATGAGGATGACCTCGCGTATCTGACCGTGCATGGTGAACTGGACCTGGCGGTCGCACCGACGCTGCGGGAGCACCTCTATGCCGCCGTCGATCGGAGCCCGGGCCCTCTGATCGTCGATTTACTGGCCGTCACCTTCATCGACTCCACGGCGTTGGGAGTGCTCATCGGGACCCAGGAGCGCTGTACGGAGCGGCAGATTGATCTTCGGCTGGTTATCGAAGATGCCCGCATCAGTAAGATCTTCGAGATCACGGGGCTCACCGAGCTCTTCACCATCTCGGCCACGGTCACCGAGGCGGCGGCCCGATGAGCGGTACGGAGCGGGGTGGGTCCGAGCTCCACACCAAGAGCGAACCGGTCGAGCTGAGCATCCCGGTCCGGTCGGACCTCATCCTGCTGGCCCGCCTGACTGCGGCGACGGTCGCGTCCCGGGCTGGTTTCGACGTGGAGGAGGTCGACGACCTCCGTCTGGCCGTGGACGAGCTCTGTGTGCTGGTGGCCGATGGTGGCAACGCCGGCCGTCTCCAGTTGAGCTTCGTCGACACCGGCAATGCCGTCGAGGTGATCTGTACGCTTGACGGGGCGCAGCCGCAGCACGGGGAGAGAACGGATGAATACGGCGAGCGGGAGCTGTCGGTGCGCATCCTGGATGCCCTGGTGGACGAGCATGGCGAGGAGTTCGACGGCGAACGGCGACGTGGCTGGCTGCGCAAGGGGAACGTCCGGTCCGGACGTTCATGACGCCCTTGCTACGCGATCCGAAGGAGGTCCGTCGGTCATTCGTGGATTACGCCGACCACGGCGACGAGCGGCTCCGGAACGACCTCGTCGAGGAGCACCTCGGATTGGCGCACCAGCTGGCCCGGCGTTTCGCCAACCGGGGGGAGCCCTATGACGACCTCGTGCAGGTGGCTTCGATGGCGCTGGTCAAGTCGGTCGACCGTTTTGATCCGGATCGGGGAGTCGAGTTCTCCACGTTCGCCACGCGGACCATCATCGGTGAGCTGAAACGTCACTTCCGTGACAAAGGCTGGGCCATCCGGGCACCGCGACGAATCCAAGAGCTGTATTTGGCCATCCGCCCCACCGTGGAGACGCTAACCCAGGAGCTTGGGCGTCCCCCGACAGTGGTCGAGATCGCTGCCAGCGTGGGCACCAGCGAGGAGTCGGTACTCGAAGCTCTTGAAGCCGGGCAGCGTTATCGGACCGCCTCGATTGACGCGCCGGACCGGCAGGACGGCTCCATTGCCCTTCGCCTGGGTCACGTCGATGCCGGCTTTGTCGGGACCGACGACAGAATACTCCTGGCAATGTCGATGGCCGACCTCCCTGAGCGCGAGCGAGCGATCATCAAGCTCCGCTTCGTGGATGGGCTGACCCAGTCGGAGATTGCAGACCAGGTGGGGCTCAGCCAGATGCACGTGTCCCGCCTGCTTACGGCCAGTCTGGCAAAGTTCAGAGAGGCGTTCGATCAGGAGCCGTAGCACCGGTGCTGGACGACTCCGCCGCATCGAGCATTTGGGTCTCGCACTGGTTTCGGGGGTAGGGGCGGGGGCATCGAGGGCCTGGTCCGCGGGGCCAGCCTCATGGGAAGTCGAGATCGTGGGTCGTGGCGATGTCCCGATGATGTCTCCGCTACCAAGGTGATACCACCGAGGGGCAGTCCGGCTCCGTCATGGCGACACCCGGGAGCCCTAGTCGAACGGGTGCAGTGAACTCCCGACGGCCCAGGTGCTGAAGTACTGGTTGTTGGCTCCGTAGGCCATGCCGATGGCCACCTTGGCCCCGTCGACCTGGTGCTCACCGGCTGCGCCCCGCACCTGGTTGGCCGCCTCGGCGAACCGCAGGAGGCCCGAGGCGCCGATGGGATTGCTGGACAGGACGCCGCCGGAGGCATTGATGGGGAGGGAGCCGCCGAGCTCGGTCGTACCGTCATCGACCAGCTTCCATCCTTCGCTCTCCTCGGCCAGCCCGAAGGCCTCGAGCCAGATGGGCTCGAGCCAGGAGAAGGGTACGTACAGTTCGGCCATGTCGATCTGGCGACGCGGATCGGTGATGCCGGCGTCGGCGTAGACATCGGCGGCACACTGGAGCGCCGCGGCCGGCCTCACGGGATCGCGGCCCGGGAAGCTGGGTGGCTCGGAACGGGACGACGACCCGAGGATCCACGCCGGCGGTCGGCCGTCGGCCGCCGCCGCGTTGCCTCCAGCCTCATCGGTGATCACGACGGCGCAGGCTCCATCGGACGAGGGGCAGGACTCGAGGAAGCGGGTCGGCTCCCACATCATGGGCGAGGCCTTGACCTTCTCGATGGAGATGTCCTCGATCTTCAGGTGCGCGTAAGGGTTCTTCAGGGCGTTGAGCCGGTCCTTGACGGCCACCTTCCAGCCGATGTGCTCGGGTGCACCACTCCGTTGGATGTAGGCCCGGATGAACGGGGCGAAGGCGCCTCCGGCCCCGAGTGAGGCACCCTTCCCGCTGCCCAGGGCGAACTGGGCGTTGCCTTCGGACTGCTTCTCGAAAGCCACCGCCATCACCGTGCGGTGCTTGCCGGCCTGAACGTGCGACGCCGCCACGATAGCGGTCGTCCCGCCCACCGAGCCGGCCGTGTGGACCCGGAACATGGGTTTGCCCACGGCTCCGAGGGCGTCGGACAGGTACAGCTCGGGTTTCATCACGCCCTCGAAGAGATCGGGTGCCTTGCCGAGGACCACGGCGTCGATGTCGGCCAGCGACAGGTGGGCATCCTCGAGGGCGCGGAACACCGCCTCGCGGACCAGACCGCCAAAGGACACGTCGAGACGTCGGGACTTGTGATGGGTCTGGCCCACGCCGACGACGGCGACCGGGTTGGTGCTCATGATCGGCCCTCCAGAATACAGACGAGGTTCTGTTGCAGGCACGGACCGGAGGTCGAGTGGGCCAGGGCCCGGTGGCCACCCCCGAATATGTGGTTGGCGGCGAATCCCACCCGGCACAGGCCGGTGGCCATGATCGGATTGGCCCGGAGGGCCCCGCCGGACGGATTGACGGTGACGTCGTCCCCGAGGCCCAGGACGCTTCGCAGGAGCAGCTCCTCGTGGGTGAAGGCGGTCTGCAGTTCGGCCACCTCGACGGGGGCGTCCCCGAGTCCGGCCGCGGCGGCGGCGATGCGGGTGGACGGGGAGTCGTCCAGGGCCCGGAAGGACGGATTGTGGCACTCCGTCCGGTGGTCGAATCCGGTGATGTACGCCGGGCGCTCCACCAACTGTCGGGCCCGGTCTCCGGTGGCCAACACCATTGCGGCCGCGCCGTCGGTGATCGGCGGCACGTCGTGGCGCCGGAGCGGCTCACGCACGAAGTCCTCGGCCAGGAGGGCATCGACGTCCCCTCGGCCACGGGACCGCACGGCCACCTCGGCCATCGAGCGTTCGTCGGCCAGACCCGAGGCGATCACCGCCCGAGCCTGCAGGGCGGCGAAGGTGAGGGGATCGGCCCCGAGCGGGGCGAGAAAGTACGGGTCCATCTCCATGGGGTAGATGAGGGCCGGATCACCGGTCGAGGACCGTCCGGATCCGGTGACGACGGCGATCTCGATGTCGCCCTCCTGCAGGCGCAGCCATGCCTCGTAGAGGGCCCACGCCCCGTCCATCTCCACGTGGGAGTCACGCTTGGGTGGCCACGCCCCGATGGCGTCGAGGTTGGATACGAAGGAGAAGGCCTGGCCGGTGATGTAGTCGCAGCTCCCCAGGCAGGTGAAGTCGATGTCGGCCCGGGTGATTCCGAGGGGCGAGATGGCGTCGGTGATGGCTTCCATCAGGAGCTGGGTTTCCGACTTGTCGGTGTGACGGACCATCGGGGTGTGGGCCCAGCCGACGACGGCGATGTCGGGGGCGTTGAGGCTCGGGGTCGGTGAGATTTCCATCAGAAGATCCGGTTCACCAGGTCGGGATCGTCATGATCGGGCTGGCCGTTGGGAATCCAGCCGAGGAGCGAGCCGAAGTTGCCCCCCATGCCCCCACCCTCGTCGGTCTCCTCGGCCGGCGACGCCCACACTGCGTCGACCCGCTGGCCGACCCGTACCTGATCGGCGGGCAGCTCGATCACCGGTGAGTAGGGGATGATGACGTCGGTACCGTCGAGCAGCACGAAGGCACGGACGAACGGCTCGGTCTCGGTCTGACCCGGGTACTGCACGGGCGTGACGATAGCGAAGTTGGTGATCGTCCCGGTATGGGGCAGATCCACCTCGCAGTCCGGACCGAGCGCGATGGCATCGATCGGGCAGTAGCCCCGTCCGCCTGCGTACACCCGGGTACATACCGGGCACCGCAGGCCGAGGAGCCGGTGGTCCTTCGATGCTTCGGTGGCCCGGTCGGCGGCCTCGGGTACCGGGTTGCGGTAGGTGATCGAGGCCAGGTAGTCCATGAGGGTCACCGGCTCGGCGGCCCCGCCGGTGTCCTCGCCCTCGGTGACCTGGGGCTCGCCGGGCACGAAGCAGATGATGTCGTCGATGCGGCCCTCCCTCGTGCCCCGCCAGCGGGGAGCCACCCGCATCCCCTCGGCGATGTTCGCGGGTGCACCGACGTCCACAGCGTGGAGCAGTGGGGTGGTGGCTCCGTCGAGCCGGATGAGGGCGAAGGCGAACGGACGGTCGAGCGGGTGCTGCTCGGACGGCACCGGCACCCAGGTCCACGACTCGACGGTGCCGGCCGGTCCGACCTCGACGAACTTGGTGGGCCAGCTCGGCCCCGGTGGCCGGGTCCCATTCCATGGGGGGAACCAGCACCGAGTCACCGGCGCGGATCCCGAGTATCCGCTTCTCGGTGAGTGCGGTCATGAAGGCTCCGACCACCGGTCCGAGGGACCGCTTGTACGGGAACGTGATCGTGCTTTCGACGAATCGGGTCATCCGGGCCCCCTGGTCTCTGCCTGTGGAACGTGACGAAACGAGAGCACGATAGCGCGGGGGGAATCGACGGGCCCTGTGGACCCGGCGCGACGGTCCTGGCGGTGACGGTTCCGGAGAGCATGGCTCGATGGGGTGGCCGGCGGCGCGGCGGAATCCCCGTCCTGGGATCCCTGACCCGGTGACCCCGAGGAGACCGGGTGGGCCCCGATCCTCCAATCTGGGCTCCTCGGGACCGAACCCACCGAGGGGGTTCGACCCCTCCGCTGGACCCGACCCCGTAACCCCAGTTGCGCCGGTCACCTGGGCATATCGATGGCCGCGGGCCGACCCAGCGCCCCGGATCGGCCATGGCAGGGCTCACGCCGATGCCGACGCGGGACTAAAGGACAGCCCCGTCCGTGCCCTCCGCGCCGCTCGGCGTCGCACCACCGCTCCGGCCAGCACCTCGAGGGTGGTGACCGTGTCCTCCCATCCCATGCAGGCATCGGTCACGCTTTGGCCGAAAGTGAGTGCGGAACGGCCGTCGGCGGTGACGTCCTGCCTTCCCGGTACGAGGAAGCTCTCCAGCATGACGCCGGCGACCCCGGGGGCACCCTCGGGTAGTCCGCCCGCGATCTCGTCCACCACGTCACGCTGCCGCCGGTGGTCCTTGCCGCTGTTCCCGTGGCTGGCATCGACGATCACCCGTTGGGGCAGACCTGTTCCCTCCAGACGGGCCGCGGTGCGGGCGACGGTGGTGCCGTCAAAGTTGGAGCCGTGGGCGCCGCCACGGAGCACGACGTGCCCAGCCGGATTGCCCGTCGTGTACATCGCGGCGACGACGCCGTCGTCGCCGGTGCCCAGGACCATCTGGGCGTCGGCAGCAGCCAGGGCGCCATCGATGGCCACGTTGACGTCACCGTTCGTCGCGTTCTTGAAGCCGATGGGCATGGGCAGCCCGCTGGCCAGTTGCCGGTGGACGGGGCTCTGCGAAGTCCGTGCCCCGATGGCGCCCCAACTCATGGCGTCGGCCAGGAAGGGTGCCGTCACGGGATCGACGAATTCGCCTCCCACCGGCTGATCCAGGGACAGAATGTCGAGGAGCAGCCTTCGTGCCGTCATGATCCCCTCGTTGACCTCGAACGTACCGTCCATGCCGGGATCACTGATGAGCCCCTTCCAGCCGACGGTGGTGCGCGGCTTCTCGAAATAGGTGCGCATGACGATGCTCAGCTCACCGGCATGGGCGACTGCCGCGTCGGCCAACCGCTGCGCGTAGTCGAGACCGGCGGCCGGATCGTGGATCGAGCAGGGACCTACGATGACCAGGAGGCGATCGTCGGTGCCGTGCAGGATCGAGGCGACGGACTGCCTGCCCCGTCGCACGGTCTCCCGGTGACGGGCGGTGAGGGGCAGCGTTGCGTGCACCTCGGCCGGCCGCAGAAGAGGGTGGTGCGAGGTGATCCTCCCACCTGGGGCTGCATCGTCGGGTACCACGGTGTTCCTTCCCGCAATCCGATCGACCCGGGAGGTGACCGGCTTGCCTTGTTGAGGGGCAAAGCAAAAGGCAGAGGCGGGAGCCTCTGCCTTGGAGCCGGTCCTGGATGGGTGCGCTCAGTGCGGGATGACGCTCCGAGGGCCCTCCAGGGCCGGCTGGTCAAACCACCGATAAGAACGCACGGAGCAATCATAGCGTTGGCGACGACCTCCTGCCCCCGGACACCCGGGTCACTGACCCGTCGACTGGCTCTCGAATTTCGCTACGGTCTCCACCGAGATGCTGGTCCGACCATTCGCCGGTGTGGCACCCCGGCGGTCGACAGGAGACGCCCGGTGAACGACGTTCGCATCGACGACCTGCGTGAGCCTCGGCGCCAGGGAGCGGAGCAGTCGCTGTACGAGCATGCACTGACCATGACGGTCGACCTCGATGTCGACGGCCTCGTGGCCGAGGCCCGTGCCGACACCGGGCTGAGCGAGTTCGGTGATGCCACGCTGATCGAGCGGCTGGCGGCCCAGGTGGACGCGGTGGAGGCGGACGCCGGGCTCTCCGGACTGGGACGTTTCATCGTGCGCAATCGACTCGTCGGGTTGCTGCGGGCCCGCCTGCGGTTCGAGGACTTCGTGGCCCGCCATCCCGAGGTCCATGGGGTGTCGCTCGGGCCCCCGGTGATCGTGGTCGGGCTCCCGAGGTCGGGCACGACGCATCTGGTCAACCTGCTGGCCGCTGACTCCCGCCTCCGGTCGATGCCGTGGTGGGAGGTCGGCGAGCCCACACCCGCGCCCGGTGACGGACCGGGTCCCGACGGGGTGGACCCCCGCTATCTCCGCTGTCTGGCCACCTACGAGGCGTCCCGCCGCGTGGCCCCACTGGCTTCGTTGATGCACGACCGCCCGCCGTGGAGCATCGAGGAGGACTGTGAGCTCATCGACCTCGACCTCTGCGCCTACGTCCTCGAGTGGCACGCCCGCGTCCCGGCGTGGCGTGACCACTACCTCGGCCTCGACCACCGGGCCCACTACGGGTTCCTGCGGCGGGAACTGCAGGTGCTGACCTATCTGCGGGGACCGAGCCGATGGGTCTTGAAGACCCCACAGCATCTCGAACAGCTCGGCCCACTGCTCGACACCTTTCCGGATGCCACGGTGGCCTTCACCCTCCGGGACCCTGTCGCCGTACTCCAGTCGGCCATCACCATGCTCGCCTACGGGGACCGGTTGCGGCGAGAGCGGATCGAACCGGAGGATCTCGCTGCGTATTGGGTCGACCGTGTCGAACGGCTGTTGCGGGCGGCGGTCCGGGATGCCCATCTCATCCCCGCCGGTCAGCGGGTGGACGTCGAGTTCGGGGAGTTCATGGACGACGACCTCGCCATGGCCACGAGGATCCTGGCCGCGTCGGGGCTCGACGTCACCGACCGGTGCCAGTCGGCGCTGACGGCCTATCTCGCCAGCAATCCCCGGGGCCGCGAGGGACGGGTGGTCTACGACCTACGCAATGATTTCGGCCTCGATCCCGACCGGCTCTATCGTCGCTTCGGCTTCTACTTCGAGGCGTTTCCCCAGATCACCAGGGAGGTGGACTGACCGTGACCGGCATCCACAGAGAACGACCCGGAGCCGAGGCCATCGCCCCGGCCACCGGAGAGCCCGCCGTCGAACTCGGTGACGGCATCTGGCTGTCGCCGGGGCTGTCGAACAGCTATCTGATCGACGGCGACGACGGCCGTCTCATCATCAACACGGGCATGGGGTTCGAGGGCCCACTGCACCGCCGGGCCTACGACGCCGCCCGGCCCGCGCCGACCCGCTCCATCGTGTTCACCCAAGGTCACTACGACCACGTGGGCGGCACGGACAGCCTGAGGGGCGAGGGGACCGAGCTGATCGCCCAGGCCAACTTCATGTCGTGGCGGGCCGACAACGAACGACTGGGGGCATTCCGGTCACGCAACGCCGCCTTTGCCTGGATCCGCGCCATCGTGGCCGCCATGGAGCACGCCGAATCGCTGGGGATGGGGGCCACGGCCCAGTCGGAGCCGGTCCCGACGACCACCTTCGAGGACCGTCTGGAGCTGACCGCGGGTGGTCGCCGGGTCGTGCTGATCTCGGCTCCCGGCGGCGAGACCACCGATTCGCTCGTCGTGTGGCTCCCCGACAGCCGGACGGCGTTCACCGGCAACCTGTTCGGCCCCCTCTTCGGCCATGTTCCCAACCTCGTCACCATGAGGGGCGACCGGTACCGGGACGCCCTGACCTATCAGGAGTCACTGGGGCTGATTCTCGATCTGGCGCCGGACCGGCTCTGCACGGGTCACTTCGACCCCGTCGACGGTGCCGACCGGATCGCCACCGAGGTGACGGCGATGCGTGAGGGCATGGCGTGGGTCCATGACCGGACCGTCGAGGGCATGAACGCCGGTGCGGACGTCCACACCCTGATGGGGGACATCCGGATGCCCGACCATCTGGACCTCGGCGAGGGCTACGGCAAGACGTCATGGAACGTGCGGGCTATCTGGGAGAACTACGCCGGCTGGTTCCACCACCGTTCCACCACCGAGCTCTACGACGTGCCCCCGGCAGCGGTGGCCGAGGACGTGGTGGCGGCAGCCGGCACTGAAGCACTGGTGTTCTCGGCCCGGGCCCGTCTCGACGCCGACGAGCCCGTGGCCGCGCTCCACCTCACCGATATCGTGCTGGCCGCCGACCCCCAGAACACCGAGGCCCGGGCCGTGGCCGTCGATGCCTCCCGCTCCCTGTTCGAGTCCAGTGGGAACTTCTGGGAACGGGCCTGGCTCAACCGGTCGATCGAGCGGCTGGTGGGCCGATGACCAACCGGGCCCACTTCGACTTCTCGGGCGCCGCCGTTCTGGTAACCGGGGGCACCAGCGGGATCGGCCACGCCACCGCCACTGCGTTCGTCGCGGCCGGGGCCACGGTGACGGTGACCGGGACCCGCCCCCGGTCCGGCGACTACGACGCCGACCTGAGCCGGTTCTCGTACCGGCAGCTCGAGATGACCGATCCCGATTCGATCGACGCGGTGGTGGCATCCGTGGAGACACTCGACGTGCTGGTCAACAACGCCGGCGCCAACTTTCCCGGCGGGAGGGACGAGTGGGAGCCGGACACGTTCGCCGCGGCCCTCACGCTGAATCTAGCCGGCCCCATGCGGCTCACCGTGGGCTGCAAGGAACGGCTGGCCGCGAGTAGGTTGGACGGTGGTGCCAGCGTGATCTCCATGGCGTCGCTCTCCGCCTTCCGGTCCGTTCCCCTCGTTCCCGGCTACGGGTCGGCCAAGGCCGGACTCATCACGCTCACCCACAACCTGGCCCGTCTGTGGGTTGACGATGGCATTCGGGTCAATGCGGTGGCCCCCGGTGTCATCGACACACCGATGACCGCCCCGATGGCGCACTTCCCTGAACTCCTCGGGGGTGAGTTGGCCCATACGCCCATGGGGCGGCTGGGCCGGCCCGAGGAGATCGTCGGCGCTGTGGAGTTCCTGGCCAGCGCGTCAGCCAGCTTCATCACCGGCCACGTCCTGGTCGTCGATGGTGGGTACCTACTCCCGTGAGCACCCCACCGCTCTCGCCGTACTACCACGTCGGTATCGTGGTTCCCGATATCGCCGCTGCGCAGCAGGAGCTGAGCGAGCAGCTCGGTGTGGCCTGGGGTCCGGTCCTCCATCTCGACGTGGTGGACTACCGCGACGAGAACGGCGATGACATCGTGCTTCCGACCACGATGTGCTACTCGGTCGACGAGCCCCACCTGGAGCTGATCCTGGAGGTACCCGGTTCGTTGTGGGAGTGCAATGAGTACTCCAACCTCCACCACGTCGGCTTCTGGAGTGACGATCTGGCGGCCGACGGTGGCCGGCTGACCGGCTCCGGCTGCCCCCTCCAGCTCTGCGGCCGCGCCGGCGATCACGCACCGGTGTCCTTCTCCTACCATCGCAATGGTCTCGGCGTACGCATCGAGATCGTGGACGGAGCCATGCGCGAGACCATGGCGTTCCTGTTCCAGCCCGACGGGGGCTGACCGGACCGGACCTCAATCGGTACCCCACTGGCCCGACAGCGGCTGACGACCATCGACGCTGTCGGAGCCGTGTTCGACGAGTGCCCCGACCCGGGTGCCCGGCTGCGCTCCGGGTGGCTCTGACCCGCATGCCTCGCCGACCGCACGGTGCCGGGTGCCGGTCCTGTGTCCTCATGGGGCCGCCGCTGCCCACCGAGGGACGACCCCGGTTGTCCGGTCCAGACGATGAGCGACTCCTATGCTGGGTGAAGCCAGTGAGAAGGAGGATGCAGTACGGTGACACGCCGAGCAGGCCGGTCCACGCACGCCGGGCCTGTCGGCCCGGCTCCCGTGCTCCGTCACCTCTTTCCCCAGCCCGCCGCGGCCAAGGTGCCCGAGGTCATCTTCCTGTTCTGGGCGGCCAAGATCCTCACTACGGCTGGCGGGGAGGCCACCTCGGACTACCTGAAGACCTGGGGAAACATCCGTGGCGGGGCCACCGAGGTCGCTTTGTTCGTCATCGGATTCGGCATGCAGTTCGGAACTCGACGGTACCGGGCCGTCGCCTACTGGTTCTTTGCCTACGCCATCGCCATCTTCGGTACCGGTGTGGCGGACTTCCTCCATCTCGATGTCCATATTCCCTACGCCGGCACGACTCTGCTGTGGGCAGCCGTGCTGATCGTGGTCTTCGTGGTGTGGAACCGGGTGGAGGGAACCCTGTCCATCCACAGCATCACCACGCAGCGACGGGAGACCTTCTACTGGGCGACGGTCTTCGCCACCTTCGCCCTGGGTACGGCACTGGGGGACTTCACGGCGACGGCATTGGGGCTGGGCTACCTCGCCTCGGGTGTCCTCTTCGGTGTCGTGATCCTGATTCCTGCGGTGGCATGGTGGCGGTTCGATGTGAACGCAGTCGCAGCCTTTTGGTCCGCGTATGTGGTGACCCGTCCCCTCGGTGCCTCCTTCGCCGACTACATCAGCAAGCCGCCGGACACCAGCGGTATCGGATTCGGAGACGGACCGACCGCGCTGGTGTTCACGCTGGCTGTTGCCGTCCTCGTGGCCTATCTGGCCGTTGCCCGCCCGGATATCCAGCCGCCCGGGGATTCCCCTCGGAGCCGGGGGTCCGCGGCCGAAGTGGCGGTGGACGGGCCCGACGGATCCGGATGAATGTCCGTCCCGACTCCGCGTGAGGGAGTCGCAGGCGGCGGGCGCTAGGTGCACCCGCCGCGGTGCGGGTGTCCTGACCGAGATCGAGTTGCGCTCCGCACCCCTGACGTCGCCACGGGTGCCCGTCGGGAATCCGATCACCCGATCCACCTCTCGACCGGGTCGGGCGTACTCCTCGAGGCGCCACCCGGGACCATTCGGGGTCCGGCACTATGCTGTGCGAGTGCCCAACAATTCGCGGTATCGGGTCGTCCAGTGGACGACAGGAAACGTCGGCAAGAGCTCGGTGCAGGCGATCACCGCCAACCCCGGCCTCGAACTGGTCGGCTGTTATGCCTGGTCTCCGGAGAAGGCGGGTCGGGACGTCGGTGAGCTGTGCGGCCTTGACCCACTGGGCGTGGTGGCCACCAACGACATCGACGAGCTGCTCGACCTGAAGCCGGACTGTGTGGTCTACAACCCTATGTGGCTGGACGTCGGTGAGCTGGAGCGCATCCTGTCGGCCGGGGTCAACGTCGTGGCCACCGCCGCCTTCATCACCGGCCACAACCTGGGCGAAGAACGCACACGGATCACCGAGGCGTGCCGTCGCGGCAACTCGACGATGTTCGGCACCGGCATCAGCCCGGGGTTCGCCGAGCTGTTGGCTGTCGTGGGGGCCAGCATCTGTGACCGGGTGGACAAGGTCACGGTGAACGAGGCGGCCGACACCACCTTCTACGACTCCCCGGCCACCGAACGGCCGGTAGGTTTCGGCCAGCCGATCGACCATCCCGAGCTCCAATCGATGACGGCGCAGGGAACGGCGGTCTTCGGCGAGGCCGTCCGGATGGTGGCCGACGCCCTCGGGGTCGAGCTGGACGACGTCCGGTGCGATGCCGAGTTCGCGCAGACCACCGCCGACCTCGACCTCGGATCGTGGACCATCGGGGCCGGATGTGTCGCCGGAGTCGCCGCCAGCTGGAAGGGCCTCGTGGCCGGCACGGTCGTCGTCGAACTCAACGTGCGGTGGCGCAAAGGTCAGACGCTCGACCCGGACTGGAAGATCGACCAGGACGGTTGGGTGATCCAGATCGACGGGCGGCCGACGGTGACGGCGACGATCGGCTTCCTGCCGCCGCCCGACTTCGAGGCGGAGACCATGGAGGAGTTCATGGTGCTCGGGCACATCATGACGGCGATGCCCCCGCTCAATGCCATCCCGGCCGTCGTGGCCGCCGCTCCGGGCATCGTCACCTACAACGATTTACCGCTGATCCTGCCCCGAGGGGTCCTATCCGTCGGTTAGCCAGGGACCGCGGCCGGAGTCGTCCGCTGGATCCGAGTCACGCCTCCGCAGATGTCGGATCGATCCGGGCGATGGTCTGCTCGACGAACGCCCGGGTGATGTCGTGGCCCGCCGTCACCCCGAGAGCCTCCTCCAGGGCCAAGACCTGGGTCAGGCCCGTCATCATGAGCAGGGCGACGATCGGGGGGAGCTCGTCGTCGGCTACGCCGGTCTCCTCCAGGGCAATGGTCACGGCCTCCAGCTGGAGGGCCCGGTACCGCTCGGCGTAACGGGCGATCTCGTTTCGGATGGCCTTGCGGTGATTGGCCAGGGCCACGAACTCGATGTTGAACCGCGCCCCGCGGGGGTCGGCGTTCAGATGCCAGAGGGTCCGCAGCGACCGATCCGTGGCGATGGCCCGCTCGATGCGGGCCACGTTCTCGTCGGCTCGACGCCGGAACACTTCCAAGAACAGATCGTCCATGGTTCGGAAGTAGTAGTGCACCAGCTGCGGCTTGAGGCCGGCTCGTGCCGCCACCCGGCGGGACGTGACCGCGGCATAGCCTTCTTCGAGGAGGAGGTGCTCGGCGGCGTCGAGCAGTTGGGCGCGGGTCTTCGAGTCGACGGCACCGATGCGGCGGGGCGAGGGGGCCGTTGTCACGTGGATACCTTGCCACAGCGGTCCCAACGGTGCTAAGCACTTGCACAGTTTTGCTGTGCAGGTGCGCAGCAGCTCCACGAAAGTGAGACTCGGTTGAGCGACTGGCAGACCACCGACTTCTTCTTCGACCAGTCGTTGGTCGAGGATCCCTATCCCTACTTTGAGGAACTGCGCTCCGTATGCCCGGTCCTTGCCCTTCCCCACCTCGGCGTGGTGGCGGTGACCGGCTATGACGAGTCCACCGAGGTCTACCGGGACAACGAGAATTTCTCCTCGTGCAACTCGGTCATCGGACCGTTCGCCACCTTCCCGGTGCCGCTCGACGGTGACGACGTCAGTGCCGTCGTCGACCGCTACCGCGACCAGCTGCCGATGCACGAGCACATGGTGACCATGGACCCGCCCGATCACACGCGGGAGCGGTCGCTGCTCATGAGGCTGATCACGCCGAAACGTCTGAAAGCGAACGAGGAGTTCGTGTGGCGCCTCGCCGATGAGCAGCTCGACGAGTTCATCGGCGACGGCCGGTGCGAGTTCATCAGCGCCTACACCCAGCCCTTCGCCATGCTGGTGGTCGCCGACCTGCTCGGGGTGCCCGAGGAGGACCACCGACGCTTTCGTGAGGGATTCGGGCTGAGTGGCACCGTCGGCGAAGTGGGCGCGGGCGAGGAGGGGTCCCCGGGCGAGAACCCGCTGGCGTGGCTGGACGAGTGGTTCACCGAGTACATCGAGGATCGGCGGCGCCAACCGCGCCAGGACGTGCTGACCGACTTGGCGCTGGCCACCTACGCCGACGGCTCCACGCCCGACGTGTCCTCGGTGGTGCGGACGTCGACCTTCCTGTTCGCCGCCGGCCAGGAGACCTCGGCACGGCTGCTGGCGGCGGCGTTGAAGCATCTCGCCGAGCACCCCGAACTTCAGGACCGGCTCCGAGCCGATCACGAACTGATTCCCAATTTCCTCGAAGAGGTGCTGCGGGTGGAGAGCCCGGTGAAGGCCGACTTCCGCCTTACCCGTCGCACGACATCGATCGGTGGCATCGACATCACCGCCGGAACCCCGGTGATGCTGTTGAACGGTGCCGCCAACCGCGACCCGAGGCATTTCGAGTGTCCGGCCGAATTCCGCTCCGATCGTCCCAACGCCCAGTCCCATGTCGCCTTCGGTCGTGGTGCTCACTCCTGCCCGGGTGGCCCGCTGGCCCGGGCCGAGGGCCGGATCAGCATCGAGCGCATTTTGGACCGCACCCGGAACATCCGCCTGTCCGAGGAGCACCACGGGCCTCCCGAAGCCCGTCGTTTCCAGTACGAGCCGACCTGGATCCTCCGTGGCCTGTCCAAGCTCTACCTTGAGTTCGACGTCACCGAGGCCGGCCGGTGAGCCGGGTCGCCGTGATCACCGGAGGGGCGTCGGGGATCGGCCTCGGTGTGGCCCGGGGCCTGGCCGCCGACGGCCACCGTGTCGCCATCGTCGACCGGGACGGAGCGGGAGCTGCCGCCGCAGCTGATGAGCTGCGCAGTGGAGGGGCATCCGCCCTGCCCGTCGACGTCGACGTCGCCGAGCGGTCGTCGGTTCACGCCGGCTTCGACCGGATCCGGGCGGAGCTCGGCCCCATCGAGATCCTCGTCACCAGCGCCGGAATCGAATCGTTCACCCCGGTGCTCGATATCACGGCCGACGGCTGGGACCGGATCATCGCCGTCAATCTGACCGGCACGTTCACCTGCGTCCAGGCCGCCCTCCCCGACATGCTGGCCTCCCGGTGGGGCCGGATCGTCACCATCTCCTCGTCGAGCGCACAGTCCGGTGCTCCCAACATGGCCCACTATGCGGCATCCAAGGGTGGTGTCATCGGGCTCACCAAGGCGTTGGCCGTCGAGTTGGCCCGCAGCGGCATCACCGTCAACACGATTCCGCCCAGCCTGGTCGACACCCCCATGGCCAGAAAGGCCGAAGCCGTCGGTGACTTCCCCGGTGTCGATGTGGTCGGTCCGATGGTCCCGGTGGGACGGGCCGGCACGCCGGCAGACATCGCTGCGGCGTGTTCGTACCTGTGTTCCGAGGAGGCGAGCTACATAACCGGTCAGATCGTGGGCGTCAACGGCGGCATGTACATCTGAGCGCCGAGGCCATGCCGCCAGGACATCCCGCCCAGGCAACGGCGGCGGCGGATGACCGGGAGCGGTCATCCCATCTGGGACCAGCTGTCTCCGGGAACCTCCACGTTGATGATCTCCGGCGCTGCGGCCAGAAGGCGGGGCATCATCTCGGACGCCGCCTTGAAGTGGGCCGACTCCACGTGCGCATCTCCCGACTCCCGGTCGCGGAAGATCTCGATCAGGATCCACAGATTGGGATCGTCGGCACTGCGGTACCAGTCGAAGGAGATGTTTCCCGGCTCGGCCCGCGTGGACTGGGTGAACTCCTCGACCAGGGACGGGAACTCATCGGCGTACTTGGGACGGACCGGTTGCTTGACGATGACGACGATCATCCGAATCTCCTCGTTCAGGTTCTAGGGGTTGTTCGACAATGGGCCATGCGCGCCGCTCACTCATCGAGCAGGTCGGGCTGGATCGTCACGATCCATTCGTAGAGAGGCTGGAACGCCCGCCATCCGGCCATGGGTGGTCCCACCTGGGGTGCGGTCTTGGCTGCCTGCTCGGGATCGATCAGGACCGGGGTGCCGGCCGCCTCGGCCAGCAGCTGGGCTTGGCACGTCCGCTCCATGGTGATGAACCACCAGGCCGCTTCGTCGACCGAGGTCCGGCCGACGGTCAGGAGCCCGTGGTTCGAGAGGATCAGGGCCTTGTTGGGGCCCAGCGCGTGGGCGAGGCGCTTGCCTTCCTCGACCTCCAGGACGGCCCCGGTGTAGTCGTCGAACACGGCGTGATCGCCGTAGAAGGCACACGAGTCCTGGGTCAGGGGATCGAGCGGACGGCGCAGCGACGACCACGCCTTGCCGTGCACCGAGTGGGCGTGGGCGGCGGCGACGACGTCGGGCCGGGCGGCGTGGATCTGGGAGTGGATGGCGAAGGCGGCGGCGTTGACCGGCCAGGTCCCGTCGACCACCTCACCCCGGTCGTCGACGAGGATCAAGTCCTTCACGCGTATGAGCTTGAAGTTCATACCCAGTGGGTTGACCCAGAAGTGGTCGGGCCACTCGGGGTCCCGTGCCGTGATGTGTCCTGCCAGCCCTTCATCGAAGCCGAACTGTCCGAAGAGGCGCAGGGCCGCAGCGAGCCGCTGTTTGCGGTGCCTGCGCTCGTCTGCCACATCGTCGAAGGTCGGGAAGGTGGGCGGAAGACGGTCGGACGGCACTAGTGATCCCGGGGACCGGATCGGTTGTGTCCGTGGCCCGACGGGGGCGCGGGCCACCCGATCTCTGGAGCGGCCCTCACCGATCGCCTGGCGGTGTGCGGGCCGGGGCCCACTCGAGGTGGAGTTGGGTGAGGCCGCGGAGGATGTACGTCGGCATGTACCGGTAACGACGGGCGCCAGGAGGGCCGTGGTGGGACTCGGCGACAGAGATCTCCGTCGTGCGGTCCAAGAGCCGTTCGATGCTCACCCTCGTCTCCATGCGGGCGAGCGACCCGCCGGGGCAGCTGTGGACGCCTCGCCCGAATGCGAGGTGCTCACGGGCATCGTCACGGTCGACACGGAACTCCCCGGGGTCCTCGAAGTGGCGGGGATCCCGGTTGGCGGCACCGTTGAGCACCATGAGCGTGGCCCCGGCGGGGATGTCCACACCAGCCACAGTGGTGCGGCGCCGGGACAGTCGGAAGTCGCCCTTCACCGGAGCTTCAATGCGGAGTGTCTCCTCGATGAAATTGGGAATGAGCTCCCGGTGCTCGCGCAGGAGCGTCTGCAGTTCCGGACGCTCGCCGATGAGCAGCAGGGTTGCGCCGAGCAGCCGCACGGTCGTCTCCTGGCCGGCCGCGAACAGGTTGGCAGCGACCCGTACGACGTCGATGACCTCGGGAAGGGTGCCATCCGGGAATGTCGTGGTAGCCAGTGCCGTCAGCACGTCCTGGCGCGGGGTCAGTCGGCGATCCTCGATGTATCGGCTGAACCGCTCGTAGAGCCATTCGAGCGGGTTGTGCGAGATGGTGTCCTTGGTGCTCCCGACGGCACCGCTGCCCGGCCGGTGGGCCAAGGCCTCTCGGAACTCCTCGTGCTCGTCCTCGGGGACACCCAGGAGGTCGGCGATGACGAACAGGGTGAACGGGTTGGCGTAGGCGCTGATGAATTCACACCCGCCGTCCCCGAGGAACCCGTCGATCTGCCGGTCGGCCAGACGCCATACGAACTCCTCGTTCTCCTTCAACCGCTTCGGTGTGAGCTGTCTCATGACCAGGTGCCGGTGGTCGCGGTGCTCGGGAGGGTCCATCGTGGTCAACTGGTCGCTGAACGGGAGCTCGTTGCGGTGACGATCGATCAGCTCGGCCACGTCGTCGCGGCCGGCCAGTGGAACGGGAAACCCCGGAAACGGTCCCGTCACCGAGTTGCACGACGAGAAGTTGTCGGTGTCGGTGTACACCGCGCACGCCTCGTCGTACCCGGTGACCATGTACACGTCCTGGGCCGGCTCCTGGTGAACCGGGCACTGTGTCCGGAGCCAGTCGAAGTAGGGGTAGGGGTCGTCCACGAGCTCGTTGCCCCGGAAGAAATCGATGGCGTCGTAGTCCACGGTGGCGTCGCTCATGGGGTCTCCTCGGGTGGCTCATTGTCCGTCACGAAGGTGGCGGCGCGACGGTGGAACCGCCAGGTGCCGTCGTCATGGTGAAGGGTGTCGTGATAGCGGCCCACGAGCTGGACGGTCCAGCCTGAGCCGCCCAGAAGGAGGAAGACCACATCGCTGATCGCCGTGGCCTCGCTGTCAGTCCACTCGGTGACCAGCGTGTTGAGTACGAGGTGGCGCTGAGGCCGCCTGGGCTCCCATTTGGTGTAGGCGGAGCGGAGGGCATCGTGGCCCTGGTGGGTGCCCATACCCGGGATCTCGCAGATTCCGTCGGGGCAGAACGTGGCCACGACGTCGTCGGTCCGGCCGTCGTCCAGGGCCTGGGTGTAGGCGGCGATGGCGGCACGGACGCCCTCGGCGACCTCAGCCCGGGTCATCGCCGCCATGCCGACTCCTCCGGTGCCGTCAGGGCCCGGTGCGCCATCACCGTCGGTGCTCACAGCTGGATGTCGGCAATGGGGCTCTCGAGGGGATTCACATTGACGGAGCGCAGGGCCGGCAGCAACGTCTCGTAGGGCAGGCCGGCCAGGAAGCCGTCGATGACCCGTTCGAAGTTGGCGATCCCACCTTCGGCCCGCTCGGACAGGCGCATGTACTCGAACCCGCGGGCATGGAGGCCTCGCTGCTGCTTGGGCAGGTTGGCGAAGTCCTGGGCCGGAATGGCCGGCCACCTCGGATCGTCACACTCCCAGGTCTCCGGTGGCGGGGGAGTGACCGGCTCGGCCCCCTCGGGGATGCGGGTGAGCGACCAGATCTCCATCAGGGTCTCCTCCGGTCCCAGGGGGCGGAACCGGTAGGACGAAGCACTGCTGTACATGGGCAAGACGAAGTAGTGCGGGAAGCAGTAGCCCATCGGCTCGTTGAGGCCCTGAGCCTCGAGTTGGTTGAGGTCGGGGATGTCCGAGCCGCGTCCGCGGTGCCAGTCGACGACGGCGTCGTTCAGGCGGCGGTTCCACGTGGCCATGGCCAGCGCCGGGTCGGCCGGCAGCTCGATGTCGGCCATGGCTTCGGCCACTCGCACGTCGTTGGCGTGGACCATCCCGGCCATACCCTCGCTCATGGTCCGCAGGTAGTGGATTTCCGCATCGATCAGCGTTCGTGGATCGGCGGGCCCGCCGTTGCGTGGTGGGATCCTTCCCGGGATGACCAGTTGGGGATGGGCCTGAATCACGTGGTACTGCTCCATGAACGCCTCTTGGGCGAGCTTCCAGTTCACCGGGAGGCGGCACGCGTACCACCACTCGGCCCGCAACGACTCGACCTTCCACGCGTCGAGGATGGTGGCGAACGGTTCGATGCACTGCCGCAACGGTGGGGCACTGTCGTCCAGGTTGATCCACGCGCACCCGCCCCAGACCTCGCACCGGACCGGCGTGAGGTCGAGGTCTTGAGCCCGAAGGTTGTGCTCGGCGAACGACTTCGACTGGGTGACGAAGGTGTTGGTGCCGTCCGGGCCGTAGCACCACCCGTGGAAGGGGCAGGTGAACCCGCTCTCGCACGTCCCACGACCCTCGGCGATTCGGACGCCACGATGGCGACAGGTGTTCTGGAACGCTCGCACGCCGAGATCGTCGGTGCGCACCACGACGATCGACTGGTCGAGGATCTGGTACTCGACGAAGTCGTTCGGCCTGGGCAGTTCCTCCAACCGGCACGCCATCTGCCAGACCCTCGGCCAGAGCAGATCGACCTCCATCTGGTAGAAGTCCGGGTCGAAGTAGCGCTGCTTGGGGGCCCGGTCCGGGAACTCCATCGCGTAGGGCACCGGGAGTGCCGACCATCTCCGATCCACGATCGCCACGCGTGCCCCCTTTCCTGTCGGCGTGCGTTGGCCAGAGTGTATACTCACCGGTCGACCGGTCGGTACAAGTTTTGCGCCGGCACCCCAGGAGCGCATCACGTGCACGCCGGTAGGCACGGACGGCCTCCCTGACGGGCTGATGGCCGCGGAGGCTCATGACATCCCCTGAACCCGCACAGCACGAGTACCCGCATCGGCCGGCTGCGGACATCGATGTGCTGGTCATCGGCGCCGGTATCACCGGCATCTACCAGCTCTATCGGGCCCTTGACGCCGGCTTTTCCGCCCAGCTGCTCGAGGCCGGCGATGGCGTGGGGGGCACCTGGTACTGGAACCGGTATCCGGGGGCACGGTTCGACTCGGAGAGCTACACCTACGCCTATCTGTTCTCCAGGGAGCTGTTCGAGGAATGGGAGTGGCAGGAGCACTTCGCTGAACAGCCGGAGATCGAGCGGTACCTCAATTACGTGGTGGACCGCTTCGATCTTCGGCGCCACATGCGGTTCGGTACCCGGGTCACTTCGGCCACCTACGAGGAGACGCAAGGGCGATGGACCGTGGTCACCGACGACGGCGCCGAGTACCGGAGCACGTTCCTGGTGGCGGCGACCGGCGTCCTGTCGGTGCCGTTCTTCCCCGACGTGCCCGGACGTCAGGAGTTCACCGGTGAGTCACACCACACGGCGCGGTGGCCGGCGACACCGGTCGACGTCGGCGGCAAACGCGTGGCGGTCATCGGTACCGGGTCGAGCGGCGTGCAGGTCGTGCCGGCCATCGCCGGAGAGGTGGCCTCCCTGACGGTGTACCAACGATCGGCCAACTGGTGCACCCCGCTCAACAACCGACCGATCACCCGGGAGGAGCAGGCTCAGCTCCGGGCTGACTTCGAGGCGATGTGCGAGACGCTCAACACGTCGGCGTCCGGATTCCTCCATCCCACCCATGATCGCCAGACCTTCGACGACCCCCTCGACGAACGGTTGGCCTTCTTCGAGACCATGTGGAACAGCCCCGGGTTCTCGAAGCTGACGAGCAACTATCTCGACCTCACCGTGAACCACGCGGCCAATGCCCTGTGGTGCGAGTTCATCACCGAGAAGATCCGCAGCATCGTCAAGAACCCCGAGACCGCCGAGCGGCTGATCCCGAAGGACCACCTCTACGCCGAGAAGCGTCCTCCGTTCGTGACCGGCTACTACGAAGCCTTCAACAACCCCAACGTCTCACTGGTCGATCTCAAGCAGACACCGATGGTGCGGGTCACCGAGAGCGGGATCGAAACGACCGATGTCGTGCGGGAGTTCGACGTCATCGTGTGGGCCACCGGCTTCGATTTCGGCACCGGGGCGCTGACCCGCCTGGGGGTCCGTGGACGGGGCGGTCTAGCCCTCGAGGAGTACTGGGCCGACGGCCCGAAGACCTTCCTCGGCATCCAATCCGCCGGATTTCCCAACTTCTTCTTCCCCGGTGGACCACACGCGGCGGCGGGCAACAATCCGCGTTACAACGGTGACCAGGTGGACTTCATCACCGATACGCTCGTCTATCTCCGTGATCACGGCTACGACCGCATCGAGGTCGAGACGGAGGCCGAGGCCCGCTGGACGGCGATGGTGGATACCGGTGCGGCGGCCTCCCCGTTCTCGGAGAGCAGCTACTACTTCGGCACCAACGTCCCCGGGAAGCCCCGGAAGTACCTTCTCAACTCGGGCGGTCGGCCCAAGCTCTTCAAGGAGATGAGGAGAGTCGTGGGGAACGACTACGCGGCGTTCACCCTCTCGCGGTCGTCCGACCCGGCCGAAGCCAACGTGTGAGAGGCCCACACCACGCCGACCGGTCAGATGTGGTCACACCGTGGCGATCGGCGTCAACGGCGAGCCGACGATGCCCGGCATCCTCAGCGGGGGGGCGGTGAGCAGGAACCGGCTCCGTCCGTGCTCACGTAGCCACGACGCCAGCTCGTGGAGGTACCACATCTCGCCGAGGGGCACTCCGAGACGGAACAGGCAGAGGTGGTGGATGGGCAGGAACGAGTGCCGACTCTCGTCGCGGTCCCTGCCGGTCAGGCCCTCGACGGCGTAGTTGTCGGCCACCAGTCCGGCGATCTGGGAGTCGCTGATCCACTGCAGCAACGCCTCGTCCCGCGCGTCGAGATAGCTGCACAGCGTGTGGATCTTCACGGGGTCGGGGCGGCGGTTCCAGTTGAGGATCTCGGTGGCGAACCCCGTGTGCAGGAGCAGTATGTCGCCGGGCTCGACCACGACATTGTCGGCGGCCATGATCTCTTCGAGCGTCGCCAGATCCACGGCCCGCCAGTCGTGTCCCAGGTGGTGGGCCAGGTCGATCAGGACACCGCGTCCCTGGACACCCTGGTAGGCCATGTGTTCGAGACCGAGATGGTGGGCGAAGCAGCGGTGGTTTCCACCGTCCCGGCCGGCGTCCTGCGTCGGTCCTACGAGGTCGACCCCGGCGCGGTAGCCGTTGTAGTACACGGGCTCTTCGACACCGTCTCCGTCGGCGTCGAACTCGGCCCCGACGTGGGCCAGCGAGTCCCACTGGGTCGAGTACTGGAGCGAGAGCGTGACCACGTCGTCCGCCCACACGTCCACATACTTGGGGTTCCCCCAGTCCTCCATCTGGCTCATGTGGACGTTGTAGAACGTGTCGGCCTCGCCGTGCATGTCCTCGGTCGGCGCCAGCACCGGCGGATGACGGCGCTGGTTGAGGGCGGTTCCGCCGGGATAGTCGAGGGGCAGGCTCAGACAGAAGCTGATACCGGTCTCGACCTCAGCGACCCCTTGGAGGACCTTGTCCGGGGTCAGCAGGTTGATGCGTCCGAGCTCGTCGTCCTCGCCCCAGTCCCCCCACGTCGATCCGGGTGGGCGCTGCTTCCAGCGTTGCGTCACGGTCTCTTCTCCTTTTGGTCACAGCTCGCTGCGACCGCCTGCCACCGTTGCCTGTACCGACCGGTTGGTCTACACTCCTGGGCGCAGGGTACCGCGTGCGCTCCCGCTCGGTCATCGAGATCTTGCGTCCCAGCGCAGGAAGGTCACAACCATGGCAGAGAACCAACTCGTCGTGTCCGCTGACGGGCACATCCTCGAGCCCACCGACCTCTTCACCACCCGACTGCCCAAGCACCTGCGGGACCGGGGTGTGTGGGAGGACGACTTCGAGATCGAGCCGCTCGTCGAGGGCGGCGCCCGGATCTTCCGGCGGCTGCACACACCCGGGTTCGAGGGGTGGACCATCTCCCGCTACCGGCAGACCGGGGGGCGGATGCCCGAAGGGGACCCCGACATGATCATCGAGGACCTCGACTTCGACGGGGTGGACGTCGGGGTCATGCATCCGAACCTCTCGCTATTCGGCCTGTACTCCGACGACCACGAGCTGTCCATCGCCCATGCCCGCGTGTACAACGACTACGTCGTCGAACGGTTCTCCCCGTACTTCTCTCGTCTGGCCCCGACCGCTCCCATCCCCCTCACCGACATCCCGGATGCGGTGGCCGAGATCGAGCGCGTGGCTGCCGCCGGCTTTCGTGCCGTCCTCCTGCCGGCGACCCCGCCCCAGCCCTACTACTCACGGGAGTTCGACCCCGTATGGGCGGCGGCCCAGACCAACGGCGTCCACGTGTTCATCCACACCCAGACGGGCGGGGTCAAGGTCAACGACCCCGAAGCGGTCACCCTCAAAGTGGTCATGGAGAACGCCGCCCAGGTCAACCAACCGGTGACCGAGAAGTCGGCCTCGAAGCGGATGGTCACCCAGGCGATCTACAGCACCATCGTCCCCCAGCAGGTGATCTGCCAGCTCATCGGTGGTGGCGTGCCCGAGCGCTACCCCGACCTCCACTTCGCCCTGATCGAGTTCAACGCGCACTGGCTCGGTTCACTGGTCGGCAGTATGGACAAGTGCTGGGTCACCGGGATCGGCCAGGACCCCGACTGGTGGCTGGGGGTCTGGGACGACTCCCTCCCCGCCGCCGAGCAGAGCAGCATGGCCCAGCTCTTCAAGCTGAACGAAAAGTGGCCGTACCCGCTGATGCCCAGCGAGTACGTCCGGCGCCAGTTCCACGTCTCGTTCCAGGACGATCCGGTGGCCGTCGCCTGTCGCCACATCACCGGACTGTCGACGATCGTGTGGGGCAATGACTACCCGCACGCCGAAGGCACGTTCCGCGGTAGCCGGGAGCTCATGGACAAGCTGTTCGCGGGTGTGCCGGCCGATGAGAAGGCGGCCATGGTGGGCGGCACCCTCGGTGGACTTCTCGGCTACAGCGCTCCGGTTCCCGCAGTGGCGCAACGGTCCTAGGCCCGATCCCTCGGGCCCACGCACGACGACTCGATCCGGCCCGTGACCGTCCATGGTGAGATGCTGCAGCAACTCCTGAACCTGAGCCGACTGGAGACGATGCTGCAGTGAGTGAGCACAGCTTCGAGGGTCGGGTGGCGGTCGTCACCGGCGCGGGACGGGGGATGGGCAGGGCCTACGTCCAGTTGCTCGCCGCCCGGGGTGCCCGGGTCGTCGTCAACGACCTGGGCGGGTCGATGGACGGTACGGGGGCGGATGCCGACGTGGCATCCGGCGTGGCCACGGCCATCGTCGGGTCGGGGGGGACGGCTGTCGCCGACGGCAGCGATGTGTCCACCCCCGAGGGCGCCCAGTCGCTCATCGCCACCGCCGTGGAGCAGTACGGGCGTGTCGACATCCTGATCAACAACGCCGGCATCATCAGGTGGGCCGGACTCCCCGACGCCGACGTGGAGAACCTGGCCAGTCACCTCGCCGTCCACGTGACCGGGTCGTTCAACACCACCCGGGCCGCATGGCCCCATATGGTCGACCAGGGATACGGCCGCATCGTCATGACCACCTCCTCCGGACTGTTCGGTCTGCCCCAGAACCTCTCCTACGCCACGGCCAAGGGCGCAGTGATCGGGCTCACCCGCAGTCTCACCACCGCCGGTGCCGCCCACGGGATCAAGGTCAACCTCATCGCCCCGGCGGCGTTCACCCGGATGGCCGGCCAGCCCGCCGCCGGAGCGGATGCCACCGGCGGCGGCGCAGGATCCGAGCGGATGGCCCCTGACCTCGTCGCTCCCATGGCCGCGTTCCTGGCCCACGAGGACTGCCCGGTGAGCGGCGAGATCTATGCCGCCGGCTTCGGACGGTTCGCACGCCTGTTCATCGCCTCGACCGAGGGTTACGTGCACCCGACGCCGCAGCCGACCATCGAGGACGTCGCCGAGCACTGGACGACCATCAACGACACGAATGGCTACTACATCCCCGCCGACCTCATGGCCTGGTCATCGGCGTTCATGTCCCACCTCGGTCCGGTGGGTGAGGATCCGGATGCCGGCTAGCCACCCACATCCACACCATCACCGGACCAGGTAGGGCGGCATGGACCTCTCCCTCAGCGAATCGGAGCAGGACCTGGTCGGTCTCTGCCGGGACTTCGCGCACGAACAGATCGCACGGCGTGCCCCACTGGCCTGGGACGAGGCACGCTGTCCCACGGATCTGCTCCGCGAGATGGGCCAGCTCGGGCTGCTCGGGATGCTCGTCCCCGAGGAGTGGGGTGGGATCGGGATGTCAACGGTCGGCTTCGTCGCCGCCATGGAACAGATCGGCCAGGCCGACCAGTCCGTGGCCGCCGCTTGGCAGGCCCACGTGACCATCGGTTCGTTACCCCTGTACCTGTTCGGGAACGACGAACAGCGGGAGCGCTGGCTACGGCCCCTGGCCGAGGGACGGGTGTTGGGGGCCTTCGGGCTCACCGAGCCCGGTGCCGGTTCCGACGCCCGTAGCATCAGCACGCGGGCCGAGCGTCGGGAGGGGGGCTGGCTGATCAACGGGCGCAAGACGTTCATCTCGAACGCGGGGACGGATATGTCGTTCGGGGTGACCCTGCTGGCGCGAGTCGATCCGGCCGGGGGTGGGAAGCCGAGATTCGGGAGCTTCGTCGTCGAGAAGGACACGGCCGGCTTCACCATGGGGCCGAAGATGCGGGGTATCGGATGGCGGGGTCTCGACACCCGGGAGCTGTACTTCGATGATGTCTGGATTCCCGATGATCAGCTCATCGGCGATCCGGACCTGGGCCTGAGCCAGTTCCTGCGCACCCTGGAAGTGGGCCGTATCTCCATCGCCGCCCTGTCGCTGAGCTTGACCCAGGCGGTCCTTGATCTGGCCACCGCCTATGCCCACGAACGGGTGCAGTTCGGGCAGCCCATCTCTACGTTTCAGGCCGTGCAGTTCAAGCTGGCCGACATCGCCACCGAACTCGAGGCCGCACGGTGGTTGACCTACCGTGCCGCGTACCTGCGTGACACCGGCCGGCCGTTTCTGAAGGAGGCGGCGATGGCCAAACTGAAGGCCAGCCGGGTGGCCACCTGGGCCGCGTCGGAGGCCGTCCAGATCCATGGGGGTCTCGGGTACATGCTCGAGACCCCGGTGGCCCGCTTCTACTGCGACTCGAAGGTGCTGGAGATCGGTGAAGGAACCAACGAGATCCAACACCTGGTGATCGCCCGGGCGCTGGGCTGCTGAGTTCGGTCAGACGGCAACCAGGCGCCGGATGCGCTCGGCGATGGTGGTCCGGTCCGGGAGCCAGGCCCGCTCGAGGTCGGGGGCGTAGGGCGGGGGAGTGGCGGCCGCACCGACTCGCTCGATAGGTGCGTCGAGATCCCAGAAGCCCTCGCGTCCGACGACTGCGGCGATCTCCGCTCCGATGCCGAACGGGATCACGGCCTCGTGGGCGATGAGCAGCCGGCTCGTCTTGTGGACCGATTCGAGGATCGGCTGGACATCGAGGGGGGCCACGGTTCTCAGGTCGATCACCTCCACCGAGACGCCCTCGTCGACCAACAGGTCTGCCGCGGCCACCGCCTCGTGGACCATTCGGGAGACCGACACCACCGTGACATCGGTCCCGGGCCGGACGACCACAGATCTGCCGATCGGCACGATGTGGTCGGACGGTGGCATCGGCCCCTTCATGCCGTAGAGCAGACGGTTCTCGATGAAGATGACGGGATTGGGGTCCTGAATCGCCGCACGAAGCAGGCCGTAGGTGTCGGCCGGGGTCGAGGGCATGACAACACTCAGTCCCGGGATGTGGGCCAACAGGACTTCCAGACTCTGGGAATGCTGGCTACCCGAGGAGCGCCCGGCGCCGAACTGGGTCCGCACGGTCAACGCCATCTGGGCCGCACCGCCGGTCATGAACGGGAGCTTCGCCGCCTGGTTGAGCAGCTGATCGAAACAGACCCCGAGGAAGTCGAGATACATCATCTCCACGACGGGGCGCATCCCGGCCATGGCCGCGCCCACACCGAGGCCGATGATCGCCGTCTCGGAGATCGGCGTGTCGCGGACTCTGCCCGGGAATTGCTCAGCCAGTCCGCGGGTGAGTCCGAAGACATTTCCCCCGGCGCCGACATCGATGCCGGCGACGAAGACTCGGTCGTCCACCGTGAGCTCGGCTTCGATGGCCGAGTGTATGGCGTCCATGGTGCGGAAGACCGCCGCGTCCGCCCGGGGGGGTGGTGGCTCCGCCACCGCGGGCCGGGGCCGCACGACGAAGTCGGCCAACGAGTCAGCCCGCGGGCTGGCCAGCCGGCGGGCGGTCGCCACCGCCTCGTCGAGCTCGTCGGCCACCGACGACTCCACGGCTTTGATCTCGTCGTCACCCACCCCGATGGCCCGTAGCCGCCTCTCGTGGATGAGCAGTGGATCCCGCGCCTCCCACTCACTCAGCTCTTCCGGTGACCGGTAGCGCTGTGGATCGCCCTCGTAGTGGCCGTGCCACCGGTAGGTCGCTGCCTCTACCACGGTGGGACCGTGCCCAGTCCGGGCTCGGTCGACCACCTCAGACATCACCGATGCCGTGGACACGACGTCGTTACCGTCCACCGCCACGAAGTCGATGCCGTACCCGGCGGCGCGCTGCTGGAGCGAGGCGGCGTGCTGGGTCGATGCCGGGGAGAACTCGGCATATCCGTTGTTCTCGCAGAAGAAGATCACCGGTAGCTCCCATACGGCGGCGAGGTTCACCGCTTCGTGGAACGCACCCTGCGCCGAGGCTCCATCGCCGAAGAACGCCACGGCGACACTGCCATCGCCGCGCAGTCGCCCGGCCGTGGCCGCACCCACGGCGATGGGGAGTCCCGCGGCCACGATCCCGTTGGCCCCGAAGATCCCGAGCTCGGGGTCGGCGATGTGCATCGATCCCCCGCGACCACGGTTGGTGCCCTCGTCCTTACCCATCAACTCGGCGAACATACCCCGTGGCTCGAGCCCCTTGGCCAGACAGTGGCCGTGGCCGCGGTGGGTGGAGGTGATGACGTCGGCGGGGAGGAGGGGCCAGCACGCGCCGACGGCCGTCGCCTCCTGGCCGACGGACAGGTGCACGAATCCGGGGACCTCGCCGTCCCGGTAGAGGGTGGACACCCGCTGTTCGAATCCCCGGATGAGCAGCATCCGCCGGTGCATGGCAACCAGGTCCGACCGGGCGAATGAGGACTGGGGGGCTGGGTCGGGGGTCACGAGTCGTGTAGTATACCGGTCGGTCGGTACAACAAGGGGAGAGCGATGATCGACGAAATCGAAATCCCCCAATCCTTCCCCAGTCCCGGCACGGTCTCGGGTAAGCGGGTGGTGATCACCGGTGGCAGCCGGGGCCTCGGTGCCCTGCTCGCCCATGCCTTCTCGCACGCCGGCGCCTCCGTGGCGCTCGTCGCCCGCACCGAACGAGACCTGAAGGCGGTGGCCGAGGCGCTTCCCGGACCGTCCCTGGTGCTCAGCGGGGATGTGACCGACGAGGACTTCAACGAGGAGGTGGCCGACACCGCCGTGTCCGAGTGGGGCGGCCTGGATGCGTGGATCGGGAACGCCGGAATCTCCCCGGTCGTGGCCGGGCCCCGTCGGACCGAATCCTCGGTCTGGCGTCAGATCCTGGAGGTGAACCTCACTGGTGCCTTCCTCGGGGCCCGGGCCGCCTCCCGGGTGATGGGGGAGGGTGGACGACTGATCTTCACCAGCTCGGTCCTGGCCGAGCGGCCACGGAAGGGGCTCACGGCCTACAGCGCATCGAAAGCCGGTGTGGTGGGCATGGCCAAGGGCATGGCCCTCGATCTGGCCCCCGCCGGGATCACGGTGAACGTCGTCGCTCCGGGGTGGTTCGAGTCCCCGCTGGCTGCGGCGTGGATGAGCAGTCCGGAACTCTCGGACACCATCACTGGGCACACCGCGCAACGGCGGTGGGGGGCACCGGCCGACCTGGCCGGCGCCTACCAATTCCTCGTCTCCGACGCCTCCGCGTTCATCACCGGAACGGTGCTGAGCGTCGATGGCGGATACCTGCTGGTATGACCCCGACACGACGGGTCGTGGCCATCACCGGAGCCGGCGGCGCCCTCGGTGCGGCGGTGTCGGCGCGACTCGCGGGTGAACCCGATACCGACCTCGTGCTCAGTGACGTCAGTGCCTCCTCGCTCGAGGCGACCGTGGCCGGTCTGCCCGCCACCGACGGGTCGGTGGAGACGGCGCTGGCCGATGTGAGCGAGTTCACCCAGGTCCAGTCGGTGGTGGCTCTGGCGGTGGAGCGCTTCGGCCGGCTCGATGTGCTCATCAGCAATGCCGGTGTCCTGTCGCCGAACGGGCGGATCCACAATCTCGCCACCGAGGACTGGGAGCGTGCCTTCCGGGTCAACTTGCTCGGCGCCGTGAACGGCATCCGCGCCGCCGTCGCCGTCATGCGTCCCCAGGGATCGGGGTCGATCGTCCTGACGGCATCGGTCGCCGGCATGACAGCCTGGTCGCATGCCGGACCGTACTGCGCCACCAAGGCGGCGGTGATCCAGCTGGCCAAGGTGGCTGCCGTCGAGTACGCCCGGGACGGCATCCGGGTCAACTGCGTGTGCCCGGGGACGTTTCTGTCGGCGATTCACACCGACCTGCCTGCGGAGGCCCTCGATACCATGGCCGAACGTCACCCGTTGGGGCTCGGATCGGCCACCGACGTGGCCGGTGCGTACGCCTATCTGGCTGGCGAGGCGTCGGCCTGGACCACCGGATCAGCCATGGTCGTCGACGGCGGCTACTCAGCGCCGTGAACGACGTCAGTCAAGGGCGGGGGCGGACGGACTGGAGATCCCCCGCATGAAGATGTCGGCGAACGGCTTGGCCACGTCGCGGGCCGACAGTCGACCGCCCGCCTTCAGCCACAGGTAGGTGTAGTTGTGCATGCCGAGCCAAGCCATGGCGGTCAGTTTGGGCTCCAGGGCACGGAACTCTCCCGAGTCGACGCCGGCCTGCAGGACTGCCTCGACCCGTCGTTCGTACCCTCGCCGCCGTTCGCGGAACTGTTCAGCCCGCTCGCCGGTAAGCGCCGGGAATTCGTGCAGGAAGACCCAGACATGATCGGGGTAGCGGTGGATCACGTCGAGCAGCTCTTCGCCGAGCATGGCCAGCTGACGCGACGGGGACCCGCCAGCCTCGGCCACCCGGTCGGCGCCGATCATCACCTCGTCGATGACCCGATCGTGGATGGCGGCCAGGAGCTCTTCCTTGGAGCCGATGTAGTGGTAGAGAGCACCCTTGCCCAGGTCGTTGGCCGCACACAGCTCCATGATCCCGGTTGCGTGGTACCCGTGTCGGGCGAAGACCGGCGCGGACGTGTCGATGATCACCTGGCGCCGCGCTTGCCAGTTCGCCCGCCGGGGGGAATCGCCGGCCGCATCGGTCTCTACCATTGGAAGGCGAGGTTAGCGGGTTGCGGGCCACCCACCGGAGAGGCTCCCGGTCGATGAGGGAAGCGGGGAACGAGGCAATCATGCGACGAAGCGAAGACCGAGGGGACCCCATCGGGCCATGGGCGCGGAGCTGTCGACCATGACCATCCAGCCGGACGTCAACTGGTTCTCCGTGCTGGCCCACCACGCCAGCCGTACGCCGGAGAAGGCACTCACGGTGTACGGCGGGGAGACCACGACCTACGGAGTGATGGCCGATCGAGCCGCGGCATTGGCCAGAGGCCTGGCCGAACGCGGTGTGGGCCGTGGCGATGTCGTAGCGCTCCTCTCGTACAACTGCCCCGAGTTTCTGGAGACAGTCTTCGCCGCCAACTATCTCGGGGCCATCATCATGCCGATCAATTGGCGGCTGGCCGGACCGGAGGTGCGGTTCATTCTTGACCACTCCGGGGCCCGTGCCCTCGTATGTGACGAGCCTCACGTCGAACTCGCCGATCAGGCCACCGGCGAAACTGATGACGGCCTGGTACGGATCCTCCTGTCGTCAGTGACCGTGGGCCGATGGACGCCCCTCGCCGACGTGCGGGCCGACCCGAAAGCGTCCCCTCCCGTGCCGGCGGCTCCTGACGACATTCACCGCCTGATGTACACGTCGGGTACCACGGGACGACCCAAGGGCGTCATGATCACCCATGCCAACCTGGCGTGGAAGAACCTTGCCCACATCATCGAATTCGGCTTCACCGGTGACGATCTCGGCCTGGCCTGTGGCCCGATGTACCACGTCGGAGCGCTCGATCTCACCACGACCTCGCTGATCGCCACCGGTGCGACTGTCATCATCCATCAGACCTTCGACGCACGCGAGGTAGTCGATGAGCTCGAGCGTTCGCGGGTGACGACCGTATGGCTGGCTCCCGCCATGGTCAGCGCCATCATGGCTCTGCCCGACATCGAAGGGCGCGATCTGTCGTCGGTGCGTGTAGTGATCAACGGTGGCGAGAAGATGCCGATTCCGCTCATCGAGCGGCTCCAGCGCACCTTCCCGTCCGCCTGGTTCGCGGATGCCTATGGTCTTACCGAGACGGTGTCCGGAGACACGTTCCTCGATCGTCACAGCATGATCAGCAAGCTCGGAAGCGTAGGCCGTCCCTGCCTGTATCTCGAGCTCGACATCTGGGATGAGAAGGGGACGTCAGTGCCGGCCGGGGAGCGCGGGGAGATCGTCATGCGCGGCCCGAAGGTCTTCAAGGGCTATTGGCAGGATCCCGACGCCACAGCTGCGGCCTTCGACGGAGGTTGGTTCCACACCGGAGACGTCGGCGTCCGTGATGACGACGGCTATCTGTACATCGTCGATCGGTTCAAGGACATGATCGTCTCGGGTGGTGAGAACATTGCCAGCTCCGAGATCGAACGAGTGCTCTACGAGCACGACGCGGTGCTCGAAGTGGCCGTGGTGGGCCGTCCCGATGACCGATGGGGTGAGGTCCCGGTGGCGTTCGTCGTCCTGCGCCCGGACGGGATGGCTACGGCCGACGAGCTGCTCGACCACTGTCGAGCCCAGCTGGCCCGCTTCAAGATCCCCAAGGCGGTCACGTTCCTCGACGCCCTCCCGCGCAACCCATCCGGCAAGGTCCTCAAGCGCGAGCTCCGGGCCGGGAGCTGAACGTCGGCAAGGACGGCGTTCGGCCGGGAACGCCGACTGCGGCGGCGACGTCTGTCGGGTGGCGAGGCGTACGGGGTGATCATGGGGTGCGGGGTGAGCGAGGGTCTCGGGCCCGGCGAAACCGTGGTTCTCTCGGTCAGTCCTTGCGGCTGGCCTCGTGCGCGTACCGGGCGGCCAGCTGGCGCGAGAACCCCATCTTGCGGCCCAGTTCGCTCATGGACAGGCCCTCATCGATCCCGCTCTCCAGCATGGCCAACCGGGAGCGGTGCCGGCTGTGTTCGAGTTCGCTGAGGGCACAGTTGAGGTCATCCCGCGTGGCTGCCGCGCTCATCATGTCCAAAGTGTCACCGATGGAAAGACCCCGGCCGACGGCCTTGATGGCCCGCCGGTACGCCGCCTCGGTCGAGCGCAACTGCTCCCGAGCGTGCGCCATCGCTTCGAGCGTCTCCTGGAGACTCTCGACTGCAGCATCTCGCCGTGTGCTCACATTTCTGCAGTCTACGCCCCAGGCAGCCGATCATCGAGAGATTGGCGGCGCCCGGCGTCGGACCTCGGTCTGAGCCGGAACTGGCCGCCGATCGTGACGAGCCGCGTTGGCCTACTGATTGGTCTTGATCGACGCTCGCAGCTGGGTGGGGGAGGTGATCGAAGTACCCAGGGTCACCGTCACCGACGTGGTCACCGAGGCCGGCTCCACCTGGAGGTAGACCGCCCCGCTCAGCGGCGGCACCTGGGTCGAGGTCACCGTGGTGGTGGAGTTCTTGGCGAAGGTGCCGCCGATCTGGGTGCCGGCCCCCCCACTGCATTTGCCCGAGACCCAGGCCACCGCGCAGGTGAACAGCGTGAAGGTCGGTGTGCCCGATGTGGGGTTGGACACGGTGATCTTGTAGGTCACGGCCGAGAGCGCGATGGTCCCGGTATTGGTGATGGTGGACAACTGGTTGCTGTTGGCCGTGAAGGTCATGGAGGTGAGACTGGCTGTGGCCGCCCAGGTTCCGGTGGAGACCGATTCAGACCGGGACGCCACGCTGGTGATCTTCGGCGCGGCCTCCGCCGGAGTAGCGATGCCCAGGCCCACGGCGAGCAGGGCGACCACAACGGTGGTCGCCCTGCTCAGCATGTGGGTTCTCCGGCGACGTGCCACTGCGCCCGGTTACGAGTTGGTGGTTACGGCGAGTCGCTGCTGCTCGGTGAACGTGTAGGCGAGGGTGGTAGCCAATCCCTGCACGGTGGGGCTCGGGGACACACCGTTGGTGGAGGTCTCTGTCCCGACCAGACCGAGGGACACCTCGACGTGAGCCACCTGGCCGGTGGACGCGGCCAGCGAGGGAATGTTGGAGAGAGCCACCGCGGTCCCCGAGGTGTTCATGGTGCTGATCTGCGTCGAGGCCAGGATGGGCGTGGTGGTACCGGAGCAGACCCCGGTCGCCAACGTCCAGGCCACCGAACACTGGGTGGCCGTCACCGTGAGCCCCTCACCCGGGGCCGTCCCGTTGGTCAGGGCATTGGCTGGGGTTCCGGCCACCCAGAGGGTCATCCCCGCCGCGCTGGCCAAGGTCCCCGTGTTGTTCAGATTGACGAACACGTTGTCGGTGTCCCCGGGGGCCATCTTGCCCGTGAAGTTGGTGAAGCCGGCCCCGACATCGGCGCTGAGCGTCAGATTGAGGGTTCCTGAGCTGACCGCTTCGGATCCGGTGGCCACTCCCGAGAGGGCGGCGTAGACACCGGCAGTGGTCAACAGCCCCACGGACGCGGCGAACAGGCCGGCCAGAATGGTCCGAGTCGGCCGTTTGGTCTTGGTCTTGGTCTTGGAGTGGCGGTGCTGGTTCACGGTCAGTCTCTTTCTGTGCATGGATGTTGCATGGATGGGGGACATGAGCTTCAGGATGTGGGAACGACGAGGGTCCGGCGGGGCTGGAGGATCCAGCGGATACCGGTCACGGCGACGATCAGGCCACCGAGGATGATGAGGACCAGTTGGACCACTCCCCGGAGACCGACCATCAGGCGACCCACGAAGGGGACGGTGGCCACGACCCGGGGAACCGTCGCCGAGGTCAACTGGGCGTGCCAGGGGTCGGGGTACCGGTTGGCATCGCCCTTGGTGGTGATGATCGGCGCGGTGCGTGGGCCGGTGACGGTGACGATCCGGTGGGCGAACTCGGCGTGCTCCCCCGGAGGGGTGAACAGCACGATCATCCCTGGGCGGAGGGCGGCAACAGGTTCGGGCTCGGTCACCACGACCGCGCCCGGTCCGTACGTCGGGCGCATGCTTCCGGTGAGCACCGGTCGGATGGTCACATGCAGTACGACAACGGCCATGGCCAGTGCCGCACAACCCGCGGTCACAACGGCTACGAGCGACAGGACCACGGGCCCGATCGACTTGCTAATTCGTCGTGGAGTACTGCTCCGAGAATCTTGCACTCGACTGTATTCGACTCAGTCCCTTCCAAGCTTGAGCAGAAATGTCAACGGATGTTGTCGCTCGTGAGCTGGGACCGGTCAATTCCTGTCACCATGTGTTGCGGGAGGCGCGGGCGCCTCCGACCGACTCCGGTCCGACCGAGAAACGCACTGCCCGCAACCAGACGGACCGGGGCCAGGACCTATTCGGTGGCCGCTCGGCCCAAGGGCCGGAGCCGCGACCTGGGCGATCCCGCCGGGCCGTCAACGTCTGTTGACGGCGCCCCGGTTTTTTCCCTGGCTGAGGGTCATTTCACCCCGGGCACTCATGTCCGCCCGGGAAGGTGTCGATAGCTGTCGACGAGGGAGGACGGGCGAAAATGACAGACCAGCGGTCCGGGTACAGCGCCAACGAACGAGTCCGCGCGATCGACGATTCCGCCAAGACGCTTGCGGTTGAAACGGCGCGTGCCATCACCGGTCTGATCATCGCCTTCGCCATCGCCTGGTGGGTCAGTGACCGCTACGACCTTCGCACCGGATTGGGGGGCTTCGTCGGCAGTGCCGCCGTGTTCTTGGGAGTGGCGCTCTGCGCGCTGACGATCACCAGTGGCCTTCCCATTCAGCGGGCCCTCACCGCCCAACGTCTGGCCATCGCCTCCCAGAAGGCGCAACTCGAATCGGCGGCATCGGGCCATCGATTCACAGCGGACCTGGCGGCCGCGCTGGAAATGACCGAACACGAACCTGATGTCCTCCAGGTCACCGGCCGTGCCCTCGATCTGATATCCACAAGTCCGGGTGAACTCCTTCTGGCCGATTCCAGCCGTACCCACATGTACCAAGCGGCCGTCTCGTTGACCGCTGGGTCGCCGGGCTGTTCGGTCGGTTCGCCGTGGGGCTGCCCCGCAGTTCGGCGGGGCCAGACACTGGAGTTCGATGACAGCCATGCCCTGGCCACCTGCCCCCACCTCCAGGTCCGCGAGGCAGACGTGTCCGCCCTGTGCGTTCCGGTGACCGTACTCGGCACGCCGACGGGAGTGATCCATCTGACCGATCAGCCCGGCCATACCATCGATGGACTGCGTCGGACCCGTGCCGAGGCGCTGGCCACCCAGGCCGGTGCCCGTATCGGTCTCCTTCGGGCCATGGCCACCAGTCAGCTGGCCGCGGCCACCGATGCCCTGACCGGTCAACTGAATCGTCGGACCATCGAGGAAGCTCTCCGTCGCATGGATCAGGACAGCACTCCCTATGCCGTCGCCTTCGTGGACCTCGACCACTTCAAGGTGCTCAACGATACGCATGGCCATGCTGCCGGTGACCGGGCCCTCCGCCACTTCTCCACCATCGCGGCATCGTCCATCAGGACCGGAGATATGGTCAGTCGGTTCGGAGGGGAGGAGTTCCTGATCGTCTATGTGGGCTGCGATGTCACCGAAGCTGCTCCGATCGTGCACCGCCTCCGCACCGCACTCGCCACGTCGATCGCCGCGGCGGGAGTTCCGCCGTTCACGGTCAGTGTGGGCCTGGCCGATTCGACGTACGCCACCAATGCCGCGGCGATCATTGCCGCGGCCGACGAGGGCCTGCTCACGGCCAAGCGGGAGGGTCGTGATCAACTGATCATTGCCCCCAAGCCCGGTGTCGCAGACCGATCGGAGTTCACCGGATCGGAGTGGAACGGTTAGCCGGTACCGCGGTGCGGTGACCGATCCGGATATCCCGGGTCCGTCAGCCCGTCGGACAGTACCGGTATGGCTTCGCTCATCCCCTGGTGACGGGGATCACGCGGTTTGCACCGTTGCGCTCGCGCATCGGTACCCGAACCTCGAGCACCCCGTCCACATAGATGGCACTCACCGACGACTCGTCGGCCCCTGGCGGCAGGCGGATGTCCCGCGAGAACGTCCCCTCCCGCAGATCTGAACCAGGTAGGGCGTCGCCGCTGTTCTGATGGGCCCGAATGTGCAGCACGCCTGTGGTGATCGCCACCGAGATCTCCGTTTCCGGGTCGAGGCCGGGAACGTCGGCCATGATCACGAACTTCTCGTCGTCGCGGAACTCCTCAGCCATCGAGGGCCTCCTCCTTTGTGGTCACCGTGGTTTCCGACAGACCGGTGTCCGGTGCCGGAGTCCCGACGTCGTCGGTGATGGGATCCGGCGATCCCGCCCTCGGTGACCGGATGCGGCTCCGGAACACCCAGAAGTTCCACGCCTGATAGGCGAGGACGACCGGGAAGAAGACGACGGCCACGATGGTCATCACCTTGAGGGTGTACGAGGGGCTGGCCGTGTTGGCGACCGTGAGGCTGTAGGCCGCGCTGGTGGTCGAGACCATGACATGGGGAAAGAGGTCGAAGAAGATCGAGCCCACCGTCGACGCGATGGCCAGGCAGGCAGCGGTGAACGCCCACCCCTCCTGCTTGACCACGGCGAGCCATGCGGCGGCGATGGCGGCCATGACGGCGACGGCGTCCAGTGGATTGGGCACGAAGCCCTTGCCCAGTCCGAGATGGCTCCACGTCACGAAGATCCACACCAGGACGGCAGCCACCCAGCCGATCTGTCCCGATAGACGGCTGATCCGGTCGTGGAGCTCGCCGGTCGTCTTGAGCGTCAGGTATGTGGACCCGAGGAAGAGACAGACCACGGTGAGGGTGATCCCGGTGAACAGGCCGAAGGGTACGAGCAGGCCGAAGAAGCTGCCGGTGTAGTTGTGGGCCTTGTCGATGGGTAGCCCGTGGAGCAGATCGCCGAGTGCCGTTCCGAGGAGCAGCGGGATGAGGGCGCTCCCGATGGTGAGTGACCACCGCCAGACGGCCTGCCAGCGTAGATCGTCCACCTTGCGCTGGAACTCGAAGGACACCCCGCGGATGATCAGGGCCAGGAGGACCACCACCAGGGCCAGGTAGAAGGTCGAGAACATGGTGGCATACCACCCGGGGAAGGCGGCGAAAATGGCCGCCCCACCGACGATGAGCCACACCTCGTTCCCGTCCCAGAACGGCCCGATGGAGTTGACGGCGATGCGCTGTTCCACCTCCGTCCTGCCCACGAAGGAGTGGAGCATGCCCACACCGAAGTCGAATCCCTCGAGGACGAAGAATCCCACCCAGAAGAGGGCCACGATCAGGTACCAGAGATTGCTGAGATGCATCGTGGCCTCCTAGTAGACGAGGGCAGGAAGACGGTCGTCGTCGTCCTGCTCCGATCGATGATCACCCGAAGGCTCGCTGTCGCCGTCGCCGCTGTGGCCGTCCCTGGGGCGGGCGTCCGAACCCGAGTCGGGGTCCAGCTGTTTCCTGCCGTAGCGGATCATGAGATAGCCGTCGGCCACCCCCAGGGCGATGTACAGGAGGGCGAAGACGACCAAGCTGATCCAGATGTCCGTGGAGGTCACCGACGGTGACGCGGCGTTGGCCGTTTTCATCAGCCCCTGGACGATCCACGGTTGGCGTCCACTCTCGGTCAGGAGCCACCCCGCGGTATTCATGAGGAAGGGCGTCACCACCACCCAGGGGGCGATACGAAGGAACCACTTCGCCCGTTCCAGCTTGTGTCGGCGCAGCAGCCAGATTCCCCACAGCGCGAACGCCGTGACCAGTGCGGCAAGGTAGGCCATGACTCGCATCGACCAGTACTGGATGAACACGTTGGGGATGTAGTCGCCCGGCCCGTACTTCTTCACGTCCTCGGCCTGAAGCTGGTTGAGTCCCTTGACCTCACCGTTCAGGTGATTGGTGGCCAGGACCGAGAGCAGGCCGGGAACCGACAGGATCTGGGTGGGTGTCTGGTCGTTGTTGCCGCCACCGATCTGAAAGGCGGAGAATGAACAGTGGGAGGAACAGGTGTTCCACTGGGCCTCGGCCGCGGCGATCTTCATGGGCTGATACGTACCTTCGATCACCCCGAGCTCACTGCCCACGAACAGGGTGAGCACGATGGTGGGCAACAGGACGACCATCGAGATCATCGCGGTACGCCGGAACGCCTCCACTTCCCGCTGGCGCCGGATCTGCCAGGCTGACACGGCCAGCATGACCAGTGCCCCGGTGACCAGTGACGCCAACAGGATGTGCAGGTAGCCCCACAGGAAGACCGGATTGGTGAACAGTGCCCAGATGTCGGTCAGCACGGGCTGGTGTTGGGCGTTCATCACGTACCCGACCGGGTGCTGCATCCAGGAGTTGGCCGCCATGATGAAAGCCGCTGAGAGCATGGTGGCCCCGGCCACCAGCCAGATGCAGGCCAGATGGACCTTCTTGGACAGCCGGTCCCATCCGAAGATCCACAGGCCGAGAAACGTCGACTCGAGGAAGAAGGCGAGCAGACCCTCCATGGCCAGGGGTCCCCCGAAGATGTTGCCGACCACCCTCGAGTAGGTCGACCAGTTCATGCCGAACTCGAACTCCTGAACCAGCCCGGTGACGACGCCGACGGCGACGTTGATGAGGAGGAGGGTCCCGAAGAACCGGGTGAGCCGCCGGTAGACGGGGTTGTCATTCCGGTACCAGCTGGTCTGGAGCAACGCCACCAGAAAGGCCAGTCCGATGGTGACCGGTACGAAGAGGAAGTGGTAGATGCTGGTGGTGGCGAACTGCCATCTGGCCAGATCGGTGGTCATGGCGTCATGCTCCTGTCCTCGTGTCCGGTTATCAGTTCGGATGAATCGGCTCCGGAGAGCTCGGCCTCCACGGCGCCGCCGTCAGCGTGCCGTTCGGTTCGCATCTCCTCCCACCAGAGGTCCGAGTACCTGCCGCCTGCTGTGAGCAGCTCGTCGTGGCTGCCCTGCTCGACGACCCTGCCCTTGTCCATCACCAGGATCCGGTCGACGGACTCCAAGCCCGTCAGCCGATGGGTGATGAGGATCAGGGACCGGCCTTCGGTGGCGTGCAGCAGGTCCGCGGTCAGGGCGTCGGCACCCAGCGGGTCGAGGTGCTCGGTGGGTTCGTCCAGCACGAGTATGGGGAAGTCGGCCAAGAGAGCCCGGGCGAGTCCGATTCTCTGGCGCTGCCCTCCTGAGAGCCGGGCGCCGTGTCGCCCCACGTCGGTCTTGAGGCCTGCAGGTAGGTCCCGGAGCCAACCGGACAGTCCCACCCGATCGAGCACGTCCAGAAGATCCCGGTCGGTGGCCTCGCGTCGTCCGATCCGGAGGTTCTCGGCGATGGTCGTATCGAACAGGTACGCCTCCTGGCCCATCATCCCGATGATGGTCCGGAGATCGTCCCCCTGGTAGCTGTCGAGAGTGAGGCCGTTGAGTCGGACCGATCCGGCCCAGGTCGGGAGGAAGCGCAGGAGTACGGCGGCCAGGGTGGACTTCCCTGCGCCACTCGTGCCGACGACGGCCACGCGGCGGCCGGAGGGCAGCGCGAGGTCGATCCCCCGGACGGCGGCGGACTCGGCCTCGAGATACCCGGCCCAGACGGCACGGGCCTCGAGGTCGTAGGGCGCAGCGGGCAGGGGTCGGGGGGTCTCCGGCTCGGTGATCGGGGGTGCGGTGTCCAGTACGGCGAAGACCCGGCCAGCGGCCTGGCGCGCCCGCTGTAGCGCCTGGGTGGCGACCGGCAGTCCGGCGACCAGTTCGAAGGCGGCCAGCGGGATCAACGTGATCACCGCCAGCTCGGCGCCACCGAGCCGCCCGGAGGCGACGGCAGCAACTCCCACGGTCAGGCATCCCCAGCAGGCCAGCCCGGCCAGGAGCGTATTGAGTGCCAGCCCGATGCCGGCGGTGCCGGCCGAACGGGTGGCGATGGCGACCAAGGTGGCGTCGTCGGAGCGCACAGTGTCCACCTGTGATCGGGATGCGCCGAACGCCACCAACTCCGGGGCGCCGTCGATGAGGTCGACCACCGAGACGGCCAGGCTGCCACGGCACCGTGCGAACTGCCCCTCACGCCGACGAGCGAGTGTGCCGGTGAGCCAGGGAACGAGCGTGGCCGAAAGGAGGAGAGCGAGGGCCAGGATCAGTCCAGCGGCCGGCAGCATCCACCACATGACGACCACCGTGGCGGTCCCGGCCACCGTGGCGATGGCGAAGGGTGGCACCACCCGGATGATCAGATCCTGCAGCGAGTCGACGTCCTGTGCGAACCGAGCCAGGAGGTCGCCGCTCCTGAACTCGGTCAGCCCGGACGGAGCCAGCTTCTCGAGGTGGTCGTAGACGTGAACCCGCAGGTCGGCGATGAGGCGGAAGGCGGCATCATGGCCGGTCAACCGTTCGCCGTAGCGGAAGAAGCCGCGGGACAGCCCGAAGAACTGGACGCCGACAATGGCCACGCCGAGGGCGGCCTCGCTCGGGTGCTGGGCGGCGCGCGAGATCAGCCACGCCGCCGTTCCCATCAGACCGATACTGGCGGCAACCGCTCCGGCTCCAAGCAAGGAGGTGAGCACGATCCCTCGGGCTGCCGGTCGGGTGATGGCCAGTGTCCGGCCCAGCGGTGCCAACGGTGCATGTTGACCCTGGGCCTGATCGAGGCGCGTCGATTCCTTCATCGGCGGGCCGTCACGGCCGGAACGAGATGGATGACCCGGTCGGCGAGTGCGAGGAGGGAGGGCCGGTGGGCGGCCATGATCACCGTCCGTCCCTCCATGAGCTTGCCGACGGCGTCAAGGACCGCCAGCTCGGTCTCCCCGTCGAGGTTGGCGGTGGGCTCGTCGAGCAGGAGTAGGGGTGCATCACGCACAAAGGCGCGGGCGAGAGCCACCCGTTGACGCTCTCCGGTCGAGAGGCCGGCACCCCCTTCACCCAGTCGGGTGGCCAGCCCCTCGGGAAGGCTCGCCACCACTGAAGCGAGCCCAGCATCGGCGACGGCGGCCACAACCTGTTCATCCGTGGCATCGGGCCGCCCCAGTCGCACGTTGTCGGCGATCGTACGAGCGAAGAGATGGGTCCGTTGGGGGACCCAGGCGATCGCCGTCCGCCAGGTGTCCGGGTCCAGCGTGGCCAGATCTATTCCGCCGATGGCGATCTGACCCTCGCCGACGGGGGCGAACCCGAGAAGGGCATTGAGCAACGTGGACTTTCCCGCACCGCTGGGCCCGGCGATGGCCACCACCTCGCCGGGCTCCACCGTCGCCGAGAGCCCGTGCAGCGCCGGCAGGAGCCGGGTGGAGTAAGTGACCTCGAGATCGGTGATCGAGATCGGCACCGAGGAGGGGTCCGGTAGGTCGGTCCGCGTGCCCCGGGCGGGGAGCGGACGCTCGAGCACCTCGAAGACCCCTTCCGCCGCTTGCATGCCCTCGGCGCTGGCATGGTAGCTGGCTCCGAGCTGGCGCAGTGGGAGGTAGGCCTCGGGGGCGAGGATGAGCACGAAGAGCGCCGTAGCCAGCGAGAGATGACCTCCGAGGAGGCGGAGGCCGACGGCCACCGCCACCAGCGCCACCGAGATGGTGGCCAGCAGCTCCAGTATCAGGGAGGAGAGGAACGCCACACGCAGGGTGGCCATCGTCGCCTCCCGGTAGCGGTTGGTGATATCGCGGATAGTGGCTGCCTGGGCTTTGGCCCTTCCGAAGACCTTGAGTGTGGGCAAACCTGCCACCACATCGAGGAAATGGCCGGCCAAGCGCTGGAGCAGGGTGGCCTGTCGATCCATCCGGTCCTTGGTCGACGCGCCGACCAGGGCCATGAACAAGGGGACGAGGGGCACGGTGACCGCGATGATCAACGCCGAGATCCAGTCGATGCCGACCACCACGAAGAGGATGGCCACCGGTACGATCAGAGCCAGGAACACCTGGGGGAGGTAGCGGGCGAAGTAGTCGTCGAGAGCGTCGACCCCGCTGGTGGCCAGCACGGCCAGTGTGCCCTGATCCTCCCCGTCGAGGCCGACCGGTCCGAGGACGGCAACCCGCTCCACCAGCTCGGTGCGCAGTTCTGACTTGGCCGAAGCCGAGGCTCGGTCGGCAGTGCGCTCGGTGAACCAGCCCAGGCCGGCCCGGGCGGCGATGACCACGAGGAGCACGACCAGTGCATCGCGGAGGCTGTCCAGTCCCCGGTGCCGGATAAAGGCATCGGAGATGATCTCAGCCAGCAACCACGCTTGGGCGATGATCAACAGCGCAGTCAGTGCTCCAAACGCCACGGACGCCACCAGAAAGCGCCGAGTAGCCCGCGTGTACCGGAGCAGTCTCGGATCCAACGGTCCATTCCGGTGCGGAGTACAGGGCTGTTCTTCCTTGGGGGCACCGGTGCCGGTGCCGTTGGCGTGGGGACAGGTGGCCGGACCGGTCAACGAGTCTTCCGCCGTCGTTCGAGGAACCGCAGTATCGTCGCGTGCTTCTTGGTGTCGAGAAGCATGAGGTCCACGATCAGCATCCATAACGTGGTGTCGGCAAAAGGACGGAGGCTTCGCTTGATCCGCTTGAGGTCCCGGTAGTCGGCTTCCTCCGATTTCCTGAGCAGCTTCGTCTGTTCCAGCAGAGGGCCACTTATCTCACCGGGGAGCCTGGGGACGGTGGCCACCGGCGGTTGCGTGGTGACCCCCCAGGCCATGGCGTTGCTGAGTTCGGCCAGCAGGCGATGGTGCCGGTGCTCGTCCTCGAGAATGAGGTTGATCAGGTAGCGCACGCTCTCGTCCGGCGCCTGGGTGGCCAGCTCCTCGTAGGTCGCCAGCAGCGCCCCCTCTTCGGCTCCATGGCGGACGATCAGCTCCACGAGTTCCCGCGTGCCGACACTCGCCCCAGTCGCCTTCAACGCATCAATGGCGCTCTCAAATGTCGCCTGGCTCTCGCCCGGAGGCGCCGTCAGGGCAGGATTGGCATTTGCCGCTAAGGGCGGACCGTCCGTGCCTGTGGGCTCCGCATCGACTTCCGTCATGATCGCCTCCGTATCGGTGTCTTCGCCCTGGGGGCTCCCCCTCAATGATCACCAAGAGGAGATATCTTCAGTAGGGCCGAAGGTCACACCGACGGCCGACCGGCCCCGGTCCGGGGGCCGTACCCGACCGCCCTGTTCACCCTGTTCGCACCAACGCCACACCGGTGGCGACAGGTCAGTCGAGTACGGCTCGGGGACGGTAGGCGGCGCCCCGGTACATCCGCCCGGTCATGGTGCCGGAAGGGACTCGGAGCAGGCGGGATTCCTTTCCGGCGCTGGACCAGTCGTCGGAGGTCTGGGTGCCGTCGTGGTCGATCCTGGTCCCGTGATCTACCACCGGTGAGGCGATGCCCTGCACCAGCACGCTCCACCAACCACCCTCGGTGGCGTCGTACTCGTCAACCTGAAAGGCGATCACCGCGGCGGCCGCCGCGCTGTCGAGTTTTGTGCCCAGCGTGGTGCGGAAGAGGACCGATTCGTCAGCCAGGGTGAAGTGGACGGGGAGGATCACCGGAAGCGCGTCGATGCTGATGCCGATGCGTCCCAGGTGGGTCGAAGCCAGCCGCGCCAGACATTGAGAGCGGGAGAGGACCACCTTCTCTGAATCGTCGTCAGATCCCATCGGAGCCACACTGAACGATCGGCTGGCTAAACATCAGGGTCGAAAGTCCCTACTGCTGGTGGCCACCGCCAGGAGCCTCCTTGGATCCGGTGGTCGGGTCGCACCGACTGTCCGACCTGCGTCAAAGAGGCCAGGGAGCAGTTCGGGCCGCAACAGGATGATCTCACGGGGCTGCCGAGTCACCGCGACCTCCTCGCATGACCAGGACCGGGCAGTGGGCGTGGGTTGCGCAGTAGTCCGAGACCGAGCCGAGGAGCAGGCCGGAGAGTTCGCTGTGTCCTCGACATCCGACGACCAGCAGCTCAGCTCCGGTGGACGCGCCGACCAGTCGATCGGCAGCCTGTCCCTCGGCGGTCGTCGCGGCGATTACGAGCGTCGGATGGAGGGCCCGTGCCGTATCGATCGCCCCGTTGAGCACGGTCTCAGCACCGTGTTGCGGGTCAAAATCGGAGGGAATGGGAGCCCAGCCGGCCCCGGTCAGCCACTCCCAGCTGTGGACGAGCTCCAGGGTGGCACCCGTGAATGCCGCTTCATCGGCGGCCCAGAGCAGTCCGGCTATCGAGGAATGCGAGCCGTCGATGCCCACCACGATCCGGCGTCCCTTTGCCTCGTGGCGCTGGCCTCCAACGGCCGGTGAAGCATCAGCAGTTGCTGCCGGGTCACCGGGTTCTGAGAGCCGAACGACGACAACCGGACAGGCTGACCGGTGGACCAGCTGACGACTGACCGACCCGAGCAGCAGACCGGCGAAACCGCCGCGGCCGCGGGACCCGACGACGAGCAGGTCAGCAACGACACTCTCCCCGTGGAGCGCGGGGCGGGAAGGTCGCGGTGTTCCCGGTGTTCGACCGTGATTCCCGGAGCGGCCTCCTCGGCCACCTGCACAGCCTGGTCTGCCACCTTGTCCGTGTACGACCGGCACTCGTCGTCGGTGGTGAAGATGTAGTCCGGACCGAACGCGGTGACGATTCTGAGGGTGAGCTCTCTCCGCCCAGCTTCGACGGCCGCCCATCGGACGGCGGTGATCGACCCTTCCGAACCGTCGAACCCCACGACGATCCGGCCACTCGTCGCCGTTTGTGCTGCAGCTGCTCCATCCCGAGGTGTCGTCATGGGCTGTCCTTTACCTAGCCTCGGACCGCGGAACCGGCCCGGTCGATCGGCTACTCGTGGTCCGTCCGTCCGGCCAGCGATTCGACGGCCGTTCCCTGTTTCCCCGCCAGCAACTCGGCGGCGTCCTCCAGTCGACCGATCACTGCCCGGTGGCCGGTGGCGTCTACGAACCGACACGCCGCCTCCACTTTCGGGCCCATCGACCCGGCGGGGAATTCGAGGGATCGGAGGCCGGCGGGGTCCATCCGTCGGATTGGTGTCGCCGCTTTTGTCCCGTAGCCGGTCTCGACGTGGGCCACGTCGGTCAACAACAGCAGTGCGTCCGCCCGGAGTTCACGGGCCAGTAGGGCCGCAGTGAAGTCCTTGTCCACGACGGCGTCAACGCCATGGAGGTGACCGTTCCGACCACGGACCACGGGGATACCACCCCCACCCGCGCAGATCACCAGGGCACCGTCGGCCAGCAACATCTTGATGGTGGCCAGTTCGACCAGGCCCTGGGGTTCCGGCGACGGCACGACCGCGGCGCCAGTCAGCGCCGTCCTGACGGATCTGCCATCCCCGAGATCGGGCCAGTCCACGGGCTATGTCCGGGGAGTAGGTGGGGCCGACGAATTTGGTGGGAAGGTGGAATGCGGGGTCCCGCGCATCGACCAGCGTCTGGCAGACGATACTGACGACCTGCTGGCCGGGCAGGGCGTTCTCGAAGGCCTGGAGCAGGAAGTAGCCGATCATTCCCTGGGTCTGGGCGCCCAGTACGTCGAACGGGTAGGGGTGAGGAAGGGCCGGGTCGCTGGCACTTTCGAGAGCCAGCAGGCCCACCTGGGGACCGTTGCCGTGGGTGATCACCAGATCGTGTTCTCGTGCCAGCGGGGCCAGGGCGTCGACGGCGGCGAGGACGTGTTTCTCCTCGGATCTCGGCGAGGGGAACCTCGCCTCGCTCGAGCAGAGCGTTGCCCCCGAGGGCCGCGACGACGCAGCATCTCAGTCGCCGATGGTGGCGACCATGGCCGCCTTGATGGTGTGCAGCCGATTTTCGGCCTGGTCGAAGACGATCGAAGCGGGGGATTCGAAGACCTCGTCGGTCACTTCCAGCGCGTCCGAGGTTCCATTTCTCGAAGATCTGGCGACCGAGATCGGTGTCGGTGTTGTGCAGGGCGGGGAGGCAGTGCATGAACTTGACGCCGGGATTGCCGGTCGCCTCCATGGCCGCGGTGTTAACCTGGTAGGGAAGCAGCTGTTTGATGCGCTGCATCCCATTCCGATGCCGGCTCTCCCATGGACACCCAGACATCGGTGTAGAGGAAGTCGGCACCGTCCACGCCATCGAGTACCACGTCGCCGATGTGGATCCGGGCTCCCGAGGAGGCCGCGAGCCTTTCTGCGGTGTCCTGGACCTCGGAGCTGGGCCAGAGCTCCCGTGGGGCGGCGATCCGGACGTCCATGCCCAGCAGGGCCCCGGTGACCAGCAGCGAGTTGGCCGTGTTGTTGCGGGCGTCGCCCAGGTAGCAGTAGCTCACCCGGTCCAGAGGCTTGTCCGCGTGGTCCCGCATGGTCAGGATGTCGGCCAGCATCTGGGTGGGATGCCACTGGTCGGTGAGCCCGTTCCACACCGGGAACGCCGGAAAACTGGCCAGGGTCTCCACCGTCTCCTGGGCGAATCCCCGGTACTCGATGCCGTCGAACATCCGGCCGAGTACCCGGGCGGTGTCCTTCATCGACTCGCTCACTCCGATGTGGCGACCCCTCGGGGCCGAGGTAGGTGACGTGGGCGCCCTGGTCGTGGGCCCCGACCTCGAAGGCGCAGCGGGTGCGGGTGGATGCCTTCTCGAAGATGAGGGCGATGTTGCGGCCCACCATCCGGCGCCGCTCCGCACCCGAGCGCTTCTCGGTGCGCAGCAGCTCGGCCAGGTCGATGAGGGACAGGAACTCCGGTGCGGTGAAGTCGATCTCCTTCAGCAGGCTCCGGCCGTGGAGATCGATCATCGGGTCCGGCACTCGTCTCACGGGGGCTCACGCCGGGTCCCGCACGATCGGGCAGGTCATGCAGCGGGGACCGCCCCGACCGCGGCCGAGCTCGCCGCCGGCGATGGCCACCACTTCGATGCCGTGCTTTCGCAGCATGGTGTTGGTGGCGACGTTGCGGTCGTAGCCCATGACCACCCCGGGGGACACGGCCAGGTAGTTGGTCCCGTCGTCCCACTGCTCTCGCTCAGCGGCCCGGATGTCCTCGTCGGTGGTGAGGACGGTGATCTCGTCCACCTCGAGGATCTCGGCCAGGGTGTCCCACAGGTTCTGGTTGCGCGCGACGGCGAGCCGCCGGGTTGGTCGCCCGGGGTCGATGGTCCAGCTCCGCAGGTGGCGGTCGAAGTACGGGTAGAGGACGAAGGTGGCTGTATCCACCATCGACATGACCGTGTCGAGGTGCATGAAGGCGTGGCTGTGGGGAAGTTCGATGGCCACCACGGTGGTCGCCTGGCCGCTGTCGAACAGGGCGTGGGCCAGGATCTCGACGGCCATGGGGGTGGTGCGCTCACCCATGCCGATGAGCACGGCCCCGTGGCCGATGACGTGGACGTCGCCGCCCTCGATGGTGGCCGGCTGGTAGCTGCGGTCCTCGCCGCCGTAGTAGGTCACGAAGTCGGCGTCGGCGAACAGGGGATGGAACCGGTAGATGGCCCGGGTGTGGAGCGACTCGCGCTGGCGGGCCGGCATGGCCATCGGGTTGATGGTCACGCCTCCGTAGATCCAGCAGGAGTTGTCCCGTTGGAAGAGATGGTTGGGGAGCGGCGTGAGGACGAAGTCGTCGGCCCGGAGCATGTCCCACTTCAGGCTGTGGGCATGGAGGGGGTGGAGATCGGCCTTGATGACCCCTCCGATGAGGAACTCGGCCAGTGACCCGCCGTCGAGGTCTTCGAAGAGTCGGCGGACCGGCTCGACCAGGGACGGTCCGAGGATCTCGGGTGTGCACACCCGGTCGAGGACGAACTCCCTGCCCTCGACCAGCTCAAGCGTTTCCGCCAGGAGGAGGCCGTAGTGGTGGACCACCACCCCTTTGTCCCGGAGGGCGGCGGCGAAGGCATCGTGCTCCTCTTGGGCCTTCGACGCCCACATCACGTCGTCGAACAGGAGTGCTCCGATGTTGTCCGGTGTGAGCCTCGAGAGCTCCAGTCCAGGCCGATGGATGATCGCCTCCCGGAGCTGGCCGATTTCGGACCCTACTGTGAACGTCATACCGTTACCTCAGGGGCTGTTGCCTGCGCATGGACAGGAGCGGTGGCAACGCCGTTGCCGTTGCCGTTGGTCGGCAGACTGGTGGCCGTGACGAGATCGTCAGGCAGGTCCACCGGCTCGGGTGACTCACCCAGGCGCTGCCGGCGGGCGTTCAGGAAGGCGTAGAGGATCAGGCCGGCCAGGATGACCACCAGGGCCTGGTAGACGACCTGATAGCCCGAGGCGAAAGTCACCCACATCGAGAACAGCACGCTGGCGCCGGCCACCGACAGGTCCCGGGCCAGCAGCCATCCGTTCACCGTGCGGCGTCTCGACACCAGGTAGGTCAACTGGGCGATGGCGGACATGAAGTAGGGGATGGCCACGGTGACCACGGTGAGGTCGACCAGATAGGTGAACACGGTGAGGCCCGAGGTGGTCGTGTAGCGCCACAGCATCAGCAGGGAGGGCAGAGCCGTGCCCACGAGGATGCCGAACCAGGCAGTGCCTTTCTTGTCGGTCCAGGCGAACGGCCGGGGGAACATGTCGTCCTGGGCCATGGCCCGCGAGGTTTCGGTCACGATCAGCGTCCATCCGTTGAGGGCTCCGATCCCGGAGATCACGGCGACGGCGGCGATGAACTTTCCGGCCCAGGCCTGGTGGGGAAAGATCGTCTGGAAGGCGTTGACGAACGGCGACCCGGTGCCCACCAGGGTGTGGTGGGCCACCAGTCCCATGACCACGGCCGTCACCATGACATAGAGGATGGCGGAGAGGGCCGTGCCCAGGAGCGATGCTCGGCTCACGTTGATCCGGGGGTTCTTCACCCGTTTAGCGGTCATGGCCGCCGCCTCGACGCCGATGAACGAGAACAGGGCGACACCGGCGGCGATGCCGATCGCCGAATAGAGGCTTCCGCCCGAGGCGTTGAATGCCCCGAAGTGCCCGCTCTGGACGAAGAACCACCCGATGACGCCGACGAAGAGCAGGGGGAGGAACTTGAGCACGACGGTCACGTTCTGGAACCAGGCCATCTGACGGATCCCGACCAGGTTGATGACAGCCGGCACCCACAGACCCACCATGGCGATGAGCCAGTTCTCCATGCCCGAGATGTGAGCCCAGCCGAAGAGGGCGTCCACATAGAACACCCAGGACGAGACGATGGCGGCGTTCCCGGCCCAGGCCTGGATCCAGTAGCACCAGCCGACCAGGTAGCCGGCGAAGTCGCCGAACTCATGGCGGGAGTAGGCGTAAAGACCACCGTCGCTGTTGGGGACCCGCTTGGTCAACTGCCCGAACAGCGTGGCCAACAGCATCGCCCCGACGGCGATGACGCCGAGCACGATGATGCCCATGGTGCCCGCCCCGGCGATCACCGCCGGCATGGTGAACACGCCGGTACCCACGATGCTCCCGATGACCAGACCGGTGGCCGAGGTCAGTCCGAGAGCGTGGGCCTTGCTCTGGTTGCGGGGAGAGAGCGGTGGCTGATCGTTGGGTGGCACGCCGGGAATCTGCGGTTCCTCCGGTGCCGAGGGGGCGGCGGTGAGTGACATCGAGGTTCCTTTCCCCCGGAGCAGGACGCTCCGAACGCACGTACTCCTCGTACGGTAAGGAACGACGCCGGTTGCCGGTAGGGGCCAAAGACCCTATGACGACCAGGGTCTGCTCGCGGGACCCGGCACTCGGCACCCCGCGGTCGGCGGGTCTACGCCGACGTCACTACTGGCCGAGCGGCACCTGCCAGAGCAGTTCGGTTCCACCCGCTTCAGGGTGCCCGATGGTGAACTCGCCGTGGAGTTTTTCCGCACGGCGGCGGAGGTTGCCCAAGCCGAGACCGCCGCTCACCTGCTCGACTCGCGAGAAACCACAGCCGTCGTCGACGACCCGTAACCGACAGCAGCCGTTCGAGACCTCGATGGCGACCGAGGCGGAGGAGGCGCCGGCGTGGCGCCCCACATTGGTGACCGACTCGCGGATCACGGCCACCAGGTTCTCCCGAACGGTGTCGGGGATGGCCGTGTCGATCGGGCCGTCGAATGACGCCTCGATATCGAATCCCACGACCGGTCCGAGCTCGCGCAGCAGGGAGAGAACCTGGTCCCTGGTTCCCTCGCCCATCCCATCCGATCCAAGCTCGAAGATGCTGGTACGGACCTGGCGGATCGTGTCGTCCACATCGGTGATGGTCTTCGTCAGCCGCTCGCCGTTGAGCTCAGCTGTTGGGCTGGACGCCATGCTCTGGAGGGACAGCCCGATGGCGAACAGCCTTTGGATGACGGTGTCGTGGAGGTCGCGGGCCATACGATCGCGCTCCTCGTAGACCGCCACCTCCTGGACACGGGAATGGAGGCGCGCGTTGTCGATGGCGATACCCGCGGCCACGGCCAGGGCTCCGATCAGTGCCTCGTCGTCACCGGTGAACTCCGACCAGCCGATCTTGTCGGTGAGATAGAGATTGCCGTAGACCTTGTCCCGCACGGTGATGGGGACGCCGAGGAACGACGTCATTGGGGGGTGTCCGGGAGGGAATCCGAAGCTCGACTCAAGCTCCTGCAGCTGCGCCGACCGCATCGGGCGGGGGTCGCTGATGAGCTGCCCCAAGACGCCCCTCCCGGTCGGCCGGGTCCCGATCCTCGCCTCCTCCTCCGCCTCCATGCCCACCGTCACGAACTCCGACAGGGCGGTGCCGTTGGCATCGAGAACCCCAAGGGCCCCGTACCGTGCATTGGTCATGGAAAGGGCTTCGCTGACGATGTGCCGCAGCAGGGTCGGCAAGTCGAGGTCGGCTTCGAGGAGGAGTGTCGCTTCGAGCACTCGGCGGAGCTTGGCGGGGTCTTCTATGGAACGGTAGGGCACAACGCCTCAACTGACCGTAAGCCTCTAGTATCATAAAGGCTGGTTGTTGTACGTTAGCGCACCTCAGAGATGCTCCAACCAGAATGTTGCCAGTAGCCGGACTGGTGAAAGGGAGCACCGATGACCAGCATCAAGATCTTCCTCCTCGACGACCATGAGATCGTCCGCGCCGGGCTCCGGTCCGTGCTTGAGGCCGAGGACGGGTTCGTCGTGGTCGGCGAAGCTTCCACCGCTGCAGAAGCCCTGGTCCGGATCCCGCCGACCCACCCGCACGTGGCGATCTTGGACGTTCGCCTCGCCGATGGCAGCGGTATCGACGTCTGCCGTGACATCCGGTCGCACGATCCGGAGATCGCGTGCATCATGCTCACCTCGTACGCCGATGACGAGGCCCTGTTTGCTGCCGTCATGGCCGGTGCGGCGGGGTACATCCTGAAGCAGGTGGGGGGTAGCAGCCTGGTGGACAGCATCCGCCAGGTGGCCGCCGGCCAGTCACTGCTCGATCCCGCCCTGGTCAAACGGGTCGTCGAGCGGCTCCACGTGGGGCCCGTGGAGGACCCACTCCTGGCCGGCCTCACTCCACAGGAGCGTCGGATCCTCGACCTCGTCGCCGAGGGACAGACCAACCGTCAGATCGCCAATGAACTGTTCCTGGCCGAGAAGACCGTGAAGAACTACGTGTCGAATCTCCTGGCCAAGCTGGGCATGGAGCGGCGGACCCAGGCCGCCAGCTACGCCACCAGGGTCGCTGAACGCGCCGCCCAGGAGCGCCGGAGAGACGCCGGCGGCACGTGAGCATCGGAGCAGCCAGCCGGATGCGGCAGATCGATGACGATGGGCGGCCGGGCCTGACCACCCTCGGGCCCGTTTCGGGGGCCTAGGGCTCCGGGCCCAACTGCCCGACCTCGGAGAGCACCCGCCACGACGTTGCTTCACCTTCCCGTCCGGCGACGGACGCCGCGGACGTAGGGCCAATTCGGTTACCGCTACCCATGGGTGTGCCGCGGGTCAGTCCCCGTGGACTCCACCAGGGGGATGGTTCCCACCACGTACGGGGCCCGGTCGACGTCTCGGGGCTCCGACCCCATACCGCCCATCGCTCGCTGATCCGTCACCCCCCCCACGTAGGTCGGGTGACTTTTGGCCCTATCCCCTCGAGCGATCGTGACATCCAATGGAGAGCACGAGAGCGTGAGGCGTGGTCACAAGGAGGATGCCATGAGGAATTCGTCAGTACACCAGTCGAAGGCCGAGGAGGTCCGGCGGTCAAGCAGTGTGGTCATCAATCCCTACTTCATCGACGACGTCGCCTTGACCCGCCGTGAGCTCGATCAGCTCCGACGGTCTGACGTCATGGTCATTGTCCCCCGGTAGATGAGAGGGACGGGAGTTGACGGAGACGCGGTGCCGGACCCTGGGCTGAATCACCCTGACGCGGCGGCCACGAGCACCATCGTGGTGGGCGTTGACGGATCCGAGCACTCCCGCTTGGCAGTCAAATGGGCCTGTGATGAGGCCGATCGGCGGGGTTCCCTTCTGAGACTCGTTTTCGCGGAGACCAGCGACCCCGTACACGTCCCACCATGGTACGAACACGGTGAGACCGGGGTTTCAGCGGGGGAGTCTGTAGTCGATGACGCGTTCGGACTGGTGGTGACGCGTCACCCTTCGGTCGTGGTGCGAGCCGACGTGGTGAAGTGGCCCCCGGCTCTTGTGCTCACCGTCGCCAGCCGATCGGCTGACCTCTTGGTGGTCGGAGCCCGGGGACGGGGAGGCTTCAAGGAACTCCTCCTCGGCTCGGTCAGCGATCAGTGTGTCCAGTACTCACATTGCCCGGTGGTGGTCGTCTCCCAGGACATGGACGGTACGGGCAGGTCCGAAGGGGGTGCCCGGATCGTGGTTGGAGTCGACGGGTCCTTCGGATCCGCTCAGGCACTTCGCTGGGCGCTGGACGAGGCACGAATCCGATCGGCTTCGGTGGAGGCCGTCTACGTGTGGCAGTATCCGCCGATCGGTGCCTTCGTACTGGGCCCGCCCAGGGGATTCAAGGACCTCGGCCAGGAGATCGTCGACGGAGCACGGGAATTCCACCACCGGTGGGCACCGGACGTTCCCTTCGATGCGGTGGCCCACATGGGTCCTACCGTTCCCTCCCTTCTCGACCTCTCCAGCGGGGCGGATCTCCTGGTTCTCGGATCGCGAGGACATGGCAGCTTCGGTGACGCGCTGTTGGGCTCGGTGGCTCATCAGTGTGCCCGACACGCGCACGGCGTCGTGGTCGTCACGAGACCACCCGTGGCGGCTACGACTTCCCCACCCACGACGTCGACCGCTCCCGACGCGGAGCCCGCCGTCGTCAGTGAACGGCAGGGATCCTCGACATCTCCGAGAGGGGATAGCCAGCAGTGAGCGGGAACTCCACCAGCACCACCCCTGACCCGGGTCGTCCGGTGGGAGAGCGTCGCCGCCGATTGGGGCTGAACGTAGATGGAGCGGCTTCACCCGCGGGCATGCCGGCGAACCATCTCCTGGTCACCGAGGGCGGGAGATCCCGGCAGCTGCTGGTTCGCCAGTCTCCCTGCACCAGCACCGGTCGTCGAATCCGGAAGGGACGTGGCGGTGAGTAGTGTGAACCGACTCCGCCCGGCCGACGTCCTCGATCACCACCCGTCGCAGCCGGTCAGCGACGCGCAAACGGCAACGGGCAGCACGGTGAATCTACGACCCATCCGGTCCAGCGACGGGCCTCGTCTCTGCCGGTTCCACGAGAGCCTCTCGGCCCACTCGGTCAATCTCCGCTACTCCTTCATGCACCCGAGACTGTCACCGGCCGAGGTCGAGCTGTTCACCCACGTCGACAACGTGGATCGGCTGGACCTGATCGGAGAAGATCAGGGTCGCATCATCGCCGTCGGCCGCTATGAGAGGATTCCGGGGACCACCCAGGCGGAAGTGGCGTTCGTCGTGGCCGACACGGTCCAGCATCAGGGAATCAAGTCGGCGCTGTTGGCGCGGCATGGCCGAGGCTGCAGTGGCCAACGGCATCACGACGTTCGTCGCTCAAACGCTGACTGAGAATCGCGCCGTGATCGATGTCTTCATGCAGTCGGGGTATCCGATCACATCGAGTTGCGAGCATGGGACGATCCACATCCGGTTCCCGATCACGGGTTCCGGTTCCTTACCGGTAGCTGATGACAACACCGCCTACGCGCACGAACTCTCGTGGTGCGCACAGGCAACGACCTACCAGTGAGCAGGGATCGACCGCTCCCGGGTGGGTCGCCCGTTGACCCTACCAGCGTGTCTCTGGTCGTAGCCCCACCATGAGGACACCGCGGAATGGCTGGGGTGGGCGTGGCCTGACCGGCTGCCCGCTGGGCCCGTGGTCTTCCACGTCGCCGGTGCGGTGCCGTGGCCGTGCCTCACGACCGTCCCGGTCTGAGGATTCCGGGGTCCGACACGACCCGCACCCCGACGTGCAGCGCTGACGTGTCGTCGGTCGATCACCGGGTCCCCTCGGCCGGTCCGGAGCTGGATCTCGCCGTCGCCTCGGGGATGCTCCCGGACGAAGTCCTGGCCCGACTGGGAAGCCGGCCCGACGGCTTGACGACGGACGAGGCGGCCGTCCGACTCCGCCGCTACGGGGGAAACATCCTCTCGACTCATAAGGTTCGGGCTTCCCGGGTCCTCCTCCGTCAGGTCAGGAACCCGGTGCTGGTGCTCCTGTTGGGAGCGGCGCTGGTGTCCGGACTCACCGGGGGAGGTACCAACGCGGTGATCATCGCCGTCATTGTCGCCCTCAGCGTGGGCCTGGGCTTCTTTAACGAGTACCGGGCCGAGGTGGCCATGAGCTCTCTGCGAGGAAAGATCCGCCACGACACCACCGTCGTCCGTGACGGTCGGGAGTGTTTGATCGCAGTATCGGAGCTGGTGCCGGGCGATCTGGTGCGGGTGGGAATCGGCGAAGTGGTCCCCGCCGATCTGCGCCTGTTGCAGGTGGACCAACTCGAGTGTGACGAAGCCGTGCTGACCGGGGAATCCTTGCCGGTCAGCAAGTCGACGGAACCTACCACCAGTGGAGGGGACCTCGACCGGCCGGGTTGTGCCTACATGGGCACGATCGTCCACCAGGGATCGGCCCGTGCCGTGGTGGTGTCCACCGGAACGCGGACGGCATTCGGAGCGATCGCGGCCGGGCTCTCCGAACGGCAGGGGCAGACCGCCTTCGAAGTGGGATTGTCGAGATTCTCCCGCTTCCTCTTCGGGGTGGCCGCTCTCCTCACCGGGTTCATCTTCGTCGTCAACGTGGCCTTGTCCCGGCCGTTGATCGAGGCATTCCTCTTCTCGTTGGCCATCGCCGTGGGGATTGCGCCCGAGATGATGCCGGCCATCGTCACGGTCAGTCTTTCGGCGGGGTCGAAAGCCTTGGCCGGAAAGAAGGTACTGGTCAAAAGGCTGGTGGCCATCGAAGATCTGGGCAATATCGAGATCCTGTTCACCGACAAGACCGGCACGCTCACCGAGGGGAAGATCACCTTCGATCGGGCTATGGACCCCGCCGGGAAGAAAAGCGACACCGCCTTTCTGCTCGGGCTGGTGTGCAATGAGGCCTCGATGACCGACGCGGGGCCGGTCGGGGGCAACTCGCTCGACCAGGCGCTGTGGGCCGCCGAGCCACGGCGCGATCACGTCGACATCGCCGCCGGGGTATCGGGCTATGAGCGGGAAGGTATTCTCCCCTTCGACCACGACCGGCAGATGGTTTCGGTCGCCGTTCGTGGCGGAGACGGAACCCGGAGTCTCATCACCAAGGGTGCGCCCGAGGTGGTACTGGACCGCTGCCTGCACGTTCCCGAGAGTGCCCGTCCGGTTCTCGAGTCGTTGTTCTCCGAAGGAGCTCGCGTGGTGGCTGTGGCCATTCGGCCCACCGAGGGTGTGGGTGGACCGACCGCCGACGACGAACGCGGCCTGGAACTGGTGGGGTTCCTGACCTTCTCCGACCGTCCGAAAGCAGACGCCGGTTCGTCCATAGCCCGCCTCCGGGATCTGGGGATCGAAGTCAAGATCATCACCGGTGACAACGGCCTGGTGGCAGCCAAGGTGTGCTCGGAAATCGGAGTCCCCTGCGACGGTGTGATCGACGGGGCGGACATGGACAAGCTTGACGATGACCAGCTCGAGTCGACCATTGCCGGCACCACGGTGTTCGCTCGGATCAGTCCGGACCAGAAGTCGCGGATCATCAAAGTGGCCCGTCGCACCGGCAAGGACGTGGCGTTTCTGGGCGACGGGGTGAACGACGCCGTTGCCCTGCACCACGCTGACGTGGGTATCTCGGTCGACTCGGGAACGGACGTGGCCAAAGACGCTGCTGACGTCGTGCTCTTGGACAAAGACCTCGGAGTACTAGCCGAAGGGGTGATGGAGGGACGCCGTATCTTCGCCAACACCATGAAGTACGTACTCATGGCCACATCATCGAATTTCGGGAACATGTTCAGTGCCGCCGGGGCATCCGTCTTCCTCTCCTTCCTCCCCATGCTCCCGACCCAGATACTCCTCAACAACCTCCTTTACAACGCTGGGCAGTTGGTGATTCCGACCGACCGGGTTGATCCGGAGGCCCTGGCCCGGCCGGCCGCGTGGGACATGGCCTTCATCCGGCGTTTCATGTCGGTGTTCGGTCCGGTGAGTTCGATCTTCGATTTTCTCACCTTCTGGGTCATGCTGGAACTGCTGCACGCGGGGCACGCAGAGTTCCGGACCGGATGGTTCGTCGAATCGATCGCCACGCAGACGCTGGTGATCTACGTGATCCGGACCCGGCGGGTTCCGTTCTTCAAGAGCCGGCCGAGTACGGCCATGCTCCTGGTGCCGACGACGGCCGCCCTGATCGGTGCGGTCTTGCCGTACACCGGGCTGGCCCACCTCCTGGGTTTCACCCCTCTCCCCACCACGTTCTTCCTTCTGCTCTTCGGGATGGTCGTCGTCTATCTGGCCCTCGTCGAGTTGGCCAAGACCCGCTTCTACCGCCTTCCTCGCGCCGCCTCAGCCCAGCCGCCTTCGAGCCATGAGGACCGACTGGAGCGCCGTATTCGGCGTCGGGCGTCGCGCTTCGTGCACCACGGCGGCGGTAGTTCCGCCGGTGCCACAGCCGAGCGGGCACACGGGGCCCGACCGGACGATCCGACCCCCGTGTTCACGCGGACCTAGAGGACCTTCTCCGGTGCCCCGCCCACCGACTCCCCGTTTGTACAGTGTCCCCGAGAGGAGGCTGCCGTGCCGACGATGGCCATACGCACCGAAGGCCTGACCAAACGGTACGGTGCCGTGGTCGCCCTCGATCACCTCGACCTCGAGGTGGCTCGCGGAGAGGTGCTGGGCTATCTCGGACCCAACGGGGCGGGCAAGACCACCACCATCCGATTGTTGTTGGGTTTGGCCCGGGCCAGTGGGGGCCGGGCCCAGATCTTCGGGCTGGACTGCGAGCGAAGACCCACCGAGACACACCGACGGCTGGCCTTCGTGGCCGGTGAGGCCAGTCTGTGGCCGTCCCTGACCGGTGGTGAGACCCTGGTGCTGCTGGGCCGCGTCCACGGCGCCGTTGACGGTACCTACCGTGATGAACTGACCGAACGGTTTGCGTTCGACCCCTCGAAGAAAGTCCGGGCGTACTCTAAAGGGAACCGGCAGAAGCTCATCCTGATCGCGGCACTGATGACTCGGCCCGAACTGCTGGTCCTCGACGAGCCGACCAGCGGGCTCGACCCCATCATGGAGCAGGCGTTCCGGCTCAGCATCCATGAGGCTCGCGAGCGCGGTCAGACGGTCTTCCTGTCGTCGCACAGCATGAGCGAGGTCGAGGCGCTGTGCGACCGGATCGCCATTCTCCGCGACGGCGCATTGGTCGAGGTGGGGACATTGGGCGAGATGCGGCACCTCAGCGCCCTGAGCGTCGAGATGACCTTCGAGGGTGTAGTACCCGACCTCTCCGGTGTGCCTGGAGTCACCGTGTTCGAGGTGGTTGGGGCGCGGGTCCGTTGCCACGTCCGGGGCCCCATCGAGCCGCTGCTCGAGGTGCTGGCCGGGACCGGTGTCAACCAGCTCCTCAGTCGGGAACCCTCCCTGGAGGAGCTCTTTCTTGCCCAGTACGGCGGGGACGAACCGGCGTCACCCGGGCAGACCGATGCCGGCTGACCTCGCCGTCCGAGGACCCACCCCGACCGCTCGGTCGCCTCGGACGGTGATTGCGGGGGTGACCGCCCGGAGGGCCGTCCGGTCCGGCGTCATCTGGGGCTGCATCTTCGGACTGGCCACCGCGTCGTCGGCGTTGAGCTACACCAGGCTCTACAAGACCACGGCCCAGCGCCATGCCCTCGCTGCCGCCTACGGATCGAACAAGGCGACAGCCGCCCTGTTCGGACCGGCACCCCGACTCCAGACGGTGGCCGGTTTCACCGCGTTCAAAGTCGGCATGGCTCTGGTGGTCGTCGGCGCGGTCTGGGGGCTCCTGACCAGTACCCGGCTGCTCCGGGGTGAGGAGGACGAAGGGCGGTGGGATCTGCTGCTGGCCGGCCGGACCACGAGACGGGGGGCCACCGGCCAAGGACTGGTCGGGCTGACGGCCGGCGTCGTGGCGCTGTGGGCCCTCACCGCCATCATCACCGGGCTTACCGGAGTGACCTCGAGTGTGTCGATTGGGGTGGGACCGGCGTGCTACTTCGCCATGGCCGTGGTCGCCACCCCCCTCATGTTCCTGGGCATCGGCTCGCTGACCAGCCAACTGGCGGCCACTCGACGACAGGCGGCCACCTACTCGGCGGCGGTCCTCGGCGTGGCCTACGGCCTCCGGATGATCGCCGATGCCGGTATCGGGCTGCACGGGCTCGTCTGGCTCTCCCCGCTCGGTTGGGTCGAGGAGCTCCGACCACTCACCGCTCCTCAACCGTTGGCGCTGCTACCGATTATCGGGCTCACCGGAGCTACCGTAGTGGCCGCGGTGTATCTGGCCGGAGAGCGCGACGTCGGGGCCGGCATCATGACCGACCGGTCTCCTTCCCGGTCACGGCTCGCACTGCTCACGGGGCCGACGGGGCTGTCCATCCGGCTCACTCGGTCCACCGTCATCGGCTGGTGGGTGGCGATCGCCATTTCCGGACTTCTCTACGGGCTGATTGCCAAATCGGCCGGCTCCGCCATCTCCGGATCCTCAGTCCGTGCCGTGTTCTCCCGGCTCGGCACCAACGGGACCGGGGCCGAGGGGGTCCTCGGAGTCTGCTTCCTGGTCATCGGCGTCCTGGTGGCCGCGCTGGGCGCTGGCCAGCTCACCGCGGCCCGGTCCGAGGAGTCGGCGGGGCGGCTCGACCACCTGCTGGTCAGGCCGGTTTCCCGGGCCGGCTGGCTCGGTGGTCGGCTGTCGGTGGCGTTGGTAGTCCTGGTGGTGAGCGGCCTGGGTGCCGGGTTCTTCGCCTGGTTGGGTGCGGCCAGCCAGCGCTCGGGGGTGGGACTGGGCACGCTGCTCAACGCTGGCCTCAACCTGGTTCCACCGGCCATCGTGATCATGGGAATCGGCGTGCTCGCCTTTGGCTTGGTCCCGCGGGCGACTTCTGCGGTCGTCTACGGCTATCTGGGTTGGTCACTGTTCGTCGTGGTCGTGGGCGGCATCGGAGCGGTCGACCGCTGGGTTCTCGACACGTCGGTGTTCCATCAGATGGCGACAGCGCCGGCGAGGCCACCCGACTGGCTGGCCAACGGCACCATGGTGCTGATCGGAGCCGTCTCCGTTGTTCTCGGGACGGTGGCCTTCAACTACCGAGACATTCAGGGGGACTGACCCCCGGTCCGTAATCGCCACCGTCGGACGGACGGGGTTCTCGCATCCGTCGGGCAGGACTGGTGACGGGCGGCACCAACGTCCTCGACGCGGTGGATGCCCGACGGACTGCGCCAGCGATCCTCAGTGCGTTGTGTTCGTCACGTTGCAACTCGCCGGTGGAACGGTGGTGGTAGTGGTGGACCCGCTCGCAGCCAGGGGTCGAAGGCCCAGGGCGGCCAGTGGTGGCGTCAGAAGCCCGTGGGCGAACCGGAGGCTGCCGTCCGATGGGGTTCCGATCCCGTTGCTACCGGGTGCATCGCAGTGAATGGCATCGGGACCCCCGTACCGGACCTGTTGGCGTCCGTCGATGCAGGCGATGCCCTTGGCCGGTTGACAGGGGAGATATAGGGTCCATTCCAGGCCGGGTCCCGAGATGGCCGCGGCGGCATTCGTTTCGTAGGTCCAGCCCTCCGATCTTGCCAGCGCGGCCATCATGGCGTTGAACGCCGGGTCCCCGTTGTAACCCTCCTGCGTCTGGCCCGTCCAGCCCTCGGGCACGCCGGGATTTCTGCCCGGAGTGGCCGAGAGGAAGACCCGGGCTCCCCGGCCGGTGGCAAACGCCCCCATGGCTCTCAACGAGCCTCGGTAGGCGGCAAGGATCTCTGTGAGGGTGTACGCAGAGTCCGGTCGTGTGATGCACGCGTGGGTAGACACCCCGGGGTTGCCGGTGAAGGCGAACACCACCTCCTTGGGCCGCTTAGAGCCGACGGCGGCCCGGAACGAGAGATAGCCACCCCCGAAAGGGGGGGATGCCCGGTAGCCGGCCCAGAGGTCACACGGACTGGCACCGATGCCGGCGAGCACCGCGGTATCCGCCCCGGGTGGTGACAGGCCGGTGAGATCGGTAGTGGCTGCAGCTACGAGTGAGTCCCCGACGATGAGCACCACCGGTCTGCTGTGGGCACTGGCACTGGCACCGGCCCCGCCACACGCCGCGGCGACGCTGGCGGTCACGATGACGGCAGCCACGGACAAGCTGATCCCACGGATCCTGCGCCGACCTCGAGGTGACCCGCCGACCTGCATGGCCACAGTCAACCGCTGCCGGACCTCCTTCTCTAGAGTCGAAAGGCTCTTCGACCCCCGGAGTCGGTGATTGAGCGCCGCGACGCTGTGCCGTGCTGGTGGCTGACCGATGTCAGCGGGTCCGTTGTCCCGGACACGCGCCCCGACAGTCGACTGAAGATGACCTTCGGCCCTGGTTGATCCAGGTCTCCACTCGTAACGTCTATGACGAGCGACAACGGTCACCGGGTTCTGATCCAGGTGACGCCATCGGAGTTCGGCACGCCGAACTGCCGTACCTAGGAGGACACGATGACCCTGACCGCAGACCCCACCAGCCGTGAGACCACGCCCACGCCGAGCAGCGTCTTCATCGCTCCCGGTCGACCCGGCAGCGTGGTCGAGGTCAAGCCCCGCTACGAGAATTTCATCGGTGGGAAATGGGTGGCGCCGGTGGCGGGCCACTACATGGCCAACGTGAGCCCGGTGAACGGCCAGCCCTTCTGTGAGGTGGCCAAGTCGAGTGCCGAGGACGTCGAGCTGGCGCTGGACGCCGCCCACGCAGCCAAGGACGCCTGGGGCGAGGCCTCCCTCACAGAACGGGCGGCTGTGCTCAACGCCATCGCCGACGCCATCGAGGCGAACCTGGAGATGCTGGCCGTTGCCGAGAGCTGGGAGAACGGAAAACCGGTACGTGAAACTCTGGCCGCCGACATCCCCCTGGCCATCGACCACTTCCGATACTTCGCCGGGGCAACCCGGTCCCTCGAAGGCCGATCGACCGAGATCGACAGGGACACGGTGGCGTACCATTTCCACGAGCCGCTCGGCGTCGTGGGGCAGATCATCCCCTTCAACTTCCCGCTCCTCATGGCGGCCTGGAAGATCGCGCCGGCCCTGGCTGCCGGCAACTGCACCGTGGTCAAGCCGGCCTCGCCCACTCCGTGGTCGATCCTGAAACTGGCCGAGGTGATTGGCGATGTCGTGCCACCTGGCGTGATCAACATCGTCACCGGACCCGGGGGCGAGATCGGCAAGGCGCTGGCCACCAGCCCGCGCATCGCCAAGATCGGATTTACCGGTGAGACCACCACCGGGCGGCTGATCATGCAGTACGCCGCCCAAAATCTCATCCCGTCCACGGTTGAGTTGGGCGGGAAGTCTCCCAACATCTTCTTCGCCGACGTGATGGACGAGGACGACGAGTTCCTAGACAAGGCCATCGAGGGGTTGGTGCTCTACGCATTCAACAAGGGCGAGGTATGCACGTGTCCGTCGAGGGCACTCATCCATGAGTCCATCTACGACCGGTTCATGGAACGGTGTCTGGACCGGATTGCCAAGATCCGCCAGGGCAACCCGCTCGACCCCACCACCATGATCGGTCCTCAGGTCTCGACCCAGCAGATCGAGAAGATCGCCTCGTACGTCGATATCGGGCGTCAGGAAGGTGCCGAGTGCCTGATCGGGGGAGAGCGGGCGCATCTGGGAGGGGATCTCGAAGGGGGTTACTACTTCGAGCCGACCGTACTGAAGGGTCACAACGAGATGCGGGTCTTCCAGGAGGAGATCTTCGGTCCCGTCCTCGCCGTGACCACCTTCACCGACGAGGCCGATGCGGTCCGCATCGCCAACGACACACTGTATGGGCTCGGCGCCGGGGTGTGGACCCGCAACGGCAATCTGGCCTACCGGATGGGGCGGGCCATCAAAGCCGGTCGGGTGTGGACCAACTGCTACCACCTCTATCCGGCGGGCGCCGCATTCGGTGGCTACAAGATCTCCGGTGTCGGCCGGGAGAACCACCAGATGATGTTGGAGCACTACTCGCAGACCAAGAACCTCCTGGTCAGCTACAGCACCAAGCCGCTCGGATTCTTCTAGGTCGAGGTCACCCCATGGGTAGCTCAGCGGATATTCCCGGGGTGACGGCGACGCGGAGTGCGCTCGCGGCCATCGCCGATCTCGTCAGCCGGCGAGGGCCGCTGATGTTCTTCCAGTCGGGCGGCTGCTGCGACGGCAGCCTGCCCATGTGTTTTGACGACGGCGAGCTGGTCATCGGAGATCGCGATGTCCTGCTCGGCACGGTGGGGGGCTGTGCCTTCTATATCGATCACCGGCAGTACGAAGCCTGGAAGCACACCCAGCTCATCCTCGATGTCGGTTCGGGTGAGCCGGAGGGCTTCTCCCTGCCGGCCGGGGAGGGCCATCACTTCATTGTGAACTCACGGGTGTTCGACGAAAGCGAACGGATGGCTCGGGCCGCGCAGGATCGATCGAGTCAGAACCAGTCCATGAAACAGTGAAGGAGCACGTCATGAGAGCAGCCGTTGTCCACTCGTTCGACCAGCCTCTGCGGGTCGATGATGTCCCCAAGCCTGATCCTGGACCCGGTCAGGTGATTGTGAAGATCGAGACCTGCGGGCTCTGCCACACCGATATTCACGCCGCCCACGGGGACTGGCCGATCAAACCCAGTCCCCCCTTCATCCCGGGCCACGAGGGCGTTGGCATTGTCGAACAGGTTGGCCCCGGAGTCCTCCACGTGGCCGAAGGGGATCGCGTGGCCATCCCCTGGCTCGGCTATGCGTGCGGTGCCTGCGAGTACTGCGCGTCGGGTCGGGAGACCCTGTGCCTCAACCAGCAGATGACCGGCTACACGGTCAACGGCAGCTATGCGGACTATGCGGTGGCCGACGCATCCTTCGTCGGGCATGTCCCCGACGGTCTCGATCCACTGGACGCAGCCCCGCTCACCTGTGCCGGCGTCACCACCTACAAGGCGGTCAAGGTCTCCGGAGCCCGCTCGTCGGACCTGGTTGCCGTGTTCGGTGTCGGTGGTCTCGGCCATCTGGCCATCCAGTACGCCAGGATCGCCGGAGCCTCGGTGGCGGCCGTCGACCTGCTCGACTCCAAGCTCTCCCTGGCCACCGAGCTCGGCGCTGAGCACACCTTCAACGCGGTGACCGAAGACCCCGCAGCCGGCATTCAGGCCATTGGGGGCGCAGACCAGGCGATAGCCTTGGCCGTGTCGCCTGTTGCCGTCGAGCAGGCATACCGGAGTCTGAAACGAGGCGGCACCCTTGTGCTGGTGGGTCTGCCGGCCGACAACTTCGTCCGCTTGCCGATCTTCGAAACGGTGCTGCAGGGCATCACGATCACTGGTTCGATCGTCGGCACGCGGGTGGATCTGGCCGAGACCTTCCAACTCCATGCGGAGGGTCGGACCCGAATCGTTCGGGAAACACGCCAGCTCGACGAGGTCAATGAAGCCTTCGAGCAGATTGAGAAGGGTGAGGTCGACGCCCGCCTGGTATTCGACTTCCGCTGATTCGCCCATCGGCAGACGGGGACAGCCGGTTCGAGGGCCCGATCGGGGGCAGCCGGGCGCTACCCCCAACCGCCTCGTGACGTACAGGACCGGCTGGAGGCGCTTCCGACGTCGCTCGGAGCTGGTGTTCACCTCGGGCCGAGTACCTCGGGCACATCAGCTGATCGGCTCCTCTGATTGGTAGTTCTCGATATGCGGGTGGTTCATCCAAGCGCGCCGGTACTCGGTCAGGTTGCTCGGGTACGCGGACCATCCGCGCAGAAGTCCGTTCTCGAACATGCACCAGCTGACGGTTTCGTAGGAACGGGTGACCCCGCATCGGACGAAGGTGTACCGGAGGAGGACGATGTGCTCACCGGCAAGCGACAGGGCCAGGCGGACCTCCGCCCGCAACGACCCTCCGGTGAGGGCCTGCATCGCACTCAGCCAAACTGCGAACACGTCGCACCATGGTGTCGTGCTTGGCTACGCCTCGAGCCATCAGGACGAGCTGTTCGGAACAGCCGGCCAGGAATGCGTCGATGTGGCCCAGGGCAAAGTGGTCGAAGAGCTCGCCCAGCGGTTCGGGGCGCTGTGGCTGCGGCGGCGCAGCGGTCTCTTTGACGTGACGGGTCACTGGTCGTGAGGGTGATCGGGAGAGTAGCTCAATATCAGTAAACCCATAGGAGGTGTCAAGTTAGGCCTACGACCAGCGGGGAGCGCTCCGTTCCGAGACCGTTGCACCACCGGGGCAGAGTCCCGGTGGTGATGCCGGTGCCGGGCCCGTCGCCGGTGGCGGCCGGACGAAGTGGTACACCAGTATCGAGCCGGCCAGGACGTCGACGGGGCAGAAGTTTCGCAGCCAGGCCAACGAGCCACGTTGCGTCTCCGTGAGGGCGGTGGCCGACACCGCCACCCACCCGGTCACCCCAGCCGGTGACGCACCCACGAGCGGTCGTCCCCCCACGTCGGTGGGCACACCGCGGGGACCGAAGTACGCGACCCACGGATGCCGTCCTCTCTCCCATGATTCGAGTTGGTAGAGACCCTGCCCCCAGTCGACATCGGAGTCCGTCACGGTTGAGTAGGCAGGTCGGAACGGGACCGAGGTCCAGGCCAGGGAGTCCGGAAACGAGTCGGCCGTGGCGGCCACGCTGGCCACGACCAGGATCGTGATGAGGAGAGCCAGTGGGCGGTGGAATCTGGTCCGCCGACTGGACGCCGCGCGCACCAGGGCCCCACTGGCTGCGCACCCGAGGGCCAGGACCGGAAGCAGGTAGCGCACACCGAGGTCGCGGGGCAGGAACAACGTGAAGGCGGTGAGGATGGCGGCCGGCACGAGAAGGACCACGAGCGCGACCAGGCGCCCTTTCCGTTCGAGTACTCGCCATGACGCTGCGCCAGCCACCAGCAGCGCGAGCAGGGCGATCGGAAGCTTGATCGCCATACTCAGGGGCCAGAACCACCACCGGCCGCCGGTATAGGCATGGCCCAGCAGATAACCCGGTGCCGCCACGGTGTCGTGGCCGGCCAGATAGCTGATGCCTTCGAGATAGGGCCGGGGGACGATGCTGATGCCGTGGGTCAGGGTGGCCGGATCGAGCACCAGGTAGGGCAGCCAGACCCCGAGCCAGACCAGCAGTGCGACCAGCGTGCACCGGGTGAGCGAACGGCGGAGGCCGAGGGCCCGGCTGGTGAACGCCACGACGGCCACGTCGAGTCCCACGAGCAGTATCCCGGTGGATTGGGTCGAGGCCAGTAGTGCTCCGGCCAGACCGACGGCGACGAGCGCGGCCCGGCTTCCGTGGCGGAACCAACGGGTCAGGGCCCACGAGTTGAGCACGACCGCCAGCGTGAAGGGAATGTCCGTCCCGTCGAGGTGGCCGATGCCGAGAACCAGCGGGGAGGCCAGCCAGAGCACGGCGGCCAATGCACCGGCGCCGGTGCCGAAGAGTTCGGAGGCCAGAGCGAAGAGGACGAGGGCTATGCCGATCGATTCCGCCAGCGGAACGAGGCGGGACACGAACGTCACGCGGCGGAGGCTGCCGGCCGCGGTCTGCAGGGTGACGAACCGCGCGTTGTAGGCCCGTTCGTCATTGGTCGGCCCGGAGTGGGCGCGCGGCATCATCGGGTGCACCAGAAGGACCGGTAGTGCCGCCAGTGCCTTGTCCAGTGGGGGGTGCTCGTCGTTGACCACGAGGTCGTGCTGGAGTAGCGCAGCCAGGCCCGAGGAGACGTAGACCGGCTCGTCGAAGGTGGGAGCATCGGTCCACGCCTCGGAGACGCCCAGGGCCAGATAGCCGAGTACGACGAGTCCAACGAGAATGAAGGGGAGTGAGCGCCGCCGACCGGCGGGTGCATCCACCTCGCCTGTCCCTGGGTGCGTTGCCGGATGAGTAACCTGGTCGGTCTGAGGACTCAGCGGATGGTTCACGGTTAGCAGCAGGCCATCAGGAGCACAATACTTGATAATGTCGGTCAACTAACTGGGGTGTGGCCGAACGGACGGGTGCGAACAGACGTGGATCACGTGGACGAGAGCGCCGAGGCTACAGCAATTCGGGGCCACCTCGGCGAGAGCGGGTCCTCCGGCGACGCTCTCGGCCACCGGGCCCGGTGGCCGCCCGGCGGGTGGACCGGGCCACTCGTCCGTTGGGTTGCTTTCGCCCTGGTGTTCGTGGCCTTCGTGGCGATCTTCGGATTGCCGTACTCCGAGGACACGATTCTCCTCTGGCTCACTGCGGCGCTTTTCGTAGCCAGCATCGGTGACCTCCGTCGATGGGGTCGGGGACTGCTCCGCGACTGGTTGCCCCTCTACGCCATCTTGGCCCTGTACGCGCTCCTCCGGGGTTATGCGAGCCACGTGTTGTGGGGTCCCTTTGTCACACCCCAGGTCTCCTTCGACCGGATGATCGGGTTGGGGACCGTCCCGACCGTCCAGCTGCAGCGATGGCTGTTCGATCCCAAACATCTTCATCCCTGGGACTACGCAGTCTGGGTCGTGTACATGAGCCACTTCTTCGTGAGCTTCACCGTGTTGGCTGTTCTCTGGAAGCGGAACTATCCGCTTTTCCGTCGCTATCTGGCGATGTTTGTCACCCTCACATTCGTGGGGTACGTGATCTATGTCCTCTATCCGGCCATGCCTCCGTGGCTAGCCAGCCAGACCGGACACCTCCCCCCAACCACCCGGATCATCCCCGTGGTCTGGAACCATGTCGGGGTCCACGGCGCCGCCGCCATCTTCACCGGCGGAAGCCGCTTCGACAACAACATCGCGGCCATGCCTTCGCTGCATGCCGCGTATCCGATGTTGCTCTTGTTGTTCTTCTGGCCGCGTTCGGGTCGCCGCATCCGGACAGTGCTCGTGACCTACGTGCTGGCCATGGCGTTCACACTGGTCTACACGGGCGAACACTTCGTGATTGACGAGTTGGTCGGCTGGAGCCTGGCTGTCGCCGTGTACTTCGGAGTTTCTGCGCTTCTCGACCGTCGTTCTGCGGTGCCGGAGGCCGAAGCGGCCGGCACAGCCCGGACTGCGTCCAAGCCGGGGAGGAACCGGGAGCCTTGAGACCGGAGGGGCAGACCCCCGACGTGGCCGGGAGTCATGGCTGAGCAGCCATTAGCTATAAAATTGATCTGTTTAATCAGCTATAACTAAGATCAGGTCGGAGCCTGAGGCCGTCTGTCCAAATCCCGACCCCCTGGGAGCTAAGGACGCCGGCGGCAGCTTCACCGAAGGGAAGCGTGTAACGGAGCCCTATCGGCGATGAACTCGTGCTGCCGGCCGGCCCCCCATCGGCCGGCAGCACGATCATCACCTCATCGATTCGCCGGGTCCGGAGACGGAAGCTGGTCGTTGCGTCGGCCCAACCGTTGCCAGTGGGGCGGTTCCGTCTCGCCGGAGAAACCGATTGAGAGATGAGAGTCGGGCGACCGTCCTTTCACGGAGGGGCCTCGCTCATGCCGGCCATTCATTACCGGGAAGAAACTCACCCAATGGGGCCAGAAACCATTCGGTGATGACCATCAGGGGAGTTCCTGCGGAGTCGACTCGATAGGTCCGCGCCAGTAGGGGGTCACCCACTTCGGTGCCGGTCACCGGCGAAATCGACGCGGAGTCAGGGGCAGGTCCCCGAAGAGACAGCCGCGTGACCGGGATCTCCTCGTCTTCGAGAATTCGCCCGATCGGATCAGAGCTCCTCTCCAGCCGCCGACGTACGTTGATCGAGAGGCGATTGGGCACGAGAAGGGTCTCTGCGTAGACGTAGGAGCGACCCGACGTCCTGCCTCGCAGCACAGCTGTGCGAAAGATCAGTGGGTGACCCGCTGGGACTTGGAGCGGATTCGAGGGCTGGGCTCTGGATGGGTTCTGGCTCCGTTCTCGGGCCACGATGGGCTCGCCGACGAGGTTCTCCAAGAAGGACGTCACCGTCCCACTCGTTCGGCTCAGAGACGACTCGAGATCCCAGCGATCTGCCACAGCGACCATTGAATCTCAAACGGCGAGCCGGGACTGGCGTGACTCAGTTCGGGTACCGCACGCTGGTCCCTCTTGGGAAAGTGGGTGAGCCCCTGTTCCTGAGGTCGCGGCGAGTCAGCCGTCCTCATCGAGTTGATCCAACAACGTGGTGAGTGCGACCGTTTCAGCTCCGGTCAGGCCGCCGAACACGGCGACGTAGCGTGTGGGTTCGACGACGACCACGACCCGGACATCGGCATCGAGGACGGGCACGTCGGATCCGTAGCGCCGCTGGAGGGAGCGATAGAACACCGCGTCCGGATCGGGATCCATGGATTCGACGCGGCCCCGGACCTCGAGGGTCCGGTAGGCATTCTCGGGGTCCTGGACGTGGAACGAGACCCGTCCGTCGGCGAGCAGGTTGCGGTATTTCTGTCGCGTGCTGGTGTGGGAGAACCGAACTCGTCGGCCGTCCCAGGAGAACCACATGACACTGCTTTGGGGGCTACCGTCGGGTCGGATAGTAGCCAGATGGGCGAACAGTGGCCGCACGAGCAGATCCGTATGACTCTGGGGTAATTCGACCGTCATAAGTGACCTCTGGTGGCGGTGGCTCGGATCGGATCGGAGTGGTGCCCACCGAAACGGAATTGGACGCTCACAAAGGCAAATGGCGTCTCGCCGATGTTCTCGAGGTCGTGAAGCAGGTACTCGCCCGGACCGAGATCGACATGGCACGTATCGCCCGGAGCGTACGTGACGAACCGCGTCGAGCTGTCGTCGGCGTGCTGGACGCCTCGGCCTGCCGTGAGGGCTGTCCAGAAGTACTCGACGGTGTGACGGTGGGCACCGAGTCGCTCACCTGGTTCGAGATTGATCCTCCAGACCTGGACCCGCCTGTCTACGGACAGGAGCGTTGAGCCGATAGTCGTATTCCGAGCATGGTCGGCAAAATCGGCTCGCACCGCATCGGACCAATCATCGAATCCGATCCCATCGACCGCGAGTCGGCCGGAATCTGCTGGGTGTTCGGGGGTCACGTGTGCCTCCTTCGTGCCAGTGGGCAGTTTCGTTGCGAGTGGTCGAAGTGCGTCCACCCACCGAGCCGCCGTCGGGTCATACGAGCAGTGTCTCTCGTCGCATGTGATAGATCCAAGACTTAAAAACTCTCATTGTCATAGCCTGTAGTAATGGCAACACTCCGCCAACTGGAATACCTGGTCACGGTGGCTGAGCTCGGCTCGTTTACTCGTGCAGCCGCCGAGCTCCACGTGAGCCAGCCCACCCTGTCGAGCCAGATCGCGGTCTTGGAGCGGGAGGTCGGTGGTTCGCTCCTCGACCGATATCCGCGGAAGGTTCGCCTGACCCCAGCCGGTCGAGCGTTGATTCCGCATGCCCGAACGGTGCTCGCCGAGGCACGGCATGCTGTGGCGGCTGCCGGTCAGGCCGTCGGACTGGAGGCTGGCGAACTCAATGTGGCGGCGGTGCACTCAGCAACGCTCGGACTACTGCCGGCCCCGCTACGACGCTGGCGGCAGGCCCATCCGGGCGTACAACTGCGACTCCATGAGTACCGGCACGGAGACGAACTGACTGCGGCCATGCGCAATGGGGAGGCGGACGTCGCGATCGGTCCGACGCCATCTGATTGGTTTGGCGAACTTGTCAACCTTGGCGATGAAGAGCTGGTCATCCTGGTGGCGAGCGACGATCCTCTGGTCGGGCGCGAGGGACCCGTTGAACTCTCCCTGCTCGCCGACCGGGCCTGGGTTCACTTCGCCCCTGGTCACGGCCTCGCCGAACTCCTCGACGATGCCTGCACCAAGGCGGGCTTCAGCCCCAAGGTTGCCCTGCGGGCTGAACAGACGGCAAGTGCCCCCCTGCTCGCCGCCGCGGGACTTGGGCCGGCCCTTGTCCCCGCGTCGATGGTCGCCGACAACTTCGACGGATTGATCTTCGCCACGTCGCCGCCCACAAGGCGACCCTTCGCCGTCTACTACCGCCCCAACGGCGATTCGCTCACAGCCGCTTTCGCCCATTCGATCGCTGCGGAGATTGAACTCATGCCGGCACACGTCGCCACGCGTCTCCGTCTGATGGAGAAGGCTTGACTCCGGCGGGCACCTCGCCACCCTCGCTTCCGCATCGAGGAATGGACTTCCGGCCCTGTGGAGGCGGTGCCAGACGGACCAGAATGAGGACACCACCGGACCGATGGTCGGGAGCGTCGCCTGACGCGTGGTTGAGAAGGAGGATGGCCTATGACGCTGGACCTGTCTGAGGAGCTCGCGGTGGAGTTGAGGGAGACATTGGACGCCGTCATGAGCGACATGAGCAGCGAAATCGCCGATACCGACAACGCAGCTTTTCGGCGCGGCCTGGAGGACCGTCGGGAGCGGCTTCGGTCGATCCTCGTGCTGCTCGGCACCTGACCGGCTCAGGGGGGACGAGACCGAAGCCGACTCCCCGCCAGTTGGCGCGTGGTGGGGACAGCCGCCCGTCTCGCCTTGCTGGTCTTGCGTCATGAGTGGATAAGTCATCTGAACCGGATAGAGCTGATTTATCAACTCGCACTGCGGGAGCCGTCGCCACAACGAGCTCGCCGTGCCGGTTGGTTTGTGCCGGCGCGACCGTCACATCGGTCGATGTGGCCCGCGACAATTGAATGAGAACGTCCATGTCACACGCGCCCGACAGCAAGCAGTCCAGTTGAGGTGTCCGAGAACTGACCGAGCTAATCCGGATCGAGTCCGACAACGGTCCTCCTGGATGCGTCACCTCACCTAGAGTTCTCCCTGGAAGCGTTTACAGGGATGACAGAGGAGCGGCATGGCCAAACTGGTCTACGTGGCGAACGTATCCCTCGACGGCTACGTCGAGGACGCGTACGGCCGGTTCGACTGGACCGAGCCCACCGATGAGGTGTTCACCTTCATCACGGACCTTGTGCGCCCCTTCGGCACCTACCTCTATGGAAGGTGCATGTACGAGACAATGGCCCTGTGGGAGACTGATCCCGCCTTGGCTGCCCATTCCGAGCTCAGGGCCGAGTTCGCCCGTGCTTGGCAAGCGGCCGACAAAATCATCTACTCGACGACGCTGTCCGCGGTCTCAACTGCCCGCTCGCGGCTGGAGGGCCGCTTCGACTCCGACTCGGTGCGGGAGCTGAAGGTGTCCGCGCCGAGCGATGTGACCATCGGCGGTTCGACCCTGGCGGCGCACGCGTTTAACGCCGGGCTGATCGATGAGTGCCAGCTCTTCATCTATCCGGTGCTCGTCGGTGCAGGAAAGCCGGCATTCTCCGGAGACACCCGCCTCCAGTTGGACCTGCTGGAGGAACGCCGATTCGGCAACGGTGTCGTGAATCTGCGCTATCGGATACTGAGCTGATCCACCAGTTCCTCCGTCTCTGTTTCGAGTCAACTGTCGACATCCATCACCGATGCGTCTGTCGGGCTGTCGGGCTGATGCGCGTGGGTTGACTTCAGGCCATCCCCGCTGGCTGAATACGAGCTGCTCAGCTGAGGATCCTTGTCAATAAGACCAACAGGGCGTTCGTCACCTGTCGGTCCAGACGACTCCTGAAGTCGGGAATGGCAGACACCGAGATACCGCCGTCACGGTGCATGGCCTCAAAGGACTGGATTAACAGGGTCCGGCAGCGAGTAGTGGGATGAGCATCGCGACCACGCTCACCGCACCGTTGTCCCAGGTTCGACGGACCGAACACGCAGGCGGCAGACTGGCTAGCCTCATTTCGTGATCAACAGGACCGAGGAAGCGCTGTCCACGTACCGCAAGATGGTTGCCGTTCGGGACCGGATCGAGCTGGGCGAACTTCCGTGGTCGGCGCTAGCTGACTATTTCACCGAGAACGCGATCTACATCGATTCAACATGGGGACGGTTCGAGGGTCGGCCTGCGATCGAACGGTTCATGATGGACAGCATGAAGGGACTGGATGACTGGCGCTTCCCCGAGGAATGGGCGATGGCGGACGGGGACCAGGTCGTCAGTATGTGGTGGAACCAACTTCCGTCGAGGCGACCAGATGGTTCTCCGTACCGTGTGGCCGGCATCTCCGTCTTACGTTACGCCGGTGACGGCAAGTTCGACTACGAGTACGACGTGTTCAACATGAAGGAGATCCTGGAAGTCATCGCCGAGAGCGGCTGGACGCCGACGGGGCAGATGAACGTTCCGCCCAACCCCCCGAACCGTGATTCGAGCCCACCATCGCGTGCGGCAAGCGGATGATCTCGTCGGGGACCGACTGATGCGAAGAGTGGACGAGCTCAGCGGCGTTAAGAGGATGTCGAGCAAATGGGCCCTACTGCGTAACTTCCCCAGTGCCGTTGGATGGTGATGAGCCTTGTTGCCCCGGCGAACGATCGATCAGGGCAAGCACCCGGAACTGGACCCAAGATCGAGGGGCAGGTCTCCCAGAGGCAATCAATCAGCCCTCAAGGGATGAGGCAAGACGCTCCAATGTCAGACTCATCGTCATACGGTTTCGCTCCGTGCGATCATCGATTCCCGAGATGTCTCGGCTGAACTCCAAGACGGAATCGGGCCGTAGATCATCGCTCCACTCGGTGACCCGGCACCCCGATTCAGTCGGCTCGAACCGATACCCCCACGTGGAGTAGTGGAACTCCATCATGGAACACTCGAACGCGAACGCCCGCCCTGGTTCGGCTTCGATGACCCTGCACTGGGTGGTCCACACATGCTCACCATTTCGGTTGTGGCCATCGAACGTGGCACCGACGACGGGACCCTGGGAGGCTTCGTGCCACTCACAGGCACGACACTCCTCCGACCATTCGCCCATGCGGGTCACGTCGGCAATGGCGGCATACGCAAGATCAGGTGATGAGGCGATGTCGCGAACGATCTCGGTCCTATTGGCCATGATTCGAAGTAGTTCACTACAACTCCCCACGGACTGTCGAGCCACGCGAGCGACCCACGACCGGTCAGAGCAGTCGGGACGGACGACTAAGTAGTGTCTGGTGGACGTCAGGGGATGGTGATGCCTGGGGCCTCTGACCGACGTTCGTCACTGGCGCATTTGGATTCGTGTGGACCCCGGTTGAGCCACCGCGTCATCCCGATTCACACGAATACCGGCTGTGGATTGGCGTCCCCATTGCCACTGGAGATGGCGGGGGATTTCCAGACGACGTCGAGGCCGCCCAGCTTGCCGAGATCGGGAGGACCTGATCGCCACCGTGGACGGAGGCTTCTTTGTCGGCATCCTCACGTCAGCAGGACGAGAGACTTCTATTGGTGTGTTGACTACGTCGAGGACATAGGGACACCTGAGGCGGCGAAGGGTCAAACCCATCACCTTCTCCGATCGGCGGTTACCCCCGAACCCGAGCACCAAGCCCCTTTATATTCTGAGCTGGGCCGCGGTCTTCGCGAACCATGACCGTGTAGCTGTGGATGAACTCGCAAGCAAGGGCATCGACCTGCGGAACAAGCACCAAAGAGACCACTATCTCTACTTTCCGGCTGAGGAGCAGGCCGGACACGCCGCTGCTGATCTTGCTGGGAACGAGTCGATCACCGACGGAGGACGGCTCGTGGCTGCTGGTGCTCTCCACGAATGGTGACTGGGCTACCCGGCTGTTGCCAATGATCGTGCGACGCTTGACCGCATTGCCAGGCATTTCGGTGGCAAGTATGACGGCTGGGGCTGGCACTACCCGACTAGCCAGCCGGACAAGGCGTGCACCGCGCCAGTCTCGATCTCACCACCGGACTACAGCTGGCCGATTTCAGGGCTCGTCGGCATCGACCAATTGTGGCCACGACCTGAATGTATGCTCCCGGTGCCGATCACGCCTGGCTTGCGTCGGCTGGGGGCACGGGGCTTGGGCGTTCCATCGGACTCCAGGCTCGACCAGTTCGGCGGAGCCGCCAACTACTGTGCGGTCCATGTCTGAGGATGCAGATCGCTACGCCCGGGTTTCCCGTGGATTCACCGAGCGCCTGCAGGGGGTGGCGCGGGACCAGTGGGCGCTTCCCACGCCTTGTGAGGAATGGACGGTGCGGCAGTTGGTGGCCCATGTCATCGACACCCAGCGGCGGGTGCTGGGACTTCTGGGAGGTTCGGCGAGCCCCGCCGATCCCGACGGTGACCTGCTGGCACAGTGGAGCGAAGCCAGTGCCGCGCTGCTCGATGCCGTGCGCGATCCGGTCCGGGCCGAGAGCGAGGTGCAGGCCTTCGCCGGACCGGCCCCCTTCTGCGAACTGGTCGGCGGCCTGGCCTGTTCGGACACGGTGGTCCACACTTGGGACCTGGCCCGGGCCACCGGCCAGCCCGAAGTACTCGACCCAGGAGCGGTCGAACACTGCACCGGCGTGATCGCCGGGTTCGGCGAGGCCATGCGCCGTCCTGGCGGTTTCGGTCCGCCCCTCGATCGCCCAGCCGACGCCGACCCGCAAAGCCAGTTCCTGCATTTCACCGGGCGAGCAGTCTGACCTCCATCCGTGTCGTCCACCCAGCGGGGTGGCCGGCGGGTCGCTGCTCGGCGTCGGTCCCCAGCGTCTTGACCGATACCTCCCGAAGGGCACTAGTCAGGCCAGCGATTCGGTCGATCATCCAGATCAGTCAAACAACAGGTCAACTGAACAGTCTCCTGACCGCGGGCCCGCATCGCCGTCGGAGCCACCTGACCGCGGGAGATAGCCGCGTTGTGACCTTGATCGAGGGTGCCCGGCGGGAGATGCGCCAGCCCTGCGCACGACACGGTGTGTCGACGCAAGGACTTATCCGAACCGAATCTGTATAGCCGGCCCGGACGCAGTGTATCGCCCACAGCCCCACCTCCAGTTGGTTCGACCTGATCGTCAGAAATGATCTGATGATCCCTGGCCCATCGAGAACCCGGTGTCGAAGGTCGGATTGCTTCCACGCGGTCACTTCCAAAAGGGTTCCGTCACGATGGTGCCCGAACCTGTGCTGGTTCACGCGGTGGGTGAACTGATCGTGGCGAGTCGGGCAGCGATGAATGCCTCGGTACCGGCGTGCCAGGTCTGATCGAGGTCCGACCCGCCGAGGAACCGCTGGTCGAGTTCGAGGATCAGCGCTCCGTGGGCGAAGGACCACAGCGCTTGAGCCAGGTATGGATCGGCCACTGCCAAGAAGAACGGCTCACCGGCCCATGCCTCCAGACCGGGGAGCAGACCGGCGCGGGGAAACGAGCCGGCCGTGATCAGCCGGTAGAGCTCGGGATTGGCCAGCCCCATGGACCGGTACGCGCGGAGCAGGTCACTGACCGGATGTCCCTTCGATCCTTTCACCGCAGCGTGCATGGCCACCCCGGTCTCCTCGAGGCCGACTTCCACCAACGCCAGTTCGAGGGCTGATCGCCCGCTGAAGTGCTTGTACAGCGACGGGGCCCGAATCCCGAGTTCGTCGGCCAGCCGTCGCATGGTCAAGCCTTCGCTGCCCACGGCCTCGAGCAGCACACGTGCCGCGTCGATGATCTGGCGAGCCCGGGGGGTGTATTCCCGCGGCGTAGGCCGAGGAGCGATGGCATGTTCTCCATTGGTCACGACGCCGGGCGGAGGAGAAAGACCGGGTGATTAGGCCCGGCTGTTCGGAGCTCGTCGTCGGAGGAGTCAGCGGTGACGCCTTCGAAGAAAACACCGACTTCGGCCTTCCATCGCTTCAGGTAGGCACGTAGGACCGGGGGTTTCTCGTCGTCGGTCAGCTCGGTGGCTATCCAGTGCTGGCGAGTGCGACCGAGAAGCAGGTCCAGCCGGCCCTCTGCTGCCCGTACGTTGCGGACCCACTGGCCGGTACCCCGCGCTGATACGAGATATTGGTTGTCGCCGAGAGACAGCAGGTTCACCGGCGTACGGCGAGGTTCACCCGAGGTGCGCCCAGCCACCTCGAGGACCCGGCTGCCCCAGACACTGACCCCGGCGCGGGTGAGCAGGGCGACAGTCCGGTTGAAGATGTGCTGAGTGAACCAGCCCGGCTTGCGGTACCGCATTGGGCTTGCTTCGTTCATCGTGACCTCCGATTGGGTAGTGGCTAACGCTGTTAGCTACTACTGTAGCTAACGCTGTTAGCTACGTCGACTGGCGCCCACGTTCCGGCCCAGCACTGCTCCGATTGTTCCTGCGCCCGGTACGGCATAGGCAGGGCGCCCCTGAACCCATAAACCTGTGTCCGTCGCAGCGGGTCAACTCCATCTGGGTGATTCCGGGAACAGGGACTCCCCGCTGAAATCCGAAGAGCCATTTCAGTGGGCCGTGCGAGTCTCTTCTCGCCACCTTGGGATTAAAAGTTAGAGCTGGTCGATTTCAGGGCTCTTCCGGCGTTGACCGAAATTGGCCGTGAGCTGCACGTATGTTCTCACCGCTCATCAGGCTTCGCGTGCTTTCGCCGGGAGTTGTAGTCACGTTGTAGTCACGAAACCAGGAATTTCACACGACTATCGGATAACTATGCGACAACCTTTGCTCCTCCGGTAGACTGTTTACATGGCCACACAGAAGATCTCGGTGACACTTGAATCGTCGGCGATCGAGCGTGCCCGGCGGGCGGCCGGCCCCAGGGGTCTGTCGTCCTACGTGGACGCCGCTCTGGAGGACAGACTCGAACGTGACGAGCGCCGCCGAGCGTTTCTGGAATACCTCGATGAGCTTGAGGCCAACGATCCGACCCCTGACCCGATCAAGCAACGTGCCGGCCGGCGGGCCGCCAAGATCCGGTCGGCCGCATCGTCGTGAGCAATCCCACAGTTGTGCTCGACTCCGGGGTGATCGATCGGGCTACAGGCAACCAAGAGTTTCGATGGGTGCTGCGTGATCTCCTCGAGCATGGCTGGGAGCCCGTCATTCCGACCGTGACGCTTTCTGAGACGATCACCGGTCGCCCCCAAGACGCTCCGGTCAACCAGCTGATCAGTCGGATCGGGACCGTAGACACTGATCAGGCAACGGCCCGTCGGGCGGGCCAGCTGCGATTTAGGGTCGAACGATCCGGTGCTCGTCGGATGCCGACCGGTATCGACGCCATCGTCGCCGCCCATGCCGCTGATGCCCATGAGGCGGTGGTGTTCACTTCCGACCCTTCTGACCTCCGCCGCCTCCTTGTTGATTGCCCATGGGTAGCGGTCGACAAGCCCTGACCTGCCATCAGAACTATCTGGCTGACTTGGGGAGTTCCTTGTAAACCAGCTCTCAGACCTGGGCCATCCTCGGCAAGGAGCGCATCACCCTGGCGAATGAGCTCGCTGAGACGGAGTAGCACTTCGATCGATCCGACGAGCCGTGGGTCTACTGAGGGCTGTTGGCGTCGGCCCCTCGCCCGGTCTGGAAGATGGGCCAGCCGATCTCCGTGCGCCAATCAGACTCGTCGCTGGTCTCGTTGCGCCCCACGAGGTAGTACTCACGGATCGGCCCGTCGACGGCGAGGGCGTGTTCAACAACATAGGTGGCGAGTGCTCCGTAAGCCCGATCTATGTCGGTGTGGGACCCGGCATGCACGGTGGTGGCCAGTTCGACCGCCGGGACGACGACAGGGGTCACCCGGCCCATCGGTCGTGCTCTGCCTTCGAAGGGGACGAAGATCGTTGCCAGACCGCGCTCGTGGGAGAACAAATCGTTGGAGAAGATGCCGCCTCCCGGTCCAACCGCCGGAAGGGATTGGGCCGCCAAGGTGGCATAGATCTCCCCGAGTGCGCCTTGGAACCATGCGAGCGCGTCTTCGACGTCGATGACCTCGGATACGGCGACGGCCGGGACCACGTCGACACTACGATGCTCGACGCTGAACAGGGCGGAACCTGAAGGCTGCTGGAGCAGGTTCCGCAGCGAAGCCGTCGCTGCTTGGGTTCTGGCAAGGTTGCTTTCCAGACGACTGAGATGGGCGGCGATGAGGTCGTTGCGAGCGTCAACATCGGTTGCGGCGATGACCGCTTGGATCTCGTCCAGCGGCATCTCCAAGGCACGAAAGCGCCGGATGATCTGGGCGGTGGGGATCTGCTCGGTGGTGTAACGCCGGTGGCCGGTGTCCGGGTCGACATCAGCTGGCTCCAGGAGTCCGATGTGGTGGTAGTGACGCAGCGTCTTCACGCTGAGGTGGGTGGCGCGGGAGAAATCTCCGATGGCCAGGGAAGAGCGCATGCCCCCAGTATGAGATCTCCCCTTAGGGGAGATGCAACCTCAAGGAAGGCTCTTGACCCTCCCGTTAGGGCAGCAGGGATCCTGGTCGTAGTGGCCGAGTGGCCGAGTGAAACGGAGGGAACCGAGAACATGACTACCGACCTGACCGGCGTCGTGGCAGACCACATCGCCGCGGTGAATGCCTTCGACACTGACGCCATCGTGGCAACCTTCGCGGATGACGCCTACGTGAACGACAATCGCCGCGAGATCAACGGCGTCGACGCCATCCGCCGATTCATGGCGAAGGAGTTCGTCGGCGACCACGTGACCATGGATGTCCTCGAGGTCGTCGACCACTACGGCGACACCATCGTGCGCGCCAGGTACGACGGCACCTACGACAAGACAAACCTGCCTGAGGAGCTGATCATGTCGAGTTACTTCAGTATCCGGGACAACAAGATCGTCGGCCTTGCCGTCATCTTCAACCAACCTTCCGAGTACTGACAACGCCATCCTGCGGCGATGCCGGAAAGGTGCTCCGACGCAGAACAATTGCTACCCGCAGTCCCAGTCTCGCCGAGGCGATCCGGCAGGGGCCAACATGAATGGAGCCAGACAGGCATGAGCTACGAACTTGATCCCGAACTGGCACCGATCATGGTGGCACTGGCTGAATCATCCGCTGACACGCCCGTCCCGGGTCGGGGCGACTGGCAAGCGGTCCGCGCCACGGCCACCGCCGGCCTCGCCTACATGGCAACCCTGGTCCCGCCATCTACTGGCGTGGGGACGACGTCGTACTTCACCGAAGCACCTGACGGAACCGAACTCGAACTGAGGTGGTATGCAAAGGAAGGTTCGTCGCCGGGTTCGGCGGTCGTCTATGCCCATGGAGGCGGGATGGTGGCGGGCAGCCTCGACCTCTACGACGAGGTGGTCTCCGGATATGTCTCCCAAACCGGCGTGCCGTTTCTCTCCGTACAGTATCGACTCGCCCCGGAGGTTGGCGGAACCACGTTGGCAGAAGACGTATATGCCGGACTGATATGGCTGGTCGATCACGCGACGGCGCTCAGCGTCGATGTCGGACGCCTCGCCGTCATGGGCGACAGTGGCGGTGGCGGGCCGCAGCCGGGGCCGCCTTCTCGCTCGCGATGCGACCTGTCGTTGGATCGCCAAATCCTTATCTACCCCATGCTCGACGACCGCAATATCGAGCCTGGTCAATTCCCGCTGGCTTGCTGACCTGGACCTACGACAGCAACTTTACTGGCTGGAACGCCGCCTCGGCGAGGAACGAGGTACGGAATCCGTGTCGCCGGTGGCAGCACCCAGTCGGCTTACGGACTTTGTCGGCCTCGCTCCCGCCTATATCGAGGTCGGTGACCTGGACATCTTCCGCGACGAATCGATCTCCTATGCTCAAGAACTCGCCCGAACTGGCACTCCCGTGGAGCTGCACGTCCACCCCGGCGCGCCACACGGCTTCGAGCGGTTTGCACCGGTATCGAGCGTCGCCCAACGGGCGATGAGCGACCGGGCCCGGGCCATCGCATCCCTCTAGCCACCACCAGATTAGGAGAGGAGTCCAGATGAGCACCCACGTCGTCACCGAGTTCAGGACCAGACCTGGACGAGCTGCAGATCTCATCGAGATCCTGAGCGAGGTACTTCCGGACAGGTCGCCCACGAGGGCTGCGAGGCAATCTCACTACGTCGCAACCAGGACGACCCAACCAACATCGTCTCGTTCACCCAGTGGGCCAGTCGCCGCCTCTACGACGAATATCTTGCCTGGCGGACCGAAGCCGGGCTGACCGACGAAATTGGCGACATGCTCATCGAACCCATGTCCATCCGGTATTTCGATGAAATCATCGGTGTCGGCAAGTAGGGCGTGAGTCGATCGGCCGGTTCCAGGCGTCAACTTCGGCATTCCGGCCCAGCACCATTGACTCACTCGCCTTGTGAACTGAAGTTTCGTCGATCCACGCTGGCGGTGGGCGTTTCACACAAGCCATGGGGCAACTGAATCCTCAGCAACCTCCGGACCGAGGGGATGGCGGTGGAGGATGGCCCACGGCTCGGTGCCCATTCTGCGCTGCGGGCATTCGGCGTTCATCCAAAGTGGCGGGCGCCAGCGATCACTCCAGACGTGCCGTTCTGCGCCGAGGTCAGGATTGCGACGGCCGTCGTTCTGGGGCGTGGTGGGGCTTTGTAGTCGGTCTGCGATGCGAGTTCTCCGACTCGGCGTGCGCTTGCATCGCTCACCACTCCGAGATCCTGGGGTCTCGCGCGAATTCGTTATGTCCGCCGGGGGGAGCCCGTCCGGTGGCCTTGATGCTTGCGAGAGTTCTCCTATTCGCCATCGGTCAGTCTGCGGTAGCGCGGCCCGTAGTCGCACCGTGACGCAGAGCCCGCCAGCGACCCCAGGGGTGAGGGTGAGGGTTCCGTCGTGTGCTTGGGTGATGCTCTTGACAATTGCCAGGCCGAGGCCGACACCTGCGTGGTCGGTGTGTACGCGTTCGGTGCCGCGTCGAAACGGCTCGACATTGGTGGAGACCGTCTGTGGGG
>CAWHQP010000001.1:0-393600 GCA_963831535.1 uncultured Acidimicrobiaceae bacterium | reverse complement strand
ACCCAGGGTCAGGTGCTCTACCGGGTGAACGACAGCCCGGTGGTGTTGCTGTACGGCTCGACACCCGCCTATCGGACCCTGTCGGCAGGCGCGACCGGCCCCGACGTGGCCGAGCTCAACGCGGATCTGGTCGCGCTCGGCTACGCCACCGCGACTCAGCTGAGCCCAACGTCCGCCTCCTTCGGGTCGGCCACCGCCGCGGCCGTGGAGAAGCTGCAGGCCGCACTGGGGGTGACCCAGAACGGCACGCTGACTCTTGGCCAGGCGGTGTTCGAACCCACCGCGGTGCGGGTGACGACCGTGTCGGCCCAGCTCGGGGGCAGCGCCCAGACCGGCCAGACGGTGCTGCAGGGCACCTCGACCACCCGCCAGGTGCAGGTGGCGCTGGACGCCTCCCAGCAGACCGATGTGGCGGTCGGGGACAAGGTGAGCATCACCCTGCCCAACAACCAGACCACCCCCGGTGTCGTCTCCTCGGTGGGGACGGTCGCCACCTGCCCGTCGAGCTCCGGGTCCGGCGGGTCGGGCTCGAGCTCCGCCGCGCCGGGAACGGACACCTGCTCCTCGGGCAGCTCGGGGAGCAGCACCCCGACCATCACCGTGGACGTCACCCCGTCTGACCCGGCCGCCACGGGCACCTGGGATCAGGCCCCGGTGCAGGTCGGCATCACCACCGCCAGCGTGCCCAACGCCCTGGTGGTGCCGGTGACCGCGCTGCTGGCCCAGTCCGGCGGTGGCTACGCCGTCGAGGTCGTCGGCGCCGGCGGGACCAACCATCTCGTGGCGGTCTCGCTCGGCCTGTTCGACGACGCCGACGGGCTGGTGCAGGTCACCGGCTCGGGGCTGGCCGCCGGCCAGGACGTGGTGGTCCCGACCACATGACCACACACTGCCGAGTCCACCCGACAGCACCCGGTCGCAGCCGGCGACGGCTCGGCGACCGGCGATGCACGGGTGCCGGTGCTCGAGGTCGACGACGTGACCAAGAGCTATCCCGGCGAGCCGCCCGTCCAGGCGCTGCGCGGGGTGAGCCTCAGCATCGGCCAGGGGGAGCTGGTCGGGATCGTCGGCCCGTCCGGGTCGGGCAAGACCACGCTGCTGCACCTGATGGGGACCCTCGACCGGCCCACCAGCGGCAGGGTGCGGATCACCGGGCTCGACGTCGCCACGATGGCCGACGACGAGGTGGCCTCCCTGCGGGCCACCCGGATCGGGTTCGTCTTCCAGCAGTTCTTCCTGGCCGAACACGCCAGCGTGCTCGACAACGTGGCCGACGGGCTCCTCTACGCCGGCGTCCCCCTCGAGCAGCGCCGCCAGCAGGCCCTCGACGCCCTCGACCTGGTCGGCCTGGCCGAGCGGCCTCAGCGCCCGTCCCACCCAGCTCTCGGGCGGGCAGCGCCAGCGGGTGGCGATCGCCCGGGCACTGGTCGGCCAGCCCGCCATCGTGCTCGCCGACGAGCCGACCGGCAACCTCGACCAGGCCACCGGGCAGTCCATCCTGGCCCTGATCGACGAGCTGCACCAGGCCGGCTCGACCATCGTGGTCATCACCCACGACCACGCCATCGCCGAGCGGATGCCGCGCACGAGTCGAGATCCTCGACGGCCGCATCGTCGCCGACACCGGCCGCCGTCGGACCGACCCCGACCGCCTCGCTCTCGCACCGCCCGCTCCGAGCGCAGGCGCGACCTGCAGCCGACGAGGAGCCGTCATGACCGCCACCGCACCCTGACCCGGAGCGGCTGCCGCTCTCCGACCTGGCCCGGCTCGCCAGCGTCGGACTGCGCACCCGCAAGCTGCGGGCCGGGCTGTCCGCTCTCGGCATCGCCATCGGCGTGGCCGCCATCGTCGCCGTGCTCGGCCTGTCGGCCTCCTCCCAGGCCGGTCTGCTCAACGAGATCAACCAGCTCGGCACCAACCTGCTCACCGTCAGCAACGGCCAGACCCTCACCGGCGCCACCGCCGAGCTGCCCGACGACGGCGCCGGCCATGATCGGCCGGATCGCCGGCGTGCAGCAGGTGCAGACCACCGGGGCGGTCAGCGGCGCCAACGCCTACCGCAACCCCTACATCCCCTCCGTCGACACCAACGCCCTGACCGTCCAGGCCGCATCCCTCGACCTGCTCCCGGCCGTCGCCACCACCGTCGCCCAGGGCCACTACCTCAACGCGGCCACCGCCCAAGAGCCCGTCGCCGTGCTCGGCGCCGCCGCCGCCCAGCGCCTCGGGATCGACCGCGTCTACCCCGGCGAGCGGATCTGGGTCGGCGGCCAATGGTTCTACGTGGCCGGCATCCTCGAACCCGCCGTGCTGGCCCCCGCCATCGACTCCTCCGTCCTGGTCGGCTACCCCGCGGCCGAGAAGTACCTGGGCTTCGACGGCCACCCCTCCACCATCTACCTGCGCGCCGAGAACGACCGGGTCAACGCCGTCGACGACCTGCTCGCCGCCACCGCCAACCCCGAGAACCCCAACGAGGTCGACGTCAGCCAACCCTCCGCCGCCCTGGTCGCCCAGGCCGACGCCAAGAGCGCCCTCAACGGCCTGTTCCTCGGCCTCGGCGCCGTCGCCCTGCTGGTCGGCGCCGTCGGCGTCGCCAACATCATGATCATCTCCGTGCTCGAACGCCGCTCCGAGATCGGCCTGCGCCGCGCGCTCGGCGCCACCAGGGGCCACATCCGCGCCCAGTTCCTCTCCGAGGCCGTCCTGCTCGGCCTGCTCGGCGGCGCCGTCGGCGTCGCGCTCGGCGCCGCTGTCCACCGCCGTGTACGCCCACACCAAAGGCTGGGCCACCGTCATCCCCGCCGAAGCCTGGGCTCGGCGGCTTCGCCGCCGCCCTGATCATCGGCGCCGTCGCCGGGCTCTTCCCCGCCCTGCGCGCCGCCCGCATGTCACCCACCCAGGCGCTCTGGAGCATCTGAGCCCATGGTTCAGTTCACAGTGTGCAACCGCCTTGAAGCAACTCCACACGAGGCGTGGGTTTACTGAATCCTCAGCAAGACGGGTATCGCCCAATTCTCATCTCCGACTTTGTGACGCCGATGGTCGTGAACTGGCCTGGTGAGCGCTAGCTCTTGCCGTCGACCGGGCGGTATCGGCACTAGCCGAACATTCACTCAATGATCATGGTCGCAGGCAAGTCGAATTGGGTGAACAGCTCGGGTTCGGCGAACAGCGAAATGCGGATGATGTGGGTCGAGGTCGTGGCGATCACCACGATGGCGAACGAGTGGTACGTGCCGTTCTCACCAAGGTGGTAAGCCGCGGAGGCCAACTGACCGTTGGCGTGCAATGGAATCATCCGCCAGTCGCCGGGATGGCCGATGGCCTGGGCCGCAATGAATGGCACGCATGTCGCTTTGCCAGAGAACCAGGTCGTTGTGCCGGTCATCTCGAGTACGGCATCGTCGACGAGGAGGCGCTCGATCTCCGCCATGTCCGACCGCTCAAACGCGGCCATGTAGCGATCGAGAACTAGGCGTGCCCTCTGGTCAGCCGGTTCGGCGAACTGGTCATCGGCAAGGGACTCCCGCTCCAGCCGTGCCCTTGCCCGCTGGAGCAGGCTCTTCATGGCCCCGACCGAGACGTCCAGTACTTCTGCCGCCTCCATCGCCGGCCGACCGAGGATGTCGCACAAGAAGAAGGCGGCCCGCTGGCGCGGGGTGAGGATCTGCGCCGCGGCAATGAGAGCGAGGCGGAGGGTCTCGCGAGCTACGGCCACTTCTGCGGGGTCAGCCCCCTCGTCCAAGGCCAGGCCGTCAGGAAGCGGCTCGATCCACGCAACGCCGACGGTTACGGAGTCGGTCGAGGCGTAGGGGTCGGTTGACGGCGGCCCGAGCCCCGATGGAAGCGAGCGCCGGGAGCGGCGATCGAGTGAGGTTAGGCAGACGTTGGTGGCGATCCGGTACAACCAGGTCCGTATCGACGATCGACCCTCGAACCGATCGAACGCCCGCCAAGCCCGAACGTACGTGTCCTGGACAAGGTCCTGGGCTTCGTGGACCGAACCCGTCATCCGATAGCAATGGGCGAGCACTTCGCGCCGGTACGGCTCGGTCGCCTCCTCGAATCGGTCAAACGCCCCGCGGTCCATGGCCATGACTATGTTGACTCGATCCGGGCCAACAAGGAATCGGTCATCGTCGCGATTCTTTCGTGGCTCTCGACGAGTCGGTACGTATATGACCCCTATCGATCATCCGGTCCTCAATGACACCGTTCGCCGCATCGTCGACGGACCCCATCTAAGCATCCTGGCCACCACCGATCCTGATGGGAAACCTCAGACATCGGTGATCTTCATCAAACGGGAAGGGGAGTACATCCTCCTCAGCACCATTAAGGGTCGCCGCAAAACGACCAACATGGGCCGCGACCCTCGGGTGAACCTGCTTGTGCAGAGTCTCCCCGTGCTCGGTCCGAACTACGCCACCATCGCCGGCACCGTAGAACTCTTCGACGACCCCGACGGGTCGTTTCATCAAGAAATGTACGACATCCACATGGGAGGAGCCACTCCACCCCCCGAGCCGGGTGCGGTGCGAGTGATCGTACGCATCCATGCCCGAACGGTTTATCTCCCACCGGGATAGGACACCGGTCCCGACGGAGTCAGAGCCGCAGACCAGCAGCCGGCACGGGGTTAGCTGAACGTGTGATCTAGCCGGTTTCCCTGATTGACAGCATGCTGTCAATCAGATACAACAGTGTCCGTGCCACCCGCCATGAGTCCTGAAGAAACCTGGACCAAGTTCGCCATGAGCGTCTTCAAGGTCAACGGGTTCCTCATCCGGGCCGGTGAGGAAATCACGAATCCCATCGGCCAGAGCAGCGCTCGATGGCAGGTGCTGGGGAGGGCCTATGAGCCGACCACGGTGGCGAAGATCGCGCAGGACATCGGCCACGCTCGCCAGAGCGTCCAACGACAGGCTGACATCTTGGCCGCCGAAGGTTTGATTTCGTACCAGGACAATCCGGCTGATCGGCGAGCCCGATTCCTGGCGCTGACATCTGATGGCGCAGAGGTGTTGTCGCAGATCTACCAACGGCAGGTCGAATGGTCACTCCGGATAATGACGGAACTGACCCCGAACCAACTCGCACGCTTGGCCAATGCGCTTGAAGGCGTGGCGCAAGTCCTGGACGATCTCCTTTGGTGTGGACGTCGAGAACGTTCCACGTTCGCGAGCCAAGCCGGCGAATCTCAAGAAGAAGCATCCTCAATGAAAGGAAGTTCCCAAATGGGTAGGTACGTCGTGCTGTACGAAGCACCCCTTGGTGTGGCCGAGCGATTCGCCCAGGCGACACCCGAAGAAGCGGCGGCAGGAGTACAGCTGTGGGTGGATTGGGCACAGAAGATCGGGCCTGGATTGGTCGATCCCGGCAAGCCGCTTGGAAACGCCGTCAGAGTCTCCACCTGTGGAAGCGGACATACCGATAGCAACATCATCGGAATGTCGATCTTGCAGGCAGAGTCCATGGATGGTGCTTTGTCAATGGTCAATGACCATCACCATCTGCACTGGGCGGAAGACTGCGAGATTGTCGTTCTCGAAGAAATGCCCATTCCGGAGGACTCGAATCAGTAGATCGTGGTGGGACCAGCGAGTCGCACATGTCGCTGAGCATCTATCGGTGGCGGATGCATCAGCTATCTACGCCGGCCGCCGGCGACCCCAAAACACCAGGAGTATCCACCGTGCCACCATCCACCCCGGCAGAGACCTCGGTGCTGATCGCAAGCCTTGATGCTCAACGCCGCCATGTCATGGGAATCATCGACGAGCTCGAGGAAGTCGATTTGCGGAGGTGTCTGGTTCCTTCGGGCTGGACACCTCTCGGACTGGTCCAGCACTTGACACTGGACGTCGAACGATTCTGGTTCTTGGCCGTGGTGGCCGGCGACCGGCGTGTGATCGATGAGCTGGACAGGGGTGACGATTCCTGGAGTGTCAGCGCAGGTGTGTCCGGCGCAGCGGTCTTCGAGAAGTACCTGGCCACAGCGGCAGCGGCAGATCAGATCATTTGCTCCGTTCCTCTCGATGCCAAGCCGCTTTGGTGGCCCACTGAGCAGTTCGGCGACTGGCGACTCGAGTCCGTTCGAGAGATTGTGCTTCACGTCATTGAGGAGACCGCATGTCACGCCGGTCATCTGGATGTCATGCGAGAGCTCCTGGACGGCAAACAGTGGGTTGTTCAGTCCTAGCAGGGGGCTCCGAACTATCGGATAGGAAAGTGGCGCCGGCCCGCCCCAGGCAACGTTGAGGTCACGGCAGTGGAGCTGCGGAGCTGTCGCCAAAGCGTCATTTTCACTGAGTCTGTCAGTACCGCCTTCCAGCCCATCGTCTCACCTCGATCAATGAAAATCTCGGGGTGCGACGGGGGCTGAAGCTCGAAGGGCGGAGTTGGGGCGGGATCAGCACGAATGGAGCTGGAGGTTCCCATGATCATCAGGTCACCGTCATCGACTACGCCAACCCGAATGCGTCACCAATCCGTGCAGCAGACCCCTTAGCGCCAGATGGGTGGGGCACTGTCCGGCGAGGAATGTTGACATCCGCATGCCGGCGCGAGCAGTCCTTGGGAGGGGTGACCGGAAGGCGGACAACGAAGGGGATCGCAAGCTCTGCCAGATCGGGCCGCTCCTTGCTCCGGCCCGACATCGCCGTGGAGAAGACCCGACCCAAGGCCACCGACATGAAGGAGGACACGGCGTAGGGCCGGTCGTTCACGTACTGGGCGAGGGAGAAGTCCCCGCCTGACCTCCGGCGGTTCCGGACCAGCCCCACCGGGTCGACCTCCACCAGGACGGCGACGGTGCAGCGGTCTTTGCTGGCTTCGGGGTAGAGCACATGAACCCTGCCGAACCCTGTCTCGGATGTCTGGTGAGTCGAAGGGTTTTTGTGCAGCAGGTAGCCAAGATCGGTGGCGGGGGAGTGGTCGGTGGAGATGGTGAGCAGCATGGTCAGTACCCGTATCGGCGCGATGAGGGCATTCCCTTTGCCCCCGTCCATCCTCCCATCCGAGAACCACGTCCCGAAGCAGACTGTCTGGACGGTTCGACTCACTTGGTTGGGACGCAGTCGGAACGACCGTTTCGGCATTCAGGATCAGTGGGGATTGGATGCTCTTGCCCGGTGCTCAACGTCACCCTCAACGTCACCCTGGCCCGCCGAGCAACGTCACCCTCCCAGCTCAGAGTACTTTTTTGATTGCCACCCCCGACTCGGCCGTCAAGGTCGGCGTTCCGAGGCGCCGGCACGGTTGGTGACCCTCCGGGTCGGCTCGTTCCGCGCCTCACCATCCGGCCTCCGCTTCTCACTCTCGCTGCGCTCGCTTCCCTGACCGCCTCGTCTGGGCGTGGCATTGGGCTCCCAGCGGTTGATGTCGGGACGTGGGGCCTGCGCCCCACCCGACATCCAACCGCCCTGTCGAGGGCCACCATGGCCGTCGGTGTCCGGTACCCGACTGGCAGCCAGCAGGGACCAGGTGCTGGAACTTCGCTTCTACGCAGGTCGCATCAGTCGTTCCCCGGCATCGAGCCGGGCAACGACTGGTCCCGAGTCCAACCGGAGAACGCCATTGCGGGGCTCGAGCTCTCTGCCCCGACGTAGTGACGATCGTTCGGAACGGTGGCATCGGTGCCGGGGAACGAGAGAGGCGCCCAGGCGGGCATCGAGCCCGCCATGGGCGCCTGGATGACTCACCAGATCGGCTCCGCCAGAGCGGTACAGAAATTGTCCACACACCTGCACCAATTCGGTGCGACCGACGAAATTGCGGCCGCTCGGGCCCTCCTGGCGACTCTCGCCGTACCGTCTGACCAGGCAGTTTCGGCGAGGGTGACGTTGAGGGTGACGTTGATTTCGGATCATGAACGAAGAAGACGGGCATTCGGCCCTGATCCGACCCGCTGGAGGCCACATGGCACTGACGACGAAAGCAACTCGAGGCGAAGGGTGGGACACGTGACGATCTCGCTTCCCGACGACGTGAAACAGATCTCGTGGGCCGCCGAGCAGCTGGGCATCGGCACCTCGACCGCCTACCGCCTGGTGGCCGCCGGCAAGATCCCCGGCGCCTTCAAGGTCGGGGCCCAGTGGCGGATCTCCGTCCCCCGGTTCCTGGCGGAGGTCCACGGCGAGCCGACCGCCCCGGACCGCCCCTGAGGTGGCCTGCTCAGCCGGGCAGCGCCAGGGTCTTCCCCAGCGCATCGGCCAGGTCCCGGTCCCGGCCCTCGAGGACGTGGGAGTACACCCGGAGGGTGATCGAGGAGTCCCGGTGGCCCAGCCGGCCGGCCACCGTCGTCGGGTCGAAGCCGGCGGCGATGGCCTGGGTGGCCGAGAAGTGCCGGAGGGCGTGGAGGTGGGTGTCGACCCCAGCCTTGGTCGCCACCTTCTTGGCGAACTTGGACACGAAGTCCGGCTGCATCGGTTCGGCCCCGACCGGGGAGCGGGAGAACATGAACCCGTCGGGTCGGACCTCGAGCTTGAGCCCATCGGCCAGTTCGTCCACCTGGGCCCGGTGTTTGGCCAGCACCCCGAGAGCCAGGTCGTCGAGACCGATGGTCCGCTCCTGGTGGGTCTTGGTCCCCTTCTCCGCCCAGCCCCCGCCCTCGGTCTCATAGACCGACCGGGCGATGGTCAGGGTCCGCCCGGCCACGTCGAGGTCGGTCCACCGGAGGGCGCACAGCTCGCCTCGCCGGGCCCCGGTGAGGGCACCCAGCAGCAGCAGGGCGGCCAGGCCCGGCTCCAGCTCCTCGGCCTTGGCCACGATGGCCCGGACCTCGTCGGGGGTGGGCGCCTTGACCGGCTCCGGGCGGATCGGAGGCGGGCTGGCCTTGCGGGCCACGCTGTGGTCGACCATGTCCCACCGCTCGGCCTGGTGGAGGGCGGCGGCGATCAGGGCGTGGACCCGGCGGACGCTGGTGGCCTTGTTGCCCTTGGCCGTCAGCTTCCCGTAGAGCCGGTCGAGCTGGCGGGCGGTGAGTGCCTTCAGCCTGACCTTGCCCAGCTCGGGGATGACGATCCGGTCGGCCAGGTCCCGGTACTTGCGGATGGTGGTGGGGGAGCGGTTGGGCCCGATGTGCTCCAGCCAGGCGTTGAGGAGCTCCTCGACGGTCTCCGAGCCGGTGCTGACGTTGCCGCTGGACACCTTGGCCACCATGGCGGCCAGCTCCCGTTCGGCCAGCCGTCTGCCGGCACCCGGGCGGGGATCCTTGGCCTCCACGGTCTTCCGGATCTGGATGGGCGAGCCGTTGGCCCGACGGCCGGCGTAGACGCGGAGATGCCACACGCCGGGTCGAACCTCGGTCATGGAGCCCTTCACGCCGGAGATTGTAGTCACGGAGTAGTCACGAGAGGCAATCTGGAGGGTGTCGCCGGACCAGAAATACCCTCTGAACTGGTGGGCCGTGCGAGTCTCGATCTCGCCACCTTGGGATTAAAAGTCCCCTGCTCTACCCGATGAGCTAACGGCCCGCAGTGGAGCGTACCGGCTGGGGTCGAGGTGCCTCGACGGCCGGTAAAGTCGCTGGATCAGGCGGCCTCACCTCTTCTGCTACCTGTGACCACCCGATTGTGCTGCAGGAAGGTGAGGTCCCACGCACGTGTGCCTGGGGCGTCGGAACCACACAGAGGGAAGTAGGGAGGAACGCCGTCGATGACCGCGTTGGACAACCCGGCATGGTGGGCGCTCACCGGTCCCGGGAAATCCCTCGGCCGGGCCACGGCGCTCGCTGCACGCTTCGATGCCGATGTCTCTCCGTTCGGAGCTTTTGAAGGTTTGCCGACGGCCGACCACTGGTCCGATATGGCCGCTCTGACCGGACCGGGGGCCACCGTGGCCATCATCAGCCTCGACGAGGGAGTCCTCGTGCCTCCGACCGGTTGGACCACGCCGTGGAATCGGGGCGGGATCCAGATGGTGGCCGCCAACGGCGTGGGGCGCCCGAGGCCCTCTCGTCCTCTTCGTGCCGGTCCGGCCGACCCGGTGCTGTCCCTCGGAGCAGACGACGTCCCCGACATGCTGACCCTGGTTTCGGAGGCTCAACCGGGTCCCTTCTCGAGCCGCACGGTCGACTTCGAGGGCTACGTGGGCGTCCGTCGCAACGGCCGCCTCGTGGCCATGGCCGGTCAGCGACTGCGGCTACCGGGCTTCACCGAGATCAGTGCTGTGGCCGCCCACCCCGACCACCGACGACAGGGATTGGCCGAACTGCTGATCTGTTCGGTGGCGGCGGCCATCGAGGAGCGAGGTGATGTTCCCTTCCTCCATGCGCAGCCGGAAACAACAACGCCATACGTCTCTATGAGGTACTCGGGTTCACCGTCCGCCGCACCGTCTGGTTCTCGGTGTTCGAAGCTCCGGGCCAACCGTAGGAAGCTCCTGTCGGCCCGTTGGCAGCACCGGTCCCCCGCACGTCCGCCTTCCGACCCTGTCAGCCCCGGGAGCAGGCGGCACCCGGCTCGCCGGCGGCGCCTTTCCATCCCCATTGGTCAGTGACGGGAAAGAAGTCGCCGCTCGCCGGATCCTGCTCGTAGGGGACGGGGGGTGGGCTCCCACCGGCCAGCTCGGCCACTGCCTGAACCAGCGTCTCGATGTCCTGTCCCGACGTCCCCAGTCCGGCGCTGGCCCGGACGGCCCCGGGCACGTTGCGGTGGTCACCTCGCAACACCTCGTCCCGATACTCGTGCACCACCTGTTCGGGTACGCCGAGGAGTCGGATCACATACGGATGGGCGCAGAAGCACCCGTGGCGGACGGCCACGCCGTACTCGGCACTCAGCCGGGCCGCCACCAGGGCATGGTGCATCCCCTCGACCGTGAAGGTCGCCACCGGCAGCGTCTCGACGACGGCGGGTTCGGGGACGTCTCGTTCCGCACCCAGCGGGCCGAGCAGTCGCACGCCCGCGATGGCCCCCAGTCCGTCGGCCATCTTCCGGACCAGCGCCTCTTCGTGGGCGGCCACGGCCTGCCAACCGACGGTGTCGAGCGCCCGGACGGCGGCCTCGAGGGCCACAGCACCGACGACGTTGGGTGAGCCGGCCTCCTCGCGGTCGGGTGGCGCCGTCCACACCACTTCGTCCAGGCCGACCAGGTCGACGGCGCCGCCTCCGGCAAGAAAGGGTTCGCCCGTCTCGAACTGCGCCCGGGGTCCGATGAGCGCCCCGGAGCCGAAGGGGGCGTACAGCTTGTGACCGCTGAAGGCCACGAAGTCGGCCGTTGCCGGCAGGGGTCGGTGCGGGGCCAGCTGGGCGGCATCCACCACCACGCGCACGCCCCGCCGGTGGGCGGCATCGATGATGGCGTCGATGGGGGGCAGCCATCCGGTGACGTTCGACGCCGCGGTGACGGCGAGCAGAGCCGGTGGCTCGGTTCCGGCGTCGAGGGCTTCGCACACGGCTTCGACCGAGAAGGTTCCTGTCGGGGTGCACTCCACGTAGCGACGGGTGGCGACCCGGCCCCACGGGAGGAGGTTGGCGTGGTGCTCGACCACGGTAGTCACCACCACATCGTCGGACGCCAGACCGAGCCGGAAGGCGAGCTGGTTGATGGCTTCGGTGGTGTTCCGGCAGAAGATGGCAATGTCCGGGCCGTCCGGATCGCGTCCGGCGAAGGCCAGCACGGATCGTCGGGCCGACTCGTATGCGGCCGTGGCCCGTCGCGACCGGAATCCGGCCCCCCGGTGCACACTCGAGTACCAGGGCAGGAACTCCCCAACGCGGGCCACCACATCGGGATGGGCCTGGGTCGAGGCGGCCTGATCCAACTCGACGGCGAGCCGGTCGACGCCGTCAAGGCACGGCACCAGGAGTCCGCTCCCGACCAGGGTGGCGAGTGGTTCGGTGGCGTCGCCTTCCGGAGGGACGCCGGTACTCTCAGGAGGTGCCACCACTTCACCTTACGGGTGGGCGGGGTCGCCGCGGGTACGCTCATCGCCATGGATACCGACGTGGTCGAGCACTCTGGGACGGACGTGGCCCCTGGCCGGACCCCGGAGGCCACCATCGACGAGGTGGATCACCTGCTCGACGAGGTCGAGGCGGCGCTGACCCGTTTGGACGAGGGAACCTACGGAACGTGCAGCGGCTGCGGCGTGGCCATCGAGGACGACCGGCTGTCGGTCGACCCGACCATCCGGACCTGTGGCTCCTGCGGTGTCGATGGGTCTTTCGCCGAGAACTCCGTCGACGGGGATGTGGACCCGACGAGCGACCAGGCGGACGAAGCGGTGACCGGATGGGACGCCGGCGCCCGTCCCGGCGCCGCGGTGTCGTCGTGGGCCGGGCGGGAGACCTCCGCGGACTGATCCGATCAGGCTCGAGCCGGGCCTGCGGACGGCGACGGGCTGGCCTTTTGGGTCGACCGCCAGTCGCCGTCCGGGGGAGGCGGATGGCGGAACAGCCGGGAGGCGTTGCCCGAGGCCACCTGACGGAGGTCGGATGCGGGCAGGTGGCCGAACGTGGCCGACAGAACAGCCTGCGTGTCAGGCCACGTGGAGTCGGCATGGGGGTAGTCGGTCTCCACCATCACGTGGTCTCTCCCGATGCGGTCGAGTATCGGAGTGACGGAGGGGTCGTCGATGGTGCAGAACCAGAAGTTGCGGGCCAGTACCTCGCTCGGCCTCAGTTCCGAGACCCACGACGCCGACTCCGAACCGGAGGCCGAATGGTCGAGGACGTAGTCCACCCGGTCCATCAGCATGGGCACCCAGCCGATGCCTCCTTCGGACATGGCCACGGCCAATCCGGGGAAGCGGACCGGCACTCCGGACCACACCCACTCCGCCGCGGCCAGCAGGGCGTTGACCGGAAATACTGTTGGCAGCAGCTCGAAGGGAGGGTCAGGCGAAGGGAGGGGGGCCCAGGACGAAGCCCCGGTGTGCAGGCAGACAACCGTGTCGGTGTCCTGGCAGGCGTCGAAGAATCGGTCCCAGTGCCCCGTGAAGATGGACGGATAGCCGAGCTGTGCAGGAAATTCGGGGAAGCTCACCGCTTTGAAGCCCAACTGGGCATTGCGTCGTATCTCCCGGGCCCCGAGTTCGGGATCGGCCAGCCACGGCAGCTGGAGGGGGATGATGCGCTCCGGATGGGTTCCCGCCCAGACCTCGTGGTGCCACGAGTTCCAGGCCCGGGTACAGGCCAGACCGAGTTCGGGATCGTCGGCCCGCGTAAAGACCGCACCGCAGAACCCGGCCACCAGCGACGGGAAACATAAGGAGGCCCAGATTCCGGCGATGTCCATATCACGCACCCGCGCCTCGATGTCGAAGCACCCTGGTCGCATCTCGTCGAAGCGGGCCGGCTCCATGCTCCACTCGTGACGCGGACGGCCTACCACGGCGTTGAGTCCGATATTCGGATATGAGCGTCCCTCGAAGCGCCATGACTGAGCACCGGACTCGTCCTCGTGGACAGCGGGCGCCCGTTCCGCCAGGTGACCGGGCATCCGCCCGGAGAAGAGATCGGGAGGCTCGATCAGGTGGTCGTCGACCGAGATCACCGGGGCCACAAGGGACCGCGGATCGGGGTCCGCCAGCAGAGTGCTCGCCACGCCTGCCGAGAGTAGCGTCGGGGTTACCCGGGATGCCGGGGCTCGACCTGGGGGAGGTCCGTGATGGCACTGCTGACGGAGAACCGGACGGTTCCGCTGGCTATCGGCGGCACCATGGTGGCGGGAGGGGACGGCACGTATCCGGTGACCAACCCGGCCCATCCCGACGAGGTGGTCCTCGACGCACCGGCCGCTTCCCCCGAGCAGGTGGACGGGGCGGTTTCCTCGGCGAGAGCCGCCCAGCCGTCCTGGGCCGCCCTCGGCATCGAGACCAGGACGGCTGCCCTGCAGGAAGCCTGCCAACGGGCCCAGGAGTCCATCGACCTCGAGGCGACCTCGGCCCTCCTGACCAGGGAACACGGCAAGGTCTTGGTGGAGTCACTCTTCGACCTGGCCACCACGGCCGGCATGGTCGGGTCCCTGGCCCCCTTGGTCGCAGAGTCGCTCGAGCCCCGGAGGCTCGGCGGTTCGGTCGTGGAACGGGTACCCCACGGCGTGGTGGCCGCTATCCTGCCGTTCAACTGGCCGGCCGCGGTGATGGGGAACAAGATCATTGCCGCCCTACTGACCGGCAACACGGTGGTGGTCAAGGCTCCACCCAGCTGCCCCGGTGCGGTGTTGACCCTGGCGGGCGCCATCGCCTCGAACCTGCCGGCCGGGGTGGTGAACACACTGAACGGACCGACCGTCTCCCTCGGGGCGGCCCTGGTCGGCCATCCCGGTGTCGACATGGTCTCGTTCACCGGCGGTGTGGTCTCCGGACGGGCAGTCCTGGCCGCCTGCGCCCCCCACCTGCGCCCGGCCGTTCTGGAGCTGGGGGGCAACGACGCCGCCATCGTGGCCCCCGACCTCGAGCCAACCGAGGAGTTGGCCTCCCGCCTGCTGGAGGCGGCCTTCGCCACCTCGGGTCAGGTGTGCATGGCCATCAAGCGCCTCTATGTCCCCTGCGACCGTCTGTCGGCGTGGCGGGACGCTCTCGTGGCCGGCCTGTCCCGGACCGTGGTCGGGGACGGCCTCGATGACGGGGTGACCATGGGGCCGGTCCATACCGAGTCGGCCCGGGACCGGGTTGAGGACATGATCGCCCTGGCCGCCATCGGTGCCTCCGAAGTGGTCAGACCGGGCACCCTGGTGGATCCCGGTCACGGCTGGCGGGTAGCGCCCGCCTTGGTCGTCGACCCCGACCCGGGTACCCCTCTGGTGCGGGAGGAGCAGTTCGCCCCGGCTCTTCCGGTGCTGCCCTACACCGACCTCGACCGTGCGGTCGAGGCGGCCAACGACACGGAGTTCGGACTCTGCGCCTCGGTGTGGAGCGACGACCTCGATGAGGCCGATGCGGTGGCGGATCGCCTGCGGGCCGGCACGGTGTGGGTCAACGCGCACGGGATGGGGGCCATGGATCACCTGGCCCCCATGGGCGGTTGGGGTCAGTCCGGGCTCGGGCTCGAGCTGGGGGTCGAGGGGATGGCTGCCCTGACCCGACCCCGCGTCCTCCGGGGAGGTTCACGATGATGGATCTGGTCATCCGCGGCGGCACGGTGGTGGACGGCACCGGTGAGCCGGGGCGGCGCGCTGATGTCGGGGTCCGTGACGGCAGGATCGTGGCCGTCGGGACGGTCACGGACGACGCCGAACGGATCGTAGACGCCGAAGGGTGTCTGGTGGCCCCCGGATTCATCGACATCCACACCCACTACGACGCCCAGCTGTTCTGGGACCCGACCGCGAGCCCTTCGCCCCTCCACGGGGTAACCACGGTGTTCGGGGGGAACTGCGGATTCTCCCTGGCCCCGGCGGGCCCGGACCATTCGGGATACCTGTCGCGGATGCTGGCCCGGGTGGAGGGCATGCCGCTGGCCGCGCTCGAGGCCGGCCTCGACTGGGAGTGGGAATCGTTCGGCGAGTGGCTGGCCCGCCTCGACGGAAGGGTCGGTGTCAACGCGGGTTTCCTCGTCGGGCACTCAACCCTTCGGCGCTCGGTCATGGGTGACGACGCCGTGGGCCACGAGGCCACCGCCGAGCAGATCGCCGAGATGGAGGCCGCCCTCCACCGGGCCCTGTCCGAGGGGGCCATGGGCTTCTCCACTTCACGGGCGCCCACGCACAACGACGGTGAGGGTCAACCCGTGCCGTCCCGGTCCGCCTCGGTCGGTGAGCTGGAGCGCTTGGCGGCAGCGGTCGCCGACCACCCGGGGACCACCATCGAGATGATCGTGCCGGGCTGCATCAACGGCTTCACCGACGACGAGGTCGACCTCCTGACCCGTATCTCACTGGTGTCCGGGCGACCGGTCAACTGGAACGTCCTGGCTGTCACGGCCGCCAATGCCGAGGGCACCGCCCACCAACTGGTGGCCTCCGACGCGGCCGCCCGGGCCGGGGCCCGCGTGGTGGCGCTGACCCTGCCGCACACTATGTCCCTCCGGCTCTCCTTCGAGCACGGGGCCATCCTCGATGGGTTACCCGGATGGCGGGAGTTCTTCGCCAGCTCGATCGACGACCGCATCCAGGCCCTGTCCGATCCCGAGGTGCGCCGGGCCATGGACGAGCGGGCCCAGTCCGACGAGGCCGGGGTACTCCGGTTCCTGGCCGGTTGGGCCCGGCTGATCATCGCCGAGACCTTCGCTCCTGATCAGCGGGCGCTCGAGGGCCGGGCTGTGGGTGATGTGGCCGCGAAGTGGGGGATGGACCCGTGGGACGCCTTGTGCCGCATCGTCGTGGCCGACCGATTGCGCACCGGGTTCGCGGTGCCCATACCTGAGTCCGATGCCGACTGGCAGGCCAGAGCCGGGATCTGGCGCGACCCCCGGGCCGTGGTCGGAGGTTCGGACGCCGGGGCCCACCTCGACACCATGTGCGGGGCCGTGTACTCCACCTCGCTCCTCGGTTACGGGGTACGGGAGCGCCAGCTGATCGCCGTCGAGGAGGCGATCCGCCTGCTCACCGACGTTCCCGCCCGGCTGTACGGCCTCACCGACCGGGGCCAGGTGGCCGAAGGATGGTGGGCCGACCTCGTGGTGTTCGACCCCGAGCGCATCGGGCCCCAGCCCCTCCGAACCCGGAACGACCTGCCGGGCGGGGCCAGTCGGCTGTACGCCGAGGCCACCGGTATGGAGCACGTCCTGGTCAATGGGACCGAGGTGGTGACGTCCGACCGCCTGACCGGTGCCCTACCCGGACGCGTCCTGCGGTCGGGTGCCGACACGCAGACCCCGGTGCTGTCCGACGACAACCGGTGGCGGTCGACCCGGTGACCGGACCCGGCCCGGCGGTGAGGTATCCGGGGCCGGGGAAAAGAAATTACCGGGTGCCTGTCGAATCGGGCCCCGGCCATTCGACGTACTAGGTGACGGCGGGGAGAGTCCCCGCCCGGTCCGACCGAGGAGCCACCATGCCCCGCTACATCAGCCTGATCCGCATCGACGAGCAGAACCCTCCCGCTGAGGGCATCACCCCCGAGCTCCAGGCCCGGATGGGCGCTCTGTTCGAGGAGATCACCAAGGCCGGCGTCATGCTGGATACGGCCGGGCTGACCCCGACCGCCGCCGGCACCCGCCTCACCTGGTCGGGAGGGAAGATCACCACCACCGACGGGCCATTCACCGAGACCAAGGAAGTGGTTGGCGGCTACGCCATCATGCAGACCAAGGACAAGGCCGAGGCCATGGAGTGGACCAAGCGGTTTCTCGAGTGCCACGAGGAGTTCTGGACGGTGACCGCCGAGTTCCGCGAGATCGCCGAGGGATAACCGGCGGCGCTTGCCCCCGTGCCGTTCCGCTGGTCTGATGGGCGGCGGTGACGGCATCGGGGGCGAAGGAGAGCATCGAGGCGGTCTTCAGGATCGAGTCGGCGCGGATCATCGCGGGTGTTGCCCGAATCGTCCGAGACGTGGGCATCGCCGAGGAACTGGCCCAGGACGCACTGGTCGCGGCCCTGGAGCAGTGGCCCCGATCCGGCCAACCGGACAACCCGGGAGCCTGGCTCATGGCCACGGCCCGCCACCGGGCCATCGATCTGGTGCGCCGCCGGGAGGTCTACGCCGCCAAGCTGGCTGAGGTCGGTCGGAGGCTCGAGTACGTGCCGGTGCCCGACCCGGTCGACGATGACGACATCGACGATGACCTCCTCCGGCTCATCTTCACCGCCTGTCACCCGTTGCTGTCGCCGGCGGCCCGGATCGCCCTCACCCTGCGGTTGCTCGGCGGCCTCACCACCGGGGAGATCGCCCGGGCGTTCCTCGTCACCGAGCCGACGATCGCCCAGCGCATCGTCCGGGCCAAGCGGACGCTGGCCCGCTCCGGGGTCCCCTTCGAGATCCCTCGCGGGTCCGATCGGTCGGCCCGCGTGTCGTCGGTCCTCGACGTCATCTACCTGATCTTCAACGAGGGCTACACCGCCACGGCGGGCGAGGACCTGATCCGACCGGCCCTGTGTGAGGACTCGCTCCGCCTGATCCGCATCCTCTCCGGCCTGATGCCCGAGGAGCTGGAGGTCCACGGACTCGCGGCTCTGCTCGAGTTGCAGGCCTCCCGCACCGCTACGCGCACCGCACCTGGCGGCGAGCCGGTGCTCCTCGCCGACCAGGACCGGTCGCGGTGGAGCCGGCTGCTGATTCACCGCGGCATGGAGTCACTGCTGCGAGCCGGCGACGGACCGTACTCCGTGCAGGCCGCCATCGCCGCCTGTCACGCCCGGGCTGCCCGCTACGAGGACACCGACTGGGCCACCATCGCCCTGCTCTACGGACGGCTCATGGCGTTGACCCCCTCGCCGGTGGTGGAGCTCAACCGGGCGGTGGCCGTCTCGATGGCCGATGGGCCCGAAGCCGGGCTCGAGTTGGTGGACGCCCTGGCCGCGGATCCCGCGCTTGCGGAGTACCACTGGCTCCCGAGCGTCCGGGGCGATCTGCTGGAGCGGCTGGGGCGGATGGAGGAGGGGAGTGCGGAGTTCACCCGGGCGGCGTCGTTGACCCGCAACGAACGAGAGAAGGCGCTGCTCCTGGCCAGGGCGACCCACGTCACCGGCGACCCGTGACCGAACGGCACACCACCAGGGTCCCGGCGCACCGCCGCCACCACCTGGTCGAGGCTCGATTCGGCGGTGCCGATGAGCGGTGATGGCGGTCAGCCTGGCGTGGAGTAGCTGGACCGGCCGGGCGTCGTCAGCGTGACGAACCGGTCTGCAGGTAGGCGGCGATCAGGTCGCAGAGCATGGCCCGTTCCCGGGTGAAGTCCAGAGGTTCACCGGCGACCATCTCGACCACCACCAGGCCACGCAGGGTGGCCCACAGCACGTCGCCGATCAGTCGGCCGAGAGCCCGCTGGTCCGGCTGGTCACCCACGATGCGCTCGCCCAGCTGGTGCAGTGTCCTGGCCATGGCGGCCAGCTCGGTGTGCTGGGTCCGGGCCCGGGTGGTGCGGGTGGCCACGGTGATCTCCAGGCTGGCCCGGGACACCGGCCGGGAGAATGCCGACCAGGCGGCGTCGACGATGGTGGCCACCCGCTCCCGGGCGGTTCCGTCGGGGATGTCCAGGGACTCGATGGACTGCCGGAACGACTCGTAGCCGGAGGCGACCACTGCGCCGAGCAGCCCGCCCCGGTCGCCGAAGTGGTACTGGATCACCCCCCAGGTCACGCCGGCCCGCTCGGCGATGTGCTTGGCGCTGGCCGCGGCGAACCCCTCGTCGAGGACGCATCGGATGGTCTCGTCGATGATGGCCGACCGGGTCCGGTCCCCCCGCTCCTGGGCCCGGCCCTCGTCCGGCCGGGTCGGCGGGACGCGCCCCTGAATGGAGGGCTGGAGGGGGGTGGCGACCGGGCGGGTCACCGGAGCACGTGGTGGACGTGGGCCACCGGCAGGTCGGGCAGGGAGACCAGGCCCGGCGGGGCGTCGCACACCACCCCGATGGCGTTGACCACCGTGGCCGCCGTGGCCATCACCCCGGCCACGTTGTGGTCGGTCCCGTCCAGTCCGAGGTGGGTATTGATCTCCACGCCGGGCCGACCGGTGACCACCACCCGGTGGACTCCGGGCCGGCCGTCAGGCGGCACCGGCCATTCGGGGGCAGCCGCCGGCGTGAGCCGATTGACGTGCTCCATGACGATGGCCGGACGACCGCCGACGATCCCCTCCACCGAGAAGCGCACCGCGGCCACCCGGCCGGGCTCGACCCGCATCATCACGCAGTTGATGGGCTCGGTGGCCACCCAGGTCTGGTGGTGCTCACGCAGCTCCTCGACCTCGACCCCCAGCCGCTCGGCCAACAGCATTACCGGCCCGCCCCAGATGGAGGTCAGCACGCCGGGCAGGAACAGCGCCGGCTGGTGGTCGGGCAGGGCGCCGAACCCGAAGCTCTCCCCGGTGTACTCGGCGTCGTCATAGGAGCCGTAATCGCAAATCTCCTGGACGTGCACCGTCTCGGCGTGCTGGGTGAGGCTGAGGGCGGCCAGGGGCAGCATGTCCCCGGAGAACCCGGGGTCGACGCCGTTCACGTACAGGGTGGTCCCACCGGCCCGGCAGGCCTCGGCCAGGGGGTCGCGGATCCAGGCGTCGGCGTGTGGCGGGTAGATGAGCCACACGAGGGAGCTGGCAACCACGTTGGTGCCGGCCCGGAGGAAGGCGCACAGCTCCTCGAGGGCCTCCTGTGGCCGGGTCTCCGCCTGGGAGGTGTAGACGACGCAGTCGGCCCCGAGGGCCACCAGCGCCCCGAGGTTGCCGGTGGCCACGACTCCGGTCGGCGTGTCCAGCCCGCACAGCTCGGCGGCATCCCGGCCGACCTTGTCGGGACCGGCGGCGTGGACCCCGACCAGTTCGAAGTCGGGATGCTCGATGAGTTGGCGCAGGGCGTGGAAGCCCACGTTGCCCGTCGAGAACTGGATCACCCGCAGTGCCATGGGACTCCTTCAGCCAGGCGCGTTCGGCCACCGGTCGGGCCGGCGCCCGACCGGTTGCATCTAATCATAAACCGGTTTATGTTTTTCACTGCCTGCTCGGCCGGCCGGTCGGTCGGTCAGAGCCGGTTCGGTCGGGGGTGGACTATGGGGAAGCTCGAAGGCAAGGTGGCAGTGGTCACCGGCACCAGCCGGGGGGTGGGCGTAGGCATAGCCCGTCAGCTCCTCACCGAGGGGGCCACAGTGATCGGGTGCTCCCGAAAGCCGCTCGATGTCCTCCCGTGCGCCTCCGAGGTGGCCGGGGGCGCCGAGCGTTCGGCCCAGTGGGTGTGCGACCAGGGCGACTATGCGGCCGTCGACCGGTTCGTCGAGCGGGTCACCGAGACGTACGGCCGGATCGACATCCTGGTCAACAACGCCGGGGGGACCGTCCCCACCCCTCACGTGGAGGACGTCCCCGAACTGGTCCAGAAGATCCAGGGCACCCCGGCGAGCGCCGACGACTACGAGCGCACCGTTCTGTTCCACGCCTTCGCCATCCAGATGAACCTGATCAGTCCCCTGTGGTTCGCCGTACGGGTCTTCCGCCAGATGAAGCTCCAGGATGGGACGGGATCGATCATCAACATCTCCAGCGGGGCCGGTCATCCGGCCGGTTCCCCCACCCTCGTCTCCTACGGCGCCGCCAAGTCCGGCCTCAACCACTTGACCCGCTCGCTGGCCGAGGAGTGGGGCCCGGTGGCCCGGGTCAACTGCCTGGCCCTCGGTCCGACCATGACCGACAATTTCCGGGCCTTCGTGCTGCCGGCCGACGACCCCGAGGGCGCGTCGTACTTCTCGGACGTGCCCCTCCACCGGGCTGGCCAGCCCGACGAGGTGGGCAGGGCTTGCGTCTTCCTGTGCTCGGGCGAGGCCGACTTCATCAACGGGACCACCATCGAGATCGACGGGGGCATGCTGCCCGGCGTGCTCTACGAGGCGGGGCTGAAGACCATCGAGGACATGCTGTGAACACATCCTTCGTTCGATCCGTGACCCCGGCATGAGTGAGGCGGTCACGACCGATGAATCCAGTGCGGCGGGGACCGGGCCGGTGCGCCTCCACCATGTGGTCTTCTGTGTCCGGCCCGAGAACCAAGATCGGGCGGCCGGTTTCTGGCGGCAGTTGGGCCTCACCTTTGCCGAGGTCGACCTGACCGACCTCGGACTCCGGGTGCTCATCGACTGGGACGCCGGCATCGAGGTGGTCTCCCCGGTAGGTGACGGCGAGCAGTCGGCCGGCTTCACCACCTTCCTGGCCGAGCGAGGCGAAGGCCTGTATTCCGTGGTGATGGGGGTGGATGAGGTGGCAGGGCCGGTGGCCCTGGCCGCCCGATATGGTGCGGTGGTCGAGTACGTACAGCATCGCCGGCACGGTGCTCTCACCATCGACGAAGTGTCCCTGGCCCCGTTCTGCGGCATGGCCGTCACCTTCCTGGCCACGGACCCGCCGCTGTGAGCGCTTCCACCGATGGCCGCCGGAGCGGACGCGGCGCGGTGGTTGCGGTCAACCTGGTGGTGCTGGCCGCCGTATCCAGGTCACTGCGGAGCCCGACCGATCGCTCCTCCTGCTTTCGCTTGGGTGGGTGACACCACACCAGCAAGGCGATGGACAGGACAGCGATGGGCCTGTGCGGCAGGCTCCTATGAGGTCACTCCGTCCGACCGGTCGGTGTCAGGTGAGAGTCCGAGCCAGGCCGACGAATCGATTTCAGGACAGTCCGAAAGGACGTCAGCCGGTATCAAAGGAGTCAGACCTGCTCGGGCCTTTACCCACACGCTGACCAGTTCCTTGTCCGGAGTGGTGGACCGTCAGCGAGCAATACCAATCCTCGCGGCCGGCTGTTACCTGCGGGGGGTCCTACCGGTAGCATTTCGCGTCATGACGCCAGGCCATACGATCACAATCGTCCCAACCACCGCTCATGTGGAAGTTCGACTTGGCGGCCGGGTACTGGCCACCACCGACCGGGCCATGAAGCTCGACGAGACGGGGCTGCCCTCCCGCTATTACCTGCCGCCAGACGACGTGCAGATGGATCTTTTGAGGCCCACGACGTTCAGTACCAACTGTCCGTTCAAGGGAGAGGCGTCATATTGGTCTGTCGACATCGACGGAGAGATCCACGACGGCATCGTATGGAGCTACGAGACGCCGACGGACCAGGCCGCAGTAGTGAGAGGGATGTTGTCTTTCTATCCCGACCGTACCGAGGTGACAGTCGACGGTCAGTCGCTTTGAGACTGACCCACCTCTCGCAGGCGGTGGGGCAACCCAAGGCCCATCCCTCGTAGTGCCAACAGGTTCCCCTCCGTCACCCTGCCGAATGCTTGACGGCAGACTGCCCCGAAACGCCTGTGTCCTCAAGCGGTCAACGCAACGGCATCGACGAACGCTTCTGATGGTGTCATCCAATCGAGCGTCTGTCGAGGGCGTGTGTTGAGTGAGCGGGCGATGGCATAGACCTCCCGTTGGGAGCACTGGGAGAGATCGGCGGACTTGGCAAGTACTGACGGAGGAGTCCGTTGGTGTTCTCATTGCTTCCTCGCTGCCAGGGGCTCTTCGGATCGCAGAAGCAGACCTGCACGCCGGTGTCGACGGTGAACTCGACGTGCTGGGCCATTTCCTTGCCTTGGTCCCAGGTAACGGACCGCCGGAGCTGGGCGGAGAGGTGAGTATCCGTTTGGTCATGGCTTTCCTGACTGACTCAGCCCCGTGGGGAGCTTCAAGAGGATGACGTAGCGGCTGTGCCGCTCGACCAGGGTGCCGATGGCGGTCAACTTCCTGCCGAAGATGAGATCGCCTTCCCAGTGACCGGGGACGGCCCGGTCCTCCACTTCTGCCGGCCGCTCGGAGATCATCACCCTGTTGCGGATTTGGCCCTGGCCGACCCCGCCCTTCGTGAAGGCCTTGGCCCTCCGCATGGCTCTTCCCGTTCTCAGGCTCGTTTGCAGTTCGTTTCGCAGCTCACCACGGCCCTGGACGAAGAGGGACTGGTAGATGGTCTCGTGAGACACCTGCATCTCCGGGTTGTCGGGGGTAGGTCTCAGCCAACTACGCGGCGATCTGTTGGGGAGACCACAAGGCCTCCAGGTGCCGTTCCACCGTCGAGCGCAGCCTCAGGCACTGGGCTGATCGGGTTCGAGCATGACGACAACGCCGGGTCGACCACGTTCTCCGTCTCCAACCGCCAGAAGCCCACCTCCATCCACTACGGGCCGAGCATCGCTGGGTGGTTCGACTTCCGCCTCGATCTCGGTCTGGCCCACGTCAAGGGGACCGTCGCCGAGCTGGTTGCCGGGCTGCAGATCGGCCTCGACGAGATCGACAAAAGCCGCCCATCCGAACCGGACCAGATCGCTCCGACACCGCCGACAGCCATCGTGTCACCCCAGGCCGTTCCACCCGCCCCTTCAGCCCCTCAGGCCCCTGTGCCGACCGTCAACGCTGGCTGGTACGCCGATCCGTGGAAGCTGGCCGCTCTGCGCTGGTGGGATGGCACCCAATCGACAGGAGACGTTCACGACTGGGCCACCCCTGCACCCTGATGCGAGATTCGAGCGTGGGTGTCAGCTGCTGACGATCAGCCGATACCCGTAGTCCATCGCCTCACGCTGAAGGAGGTGTCCATATCGGCGCGACCACTCGCCTGAAACGAGATCGTCCTCCAGGCGTTGCATTGCGGGCTCGACCACGTCATCCGGGAGGACCGCAAACGTTGAACTTGCCGCTCGGATGTTGGGATCGAGGTACGCCTCAGGCCGTCTCCAGAATGCTGGCTGGTACCCGTCCGCGAAATCGTGGGGGATGGGGAACTCCCGGGTGGTTGCCCCTCCCAGTGCATCGACGATCTCACCCAACGCCGGAAATCTCGAATGCTCCAGCGTTCGGATCGCGGGCACGTAGTCGGAGACGATCCACAGTTCCTGGTCGTGATCCTTGTCCCAGGTGAACACGACCTGACGTCGAGACACCCGCCGCATCTCGGCCAGACCGGTCCGGAGGTCGGTCCAGTGGTGGATCGTCATGATGGCCATCGCTGCATCGAAGCTCCTATCGGGGAAGGGGAGGGCCTCGGCCATTCCCTGGACACAGGTCTTCCCATGGTGTTGAGCCAACATCACCGCCGATGGCTCTACTGCCACTACCTGGCCGGTCACCGGTTCGTACGAGCCTGCACCCGCCCCGATGTTGACGACGCTGAGGGAGTCACTCAAGGCGTCGGCGATGAAGCGTTCAAGTCGAGGGTCTGCGCGTCGGAACTGGTCATATCCGACGCCGATCCGGTCGTAAGTAGCACTCACACACGACAGTCTGGCGCTGTCGTTTCCTCGTCGCCATAGTGGTAATCCAGGCCAGGGGCGATGAGATCCACCCGGTGATCCTCGACCTCATCGACGTGGTTCAAGCCCAGGAAGCTGAGGAGGACCGCCCTGACCAGCCCGAGTTACCCAAGTGGTCAACTGAGCGGATGGATCACTACGCCGAGTCGTTCTGCCTGCTCTCGGGGTCTTGCTTCCGGTTCGTCCAGGAGAACGGCACCGGCCATGCCCAGCACTGCCCGTACCTGATCGAGTGGCGGGGCCGGTTCAAGGACAACGCCGGAAAATGGCACACCGTGGAAGCGTGCCATGGACACCGAGCCGACCTCGATGCCGTCCAGCGCACCTGACCAATGACTGGCCGGTGCCGCCGCGTTTCAGGCGGCGGAACCCTCAAACGGAGCATTGAAGCTGAAGATGCCTCCGTCCGAGGCCACCATCCAGTAGCCCTTCCCATCAGGCGTCGCCGCCATCCCGACAATGGGGGCGTTCAGGTGGGTTCCACCCATGGACCCAGCGAACTGGGCGTCACCCTCATCGAAGATTCCGCCATCCGAGGCCACGAATCGGTAACCCTGTCCATCGGGCATGGTGGCCATACCGTTGATGGGCTGATTCAAGTGGATGTTCCCGGTAGAGCCGAAGAACGGGGCGTTGAAAGAGAAGATGCCGCCGTCAGTGGCGACCTCCCAGTACCCGCCGGTCGCCGGATCGGCTGCCATGCCGACGATGGGCATGTTGAGATGCTTGCCACCCATGGATCCTTGGAAGACGGCATCCCCAAAGCTGAAGATGCCACCATCGGCGGCAACCAGCCAGTAGCCGCGACCGTCAGGGGTGGGCGCAAGCCCCACGACCGGGGCGTTCAGATGCCGTCCGCCCATCGACCCGTAGAACGGAGCGTCCCCAAAGCTGAAGATGCCTCCGTCCGAGGCCACCATCCAGTAGCCCCCGCCGTCGGGTGTAGCCACGATGTGGGCAATCGGAGCGTTGAGATGCTGCCCGGCCATGGAGCCGTGGCTTACGGCATTGCCCTCGGCGTACACGTCACCTTGATCGTCAACGATCCAGTACCCGTGGCCATCGGGGGTCGGTGCCATGCCCGTGAACACCTTCGCTGCCGGTGCAGGCGGGGATGGTGCTGGTGCTGAGGAACTTATGGTGACCGACCATTGACAGTCGCTGTCGATCACGAGCGAGAATGTCCCGGCGTCCGTGTAGCTGTCGACACCGCTTCCGCCGCCTCCTAGTTCGTTGGGTCCAATGTCACCGGCGAACCCACCGAGCGGCTGTTGTATATCCACAATAAAGTTGCCGTCCACTCCACCCCCGCAGGAAGTGGCGGAGCCTGGAGCCACCCCGTAGCTCCAGGCCATCGTCCATGGACCCGGCACGAAGAAGGAAGTCGTGTCCCCCGAGCTTCCGACCTGCCCACTGGTGATCGTCAGCGGCGTCGCTGCTGGCGCGCTCGAAGCCGGAGCCACCGTGATGTTCCAGGCACATTCACTGTTCACTTCGAGATTGAATGTCCCCGTGTCGTAGTAGGTGTCGAATCCGCTACCCGCTCCGCGCAGTTCGTTCGGACCGACATCGGAGATGGTCGATGAGGCGGGCTGATTCACGGTCACGATGAAGTTCCCGGTAAGGGCATACGACCCGGTACAGGAGAAGTTCCACGACATGGTCCAGGGTCCGCCCTGATAGAAGCTCGGTGTGCTTCCACTGGTCCCAATCTCAGTGCTTGAAAACGAAGTCGAATCTGCACCGGCTGGGGTGGCGGCAGTCACTCCTATCACGGCACTTCCCATCGTGAGGATCATCGTGACGAGGACGATGCCTACTCGGTGACTTCCCGACTCACGGGACGGGAACCTTTGCATAAACGCCCGATCCTCCGCCATGCGCCCCACCCCTCGTTCAGGAGACTCCGTTGCGGGCGAAGGTATCCCAAGCCCCTGCTCACCGCTCGCCTGGCCACGCGCGGCGCCGCCCGGACTGCATCGGGTGGCGGGGGAGGTGTCAGGCTGGAATCGGGCCGGGCGGACCAGATTTTGGGCCGCCTCTGGAGATCGGACCAGATCGAAGGGATCTCGACGCCAGGGAGCCGAGATCCCTCACTTGTCGGGATTCGGTTAGTGCTGCCGCAGAGGAACCCCTTGTGGGGAGAGGACGGTCGTCAGCCACCATCGAGGCGTGGTCACGGCCAGTGCTGAGGATTGCGATGGCTCAGTCCGCATCCAGTCCGCAAGAGGTTCAGAAGCGGGCGGAGTTGACCGGAAGTGTTCGGATGCTAAGCACCTGGTGAATCCACTTTCTCCGAATACTCCCTTATCGACGGAGTCCCTTTACTTCTTGGTCTCCCAGAAGATCCGGTCGATCTCGGCGATCTGGGCCAGCAGGTCGTCGGCCACGGCGACGTCGTTGCTCTTCTTGACCTCGCCGGCCTTCTTGGTGGCCTTCCAGAACAGATCGTGCAGGTTGGGGAACTTCTCGAGGTGCTCGGGCTTGAAGTAGTCGGTCCACAGCACCCACAGGTGCTGCTTGACCAGGTCGGCCCGGGCCTCTTTGATGATGATGGCCCGGGTCTTGAAGGACTCGTCGTCGGAGTCGTTGTACTTGGTGATGGTGCCCTTGACCGACTCGGCCTCGATGCGGGCCTGGGCCGGATCGTAGACGCCACAAGGCAGGTCGCAGTGGGCGTGGGCCGCCCGGGGGGCAGCCACTCGGTCGATGGTGGCGAGCAGTTGGTCTACGAGGCGCATGCGCATGACTCCTTCTCCGGAAACGGGGTGTTCGGCTGGATGGTGTTCGTCCTGGACCACGGACTGGTGCAGACTGGTTACGGTGCCCTTCCCGCTCACCTTACCCAGGTTCTCCGGGTCCCGAACCTGGGATCCCGTCTGCGCCGGCACGCCGGCCTGATGGGAACCGTCGACCCGAACGCCGGCCGGTGGGGCCCCCTGCTGTGGTTGGTGGTGACGGTGGCCGGGCTGCTGGCCGCGGCCCGCTACCACCCGTTCCGCCGCGTGGAGGTGGTCGGCTCCTCGATGGTTCCCGCCCTCCTGCCCGGGGACCGTCTCGTCGTGCTGCGGGTTCCCTGGCGCTCGCCCTTCCGACCCGGACCCGGGCAGGTGGTTGCGCTCCGTGACCCCCGCCGTCCCGACCGCATCCTGATCAAGCGGGTACGGTCCGTCGACTCCGGTCTGGGCACCCTCGAAGTCGAGGGCGACTCGCGCCAGTTCAGCACCGACAGCCGCTCGTTCGGCCCCGTCTCCCGCTCCGCCATCATCGGCAGGGCGGTCTATCGCTACGCACCGTCGGGCAGGAACGGCGCCGTCCCCGGGCCGGGGGAGTACGATCAGGCGTGATGACCAGCCACCAGGACGATCTCGACCGCATCCTGACCAGCAACTACCTCGACGGCATGCGGGACCGTAGCCTGGCCGATATCCGGGCCATGCGTACCGAGTGCCAAGAGGCCGAGGTGGTGCTGTCCTACCTCCGACGCCTGATCCAGGGTCGACTCGACATCGTCCACACCTATCTCGAGCACCCCGGCTCGGACGCCCTGCGGGATCTCGGGTCCCTGGTCAACGACCTACCCGCCATCCTCTCGTCGGGTCCCGGCCGTTCCCACGCGCCGGCCCACCTTCCCCAGTTGCTGTCGCCGGACACCGAGGAGGCCGACCTCACCGCCGAGCTTGACGCGGTCCTCGGTGCCGACGAGATCGGATCCCTGGCCGAGCTGGACATCGACCAGCTCAACAGCATCGCCGGGCGGCTGGAGTCCATCGAGGCCCGGGTGTCGGCCGACCGTCGGGCCCTGCATGAGCGGATCGACACCCTCCAGGCCGAGTTGGTGGACCGACACAAGACGGGACGCGCCTCGGTCGACGGCCTCTTGACGTGAGGGCCCTCCTCCGGTGAACGCCCTCCGGCCATGAAGGAGCCCGCCCACAGCGAAGGGGCCCAGCTGGTGAACGAACTGGGCTCGTTCATCCGGGAGCAGCGCAGTTCGGCGCGTCTGTCCCTACGGCGCCTCTCCGAGTTGGCCGGGATCTCCAACCCCTACCTGAGCCAGATCGAACGTGGTCTCCGCCGACCGTCCGCCGAGATTCTCCAGCAGATCGCCAAGGCCCTGCGCATCTCGGCGGAAACCCTCTACGTCCAGGCCGGCATCCTCGAACGCCCCGACGGGGACACCGACCTGTCCCGGCACATCTTCAACGACCATCACCTCACCGAGGAGCAGCGCCAGGCCCTCCTGCGGATCTACCTGTCGTTCCGCCACGAGAACGAGGACGAGGCCACCGCGGCCGGGGCCACCACGAACCGGACCACCCCCGGGAACGCCGACTCCGAGGCAAGCCCGAGCGGGGCCGCCCCGGTCTCCGACGTCGAGGCCGCACCGAGCGCGGATCCCCAGGTGACGACACCGGCGGGGCTCGGGCCCACGTCGGTCGCCGGCTGAGCGGGGCCTCCCGGTAGGCTCGCTGTGGCATGAGGCGTCTGGCTGTTCTGTCCCTTCACACGTCACCCCTGGCCCAACCGGGCACCGGGGACGGTGGCGGCATGAACGTGTACGTCCGCGAGCTCTCGTCGGCCCTGGCCCGGGCCGGCGTGGCCTGCGACGTGTTCACCCGGGCGTGGTCCGAAGACCTCCCGGCTGTGGTCGACATCGAACCCGGGTTCCGGGTCCACCACGTCTCGGCCGGGCCGCCCCGCCCCATGGCCAAAGAGGCGCTGCCCGCCGTCATCGAGGAGTTTGCGGATGGCGTCATGAAATCCATGCAGGGGTCCGGCGACCTCGGTACCGAGTGGGACGTGCCCTTCGACGCCGTACACGCCAACTACTGGTTGAGCGGCGTGGCGGGTCATGTGATCAAGCACCGACTCAATCTTCCCCTGGTGTCGACCTTCCACACGCTCGACCGGGTCAAGGCCGAGGCCAGTCCGGAGGAGGTCCAGGCCGACGCCCCCCACCGTCGGGCGGAGGCCGAGGCGGCCGTCATCCGCTGTTCGGACACCGTGCTGGCCTCCTGTTCGGTGGAGGCCACCCAGATCTCCGAGCTGTACGGGGCCGATCCCTCCCGGATCCGGATCGTGGCCCCGGGTGTCGACCACGCATTCTTCGGCCCCGGTGACCGCCGACAGGCCCGCCGGGCCATCGGCCTCGACGGGGAGGGCCCGCTGCTGGTCTTCGTTGGCCGCATCCAACCGCTGAAGGGGGTGGCGGTGGCGGTGCGCACCCTGGCCTCGCTGGTCCCCGACCACCCCGGGTGCCGGCTGATCATCGTGGGTGGGCCCAGCGGTCCCCACGGTGAGATCGAGGTCGCCCGGATCGAATCGCTGGTGGACGAACTGGGGCTGGGGGACCGTGTCGTGTTTGTTCCCCCGCAGCCCCACGAGCTGCTCTCCACCTACTACCGGGCCAGCGACGTCTGCCTGGTGCCGAGCCGTTCGGAGTCGTTCGGACTGGTGGCGCTGGAGGCGGCGGCGTGCGGCACCCCGGTGGTGGCCTCCGATGTCGGCGGCCTGCGCAGTCTGATCGACCACGGCCGCACCGGCTTCTTGGTGGAGGAGCCGACCCCGGAGTCCTTCGCCGCCTGGGTCCGCCAGATCCTGGCCGAGCCGCTGCTGGCCGAGCGACTCAGCACTGGGGCAGTCCTGCGGGCCCGTCGCTACACCTGGGCCCGCGCCGCCCACCTGCTCACCGAGATCTACGCCGATCTCACCGCGGGCCGCCTCGTCGAGTGCTCGTGACCGATCGCTGGGGTGGCATTCTCGGACCCGAGGAGCGGGAGGCGGTGTGCGCGGTGATCGACCGGTGGGGTGAGCGGGAACTGGCCGACGGGGCCGCCCTGGTGGCCGTAGACCGCCAGGCCGGGGGCGACCCGGTGACCGGCGCCCCCCGGTGGTACCTCCGGCTGCGCGGCGAGGAGAAGGAGTTCGTCACCGTGTGGCTGACGTTGCGCCAGCGCACGCTCCACCACGAGACCCAGTTCATGCCCGGCCCGGAGACCAACATCGAGGCCACCTGGGAGTACCTACTGAAGAAGAACGCCGATCTGCTCGGAATGTCCTTCGCCCTCGGGCCCGAGGAAGCCGTCTACCTGGTGGGGCGAGTACCGGTCGAGCGGGTGGACGACGAGGAACTCGACCGGATCATGGGGGCGTCACTGGCCTACACCGACGAGTGCTTCCCCACGGCCATGAGCATCGGTTACGAGGGTCGGTACCGACGCCGCCCACCCTCGGCCCGCGTCCCCGCGGTCTGAGCCGTTCCGCCGGCGGGACCGGACCGGTCGACCCGACCCGCGGCGGGACGGCGACCCCGGCACGGCACCCGGGAGTCGGACGGCGCGCTGGTAGCGTCTCCCCGCATGGCACCCAAGCTCGTGGTCGTCGGGGGTGGGAGGATGGGCTCCGCCCTGGTGGCGGGCCTCATTGCCGGCGGCTGGTCTCCCGTTTCGGACCTGTCGGTGAGCGAGCCGGACGAGGGCCAACGTCGGCGCTTGGCGGAGGCCCACCCCGGTCTGGCCGTGGTCGAGGGCCCGGTCGAGGCGGCCGACGCCGTACTGGCGGTCAAGCCGGACGTGGCCGAGGCCGTGGCCCGCACCCTCTCGGCGGTCGGCGTGACCCGGGTCCTCTCCATCGTGGCCGGCCTGTCCACGGCCCGGCTGGAGGAGGCGCTCGGCCCGGGTGTGGTGGTGGTCCGGTCCATGCCCAATACCCCCGCCCTCATCGGGGCCGGGGTGGCCGGCATGTCCGGTGGTGCGGCGGCCACGTCGGCCGACCTGGACTGGGCCGAGGGCATTCTCGGCTCGGTGGGCTCGGTGGTCCGCCTCCCCGAGCGCCAGCTCGACGCCGTCACCGGCATATCCGGCTCGGGACCGGCCTACGTGTTCCTGGTGGCTGAGGCCCTCATCGACGCCGGGGTCACGGCCGGGCTCTCCCGCCAGGTGAGCCACCAGCTGGTAGTGGGCACCATGCTGGGTTCGGCCCGGATGATGGCCGAGTCCGGTGACGATCCCGGTGCCCTGCGGGCTGCGGTGACCTCACCGGGAGGCACGACGGCAGCGGCAGTACGGACCCTCGAGTTCAAAGCGGTGCGGTCGGCGTTCATCGAGGCCGTGGCGGCGGCCACCGAGCGCTCGAGGCAGCTGGGGCGCTAGGCGGACGTCCGATGACCGACCGCCGGCGGGGAAAACCCTAGGGATGGCGGAGCTGGGAGGGACAACCGGGCCAGGAGCGCCTGGCCACGACGGATCGGGCCCGGTCCCGGCGGTGTACTTCCTCTCCGACTACGGCACGGTCGACGAGTTCGCGGGTGTCGTCCACGCCGTACTCCACCGCTTGGTTCCCACCCTGTCGGTGATCGATCTCTCCCACCAGGTGCCGGCCTTCGACGTCGCCGCCGGCGCGGCACTGCTCGTGCGGTCGGGCCCCTTTCTCGGTGCCGGTGTCGTCCTGGCCGTGGTCGACCCCGGCGTGGGGACGGACCGGCGGGGCGTCGCTCTCGAGGTCCCGCCGGGAGGACCACAGTGGTTGGTGGGTCCGGACAACGGCCTGCTCCTTCCCCTGGCCGCCTCCCTCGGCGGGGTGCTGGCCGCCGTGGCCATCGACCGCCAACGGGTCGGAACGGTCCCGGGCGGGTTCACCTTCGACGGCCGCGACGTGTTCGCCCCTGTCGCCGCCCACCTGGTCGCCGGCGGCGACGCCGAACAGATCGGTGACCCCATCGACACCGCCACACTGGCGGCGGTACCGGCCCGTGGGGCCGAGGGCGAGGGGGGTCGATCGGTGGACGGGAGCCGGGGCCCGACCGCCGACGGACCTGGGGTGCGCGCCGGTGTCACCTGGATCGACGGGTTCGGCAACGTCCAGCTGGCGACCGCACCCGATGACCTGTCCGCTGTCGGGGTGACCCTCGGCGCCACGGCGCAGGTCACCGTCCTCTCCGGTCACCTCCGAGGAGCTGGGCGGGGAGGGGACGGAGGGGAAAGGGAAGGGGAACCAGAAGGGGGAGGCGGGCAGGGCGGTCCGGTCGTGGCCAGGAGGGTCCGGGCCTTCGCCGAGCTGACCGGGGGCGAGTTCGGACTCCTGGAGGACGCCAACGGGCAGGTGTCCCTGGTGCTCGACCGGGAGTCGGCGGCCCGCGCCCTCGAGATACCCGGGACCGGGGCGATCGTTCTGATCGGGGCCGAGACCACCGGGGGTGCCCGAAGGTCGGGCGGCCACGACGCCTGACACGGCGGCCGCCCGGGCCGCCGCCGATCGGGATTTCCGCCATCGTCTCCCTGGTCCTACGATCCGACCCGTGGCCAGCCGCCCCCCGACCCCGCCGCCCGGTCCCCGAGCAGGACCGTCCGCGGCCGGTCCCCGACGGATTCCCGAGGCCACCGTGGCCCGGCTCCCGGTCTACCAGCGCATCCTCGAGGAGCTGCTCCGGTCGGGCACGGCCACAGTGTCGTCCGAGCTTCTGGCCTCCTCGGCCCGGGTCAACGCGGCCAAGGTGCGCAAGGACCTGTCCCTCCTCGGGTCGTTCGGGACTCGGGGGGCGGGGTACGACGCGGCCTTCCTCATCGAACAGATCGACCGTCAGCTCGGGCTCGACCGGGTCTGGCGGGTGGTCATCGCCGGTATCGGGAACCTGGGCCGGGCCCTGGCCCGGTCCCAGGGATTCGCCGCCCGGAACTTCGACGTGGTGGCCCTCTTGGATACCGATCCGGCCATCATCGGGGAACGGGTGGACGGCGTCGAGGTGCGCCACCCCGACGACCTCCCGGCCATCGCGGCCGAGTCCCCGCTGGCCATCGGGGTGATCACCACCCCGGCGTCGGTGGCCCAGCGGGTGACCGACACCATGGTCAGCGCGGGCGTGCGGTCGATCCTCAACTTCGCCCCCCAGGTCCTCGAGGTTCCGGGCGATGTGCTCCTGCGGTACGTGGACCTGAGTATCGAGCTGCAGGTGATGAGCTTTTACCAGGCACGACGGGAGGACACTGCCGGTGGCACCGACATGCCGGGCATCCGTTCCATCGGACTTTCCGGTTCCACCGGCGATTGAGGCCCGGCGATGCCCGGGAGCCTGCCATCGGACCGCAACCGGTCGGGTGGCGACTGGCGTCGTGGGCACCGGCCCGCCATGCTGGTGGACCCTGAGGACCGCCGTAGGCAACCGGTGCGATCCCGCCTACGCTTGACGGGTGGACCGGGGCCGGCAACGTCCGTTACTACCGAGGCAGTGTGACCGAGTGAAGCACGACGTACGCCGGGTGACAGAAGTGCAGGTGCGGCGATGTCAGTGATCGTGGTGGGCCTCGAGCAGCGCCAGGCACCCCTCGAGCTCCTGGAGCGGGTGACCGTCACCGAGAGCGCCCTGCCCAAGGCCCTGGGCAGTCTGCGGGACCAGTCCAACCTGTCCGAGGCGGTCATCCTGTCCACCTGTCTGCGGACTGAGGTGTACGCCGTGGTCGAGCGCTTCCACGACGGCGTGGCCGAACTCCAGGAGTTCCTCGCCACCATCAGCGGGACGCCGGTCGACGTACTGGCCGAGAATCTGACCATCCGGTTCGACGACGACGTCACCAGCCACCTCTTCACCGTGGCCGCCGGCCTGGACTCGGCGGTGCTCGGGGAGTCCGAGGTCCTGGGCCAGGTCCGACGGGCCTGGGAGCGGGCCCAGGACGAACGGGTGTCCGGCCCGGTGCTCGGGGCCCTGTTCCGCCACGCGGTGGAGACGGGCAAGCGGGTGCGCTCGGAGACGGCCATCGCCCGGGGGATCACCTCGCTTTCCCACGGGGCGGTGGCCCTGGCCACCCGCCGACGCCCCGGCGGTCTGGACGGGGCCCGGGTGCTCGTGGTGGGGGCCGGCGAGATGGGCGAGGGTGTGGCCCAGGCCCTCGACGGACACGGCGTGGCCTCGGTGGTCATCGCCAACCGCACGCCGGAGCGCTCCGAGGCGGTGGTGGCGGGCCTGTCCGACCGGTTGGCCGGGAGGGTAGGCACCGACACACTGGAGGCACTCGGCCCGCGGCTGGCCTCATCTGACGTGGTCTTCACCTCGGTGGGGACCACCCTGCCGATCATGGACCGCTCGCTGCTGGAGGTGGTCAGCGCCGACCGGCCGCCGGGTGACCCCCTGCTCGTGGTCGACCTCGGCGTGCCCCGCAACGTCGAGCCGGCCGCGGCCGATCTGCCCGGCCTGGTCCTGTTGGACATGGACGTCCTCCGGGCCGCGGTGCAAGACGCGCTGTCCGGGCGGCAGGACGAGGTGGCCGGGGCCAGTCGGATCGTGACCGACGAGGTGGAGCGGTACCGCGTGGCGTCCCGGGCCCGTGACGCCGCCCCTATCGTCTCGGCCCTGCGTTCCCAGGTCGAAGCGGCCCGACGGTCAGCCTTCGAACGCCAGCAGGCCAGGCGCTCCGATCTCACCGACGCCCAGTGGGAGCAGGTGGACGCCGTCACCCGGTCCATGGTGGCCAAGCTCCTCCATCAACCGACGGTGGCGTTGAAGGATGCGGCCGGCACGCCTCGGGGCGAACGACTCGTCGAGGCACTCCGAACCCTGTTCGACCTCTAGACGGTGGGCCGGGCCGCCAGCGCCGTGACCGATCGACCACCGCTACGCCTCGCCACACGGGGTTCGCCCCTGGCCCTGTGGCAGGCCCGCCGGGTGGCCGGCCTCCTCGAGGCCTCGGGCATCGCGTCGACGCTGGTGGTGGTGGAGACGACGGGGGACCGACGGCTCGACGTCCCCCTCGAGCAGCTCGGGGGACAGGGCGTCTTCGTCAAGGAGGTACAGGCCGCGGTGGTGCGGGGGGAGGCGGACGCCGCCGTGCACTCGGCCAAGGACCTTCCGGCCTCGGCCGAGTTGTCCGTCCCCGGCCTGGTCCTGGCAGCCGTGCCGGAACGGGCCGATCCCCGCGACACCCTGGTCGGGGGGAGGCTCGACTCCCTGCCCACCGGCGCGCTGGTGGCCACCGGGTCGGCACGTCGCCGCGTGCAGATGGCCAACCTCCGCAGCGATCTCCACTTCGCCGGTCTCCGGGGCAACCTGGCCAGCCGTCTGGCCACCGTGGGCGTCGACGGGGTGGCGGCGGTGGTGGTGGCCCGGGCGGCATTGGACCGCCTGTCCTGGTCCCCGCCCGACGACCTGGTCGTGGAGGTGCTCGACCCCGACGTCATGATTCCCCAGGTGGGCCAAGGCGCCCTCGCCGTGGAGTGCCGGGTCGACGACCCATCCACCCGGGCGGCCCTGACCGCCATCCACGACGAGCGGGTGGGACCACCCGTCGTGGCGGAGCGGGCGTTCCTGGCCGAGCTGGGTGGCGGGTGCACGCTGCCGGTGGGGGCCTACGCCCGGTGGACGGGAGGTGGGTCGCCGGCGCTGCGACTGACCGGCATGATGGCGTCGGCCGACGGCGTGGTAGTGATCCGTCACACCGGGGAGGGAACCGATCCGGACGACCTCGGCCGTGCCGTGGCGCGCTACCTCCTCGACGAGGCCGGGGGCCGGGACCTCGGTGACTGGCTCCCGTCCTCGAAGGGCAACGGGGGGAGAGCGAAGGCGGTGTCGGAGTGACGGTGTGGCTGGTCGGCGCCGGACCCGGTCACCCTGACCTGCTCACCCGGCGAGGGGCCGAGCTGCTGGGTCGGGCCGACGTGGTCATCCACGACCGGCTGATCGCCCCACAGATGCTCGAACTGGCCCGGCCGGATGCCCAGCTCATCGACGTGGGCAAGGCGCCGGGGGCGTCGACCGACCAGTCCGGGATCAACGCCCAGCTGATCGAGCTGGGGCGGGCAGGGCGGGACGTGGTCCGGCTGAAAGGCGGTGACCCCTTCGTCTTCGGACGGGGCGGGGAGGAGGCCGAGGCCCTGCGGGCCGCCGGAATCGAGTTCGAGGTGGTTCCCGGTGTGAGCTCGGCCTTCGCCGCTCCGGCGGCCGCCGGCATCCCGGTGACCCACCGGGGGCTGGCCTCATCGGTCACGGTGGTCACCGGACGTGTCGGTGATCCGTCGGCTCCCGGAGGCGTGGACTGGTCGTCACTCGGCCGGGCCGGCGGCACGGTGGTGATCCTCATGGGCATGTCCGAGCGGGCGGGCATCGCCGAGGAGCTGATCGGGAGCGGGCGTCCGGCCTCGACCCCGGCGGCGGTCGTGCACTGGGCCACGACGGACCGACAGCAGGTGGTCCGCACCACCCTGGGCGGGCTCGACTCGGTCGACCTGCCCGCACCCTCGGTCATCGTGATCGGACCGGTGGCCGGGCTGGACCTCGGCCCGGGCCCGGGCGGGGCCGGGGGCGGATCCGGGGACGTGTCGCCGGGTTGAGGGCGCCTCCTCTCGACGGTCGGACGGTGGTGGTGACGCGCACCCGGTCTCAGGCCTCCGGGCTGGTGGATCGGCTGGGGGCGCTGGGTGCCGAGGTGGTCGAACTGCCGGTCATCGCCGTCGAGGACCCCATTGACGGCGGCGAGGCCCTGGGCCGTGCCGTCGACCGGCTGGTCGCGGGCGACTACCGCTGGGTGGCCTTCACCTCGTCCAACGCCGTCACCCGGGTGTTGTCCCGGTTGGGGGACCGGGTGGTTCCGTCCTTGACGCGGTGGGCGGCGGTGGGACCCGGGACGGCCCGGACCCTCCTGGAGGCCGGAAGGCGTGCCGACCTGGTGCCCGAGGTGTCCGTGGCCGAGGAACTGGCCCGGGCGTTCCCCACTCCGGGATCCACCGAGGGAACCGGGGAGCGGCCCCGGGACTCCGGTGGCCCAAGGACCCGGTCGGTTCTGTTTCCGCGGGCCGAGACCGTGCGGGGGGCGCTGGTCGCCGGACTCGAGGCCAAGGGTTGGCTCGTCGACGAGGTCGTGGCCTACCGCACCGTGGCCGGCCGTCCCTCAGCCGAGGCCCTGGCCGCGGCCGGGAAGGCCGACGCCGTGGCCTTCACCTCGTCCTCCACGGTGGAGCGGACCCTCGCGCTGCTGGGTTCCGGGGGCATCCCCCCGGTCGTGGTCACCATCGGCCCCGTCACCTCGGAGCAGGCCCGGTCGGCGGGTCTGGCCGTGACGGCCGAGGCCCGCCCCCACACCATCGACGGGCTGGTGGACGCGGTCGTCTCGGCCTGCGGCGGGCTGGAGCACGGCCCGCTGCCGTAGGCTGGAGCCAGTGCCCAACCACGCCCCCCACCAGGCCGGATCGAAGGTGACCCCTCCAGGTTTCCCCGCCACCCGACTCCGCCGCCTCCGGTCGAGCGGGGCCATGCGACGTCTGGTGGCCGAGACCCGCCTGTCGGTCGACGACCTGGTGGCGCCGCTGTTCGTAGCCGACGGACTGGAAGCACCCCGTCCGGTGGCCTCGCTGCCCGGCGTGGTCCAACACACCGTCGAATCCCTCGCCACCGAAGTGAAACGGCTCTCCGCCCTCGGTGTCCCCGGGGTGATCCTGTTCGGTCTGCCGCGACCCGAGGACAAGGACGCCAGCGGCTCGGCGGCCCGCCGGCCCGACGGCATCACCCAGCGGGCCCTGGCCGCCGTTCGGGACACGGTGGGCGACACCGTGGTGCTCATGGTCGACTGCTGCCTCGACGAGTTCACCGACCACGGCCACTGCGGCGTGGTCGATCCGGACAGCGGCACGGTGGACAACGACGCCACCCTGCCCCTCTACGCCGAAGTGGCTGCGGTGCAGGCGGGGGCCGGGGCCGACGTGATCGCCCCGAGTGGCATGATGGACGGCCAGGTGGGCGCCATCCGCGCCGGGCTGGACAGCGCCGGTTTCCCGGATACCGCCATCCTCGCCTACGCGGCCAAGTACGCCTCGGCACTCTACGGCCCGTTCCGGGACGCGGCCGAGGTCACCATCGCGGACGGGGGCGACCGTCGGGCCTATCAACAGGACCCGGGCAACCGCAGGGAGGCCCGGGCCGAGGTGGCCCTCGACGTGGCCGAGGGCGCGGACATGGTGATGGTCAAGCCGGCACTCACCAACCTGGACGTCATCGCCGACGTGCGGGCCGCCGTCGACGTCCCCGTGGCGGCCTACCACGTGAGCGGGGAGTACGCCATGGTCAAGGCGGCGGCCGAGCGAGGATGGATCGATGGGCCCGCGGTGGCCCTCGAGCAGATCACCGCGGTGAGGCGGGCCGGCGCCGATTTCGTCCTCACCTACTTCGCCGGCGAGCTGGCCGAGGTCATCGGTGGCTGACCGGACGGTGTCGGCGGCCCTGTTCGACCGGGCCGTCCGGGTGATCCCCGGCGGAGTGAACTCCCCGGTGCGCTCGTTCCGCTCGGTCGGCGGTGACCCCTACTTCGTGGCCCGGGGCCAGGGTGCCTACGTGTGGGACGTCGACGGGAACCGGTTGCTCGACTTCGTACAGTCCTACGGAGCCTCCATCCTGGGCCATGCCGATCCACGGGTGGTCGGGGCCGTGACCGAGGCCGCCGCCGCCGGCACGACGTTCGGAGCCCCGACCGAGGGCGAGGTCCGTCTGGCCGAGGCCATCGTGGACCGCGTCCCCGGGTGCGAGCAGGTCCGGCTGGTGTCCTCGGGGACCGAGGCGGCCATGAGTGCGGTCCGTGTCGCTCGCGGTCACACCGGTCGCACACGCGTCCTCAAGTTCTCCGGCTGTTACCACGGCCACTCCGACGGGCTCCTGGCCGGCGGGGGCAGCGGCGTGGCCACCCTGGGCCTGCCCGACTCCGCCGGTGTGCCGGCCGGGGCAGTGGCCGAGACCGTCGTGGCCCCCTACAACCGGGTGCCCGAGATCGACGACCGGGTGGCCTGCGTGATCGTCGAGGCCGTAGCGGCCAACATGGGACTGGTGGCGCCGCTGCCGGGATTCCTCGCCGGCCTGAGGGAGGCCTGTGACGCCGCAGGAGCACTCCTGATCTTCGACGAAGTGATCACCGGGTTCCGGCTGGGGGCGTCCGGTGCCTCCGGACGGACCGGCGTCCGGCCCGATCTGTGGTGCTTCGGCAAGGTCATCGGCGGGGGTCTCCCCGTCGGGGCCTTCGGCGGCCGGGCCGAGGTGCTGGCCTCCCTGGCCCCTGACGGTCCCGTCTACCAGGCCGGGACGCTGTCGGGGAATCCGGTGGCCACCGCGGCCGGCCTCGCTGTCCTGGCCGCGCTCGACGCTGACTCCTATTCGACGCTCTCGGCACGGGTAGAACGGTTCGGGGCGGCTCTGGCCGAGGGCCTCTCGGCCGTCCTGCACAAGGCGGGGACCGCCGACCGTGGCGGTCGCCCCCTCGAGGTTCAGGTTCCCGTGGTGGGCCCGCTATTCGGTCTGTTCTTCGTCCCTTCCGGGTCGGCGCCGGTCCGCGACTACGAAGGCGCGGCGGACTCGGCGGCCACCGGGATGTACGCACGGCTCTTCCGCGCCATGCTCGACCGGGGGGTGGCCCTGGCCCCGGGTCCCTTTGAGGTGGGATTCCCGTGCCTCGCCCACGGGGACACCGAGATGGAACACACCCTCGACGTGGCGACGGCGGCCATGGCCGACGTCGTCGCGGACTGAGCGGGCTCGGCGGACCGCACGGGCCCGACGATGGATGAGCCCGATGAGACCGACGAGAACCGACGAGCGGTGCGACCGGGAGCGGCCGTCGACGAGGCTACGGTCCCGTCCGAGACCACCGAACCCGGGGTGGTTCCCGAGGCAGACGCCTTCCGGTTCGACCCGGTCGACGAACTCGACCCCGTCCCCCGGCCCGGCCGGCCAGTCCTCGGTCCCCGAACCCGGCGGAACCTCGCCCTGACCTTCGACGCCTGGGGCGTCGAGATCGCCGCGCCCGGGGACGCTGACCGTCAACGGATCCCATGGTCCGATGTCGACCGGTTCTCCTGTGGGGCGGCGACCGTCGGCACTGACGGACGGGCCGAGACCATCGTCGATCTGGAGTTGGCATCCGGCCCGGTCCGCTACGCGATCCGATCGGACGGACCCCTGGCGGTGGCCACGTCCGCCCTGGAGATCCAAGTGGGGCGATGGACCGCCGCGGGAAGGGCGGACCCCGACCCGGGAACCCGGGCCGCGGGGAGCGCGGCCTTCCCCCCCTCGACGGGCTGGACTTCTCCTCCTGTTCCGACCGCCCGGCCATCGGTTCCCTTCCCGTATCCGGCTCCGGCGCCGTGGTACGCGCCTCCGGCCCCCTACACCTTCGACACCAGTGCGCCCCTCAGGCCCTACGACCCCTTCGACCCGTACGGCGCCAACCCCTCGCCCGCCCCTGCCGTTGGGAGGAAGCGGACCCGTCGAACCGTCACCCTGGTGGTGGCGCTGGTGCTCGTGGCCAGCGGCGTGGGTCTGGCCGTGGGCCTCTCCGCCGTCAGGTCCACACCCCCTCCCGCCAGAGTCGTGACCGGACCGGCCCCATCGCCCGACGAGCGTCTGGCCCAGGAGTTGCTCTTGACCAAGGGTGATCTACCTGTCGGCTGGCGGGTATCCACCAACCCCGGCACGGCAGCCAACTCGCCAGCGCTCCAGCAGGGTGAGGCCCGCATCACCCACACCCTCGCCCAGTGCATGGGCATCACCGATGCCGAGGGGGCGATCGTCCTCGGGGGGGCGGCGTCGGACCAGACGGCCCAACTCACGTCCCCCATCTTCGTCGCCCCCACGTCGGCCACGATCCAGACGGCGGTCGAGCTCCAGACGGCGGCCACCGTGGTGCGGACCCACCAGGACGAACAACAGGACTTCGGCCTGTTCACCAACCCCAAGTACCCGCAGTGCGCGGCGACGGCCTCGGCCGACGAGCTCCAACTCGGGGTCAACCAGACTTCGGGGGGCGGCGATCAGGCCGGACCGGCCACCGCCGCACCACTCGCTGCTCCGAGTACCCCCGGTGTGCAGCTGTCCGGGTTGCTCATGACCTTCACCGTGGTGGACGGGACGGCCACGGTACCGGTGCAGGTGGAGTCGATCACCCTCGGGGCCCACCGGATCGAGGCGGGTCTCGAGGTCTTCGCCATCGGCGGTCAGATCCCCAGCCAGTCCCTGGCCACCTCCATCTCGACCTTCGAGCGGCGGGTGGCGTCGGGAGGCGCCAGCTCGGTTGTCTGAGACTCCCCGGCGGCCCCGGCCGGGGGTGACACCGCCGACCCCCACCGACGGTCCCCACGCCTGTGCGGCGACGTGTCGGGCCACCCGGAGTCCGGAAATCCTTGCTACCCGTGGGCAGCGACGGCAGGATGGCAGGACTGAGGCACCGGACGGGGAGAGACCTCGGAACCAATGAGGAGATGTCCATGACGGTCGGAATAACGGAACTCCCTCCCGAGGGCATGCAGCTCGGGGGCGTCGCGCTGGCCGGCGACGCCGAACGCGGGACGAAGACCACCGAGGGGCTCAGCCTGTTGTTCACCACGGCCGGGATCACCGTGCAGGGGCCCCAACCTCAGATCGAGCGACTGCTGGTGTGGTCGGGCCTGGATTCCGCTTCGTGTCGGGAGAAGGTGGTGCTGCCCGACGGGCGCAACGCCGCCGTCATGGAGTTGACGTCGGGTGGGCAGTCCATCCGGTTCCTCTTCCCGACCGAGTCGGTGACCCCGGGCCAGGCCGCCTATCTCGATCAGGCTCTGCCTCACTGGCTGGCCCGCTACAAAGGGGCAACACCCGCACCGCCCCAGGCTGAGGGCCCACTGGGAGCCTCCGCCGCCGGAGCCGGGAACGGGTCGAACCCGCCGCCGCCCCCACCCGTGATCGCCGATCAGCCCCCGCAGGTGGCCTCCGGCGCAGTGGCCGGCGCCGGAGCCGGTGCTGTCGCCGCGGCCGTGGCCGGCGCGACGGCCCCCGATGGACCTCCGCCGTCTGCCGCGTCCCCCTATCCGCCCGCGCCCCCGTCCCCACCCCTTCCGCCGTCGACCTACGCCGCGCCACCGACCATCACGCCTCCGCCGCCCGGGGCACCGCCACCACCTCCGGCCCCGGCCGGCGCCGGATGGGTGGCATCACCCGAGCCCCCGACCGAGGGGTCGGCGTGGTCCGGACCTCCCCCGCGCCGGTGGGAGACGCCGTCACCGCGCCGCGCACCCAGAAGTCCAGCCGGTGGCGCAAGGACAAGACACCCGAGGCTCCGGCGGCCCCGGTCTCGTACCAGGCCCCGGTCGACCCGTCGCAGGCCCCCTTCGCTCCACCGAACGATCCAGTCCGGCTCGACCAGTCCGTGCTGCCTCCCCCTCCCCCGGACGCTCTGGCCTACCCGACGGCCACCGGGCCGTCTGTCTGGAGCCCACCGGTCGACCCCGCCACCGGCGAGAGGTTGTGGGACGGCCAGCCGGACCCCAGCGCACCGGAGTTGGCCACACCGGTCAAGGGGAGGGCCAAGCGCAAGGCAGACAAGGCGGCCCAGGCCGCCGCGGTGGCATCGGCCGGTGCCGTGGGTGTGGTCGGCGCCGATGCCGCCCTGTCAGGGGCACCGGCGGTTCCGGGTGTCGACTCGGGATTCGGCGCACCTCTAGAACCGGCTCCCGCAGGTCTGGAACCGACCACCACAGGCTTCGATCCGACGGCCGTCCCGCCGCCTCCGGGCGAACCCGGCGCGGCCTACGGCGCCGAGGCTCCCGAGGAACCGGCACACGGCCGCAACAACCGCCTCCTCGCCCTGTTGCTCGTGGCCCTGGTGGTCGTGGTGGCCGCCATCGGCTACTTCGTCGTCAAACGCCACGACAACGCGACGACCACCGCGACGACGACGGCCGGTGTGACGGGGACGGCTGCGGACACCGCATTGGCGGCATCCATCAACCTGCGCCAGACCGACCTGCCCAGCGGCTGGGTCCCGAGCACCGCGGCCGGACAGCCGGTGCGTCCCCCGGTGGCGCCGGCCGCTGCCCAGGCTCAGGCCACGCGAGCCCTGGCCCAGTGTCTGGGGTCCACTACGACCACGATCTCGGGCCTGTTCGCCGGTACGGCCGTGCCCGGCCAGTCCGGCTCGGCCACGTCGCCGTCGTTCCAGAGCCCCTCGGATCCGACCGTCCGGATGAACTCGGTGACCCGGGTCATGACCTCGGACGCTCTGGCCCAGTCGCTGGCCACGCCGTTCACCAATGCCAGCTTCGTGGCTTGTTACACCGCCTACCAGTCGTCAGTGGTCTCGGCCGCGGTTCCCGGGGCCACGGCCACGGTTCAGTCGGTGCCGCTGGCCGCACCGACCGGTGTGCAGTCGTTCGGGTACCTGACCACACTCACCATCCCCAACCAGGGGAGTGAGGTCATCGGCCAGGCCTTCATGGTCGGTGGACGCATCGAGTCGGTCCTCGAGCCCACCACCGGTGGTGCCCCGGTTCCCACAGACGCCTTCACCCCGGCGTACAACGCCATCTCGGGCCGGGTGGGTCTGGACGCCGGCAAGTAGGCCTCCAGACCCGGGACGTCAGGCTGCGGCTGCCTCACGGTTCCGTCGTCCCGTGTCGCCGGTGGTGACCGCTCAGACCGCCTCGGGGACCCTGCGGGCGATGGCGGCGAGAGCCCGGTAGGCGGCCTCGGCCGGTCCGGTCTCGTCCGGGCGGAGCAGATTGGCCATGATGCGGAGGATCCAGCTCATCAGTGGTTCGTTGCGGATGCCCGTCCCCACGCACAACTGCATGAGCTCGGGGCGGCTGATGACCCGGATGAAGGCCCGGGCCACCCGGTAGTAGAGACCGTAGGCGTCCTCGAGGCGGGTCTCGTAGCGGACCAGGGCCTCGACCCCGTCGCCCGACAGGGCCTCCCCGAGGCAGGCCGCGGCCAGCCGCCCGGTCTCGTAGCCGTAGGCGATGCCCTCCCCGTTGAAGGGGTTGATCGAGCCGCCGGCATCGCCCACCACCAGGGTGGTGGCTCCGACGCGGGGACCGACGGCCAGTCCCATGGGGAGCTTCCCGCCGGTGGGGGGGCCGAGGGACGTCGCCGCCGACAGCTCCCACTCCTTCGGCGCGTAGGCCACGAAGTGTTCCATCAGCGTGGAGGTGTTGACGCCCTTCCACCGCCGGTCGGTGGACAGCAGGCCCACCCCGACGTTGACCCGGCCGTCGCCCAGCGGGAAGATCCACCCGTACCCGGGGACCACGCCGCCGTCGCCGTCCCTGATGTCGAGATGCGACTCGATGAAGGGTTGGTCGTGGCCCGGTGAGGTGTAGTAGCCGCGCAGGGCCATGCCCATGGGCAGGTCGCGGTGGCGTGCCGTTCCGAGGGCCCGGCCGAACCTCGAGTTGGCCCCGTCGGCCACGACCACATAGCGGGCCCGGATGGAGCGGACGGCCCGGGTGGACTTGTCCGTGACCACGGCCCCCACACAGGAAGGGAGCGGGGTCTCCGGAGTCCCCGTCTCGCCCGGGGCATCGTCGTCCAGGATCGGTTCGACCGCCTCGGTTCCCTGCCACACGGTGGCGCCGGCCTTGGCGGCCCGGTCGCTGACGATCCCGTCCAGGTCGTGTCTCGTGATCACATAGCCGTAGGAGGGGAAGGTCGGGTGCTCGGGCCAGGGGAGGTCCAGGACCCGGCCGAAGGCGTGGGCCCGCAGTCCGGTGTACCGGTGGGCCCCGGCCAGGGACCCCTCGATGCCCATGTCGGCGATCTGGCGCACCGAGCGCGGGGTCAGGCCGTCGCCGCAGGTCTTGACCCGGGGGAACTCTTTTTTCTCCACCAGGGCCACGTCCCAGCCCGCCTCGGCCAGCCAGTAGGCGCAGGCCGAGCCGGCCGGGCCCCCTCCCACCACCAGGACGTCGTGCTCGTGGTCGGGGGTGCCCGCAGCCCGCGATCCGCGGGTGGCACGGCCCGGGGAGTCGGTCGGGGGGCCGTCCGCAGGGGCGTCCGCAGGGATGGGGTTGGTGGGGCTCACGGACACCAATGCTAGGTGGGGTGCCACCGGCACGGCACACCGGTCGGGACGGGAATCGCAGTCGACCGGCCACCTCACCGTCGATGTGCTTGCACGAAGGGCTGCGTGGTAAAAACAAGTCCCTGTGGACGACTATCTGCCCATTCTGATCCTCATCATCCTCGGGTTCCTGTTCGCCGCCCTCTCCTTCGTGGCGTCGGCCCTCATGGCCCCGACCAAGCGTCCTACCGCGGCCAAGCTGGCGCCCTACGAGTGCGGCATCGTCCCGGGCATCGAGCCCCCCACGCGCTTCCCGGTCCGCTTCTACCTGGTGGCCATGATCTTCATCATCTTCGACATCGAGATCGTCTTCCTCTACCCGTGGGCGGTGATCTTCCACCAGTTGGGGAGCTTCGGCCTGGTCGAGGTGGTGGTGTTCGCCGCCGTGGTCTTCATCTCGTTCCTATTCCTCGTGAGCAACGGGGCCCTCAGTTGGGGTCCGGCCAAGCATCTGGTCACCGCCCTGCCTTCCCGGACCTCCGAGTCGACCATCGCCCGCATCAGCGCCGGACCGGGGGGTCCCGGCACCTCGCGGCGGGTGGGGACGAGGTCCCCGACGGATCCGGCTGCTCCCGTGACCACCGACCCAGACGCCCCGACGACCGGAGAGCCGGCCACCGCGCCGAGCGGACCCGGCCGCGCCGCGTAGAAGCGAGAGAGGCGGCGGTCCATGGGTCTCGAAGACCTGCAGCACAACTTCCTCACCGGTCGCCTGGAGGATCTGGTCAAGTGGGCGCGGACGTACTCCATGTGGCCGGCCACCTTCGGGTTGGCCTGCTGTGCCATCGAGATGATGTCGGTGGGGGCCGCCGACTTCGATCTGGCCCGCTTCGGGATGGAAGTGTTCCGGGCCTCCCCGCGCCAGGCCGACCTCATGATCGTGGCCGGTCGCGTGTCGCAGAAGATGGCTCCGGTACTCCGCCAGGTCTACGACCAGATGATGGAGCCCAAGTGGGTGTTGTCCATGGGCGTGTGCGCCAGCACGGGGGGCATGTTCAACAACTACGCCATCGTCCAGGGCGTGGACCAGATCGTCCCGGTGGACGTCTACGCCCCCGGCTGTCCTCCGACGCCCGAGACCCTCATGCACGCCATCCTGACCCTGCACGAGAAGGTCCGCACCAACGACATCACCCACCGTCAGCCCGTGGAGCTGCGGCCGGCCACTGACGGCCCCCAGGACGGATCCGAGGGGCACGACGAGGGCGTCGACACCGATGATGCCCGTACGCACGCCGACGAGACCACGACGGGCTGGACCCCGGACCGGCCGGACGCCGTCCATCTCGGGACGCCGAAGCGCAACCCGGTGATCGCCCGCAGTGTGGGCGAGCCCCTGTGAGCCCGGACGCCGCCATCGGCGTGGTCGACGAGCCGACGGGAGCCAGCGGATCGGGCGGCGGGTCGTCACGGGTACCGGGACGACCGAGCCAAGAGGTCGTCTTCCCCACCCGGGAGCAGTACCTCGGGGTGGTGGGGGAGTACAAGGACGGCGGCTTCGAGATGTGTGCCGACCTGTGCGCAGTCGACTACCTGACCCACCCGTCACGGCGCCTGCCCGACGGGGTACACCCGGAGCGGTTCGAGGTGGTGGTCAACCTGCTCTCGCTGAGCCAGGCCCGCAGGGTGCGGGTGCGGGTGCAGGTGCCCGAGGGCGACGCCGAGGTCCCGACCCTCTTCGAGCTGTACCCCGGAGTGGAGGCCATGGAGCGTGAGGCCTACGACCTGTTCGGCGTCCTCTTCGTCGGCCACCCGGACATGACCCGCATCCTCCTGCCCGAGGACTGGGAGGGCCATCCGCTGCGCAAGGACTACGGGGTGGGCCGGGTGCCGGTCCAGTTCAAGGGGGCACCGGGTCCGCGATGAGCGATGTGACGGCCACCCCGCCCGAGGACGACACAGGAATCGGCGAGGCCCATCCTGACACGGTGCTCCACCCACCGCTCTCGGGGGACTCCTTTCTCGCGCCGGGTCCCGACGGCAGGGCCGAGGGGCTGGTGGCCGAGACCTCCGAGGGACCCCAGGAGCTGATCCGGCGCTCGGAGACCGATCCTTCCGAGCTGCGCAGGGAGGTGGGCGCGGTCCTGCGGCTCCCCGAGGGTGTGGCCGTCGATCCCTCCGACATCGACATCGAGCAGTCCGACGACGAGACCATGATCATCAACATGGGGCCCCAGCACCCGTCCACCCACGGGGTGCTGCGGCTCATGCTGGAGCTGGACGGGGAGACGGTGCTGCGGACCAAGCCGGTCATCGGCTACCTCCACACCGGCATGGAGAAGACGGCCGAGGAGCTCACCTACGTCCAGGGCTCCACCAACGTCACCCGCATGGACTACCTGGCCCCGCTGCACAACGAGCTGGTGCTGTCCCTGGCCGTCGAGGCCCTCCTCGGCGTGGAGATGCCGCCCCGGTCCGACTGGATCCGCATGCTCCTGGTCGAGCTCAACCGGGTCTCCTCCCACCTCATGTGGATGGCCACCAACGGCATGGACATCGGGTCCACCTCCATGATGATCTACGGCTTCCGCGAGCGGGAGATGATCCTGGCCTTCTTCGAGAAGACCACCGGGCTGCGGATGAACCACAACTTCATCCGCCCGGGCGGCACCGCCGCCGATCTCCCCGACGGGTGGGAGGACGACGTCACCATCATCTGCGACACCGTCCTGCCCCGCACGGACGAGTACGACGAACTGCTCACGGGCCAACCGGTGTTCCGCCGTCGTTCGGAGGGCATCGGCGGCCTGTCGGCCGAGGAGGCCCTCGCCCTCTCCCTCACCGGGCCCATCCTCCGATCGACCGGGGTGCCCTGGGACCTGCGCCGCTCCATGCCCTACCTCCGCTACGACGAGGTGGACTTCGATGTGATCGTCGGGACGTACGGTGACAACTTCGACCGGTACTCGATCCGGCTCAACGAGATCCGCGAGTCCATCCGGATCATCCGCCAGATCGTGGAGAGGATGCCGGCCGGCGACTACCGGGTCCAGGACAAGAAGGTGACGCCGCCCCCGCGGGGCCGGATCGACGAATCGATGGAGGCCCTCATCCACCACTTCAAGGTGTTCACCGAGGGCTTCAAGGTGCCCGAGGGCGAGGTGTACGTGGCCATCGAGTCGCCGCGCGGTGAGCTGGGTTGTTACCTGGTGGCCGACGGATCACCGAAGCCCTACCGGATGCACATCCGGGGACCGAGCTTCGTCAACCTCCAGGGCCTTCCCCTCATGATGCGGGGTGGCCTGCTGGCCGACGCCGTGGCCGTCTGCTCCTCGGTCGACCCGGTGATGGGGGAGGTGGACCGGTGACCGACCAGGCCACCCCCACACCGGTGGGAGCCCCCCGGCGCGCCGGGGCCAACCGGGCCCCCGAACCCAGCCACCTGTCTGCCGACACGTTGGCCGAGGCCCGGCGCCTCATCGCCCTCTATCCCGAGCCCCGCTCGGCCCTCATCCCCCTCTGTCACCTGGCCCAGGAGCAGGACGGCTGGCTGACCGCCGAGGCGATGGTGGATATCGGTTCGCTGGTCGGGGTCACTCCCACCGAGGTGTTGGGCACGGCCTCGTTCTACGACATGCTCCACACCGAGCCGGTGGGCAGCCACGTGGTGGCCGTGTGCACCAACATCGCCTGCCTGCTGGGCGGAGCGGCCGAGTTGCTGGAGCACGCCGAGGCGTCCCTCGGGGTGAACGCCGGGGGCACCACCGCGGACGGGGTCATCACCCTCGAAGAGGCCGAATGCCTGGCCGACTGTGACCGCGCTCCCTGCGTGCAGGTCAATCACCGGTTCGTGGGGGCCCAGACGGCCGACAGCTTCGACGCCCTCGTGGCTGACCTGCGGGCCGGCACCCGGTCGGCGGACATCCCCTCGCACGGCACGCTCAACCGGGTCAAGCGGACCAACGGCCTCATGGCCGATCCCGAACGGGTGGCGGCCGAACGGGCGGCCATGGCCGAGGCCCAGGCGGCCCGGGCCGCCGAAGCGGAAGCGGCCAAGGCCGCCGGTGCTCCGGCCGGTGGGGGAGGCGGCAGCTGATGGCCATCACCGATCCACCCAAGATCGTCACCAGCCGGCTGGATCACGCCGACTCCCACACCCTGGCGCGCTACCTGGCCACCGGGGGCTACGAGGGACTGCGCAAGGCGCTCACCATGACCCCGGAGGCGGTGGCGGCCGAGGTCGACACTGCGAGCCTGCTCGGACGGGGTGGGGCCGGATTCCCCGCCGGACGCAAATGGTCCATGCTCCGGAAGAGCCCGGTGACCTACCTGGTGGTGAACGGCGACGAGAGCGAGCCGGCCACCTTCAAGGATCACCTGTTGGTGGAGCGGGACCCCCACCAGCTCGTCGAGGGTGTGGTCATCGCCGCCTATGCCCTGCAGGTCACCCGGGTGTTCATCTTTATCCGGGGCGAGTTCGCCCTGGGCCTCGAGCGGGTGCAGGCCGCCCTCAACGACGCCTATGGGCACGGAGCGGTGGGGGCGGACATCTTCGGGTCTGGGTTCTCGGTGGACGTGGTGGTCCATCCCGGTGCGGGCGCCTACATCTGCGGGGAGGAGACCGCGCTGCTCGAGTCGCTCGAGGGCAAGCGGGGCTTCCCCCGGATCAAGCCACCGTTCTTCCCCGCCGCCATCGGTCTCTACGGCGAGCCCACCGTGGTCAACAACGTGGAGACCATGTCCAACCTGCCCTGGATCGTGACCAACGGGGGCGAGGCCTTCGCCGCCCTCGGCGAGGGACGCTCGACCGGAACCCGGCTGTTCGCCCTGGCCGGGCACGTCAACAACCCGGGTGTCTTCGAGCTGGAGATGGTCAAGACCACCTTCAACGACCTGATCAACGCCCCCGTGCTGGGCGGCGGGATCCCGCACGGCCGGGAGCTGAAGGCCTTCATCCCCGGCGGGGTATCGGCGCCCTGGTTCGGTCCGGACCAGATCGACCTGCCCCTGGGCCAGGACGAGGTGGCCGCCGCGGGATCCATGCTCGGGTCCGGGTCCATCGTGGTCATGGACGACCACACCTGTTCGGTGCGGGCGGCCTGGCGCATCACCAAGTTCTTCGCCAAGGAGTCGTGCGGCCAGTGCACCCCGTGCCGCGAGGGATCGGGATGGCTGGAGAAGATCATGGAGCGCATCGAGACCGGCCAGGGTCGCGAGGAGGACCTCGATCTGCTCCTCGACGCCTGCGACAACATTGCTCCCGGACTGACCTGGCCCCCGCAGCAGACCACCATCTGCGTGCTCGGGCCATCCATCCCCTCGTCCATCGGATCGGCCATCGAGATGTTCCGCGACGAGTTCCTGGTGCACATCAAAGAAGGGGGCTGCCCCTATGAGTGAGCAGTCCACCCCGCCCACGGGGGAGACCACGGTGGCCACCGCCCGCGGTGGGCATGCCGTGGCCTCCGAGGCGGTCACCCCTCCGGTAGAGCAGGTCACCTTCACGCTGGACGGGCGCCAGGTCACCGCGGACAAGGGGGAGATGCTGATCGCCGCGGCCGAGAAGGCCGGGACCTTCATTCCCCGGTTCTGCTACCACCCACGGATGAAGTCGGTCGGTGTGTGTCGTATGTGCCTCGTCGAGGTCAGCGGTCCCCGAGGCGCGTCCCTCCAGCCCAGCTGCTTCGTCGAGGTCCAGGCGGGTTCCGAGGTGGTCACCGACTCCGACAAGGTGAAAAAGGCCCAGGACGGAGTGCTCGAGTTCCTCCTCATCAACCACCCGCTCGACTGCCCGGTGTGCGACAAGGGGGGCGAGTGCCCCCTGCAGGACCAGACCCTGGCCTACGGACCGGGCGAGACGCGGTTCGTGGAGGAGAAGCGCCACTTCGAGAAGCCCATCCCCATCTCGGAGCTGGTGCTGTTGGACCGGGAGCGCTGCATCCAGTGCAGCCGGTGCACCCGATTCGCCGACGAGGTTGCCGGCGAAGCCCAGATCGACTTCATCGGGCGCGGTGAGCACCTCGAGGTCAACACCTTCCCCGAGCTCCCCTTCGCCTCCTACTTCTCCGGCAACACCGTCCAGATCTGTCCGGTGGGCGCGCTGACGGCAGCTCCCTACCGGTTCGCCGCCCGGCCCTGGGACCTCGACCAGGTCGAGTCCACCTGCACCACCTGTTCAGTGGGCTGCCGGGTGGCCGTCCAGTCGTCGTCCAACCGGGTGACGCGGCTACTGGGTATCGACGTCGACCCGGTGAACCACGGGTGGCTCTGCGACAAGGGCCGCTTCGCCTTCGACGCCGTGAACAGCGAGGACCGCCTCACCGAGCCCATGGTGCGGAAGGACGGGACGTTGGTGGCGGTGTCGTGGCACGAGGCGCTCGGGGCGGTGGCCGAGCTCCTGACCCAGTCGGTCGATGCCGACGGCGCCGAATCGGTGGGCGTGATCGGCGGGGCACGGTTGACCAATGAGGGGGCTTACGCCTGGACCAAGCTGGCCAAGGGCGTGCTCGGCACCGACTCGGTCGACGCCCAGCTCGGTGACGGGCTTCCCGCCGAGGTGGTCCTCGGCCTGCCCCGGGCCACCATCGACCAGGCCGCCTCGGCCGACACGGTGATCCTGCTGAGTGGGGACGTCAGAGAGGAGCTCCCGGTCCTATTCCTCCGCTTGCGGTCGGCCGTCGTCGACGGCGACCTCCACGTGGTGGAGCTGTCCCCGGCCGCGACGGCCATGACGGAGTACGCCACGACGTCCCTCCGCTACAGCCCCGGCAGGGCCACCGGCCTGGTCGACGCGGTGGTCGACGCAACGGCGCCGACGCCGCCGGGCCTCGACCCCGATGCCCTCAGCCGGGCCCGGGAGCTGGCCGCGGCCGAGAACGTGGTGGTGGTGGTGGGCCGGCCGTCCCTGGCCGAGGAGGGGACCCTGGTGGCCGACGCGGCCCAGGCCCTGGCCCGTGCCCTCCCCGGTGCCCGGTTCCTCAGTGGCCTCCGCCGCGGGAACGTGCACGGCGCCCTGGACATGGGGATGGCCCCGGGCCTCCTCCCCGGTCGTGTCTCCCTCGACGATGGACGGGCCTGGTTCACCGAGGGCTGGGGCTCGGTGCCCGGCCAGCGCGGACGCGACACGGCCGGCATCCTGGCCGCGGCGGCCGATGCCCCCGAGGAGGGCGTCCGAGTCCGCTCGCTGGTTCTGCTGGGTTCCGATCCGGTGGGCGACTTCCCCGACGCCGGCCTGGCCCGGCGGGCTCTCGAGAGGGCCGAATTCGTGGTGGCGGTGGCATCCGCGCCGGGCACGGTCACCGAGGCGGCCGATGTGGTCCTGCCCGCCGCCGAGGCGCACGAGCGTTCGGGCACCACCACCAATCTCGAGGGTCGGATCAGCCGGTTGGGCCAGAAGCTGGTGCCGCCCGGCCAGGCCTGGCCCGACTGGATGATCGCCTCGGAGCTGGCCGTCCACCTCGGTGCCGAGTTGGGCCTGGACTCGGTGGGGGACGTCTGGGACGAGGTCGAACGCCTGGCCCCGGCGTACCGGGGGATCACCCGGGCCGTCCTCGACGGACCGGGGACCGGGGACGGTGTGGTGGCCCCCCTGGTGGCCAGCGCGGTCACCCTCGGTCGCCGCAACGCCCAGGCCCCCCTCGACCCCATCGCCGTCCCCGGTGTGGAGTCAGTGGAACGACAGGGGGCTCCACCCCGAGCCGGACTGGCCGAGGCTCCGACGGCCGGTGTCGGCGCCGACCGGGGTGCCGAGGTGCGGGGCGACGGGGCCCTGTCACGCCCGGATCTGCTGTCCGGGCCGGCGGAGCTCGACGTGCCCCACGTGGTGCCGAACGACCGTTACTCGTTCCGGCTGGTCGCCTCCCGGGTCCTCTACGACGGGGGTGCGGCGGTGTCCTCGGTGCCGGCGCTGGCCGGGCTGGTGCAGACCTCAGCCCTTCGGGCCCACCCCCTCGACCTCGACGAACTCGGGGTGGTGGCCGGGGATTCGGTCCGGGTGCGGACGGCCACGACCTCGACGGTCCACACCGTGGTGGCCGACGCCTCGCTGCCGCGCAAGGTGGTGGCCGCCGACTACAACGTCCCCCTGGACGAAGGAACCGCGGCCGACCTCATCGAGGCCACGGCCCCGGTGATCGAGCTCCGGTTGGAGACCCTGTGACCGGCCTCGTCGGCGCCATCCACCCCCTGCTGGCCGAGGGTGACCCCATCTACAACAACGGGGTGGGCTGGGCGGTGTTCCTCATCGTCCTGATCAAGGTGTTGGTGGTATTCGGCTTCTTGATGGTGTCGGTCATGCTGATGATCTGGTTCGAGCGGAAGGTCATCTCGGACATGCAGAGCCGGATCGGCCCCAACCGCGCCGGGCCGTTCGGCATCGCTCAGACCCTGGCCGACGGGATCAAGCTGTTCTTCAAAGAGGACCTGATCCCCGATCAGGCCGACCGGTTCGTCTTCAAGCTGGCCCCCTACCTGACCATCATCCCGGCGTTTTTGGTGTTCGCCATCGTGCCCTTCGGTGGCGAGGTGACCATCGCCGGCCACCACTTCGAGCTGCAGCTGGCCGATCCGCCCATGGGCATCCTGTTCCTGCTGGCCATGTCGTCCATCGGGGTCTACGGCATCATGCTGGCCGGCTGGTCGTCAGGGTCCAAGTACCCCCTGCTGGGCTCGGTGCGGGCATCGGCTCAGATGATCTCCTACGAGGCGGCCCTGGGCATGACCGTGGTCACCGTGGTGCTGATCACCGGCTCGCTGTCCACCCGCACCATCGTCGACGCCCAGGCCGGCCACCTGTGGCAGTGGAACGCCATCCGCCTCGGCGTGGTGCCCTTCCTGATCTTCTTCATCGCCATCATCGCCGAGACCAACCGCCCACCCTTCGACCTGGTCGAGGCCGACTCGGAGCTGGTCGGCGGGTTCGTCACCGAGTACTCGTCGATCCGCTTCGCCCTGTTCTTCCTGGCCGAGTTCATGAACACCATCACCATGTCGGCCATCACGGTGACCCTGTTCTTCGGCGGTCCCGACGGGCCCATCCCCCACATTCCCCACCTCTACTGGTTGTGGCCCATCCTGTGGTTCCTCGGCAAGACCATCATCTTCCTGTTCGTCTTCGTCTGGCTGCGGGCCGCGCTACCCCGGTTGCGCTACGACCAGCTCATGGATCTCGGGTGGAAGAATCTGATCCCCCTGTCCCTCGGGTGGCTGCTCATCGTGGCCGGCTTCGTCATCGACGGCTGGTGGGGCCTCGGGATGGCCCTGGCCGTGGTGGCGGCGGCCATCGTGATCACCCGGGCCTTCGCCATCGGCTCCGAGCGGGAGGCCACCCGGGCCATCGTGCCGGCGGTGGGTGTCCGGCTGTGGACCCGCCCGCCGCCCGAACCCACCACCGAGCCCGACACCGCTCCTGACGCCCGGGCCACCAGCCCGGGCTCCCCATCGAACGAAGGAGGAGGCTCCTGATGGCCGAATCCGAATCCGAATCCGAATCCGAACCCACGCCCCAGCCGCCCCGACAGCGGCAGAATTTCCTTGGCGGATTCAAGCTGACCCTCGAACACCTGGGCCGCCCCCCGGTCACCCGCCAGTACCCCGAGGAGAAGCGACCCAAGCAGCCCCGCCAGCACGGCCGTCACGTCCTCAACCGCTACGAGGACGGTATGGAGAAGTGCATCGGCTGCGAGCTGTGCGCCGGGGTGTGTCCGGCCGACTGCATCTACGTGCGTGGTCTCGACAACCCCCCGGACCACCCGGTTTCGCCGGGCGAGCGCTACGGCTACGTCTACGAGATCAACTTCCTGCGGTGCATCCACTGCGACCTGTGCGTCGAGGCCTGTCCCACCGAGGCGATCACCGAGTCCAAGTTGATGGAGTTCTCCTTCACCAACCGCAACGACGCCATCTACACCAAAGAGGAGCTGCTGGTCGACGACGACGGCAAGCCCCGGCACCTGCCGTGGGAGGACTGGCGGGAGGACGACGACCTGCACACCTCGGGCTGGATGCGGGCCACCTCGCCGGCCGGCAGCGCCGAGTTCGAGGGTCAGGTGCAGTGGTCGGGCGAGCTGGGCTTCGGCGTCCGGGCCCCCGAAGGGGGCCAGTCGGTGCACCGGGACGACGCCACCACCGGGAGCAGGCAGCTGCGCGACACCCTCGAGCGCCATCTCATTCCCGCCGACATGCCGGCGGACAAGCGCGGGCCGAGGGGGGCCATCGGCCGCATGATGGAGAAGGCGGAGCGCTTCGCTCCCGGGGCCGGCCGGAAGCACCGGGAGAAGGCCGACGCCGACTACGCCGCCGCCAAGGTGGCCGGCAACGCCGAACGGGACGCCTCGGTGGGGGGCGGGCCGGGTTCCCCGACCGCCGCCGACCAACTGGGATCGGACGGCTCCTGATGACGGGAGCGCTCGGGTCGGTGCTGCTGGCCGCCACCACCGTCACCACCCACGCCTCGTGGGTCGACGTGGGCACCTTCTCGGTGGCCGCCGCCATCATCCTGGCCGGGGCCGTGGGCGTGGTGGTGGCCCGCAACCCGGTCCACTCGGCACTCATGTTGGTGATGACCCTGTTTGGGGTGGCCGTGCTCTTCGTCCTGCAGCGGGACCCGTTCCTCGCCGCCGTCCAGGTCATCGTCTATGCCGGCGCCATCGTGGTGCTCTTCTTGTTCGTCATCATGTTCCTCGGGGTCGACCGCGAGGAGAACATCGCCCTCGAACCCCTCCGGGGCCAACGCCCACTGGCCATCGGGTTGGCGATCCTGGGCACGACCGGCCTCCTCCTGTTGGGTCAGGTGTCCAAGTGGACCACCGGGGCCCCGCACGTGGCCGGTGTCGACGCCGGCAAGCAGTCCAACGTCTACCTGCTCGGCAAGTCGGTCTACACGACCTATCTGTTCCCCTTCGAGGCCACCGCGGCCCTGCTGGTCATCGCCGTGGTGGGGGCCGTGGTGCTGGCCCGCCGACCACCGGCACCGGCCAACACCGTCGGCGGCGACGCCGGTGATACCGACGATCCGGGAGGGGACACCGACCGACCGGCCGAAGGAGGTGCCGGGACGGTGACCGCCCCGGAATCAGCCGGGGCTACCGGAGCGGCCGCAGATCCGAGTCCCGGAGACACGGCATACCGCGCCACCACCCACTCCGCCACGACCCCATCAGCCGAGGAGGCCCGGCCATGACCATCAGTGCCGGGTGGTACCTCGGACTCAGCGTCATCCTGTTCTCCATCGGAGCCCTCGGTGTCATGGTCCGGCGGAACGTGCTGGTCATGTTCATGTGCGTCGAGCTGATGCTGAACGCCGCCAACCTGACCTTCGTGACCTTCGCCCGGCAGTTGCACGACATCGGCGGCCAGGTGCTGGTCTTCTTCGTGCTGGTCGTGGCGGCGGCCGAGGTGGTGGTGGGGCTGGGCCTGGTGGTAGCCATCTTCCGCCGTCGGGCCAACGCCACCGCCGACGATCTCCACCTGATGAAGGGCTGACCGGACGATGCTCGGAGTGACGTACCTGATCATCTTGCTGCCCCTGGTCGGGTTCGCCGTCCAGCTGGTGGCCGGTCGGCGGCTCGGGGACCCGGCCGCCGGCGGGGTGGCCACGGCCTTCATCGGGGCCAGCTTCCTGGTCTCGGTGGGTGTCTACCTCGACCTCCTCACGGTCAACGCCCCGGTCCGGACCTACACCCAGAACCTGTGGACGTGGATCCCGGTGGACACACTCCAGGTCCACGCCCGGCTCTTCGTCGACCCCCTGTCCATGACCATGGTGCTGTTCATCACCGGGATCTCCACCATGATCCACCTGTACTCCATCGGGTACATGAAAGGGGACAAGGACTACTCCAAGTTCTTCCTCTACATGAACCTGTTCGTGGCCTCCATGCTCATCTTGGTCCTGGGGTCCAACCTCCTGGTCACCTTCGTGGGTTGGGAGGGTGTAGGCACCTGCTCCTACTGGCTGGTGTCGTTCTGGTTCACCAAGGAGTCCGCGGCCAGCGCCGGCAAGAAGGCCTTCGTCTACAACCGGATCGGCGACGTCGGCTTCCTCCTGGCCATCTTTCTGGTCTTCGAGCGGATCCACTCGCTGGAGTACACCACCATCTTCTCCCACCTCCACCAGATCGGATCGGGATACATCACCGCCATCTGCCTCTTGCTCCTGGTGGGAGTGATGGGCAAGTCGGCCCAGATCCCGCTGTTCCCCTGGCTGGCCGACGCCATGGAGGGCCCCACTCCGGTCTCCGCCCTCATCCACGCCGCCACCATGGTGACCGCCGGGGTGTACCTCCTGTGCCGGATCAATCCGCTGTTGCACGCCTCGAGCTCGGCGGCGCTGACCGTGGCCATCGTGGGCGGACTGACGGCCTTCGTGGCCGCCACCATCGCCTGTGCCCAGCAGGACATCAAGAAAGTCCTGGCCTACTCGACGGTCAGCCAGCTCGGCTACATGTTCCTGGCCATCGGGTGCGGGGCGTACACGGCGGCCATCTTTTTGATGGTGGCCCACGCCTTCTTCAAGGGCCTCCTGTTCCTCGGGGCCGGCTCGGCCATCCACGGCCTCCACGACGAGCAGGACCTGAAGCGCATGGGCAACCTGCGCCACTACATGCCGCTGACCTTCATCACCTTCGGGATCGGCTGGCTGTGCATCGCCGCCGTACCCCCGCTGTCGGGGTTCTGGGCCAAGGGCGACGTGCTGGAGAACACCTGGGTGGCCCACCCCGCCCTGTGGGGTCTGGGCCTCGTCACCGCCCTGCTCACCGCCTACTACATGAGCCGCCTCACCGGTCTGGCCTTCTTCGGTCGGGACCGGTGGGCCGCCGAGGTGCCCATCGACGTGGACACCGACATGCCCGACGCCAAACACGCCGAGGGGCCCATCACCGAGCCGCACGAGTCGCCCCGCATCATGGTCATCCCGCTGTGGATCCTGGCCTTCTTCGCCGCCTTTGCCGGCCTGCTGGCCGTGTCCAACAACCACCTCTCTCTGGCCAAGTGGATCGACCCGGTGTTCGGTTCCAACCTGTTCGACGACCACCTGAGCACCGGGGCGCTGTGGACCCTGGGCATCACCGACGCCGTCATCGCCGTCGTCGGCGTGTTCATCGGCCTCCGGCTGTGGATGAACGTCGCCGAGCGCCCGCAGCTCGAGGTGCCATTCCTCCGGTACTCGTGGTACATCAACGAGTTCTACGACGCCGTCTTCGGCCGGCCCTTGGCGCGGCTGGCCGCCTTCAGTGCCGACGTGGTCGACCCCAAGGTGATCGACGGCGGGGTCAACGGCGTGGCCACACTGGTCCGCCGGTCGGGGGCGCTGCTACGCCGGACCCAGACCGGGTACGTCCGCAACTACGTGCTCGGCATCGTGCTCGGCACCGTGCTGATCCTGGCCTTCGTGCTCACCCGGATGTGGTGGGGCTGATGTCGTCGACCTCGCACTTCCCGTTCCTGACCGTCCTGGTGCTGACCCCGGCCGTCGGCGCCGCCGTGGTGGCCCTCATCCCGCCCCACCTGGTGGCCAAGCGCTTCCACGAGGCCGTCGGGTCCCTGGTGGGCCTGTTCACCCTCGTCCTGTCGGTGGTCATCGCCGGCCAGTTCAAGGTGGGTTTCGGTGGCTACCAGCTGGTGTCCGACCATGTCTGGGCCAAGCAGCTGGGCATCCACTGGTCGCTCGGCATCGATGGAATCTCCCTGTTCCTGGTGGTGATGACAGCCCTCCTCTTCCCGCTGACCATCCTGGGTGCACGGGGGCGTCGGGACCCCCGCGCCTTCGTGGCGTGGATCCTGCTCATGGAGGCGGCCTGCATGGGCAGCTTCGTCTCCCTCGACCTGGTCCTGTTCTTCCTCTTCTTCGAGCTGACCCTGGTGCCGGCGTACTTCATCATCGGCGGCTGGGGCTACGCGCGGCGGGGCTATGCCGCCATCAAGTTCTTCGTCTACACGTTCGCCGGATCGGCATTCCTGCTGGTGGGAATCCTGGCCGTGGCCTTCCTCCACCAGTCCCAGACCGGGGTGCTGACCTTCGAGCTCCCCGCGCTCATGCACACCCACCTCTCGGGCACCGAGGGGGTCCTGCTGTTCCTGGCTTTCACGGCGGCCTTCGCCGTCAAAGCGCCGCATCTTCCCGTTCCACACCTGGTCACCCGACGCCTACGCCGAGGCCCCGACCGCGGGTGCGGTCCTGCTGGCCGCGGTCATGGCCAAGCTGGGCACCTACGGGATCATCCGCTTCGACCTCAACCTCTTCCCCCAGGCCACCCGCACCCTGGCACCGTGGCTTCTCACGCTCGCCACCATCGGCATCCTCTACGGCGCCGTCGTGGCGTGTGCCCAGCGCGACCTGAAGCGCCTGCTGGCCTATTCGTCCCTGGCCCAGATCGGCTTCATCGTGCTCGGGACCTTCGCCCTCAACAGCCAAGGGCTGACCGGTGGCGTGCTCCAGATGGTCAACCACGGACTGATCATTGCCACCCTGTTCATCCTGGTGGGTTGGATCTACGAGCGCCGCAAGACCTGGCAGGTCTCCGCCCTGAAGGGACTCCAGTCGCCGGCGCCCGTGATGGCCGGGGTGTTCACCGTGGCCATGCTGGCCTCCATCGGGGTGCCCGGGCTCAACGGGTTCGTGGGTGAGTTCCTCATCCTCATCGGCACCTTCGTGGCCCACCGCTGGTGGGCGGTGGTGGCCATCATGGGCGTGATCGCCGCCGCGGTCTACCTCCTGTGGGCCTTCCAGCAGGTGTTCCACGGCGAGCCCACCGCAGAGGACAAGGCCAAGACCCGCGACCTGAGCTGGAGCGAACGCCTGATCATCGCCCCGCTGATCATCGCCATCGTGTTCCTCGGGGTCTTCCCCAAGCCGGTGCTCGACCGCATCACCCCCTCGGTCAACCAACTGGTCGTCCACGTCGACCGGGTCACGAACACGCCCGTCCCGGCTGCCCTAGCGCGCGGCCGGCCCTGGGCCGGCCGGCCTGATCCTCCGCTGACCTCGCCCTCGGGCGGAAGGAGCCCCGTGATGCCCTCCCTGTTGGCGGTGGCGACGGCGGCGGTGGCCCCGATCATCCACACGCCCCACGTCGACTACCTGAGCATTCTCCCCATGCTGATCATGATGGGTGGGGCGGTGCTCTTGATGGTGGTGTCCTCGCTGTTCCGCAAGATCCTCGGAGTGGGGACGGGGACCCTGGTGGCGTCGGTGACCTCGATCGCCGCCCTCGTGGCCGCCCTCGTCCAGTGGGACCACGTGGTCACCCACGGACCCTCGGTCACCATCGCCGGGGCCATCGCCTTCGACGGCTTCGACGTCTTCGTCCAGATCACCGTAGCCATCGCCGTGCTGCTGTCGGCCCTCGTCGGGGACGGTTACCTGCGCCGCGAGGGCGTGGACGGCCCCGAGTACCACGTCCTGGCCATGATGTCGGCCTCGGGGGCCATGATGATGGGTGCGGCCAACGACCTCATCGTGGTGTTCCTCGGACTCGAGATCATGTCCATCGCCCTCTACGTGCTGGCCGCCTTCAACCACAAGCGGGCCGAGTCCGGTGAGGCCGCCCTCAAGTACTTCGTGCTCGGCGCCTTCTCCTCGGCCGTCTTCGTCTACGGGATCGCCCTCATCTACGGGGCCACCGGATCGACCAACCTGCCCCAGATCGCCGACTACCTGTCGAAGAACGTCATCGCCAACAACGGCGTGCTCCTCGGGGGTCTGGCCCTGCTGCTGGTGGGCTTCGGCTTCAAGATCGCCGCCGTGCCCTTCCACATGTGGTCGCCCGACGTCTACCAGGGCTCCCCGTCACCGGTGACCGGGTTCATGGCCGCGGTGGCCAAGGTCGGGGCGTTCGCCGCCCTGCTCCGGGTGTTCGTCTCGACCTTCGGGACGGTGCGGACCGACTGGCAGCCCATCATCTGGGGCCTGGCCATCCTCAGCCTGGTGGTGGGGGCCGTGGTGGCCCTCATGCAAAAAGACGTCAAGCGGATGATGGCCTACTCCTCCATCAACCACGCCGGCTTCATCCTCCTCGGGCGTGGAGGCGGCCACCACCCGCGGGGTGTCGGCCGCCCTCTACTACCTGTTCGCCTACACCTTCTTGACCATCGGGTCGTTCGCCGTGATCACCGTGATGGCCCGTGACGGGGACACCGGCCACACCATCACCGACTACCGGGGTCTGGCCCAGCGCCAGCCCCTGTTGGCCCTGGCCTTCGCCGTGTTGCTACTCGGTCAGGCCGGCATCCCCTTCACCACCGGGTTCCTGGCCAAGTTCGGGGTGGTGGGGGCGGTCGTGGCCACCCACGGCTACGCCCTGGCCGCCATCGCCATGGTCTCGGCGGCCGTGGCCGCCTTCTTCTACCTCCGGGTGGCGGTGACCATGTACTCGCCGGTGGGAGCCGTCGCCGACCCCGTGGACGGCGACGCCGGGGCCCCAGCGTCGACCGGTGACCCTCGGCCCGCAACCGGGCACCGACGCGGTCACCGGGACCGGCCTGGACGCCGACGCCGATTCGGTCACCGTCGACGGCCTGGCCAGCCTCTCGGTCCTCACCGACGACGAGCCGGCCGAGGCGGTGCGCCAACGCGGCGCCGTTCCCGTCCCGCTGCTCACCACGGTGTCGATCAGCCTGTGCGTGGGCTTCACCGTGGTCTTCGGGATCATCCCCGAGCCCATCTTGGACTTCGCCCACCAGGCCACCCTGCTGTTCACCTAGGCCGAGCCGCCCCCGGCCCGACCGGGTCGGGTCGGTCGGATCCTCACCCCCCGGGCCCTCCCCGGGTACTGTCGACCGGGCGGGCGCCCCGCACCCGACGAGGTGAAGGAGTGAGCCATGGTCAATTCTCCCGGAGTTCCCGACTCGGGGTCGCGGGGCCGCAGGCCCGGCAACAAGCGGGAGAACAAAGAGATCGTCCGCCTGGCCGTGGCCGGCATCGCTCTGGTCCTCCTCATCGCCTTCGTCCTCGACAACAGCCAGACGGTGAAGGTCGGGTTCGTCTTCTTCAGCACCCGCATCAGCCTCATCTGGGTGTTGCTCATCGCCGCCCTGCTGGGCGCCCTGGTGGACCGTCTGGTCATCCTGCTCCGGCAGCGGAGGAAGAAGGCTCGCCGCCAGTCCGCTCCGCCACTCTGAGCGGGACGGCTCGGTCAGCGGCTGATCCCGGCGGGATCGACGCCGTTGGCCAGGGCGGCGAGCGGGGACGGGTCCCGGTTCAGCAGCTCGGTGAACGCGGTGGGGGGCACCGGGGGGGAGACCAGAAAGCCCTGACCCCGGTCGCAGAGCTCGGCGCGAAGCCCACGCAGCTGGACGGCCTCCTCGATACCTTCGGCCAGGGTGATGAGGCCGAGGATGCGGCCCAGCTCGACCAGGGTGTGCACCAGGGCGGCCCGTTCGGGGGAGCCGTCCAGTTCGGCCACGAACGAGCCGTCGATCTTCAGCACGTCGACCGGGAACTGCCGCAGGTAGGCCAGCGACGAGTAGCCGGTGCCGAAGTCGTCGATGGCGATCATCACCCCCAGCTCCTTCAGTCGACGGAGACGGTTGACCGTGGCCTCGGCGTCACGCATCAGACTCGACTCGGTGATCTCGAGGGTCAGATGGGCCGGGTCGAGATCGGCCAGGGCCAGGGCCTCGGCGACGTGGTCCACGAACGACATGGACTCGAGCTGGCGCATGGACACGTTGACCGACACCGACAGGGCATGGCCCTCGGCCCGCCAGCGGGAGGCCTGCATGCACGCCTGGTGGAGGACCCAGCGGCCCACCGTCGACGATGAGACCGGACTCTTCCAGCACCGGGATGAAGTCCAGCGGCGAGATCACGCCCTGGGTCGGGTGCTGCCAGCGGAGGAGGGCTTCGGCAGCCCGGATCCCACCGTCGCTCAGATCGAAGATCGGCTGGTATAGGAGGAAGAACTGTTCGGCCGACACCGCGGTGTCGAGGTCCGACTTGAGGGCCAGTCGGTCGATGGCGGCGGTCTGCATGGACGATTCGAAGACGACCGAGGTGTTCCGTCCCTTGCCCTTGGCCAGATAGAGGGCCACGTCGGCATCGCGGAGCAGTTCCTGGGCCGATTCCCGCTGCCCGGTGGCGATGCCGATACTGGCGGTCACCGTGATGGGGAGATCCTCATAGCCCGGGATCACGAACGGCTGACGGAGTGTCTCGCAGATCCGCTCGGCGATGGGCTCGGGTCCGAGACTGAGCGAGATCCCTTCGGCCAGCACGACGAACTCATCGCCGCCCAGGCGGCCGACGCTGTCGTCGGCGCGGAACATGGAGACGAAGCGGTCGCCCACCGCCTGGAGGAGCCGGTCCCCGGCCTCATGGCCCAGCGAGTCGTTGGCGTCCTTGAAGTGGTCGAGATCGATGAAGAAGGCCGCCACCGGCTGGCCCGATCGCCGTGACCGGGCCAACATCTGCTCGGTCCGGTCGAGGATGAGCTGCCGGTTGGGCAGTCCGGTCAGGGGGTCGTGGAGGGCGCGGTGGGCCAGGAGGGCCTCGAACTCCTTGCGCTCGGTGATGTCGCGGATGTTGACCACGTACCCGTTCACCGAGGGCCGGTCCAGCTGGTTGGACACCACGGCCTCGACCTCCCGCCAGCCGCCGTCCTGGCAGAGCATCCGGAACTGCACGAGCACGTTGTCGGCCGGGGTGCCCAACTGGGAGCCCAGTCGCGCCGTGACCCGCTCCCGGTCCTCGGGATGGACCAGTTCGGTGGGCTGGACCCCGATGAGCTCGGCGGGCAGCATCCCGAGCAGTGTGGTGATGGCCGGGCTCACGTAGGTGCACACACCGTCCCCTCCGAGGACCAGCGTGGCGTCCGAGGAGTGCTGGATGAGCGAGCGGAACCGGTCTTCGGACAGGCGGGTGGTGGCCTCGGCCCGCTCCTTTTGCTCCATGGTGGCGCCGGCCATGCGGATGACGAAGAGCAGGATGAAGGCGCCCATGAGGGCCAGGGCGTTGGCCTGGGAGAGCGAGAGGAACGACGGGAACACCTTCTGCCACACGGCCATCTGGCCCAGCCCGATGCCCACCAGGCTCCACAAGGCGGTGATCCGCCACACCCGGGAGCCGGAACGGGACACATTCTCCAGGGCCAGAAAGGCGTAGGCCCCCCACAGGACCGGTCCCCATCCGCTCAGGTAGATGACCACGGTGACGGCGGCGGCCTGGACGGCGATGCGGAGGTGGAGCCGAGCCTGGGTGGGCGTGGCGTCGTAGAGGCGGTCGGCTCCCACGCTGACCAGCGGGATGACGATGAAGATGGCCAGCCACAGCCAGGCCGACTCGCGGGCCGCCTCCCCGAAGCGCATGAGGAGGAGGAGTGCGCCGAGGGCCGCCGGACCCATCAGGTAGGCCAGCATCCTGGGATTCAGATACCGCCTGCCCGTCGAACCCGTCGAACCGTCTGTCCCGGGGTGGCCGGTAGCGACGCCGGCCGTGCCACGTTCGCCGTCTGGGTGACCAGGCATCCTCGACATCGCCACTCCGATTCCGACCTACATCTCTCCGGAAGCATCGGCGGCAACGGGTGTTTACTTGAGCCGATTGGGGTGCCTCCGGTGGGTCCCGGGGCCACCCCATTTCCGCCCCCATCCGCCCCGGTAACGAGCGGTTCTGACCCGCCTCGGGGCCGAAACGCCCCTGGTAGTGGGAGAATGGACCCATGCGACAGTCGACTCCGGCAGAACGGGCGGAATTCGGGCGGCAGGCCCGGGCCAAGGTCCCCCGATCGCGGCACGGCGAGTGGTCCCCCTCGCCGGACCGGACCGACCCCCTGGAGATCCTGGCCCTGCAGGGGACCAGCCGCATCCCGGAACTCGTCCCCATCCGCTACGGCCGGATGGCGGCATCGGCCTTCGCCTTCTTCCGGGGGGCGGCCGCGGTGATGGCCGCCGATCTGGCCACCGAGGACCAGTCCGGACTGGTGGTGCAGTTGTGCGGCGACGCCCACCTGGCCAACTTCGGGCTCTACGCCGCGCCCGAGCCGCGACCTGATCTTCGACGTCAACGACTTCGACGAGACCATCCCGGGACCGTTCGAGTGGGACATCAAACGGTTGGCGGCCAGCATCGAGATCGCCGCCCGCAGCCGGGGCTTCGACCGCGCCGAACGGGCGTCAGCCGTCGAGCAGGGATCGTGTTCCTACCGGACGGCGTTGACCGAGTTCGCCGCCATGAGGGACCTGCAGATCTGGTATCTCCGCCTGGACCAGGCCACGATGGTGGCCCGATGGGGTGCCGAGGCCGGGCCCAAGATCACCCGGGGATTCCAGCGCACCATCTCCAAGGCCCAGTCCAAGGACCACCTGGCCGCCTTGGCCAAGCTGACCGTGGAGGTCGACGGCCGGTTACGGTTCGTGGAGAACCCCCCATTGATCGTCCCGGCCGAGTCGCTGTTCACCGACGTGTACTCGAAGCAGACCGTCGAGCACCTCTACGACTCGCTGACCCAGTACCGCCACACGCTCTCCGGCGACCGGCAGCGGCTGCTGGAGAAGTACGACTTCGTCGATCTGGCCCGCAAGGTGGTGGGGGTGGGCAGCGTCGGCACCCGCTGCTGGGTGGCCCTGTTCGTGGGCCGCGACAACGCTGACCCCCTCTTCCTGCAGATCAAGGAGGCCGAGGCGGCGGTGGGCGAGCCGTTCCTCGGCGGAAGTGAGTACCCCCACCACGGCCGACGGGTGGTGGAAGGCCAACGGCTCATGCAGGGGGCCAGTGACATCTTCCTCGGGTGGGACAAGTTCACCGGCGATGACGGCGTCACCCGTGACTTCTATCTGCGCCAGCTGTGGGACGGCAAGGGATCGGTCGTGGTCGAGACCATGACCCCCGAGGCGCTGGGGATCTACGCACAGATGTGCGGCTGGGCGCTGGCCCGGGCCCACGCCCGCTCCGGTGACGCCATCGCCATGAGTGCCTATCTCGGCAACGGGGACCGGTTCGACCGGGCCATGAGCCAGTTCGCCGCGGCCTACGCCGACCAGAACGAGCGGGACTTCGCCACCCTCACCGCGGCCATCGCCAGCGGGGCGGTCGAGGCCGAGACCGGCGTCTGAACCGGCCGACGGTGCGGATCCCGTCGGGTCTGCTCAGTCCGGATGGGCTTCGGGCGGTACCGTCCAGTCGATGGTGATGGGTCGGTTGGTGAAGATGCGGGGACGGCCCACCCGGGCGGGCCGGTCGGTCGTCCACGGTGCCGGCGACGCCAGGGTCAGGCCGGCCAGACCCCGGAGGGCTTCGTCGTAGCCCGAGCGCAGCCAGGCGAACCGTCGCCAGCACCGGTCCCGTTCGGCCTCGGGGACGGGCAGCAGCGGATGGAGCCGGTCGAGCGCCTCTAGGTACTCGTCCCGGCGCAGTGAGATGTCCGGGGCCGGCTCGCCGGCCCGGGACAGGAGCGTCATGACCAGCACCGGGCGCTCGATGGGCAGGCCAGCCGACCGCCCGATGGTCACCAAGGTGGGCAGCCCGTAGGCCAGGGCCATCATCGGGCCCTTGATCTCGTCGGCGGCGTGCTCTTCGGTACTGAAGTCCGACGCCGAGAGCAGCAGGGCGGCGCCGTCCAGGAGGGAGCCCACCGACGCCACCCACGACTCCTCGGGGGACGACTCGGGGAAGTAGCACAGGGCGGGGAAGGCGGTGTGGGTCTGGTCGAGGTCGAGGATCCAGTTGGCCGAGGTTCGCCACAGATCGGGGTTGTCCAGGGCGTCGAGGAGCTGCAGGTTGGCGAGGAGGTTGATCGGGGTGGGCGGGGTGCCGGCGAAGGGCTTCAGCACGCTGATCCCCTTCTCGCGCTCGTGATGGGCGGCGTAGATGGTGGGCAGGTAGCTGATGAGCAGGGCCACCAGGCCCAGACCGATGGTGGCCTCGACGAAGGTCAGCCAGATGCGGGCCGTGCCCTCGGGCTCGGCGAATCCGAGCGTGAACAGGGACGAACCGCTGATCTCGAAGGAGCGCTGGGGCTTGTCGTGGCTGATGGCCCAGAAGATGAAGGAGAAGCCGAAGGTGACCGAGAGCATCCAGACCAGGGGCAGACTGACCAGAGCCACCGGGGCGTAGAGCGCCCGTAGGTTGATCTCGCGGTCCTTGTTCCTCCAGGTGCGGACGAGAATCCGATCGGCGACGGCGAAGACGAACCGGGCGATCCGCGTGTAGCCGTTGCGAGGGAGCACGACGGTCTCGAGGGCCGAGATGAGCACGGCGAAGACCAGGGCCACGCCGAACAGGGCGGCGATGATGTGGACGATGATCACCGGCCGGTCACACCGCTGCTGTCGTGGTGTCGGCCCCGGCCCGGTGGGCAGATGTGCGGCGCAGATCGGCCGGCGTGGCCGGGAGCCACGCGCTGGCCACATAGGTGACCACCACGGCCACGATGACCAGCGGCGCGATGCTCAGGCCGTCGCTGGACAGCAGGAGCGTCGCCAAGAGGGTGGAGGTCATGGGCAGTTTGAGCATGACCGTGGCCATGGCCCCGATGCCCATGGCCACGGCCGGGACGAGCGACAGGCCGGGCAGGTGGGAGGCGGCCACCCCGATGGCCCCGCCGATGAACATGGCCGGGAAGATGGGCCCGCCCCGGAAGCTCGACAGCGAGAGGCCGTAGGCCACCGACTTGCACGCCACCAGCAGGATGAGGGCCCCGACGGTCCAGGCCGAGGCGTGGAGGACGACATCGGGCAGGGCCGACTGGCCCGAGAACAGGACGTTGGAGAGCCCGTGCCCGCTGACCTCGGTGAACAGGATGGCCAAGCCGGCCACCCCCAGGCCGATCACCGGCATGAGGGCCACCATGCGCTTCTCGACCACCGGTTGGAGGACCAGGGCCAGCAACCGGATGGCCGTGCCGAGCAGGGCGGCGACCAGGCCAAAGACGATGGCCCAGAGGAACATGGCCCCGGTGGGGTGGCTGAACGGAGGCAGGCCGGGGATGCCCAGGGAGAAGCTCCCGAATCCGGTCAGGGAGTCCAGGCCGATGAAGATGAGCGTCCCGATTCCGGCGGCCAGCAGGCCGGGTACCAGCACCAGGCCGAGGATCGGACCGCCCAGCCCCGAGGCCTCCATGAGGAGGAAGGCGGCGATGATGGGCGAGCCCAGCAGGGCACTGATGGCGGCGAAGCTGCCGGCCGAGGCGATGACCACGGCCGCGGTGGGCGGGGCGTCCTTTTTGACCAGGTGGATAGCCAGCGCCCCGAGGCCTCCACCGATGGCGATCAGCGGTGCCTCGGGGCCGAGCACCACGCCCAAACTGAGGGTGGCCAGCGAGGCCAGGATCACCCCGGGGAGCTCCATCGACGTGGGTGCCCCACCGGCCTTGAACCCCTCGGCCGGCTTGTGGCCGGCCGTGCCGGGCAGGTACGTGATGGTGGCACCGACCAGGACGCCGGCGACGGCCAGCAGCGGCAGCGGCCACCACACCGGGGTACCGCTGAAGCCGAGCTCCTTGGGCAGCAGGGTGAAGAACCAGTTCTGGAGGAGGGCCACCAACTTGAGGAAGAAGTAGGCGACCACTGAGACCGGGACCCCGAGGATCGCGGCCAGCACCAGGAGCTGTACATAGCTGCGGGATCGGAGCATGGCCATGGGGTCGACGGCCGCCGCGGCCGAGGCTGGGTCCGGGGCGGCCGACCCGGGGGGAGTGACGATCGGTGGGTCGGTCGGTGGGACCGAACTCATCGGGGTGCGCCCGCCTTCACGATCCAGCCCGTTCCTGGTCCACCGGTCCCCTTTGCTCGTCTGAGGACAGACGTCGGCCGTCTGTCCCGAGGACATTACGCCGAATCGACGGCACGCCCGGGCTTGGCGGGTGGAGCCGTGGTGACCTCCACGTCCGGTCGGGATCCTCTGTGGGACCCGGGAGGGGTCGCAGCGGGCCCGGGCGGAACGAGGTCGATCACCGCCAATTCGCCCGATTCGACACTATGGTGACTGGTCGTCCCCAACCAAGGAGCACCAGCGACCATGCTTGCCTATACGTATCCCCTGCTCAGCATCTTCTGGACCATGTTGGAGTTCTTCTTCTTCGTCCTGTGGATCTGGCTCCTCATCTTCATCTTCATGGACATCTTCCGGAGCCATGACATCGGCGGGTTCGCCAAGGCCCTCTGGGTCCTGTTCGTGATCATCCTCCCGTTCCTCGGGGTCCTGGTCTACCTGATCGCCCGCGGCGGAAGTATGCACGAGCGAGCCGAGAAGCAGGCCCAATCGCAGCAGAAGGCGTTCGACGACTATGTCAAGCAGGCCGCCGGTTCGGGAGGCAACAGCGCCGACGAGTTGGCCAAGCTGGCCGATCTCAAGTCCAAGGGCGTCCTGACCGAGGCCGAGTTCGAGGCACAGAAGGCCAAGATCCTCGGCTGAGCCACCCGCGTGTCATGCGGAGACGGCGGCCCCGCTGCCTGATCCGCTCGACGACCGTCTCTGGTGCCGAAGGCACCAGAGACGGTCGTCGTCGCGTCCGGCCCGTCGCGTCGACGACCCCTCCAAGCCGGGGTCGGGGCGGTGGTCCGTCCCGGCCCGGTGGGTCGCCATCAGGTCCCGGTCTCTGCGGGACGGCGCCGGTACAGTGGCCCGGTGCCCTCCGGTGATGACGAGACCGCTACCGACGTAGAAGCCCTCCACCAGCAGGTCGAGGAGCTCCAGCACGAGAACGACGAGCTGAAGCAGGCCGGCGCCTCCCCCAGAGGGATCAAGGGCCCGTTGTGGAGGCGGATCCTGTCGTGGGTGCTGGTCGTTCTGGCCTGCCTGTTGGCCGTGGTCTCGGTGATGGTCGTCTTCGCCCGGAACCAGCTGTTGAACACCGACGCCTACGTGAGCACGGTGGCCCCGTTGGCCAGCAACCCCGCCATCCAGACCCAGGTGGCCACCCGGGTGAGCGAGGAGCTGATCGCCAGGACCGACCTCAGCCAGCGGGTCAAGGGTGCCCTGCCGGCCAAGGCCGGCTTCTTGGTCACGCCGATCACCGACGAGGTGAAGAGCGTCGCCTACTCGGTCACCCTCAAACTGGTGCAGTCGTCCCAGTTCGAGCAGTTGTGGATCACCGCAAACCGGGCGTCGCACAAACAGCTCGTCAACGTCCTGACCGGCACCCAGAAGGGTGCGGTCAGTACCAGGAACGGGCGGATCACCATCGATCTGGGCCAGGTCGAGGCCAAGGCCAAGGAGGCCCTCGACGGCAAGGGGATCACCGTCTTCAACAAGGTGCCGGCGGTCAAGGGCCTCAACTTCGTGCTGTTCCAGTCGGACAGCCTGGTGCACATCCAGAAGCTGGTGAAGTTCCTCAACAAACTGGCCATCGTGCTCCCGATCATCACCTTGTTGTTCTTCGCCGGTGCCGTGGTGCTGGCCCGTGACCGACGGCGAGGACTGGTGCGGGCCGCCGTCGGGCTGGCCCTGTCCATGGCCCTCATCCTCGTCCTGATCGCCGTTGGACGGAACCAGTACCTGTCCGGCATCAAGCCGCCGCAGTCCCCGACGGCCCAGGCGGCGGTGATCGACATCGTCACCGCCAATCTGCGCGATGCCGTGCGCATCATCCTCATCGTGGCCGCACTGATCGCCTTCGTCGCGGTGCTCGTCGGCAACGCCTGGATACGGGCGAAGGTCGGGGGCATGAACAAGCCCGGATGGATCACCGGCGGACCCGTCCACGACTTCGTGGCCCTCCACCGCAAGGCTCTCCAGTGGTTGGTGCTGGCCGTCGGATTGGTGATTCTGGTCATCTGGGGCAACCCCACCACACTGGTGGCGGTGGTCGTGGTGCTGGTCACCCTGGCCGTGGTCGGACTGGTTGGCCTGTTCGCCCGAGGGGGTCCACGGGTCGCGGCGGTGACCGGCCCGTCGGGCGCGGCCCCGGGTCCGGAACCGGGAGGCGGCACCGAGGAGTGAGCGGGCCGGCGCCCCCGACGCACGGGCCCGACGCCCGGGCGTGGTGGCGGGTCATCGAGCCCGTCCACGCCGTTACCTACTTCGCCGGCGAGTCCCGACTGGCCCTGGCCGCCACCGGCCTGCGCGGCTTCTGGATGGCCTACTTCGCCGCCCGTGTGGCGCCGGTGGGTGCGGTGGGGCCGGCGACGGCCACCGCCACGTTCTTCAACTTCCACCCCGCCATGGTGCGGCGGTCCCTTCCTGACGCCTGGTCCTTCGCACAGCCCCCGGCCGTGCTGGCCGCCCGACGACAGGGCGCCGGCGCGGCGCTCCGGCGGCTCGATCCCTCGGTGGACGACGTCGCCGGCCGCCTCGGACCCCTCCTGGCCCGGGTGGTGGCGGCCGCAGACGGGTCGGGCCGGGTGCTGTTCAGCGCCAACCGCGACCTCGAGGTGGTCGGGCCTCCCGTCGAGGCGCTCTGGCAGGCATGCACGTGTCTGCGGGAGCACCGGGGGGACGGACATGTCGCCGTGCTCACCGCGGCCGGGCTCGGTGGATGCCAGGCTCTGGTGCTCTTCGCCCTGTCCGAAGGGCTCCCGGCTCCGATGTTCCAGGAGCACCGGGGTTGGTCGACCGGCGAGTGGGAGGAGGCCCGGATGGGACTCGAGCGGCGCGGCCTGGTCGAAGGGGGGCGGATCACGCCACTCGGCCGCGAACTCCGGCGCTCGATCGAGCGGACCACCGACGAGCTGGCCGCCCCGCCGTTCACCGCCCTGTCCGAGACCGAGGCCGCTGACGCCCACCGGATGCTGGCCGCGGTGTCCGCCCAGGTGACGGCCGGCGGGGAGATCCCGTTCCCCAACCCCATGGGACTTCCGGCTCCCGTCCCGGTCTGAGGGCCGGGTCGCCGCGGACCGCCCCGGCCCGTTCAGGCGGCCGGGCTGGTCGGCACGGTCGTGTCGCCGGCCCCTCGACCCGGGGGCGGATTCCCTCCTTCGGGTCCGTCGTCGTCCTCCCAGGTCCCGAACGAGGAGGCGATGAAGGCCTCGGTCTCCTGCTGAGCGGCCACCATGCGCTTCTCCGCCCCCGCGGCCAGCAGACGACCCAGCACCGGGATCTCCCACAGCGACTCGGCCCGCATGATGGCCATGACCACGGGTACGAGGTGCTCGGCCGTGTCGAACACCACATAGCGGGGGAGCCACTCGGGCTCGTACTTGGCGTTGAACCGCCACAGGGACTCGATCTGGGCGAAGCTCGACAGCCTCTTCAAGAACCACCGCTCGGCCCGTTGCATGGTGCCGTCGCCCTTGTCGCCGGACAGGGTGGAGCGCAAGGTGGCGAAGTTGAGGCTGAGACCCTGGTACCCGCCGTCCCGCAGGTGCTCGATGGTCGAGACGAGGGCGAAGTCCAACAGTCCGTTGGGGTGGTCGGCCGGGTCCCGCCGCATCAGGTCCAGTGAGTAGCCGCTGATTCCCGGGGCGGGGACGAACTGACACATGGCCGCGGCCTTCCCGTCCGGCCCGCGCACCACGGCGAGCAGGAGGCCGGTGTCCCGGGGGTCGAACACCCGGCCGAGCATCATGGAGAAGCCCCGCTCGTGCTCGCCCTGGCGGCTGAGGCTCATGAGGGCGGTGAGCTCGGCCGAGAGCGACGGATCGAGGTGGGCGGGATCGTGGAAGGTGGCCGTATAGCCGTACTTCTTGATTCGGTTGTGGGCCTGGCGGAGGCCTTTCATGGTCCCGCCCGCCAGTGAGAACGACTGCACCCGGACGACCGCCTCGTCGCCCAGGTAGATGTGGTGCATGCCCGAATCTCGGTACACGGGCAGCCAGTCCTCGCCCGCGCCCATTACCGAGGGGACCCAGCCGTGGCTGTCGGCAAACCTGCGGAACGCTCCCCACACCTGCTCGCGCTCGTTGCGCGGACCGATGGGGTCCGGGGAGATCAGGCACACGCCACCGTAGACGGCGTAGGCCACCAGGCTGTCCCGGTGGAAGAACCACTTCTTGTCCGACCGGAGGGCGAAGTAGTCGAGGGTCGAGACACCGTGCCGCCGCACGATGTCCCGGGCCCGGAACTCGGCGGTCCGGCCCGAGGTGAGGCGGCGGTCCACCACCGGCCGGGTCAGAAGGAACAGGGCGATGGCCACGATGGTGAGCCCGATGGCCAGGAGGGCCGGGGCCAGGAATCGGTCGGCTCTCTGGGGAAGGGGCACGGTCTGGATGCCGACCAGGCGTTCGGAAACCGCCCACAGGGCCGTCCACCACGGGATGTGGGAGTGGTGGTGGTGGCCGATGTGGATGAACAGTTCGATGGACGCCGCGGTCAGCAGGGTGATCCCGACCACGCCCACGCCCAGGGCGACCAGGGCCGACCGCAGCGAGGACCAGTCCGACGCGGCCTGGAAATCCCGCCGGTTGACCAGGAGCAGTACCAGCACGGCCAACGCGAACAGCGACTCCTCGACGTCGGCGCCGGCGATGAGGTGGAGGACGATGGTCCCGGCGAGGAGGACGACGGCCACCCGCCAGGCCCGGCGCTGGCCGCGGAGGATCCCCCGGCCCAGGGCCACGAGGGCCAGACCGGCCATGGCGATGAGGGCGCCGGCCGCCACGCTGGCCCGGAGAGGGAGGAACTCGAGCACCACGTGGAGACGGCCCCGGAGGGGCGGGGTGATGGCGTCGAGCAGGTCGACGATGCCGGCGAAGAGGATGGCGGCCGAGGCCCAGCGGCGCACCCGGCGGGTCCGGCGGTGGGCCTGGCGGAGATCGGGCGCCGGAGGCCACGACTGGCCCATCGGGAAGGACGCCACCAGCGACGGGTGCAGGCTCCGCTCGTTCCCGCCCCGGCTCGACCACCCGCTCCAGGACGTTGGGCGACCGGAGCTCGTTGCGGGCCAGGAGCATCCGGACGTGGAGCTCGGCCCCGGTCTCGAGCTCCACCCAGCTCACCCGCTGGTTCGGGAGGAAGACCGGCGGCAGTCCGAGGCGGCCCCGGTGCTCCTCCACCACCTCGGCGGTGGCGCCCACGTTGGCGTAGAAGCCCACCCCGAGGTGGGTGAGCTCCGATTGGAACGTGGCCGCCGTGATCAGGCCGGCGTAGCCCCGGCCGACCAGGCGGCGGGCCGCGTCCCGGGCCGCATCGTTGGCGCCCGACCTCGGACTGGACCGTCCCGAGGGCTCCACCCCCAAGGATCGACCACATGCGGCGACTCAGGAGACCGAGGACCAGGGCCAGCACCACCATGACGACCAGAGAGACGAGGCCGGCGATGACCAGCTGGTCCCCGAGGTCTGCGGTATGGGCGTGGCGGATGGCCCGGGCGGTGATCCCCGATCCGAGATGACCCGAGACCCACGGGGTCACCGCCACCCGCAGCAGGCCGGCTACGACGAAGGGCACCAGCAGCCACCACGCGTAGCGGCCCAGTCGTCGGTAGAGCGTACGGGACACCACGAACCGGGACAGGGCCGACGGGTCGCTCAGGCGGTTGAGGCCGGCCAGCCACGGGGCCTCCTCGCTGGACTGGGCGGCCAGCGTCCGCCAGTCCCGGGCCACGGGGGAGTGGCCGACGGCACCGGGCTTGGCGTCGGCCGCCGGGTCGAACTCGGACTCGGACCCGGTGCCCCCGGCGGCATAGGCATGCTCACCCGGTTCGACCCGGACCACCCGGGTCCCGGTGGTGGTGCGGAGGTGGAGGTCCACCGGCCCGGCCTGCTCCACCCCCCGGGCGGCGATGCTGGCCACGGCGTCGGGGTCGGTGTCGTAGCCCGGCTCGTGGGTTCCGGTCTGGCGGATCACCCGCCGCTCGTCCACGGTGAGGAACCGGTTGAGCGCCCGTTCCAGGGCCGGGTGGGCCTCGATCGAGCGTCGGGCCTCGACCAACGGTGCGGCACAGCCGGAGAGGTCGAAGAGATTCCCGGCGATGATGAGGATCCCCGGTCCGTCCCAGGTGTCGAGGGCCCGGGCCAGCTGGGCGGTGACGGCCAGAGTCGAGGCGGTGGCGTCGGGCGTGAGCAGGAGGTCGCTGACCACCATGACCCGCCGTCCGAGGGGTACATCCACCCGGGCGGCCCCGGGCTCGGCGGTGAACCGGGGTGCCACGGCGCTCTTCCTCAGGTCTTCCAGGTCGATCGGGCTGGACGATTGGGTGGTCGCACGCACGGCCCCTCCATCGTAGAGGCCCACCGCCGGTAGGCTGAAGCACGACGGCGGAGGGCCCACTCGCCCGGCCGCCGTCGGCGGACCGGGATGTTCTCCCTGGTCAGCGCGATACGAACAGGGGAGTCATGGCCGAGCAGACCGCAGGGGGATCCACCGGGAGGGCGTTGGCACCGACGGCAGCCACCATCGAGGACTACTTCACCGAGGAACGGGTGTTCCCCCCTACCGACGCCTTTGCGGCGCAGGCGGTCATGGGGGACGCCGGGATCTACGAGCGGGCGGAGGCCGACTGGACCGGATTCTGGGCCGAGCAGGCCGGTTCCCTCGACTGGTTCCGCACCTGGGACACGGTTCTGGCCTGGGACCTCCCCTTCGCCCGGTGGTTCGACGGTGGGACCCTCAACGTGTCGTACAACTGCCTCGACCGTCACGTTGCCGCCGGGCGGGGTGACACCGTCGCCTTCCACTGGGAGGGCGAGCCGGGTGACACCGCCACCATCACCTACGCCCAGCTGCTCGTCGACGTATCCCGCTTCGCCAACGTCCTACGCGGGCTCGGCGTGGAGCGGGGTGACCGGGTGGCCGTCTACATGCCCATGATCCCCGAGCTGGTAGTGACCATGCTGGCCTGCACCCGCATCGGGGCCGTGCACTCGGTGGTGTTCGGCGGGTTCTCGTCCGATGCGTTGCGCGACCGCATCCTTGACGCCCAGGCCCGGGTGGTGGTGACCGCCGACGGTGGCTTCCGTCGGGGGGCGCCGGCGGGGCTCAAGGCTAACGTGGACGTGGCCGTGTCGGAGTCGCCCTGCGTGGACCATGTGGTGGTGGCCCGCCGGATCAGCAGTGACGATGCCACGCTCACCCCAGCCATGCAGTCCGGTCGGGACCACTGGTGGCACGAGTTGCTGAGCGGCGAGGACAGCGCGGCCGGTGGAGCTCCCGCCGATGTCTGCGAACCCGAGCACATGGCTGCCGAGGACCTCCTCTTCATCCTGTACACCTCCGGCACCACGGCCGCCCCCAAGGGAATCATGCACACGACGGGCGGCTACCTCACCCAGGTGGCCTTCACCCACCGCGCCGTCTTCGACCTCCATCCCGAGCGGGACGTCTACTGGTGCGCCGCCGACATCGGCTGGGTCACCGGCCACAGCTACATCGTCTACGGCCCGCTGGCCAACGGGGCCACCTCGGTCATGTACGAGGGCACCCCGGACTTCCCTGATCGGGACCGCTGGTGGTCGATCGTCGAGCGCTACGGGGTCACCATCCTCTACTGCGCGCCCACGGCCATCCGCACCTTCATGAAGTGGGGCACCGAGTACCCCGAGGGCCACGACCTGTCGTCGCTGCGGGTGTTGGGCTCGGTGGGCGAGCCCATCAACCCGGAGGCCTGGATGTGGTACTCGACCACCATCGGCGGCGGTCACTGCCCGGTGGTGGACACCTGGTGGCAGACCGAGACCGGGGCCATCATGATCGCCCCGCTGCCCGGCCTCACCGAAACCAAGCCGGGTTCGGCCACCTTCCCCCTTCCCGGCATCGGCGCCGAGGTGGTCGACGAGGAGGGGAACCGGGTGGACAGGGGCGGCGGCTACCTCACCCTGACCCGCCCCTGGCCCTCCATGCTCCGGGGCATCTACGGGGACCCCGAGCGCTACCGGGACACCTATTGGAGCCGCTTCACCGGTCGGTACTTCGCCGGGGACGGGGCCAAGATCGACGACGACGGCTATCTCTGGCTGCTGGGCCGGGTGGACGACGTGATGAACGTCTCGGGCCACCGCATCTCGACCACCGAGGTGGAGTCGGCCCTCGTCGACCACCCGAGCGTGGCCGAGTCGGCCGTGGTCGGAGCCTCCGACCCCACCTCGGGTCAGGCCATCGTGGCCTTCGTCACCCTCCGCGGCTGATGCCGGTGCCCCCGACGACGAAAAGGGTCAGGCCCTCCGCCGCCACGTGGCCGAGAAGATCGGACCCATCGCCAGGCCGAGGACTGTCGTGTTCACCGACGAGCTCCCGAAGACGCGGAGCGGGAAGATCATGCGGCGCCTGCTGCGCGACGTGGCCGACGGCCGCGTGCTCGGTGACACCACCACGCTGGCCGACCCGACGGTGGTGGACGAGATCCGACGTCTGGCCGCGACGTCGCCCCAAGACGAGTGAGGGCGTCCGGCCCGCCCAACTGGGCCTGGAGGAACGGGCCGGTCGACACGCCGGGCGAGGCCGTGGTCTTCGACGTGGACGGCGTGCTGTCGGACGCCGTGGGTCGCCAACACTTCATCGAACGGGGCCGGCGGGACTGGGACGCCTTCTTCGAGGCCTGCGGTGACGATCCCATCATCGGGGAACTGGTGCGGGTACTGGAACTGCTCGACCCCCGGCTGCAGGTCGTCTTGCTTACCGGTCGCCCCATGCGTGTCCAACCCCAGACACTGGCCTGGCTGGAGCGCTACGGGCTGCGGTGGGACCTGTTGGTGATGCGGTCCCGTGGGGACTACTCGCAGGTGACCTGGTTCAAGCGGGACAGCGTGGACGAGCTCCGCTCCTACGGATTCGACCTCCGGCTGGCCTTCGAGGACGATCCCAACAACTTCGCCATGTTCCACGCCGAAGGGATCCCCTGCGTGTACATCCACTCGGGGTATTACGAGTAGGCCCGCCGACGGCTCCGCCCGGCCACCACCCACCCACCGGCCAGGGCGGCCCCGGCCAGGACCAGGGGGAGGAGGTCGCCGAAGCGGACGTAGACCGTCCAGCCGTCCCGCCGGGACAGGGTGGCGGCCACGATCTGGGGTGCCCCGAGCACCGAACGCTGGAGGAGTCGACCCCGGTTGGTGATGGCGGCGCTGTAGCCGGTGGGTGAGGCCTGGAGCAGGTCCCGGCCCTGCTGGACGGCCTGGATGATCGAGGCGGCGATCTCCTGGGTGGGTACCTGGGCGGTGGCGTAGGACGACGTGTTGGTGGGGACGATGAGCAGTTGGGCGCCGTGCCGGACCGGGTCCCGACCCCGGTCGGCATAGAAGACCTCGTAGGAGACCATGGCCCCGAGAGGGGCGGCCGGTGTGTCGAGCAGTCCCGTCCCGGTTCCGGGTATGGCGTCGCGGGGGACGCCCGAGAGGTTGCCCAGGTGGGCGAAGAAGCTCCGGTAGGGCACGTATTCGCCGAACGGTACCCGGTGCACCTTCTCGAAGCGGGCCACCAGCGCCCCGTCCGGACCGAAAGCCACGATCTCGTTGCGGAAGGCGGTGGTCGAGACGGTCTCGGTCACCCCCACCACCAGGGTCGTGTGCAGGGAGCGGGCCAGCGCGGACAGTACGTCCTCGGCGGGGGAGTCGGCCAGGATGGTGTCGAGGGACACCACGTCCTCGGGCCACAGCACCAGCTGGGGCGCCGTGCCTCGGTCCTGCTGGGCGAGGACGCGGTGTCTCGGCCACCTGGGCGGCCAGTACGACAGCCGGGTTGATCTGGGACTTGGAGTAGCCGCGGGCGCCACCCCCCTGCACCGCGGCCGCCGACACCGTGCCGAGCGCCGGGCCGCCGTCCGGGGCATGGTCGGCCGCGGCCACGGCCAGGACCACGATCATCAGCGCCACCCCTCCCGAGATCACGAGGGGACCGAGACCGGCCACCGCCCCGGCCATCAGGCCCACCCGATCACCATCCGGAACGGGGTCGACGCGTGCGAACGCCCGGACCCGGGTGGCATCCCGGGCCGCGGCCATGCCCGCCGCCGTCACGGCGGCCAGGCCGGCCCCACCCAGGTAGACGGCGATGGTGAGGCCGAGCGGTCCGCCGAGGCGGGCCAACCCGAGGACCGGTCCGTCGGCCTGGCCGAGGAACACACCGCCGATGGGCAGGCCCCCGAACGGCCACCGCATCCGGGCCGCCTCGGCCAGGGTGAGAGCGGCGGGGAACGCCATCATCCGGGCCACCACGGGTCCGGACGGCACCACCAGGCAGGCCACCGCCACGAAGGCGGCCTCCACCGCCATCAGTACCAGCGCCCCGGGCAGGGTGAAGGAGCGGGCCCAGAAGAGCCCGGGGACGTACAGCCCCAATCCGGCCACCCAGCCCGCCCACAACCGGGTCCGGGGCCGAAGACCGCCGAGACGCCACCAGAGCAGCCCGGCCGCCGGAAAGGCCAGTACCCACCAGCCCCACGGGGGGAGGGAGAGGGCGAGGCCGACGCCGGAGGCGACGGCGGGGATGACCACCCGCCCGGGTCGGGGCGTCACCCGCCCCCCGGACGCGGTCATGGTGATCCGGGACGGACGCCATCGGGGTGTGTCCGGCCGGTCGTCGGTCGTGGTCGAGGGCACCGGGGAGACCGGTGCGTTCATGGCCCCGGCGGAGAGCCAGCGGACGGCATGCCGGCGTGCGATGCTGCGGCCAGCGAGGTCAGCACCCGGCGGGCAGCCGAACGGCCGCTCCCGATGCAGGCCGGGATGCCCACGCCCCGGAGGGCGGCGCCGGCCACGGCCAGCCCGGCCATCTCGGCCAGGTCCTCCTCGATGCGGCCCACCTTGATCAGGTGGCCCACCTCGAACTGCGGGAAGGCGTCGATCCATCGGGTCACCATGGCGTCGAGGGGCTCGGCCCGGACTCCGATGAGTTCCTGCAGCTCGGCGAGGACGGCGGCTGTCACCCCGCGGTCGTCGAGGGAGGCCAACCGGTCGTCGCCGAACCGCCCGACGGATACCCGGATCAGCCGATCAGCCGGTCGGGCCAGGTGGGGCCACTTGCGGTCGAGGTAGGTACACCCGGTGGTCAGGGCGGGCCGGCCGCCCACGGGCGACGTCCGGGGAACCAGAAAACCCGTTCCCACGAGCGGTGCGGGAACCGATCCCTGCGGGAGCGAGAGCGTAACCACCCCGACCGAGGCATAGCGGACCGAGCTCAACAGGCCCGCGGCGATCGGGGCGTGGGGTGCGAGCAGCACCGCGGTCCGGGGGGCGGGAGCGGCCAGGATCAGCCCATCGAACTCAGGACGGTCAGGAGATGCGCCCGTCGGCCCGGGGGTCACCCGCCACCGGACGCCTGCCCCGGGCCCCCCGGTGACGCGGTCCACGGCCTCCACCGGTGTCCCGGGACGGAAGGCGACACCCCGGGCGGCGAGCGCCTCGACGAGGGAATCGACCAGACTGGCGGTGCTGTCGACCAGTGACCAGAAGACCGGGGTCCCCGGTCCGGGACCTGAACGGGTGGCAGCGCTGAGGGCCCCACCCAGCCGGCGCATCAGGCTCCCCGACCGGTGCGACGCGGCGATCAGCACCGGGAACGTCGTGGCCGCGCTGAGCTCATCGACGTTCCCGGCGTTGATCCCCCCGATGAGGGGATCGGCCAGGCGGTCCACGACAGGTCGCCCCAGCCGGGAGCCGACGATCTCGCCGACGGTTTGGTCGCCGAAAGTCTGCCCGGTGCCCAGATGGGGCACGACCAGATCCCGCAGAACCCGGGCCGACTCGGTCGGCCCGAGGATGCCCGATCGCGCCAGTGGCCACCAGCGGGTGGGCACACCGAGGTTGAGGCCGGCGGGCATCGGCCGCAGCCGACCCCGGGCCCACACCGACGCCCCCGAGGCCCCGACCGGGATCAGGTCGTCGGTCAGGCCCAACTCACCGCACAGCTCGGTGGCCTCCGGTCGGCGGGCCAGGAAGGCGTCGGCGGCCACGTCGACCCGCCGTTCGCCGAAGGTCTCGGACCTGAGCTTGCCGCCGAAGCGGTCGTCGGCCTCGAAGACGACCACCTCGGGAGCGGTCCCCCGGTCCTCGGCCACCAACTCCCATGCGGCGGCCAGGCCGGCGATCCCCCCGCCGACCACGGCGACGCTGGGTCGAGACGGCGACCCCGACCCGGGCGAGCTCATCGGGACAGGTTGGGGGGACCGGTGCCGTCGGCGGCGGCCCGGCGGACCACGTCGGCCAGCACTCCGAGGAAGCGCGGGTCGTCGTTGAGCGACGGGGTCCGGAACAAGGGCACGCCGGCCGACCGGGCCACCTGGTCCGCTTCGATGTCGAGGTCGTAGAGCACCTCCAGATGGTCCGACACGAACCCGACCGGGCACACCACGACGGCGGTGGCGCCGGCGGCCGCCACCCTGCGTATCTCCTCCAGCAGGTCGGGACCGATCCACGGGTCGGCCGTTCTGCCCGCGCTCTGCCAGGCCACGGCCCAGCTCAGCCCGGGCCGGGCATCCAGGTCGAGCAGGGTGGCGATGTCGGCGGCCGACTCGGCCACCTGGTCGGGGTAGGGGTCACCTTCGGCCACCACCCGGAGGGGAAGGCTGTGGGCCGTGAAGAACACGGCCACCTTCACGCGCTCGGTCGGTGTCAGTGAGGCCAGGCAGGCGGCCGTCCGGTCGGCCAGGAGGCGGGCGAACCCGTCGGCCCGGTGCCAGGAGGGGACTGCGGTCAGCTCGAGAGGTGGATCGGCCGATGCCGCCGCCGCCTCGGCCCGGCGGAAGTACTCGCCGGAACCGAGGGACGACTGGTGGGGGGTGAGGACGATGCCGACCACCCGACCGACCCCGGCCCCGCCCAGGGCGGTCACGCCCTCCTCGATGGAGGGCTGGACATACTTCGTCCCGTAACGGACCACGAACCGCCCGGGAGCGACGTCGTCGAGCGCCACGGCCAGTCCGTCCACCTGTGCCGTCGTCCGCCGGGTCAGGGGTGAGGTGCCACCGATGGCCCGGTAGCGGCCGACCAGTTCGTCCAACAGCTCGGGGGTGGGGGGTCGTCCGCGGCGGATGGCTGTGTAGAAGGACTCGATGCCCTCGGGTGTGGCCGGCGTCCCGTGGGCCATGACCAGTACGCCGACGGGCCGTGGCTCCGACGCCGCTACCGGTCCGGTCATGATGGGCCCCCGACACCGGCACGGCCCTCGGCGTGGACCAGCTCCACCACCTGCTCCAGGATGCCCGGATCGGTCTCGGGCAGGACCCCGTGGCCCAGGTTGAAGATGTGGCCCGGCCGGTTGCCGGCGGCCCGGAGGACCTCGCGGGTCTCGGCTGCCGCCACCTCCCAGCTTCCGAGGCAAAGGGCCGGGTCGAGATTGCCCTGCACGGCGAGGTCCGGTCCCACCCGACGCCGGGCGTCATCGAGGGGCACCCGCCAGTCCACGCCGACCACCGTGGTGCCGGCGGTGGCCATGGAGGACAGCAGTTCGCCGGTGCCCACACCGAAGAGGATGGTGGGGGTCCCCGGATGGGTGCGCTCCAACTCGGCGAAGAGGCGCTTGGTCGCCGGTAGCACCAGCTCGCGGTAGTGGCCCGGGGTGAGGATTCCCGCCCAGCTGTCGAAGACCTGCACGGCGGTGGCCCCGGCGTCCAGTTGGGAGCGCAGCGACGCCAGGGCCAGGTTGCCGAGCCGTTCCATCAGCTCGTCCCAGAGCTGACGGTCTCCGTGCATCAGGGCCTTGACCTTGGTGAAGTTCTTGGACGGGCCACCTTCGATCAGGTAGCTGGCCACCGTGAACGGCCCGCCGGCGAACCCGATCAACGGCACCTCGAGCTCGGCAACCAACAACCGCACGGCCTCGACGACGTAGGGGGTGTCGATCTCAGGCTCGAGGGGCCGAAGGCGCTGGAGGTCCCGGCGCCCGGCGAAGGGCTCGGCCACCACGGGTCCGGTGCCCGGAGCCACGTCGACCCCGAAGCCGATGGCGGCCACGGGTACCACGATGTCGGAGAAGAAGATGGCGGCGTCGGTCCCGTAGCGGTCGACGGGCTGGCGGGTCAGACGGGCCACCAGTTCGGGCTGGGCGATGGCGTCGAGGATGCTGCCCGGACCCCGGGCCGCCCGGTACTCGGGGAGCGACCGGCCGGCCATGCGCATGAACCAGACCGGTACCTGGTCCACGGGCAGACGCCGACAGGCCCGGACGAAGGGTGTGTCGTCGAATCGTTTCGACTGCGTGTCGGTCACACCTGTCGTCCCGTCCGCCCTCAGCAGGGGGTCGGACCGGTAGGGACCCCGACGGAGTCGGGTCGGATCGACACGCCCGGACCCGTCTGTGGTGCATCCGCGGAATCGGCCATCCGCCGAGTCTAGGAGAGCAGGCCGGTGAACCGGCAGGGCGCCCCGTCGCAAGCCCGCCGTGCCGGGCATACAATCGAGGGTTCCCCTGGGCCGGACGGGTAGGGAGATCGGAGGTGGGGGTGGAAGCAGAGCAGCAGGCCGAGCAGGAGTTCGTGGACCTGGCCTACGCCCGCCTGGACGCCATGCGGGACGATGCCAACACCATGCTGGAGGGCGTCCTCGACCTGGGCCGGGGCGGCACGTTCCAGTCCCGCACGGAGCGAGACGTCATCGTCCGGACCAGCCTCGCTCGGCTGGAGCAGCTCGACATCGGGGACCAGGCCCTGACCTTCGGACGGATCGACCGGATACCGGAGGGGTCCGAAGGGTTCCACGCCCGGACCGGAGAGAACGGTCAGAGCGGCGAGAACGGAACCGCCCTGACCGACGGCTCCGGGCCCCAGAGGCTCGACACCGAGACCTTCCACATCGGCCGGCTGGCCATCCACAGCGCCGATCATGATCCCCTGGTCGTCGACTGGCGGGCCCCCGTGGCGGAGCCCTTCTACCGGGCCACGGGTCGCGATCCCCAGGGCCTGGTCCTGCGGCGCCACCTGGCCCTCGAAGGCCGGCGCGTGGTGGGCCTGGAGGACGAGCGGTTCGCCGCGCCGGGCTCGACCGACGGATCGCAGTACTCGACTGAGGGCGCCGACGGATTCACCGGTGCCGCCGAGGGTGAGGAGGGCGAGCTCATCGTCAGCGACCTGCCCATCGGAGGACCCGCCGCCCTCCTCGCCGCGCTGGACCGGGCCCGCAGCGGCCGGATGACCGACATCGTCTCGACCATCCAACGCGAGCAGGACGAGATCATCCGGGCCCCCCTCACCGGGGTGCTGGTCGTCCAGGGTGGCCCGGGAACCGGCAAGACAGCGGTCGCCCTCCACCGCGCCGCTTATCTCCTCTACACCCACCGCTTCCCTCTCGAGCGACAGGGGGTGCTGGTGGTGGGGCCCAACCCCCTGTTCCTCCGCTACATCGAGCAGGTCCTGCCGTCGCTGGGCGAGACCGGTGTCACGCTGTCCACCGTCTCGGGCCTGGTCACCGAGATCCGCACCAAGGCCAACGGACCGGTCGACGTGGCCCGGTTGAAAGGTGACGCCCGCATGGCCACGGTGGTAGCCCGGGCGGTCCGGACCCGCCAACGCGCCCTGGCCGACGACGTGGCCGTCCCCTACGGCGCCCTCCTGTTGCGCCTGACCCGGCGGGACAGCGGGCGGATCGTGGAGTCGATACGTCGTCGTCCCGGTACCCACAACGCCCGCAGGAGGATGGTGGAGCAGGCCGTGGCCCAGCTGCTGGCTGACCGGGCGCGCCAGACCCAGCAGACCCTGGGCGTCGGGGTGCCGGCGTCGGTCACGGCATTCCCCGGCTACGAGGACCCGAGCGATCTGGCCGACGACGAGTTCGACATCGAGGACTTCACCCGGAAGGTGAAGCGGGTGCCCGAGCTGGCCGAGGCCCTAGACCGCATGTGGCCGCGGCTCTCCCCCCATGAGCTGCTCCATGATCTGTTCGGTGCCCCACCGCTGATCGCCGCGGCGTCCCGGGGTGTCCTCACCGACGGGGAGCAGGCCCTCTTGTACCGGCCTCGCTCGACCTCGTTCGACGAGGTGGCCTGGACCCCGGCCGATGCCGCCCTGGTCGACGAGGCCCGGTCCCTGCTCGGGCCGCGCTCGGGTGGAGCCGAGGACGGGCTGCGCAAGTACGGCCACATCGTGGTGGACGAGGTCCAGGACCTCTCGCCCATGCAGCTGCGGATGCTCACCCGGCGATCCCTCTCGGGTTCGATGACCGTGGTCGGCGACATCGCCCAGGCCACCGCGCCCTGGGCACCCACCTCGTGGTCGGACATCACCGACCATCTGCCCCGCCGACGACCGGCTCGTTCGGTCGAGCTGACCGTCAGCTACCGCACCCCGGCCGAGGTCCTGGCCGTGGCCACCCGGGTCCTGGCCGTCGCCGCCCCCGAGCTCTCGCCCCCGACCCCGGTGCGTCGAACCGAGGTCGAGCCGAGGATGATCGCCGTCACCGACGACCGGGGGTCGGCGGGGGACGCCACCGTCGGGGACCTGGCCCGGCGGGTGGCCGAGGTGGCCGGGGAGGAGGTCCGGGCGGTGACGCCGGGCCGGGTGGCCATCGTGGCCCCCGAGTCGCTGCTGCCGACGCTGTCCGAGGCCCTGGCCGCCGCCGAGGTGCCCGTGGTCGATGCCCGGGACATGCGCAAGGGGGGCCTCTCCGAACCGCTGGTGCTCTTGGCCGCCGACAGCACCAACGGGCTCGAGTTCGACTCGGTGGTGGTAGTGGAACCCGGCCTCATCGCCGGCGGGACGGCCCGAGGACTGCGCACGCTCTACGTGGCCCTCACCCGACCCACCCAACGGCTCAGCGTGGTCCACCTGGGCCCACTTCCCGCCGCACTGGTCGGTTCTCCCTAGCCGGCAGCTCTCGACCCCGCCGTTCCCGGGGGCCCGGTTCGGGCCGTCGATGGTAGACCACCCGGCACCGAGGATGGTGGCTTTCGCGAGGCCCGGACCGGTCCTCCCGGGGTCCCCGGCCCGAGTTGGCCCAACCGGCCGAAGTTCGACTAAAACTACGGCGTGACTCAGGCCCTCGCCGCCGAACCGGCGGTCACCACACGCCAGCGCCACCGCCCCGACAAGCCGTCCATGCTGGCGGTGGGAGTCATCATCTGGCTGGGTTCCGAGGTGATGTTCTTCAGTTCGCTGTTCGCCTCGTTCTTCACCATCCGGGCCCACGCCTCGGTGTGGCCACCGCCGGGAACCCACCTCGACACCATCCGGGCGGGGATCTTCACCTTGATCCTCGTGTCCTCGAGCTTCACCATGCAAAAGGCCGTCTGGGACCAGGAGCGTGGCGAACGGAGCAAGGCCAAGATCTGGGTGGTGGCCACCTTGTTTCTCGGAGCCCTGTTCGTAGCCAACCAGTTCTACGAGTGGGTCACCCTGTCCCACAACCCCGCCACCGATCCCACCCACACCGCCTTCGGATCGCTCTTCTACATCATGTCGGGGCTCCACGGCCTGCACGTGACGCTAGGCCTGGTGGCCATGATCTTCCTGTTGGCCCGCCTGAGGGGACCGAAGGGCGATCCCGGGGAGACGGCCGTCTTCCAGGGGGTCAGCTACTACTGGCACTTCGTCGATGTGGTCTGGGTCGGTCTCTACGCCTGTCTGTTCCTCCTCAAATAGATGGGACCCCGGACCCGCACTGTGCTCCGCGCCCGGATCGTGGCACCGGCCGCCCTGGTCGGATGCGTCGTCGTCGTGGGCCTGTTGACCTTCGCCCCCGGTGCGGCCCAGGCCGAGTCGGGCGCCCCGAACACGATCACCGCCGTCAGCACCCCGAGCACCACGCTTCCGAAGCTCACCACCACTGCCACCACGCTCCAGCCCCATGTCACGGCGGTCACCCCCGCGGGCGTGGTCAAGTACGTCGCCCCCGCCAACCAGACCGGCCTGTTCTATGTCACCTTGCCCAAGGCCTTCGAGGCGCCGGGCCAGGCCCTCTTCTCGGCCAACTGTTCGAGCTGCCACGGACCCGAGGCCCTCGGGACCACCCGGGCCCCCAACCTGCAGGGCCTGGGTGCGGGCACCGTCGACTTCTGGGTGTCCACCGGCCGGATGCCGCTGGCCAACTCCAGCGTCCAGGCCACCCGCAAGCCGCCCCGGTTCAACCGGCTGCAGACCCTGGAGATCGCCGCCTGGGTGCAGTCCCTCACCCCAGGCGAGGGGGTCCAGGTGCCGGTGGTCAACACCAACCACGCCGACCTCGAGGCGGGCAACACCCTGTTCACCCTCAACTGCGCCGCCTGTCACACCATCACCGGTGCCGGTGACGCCCTCATGGACGGGGCCTACGCACCCAGCCTCCACCTGGCCACCACGACCCAGATCGTCGAGGCCATCCGGTCCGGCCCGGGCAACATGCCCCACTTCAGCGAGGGGAACATCACCAACACCGAGGCCCGGGACATCGCCTCGTACGTGCACGGGGTCATCCAGCACCCCGCCGACCCCGGAGGCGTCGGCCTGGGTGGGATCGGCCCCGTGGGCGAGGGCTTCGTCGGCCTCCTGGTCGGCGTGGGCGTCCTGATGCTCGTCTGCTTCTGGATCGGAGAGCGCACATGAGCGACGAGTCCCCCCGTCTCGAAGGGCCGCTGCCCCCGGCCGCCCTGGACGACCCCCACCTCCAGCCCTACGCCAAGCGGCCCGAGGCCGCCCAGGCCGTGGCGGCGGTCGCCCTGGTGATCGGCTTCCTCGGCTTCATCGGGTTCGGTGTGGCCTACTGGGTGGCGGCCAACACCCAGTGGGAGGCCATAACCCTCGGGGTGGGCCTGCTGGCCCTGGGCTTCGGCGTGACTGCGTGGGGCAAGTACCTGATGCCCCAGGGGCCCTTCGTGGAGGAGCGTCACGACTTCCACTCCACCGACGACGAGCGTGAAGCCATGACGGCGGCCATCACCCAGCGCGGTGGCATGGTGGTCAAGCGCCGGAAGCTGCTTGGCGGTCTGTTCGCCCTGGGCTCCACGGCGATGGGGGTCGTGCTCCTCTTCCCCCTCCTCCGGTCGCTCGGACCCAAGCCGGCCAAATCCGAGAACCACACCGGACCGACGGCCGACTCGCTGTTCACCACCAACTGGAAGAACGGGAGTCAACTGGTCACCGTGGACGGGAGGGCCGTGACCGTCGGCGACCTCGACGTGGGCGGGGTGCTCACCGTCTTCCCCCGGGGCTTCGCCGGATCCTCGCCCGACCAGGTGATCCTCATCCGTCTCGCCGAACAGCTGCAGCCGTTGGCCCCCCCGGGCAAGACCAGCTGGGGTGTGGCCGGCTACGTGGCCTACTCCAAGATGTGCACGCACCTGGGCTGCCCGGTCGGGCTCTACCAGGAGCAGACCCAGCAGCTGGTCTGCCCGTGCCACCAGTCCATCTTCAATGTGCTGGCCGGAGCCGTGCCCGAGTTCGGCCCGGCCCCCCGCCCGCTGCCCCAGCTGCCCATCACCGTCGACGACGTCGGGTTCCTGAGGGCTAAGGGCGGCTTCGACCAGCCCGTCGGACCCGGATTCTGGGAGCGGCCATGATCGACAAGACCATCGACACGTCGCTCAAGTGGGTCGACGACCGTCTCGGTGTGGCCAAGGGCGGACGCACCTTCCTCGACAAGATCTTCCCCGACCACTGGTCCTTCATGCTGGGCGAGATCGCCCTCTACTCCTTCGTTGTGCTGTTGGCCACCGGGGTGTTCCTCTCGCTCTACTACATCCCGTCGGGCCACGAGATCGTCTACCACGGCTCCTACGTCCCACTCCGGGGCCAGCGGGTGTCGGAGGCCTACGCCTCGTCGGTCGGCCTCTCCTTCGATGTGCGCTCGGGCCTCCTGATGCGTCAGGCCCACCACTGGGCCGCCGACATCTTCCTCGGCTCCATCGCCGTCCACATGGCCCGGGTGTTCTTCACCGGCGCCTTCCGCAAGCCACGCGAGTTCAACTGGATCGTGGGCGTGACCATGCTCATCCTCGGCATCGTCAACGGATTCCTCGGCTACTCGCTCCCCGACGACCTGGTCTCCGGAACCGGCATCCGCATCGCCTACTCGATCATCGAGTCCATCCCCCTGGTCGGGAGCTATCTGGGCTTCTTCGTGTTCGGGGGCAACTATCCCGGCAACGGGGTGATCCTCGAGCGGTTCTACATCCTCCACGTCCTGATCGTGCCGCTCATACTCATCGGGTTGCTGAGCGCCCATCTGGGGCTGCTGGTCAAACAGAAGCACACCCAGTTCAAGGGGAAGGGGAAGACCGAGCACAACGTGGTGGGCTCACCGATGTTCCCCACCTTCATGGCCAAGACCACCGGATTCCTGTTCATGACCACCGCGGTGATCTTCCTCCTCGGCGGCTTCGCCCAGATCAACCCCATCTGGCAGTTCGGACAGTACGAGCCCTACCAGATCTCCTACGCCGTGCAGCCGGACTGGTACATGGGCTGGCTCGACGGGGCCCTGCGCATCATGCCCAGCTGGGAGTGGGTGGGTTGGGGCCACACCATCCCGCTGGAGGTCTTCCTCCCCGCCGTCATCTTCCCCGGTCTGATCTTCAACATCCTGTTGATCTGGCCCTTCATCGAGTCGAGGCACACCAAGGACCTGGCGTACCACAACCTGTTGGACCGGCCCCGGGACCGTCCCAAACGGACCGGCGCCGGCGCGGCCATGCTGACCCTGTTGGGCATGGTGTTCTTCGCCTCGTCCACCGATGTCATGGCCAACTTCTTCGACCTGCCCCTCAAGTCGGTCCTCTGGTTCTTCCGGTTCGCCGTGGTCATCGCACCGATCATCGCCTACTTCCTGGCCGTCAAGATCTGCGAGGAGATGCGGGCGGCCGAGGGCATCGGCAAGCGCAAGCGGGCCCTTGTGGTCTCCCGGTCCGCCACCGGCGAGTACACGACCACGGAGTCCGAACCCCGACCCGGTGACGGCACCGAGGAGATCGATGCCATTCCGGTGCCCACCTTCATCGATCTGGTTCCCCCGGAACTGGCCACCGGTGAGGGCGTGCGCCGGGTCATGCGCTGACCCCGCCCGGTACCGCGCGGCACTGCTGATGCCGGGCCAACCGGTGCGGTCGGTTCGTCACCTGTGGACGCCGGACCGGGTCACCACCTACGCTGCGCCCATGGGGTTCGGTGGTCCTGGGTGGTCGGATCCGGCCCCCCGGCCATGGTGAGCGAGCCCACCACGGCGGCAACTGCGCCCACCGCCCACCGGCCACCGGCCGGTGGGCGCGCCGGCACCGGAGGTACACCGCCTCAGGATGCGGTGCCGGCCGACCCGGAGGCCCAGACCGGCGGCCCGGCGGTCATCGGCGGGCCGCTGTCCCGGCAGCATTTCACCGTGGCCCTGGCCGGAATCACCCTCTTCGGTCTGGTCTTCCGGGTGGGCTACATCTTGCTGGTCACGATCAAGGAGAACAGCAGGGTCTACGACTCCCTCTGGTACGGGGTCACGGCCAACGGCATCGCTCAGGGCCAGTTCTTCCGCACGCCGTTCGCCACGGCCCCCACTGCGGCCCATCCGCCGCTCACGTCCCTCATCCTCGGCCTGGTGACCCTGCCGTTCGGGGCACACGTCGGTACCGGTCTCCAACGGATGACCATGGCCGTGCTCGGGGCCGGCGTCGTCGCGTGCGTGGGTCTGCTGGGCCGGTCCGTGGCCGGCCCATGGGCCGGGTTGGTGGCCGCCGGTCTGGCCGCCCTGGCCCCCAATTTCTGGATCCCCAACGGCATCCTGATGTCCGAGACACCGGCCATGCTCTTGATGGCGCTCATCCTTTTGGCGGTGGTCCGGCTGTTGCGCTCGCCCACCTGGGTCAGCGCCGTGCTGCTGGGCGTGGCCTGCGGGGCCGAAGCTCTGGTGCGGGCTGAGCTCATCTTGTTCGTGCCCGCGCTCCTCATACCCGCGGCCCTGGCCGCCCGCCCGGCCAGCCTGCGCAGACGTCTCGGGTTGGCCGGTGTGGGCGTGCTGGCCGTGATGGTGGTCCTGGCCCCCTGGGTGGGCCGGAACCTGGCCACCTTCCACGACCCCACCTACCTCTCGACTGGTGACGGCCCGGCCCTCCTCGGCGCCAACTGTCCCGAGGCCTACGGGGGACAGGGCCTCGGGACGTGGCACTTAGGCTGTCTGCCCGTCCACACCGCCACCGACGAGTCGGTGCAGTCCTCGCGGGATCAACACGCCGCCATCCAATACGCCGAACACCACGCCGGCCGGCTGCCCGTCGTGGTGCTGGCCCGAATCGGCCGGCTCTGGGACTTCTACGAACCCATCCAGATGGTCCACACCGACGTCAACGAGGGGCGACCGGCGCCCGCCGGCCTGGCCGGCCTGGTGGTCTACTACGCACTCCTCCCCTTTGGCGTGGCCGGGATCGTCATCCTGCGGCGCCGGGGTCTCCGCCAGTGGTTCCTCCTGGTTCCGGCGGCGGTACTGACCGTGGTCAGCGCCCTGTTCTACGGGACCGTCCGGTTCCGCGCCCCGTTCGAGGTGTGCCTCGTCGTACTGGCCGCTCCCGCCGTGGTCCTGGCCGCCGGGTGGATCGGTCAGCGGGTGCTCGGACCGCCGGGTCGCCACGGGCACCGGGCCCGCCACGCCACCGGATGACCGACGGGCCCCCCGGCCGCGGCGGCCCGGCTCTCACTGGTTCTCCAGCAGGGGTGGGATCCGCCGGGCCGGTACGGCCACCACCGAGCACAGACAGGTGTGGCGCACCACCCGCCGGTTGAGGGCGGCCAGGAGATCCAGGTCGGCGGGGTCGAGCCCGGGTACGCCGGCCAGCGCCGGAACCACGTCCTCGCTGCCCAGGTCACCGATCTGGCCCGCCCGGCCCTCGGCGGTCAGCTCGTCGGCCATCTTCTGTTGGAGCGCGACCAGTTCGGCCTGTTGAGGAGCCGGGAGGGGATGGGACACGGCCAGGACCTGCACACCGGGAATCCGGACGACCAGGCTGTAGAGCTCGCTCTCTTCGATCACGTACCACACGGCGCCGACCTCGGACGGGGTGGCGGTGCGGCCGGCGCCGAACTGGTAGCCGAGATCCGGATCCACGTACACCGGCGCGCCCTCCCTCGCCAGCTGGTCGACGAGGGCGGCGTGGAGGCCGCCCAGGGGCGTCCCGTAGACCCGCAGGAGTACCGTGGTCCGCGGCTGACCATCGTGGTGGAGCTGTCGGATGATCGACGCCGCCACCGGCTCCATGGGGGTCACGGGGCCGTCGGCGGCCGCCACCGTCTGGGTGAGGCTCACCGAGGCCACGGCGAGGGCCGTCGCCAGCACGGAGCACAGGGCCATGGTGGCCCGGAGTCCGGTGCCGGCCACGGTCTCCACCACAACCACCAGGCTGAGGATCACCACCGCCGCAGCCAGGGGAATGCGCCAGAGGAACAGGTAGGGGTAGGCGGGACCGGTGAGGACGGTGAGGGCCAGGACCCCGGAGACACCGGCCACGGCCAGGAGTTCGACCAGGGCCACCAGGTCGGCACGTCGGCGCCACCGGGCCAGGCACCAGCTGGTACCGATCAGTACGGCCGGGAGGAGTAGGTAGGCCGGTGACGATGGCGAGGTCAGCGAGGTGTACTGGTTGACGCGGTCCGGCCCTCCCAGCCAGGGGGGGTGCCAACGGAATTCGGTGGCCAGATAGCCGAGGGCGCCGTGGATCCCGAGGAAGGGGAGATGGCGGCTGGGGCCGAGTCCCAGGGTGAACTGCACGATCCGGGTGACGTTGCCCGGGTAGTGCAACGCGGTGTCGACACCCAGGGGGACGAACCAGACCACGGCCAGCACGATGAGCGGAGCCCGCCACCGCGCCCATCCTCCGAGGTGGCGGCCGGCCCGGTGCTCGGCCGCCACCAGGCGGACCACGGCCCACAAGGAGATGGCCATGACCGGGAGGGCGTAGCTCACGTGGGTCTGGATCAGAAAGGACCCGACGAAGGCCATGCCCACCAGGCGCCGGCCCTGACCCGAACCCACCAGCCAGGCTTGCAGGAGCAGCAGGGTGAAGAAGGGGTAGGGGAGATAGGGGTTCCACAGCTGCAGATAGATCCACGGTCCGGTGGCCCAGTAGGACAGGGTGACCACGGCCAGCCAGGGCACCATCCAGCGCAGGCCCCCCGACTTCCACGACAGACGGGCGATCCAGGCCACGGCTACGCCCTGGAGGACGACGCTGCCGACCAGTGAAGCCCAGGCCCGCTGTCGGGCCATCGCCGAGAACAGGGCCAGCAGGTAGTACATGGTGGGCCCGGGGTGATTCCAGCCGAAGCGGCTGTAGGGGCCCGTGAGCGGGGTGTCCGAGGAGAAGGTCCACACGTCGCGGATGCGCAGATCCAACGTGGCCTGGTCCCCGGTGGGCACATAGACCCGTCCCCACCGCTGGAGGATCACGGTGATGATCGGAGCCAGGGCCACCGCGGTGACGGCCACGGCCACGGCCCACTGGAGCCACGGACGCCCGGAGCGCTCCGGGGTGGCGACCGGGTCCCCCGGGTCGATGCGGGCGGGAACGGCCTGGTCGAGGAGGGCCACGGACTCAGGCGGTCATGGCGAACACCGCAGCACCGAGAACCCCGTCACCCCGTGTCCGTTCATCGGACGAGACAGTAGGGGAACCCCGAATGGCGGTCAACGGCGTTCGAGCCGGCCCCGGGGGCACCTCTAGGATCGCCTGATGGCGAGCACCGCACTCCGTACCGACGATGTCCTGGCCCACGTCCGGACCCACTGGTCGTCCGAGGTCCTGCCTCTCCTGCAGACCTACGCCTCGATACCCGGTGTGTCCCCGGCCTACGATCCCGATTGGGAGGTCCACGGACTGCTGTCCGACACCGCCGAGCTGCTGGCCGACTGGGCCCGGGCCCGCCCGCTGCCCGGGGCCTCCGTCGAGGTGGTGCGGATCCCGGGGCTCACCCCCACCGTGATGGTGGACGTCCCGGCCACCGACCCCGGCGTCGGTGGCACGGTGCTCATCTACGGGCACTACGACAAGCAGCCGCCCTTCGACGGATGGACGGCCGGACGGGGGCCGTGGACGCCCGTGGTGGACGGCGAGTGGATCTACGCACGCGGGGTCGCCGATGACGGCTACGCCCTGCCTTCCGCGCTCCTGGCCCTCGAGGCCGTGCGGTCCGGTGGCGGTCGTCACGCCCGTTGCGTGGTCCTGGCCGAGGGCTCCGAGGAGAGCGGCAGCCCCCACCTGCGCACGGTCCTGGCCCACCTGGCCGATCGGATCGGCGTGCCCGACGTGGTCATCGCCCTCGACTCGGGCAGTCCCACCTACGAGCGCCTCTGGGTCACCACCTCACTGCGGGGGGCCATCGTCGGGACCCTCACCGTCCGGGTGCTGGAACACGGCGTGCACAGTGGTGCGGCCGGTGCGGTGGTCCCCTCCTCGTTCCGCATCGCCCGGATGCTGCTGGATCGGATCGAGGACCCCGACACCGGCGACCTCCTTCTGCCCGAGCTGCGGGTGGATCCACCCGTTGGTGCGCTGGCGGCCGCCACCGAACTGGCCCGGGCCCGGGCCAGTGCCGGCCTGGAGGAGTCGGACTTCCCGGTCGTGGCCGGCCTCGTCCTGCAGGGGGAGAGCGAGGCAGAACAGGCCGTGCGGGTGGCCTGGCGGGGATCGGTGGCCGTGGTCGGAGCCGACGGTCTGCCGCCGTCGGCCGACGCCGGTGCTGTGCTGTTGCCGTTCACCACCTTGAAGCTGGTGGTCCGCCTGCCGCCCACCACGGACCCCGAGGTCGCCGGCGATGCGTTGAGCCGGGCGCTGACCGCGGACCCCCCCTATGGGGCCACGGTGGAGTGGCTGGCCGCCCCACCGGCGGGCGGCTGGTCTGCCCCGCCGTTGGCACCGTGGCTGGCCATCGCCCTCGACGACGCCTCCATGGCCTGCTACGAGCGACCCTCGGGTCGTCTGGGTGAGGGGGGGACCATCCCGTTCATGGGCTGGTTGGCCGGCCAGTTCCCCGAGGCGCAGATCCTGGCTCTCGGCGTGCTCGGCCCGGGCTCCAACGCCCACGGTCCCGACGAGGGCCTGCACATGCCCACCGCCGAGCGGATCACCGGTTCACTGGCCCTGCTGGTGGATGCCCACGCCGCCCGGAGCCCCGGGGGCGGCGGGTTGGCGCGGTAGCGGTCAGACGGTCCCGCCGCGCCGGCTCTCCATGGTGCCCCCGATGGCCGCCGACAGGACCAGCGCCCCGCCGATGGGGGCCAGCCACAGGCCGAAGATGAAGGTGAGGACGATGAACATGGCCCCCATGCCCAGCACGAAGGGCCAGATGCTCGACCCGGGGAACGACTCGACGGTCCCCGCTCCCTCGGCCATCTCGGCGTCGGGGTCGTCGTCGGGCTGGGGCTTCATCTTGTAGGACCACCACAGGTAGTACGACCCGGGCAGCAGGCCCAACAGGGCCGAGCCGATCAGCATGGCGAAGCCGCCGTCCTCGTACCCGGTGAACCAGTAGACGAGGCCGATTACCCCGAAGAACACGCCGATGGCGCTGAGGAAGATCCCGTTGACCCTCACGAGGGAGCACCCACCGTCTCGGGGTCGTCCACGGGGGGCCGCACCTTCGGCGGCTTGTGGATGGTCCGGTGCTCAGGATGGTTGGCGTCCCAGGTCGGCCGTTCCGAACGAATCGGGGGCAGGTGGGTGTAGTTGTGGTGCGGCGGAGGCGAGGAGGTGGCCCACTCGAGGGCGTGACCGTCCCACGGGTTGTCTCCGGCCGGGATGGGATTGCGCCACGACACCCACAGGTTGGCCAGGAAGAAGAGGAACGAGGCTCCGATGATGAAGGCGCCCACGGTCGAGATGACATTGAGGGTGGTCCAGCCGTTGGACGGCAGGTAGGCGGCCACCCGTCTCGGCATCCCGTCCAGACCCACCACGTACTGGGGCATGAAGGTCACCCAGAACCCGATGAACAGTCCCCAGAAGTGCAGTTTGCCGAGGCTCTCCCGCAACATTCGTCCGAACATCTTCGGGTACCAGAAGTAGAACCCGGCGAAGCCGGCGAAGACGGCCGTGCCGATCAGCACCTGGTGGAAGTGGGCCACCACGAAGTACGTGTCGTGGGTCATGAAGTCGACCGGGGGCGACGCCAGCAGCACGCCGGTCACCCCGCCCATCAGGAAGGCGAAGAGGAAGCCCACCGAGAAGAGCATGGGCGTCTGGAAGCTCAGCTGGCCCCCCCACATGGTCCCGATCCAGTTGAAGAACTTGATGCCGGTCGGAATGGCGATGGCGTAGGAGAGCAGCGAGAAGAAGGGCAGCAGCACCACACCGGTGGTGAACATGTGGTGGGCCCACACACCGGTCGACAGGGCGGCGATGGTCATGGTGGCGAAGACCATCCCCTTGTAGCCGAACAGGGGCTTCCGGGAGAACACCGGGATGATGTCGGTGACCATGCCGAAATACGGCAGGGCCAGGATGTACACCTCCGGATGACCGAAGAACCAGAACAGATTCTGCCACAGCACAGGAACGCCGCCTCCCTGCACCGTGAAGATGTGCGTTCCGAAATGCCGGTCGCAGAACAGCAGCACCACCGCCCCGAACAGCACCGGGAAGGCGATGAGGATGAGGATGGCGGTGACCAGCATGTTCCACGAGAAGATGGGGATTCGGAACATGGTCATGCCCGGGGCACGCAGATAGAAGATGGTGGCGCACAGGTTCACGCCGGTGAAGATGGCCGAGAAGCCGGTCAGGGCCAGCGCCATCAACCACAGGTCGGCGCCGGCGCCCGGTGAGTTGGTGGCATTGGACAGTGGGGCGTAGGCCACCCACCCGAAGCTGGCCGCTCCGCCGGCCACGAGGAACCCGGACATCATGGTGATCGACCCGCCGAGGTACAGCCAGTACGACAGGGCGTTGAGACGGGGGAAGGCCATGTCGGGGGCGCCGACCTGGAGGGGGACGATGTAGTTGGCCAGGCCGCCGAAGGCGAAGGGACCGGCGAACAGGTACAGCATGAGGCTGCCGTGCATGGTGAAGAGTTCGTTGTAGGTCTGGAACGAGACCAGTGACGAGGTGGGCGTGGTCAATTGGGCCCGGATGACCAGGGCCATGATGCCGGCGATGAAGAACAGCACCAGGGAGGTGATCATGTAGCTCTTGCCGATGACCTTGTGGTCGGTGGAGGTGAGCCAGTTGAGGATGCCGGTCGGCCCCTCGTGGTGGGCGTGGTCGTCGTGGGCGTGATGGGCGTCCGGCGTGTGGCCGTCGGGCCCACCGGGCTCCTCGGGCGTGACCAGCTCGGGCGGTTCGATCGTTGTCGTCATGCGGGTCCCTTTACCGTAGACATCGCTTGGCTAGGCATTGGATGGGTACACCCTGGTGTCGGCCGGTGGGTTGTTCTGGGCGCTGGAGCCCGACCGCTGGAGGGTGTTGCCCGGCCCGAACCTGGGCGGCGGCCCAGGCCCGGAAGGCGACGGGGCTCACCGAGCGCACGCTGAAGAGCATCTCGGAATGGTAGAGCCCGCAGATCTGGGTGCACTGACCGAAGTAGGTGCCGTTGTGTAGGACGTTGAGGTCGAAGTGGTTGACGACACCGGGCAGCGCGTACCGGCTGAAGTTGAAGTCCCGGACGTAGAACCCGTGGATGACGTCGTCGGACACCAGGGTGATCTGTACGGTCTGACCGGTGGGGACGACCATCTGGGGCCCGTGGTTGAGGGGTCCGTTGGTGGTCTCGCCGGCTACGCCCACGTTGAGGTCCGGATAGTCGAAGCGCCAACCCCACTGGAAGGCGGTGACCCGGATGTCGACGACGGGCTGGCCGGAGGCGGTGGTCGTGGCGGCGTCGGGCACCGTGGCATCCACCTTGTTCTCGGTGATGACGGTGAAGAAGAACAGGACGGCCACGATCAGGATGGGCACGACCGTGTAGATGACCTCGATGGGCACGTTCTCGTGGAACTGACGAGGCATCTCGTCGTCCCCGGCGCGCTTCCGGTAGCGCAGGATGGTCCACAGGATCAGAAGGAAGACGATGCCCCCCACGATGATGCCGGTGGTCATCATCCCCGAGTACAGCTTGAAGGTGTCCTGACCCTGGGAGGTGGCTCCCCGACTGGCGCCGTAGCTGGGGTAGAAGTCACAGCCGCCGAGCACCAGGGGGGCGGCTACGGCGAGGCCGGCGGCCCAGCGCCCCCAGTGCCGGCGGGCCGAGCCGGGCGCCGCCCCGTCCGATCCGGCGGTCGGCGTAGCCGGGTGGTCTCCGCGGGATTGGCGTGGGGTCCGGGTTGTGAATGCGTTCACGGCGATGACACTAGTGGGCACGGAGCCAGAAGTAGAAGTTGAGAGGCGACTTGTTTTCGGCGCCACGAACTCCCAGTTCAGAGGGACGGCCACGACCGTCGTGATCACGGGATCCCCGGCGCCGCTCCGGAGCGTCCCCCACCCGACTCACGCGCCGCCCAGGAGAAGACGCCGTGGGCCATGGTGGACGACGCCGCGTCGGCCCGACGGGTGAATACGGTGCGCCGCACCTCCTGGACACCCGGATCGTCGGGGGCGGCCAGCCAGGCCAACTCGGCCAGGTGCCCGGCCAGGCGCATCGCCCCGTCGTCCGGCTCGGCGGTGGCCGCCAGCAGCCCCAGGGCCCGGTCGGCCAGGACACCGGCGCCGCCGGCCAGTTCGGCCAGCTCGAGGGCCAGAGACCGCTCGGAGGCCGGTTTGAGGGTGGCCGGGTTGCCGTCCCACCATCCGCCGTACAGCCGCCACACCGTCCGTACGACGAACTCGGGCTCGTCGTAGACGGGCTGGAGGTACGGCCGCTCCATCAGCCGGGCCGGGGGGGTGACGGTGTGGATGACCTCGTCCAGCCGGGCACCCTGGTTCATGAGGGCCAGAGTCTGTTCCACCAGGGACTCCAGCAGATCGGCGGTGTCGGTGAGTGCCTGGACCACCCGCTGTGCGGCCCATCACCGGGAACCCGTGTCCGGGCAGCAGCACCTCGGGGCCCCCAGCGGGATCGTCGTAGAGGGCCAGCATCTGGCGGAGGGCGTCCGCCCACTCCAGGGGATAGCGCTGGACCTTCTGGGGATTGCCCGGCGTTGGGGGATGCCCAGATGAACAGATCACCGCAACAGAGCACCTTCGAGCCTGGGAACCAGGTCCAGGTGTGGTCGTCGGTCTCACCCTTGGCGTGGTGGAGCTCGGCCCTGGTCCCCCCGATGTCGAGCTCGAGATGGTCCCGGTAGGTGCGGTCGGGGTACCGGTATTCGGTGGGCCACTCGAGGGACTCGATGTCGAACTGCCTCCGGTTGATGATCCCGTTGTAGCCGGCGGTCTTGATGTACCGGTCGAACCGGGCCGGAAGGGCCTCGTGGGCCACGACCACCGGTTCGGGCCAGCCGGCCTCGGCCGCCTCGGCAGCCCACACGGGGACGCCGAACACGTGGTCGATGTGGCCGTGGGAGTAGACGGCCGTATGCAGACGCCCGGGGTTCCAGGCCCGCAAGGTCTCGTGGATGCTCGCGGCCATGAACGCGCTCCCGGTGTCCACGAGCACCAGTCCGTCCTCGGTGCTCACGGCCGAGACGTTGGCGAACGACGGGACGAAGCCCACGCCGTCGGCCACGTCGGCCATGCCGGCAGAGGGGCTGAGCGGGTGGAGCTCGGAGGTGGTGATCTCCCCGGTCCAGAGCCGGTCGGCCAGGTCCAGGACGTCGCGGGAGCCGGGCACCGCTCAGTCGCCCGCCGGGTCGTGTTCGGTGGGGGACGTGATCCGACCGGTGAGGCGACCGGCGCCGCGGATGGCCCGCTTGACCTGTACCTCGGCCTCCGGGCGGTGTTTGGCCACCGCCTTCTTGCCCGAAGCCGAAAGCGTGCCGGCGGCCCGCCCCGCCCACCGGGCGGCGGCACCGGAGCCGGAGGGGGACGTTGTCCGGGGATCGTCGGGCTCAGCCGTCCGCGGGGTGGCACCATCGGCCACGGTGGCCGTGGTGTCGATCACCGTCCGGTCCCCCCGACGTGCCGTCGAGCGGCGGGATGCGGTGCTCATGTCGGTCAGGGTAGCCAACCGGATCAGTCCGATGGCGCCGAACTCGATGACGATGATCCCCTCGATGTCCGGGCGCACGACCGGAACGATGGGCGCCAACGCCACCACCACGGCCACCGACACCACCAGGGTGAGATGGAGCCAAGGACGGCAGATGCGCACGATCCCGAGTGGACCCCGCGCCGTCACGGCCAGGAGAGCGAAGGCGAGAGCCGCCGCCACCAGCAGTCCGCTGTCGGCCACGTGTACCGAGATGTCCACGAAGATGAACGCCACCACCAGCTCCATGACCTGGAGAACCCAGAAGGGGATCCAACGCCGGTGCCCGCCCGGGCGGTCGGATGCCGGGAGTGCGTCCGGCCCTGCCGACCTGCTCATGGTGACCTATCGGGTGCGCGGGACGGCGCCGTCCGCCGGTGCGACGTCCGCAACGGTGCGATCCGACCGATGGGACAAAACGTCGCCCCGGACCGGTCCGATCAGGAGCCCGGACCCGGCTGGCCGTCCACGTTGACCTGGACGGTGGGCGGCGGGGCGACGGCCGGAGGCGGGGCCACGACCGCCGGAGGGGTGGCCTGGGCCACGGCCGGCGGAGCCGCCCCGTCATCGGACGAACCTTCGTCCAGCCCCTTCTTGAACTCCTTTTGAGCCGAGCCCAGCGAACGCGCCAGCTTGGGGATCTGCGTGGATCCGAAGAGGACCAGTACCACGACGACCAGGATGATGATGCCGTCTACGCCAAAGATCTCTGCAGGTGGGGTCACGTGCACAGTCGTGCCTCCTTCTATGGGCTGCCTGTGGGCTGCTGCGACCAGGTTAGACCTGTCCGTCGCGGCTCGCTGCGCAGCGGCGCCTCTGCGGCGTCGTGGGTCATTCGGTGCCGCCGTGGCGGCCGGATGACCGGGTCATCCGGCCAGGAACACCCCGAGGCACAGCGCGGCCACCGACGCCAGGGCCCCGACGGCCCCCCAGACGGCCGTGGCCCGCCTGCTCGAGGACCGTTGGTGGAGGAAGACGGCCACCCCGGCCACCACCACCACCACGATCTTGATGATCAGCACCGTCTTCCAGGCTGACGAGGCATCCTTCACGGTCAGGGAGCCGATGTTCCAAAATCCGGTGACCACCAGCACCGCATAGGCCGGCCACAGCAGCCTGGCCAGGGCTCGTCCCACCGCTTTCGGGGCATCGGCTCCCAGCGTGCGGACGGTGGGCAGGAGCCCGACCACCGTGAACTGCCCGCCTACCCAGATGGCCGCGGCGAACACGTGAAGGATGAGGCGGAAGCCCCCGATCCCGTCGGAGAGCGTGGGCACGTTGGTCCCCACCTGACTGGTGGCGTAGCCCACCAGTGCGGCGGTGCTCACGCCCGGATCCGGTCGCTCGGCCGGGCCGGGATCACTTCCCCGTCCAGTTGGGCTTGCGCTTCTCGGCGAAGGCGATGGGTCCCTCCATGGGCGTCGGCTGAGCCGAACACCTCGGGCACGGCGGCGTTGTTGATGGCCCACCCCTCGGCGTCGGGTAGCTCGCCGGCCAGCTTCATCACCCGCTTGGAGGCCCGGACGGCCAGGGGGGCGTTCTCGGCGATGGTCCCGGCGAGGGCCAGGGCCTCATCCATCAGCTTGTCGGCGGGGACGACCCGGTTGATCAGTCCGAGCGCCAGCGCCCGCTGGGCGTCGATGGGCTCGCCGGTGAGCGCCAGTTCGAGGGCGATGGCCGGGGGGATCCGCTTGGGTAGGCGGATGAGTCCTCCGGCCCCGGCCATCAGGCCCCGCTTGACCTCGGGGATTCCGAACTTGGCCTCCTCGACCGCCACCACCAGATCGCAGGAGAGCATGATCTCGCACCCGCCGGCCAGGGCCGAGCCGTTGACGGCGGCGATGAGGGGCTTGGCGAAGTCGCGCTGGGCGATGCCCCCGAAGCCACCCTTGGCCCCCATGATGTCGGCGGATTCGCCGGCGGTGAAGGCCTTCAGGTCCATGCCCGCGCTGAAGGCCTTGTCCCCGCTGCCCGTGACGATCACCACCCAGCAGTCGTCGTCGGCCTCCAGCTCGTCGAAGGCGGCGGCAAAGGCCCGGGAGACGGCCCCGTTGATGGCGTTGCGGGCCTCGGGTCGGTTGATGGTGAGGATCTCGATGTGACCCTGGCGTTGGCGAAGCAGTTCGGACATGGCGGTCTCCCCGTGAGCGGTCAGCCTGCCGCCAGACGGTAGCGCGCCGGACCGGGTTGGACGACCACGGAGCCTCCCACCAGTCCGGGCACGTCGAGTGCGCCCACGGCCCCGACGACCTCGTCGTCGGCCGCGGCCAGGGCCATCTGCCGGCCGTCGGGCAGCCGTGCGATCAGGGGTGCCGCCGTGGCGGCGCCGTCGTAGTCCCGGACGACGGTGGCGGCCACGACGGTGGCCACGGCGGCATCGTCCAGATCCAGGGCCGTCTCCACCGCGCTGTCGTCGATCCGGGCCTGGGCGGTGGCGGTATCGCCGCGGTGGAACCCTCGGGGTGGAGGTGAGGACCCGTACACCCCGAGTGCGTGCTTGGTGATGAACCACCCGAGACCGGTGGCCAGACCCAGTCGGGCCGGTGCCCCGTCCCGGAGCAGATCGGTCAACGTGGCGATGCTGTGCGTGGTGTAGTTGTTGCCCGGTCCTCCGAAGTAGGGGAGCCCGCCGGTAACCGTCAATCCCCGGCGGTCGTCCCGGTTCAGGTCCAGGGCCTCGGTGGCCAGCTCCACCGCAGAGGGGAAGCACGAGTAGAGGTCGACCAGCTCGACGTCGTCGATGCCGACGGACGCCGACGGTCCTGCCGCCAGGCTGGCCGCCCCGAACAGCGCCTGTCCGGCGGCGGCGATCCCCGGGGACCGCCCGGGGTCGGGTCGGGAGGCCGGGAACCGTACGTCGGTCGCCTCGGCACCCGACCAGACGAAGACGGCGCGGTCGGCCACGCCGGCGCGTCGGGCCGCGGCCAACGAGCAGACCACCAGGGCAGCGCCTTGGTCCGACCCGAGGAAGGCCGACATGAGTTTGGTGTAGGGCTCGCTGACGATGCGGTTGTCCGGGGACGGGGTGGCGATGGTCCCGGCGCTGCGTGCCGTGGGGAACCAGGCGTAGGGATGGGTGGCGGCCTTCTCGGTGAACGGGGCCAGGAGCCCACCTATGGCCCGACGGTGCTCGGCGGCGTCGTGCCCCGCCCGCGCCGCCACCACGCTTTCGAACATCGGGTAGAGGTGGACCGGGGCGAGGAGCCCGATGGCCGACTCGGCCGGACCCACCCCGGGCCGGTCGTCGCCGACCACCGGGTCGGGCACCAGGCCGGTGTCCGCGTCATCCTGCGGCAGCCCCCCGGCCCGTCGTGCCCGCGACGACCGGATGGCCTCGGCCCCGGCGATCAGGGTGACGGACAGCCGGCCGGCGGCGATGTCCGAAGACGCCCGGTTGACCAGCCATTGCGGCGTGTTCCCACCGATGGTGGACACTTCGCAGCGGGTGCCCCCGGCCCCGGCCCCGATCCGACGGGCCAGTTCGGTGGCCGGCGCGGGCCCGGTCCGGGACATCACGTCGACCACGCTGAGGCGCTCGATCCCACCCCGGAGGTCCGGCACCTGGGCCAACGCCTGCTCGGAGGCCCGCTCCATCAGGTCGACCGGGCTGACCAGCCGGTCCCGCTCGATGGCTTGCCCCGACGCCACCACCACCGGGATCCGCTCGGGATCCACGCCGGGGCCGCTCACGGTGCCGCGCACCGGGCCGGTGACTGACTCGCCGGCAGATTCGGACCGGTCATCGGGGCACGGGGGTCATCGGGGGAGCGGGGGACGCGGGGCGTCTCGGGCCGCAAGCTACCATCGCCATCCGACACCGGTGACACCGCTAGGGGGCACCGGTCCGGACCGGTACGGAGTGGAAAGGTGGGGACGTTGTCCTCCAGGGTGCAGCCAACGGCGGACGGCGGACGGCCGTCCTCGGGCCTGCCCGACGGTTTCGTGTTCGGCGTGGCCACCGCCGGGTTCCAGGTGGAGGGCGGATTCAACGGGCCCGGCCAGCCGGCCAACAACTGGTTGGCCTGGGAACAGGTCGGCCGTGTCGAGCCCTCGGGGGACGCCGTGGGCTTCTGGGACCGCCCCGAGGAGGCCCTCGACCGTGCCGCGGCGATGGGGTGCAACAGCTTCCGCCTCGGTGTGGAGTGGGCGCGGGTGTTCCCCGATGAACGGGGGGCGGACACCTCGGCCCTCGCCGCCTATGTGGCCCTGGTCCGCGGCTGCGTGGAGCGAGGCATGGAGCCGCTGGTGACTCTCCACCATTTCACCCACCCGGCCTGGCTCGGTGACGACCTGTGGCTGCGGCCCGACGCACCCGACCGTTACCGCTCCTGGGTGGAGGTGGCCGTCGAAGCGCTGGCACCCTTTGTGCGTCTGTGGGTCACCGTCAACGAGATCAACGTGCTGGCCTCCGGCTCGTGGCTCCTCGGCATGTTCCCTCCTGGCCGTTCACTGGCCTTCGAGGATGCCGCCATCGCCACCGATCATCTGCTGACCGCGCATGTCCACGGCTATGACGCCATCCACCGGGCCCGTCCCGACGCCGTGGTGACCACCAACAACAGTTCCCTGAGCGTCTACGCCTTCGACCGCATGCTCACCGATGTGTTGCTGGCCCGACATGTGGGCGTCGACCGGTCCGATGTCGGGTCGTGGCTGGACGAGCGGGCCCGGGACCATGAGCTCCTCGTCCCTCCGTCCGGACTCACCGAGCGGATGATCCGACGGCTCGGTGCCACGACCGCTCCCTACCGCACACGCCACCCGGTACGCGTGGACCCCGGGAAGGATGCCGGACTGGTGCACCGACGCCGTCCGGTGCCACGTCGGGCTGTGGATGCCGTCTACGACAGTCCCCACGAGCTGACCCTCGACGCCCTCGGTCTCGACTGGTACGACCCGACGGTGTCCCGGCACTTCCGTATCCCCGGCCATCGGACGGCCGGTGGACGCAACGCCTCGCCCACTCGGGAACTCTGGGACGACGTCCCGGACCCTTCCGGCCCTGGCGCGGTGGTTGCGGGACCAGGGCGACCTGGCTCCCGGACTGCCGCTGTGGGTGGTCGAGAACGGACTCTGCAACCGGGTGCGCAACGGTCGCTCGATACCCCGCCTCGACGGCTGGGACCGCCCCCGCTACCTCCGTGAGCATCTGGCCGCGGTGATGTCCGCGGTCGACGACGGCGTCCCGGTCACGGGCTACTGGCACTGGTCGCTGGTGGACAACTACGAATGGGGCTCCTACGAGCCCCGCTTCGGCCTCTTCGGGGTCGATCGTGACCGGGGCGAGCGGAGCGCGCGCTGGATGGCGACCGACGCACTCGGGGACGACTCGGCCGGCGCCTACCGTGACATCATCGCCGGGCTCCGCTCCGGTGACCGGTCGGTGCTGCAGGGCAGCTGAACCGGACCACCGGACTGGGTCAGCCGGCTGCCACTACACCCAACTGCCCCAGGACGTGTTCGGCCTGGTCCACCATCTGCCGCACGATGCTGGCCGCCGGCATCAACGTCTGTATGGCGCCGACCCCCTGACCGGTGGGATAGCACTCGCGGTCGGGATCGATGTCGGGTGTCTCCTCGCCGCCGCCCAGATGGAAGGCGCCGTCCTCGATCGACTTGCCTAACTGTGCGGGGAACGGGGCTAGCTCACCCGGGTGCTCTTCGTAGTACCCGGTGTACGAGTTGCGTACGACGCGCATGGTCTTGCCCGAGAAGGCCCGACTGATGGTGGTGCCGTCCTCCTTGGTGCGGATGAGGGCGTCCTTGTAGCCGCCCACACCGTGGGCCTCGGGGGTGGCGATGAAGCGGGTCCCGACCCACACGCCGTCCGCCCCGAGGGCCAGGGCCGCGGCCAGGCCCCGGCCGTCAAAGATCCCTCCGGCCGCCACCACCGGGATCTGCGACCCCACGGCGTCGACGATCTGTGGCACCAGGGGCATGGTGGCGACCAGGCCGGTGTGGCCTCCGGCCTCGGTTCCCTGGGCCACCACGATGTCGCACCCGGCCTCGAGCGCCCGGCGGGCGTGGTCCACCTTGCCGCACATGTTCACGACCAGGACGCCGTGACCATGACAGAGCTCCACCACCTCGGCGGGCACCCCGAGCCCGGCCACGAACACGGAGGCACCACCGGCGATGATCTGCTCGACCTGGGTCACCAGGTTCCCGGGCATGGCTGTGAGCAGGTCCACGCCGAAGGGCTTGTCCGTGGCCGCCCTGACCTCGGCGATCTCGGCCACCATCCTCTCGTTGCTCATGGTCGAGGCTCCGAGGCACCCGAAGGCACCGGCCTCGGTCACCGCGGTAACCAACGGGGCGTAGGAGACCCCTCCCATGCCGGCCAGCATGACCGGGTGATCGATCCCGAGGATCTCGGTCAGTCTCGTCTTCATGCTTGTCTCCTCTGGTGCCCGCTCCCCGACCCGTACCCGGAGCACCCTAGGCGGGCGGGCGTCCCCGGTCGGCTCGCGCCGCCCACTCCGGTTACGCAGGGCCTCTCCGGTCACCCGGGCCACGCCGGTCATGCCGGTTACGCCCGCCACTCAGATCAGGTAGGGACAGTGTCAGATCAGGTAGGGACAGTGACGGCAGCCCGTGTCACAACACTCGCCGCGCTCGAGGAGGTAGGCCGCGGTGAGTACGAACAGTCCTGTGGCCGGATCGAGATAACCGGGCTCGTGGCGGGCCATGGCCTCGGCGTGGGCGGCCAGGATGGCGGCGCGGCCGGGATGGTTGGGCGAAAGCCGCGACCGGTGCGGCTCACTCAGGGGACGGCCGCCGGCTCCCTCCGGGTCATGGTCAGCGGTCACGTGCCCTGATGTCCGCCCGGTACGTCCGGCTGCGGCGCCGGCGCTTGGAGTGGGCATGGCGGGGCCGAGGCGAACCGCTGAGCTGGGTGGTGGCACCGGACCCGACCCCCACCGTCGTCTCTCGTGGGGGTGCGGACAGTGCCGCCGACGGTGCGCCCCCCTGGTCGGTCGAGTAGCTCGGAACGAAGTCGCGTTGCCGCACCAGCACCAGGGATCCGACGGCTCCGACGAGAGCGACGGCGGTGGCGATGGCCATGAGGTGATCGAACGTCGAGGTGAAACCGGTCCGGTAGGCACTGAGCAGGGCCTCCCGGGCCCCGGCGTCATGGATGGCCGCCGCCGCCGGACGGATGCCCCCTCCGGTTATGGCGGCGGTCAATCCCTTCCCCGTGTGGGCGAGGACGGTCTGTCCCCCGGGGGTGGCGGTGAGGGCGCGGACGGTGTTGGGCCGGATCTGGTTCAAGAAGACGGCGCCCAACCCGGCGATGCCCGTGGCGAAGCCGACCTGTCGGAAGGTGGTCGATGATCCGGTGGCCATCCCGCTCCGCTCCGGCGGCACGACGGCCACGGTGGCCCCGGCGAGCACCGGATTGACGATGCCCACACCGATCCCGGCGGCCACGAAACCGGGGAGGAGGACGGTCCAGCTGGAGTCAGCGCGGACCCTGGTCATCAACTCGCACCCGAGGGCCACCAGGAACAGACCCAGTCCCAGCAGGTACCTCGACTTGAGCTGGACGCTCAGCTTGCCGGCCACCGGGGCCACCACGAAGGCCAGCATGGTCACGGGAAGGAACCGGACCCCAGCGGCGAAGGGTCCGTAGCCCAGGACCTCTTGGAGGTAGAGCGAGAGGTAGAGGAACATGGCGAAGATCGATGCCGCCAGACAGAACGAGGCCACCGAGACCCCGACCATGGCCGGCCGTTTGAACAGACGGAGGTCGAGCATCGGGTCCCGCTGGAGCCATTCGGCCATGAGGAACACGATCAGCAGCACTGCCGAACCCACCAGCAGCCCTCGGATCAGGTGGCTCGACCATCCCTTGGTATTCCCTTGGACCAGGGCGTACACCAGCATGAACAGGGCCAGTGAGAAGGTGACGAAACCGATCCAGTCGATGCGACGGGACGTCGGGTCCCGGGAGTCCTGCACCCGGGCCAGACAGATGACCACGGCGACGACCCCCAGGGGAAGGTTGATGAAGAAGATCCAGCGCCAGCCGATGCCGCTGGTGATGGCCCCGCCGAGGAGGGGACCGACGGCCACCGCCCCCCCGAGCACGGCGCCGTAGATGCCGAACGCGGTGCCCCGCTCCTTCCCGGAGAATGCCTGGGCGATGAGGGCCAGGGAGGTGGCGAACATGACGGCACCCCCCACCCCCTGGGCGCCCCGGGCGAGGTTGAGCATGAGCGGCGTGGTGGACAGCCCACAGGCGAGCGAGGACACCGAGAAGATCACCACCCCGACGGCGTAGACACGCCGCCGGCCGAACATGTCGCCGATCACCCCGGCGGTGAGGAGGAACGCAGCCAGTGTGAGGGCGTACGCGTCCACCACCCACTGGAGATCGGCGAACGAGGAGTGGAGCGACTTCTGGATGTCCGGCAGGGCCACGTTGACCACGGTGATGTCCAGCAACAGCATGAACGTGCCGGTACAGACGGCGATGAGTGTCCACCACTTGCGGTCCATCGTCAGCCCCCTCGCGTCGTTGTGCCGTTCACCTGATCACCGCCGCCGGACGCGGGGACCGGGGGATGGTGCGCCGACTCCTCCCCGCTCCGTCCATGTCGCATCTCGACCAGCCCATGTGCCGGGCGCGGTGCCCGTGCCGTCGCCCCGCCATCCCCCCCGGAGCCGATTGCAATCACGCGAATGTCTAGACCATGGTGTGCGGTCGGGCAACAGGTCGCGACGTCTGGTCACCGTCGGCCCCCGCCGGCGCGGTGGTCCGTCGGATCGTGCGTCAGCGTCGCCGGCGGCCGGCATCACACGGTGCCGTAGGTGGTGCTCCGGTCCTCGGCCCTGTGTCCGGAGCCGAGGAGCTGCTCAGCCACCGTGGCCAGGTCGGAACACAGCTCCTCCACGCCATCACGGTGACCGGCCTGGACCGTGGCGTGCAGGCTGTCCGGATGGTTCTGTCGGTCGAAGAACCAGCCACCCCGTGCGGCCAGGGCGTCTCCCAGAGCGAAGCTGTCGATCCGTCCGCCGGCCTCGCCTCCGAAGGCGAACACTGTGGCGTCGGGGGCGCCCCGCAGGGCGAGTCCGGGGGTGGCGACGATGGTCGCCTTCACGGCGGAGGCGGCGTGGAAGGCGTCGTCGGCCAGGCCGAGGTAGCCGTCCTGGCCCAGGTGATGGAGCACCGCCCACCCGGCGGCGATAGGCCCGGCCGGTCGGGTGCCGGCCATCGACGGCGACCCGTACAGGCCCCCCAGCCAGTTGGTGGTGACGAACGGCTGCAGCCGGGCCAGCCGGCGGTCCCGGTAGGCGATGACCGAGATGCCCTTGGAGGCGTAGCCGTATTTGTGGAGGTCGGCGGAGATGGAGGTGACGCCGGGGACGGTGAGGTCCCACTCCTTGTCCACATGGCCCAGCCGGACGAGGAAGGGGAGGAGGAAGCCGCCGAGACAGGCGTCGACATGACAGAGGACGCCGTGGTCCGAAGCCAGGGCGGCCAGATCGGGCACCGGATCGATGATGCCCTGGGGGTACGAGGGGGCCGATGCCACCACCAGCACGGTTCCCTCGTCGACCGCATCGGCCATGGCGTCCACATCGGCCGAGAAGTCGGCCCGGACCGGGACGCGGCGGGATTCGACGTCGAAGTAGTGCGCGGCCTTCTCGAAGGCGGCGTGGGCACTGGTGGCGAGCACCATGTTGGGTCGCTCGATGCCGCGCTCGGCCCGTCCCCAGTCGCGGGCGGTCTTGGTCGCCTGCAGCAGCGATTCGGTGCCCCCCGAGGTGAGGAAGCCGCGTACCCGGCTTGCGTCGGCTCCGGGCAGGCGGTCCGCTCCCAGCAGACCGGTGGTGATGTCGACAATGTCCTGCTGCATCCGGCCCAGGCTGGGGAAGACCTCGGTGTTCAGCGCGTTCTCGGCTGAGTACAGCGTGGCTGCCTGCTCCAGCAGGCGGTGCACGGACTCGCCGGCCGAGTAGACCAGGCTGAACACGCGACCACCCCGCCAGTCACGGTCATCGGTCCGCAGGCCGGCCATGGCGGCCAGCACGCGCTCGGCCGTGTCGCCGTGGGCGGGGAGGCGGGCGGCGGGGGGGCGGTCGGCCATCGATTCAGCCTACGGGTCCCGCTCCCCCTCAGGTGATGTCGCGGCGGGTCAGGATGAGCGAGCCGATGACGGCGAAGGCGAGACCGTAGAACAGCATGAGCAGGCCCCCCTGCCACCACTTGAACAGCCCGAAGTCCACACCCCGACCCCGGGTGAGGTTGGAGGCGGCGATGGCCGCCCCGGTGGGCACCCACCGTTCCGCCCCGTGGACCAGGCTGACCAGGATCCCCTCGAGGATGATGAACCAGCCCAGGACCACGATGATGGCGGCCACCTGATTGGTGAGGACCGAGCCCACGCCGACCCCGAGGATGGCGAACAGGGCGAAGACCAGGATCATCCCCGGGGCCACAGCGGGGATCTGGTGGGCCATCTGGGAGAAGGACCCGCCCCGGGCGGCCAGCGTCAGACCGCCACCGATGACCGTGGCCACCAGCATGATGACGGCCAGCACCGCTCCGCAGATGGCGGCGAACAGCAGCTTGCCTGCCACCAGGGCGGCCCGGACCGGGGTCACCAGGAACGATGTGGTCACCGTCTTGTGCCGGAACTCGGTGGTGACGATGAGCGTGCCGAGCAGGAGGGCGAAAAGATAGCCCTGGAAGCCGGAGCCCACCAGGTTGCGGAGCTGTTGGGTGGTGTGGGGCACGGTGTAGCCCGGTGGCGTCCCCTGCCCCGCGAAGTCCGGCCGTGTGAGGAAGATGACGAGGATCAGCAGGGCGTTGACCACGAGGGCTATGCCGGTCAGGACCCAGGGCACCGCGGTGGTGCGCAACTTGAGCCACTCGGACCGGATGATGGGGATCACGTCGCACCTCCCGGCACGGGGACGGTGGCGCCGCCCATATGGCCGGGGTCGCCGGCGTCGAACCCGTGGGTGAGGCTGAGGAAGACATCCTCCAGGCTGCCCCGGTCGTGGACCAGTTCGTAGAGGACGATCTGGTGCTGGGCGGCCAGCGGACCCAACCACTCGGGGGTGGCACCGGCGATGGACATGGTGTCGTCACCGGTCTGGACGTAGCCCACCGGGATGGCGTCGAGGATCCCCCGCAGACGCAGGATCTCGGGGGTCCGGACACGCATGCCCGTGGAGGTGCCGGCCTGTTGGGCCAGGTCGGCCAGAGTGGTCTGGAGCACCAGCTTTCCGTGGGACACGATGACCACGTCGTCGACGGTCTCCTCCATCTCCGAGAGCAGGTGGGAGGAGACCAGCACGGCGTGCCCGATCGACGCCTGGTGGCGGATGAACGTGCGCAGCCACTGGATGCCTTGAGGGTCGAGGCCGTTGGACGGTTCGTCCAGGATGAGGACCTCCGGGTCCCCGAGCAGGGCGGTGGCCAGCTGAAGGCGCTGGCGCATCCCGAGGGAGAACTTGCCCACCCGGCGGCGGCCCACCTCGCCCAGACCTACCAGATCGAGGGTCTCGTCCACCCTGTTCAGCGGGATGCCTGCACCCAGGGCCACGGACTTGAGGTGGTCCTCGGCGCGGCGGGACGGGTGGAAGCTGGTGGCCTCGAGCACGGCTCCGACGTGGTGGATGGGGTGGTCCAGCTCCACATACCGGCGCCCGCCGAACGTAGCCGTTCCCTCGGTGATGGAGACCAGGCCGAGCAGCATCCGCAGCGTCGTGGTCTTGCCGGAGCCGTTGGGCCCGAGAAACCCCGTGACCCGGCCCGGTGCCACCTCGAAACTGAGCTCGTCGACCGCCTTCAGGGGTCCGAACTGTTTGGAGAGTCCCTGGACTTCGATCGCCGACGGCATGCCAGACGGTACCCCGACGGCCTGCCCGATCCACGTCATGCTCGGCCGTCCGGCTTCCGTGGCCACCGGCCGATCCGGTCAAACGGTCAGGGAGACGGCTGGTGAGACGGTCGGTTAGTCATACGGCGGCGTAGATATCGGCGGGGAGCAGGAGCCCGATGGCCACGACCAACTCGTCGTGCACGCGGCCCATGTTGCTCCATCCGTTGACCCAGCCGACCAGGGCCGAATACCAGACGTGGCCGAGAATGCGGGCCCGGTCGCCGAGGTTTGGCGGATGGGGCTCGCCGATGGCCCGGGTGATGATCCGCTCCATCAGCACCGACACCTGCTGTTGGCACTCGACGGCGGCGGGATCGGGAGAGGCCAGGGCGGTGAAGACCGCCCCGACAAGTTGGGGCTGGCGACCCATGGCGCGCAGGGCCCGGTCGAGGGCTTCGATGACCCGTTCCGCGGCAGTCTCGCCCTGAGCCGGTAGCTGGGCCAGTCGGTTGTCAAGCTGTTCGACCCAGTGGACCAGAGCCGCGGCCAGCAGATGGTCCTTGCTCGTGAAGTAGCGGTAGACGGTTCCCATGGCCACGTCGGCCCGGGCCGCTACGTCGCGCATCTGGACGGCCTCGTAGCCCCCGTCGAGTCCCAGCGCCATGGCCGCGTCGACCACACGTTGGCGTCGGGCCTGCTGGGCACGCGTCAACGTGCGTGGCACCGGACGGTTGGCCATGAGCGTTTACCCTACTCGCCAGGGAATTCTCCCTCACCTTCCGCCCGCCGAAGGGCCCGGGGACCTCCTGCGGGGCGGCGTCCTCCTGCTCATGTCGGCCCTGCCCTCGGTACCATGGGCGGCCATGCCCCCCGCCGAGGACACCGAGCTGATCGCCACCACCGACGGGCGTGTCCCCGGGCGGCGCGGGCTGGCCACCCGCCAACGCCTGCTGGAGTGCACCGCCGAGCTGTTGGTGGCCACCCCGTGGCGTTCGATCAAGGTCATCGACATCGCCCGGCAGGCCGGCACGTCACCGGCCACCTTCTACCAGTACTTCGAGAACGTGGAGGCCGCCATCACGGTGTTGGCCGAGGAGCTCGTCGAAGGGGTGGGCGTCCTGGCCGGGGTGGTCGACGGGGACTGGTCGACGGAGGCCAGCTGGGCCACGGCGGTGGCCGTGGTCGAGGGGTTCATGGAGTACTGGGAGACCAACCGGGCCGTGTTCCGGGTGGTGGAGCTGACCACGGTGGAGGGGGACCTTCGGTTCCAGGGGCTGCGGGTGCGTGCCCTCAACGCCGTTACCGTGACCCTGGCCCGGGTCATCGCCACTCACGGGCAGGCCTCGGGATCGCCGGCCGGCGCCGACCCCATGGCCGCGGCGGGAACGCTCATCGCCATGCTGGCCCAGGTGTCCGCCCACCGGTACGGCTTCGAATTCTGGGGTATCCGGACCGCATCCCTGGTGGACAGTCAGGCCCGGCTGCTCCACTGGTCGGTCACCGGACGGGCCGCGCCGGAGGGGGCCAGGGTGGCCGGCTCGGAGGTCCCGCTCCCTCGTACCGGTCCGGTGGTCGGAGGAGGCGCGGCATCGTCCCGCACAGCCCAGGTGAAGGCGGCCTCGGCCAATGCCGCATCCAAGCGGACGTCGGCCACGCCGAGGACGACGTCCTGACCGACCGGTCGTCTCTACTCGGCGCTCGTCCGCTCAGCGGAGCGCCACCGGCGCCACCGGTGAGCCGAGCGCGTTGGTGAAGGGTAGCGGCGTGGCATCGAGCAGGAATTCGTAGCGTCCATCGGCGGCGCAGGCGTCGGCCAGCTCGTCGAGGAACCAATTCTGCCCCTGGGTCATCCCCATCTCCACCAGGTGGAGCAGGTGCACGGGCAGGAACAGGTCGGGGTCTTCACAGGGATAGACCTCGAGGGGCAAGGTGTCGATGGCCACCGCGGCCACGTCGTGGTCGTGAAACCATTCGGCCGTGGCCATCGTCAGTCCGGGGCTGGCCATCGAATAGGCCACCAGATCCCGTGCCGGCTCGGCCCCGGCCAGCCCCGGCCGCCCCGGGAGGCCGAGGTGGACCATCTGGCCCGTGCGGACCAGCACCACGTCCCCGGCCTCGACGGTGACGGCACCGAGGGAGCAGGCAGCATCGAGATCACCGGGCGAGATCGGATGGCTCGGCTCGAGAACCTCCTGCCCGGTGGCCCGGGCCACGTCGAGCAGGACGCCCCGTGACAGCAGCGAGGTGACCTGGTGGATCCCCAACCGGGCGGCACCGGCTTCGGTGATGGTGGAGGCGGGCACGCCGTTGTAGAGGCTCCGGCCCTCTGGACCGGCACCGTAGGCCGCATGACCGAGTCCGTCCCAGTGGGTTGCGCACTGCATGGCCATGGTCACCACATCCTCGGAGAAGGCGATCCATCCGGGATCGTCCCCCATCACCTCGTTGACACTGACCATGGTGCGGGAGGGATTCACCCGGCCCGGGATGAATCCCAGTTGGATACCCTCCTCGGCCGAGAGCGGGAGGGCGAGCGGGAAGGCCGAGCCGTCCCGCACCGCGGCGACCCCCCGGAGGCGGGCGGCGCGGTCGATCAGGTTGAGGGTGCCGATCTGGTCGTCAGGACCCCATCGTCCCCAGTTGGAGACGCGGGCGGCCAACTCCCTGAACGACGAGGGGACGGACGGCGATACCGGCACGGGCATGGCCCTGTTGTAGCCCAATCGGGCAACAGTTTTCGCCTGATCGTGCCGATAGGAGGAGCGAGGGGCGCGAGCCGATCTACGAGGAATCAGCGCCATGACTGCAGTCCAGCCGGGACCCACACAGGGCCGGTCCCAGCCACGAACCACTGCCCTCGGCCGGCTTCGTCCGGTCGCCGCGGGTGTCTCCGTCCTGGTCACAGCGGTATTGGTGATCGCCGCCGGCTTCACCGTGGCCCAGGGGGCGGTCTCCGTGCCCGCCGCCGCCGCCGCCCCCTCGGTCGCAGCGGTCCAGTCGCTGTACGCCCAGGACCTGGTCGCCCGGATCAACGCCGAGCGGTCGGCCCGGGACACCCTGGTGGTCACCGTGCCACCACTGCAGGTCGACGCCGGGCTCGCCGCCTACGCCCAGTCGTGGTCGGCCCATCTGGCCGCAACCGGGGTCGTGGCCGATCCGTCGCTTCCCTCCTGCACCGGGGCCGCCACCCAGATGTGCATCCTGGCCGCCAACTCCGGCGACACCGGTAACGGCATGTGGCCGGGGGACGGCTCGGACGGGATGGACGGTGAGTACATGGCCTCGGCCCCGCACCGACAGAACATGCTCGGTGCCACCTACACCGATGTCGGCGTGGGTGTCACCTGTGCCGGCGGGCGCGCCTTCACCGTCGAGGTGTTCGGCATCCCGCTCGGTGCCGTTCCCGCGGCCATGGCCCGGCAGAGCGCCCAGAACGCCGTCCAGGGTCAACCGGTCCCGGCCGGTCCGGTGGTGGCGGGGGCACCGAGCGGAGACCCGGTCTACTGTCCGGGCCAGACCATCGCCGCCAACGGGGCGGTCACGGCCACGGGCGGCCAGTATCCCTATCCCGGGCACGTGGCGGCAGTGGCCGGCGAGCCGAACACACCGGCGCCGGTGGTGGGTATGGCCTCGACGGCTGACGGAAACGGGTACTGGCTGGCCCGTTCGGACGGATCGGTCTCCGTCCACGGCGATGCGGTCAACCACGGGTCGATGGCCGGTACCCCCCTCAACGCCCCGGTCACCCACATCGTGGCCACCGCCAGCGGCAACGGCTACTGGCTGGTGGCGGCGGACGGGGGCATCTTCACTTTCGGCGATGCCGGCTTCTACGGGTCGATGGGCGGCCAGCACCTGAACGCCCCGGTGGTGGACCTGGCCCCGACCCCCTCGGGACACGGTTACTGGCTGGTGGCCAGCGACGGCGGGGTATTCGCCTTCGGCGACGCCGGCTTCCACGGATCGATGGGCGGGCGGCACCTGAACGCCCCGGTGGTGGGCATCGCCCCCGACCGCGCCACCGGCGGCTACTGGCTGGTGGCCAGCGACGGCGGAGTGTTCGCCTTCGGGGCCCCGTTCCTCGGCTCGACGGGCAACATCGTCCTCAACCGACCGGTCAACGGCATGGCCGCCACCGCCAACGGCACGGGCTACTGGTTCGTAGCCTCCGACGGCGGCATCTTCACCTTCGGCACCGCCGCCTTCCGGGGCAGTGCGGGGTCCATGGCGCTCAACGCCCCGGTGGTGGGCATGGCCGCCGATCCGGCCACCGGCGGCTACTGGCTGGTGGCCGGCGACGGCGGGGTCTTCGCCTTCGGGGCCCCGTTCCTCGGGGCGGGGTGACGCCGGCGACCGGTCCGCTCAGCTCGACCAGATGATCGACTGCATCTCCGAGTAGGCCTCGAGACCGGTGTCGCCGCCGTCTCGGCCGATACCGCTCATCTTGAAGCCACCGAACGGGGCGTCCATGTTGCGCTGGGCGGTGTTGATGCCCACGTGACCGGCCCGGAGGAGCTTGGCCACCCGGAAGGCACGTGGGGTGTCACCGGAGAAGACGTAGTCATAGAGGCCAAAGGGCGAGTCGTTGGCGATGGCCACGCCCTCCTCCTCGTCGTCGAAGGGGATGGCCACCACCACAGGGCCGAAGATCTCCTCGCGGGCCACGGTGATGTCGTTGGTCCCCACCACCAGCGTGGGCTCGACGTAGTACCCGGTGGGGAGGTGCTCGGGACGACCTCCCCCGGCCACCACCTCGCCCTCCTTGCGCCCGGTCTCGATGTAGTCGAGAACCCGCTGCTGCTGGGCCCCCGAGATGAGTGGCCCGACCACCGTGGTGAGCTCGGTGGGATCGCCGACTTTCAGCACGCCGGCGAACTGCGAGAGACCGGCCACCACCTGGTCGAAGATGCTCCGGTGCACGACGGCGCGGGTGGGGGCGGTGCAGATCTGGCCGGAATGGAACGCCCACACCGAGCCGATCGCCGTGACCACCGACTTGATGTCGGCGTCCTCGAAGACCACCGCCGCTCCTTTGCCGCCCAGCTCCATGAGCATCCGCTTCATCGTCGGGGCCCCCGCCGAGGCGATGCGCTGACCCACGGCGGTGGAGCCGGTGAACGAGACCATGTCCACGTCGGGCGACGTGGTGAGGGCCGAGGCCGGTCCGGGGCCCTGGGAGTTGATGATGTTGATGACCCCGGGCGGGAAGCCGACGTCGTCGAGGACCCGGGCCATCTCGATGACGGCCAACGGATCCTGTGGGGCGGGCTTCATGATGACGGTGTTCCCCATGGCCAGAGCCGGGGCCACCTTGCCGGCCATGTTGGTCATGGGGAAGTTGTAGCTGGCGATGGCGGTGACCACCCCGACCGGTTGCCGGTAGGCCAGGGCGCTGATCAACCCGCCCGGGGCCAGAGGCGTGGCCTCGGAGACCACCGGCGGGAGCATGTGCTCTTGGACGTGGCTGATGTCGCGCGAATACCGGTCGAAGCGGGCCGCGCTGACCGGAACCTGCATCCGGGAGCCGACCGATGCGGTGGCCCCCGTCTCGGCGATCACCAGCGGAACCAGCTCGTCGCCCTTGGCACGGATGGCGGCGGCAGCTTTCTTCAGCAGGGCCAAGCGTTCCTCGACCGGGGTGGCCGCCCACGCCGGGAAGGCTTCCTTGGCGGCGGCGGCGGCGGCGTTGGCATCGTCCACCGAGGCGTTGGGGGCCTGGCCCACCACCTGCTCGGTGGCCGGGTTGATGATGTCGTAGGTGCCGTCTCCGGCCTCGGTCCACGTGCCCCCGATGAGCAGCCGTGTCTCGTCCTTGGTGATCTGAGCGCCCATGACGGGTCCCCTTTCGCGGTGTGGATCGCCGTGGATCCTCAGGCGGCCGTGTTCGGCCGCGATGGAGATGTGGTGGAGATGTGTGGTGGCTGGCGAGGTGTATCTGACGCCTCGTCAGCAGTGTACGTCGTCAGTACCGGACCGGTCAGACCCGGACCCGGTCAGACCCCGGCCAGCGAGGGATCGACGGTCACGGTGTCCTGTCCCGACTTGAGCAGGCTGCCGGGGAGGTTCCCGGTGGGCCGGCCGTCGGCGATGGTTTCGATGCCGTTGACCAGGACCCGCACGACGCCGATGGCGTCGGCGATGAGTCGGGGACTGCCGCCGGGCAGGTCGTGGACGAGCGTGGCCGGCTCCGATCCCACCGTCTCGGGATCGAAGACGAACAGGTCGGCGCACAGTCCCTCGGCGATCCGGCCCCGGTCGTGCAACCCGAACAGTTCGGCCGGCGCCTCGGTCATGAGCTGGACGGCGCGTTCCAGGGGCACGAGCTTCCGCTTCCGGAGGCAGTCGCCCAGAAACGAGGTGGGATAGTTGGAGCCGCACATCCGGTCGAGGTGGGCCCCGGCGTCCGAGCCGCCCACCATCGCCCCGGGATCGTCCCAGACCGCCACCCGGGCCCGCCACGAGGCGTCGTCCCCGTCGGAGGCCTTGGGCCACAGCACCGTGCGGAGCTCGTCGGCGATGACCAGGTCCAACAGGGCGTCGAAGGGGGCCTTCCCCTGCTCGGCGGCGATGGAACCGACATCCCGCCAGCTCAGGCCCTCGTTCTCGGGGGCGAAGGTGTCGCCGATGATGTAGTTCGCCCAGCTGGCCAGCCGTCGGAACACCCCGGCCGCCTCGGAGTGGGCCAGCTCGTCGAGCTGCTCCCGCACGGCCGGGTCGGCCAACTTCTCCATGCGTTGTTCGACCGGCAGTCCCATCACATCACCCCATCCGGGGATGAGGAAGAGGGCGCAGTGGTTCCGGAAGCTCATGTTCATCGGGACGAGGGTGGGCATGGTCAGGGCAACGATGCGCCCGCCCGCCTCCGCCGCCTGGGCCGAGGCCTCGAGCTGGCGGACTGTCTTGTCCGGGGTGCGCGAGTCGATGGTGAGGAGATTCCAGTTGAGTGGCCGCCGCGCTGTGGTGGTCATGGCCACCATCAGGTCGATCTCCTCATCGGTGAAGGTGTCGAGGCAGCCGTTGGTGATGTACTCGAGCGTGGTTCCCGGATGGTCACGGACCACCTCGCAGAAGGCCAGCATCTCGCGGCGGTCGGCGTGGCGCGACGAGATCGGCTTGCCGTCGCCGTCGGAGTGGGTCCGGGACTGGGAGGACGAGAACCCGAGACCCCCGGCCTCCAGGGATTCGGCCAGGAGCCGAACCATCTCGGCCACCTCCTCGTCGGTGGCCACCTCGCCGCCGCGCTCGTCGCCCATCACCCACCGGCGCAGGGCGCAGTGGCCGACGAGGAAGCCGGCGTTGACGCCGAGGTTCCCCTCCAGCTTGCCCAGGTAGTCACCGAAGCTGGTCCAGTCCCAGGGGAGGCCATTCTCCAGGGCCACGAGAGGCATGCCTTCCACCTTGGCCATCATCCGACGGATGTAGTCGTGGTCCTGGGCCTTGATGGGGGCCAGGGTGAACCCGCAGTTACCGCCGATCACCGTGGTCACGCCGTGGAGGTTGGAGGGGGATGCCGTGGGATCCCAGAAGAGCTGGGCGTCGTAGTGGGTGTGGGGGTCGATGATGCCGGGCGCCACCACCAGGCCCTCGGCGTCCAGTTCGGTCACGCCCAGTTCGTCGACCTGACCCACCGACACGATCCTCCCGTCCCGGATACCGACGTCGGCTCGGCGTCCGGGGGTTCCGGTCCCGTCGACGACCAGGCCGTTGCGGATCACGTAGTCGAGCATGGTGGTGGTCCCTCCGTGGGGTGATGAGGCTGCTCGGATCAGGCGGCGCCGTGGATGCGCTGCCCGTCCGATCCAGAACTGACAGTCCGTCAGTTTACGGCACCCCCAGCCGTCCCGCTCGGGCGGGTCGGAGATCGAAGCCCGGCCGGATGGTATTTTTCCGGAATCCACCACGCTTGGTTCCAGAACCATCTGCTCCCTGCGGTCGTGCTCGTGCTCGGAGCCGGTCTCTTCATCAGGTTCGCCCACTGGGTGGGGGCGCGCCGGCGGAGCTGGATCGACGGACAGATCCGGGCCCAGATCGAGTCGGGTCAGGTGGCGTCGGAGGGGCTCAAGCGGTCTCGGGCGGTGAGCGAGGCCGTGGAGTGGGTGGTGGTGGCCCTGGTGGGCTTCATCACCGCCATCCTGGCCCTCGACCGGTTGGGTATCCCGCTCACCACGTTGGTGGCTCCGGCCACCGTGATCGGCATCGGTCTCGGCTTCGGCGCCCAGCAGATGGTGGGGGACCTGCTGGCCGGTTTCTTCCTCTTCGCCGAGCACCAGTTCGCCTTCGGCGACGTCATCCGACTCTCCGTCCCCGGCCAGGCCACCGGCATCACCGGTACGGTCGAGGAGTTGACGCTCCGGGTCACCAAGGTCCGTACCGCCCAGGGTGAGTTGGTGGTGGTGCCCAACAGCGCCCTCCGCCAGGTGACCAACCTGTCCAAGGACTGGTCGCGGGCGGTGATCGACATCCCCGTGTCGGTGACCGAGGACCTCGAGCGTGTCACCGGCCTGCTGAAGGCGATGTTCGCCGACATGGCGGCCGATCCCGAGTGGCACGGGCTGCTGCTCGGCGACCCGGTGGTGGCCGGGGTGGAGACCATCGACGTGGGTTACGTCCAGCTTCGGCTCATCGCCCGCACCCTCCCGGGACGCCAGTTCGAGGTAGCCCGGGAGATCCGGCTGCGGGCCACCACCACCCTGCGCTCCGCCGGGGTGAGCTCCCCGTCGATGGGGGACGGTCCGTCGTGACGGACGACGAGTCCGACTCCGGTGAGGGAGCCGACAGGTCGGCCGGCACCGACCGCGTGGACCGGGGATCCCCTCCGGCGCGGGCGCCGTGGGCACCAAACGAGCCGGACGCTGACGATGAGGTCAAACACAGTGCGCTGGTGGGCTTCATGTCCGTGCCGATCAGCCGGCGGTTCCCGGTCCGCCGTTCCACCTTCGTAATGGCCCTGGCCTTCGCCGGACTGGCCACGCTGCTCTACTTGTACCCCCCTCAGTCGACGGACACCGGCACCGGGGTGGTCCTCCACACCTCGCAGGGTGATGTGTTCGTGCCCAACGCCACACCGGTCAGCACGACCACCACGACCACCTCGGTTCCCCCGCCGACGACGACCACGATGGTGTTCTCACCGACCACGACGACCACTCCGACCACGTCCTCCACGTCGACCTCGACCTCGACCACCACGACGGTGCCCGGCGGAGGTGGTTCGGGCTCCACCGGTACGGCCCCCACCTCGTCGGGATCGCCGGGCACGACAGGTTCGAGCGGATTCGGAGCCGGCGGGACGACCACCACCACGCCACGGTGACCGCCGGCCGGGCGGCCTCAGCAGGAGACGAGGGCGGTCATCCCGCCGCGGTCACGGATCCCACTGCATGAACCAGATGTGCGGCCCTCCCTCCGGCGCATCCACGTCCTCCACGACGCGGAAGCCGAACCGTCCCTAGAGGGCCACGTTCCGCTCGGTTCCCGTCGACAGGTGGGCGCCCAGCCCGTCGGTCCGTGCCCGCTCCAGCCCGGCCTCGATCATGGCCGCACCGTAGCCACGGCCCTGGCGGCAGGATCGACGGCGATGGAATCGCGCAACCACCTCGGCTCCTTCGGCCCGTGACGGTCGACCCATCGCCAGAAGGCGTCGTAACGACGTCCCCCGTCGTCGGCCAGTTCGAGGATGTGGGGATGGTTCCACGGTTGCTCCGTCCACTCCTCGAACCGTCCCGGTGGTATCCAGACCGCCGCGCCGCGGGCCGGACCCGCCTCCCAGACCAGACCGTGCCCGAGAACCTGCTCCAAGAACGTGGCAAACAACGGCGTGAACCGGTCTGGGGATCGCCTGGCGTTGCGCAGGGTCCAGCACATCATGGGGTCGTCGGCGAAGGCGTGCCCCCAAGGCGCCCAGCCGGTCGGGTCCGGCTGGCGTGACGCCGACCGATCCGCGCTCGACCATCTCCCGACTGTATCCAGCTCGTCGGCCACCGGTCCGTAGGCCGCGTCGGAGCGTGAGCCCGGCTCGGCCGGGTCAGTCGGCCACGAGCGGGATGACCGTCTCGCCGAAGGCGGCGATCTGGTCGCACAGTTCTTCCCGAGAGCCGGTGGGAAATCGCACCTGTACCTGGCCCACCCCGGCGGCTCCGAACGGCCTGAGGTACTCGGCCACCTGCTCGAGCGCGGCCCGCCACCGTCCCGGGAGGAAGTTCGAACCCGGCTGACGGTGGCCCGACATGGAAGGGTGCGGCGATGGCTCCGATGTCGAGGGGGTCACCGGGCCGGTACTCCTCGCGCATCCGGTGGAGGCCGGCCAGGAGGTCGGCGTTGGGACCGAGTGACTGGGGCAGCCATCCGTCGGCGAAGCGGGCCGTCCGCCTCAGGGCGGCCGGGGAGGAACCTCCGACCCAGACGGGGGGCCGGGGGGCCTGAGCTGGTCGCGGCCGGAGCCCGAGGCCCGAGGACTGCCACGTGGGCCCGTCGAGTACCGGGTACTCGTCGACCATCCCGGCGATGAGGCCGGCAATGGCCTCGTCGGTGACGCGGTCCCCGGTGCTCGAACGGCGGACCCATCTGGTCGAACTCCTCGCTCACATGGCCGGCGCCGACGCCGCAGATGATCCGTCCGTGGGACAGCGCGTCCAGCGTGGCGAACTCCTTGGCCGCACGCAGGGGATGGCGGAGGGCCACCACGTAGATGTGCGAGAGCAGGCGTACCGTCGAGGTGACACCGGCCAGCCAACCCAGCGTGGCGATGGTGTCGTACCAGGTCGTGCTCATGGCCGGGGCCAGTCGCTCGGGGATGAAGGTGTGATCGCAGACGCCCACGTAGAAGAAGCCCGCCGCCTCGCAGGCCAGGGCCACGCTGGCCAGTTCGTCCGGCCCGGCTGAGGTCTCCCAGTCCTGGACGTAGATCGTGGACTGGGACTGGATGGGCAGTTGCATCCCGAACACCGTCCGTCCGGCGGGCAGAACCGGGACGGTATGGGCAGGGAGGGGAATGGGGTAGTCGCTCACCGGTTCAGCGTACGTCGCCGTTCGGAACCGGGATGGAGCCGGCCAACTCCTCGGCCAGCTGCTCGTCGGTCCCGAACCGGCTGGCCAGCACCCGCGACCGCTTGTAGGCCAGATGGGCCGGGACCTCCCACGTGAAGCCCATGCCCCCGTGCACCTGGATGCACGAGCGACCGTTGGTGACGGCCGCCTCATCGGCCAGGAGCTTGGCCCCGGCTGCGGCCACGGCCGGGTCGCCGACGTCGGGCTGATCTGCGGTGACCGCGGCGGCCTGGACGGCGCACCGCGCCACCTCGGTCCGCACGGCCATGTCGGCACAGAGGTGTTTGACGGCCTGGAAGCCGCCGATGGGCCGACCGAACTGACGGCGTTGCTTGGCGTACTCGACAGCGAGGTCGGTCACCCATGCGGCCGAGCCGACCTGGAGCGCGGCGGTGAGCACCTGACCCACCTGACGCCACTGGCCGGCCACCTCCGGGCCGGCCACCGCCACCCCGTCGGGAAGATGGGCCACGCTCCACACCGGCGTCAGCGGGTCCATCGGTCGCTGCAACCGGATGGCGTCCAGGGCGGCGGGTTCGAGGGAGCTCACGCCGGTGTCGGACAGCACGAGCAAGAGGTCGAGGTCGTCGAGGTGCTCGATGATCAGCGGGAGGACGCCGGTGTCGCCCGGCACCCTGGACTCGATCAGGCCGACGACCACCGAACCGTCGTCGGCCCCGTCGATGGTTCCGGCCGCCAGGTGCGAAGCCACCAGCGGTCCGGGCACCAGGGCCCGTCCCAGCTCCTCGAAGACCAGCGCCGCGTCGGCGAGCCCCAGGCCCACACCTCCGGCCGACTCGGGTAGCCGCAGGTTGAACACACCGGCCTCGCCCAGCCGCAGCCAGTCCTTGCGGTCCACCACCCGGTCGGCCGACTCGAGGGCCCGAATGTGGTCGAGGTTGAATTGACCCTCACACAGCCGGCGCATGCCGTCGGCCAACTCGGTCTGCAACTCGGTCAGTTCGAAGTCCACCGGCGACCCTTTACGCCGTGGCCTGTGCCGCGGTGGGCTTGGACGGCCCGGACGGCTCCTTGGGCAGGCCGAGGATGCGCTCCCCGAGAATGTTCCGTTGGATCTGTGAGGTTCCCGCGGCGATGGTCAGGGAGATGCCGCGCAGCCAGTCCTCAACCATGGTGGCCGACGGCAGAGGTCCCCGTCCGTCCCCTCCCTCGATAGCGTCGGCGGCCAAGCCGGCCCGGCCGAGCAGGGAGAGGGAGAACTCGCCGAGTTTGGACCGTGTCTCGGTGTAGGCCAGCTTGAAGAACGTGCCCCCGACCCCGGGAATACCGGTCCGGGCCGCCTGGGAGACGTTGCGTTTGGTCAGAGCCCACAGGGCGTCGAGCTCGGCTCGCAGATGGCCGGCCTGGCGACGGACGCCGGGATCGGTCCACGCCCCGGTTCGTCGGGCCAGGGCCACGGAGGCAGAGAGGAGCTCGAAGGCTTCGAGCAGATCGCCCACGAAGGCCGTACCCCGTTCGAAGCTGAGTGTCACCATGGTCACCCGCCACCCGTCGTTCTCGTCGCCGACCCGGTTGGACACCGGCACCCGGACCTCGTCGAGGAAGAGTTCGGCGAACTCGGTGGAGCCGGCGATGGTGGTCAGGGGTCGGATCTCCACCCCGGGGCAGTCCATGGGAAGGATGAGCCACGAGATGCCACGGTGGCGGCTGTCCTCCCCACCCGTTCGCACCAGCAGCTCGCAGTGGTCCGCCACTTCGGCGTGCGAGGTCCAGATCTTGGAGCCGGTCACCACGTAGTCGTCCCCGTCGCGCACGGCCCGGGTGCGCATGGAGGCGAGGTCCGATCCGGCATCCGGCTCGGAGAAGCCCTGACACCAGACCTCGTCCCCCTTCAGGATGGGTGGCAGGTAGCGCTGGCGCTGTTCGGGAGTGCCCTCGGCGATGATGGTGGGCCCGGCGTGGAGGAGCCCCACGAAGTTGACGCCGACATAGGGGGCGTGGGCCCGCTCGAGCTCCTCTTTGAACACCAGCTCCTCGACCGGGGAGGAGCCCCGCCCGCCGCCCTCGACCGGCCAGTCCACCCCGGCGTAGCCGGCATCGAACAGCAGTCGCTGCCAATGGGTGTCATAGGTGCGTCGTCCCGGCCAGTCGGTCGGTGCCGGCTTGGCAGGTAGGCCGGGCAACGTCTCGGCCAGCCACCGGCGCAGCTCTGCCCGGAACGCCTGCTCGGCGTCGGTGTAGCGGAGGTCCATGTGAGGGGTCTAGGCCGAGATCGGTTGGATCTGGGGGCGGAGTGCCGCTCGGCTCACTTGAAGTCGAGGTCGTAGAGCTTGATGGCGTTGCCGCGCACGATCTTGTAGATCTGCTCCTCGGTGAGGTCCTTCATCTGCTTCTCGGCTATCTGGCGCGTCTCGGGCCAAGTCGAGTCGGAATGCGGGTAGTCCGACTCGTAGGTGATGTTGTCCACCCCGATCGACTCGATGTTCTTGAGGCCGAAGGCGTCGCTGAAGAAGCACCCGTAGATCTGACGGTAGAAGTAGGTGGAGGGAGGTTCGGGCACGATGTCGGCCACGCCGCCCCAGCCCCTGTTCTCCTCCCACACCGTGTCGGCCCGCTCCAGGATGTAGGGGATCCAACCGATCTGGCCCTCCGCGTAGGCCAGCTTCAGCTCGGGGAACCGCACCAGAACGCCCGAGAACATGAAGTCGACCATGGAGTAGGTGGCGTTGGAGTGGGTCAGGGTCGAGCCCACCGCCGGCGGCGCGTCGGCCGATGTGGAGGGCATCTTGGACGAGGAGCCGATATGCATGTTGATGACGGTCCTCGTCTCCTCGCACGCCCTGAAGAACGGGTCCCAGTAGTGGTCGGGGTCGTGGACCGACGGCAGACCGAGGAACGGAGGGATCTCGCTGAAGCAGACGGCACGGACGCCTCGGTCGGCATTGCGACGGACTTCGGCGGCAGCCAGTTCGGCATCCCACAGTGGCACCAGGCACAACGGGATGAGTCGACCCTTGGACTCCGGACCGCACCACTCCTCGACCATCCAGTCGTTGTAGGCCTTCACGCACAGGAGCCCGAGTTCCTTGTCGCTCGCCTCGGTGAACGTCTGGCCGCAGAAACGGGGGAAGGTCGGGAAACACAGCGAGGCTTCGAGGTGGTTCAGGTCCATGTCTTCGAGGCGCGGCTTGACCTCGTAGGAGCCGGGTCGCATGTCCCCGTAGGTCACCCCGCGCATGGTCACCTCGTCCCGGGGGACACCGACGGCGGAGTCGACGCGCAGGAGCGGTCGCTTCAGGTCCTCGTAGTACCACCAGTCGGTGGGAAATCCCTCCGAGCCGGGTACCACGGTGAGCTTGCCGCCGACAAAGGTGATCTCTCCCATCGGAGCACGCACGATCCGCGGACCGATGTCGTGGTACTTCTTCGGGAGGCGGTCCATCCAGACGTTGGGTGGTTCCACCACGTGGTCGTCGACGGAGATGATCCAGGGCAGTTCGGCCATGGGCCGAGTGTACCGCCTGGTCTGACGGTCCGTCAGGAAACCCGGGTGGCGGTTTCTTCTCGGTCGTCCCCATGGGCAACACCCCCGCCCGTCACCCTCGGACTGCGGGTACGAGGCGTTTCACCCAGTGTGGACCGAGAGCGGGCCGGGGTACCGGAGCAACCTGATCGGCTCACGACCGCCAAGAAAGACCAGCTCAGAGGCACTGAGGCTCAGATCATGGCCACGCCACCGTTGGGCCGAATCACCTGGCCGGTCATAAATCGGGAGGCGTCGGAGGCCAGATAGAGCACGGCTCCGGCGATGTCTTCGGGCTCACCAACCGAGCGCAGCGGTGCACCCTTGGCCATGGCCGACACCAGCGAGTTCTCCATGGCCTCGTCGGGGCTGCCATCGGGGAGGTTGAAGTGGCCCGTGGTCATGCCGGTGATGACGAATCCGGGGGCGACGGCGTTGACCCGCACGTGCTTCTTGCCCACCTCGACGGCCAGGGTCTTGGTCATCTGGTTGACCCCCGCTTTGCAGATGGCGTAGCTGACGATGTTGGGGCTGGGGGTGTCGGCAGCCGCCGACGAGCAGTTGATGATGCTGCCCCCTTCGTCCTGCTCGACCATGATCCGCCCGGCGGCCTGGCACCCGAAGAAGACGCCCTTCAGGTTGACGGCCATGATGGTGTCGAGATCCTCTTCGGACTCATCGAGAAACGGACCGCCGAGCATGATGCCGGCGATGTTGCACCACACATGGAGGCCGCCGTGTTCGGCCGCCACTTGCCGGGCCAGGGCGTCCACCGCGGCTTTTTTCGACACATCGAGGGACACGCCCTCGGCCTTCCCCCCGTGGGCGACGATCTCCTCGGCAGTGGTCCGGGCGGTGTCCTCGTGGATGTCAGCGCACACCACGGTGGCCCCGGCCCCGGCCAGGGCGAGGGCGCTGGCCCTGGCGATGCCGCTGCCGGCTCCGGTGACCACGGCGACCTTCCCGTCGACGCGGAACGATTGAATGAGCGTGCTGGCGTCCATGGCGTGTGCGGACCTCTTCGCGTGTCGGCGGACGGCTGGTGCGTCCCGGTGGGCACGGCACCCACCGCCGGAGACCCTACGGGACGATGCCCGACTCCGCAGCATGGGGCGAGATCGCGGGCCTCGGCATCCCGGGCCTCGTAGTACGTCGCCGGATCGGCGCGGTCAGCGGGCCGACGAGGCCGCGGCGACTTCAGAGTGCGGGGAGCTCTCCGAGAACTCCCCGTCGTCGTCCTCGTCGAAACCCTCCTCGTCGAAGACGTCATCCTCGTCGAAGCTCTCGTCGTCCCGGAAGGTGTCATCCTGGTCGAAGCTCTCGTCGTCGAGGACCTCGTACCCGTCGGAGCCTTCGTCCCCGTCGAAGCCTTCGTCTCTATCGTGGTCCTCGTTCTGCCCAGCGTCTTCCTCGCTTGCGGCGGCCTTTTCGCGCACGGGGTCTTCGTGGCGCACGGGGTCTTCCTGGCTCACGGGGTCGTCTTCGCGCACCGTTCGGCCGGCCCGGCCCCGCTTGCCTTCCCGGCTGGGCTTGCCGTCTCGCTCCCGCTTCTCGTCCTGGGGCGACTTCTCGCCCCGAAACGTTCTGACCGCCGCCTTCATTGCTTCGGGGCTCGGTGTTTCGCCTGCCGACTTCATGGCCTGGGTCAGCGCTTTGCCCACGGTTGCGGCGATCCGCTTGTGGCCCTCGTCGTCGGGATGGATCCCGTCACCGAGGTGTTCGGCGGAGATGATGCCCTCCCCAGCCACCAGGGCCAACGTCTGGTCGCCGGAGACGATCCGGTCGCGGGCCACCGACTCGATGGTGTGGCGGATGTCGGCCAGAGTCGCTCCCAGACGGTTGGGCTCGTCCTCGGCATCCGGTCGCAGGACCGGGCTGACCACGACGATGGGGGTGGTGGGGTGGCCGTCCCGGATCACGTCAAGGAATCCGGCGAATCCCTCGGCCAGCATGCCGATACTGTGCGGCGTTCGCGTCCAGCAGCTGGCCCCGTAGGCCACCGAGATGACGTCGGCGGGAAGGGCGGCGATGTGTTCGGCCGAGACGATCTCCCCCCGGCCGGCGGCGGCATACCCGAAGTTGGCCAGATCGAGTCCGGCCTTGCGGGCGGCGATGGCCGCCCAGCCCTGGGCCGGACCCGAGGCGATCCAACCCTGGGTGACCGAGTCACCGTAGGCGATCCACCGGGGAAGGTCCGGGGCCGGGCTGATCTCACCTTTGACCGCGGTGAGCGACTGGATGAGTGGCTGCATGCCCTCGGGGAGGTAGATGGTGGCCGGCTTGTCCGGGGCGGATGACCCGAGAGGGACCCGGACGAGGCCGTCGCCCAGAACCGCCTCCGCCTCGCCGACCTTGCGGCCGGCCCTCCATACCGAGAAGGTGATTCCTGCCCCGTCCCCCCGGTAGCCGAGGTTGCCCGACGTGGTGCGGTAGGCGATGTCGATGGCCTCGGCGTCACCCACGAGTTCGAGACGGACGCCGGCGGGAACCGCGGCGGCATGCCAGGTGTCCGAGGGCAGTCGTGCGGTGTCCGTGGGGTTGGCCCGAGGGTAGGGCACGTCACCAGCCGCCGGGTAGGGGACCCCTCGGAGGAAGGGTTCGGGCTGTGCCGGTCGCGCCGTCACCGTGCGTGTGCTTCCATCATTGCGCCCCTCCAACGGTAAATACCACCCTCAGTAGTGGTCCGACCACATTACCACCCAGCATGGTTTTTTTGCACCCGGAATTCCAACACGGAGCGGACGACTGAGAGGTCGACGTCCCGGTCAACGGCTGCCGGTTTTGCCGGCCCGGGTGGGAAATCTGGGTGAGGCGAGCAGAAAAACCTATCTCCAACTGCCTTGATGATTACCAGTTGGCGAGATGGCGGCGAGGTCCTTCCCGCAATGGGGTCCGTTGCGTAACATGGGCGGGTACCCAGGGACCGAACGGGGGCCAGTGATCAGTTTTACAACTCAGAGTGGTCATTTGGCACGTTCTAGCGAAAAATGCTGGCCTCGAACCGGTGGGAGGGGGCACCGGCGACCACCGGTTCTGCCCGCTCTGGTGTTCGGCGTGGTGCTGTGCGTGGTGGCGACCCTGACGCCGGCGGGTCCGGCCCGTGCTGCGGTGGTGCCGCAGATCGCACCCCACGTCTATCAGGGCGGTGGTGTCATCGGGTTCGGTGACGCCCAGGCCATCAACGCCCCGATCGGTTCGTCGTTGAGCTCGGTGATGGTGGCCATGGTCGCCGATCCGGTGGCGACGACTGGCCACCAGGGATATTGGTTGGCCGCCGCCGACGGGGGAGTGTTCGCCCAGGGCAGCGCCCCCTTCCTCGGCTCGCTCGGCGCACTCCACCTGAATGGTCCCGTCGTGGGGATGGCGGCCACGCCCGATGGTGGCGGTTACTGGTTGGTGGCACTGGATGGCGGGGTCTTCACCTTCGGTGATGCCGGCTTCTACGGCTCCATGGGTGGCAGTCATCTGAACCAGCCCGTTGTGGGTATGGCCGCCACGCCGGACGGAAAGGGGTATTGGCTGGTCGCTCAGGACGGTGGCATCTTCAGCTTCGGTGACGCCACGTTCTACGGTTCGGAGGGCGGAACCCGGCTCAACGCGCCGATCACCGGCATGGCCGCGTCATCCACCGGCCACGGCTACTGGTTGGTGGGCGCCGACGGCGGGATCTTCACCTTCGGCGACGCACCGTTCCTCGGCTCCCTCGGTGGGGCGGTGCTCAACGACCCGGTCGTCGACATGGTGGCCACCCCCCACGACCGGGGCTATGTCCTTGTGGCCACCGACGGCGAGGTCTTCCCCTTTGGAACGGCGGGATTCTACGGCTCCCTCGCCGGTGGCTACGCGGGAAATCCGGCCGATGTGCCCCCGGTGGCCGACATCGCCCTGTCCCCCGACGGCCAGGGCTACTGGCTGCTCGAACCGGACGGGTGGTCCTACGGGTTCACCAATCCGCCCAGCGCCGCGCCCAGTGTCACCACCTCGGCCATCGTGTCGATCGCCAACAGCCAGGTGAACGCCGATCCCGATCGGGGCCAGTTCTGCAATCCCTACGGTCCCTGTGAGGAGTGGTGCGCCCTGTTCGCCACATGGGTCTGGGAGCGGGCCGGCGTGCCCATCCCGTCGTACCCCTTCACCGGGAACATCTACACGTGGGCGGCGGCCCACACCGGAGTGTTGCCTCCGACGGCGACTCCGCTCCCGGGTGACGCCGTCCTCTACGGCACGGGACCGTACTCCACGGCCACGTCGGTGCATGTGGGCGTCGTCGTGCAGGTCTGGCCGGACGGTGCCGTGGTCACCGTCGAGGGGGATGCCGGACCGGCTCCGACGGGATCACTGGCCGTGGTGGTCAACGGCCCCTATCTGCCGTCCCAGTCGGTGTCCTACAACGGGGTACCGATCTACGCCTTCGCCCAACCGTAGGTCCTCTGCCCGGCCCAGCCGGCGGGAGCCGGCCGGGAAACGGCCGGGATTAGGACAGGAGGGACTCCAGTACGAGGGAGCGGTGGTCGGTCGAGGATCCCCAGGCCTCGGCCAGTGCCCAGGCCCGCTTCATGTAGAGATGGAGGTCGCACTCCCAGGTGTACCCGATGGCCCCGTGGACCTGGAGGGACACCCGGGCCGCTTCGGTGGCGGCATCGGAGGCGAAGGCCTTTGCCGTGGACGCGGAGCGGGACGCCGCAGCTCCCGATGACGATCCCGACTCCGACCTGTCGAGGGACCAGGCGGCGCCGTAGACCACGGGACGGGCGAACTCCAGACGGACCTGGGCTCCGGCCAGAAGATGCTTGACCGCCTGGAAGCTCCCTATGGGCTGGCCGAACTGGTGGCGTTCCTTGGCGTAGTTCGCCGCCATGGAGATCATCCGGTCGGCCAGGCCGATGAGCTCGGCAGCGGTGGCCACGGCGGCTCGGTCGAATGTGCGACCCAACGCGCCAGCCGCGTCCGGGCCGGCCAGAACGCGGGTTTCGGCGGTGGGGGTCCAGTGGGGGATCCCCATCCTGCGGGTGGGGTCCAGAGAAGGCACGGAGCGCACGGTCACCACCTCGGCGTCGACCACGTGGAGCTCGGGGCCGTCGTCGCCCGACGTGAACAGGACCAGGAGGTCGGCCCCGTCGGCCCCGGCAATGGCCGCCGGCGCGGCGGGCCAAGGACCGGAGGAGCTCAGTCCCACGGCGCCGACGGTGGCAGTCGCTCCCCCCTCGGCGATGGCGTCCAACCAGGAGCCAGCCACGGTGACCCCGTCGGAACCGACCGACCGCACCAGGTCGGCGAGCAACGGTGCAACGACCCCAGTGGTCTCGAGTAACGGCTCGGGCAGGGAGACCCGACCGGCCTCCTCGAGGAGGAGGACGAGATCGAGCAACCCCAGACCGAGTCCTCCATGGGCCTCGGGGACGGTGAGTGACGCCACGCCGAGCTCGACCAGGATGTCCCAGCGCGGGGTGCGGGGTGAGGGATGCTCGAAGGCGGCCCGGAGGTCGTCGGGGGTGCACTCCTTGGCCAGCACTTGGCGGACCGTGTCACGGAACTCGGTCTGCTGGTCGCTGAAGGCGAAGTGCACCGTCGCTCTCCCTCAACCCCGGGGCAGGCCGAGCATGCGCTCGGCCACCACGTTGCGTTGGATCTCGTTGGTGCCGGCGTAGATGGGCCCGGCCAGGGCGAACAGGTAGCCGTCCAGCCATGGCGCGTCCGTGCCCCCACCGTGCAGCTCCGCGTCCGGGCCCAGCAGAGCCAGGGCGGCCCGGTGGATGGCCAGATCGGTCTCCGACCAGTGGATCTTGTTGGCACTGGCCTCCGGCCCGACCGAGCCGCCGTCGAGGACGCGGGTGGCCGTCCACAAGGTGTTGAGCCGGTAGGCCTCGGCATCCATCCAGGCCCCGGCCACGGCGTCGGCACTCCGGCCGGTGCGTACCGGGTCGGCGGCGAGCCGGTCGGCATAGAGCAGGACCAGGCGCCGGGCGGCTTCGGTATAACGGGCCGGGCTCCGGAGGCTGAGGCCGCGCTCGGAGCCGGCGGTGGCCATGGCCACGCTCCAGCCCTGCCCCACGCCGCCGAGCACACGCTCGTCCGGAACGAAGACGTCCTCGAAGAAGATCTCGGCGAATCCGGTCTCCCCGTCGATCTGTGGGATCGGGCGGACCGTGATCCCCGGCGTTCCCATGTCGATGAGGAAGTAGGTCAGGCCCCGGTGGCGCTCGGCGCCGGGATCGGTGCGGAATAGGCCGAAGCACCACTCGGCGAAGGCACCCCGTGAGGCCCAGGTCTTCTGCCCGGTGAGCATCCAACCGTCGTCCCCCGGGGAGCGCACGGCCCGGCTGCGGATGCCGGCCAGGTCGGAGCCGGCGTCGGGCTCCGACCAGCCCTGGCACCAGATCTCCGCGCCGGATGCCATGGAGGGGAGGAACCGGTCCTTTTGCGCCTGGGTGCCGAACTCGAACAGCGTGGGGGCCAGGAGGAACACGCCATTCTGGCTGACCCGGAGCGGCGCCTCGGCCCGCCAGTACTCCTCTTCGAAGATGAGCCACTCGAGGATGCCCACCCCCCGACCGCCGTACTCCTCGGGCCACGAGACCACGGACCACCGGTCGTTGTACATGGTCTGTTCCCACCGGCGGTGGGCTTCGAACCCCTCCGCCGTGTCGAGGGAGGGAAGGGAACGGGGAGCGGGTGCATGGTCGGCCAACCACGCGCGCGCCTCGACCCGGAAGGCCTCCTGGGCCGCCGTGTAGTGGAGATCCATCGGTGCATCCATGGTCGGGTCCCTAGGTCGGGGATCGGGTCGGTGTTCGTCGTTGTTCGGACGGGTGAGCCGTTCGTCGGGCCGAGCTGGGGCCCGACCCGGACAAGGGGAAATCTGACACACCGCCAGATTTCCGGCAACCACGGCCCATCGGCCACAATGGCGGTATGCCCAACGCTGTGATCGTCGATGCCGTCCGCACCCCGGTAGGGAGGAGGAACGGCCGGCTGTCCGGCTGGCACGCCGTGGACCTGGCCGCCCAACCCCTCCGGGCCCTGGTGGAGCGGAACGATCTCGATCCGGCCCTCGTCGAGGACGTCGTCTACGGGTGCACCATGACCGTCGGCGAACAGGCCATGAACATCGGCCGGAACGCCGCGTTGGCCGCGGGGTTTCCCGATACCGTGCCCGGTACCACGGTCGACCGCCAGTGCGGCTCGGCCCAGCAGGCCGTCCACTTCGCCGCCCAGGCGGTGATGTCCGGGGCCATGGACATCGTCATCGGGGGTGGCGTCGAGTCGATGAGCCGGGTACCCATCGGTTCCACCACCGAGCACGGTCCGGGTGAGGCCTACGGACCGACGGTGCACCAGCGGTTCGACTTCATCCATCAGGGTCTGAGCGCCGAGGAGATCGCCAGGCGGTGGGGGATCAGTCGGGAGTCCATGGACCGCTTCGCCCTCCGGTCCCACGACAGGGCGGCACAGGCCATCGCCGAGGGACGCTTCGACAACGAGATCATCCCCCTGGCCACCCGACGCGCCGTGGTGGAGAACAAGGTGGCCGTGGCCGGCACCGACGAAGGTGATCCCGCCGGCGAAGGACCGCTCACCTTCGACGAGGGAGTGCGGGCCGGCTCGAGCTACGAGAAGCTCGCCAGTCTGCCCCCGGCCTTCGTGGAGGACGGCCTCATCACCGCGGCCAGTTCGTCGCAGATCTCCGACGGAGCCGCCGCCGTGCTGGTGATGTCCGAGGAGATGGCCGGCCAGCTGGGCTTCACCCCGAGGGCGCGGTTCCACACCTTCGCCGTGGCCGCCAACGACCCGGTCATCATGCTGACCGCCCCGATCCCGGCCACCACGCTGGTGCTCGAGAAGTCGAAGCTGTCCCTCGACGACATCGACCTGATCGAGATCAACGAAGCCTTTGCCTCGGTGGTGTTGGCCTGGGAGCAGGAGCACCACCCGGACATGGACAAGGTGAACGTGAACGGCGGGGCGATCGCCATCGGGCATCCCACCGGAGGCTCCGGCGCCCGGCTGCTCGCCACCCTGCTGAACGAGATGGAGCGCACCGGCGCCCGCTACGGGCTGCAGACCATGTGCGAGGGCGGCGGCCAGGCCAACGCCACCATCATCGAACGTCTGGGCTGACTCTCGTCGGTCCGACAGCTAGGCGGCGTCAGGGCCGGGTCCAGTCGAACCGGCAGGCCCCGCTATCTCCAGGGCTCCACTGCCGGTCCCGGACTCCCCACTCGACCCGATTTCGGCGTCGGTGTCGGCATCCGCGTCGGCATCGGCATCGGTCTCGGACCACGACGCATGCTTGTTGAAGTCGACGCTGTCGGCTTTGGTGGGCCGGGACATCAGGTACCCCTGGTAGAGGTCGCATCCGAGTTCGGCCACCCGCTGTAGCTGCACCGGTCGTTCCACGCCTTCGGCCAGGACCACCAGGCCGAGGGCCTTGGACAGCTGCACGATGGCGGCCACAATGGCCTCGTCGTTCTCGAAGGCACCGAGGCCGTCCACGAAGGACTTGTCGATCTTCAGGATCTTGACCGGGAACCGCTTCAGCTGGGCCAGGGAGGAGTAACCGGTCCCGAAGTCGTCGATGGCCAGACCCACGCCCATCTCGTGGATACCGCCCAGCATGGCGATCGACGCCGAGGTGTCGCTCATGAGCATGCTCTCGGTGACCTCCATCACCAGGGCCTCGGGAGGGAGGCCCGAGTCGGCCAGGGCCGAGGCGATGGTGTCCAGCAGTTCGGTGTCACTCAACTGGTGGGCCGAGAGATTCACCGTGATGTAGGCGTCCTCGGCCCCGGGCAGTTCGCGCCGCCAGCGGGCCATGGTCTGGCACGCTTCGCGCAGCACCCAGCGGCCCAGCGAGAAGATGAGATCGGTCTCCTCGGCGAAGGGAATGAACTCCATCGGCCCGAGCAGTCCCCGGGACGGGTGGTGCCACCGCACCAGCGCCTCCATGGCCACGATCCTGTCGTCCTTGACCGAGGCGATGGGCTGGTAGTGCACGGCCAGCTCGTCGTGGTCGATGGAGTGTCGCAGGTCGTCGTAGATCTCGAGCCGGGCCACCGACTTCGCCCGGAGGGACTCGTCGAACACCTCGACCCGGGAGCGTCCCTTGTTCTTGGCCTGGAACATGGCCACGTCCGCCTGCTGCAGAATGTCCTGGGCCGACTGCCGGCCCCGCATCACGAAGGCGATCCCCACGCTGCAGGTCACCACCACGTTGCGGCCGGTGGAGAGCTGGACCGGATCGGACAGCAGCCTCGAGTACTCGGTGGCCAGGCTCGTGGCCACCTCGACATCGTGGACGTTGCGGCACAGGACGACGAACTCGTCGCCGGAGAAGCGACTGACCACGTCCCCGCCCCGGACGGCGGACTTGAACCGCTGGGCCAAGGCCAGCAGCACCTCGTCGCCGCTGGCGTGACCGAAGGAGTCGTTGACCAGCTTGAATCGGTCGAGGTCGATGAAGAGCACGGCCAGGTTGGTGCCCCGTTGCATGGACACCAACAGCTCGCGCTCGAGTTCGTCGTTGAACAGCGAGCGGTTGCCCAGGCCGGTGAGGGAGTCGTGATAGGCGAGCCAGTGGAGTTGGGCTTCGGCGGCCTTTCGGTCGGTGACGTCGGTGAACGAGCAGACCACCATGGGCGACTCGCTCGGGCCCGCACCCGAGAGCAGGCGTGAGCTGAGCGAGAGCCACTGGCGCCGGCCACTTCCGTCGGTCACCCCGATGACCAGATCGTCCTGAGAGGCGCCGGTGGCGAGCGTCACCGCGTGGGGGAACGAATCGGCGGACATCGGGTGACCGTTGGCCTCGATGGCGATCGAGGAGCCGGTGAAGATCTGGTGGCTGGAGCCCGAGTTGAGGCGCTCCCCGAGAATGCGGGCCGCCGCTTCGTTGTGGGCGGAGACGTTGCCGTTCTCGTCGAAGAGCACGATGCCCTCGCTCAGTGAGGCCACCACGGCCTCGTAGCGCTCCTCGGCGGCGCGACGTCCGGCCTCGGCCTGACGGGCGTCGGTGAGCTCGGTGCACACGACCACCCAACCCGAGGGCTGGGTGTCGTCGTCGATGAGGGGGTCGATGGAGACCAGGACGTCGACTTCGGATCCGTCCTTGCGGCGATGGGACCGTTGCCCCCGCTCGAGCACGGCTGCGCTGTCGGTGCGGTTCGAGGTGACCACGGCGGCGATGGACAGCCCCACGACCTCTTCCTCGGTCCAGCCGTAGATGGCCCGAGCCGCCTCGTTCCAGCTCTCGATCTTGCCCCCGGCGTCGATACCGATGATGGCGTCCGAGACGTGGGCCACCAGGCTGGCCCGGTAGCGGTCGGCGGCCTCGGCGGCACGCCGCTCGGAGATGTCCCGGGCGATCACCTGGAAAGCCGGCTCACCACCCCAGGTGGTGCGGATGCTGGTGGTCTCCATGTAGACAACCTGCCCGCTCGGGGTCACCGAGCGGACCTCCCCGTGCTCGAAGAACTGACCGTGCTCGGTGAGCTGGCCCAGGCGCTCGACGAGGTCGGGGATGTCGGCCGGGTGCATGAAGTCGGTCACCGGTCGGCCGTAGTGAGCCGCCACCGTCTGGCGGTAGTCCTCTTCCGTCGATCCCGCGCCCATCAGCCGGGCTGCGGCCCGGTTCCCGTAGACGAGGAGTCCGTTCTGATGCACGAAGACGACATCGGGGGAGACCTCGGTGAGCAGTCGGTATCGGTCGACCATCTCGCTGAGTTCCTTCTCGAACCGCCGCTGGGCGGTGATGTCGACCACCACGCCGGCATAAAAGGTGTCCGCCCGGTCGAGCGCCGGTTCGACCCTGCTCATGAACGAGGCCCGGACGACGAGGTGGTGCTCGGTGCCGTCGGGACCGTCCACGGCCATGCGGAGGTCGACGTCGGCGAGCGGGGCTCCGGCGCGAATGGGGGCCAGGATCGGTGCCAACAGCGTGGCCTCGAGGTCCGAGCTGCTGGCGAATCGCACGGGCTCCGAGGACCATGGCTCCGGCTCGGCTAGCCCCTCGACCGGGTCCTGGGCGGTGCCTGGATCTGGCCGGTCGCGGAGGACCGTGAAGCCGGATGCGCCTTCGGGGAATCCGAAGAATTCCTCGAGCGGCATCGACCAGATGACTGTGTCATTGACGGTGTCATACACCCAGGTGACCGATTGGAAACCCTTGGCGGCCAGATCGATTTCAGCCGGAATTTCGAGTGTCCGGTCGGAGAATCCCGAATCGCTTTCCTCGATACGATCGAACGAGAGTTTGGAGCGTCGATCGCCGAAGCTGCTCGTTCGTGCCATAGACCCTTGTATCGGCATATTCCCTAATGCCTTTAGGTGCCGTCCGGTGCACCAACGTTCCGTCGTTGGCGCTGCCTCGGCCGTGCCTGGCCCCGACCGCCCTCAGAGGGCGGAAGGGCCGGCTCAGGTCGGGTCTGGCTCGGCCAAAACCACCACCGTGTTATAGCCACCCATCCCGATGGAGGATTTGACCGTCATACCCGGCACGCTGGGGGTTCTGCCGTCCACCAGCTTGGGGTGTCCGGGCGCCACCTGGGGCGGCGACGGAATGAACCCGGTCTCATGGGCGTAGAGCGTGGCCAGTGTCTCCACCCCGGCAGCGGCCGACTGGCAGTGGCCGACCAAGGGTTTGACCGAGTAGATGCCGTGGGCGTCGGGGAACAGCTCGTCCATGATCTGGGCCTCGGCGGCGTCGCAGGCCGCGGTGCCGGGCCCGTGGGCGTTCACGTAGGCCACCTCCTCGGCGGATACGCCGGCGTTGCCCAGCGCCTCGTGGAAGCACCGCTTCATCTCGACCAGATCGGGAGCCACCCCGGTCAGGTTGTAGGCGTCCATGGTCATCGCTCCGCCCAACACCGACGCGTAGGAGCCGGTCGTGCGCTTGGACAGCACCATGGCCACGGCGGCCTCACCGCCGACGAAGCCACGGCTGCCCTCCTGGAAGGGCCGGCACGCCTGCAGCGGAGGTGTGTCGAAGACGGCGACACCGAGGTCCTTGAAGGGCCGCAGGTTCTGGGGGATGCCCGAAAGGTCGGTGGCCAGCAGGATCACGTCGGTGGCGATGCCGGAGTCGATCCACGACTTGGCCGTGATCATTCCGGCGTTGGCGCTGGCACACATGGCCGAGACCGACATGGCCGGGCCGTGGAAGTCGTGCTCCTTCATCATCTGGGTGATGACCGTGGAGGGAAGCATGTTCACCCAGGTCTTGGCCCGGACCCGGACCTCGGGGTGCCGGTAGAACTCGCTCCACATCTCGAAGTCGCCCTTCTCCAGGCTGTGGACCACGCCCACCACCGGACCCGGCCGCCATCCGCGCTCGATGGCGTCGATGATGGCCTCACGGGCGGCGAACCGCACGGCCTGCATGTACCGGCTGGGGCCGTCGCGCCGATCGCCCTCGTCGTTGATGAGCGAGAGATACGCCTGTCCGTCGGCCACGAACTCACCCAACCCCGAAACCAGCTTTACCGCGCTCTCCCCGAGCAAGAACCCATCCCAGACGTGCTTTCTTCCCCATCCGTAGCCGGTGACCGCGCCCACCCCGGTGACACTGATCACCGCGTCCCGTCCACCATGGCTCGCCCGCGAGGGCGGCGACGGCGACTTGGGAAGGTCTTCCGACATGAGAACTCCTCTGGTGAAGCGCTGGGTCGACGAACGAAGGCGGGAGGCGCAGAGCGCAGGCAGGACTTCGATTGTCTCCGTGGCAGGTTACGGCAGTCCGGGGCAGGAATGGCTACGCCCAGATTATTGCCCAACGGCTCTGTCCGCACAATGCCCAATTGGTCTCTTGGCTCTGTTCCCCCGCCTTCAACGGTGGCTGTCGAGATGGTAAAGGGGGTGGTGTCTATGCGGAAATGATCGACCCGGGTAATGATTCAATGACATGAACGAATACTGAACGCATGGAGACGCATCCGGCTGCGATGGGCTCGGTCACCGTCGGTAGCTCCGCGGTTCCGTCCGGTGGCCGAGCCGGTGTCGTCGGGCGACGGGACCGTCAGCCGTGGATGGAGACCGGAAGTGCCGTCATGCCCCGCATGACGATGTTGGACTTGTAACCGACGTCGTCCGTGGCCAGGGTCATGCGGGGAGCGCGCCGTACCAGCGTGGCCAGCGCCACCTGGCTCTCCATGCGAGCCAGGGGTGCTCCGAGACAGTGGTGGATGCCGAATCCCAGTCCGAGGTGGTTGTTGGGCGTTCGGGTGATGTCGAAACGCTCAGGATCCTCGAACTGGTCAGCATCGCGATTGCCCGAGGCCAGCAGCAGGATGACGTAGTCGCCTTCGGAGAAGTGCACACCCCCGAACTCGGCGTCCTCGGTCATGGCTCGCGCGGTCATCTGGACCGGTGTCACGATCCGGAGCATCTCCTCGATGGCACTGCGCTGCACCCCCGGATCGGTCCGGAAGCGCTCCATCTGGTCCGGATGGCGGAGCAGGGCCAAGCTGCCACCGGAGAGGAGGATCACCGCCGTCTCGTGGCCAGCCACCAGCAAGAGGATGCACGTCGACAGCATCTCCGCTTCGGTGAGGGACGAACCCTCCTCCTCCACCTGGATCAGTCGGCTGAGCAGATCGTCCCCGAGGTGCTTCCTGCGGTCGGCCAGCAGTTCATAGAAGTACCCGGCGAACTGCACCACGGCGACATCACGGGCGGCCACGGTGTCGTCGGACAGCAGGAAGTCGGGGTCGAGGCCCCGGGCCATGGCATCCGACCACTGCCGGAACCGGTTCCAGTCCTCGGCGGGGACGCCCAGTAGGTCGCAGATGACCCGCACGGGCAGGGGGGAGGCGAACTCCTCCAGGAGGTCGACCTCACCGGCGTCCAGAACGTCGTCCAGAAGTTCGTCGACCATCCGCTGGGTCCGATCCCGGAGGGATTCGACGACCTTGGGTGTGAACGCCTTCACCAACAGGCCGCGCAGGCGGGTGTGGTCGGGGGGATCACGGAAGAGGAACGGTCGCATGTCCAGCCGGGCGATGGCCATCGGGTCGTCGTGGGTGGGTCGCCGAAATCCTTCGGGTACGTTGAGCGTGTCCGAGCTGACCCGACGGTCTCGCAGCATGGCCAGGCAGTCGGCATGTCGGGATACCACCCAAAAGCCCAGTTCGCCCATCTGGCTCCGATGGATCGGGGCATGCTCCCTGAGCCGGGCGTAGTGAGGGAAGGGGTCAACGCTCCACTCCGGATCAGAGAGGTCGAAGTCCGGATGGAAGCCGGACGTTGCCGCCGCCACGTGGTTCACTGCCCAGCGATAGTAGCAATGGCCGGTCGGGGCCGGACGGAAACCCGGGGAGCCACCGGACTCTGGCTGCCACCGGGTCGGGAGGGTCAGCCCACTCCGCCGAGACGGTTGAGCACTGCCGTGGCCTGGTCCACGATGCGACCGATGAGCTCAGCCACGGTGGGGAGTTCGGCGATCTCGCCGACCACCTGACCGGTGGGTAGGACGCCCACATCGGTGCGTCCGTCAACCAACCCGGCCTTGGTCATCATCGGGGCGTTGGCCGCCATCACGACCTGGGGCCACGACAGCTCGTTGCCCTGTTTGAGCGCCCGTCCCTCTTTCACGAGGGCCATGAGAGAGGTGTCGGTCTGGCGTCGGAAGGCGTGAGCGTTGGCCAGTGCCCGGGGTAGGTTCTCGATCCAGCTGGACCGCTCGAGGCGGTCGATCAACTCGGTGCGGATGACCCGTTGCGGGGCGCCGTCCACCGCCGTGGACACCACCGTGCCGGTCACGGCCGTCCCGAGGTAGACCTGCTTCACCTCGTCAGGCACTCGGCTCTCTTGGGTGAGGAGGAAGCGCGTACCCATGGCGATGCCCGAAGCGCCGTAGGCCAGGGCGGCCACCAGCCCCCGGCCGTCGAAGAAGCCGCCGGCCGCGATGACCTCGACCCGGCCGCCGACTGCGTCGACCACGGCGGGGGTCAGGAGGGACGTGGGGACCGAGCCGGTATGCCCCCCTCCTTCTCCCCCCTGACTGATCACCGCGTCCACGCCCCACTCGGCCACCTTCTCGGCGTGGCGGCGGGCACCGATGGTCGGCATCACCACCAAGCCGGCCTTCCGGCACCGGTCCACCAGCTCAGGTTTGGGGGCCTGCGCGAAGCTGGCCACCCGCACCCCGTTGTCGATCATCAGCGCCACCCGTTCACCGACGTCGGCCACATCGGTCCGCATGTTGACCCCGAAGGGCCGGTCGGTGCGCGCACGAACCTCGGCGATGGCCGATACCAGTTCGGGGAACGTCATGGTGGCCGAAGCCAAGATGCCCAGCCCTCCGGCCTCGGCCGTGGCGGCCACCAGGCGGGGCCCGGCCACCCACCCCATGCCGGTCTGGACGATGGGGTACCGGACCCCCACCAGTCGGCAGAACGGGGTGTCGAGAGCCGGGTGAACCTGGCGGACGGCATCGGGTTCCGCTGCCGTCATGATCGAATCTCGCGCTCCCTCAGGCCCCGTGGGTCGAGCACGGTGCGGATCAGCTCCAGCTCCTCGGGGGTGGGTTGGCGGGTCTCGGGAACGTCGGCCGGTATCACCAGGGCGAAGCCGGTGGCCTCGCTCACCTCGTCCACCGAGACGCCGGGGTGGACGGAGCGGAGCCGCATGGCGTGATCGGGCGTCTCGAAGTCGAAGACGCCGAGGTTGGAGACCACTCTGCGGATCTCGTGGAATCGGATGGCCGCCGGCCCGGCGGCCTCGGCTCGGGCGTATCCGACACCCGAAACCACGTCGACCTGCTCGACGAATGACCGGGTGGAGTGGGAAGGGACCCAGTAGCTCGTCGGGTGGTTGACGGTATTGCCCGGTGCCCCCCGTACCCCGATCAGCTGCACCTTGGGGCGGGCCCACGGACCGATGGCACTGATGTTCTGATTACCGGTGCGGTCGATCTGGGAGGCCATCATGATCAGGTTGCGCCGTCCCGACCACACGGTGTCGAATACCTTGCGGTAGGGCATGTGCGACTCGAGCAGCAGACCGGACGGATCGGCTCCGAGGGCGGGCACCCCGGCCACCAGCGCGGCGTCGCCGTCGGTCAGGACCAGGTCGGGGGCGAAGGTGAGCCGGGCCAGCCTGGCGCCCAGCGCCGGCGCGGTGCCAAAGGCGCTGGCCATGACCTCCCCGTCGCCGCGGAAGACCTCGGCACAGGCGACCGCGCAGTACTCGGCACGGGTGACGCCGGTGGCGTCGGAGCTGCCGGCGCCGGTTGACGGAGAACTCATGATCGACCTCCCTGTCCGGAGGCGGCCTTCTCGGCGGCGGTTCTGGCCGCCCGTTCCACTCTCGCTTCGCCCACGGCGATCTGATACGAGGCCTCGTCACCTTCGAGGAACCGGCCCGAGAAGGACGCCCACGCACCCGGGTCCCCGGCGGCCGCCACGTACTCCTTCTGGAAGCCCTCGTCCCGCGGGTAGTCGGGCACGCAGGCGGTGAAGTGCGCCCCACCCTCAGTCTCGATGACGCCGTCGGTGAGCAGGCGGCTGATGCACATCGTCTGGAGCGCGCCCTCCGAGGCGAAGTGGTCGGTGTCCACGAGGCGTTCGGTGGTCACGAACCGACGGTCGGCGGCCCCGAGGAACAGGTCGTCGAAGAACGGGTCGGGACCGAGGATCTGCCCTGACCCCCGGGCGTCGGCCCGGTTGACGTGGACCACCGCGGCGTCGAGTCGGAGAGCCGGCACCGCCACCAGCTCCTCACCATCGTCGTAGGGCGACACCACCGTCCGCAACGACGGGTTGACCACCATGACGTCCGAGCCCAGTCCGGCCCGGGTGGGCAGGAAGGGCACCCGCTGCGACGCCGCCAACAGGCCCAGGTAGAACATACCCTCGTCGAGCTCCATGCCCTCGATGGCCCCCGCCTGCCTGGCCGCCCTGAAGTGGGGGTCGGTGGGAATGGAGTCGAGGGTGACGAATCCGTAGACCACCTTGCGAGCCTTGCCCGCGGCGCACAGGAGGCCGACGTCAGGTCCACCGTAGGAGACCACGGTGAGGTCGGTGAGGTCCGAGCGCAGGATGGCCCGGACCGCCGCCATCGGCTTGCGTCGGGATCCCCATCCGCCGATGCCGATGGTCATCCCGCTGTGCAGCTCGCCGGTGAACTCGTCGAGAGTCAGTCGTTTGTCGGTCACGCCCCTCCCTATCTGGTTGTGTCGGCGTCGCGCTTCTCCACGAAGGCGGCGCGTTGCTCGTCGGCCACTCCGGCGACGTGCAGCTCGTAGGTGAATCCCTGCTCGAACCGGTAGCTGCTCTTGACGTCCACGGGATCGATCCCGTTGAGCGACTCCTTGGCCCGGCGGAGGATGGTGGGGGACTTGGCGGCAATCGAGGAGGCCACCTCGTAGGCCGCCTCCACCAGTTGGTCCCCGGGCACCACGCGGAGGACCGATCCGTAGTGGTGGAGTTCGGCGGCCGTCGCCGGCTCGGCGGTATAGACCATCGATCGCATCCGGTGTTGGGGAACCAGCCGTGACAGGTGGGTGGCGGCACCCAGGGCCCCACGGTCCACCTCGGGCAGGCCGAAGGTGGCATCCTCGGACGCCACCACGATGTCGGCGTTGCCGGCCAGCCCCACCCCTCCTCCGAGACAGAACCCGTGGACGGCGGCGATCACCGGCACCTCGCACTCGTAGACGGCGGCGAACGCGGCGAAGCAGCCCCGGTTGGCCCCGATGAGCGCCTCGTCCCCATGGGCCCGGATCTCTTTGATATCCACCCCGGCGCAGAAGCCGCGACCCTCGGCCCGGAGGATCACCACACGGTTGTCGGGCACACGCCCCGCAGTGAGGACCGCCTCGGCCAGGCCGAACCAGCCGGCCACGTCAAGTGCGTTCACGGGTGGATGGTCGATCACCACCTCGGCGATCCCTGGGCTGTTCTGGTGGACGGCGATCGGCATGCGCGGCTCCGGGCGGTCGGTAGGCGTGGTCCCGACGCCCGGCCAGCGTCCGGGGCACCGGGACGAGTGGACGGGGGAGCGGGCACGCACTCGGCGTGATCTGATACAGCGTCAGGACAGTACCAGTCGGAGACCGGGAGGCAGCTGTGGCCACATTGGATTCTGCTCGGATAGCGGGCGCCCTCGATTTCCGCGGCCGGGTCGTGGTGGTCACCGGGGGATCGAGGGGCATCGGCCGGGCCATCAGCGAGGGCTTCCTGTCCGCCGGTGCCGACGTCGTGGTCTGCGGGCGCAACGACGTGGTCGACGCCGACCTCCCGGCATCGACGGACGCAACGGGCGTCCTCCGGCGGGCCGTGTTCGTCAACGGTGACGTCCGCGACCCCGATCAGGCGTCCCTGGTCATCACCACCGCGGTAGAGCGGCACGGAAGGATCGACACCCTGATCAACAACGCCGGTGGCTCCCCCCACCTCGACGCGGCGGAGGCGTCGCCCCGGTTTCTGGCCTCGATCGTGAACCTCAACCTGCTCGCCCCCCTGTACTGCTCCCAGGCGGCCAACGCGGTCATGCAGGGCCAGGAGCAGGGGGGGTCGATCGTGAACATCACTTCGGTGAGCGGAATCCGTCCCTCTCCAGGCACGGCAGCGTACGGCGCGGCCAAGGCCGGACTCATCAACCTGACCCAGTCGCTGGCCATCGAGTGGGCCCCCAAAGTCCGGGTCAACGCCCTCACAGGCGGCATGGTGGCGACGGAGGGGGCCGAAGAGCACTACGGCGGGGCCGACGGCATGGCCCGGGTCGCCGCCACGGTCCCGCTCGGCCGGTTCGGGACACCCGATGATGTCGCCGGTCTGTGCCTCGTGTTGGCGTCGCCCTTGGCGGCCTACGTCACCGGCGCCAATCTGGTGGCCCACGGGGGTGGTGAGTGGCCGGCGTTCTTGGCCGCCGCGGAGCCACCGGCCGACGGACCTGCATGACCCCGGTGGACGGTCGCCACCTCCGCCACCAGGGAGTCCGCGGCGCCGGTCGGGCCGTAAACCCCTCAAGTAGGACCTCGGGATGGTCGATGCTCCCAAGGTGCAAGGAGAATTCTCGACGCGTCTGGTGTTGGAGCCCAGCGGCACTGACGCGTCCGACGGGACGTCTGTCCGGTGCTGACCGAGACCGAGCCCACGTTCGCCCTGGCCGGGTCCCCGTTCCTCGAGTACCTACCGGTTGTCGACCTCTCAACCGGAAGGCTGCTCGGTATGGAGGCCCTGGTGCGCTGGAACCATCCCACCCAGGGGCTCATCTCGCCCAACCAGCTCATCCCTCATGCCGAGCAGAACGGCGACATCGGCCCCCTCACGCGGTGGATCGTGCTGGAGGCATGCCGGCAGGCATGCTCGTGGTCGCCCAGCATCCAACTCGGGGTCAATTGCACCATCCACCAGCTGCGCCGGGGCGAGGTGTCCACCGCCGTCGCCGATGCACTCGAGCAGACCGGCCTCCGGAGCGGTCAGCTCACCCTCGAGGTGACCGAGGACGCCATCGTGGACCCGTCGGCATCGGCGGACCTGAAGCACCTGTCCCAGATGGGTGTGCAACTGTCGGTGGACGACGCCGGGACCAACTGGTCGTCATTCGAACCGTTCAAGCGCCACTCGATCAGCACGGTGAAGATCGACGGGTCCTTCATCGCCGGCCTCGAGTCCACTCAGGGAATCAACCGGCTGGTGGTGGAGACGGTGATCCACATGGCCCACTCCCTCGGCATGTCGGCCATCGTCGAGGCGGTGGAGACGGCACGACAGGTGGAGATCGTCCGGTCGTTCAACGCCGACGCCGCCCAGGGCTTCTTCTTCGCCCGACCCATGTCCCGTGAGAACGCCTTCTCCCTGGCCGCGGGACCCGACATTCCCCAGTTCTCCCGCACCGAGATCCGAACCTGGGCACGGCCACACGAGGCCCGGAACGGCTCGGCCGAGGTGCTCGACGCCGAGCCCGAGTGCGACGCTGTCCGTCCCGACCTGGACACCGATGCCGTCGCCACGGTTGGGGACCAGGCTGATCACGACGGCCCGGCCCCGGAGGACTGACCCCAGCCCTCTCCTCGACCCTCGACCGGTCGTCGGATCCTGAGGGGGCGTGCTCTCGTTCCTCCTGTCGCCTCATCGGATCGGTCGATCCGGGGCTGGTGGGGCGGGGCGGAGGGTCGCCGGTAGGCGCCACCGCCAATTTGTTGTATACCTCTGGCCGTGAAACTCGCTGTCCTCAAAGAGTCGCGACCGGGCGAGAATCGGGTGGCGATCGTACCCGAGGTTGCCTCCCGACTGGCCAAAACCGGGGTCGAGGTAGTGGTGGAGTCGGGTGCCGGGGTGGCCGCCCGGTTTCCCGACGACGCCTACCGAAAGGCCGGGGCGACGGTGGTCGCCGCTGCTGTTGACGCCTTGGCGGGAGCTGCCGCGGTAGCCCGTGTACAGCCACCCTCCATCGAGGAGGTGGCCGCCCTGCCCGAAGGCGTTTCGGTGATCAGCTTCCTCCAACCGGTGGCCTCGTCGGACGTCGTGCAAGCCCTGGCCGACCGTGGGGCCACCGTCTACAGCCTCGATCTCCTGCCCCGGATCAGCCGGGCCCAGTCCATGGACGCCCTCTCGTCCCAGGCCACCGTGTCGGGGTACCGGGCCGGTCTGTCGGCGGCCGAGCACCTGGCCAAGTTCTTCCCCATGTTCATGACAGCGGCGGGTACCGTTCCCGCCGGCCAAGGTGCTGGTGATGGGGGCCGGGGTGGCCGGGCTGCAGGCCATCGCTACCGCCCGTCGGCTGGGGGCCGTGGTCCGGGCCTATGACGTGCGGGCCGCGGCCAAAGAGGAAGTGCAGAGCCTGGGAGCCAAGTTCGTGGAGCTCGACCTCGAGACCCAGGACGGCGCCGGAGGCTATGCCAAGGAGCAGTCGGCCGAGTACCTGGCCCGCCAGCAGGAGCTGCTGGCTGCCGAGGTGGCGGCCTCGGACGTGGTCATCACGACGGCCCAGATCCCCGGGCGTAAGGCCCCGGTGCTGGTGACCACGGGCATGGTGGAGGGGATGGGCGAGGGCGCGGTCATCGTGGACATGGCCGCCGACTCCGGAGGCAACTGCGAACTCTCGGTGGCCGGGGAAGACATCGTGCACCAGGGGGTCACCGTGGTGGGGCTCACCAATCCGCCGGCGTCGATGCCCACACACGCCAGCTTCCTCTACTCCCGCAATATCGCCAACTTCCTGGGCCTCGTGGTCACCGACGGCGAGCTGGCCCCGGACTTCGGGGACGAGATCGTTGCCGGTACCTGCGTGGTCAGGGCGGGAACGGTCGTGCACGCGCCGACACGCGACGCCCTCGGGCTGCCTCCCGCGCCCACCTCCGAAGCGGTGGCGGAAGCTCCGACAGCAGATCCTCCGGCGGCGGAGCCGCCATCAGCAGATCCCTCGGCGGCGGAGCCGCCATCAGCAGATCCCTCGGCGGCGGAGCCACCATCAGCAGATGCGGAGACGGAGTCATGAGCACCGGAATCCTCGAGTTCCTGACGGTCTTCGTCCTCGCCGGCTTCGTCGGGATCGAGGTCATCAACGCCGTTCCGAGCATCCTCCACACACCCCTGATGTCGGGCTCCAACGCCATTCACGGGATCGTGCTGGTCGGGACCATCCTGATCATGGGCGAGGCCCACGGGGCGGTCCAGCTCACCCTGGCCTTCTTCGCCGTGCTGCTGGCCACCCTCAACATCGTGGGTGGTTTCGTCGTCACCGACCGCATGCTGGAGATGTTCAAGACCAAGCCGGCCGACCGGGGGCCGAAGACCGAGGACGTCACCGCTGACGATGCCAAGGGTGGCCCGACCGGTGGTGCCCGGTGACCCTCGACACCGGCATCGACCTGGTCTATCTGCTGGCCGCCATCGGCTTCATCCTGGCCCTCAAGGGGCTGAGCTCGCCGAAGCACGCCCGAAACGGCAACCTGCTGGCGGCTGCGGCGGCGGCCGTGGCCGTCGGCATTCACCTTTGCCTACCCCTCGGTGCGGGCCCACACGCTCAACCTGGTCCTGACCCTGGTGGCGATGGTCATCGGGGCATCGGTGGCCGTCCCTGCGGCCCGCAAGGTCAAGATGACGGCGATGCCCCAGATGGTGGCCATCTTCAACGGGGTCGGTGGTGGGGCAGCCGCCCTGATCTCGATGGTCGTCTTCCTCATCGAGGCACCGAGCAAGCCCGCCATCTACCGGATCGTCGAGGTGCTGTTCGGGGTGCTGGTCGGCTGCGTGTCCTTCGCCGGGAGCGCCATCGCCTTCGCCAAGCTGCAGGAGCTGATGACCGGTCGGCCGGTCACCTACCCCGCCCAACAGGTGATCAACGCCATCGTGGGCGTGGCCATCGTGGGTCTGGCCGTAGCCACGGTGGTGACGGCCAGCGTGCCACTGCTGGTGGCCACAGCCGCTGCTGTCTCTGGTGCTCGGCGTGATCTTCGTACTCCCCATCGGCGGGGCCGACGTACCGGTGCTCATCTCACTGCTCAACTCCTTCACCGGACTGGCCGTGGCGGCCTCGGGGTTCACCCTCAACAACAACCTGCTGATCATCGCCGGCACCCTCGTCGGGGCTTCGGGAATCCTGCTGACCCGGATGATGTCCAAGGCCATGGGTCGCTCACTGGCCAACGTGCTGTTCAGCGCCTTCGGTTCGGTGGTCACGGCCGCAGGGGGAGCCGACGGTGCCGGCGAGACCCGCACTGTACGGACGGGTACCCCCGAGGACATCGGGGTCCTGCTGGCCTACGCCCGCAAGGTGGTGATCATCCCCGGCTACGGCCTGGCGGTCGCCCAGGCCCAGCACACGGCCCGGGAACTGGCCGACCTGTTGATGGAGCGGGGCGTGGAGGTGTTCTACGCGATCCATCCGGTGGCCGGGCGGATGCCGGGCCACATGAACGTGCTCCTGGCCGAGGCCAACGTGCCCTACGACGAGCTGAAGGAGATGGACGAGGCCAACCCGGAGATGGCCACGGCCGACGTGGCCCTGGTGGTCGGGGCGAACGACACGGTCAACCCGGCGGCCAAGAACACACCCGGGAGCCCGATCTACGGCATGCCCATCATCAACGCCGACGAGGCCCAGAACATCGTGTTCCTCAAACGGTCGATGCGGCCGGGATTCGCCGGGATCGACAACGAGCTGCTCTTTGACGACAAGACCACGCTCCTGTTCGGAGACGCCAAGGACACGCTGGCCAAACTCGTTGCGGCAGTCAAGGAGGCGTAGGGGCCGGCGGCCAATGCCGGGGATCGTCACCGGCCCGCTGGCTGGGAGATCCTGAGGCAGGACCTCTCGACGGCCCGGACGGTGACCCTAGCGTCACTCTGCGTGGAGGGCATTGCGTCCGACGGGGTGGTCCCGTAGCTTTCGGAAGAGGCAGGGGTGGTCCGGCCGTAGGGGCAGCGGAAACTGATGGCAGCCGACCCTGCGAGGCGGAGCAGCCCCTCGGGGGGGTGGCCACGATGGGCGAATCGGTTCGAACGGGCGGCAGAGCGGTACGCAGGTGCCGGTTGATCGTGGCGTGCATCGTGGCGTTGGCCGGTCTCGCACTGGTCGGTACGGTCCCCACCGAGGCGGCGGTTCTGGGTCCAGTGGTTTCGTCGGTCACGCCCGACACCGGGCCGACATCCGGAGAGACGATCGTCGTCCTGCAGGGCCGGCGGTTCACCGGAGTGACCGCTGTACGGTTCGGTAACGTCACAGCCGAGCGGTTCGTCGTGGTCAATCACAACCGCATCACTGCGGTGTCGCCCGCCGGTACGGTGGGAACGGCCACGGTCACCGTGAGCACCGCTACCGCGACCAGCTCGGTCACCCAGCGCTCCCGATTCATCTACGGCACCGCCGGTGTGGCGGCCAACACTGCCGGTGTCGCGGCCGGCAATGCCGTTGGCGGCAACCGCCTCCCGTTCCTTACGGGCTTGCCCGCCTACTGGTTGGTGGCGTCCGACGGTGGGGTGTTCGCCTTCGGCCAGGCCGGCTTCTACGGCTCGATGGGTGGTCGGCACCTGAACAGGCCGATCGTGGGTATGGCGGCCACAGCTGACGGCAGGGGCTACTGGTTGGTGGCGTCCGACGGCGGGGTGTTCACCTTCGGGGATGCCGGTTTCTACGGCTCCATGGGTGGCCGGCACCTGAACAGCCCGATCGTGGGTATGGCGGCCACCTCAGACGGCAGGGGCTACTGGTTGGTGGCGTCCGACGGCGGGGTGTTCACCTTCGGCGATGCCGGCTTCTACGGCTCTATGGGCGTCCGGCATCTGAAGAACCCGATCGTGGGTATGGCTGCCACCTCGGACAATCTCGGCTACCGGCTGGCCGGTTCGGCGGGCGTGGTGTTCGCTTTCGGTGACGCTCGGTTCGGCGGCTCATTGAGCGACATGCAGAAGTTGAACGGATCGGTAGTCGGCATCGCCTCGACGGAGGGAAACAACGGCTACTGGCTGGTGACCTCCCAGGGAGGAGTGTCCGCGTTCGGGAGCAACCCCTTCCGCGGTGCGATCGTCGGAGCGCACCTCAACCAGCCTATGGTGGGCATGGCCGTCAGCCCGGACGGAAGTGGGTACTGGCTGGCAGCGGCCGATGGTGGGGTGTTCGCGTTCGGGGGCGCGCCCTTCTTGGGGTCCCTGGGTGGCCATCACCTGAACGCTCCGGTGGTTGGCATCGCCCACTAGTGAGTGGTCCTCCCGTGGCCGCGGCGCGGACCGTCGCTGAGCCGGGTGAGACCGGGTGAGGCCTCACGCGAGTGAATCGAGCTCGGTCACTGCGTCCTGCTCGGTGTTCACCTTGGCGAAGACCATGATGCCCTGGCTGGTGGGCCGGGTGGAGAGCACGGTGACCTCCACCATCCCCTGGTCCACCAGATGGGTGGCGTCGCTGACCACCACCATGTCACCTTCGGGCAGATAGCCGATGGCCTGGCGGGGTTGGCGGCCTTCGCGGATGAGCTCCACCTCGAGTCGCTCGCCGGGCAGGTGGTCGGGGCTGAGGTCGTGGGCCACTTCGCGCAGGTCCACCACGGCGACGTCCCACCGCCCCGCCTCGTCGACCACGGCACTGGAGCAGGTTCCGATCCGGAGTCCCACGCGCCGGGCCACCGTGAGGAGTTTGACGACCATGTCGTCCACCTCGGGGACCTCGTCCCGGGCCACGTGGACCGGAACGCCCAACTCACGAAGCGCCTCGATCGACTCGAGCCCGCGTCGGGCCCGACGGGAGCTCACTGGATCGGGGGCCTCGGCCACGGCTTGAAGGTGGTCGATGACGAACTGGGGGATGACCAGACCTCCGGGCAGCAGCCCATTGCGACCCAGAACCATCAGGTACCGATCCATGACGCCCGATCCATCCACTAACAGGGCATGCCCCTGGGGCGGCGCCGGCTGGGGGGCCAGAATGCGCGAGAGGCCCGCGGCGGCGATGATCTGGCGCCCCTTGATCGACCCGATTCTCCAGCCCAGGGTGGCGAGGACCCACGAGACCACCGCCATGAGGAGCAGGGTGAAACCCGAGCGGGCCAGGAGCAGAACGGGCAGCCCCACCACCAGGCCGAGCAGCATGCCGGTGGTGGCGATGATCGAGGCGGCGAAGATCTCCCCGGGAGGCGTGTTGCGGAACATGAAGACGGCGCGTTGGAGGCCCCGGTCGGCAAATCGCCCGCCCACTCCGCCCAGCACATAGGTGATTGCCGCACCGAGAAGGAGCCCGACTATCGGTGCATGGGGACTGGTCTGGGTATGGCGCCCAATCTCGAATCCGGCCGCCGAACCGGCCAACACGAACAGAAGGCGGAACCCCTCGACGAAGATCATGGGGCTACCGTCCCGCTCGTTGGTTGTGGATGGAATACGACGTCATGGTGCCCAGTCTGATTTCGCCACCGAACGATGACCCGCACGGTAATTGTCGGAACGCCAAGGTAAACCTTTAGTTACGCCCCTTTCGGAGGAACCCCCACGTCCTTTAGATTGGGCTGGCCGATGCCGAGTAATTCCTTGTGCCTGGCCTAAAACTGCATACAGTGATAATTTCGCCACAGAACGTGCGGTTTGCGCATGTCGTCGGCGGTCGTAGTGCAGACAGCCTCTCTCCGAGAACCCTCCCATGAGACCATTCCGCCGCCCATCCCACCGCGAGCGTCCCGCCGAGGGGCCGACGCTGCACGGCGCCACGGCCACGCCGTCGGGTTCGACGGGTACGCCGTCGGCCTCCGGGGACGTCGGGCTGGTGTCCGGCAGCGTGCAGGTCGACCTGGTGGCCACCGCCTTGGGCATTGTCGTCGGGAACCCCCACCGGCACTCCCCGGTCGGTACCCTCTCTAACCCCTTGGTCCGCGGTGGTCGGCGCCGGTGTCTCCGGTCCGGCCGCGCTGCCCGACGGGTCCACCGGCCAGGTCGTCGAGGTGGAACTGGTGGCGGGGAGCGAACTCGACGGGGCCGTACAGACCCGCTACGTGCTGAGCGACACCGACGTCGACGGGTTTCTTTCGGCCGTCAACGCTGGGGCCACGGGATCAGCGTCACCCCGACCACGAACCGCTCGCCGTGCCGCTCGGGGACGTGTGGCGGTGGCCTGGGCTCTGGCCTCGGGGTGGGCTGCCTCGGCCACCGAGTGGGCCACCTCGCTACGGAACCCAAGCGGGGATCCCCATCAGGGGATCGGCCGTAGGCGGATAGGCCCAGTGGCCATCGGGCTGCTCGCCCTCGTGCTCCTGGCCGGCAGTGGCCGGGGCTTCGAGTCCACCGCAGGTGGGGTCTCCGCCAGTACGGGATCGACCGGAGCTCACGTCCAGGAGGTGGGCAATGGGTTGCAGGCTTCGCGCGTCCACGCCAGCGTCAACCTGCCGGCGGCCACCTCGACGCCGGCGCCGGCGCCCCCCGCACTGGCCGCATCGGCGCCGCTCCAGTCCCACGAGATCTTCGGCTACGCGCCCGTACTGGACGTTGCCCCAGTCCGGAGGTTTCGACGTCAAGGACCTGACCACGCTGGCCTATTTCAGCGTTGATGCCAACGCCGACGGAACGCTCAATGAGAGCGGTCCCGGGTGGAACGGCTACGAGAGCCAGGACCTGGTGAACCTGGTGAACCGCTCCCACGCGGCCGGCGACCGAGTGGTCCTCACGGTCACCTGCTTCAGCCAGAGCTCGCTCGACGCCATCACGTCGGACCCGAATGCGCCGGCCACGCTGTCGGCAGCCCTGATTGCCGCGGTGTCAGCCAAGAACCTGGACGGGGTCAACTTCGACTTCGAGGGGGAGGGGAGTGCCGACCGCAACGGCCTGACCTCGTTGATCACCCAGGTCTCCAATGCCCTTCACGCAGCCAATCCCCACTGGCAGGTGACGATGGCCACCTACGCCAGCGCAGCGGGGGACAGTGCCGGCTTCTACAACGTGGCGGCCCTGGCCCCGGCCCTCGACGGCTTCTTCGTCATGGCCTATGACATGAATGACCAGTCGTCCCCGACTCCCACGGCGCCGCTGACGGGCGGCGGATTCAACGATACCGAGGCCCTCCAGCAGTTCACCTCGGTGGTGCCGGCATCGAAGGTGATCCTCGGCGTTCCCTACTACGGCTATGACTGGCCCACCACCGATGGCACGAGCGCCGCCCAGGCCACCGGAGGTGAGACACCACTCAGCTATGCGACGATCGCTGCATCCGGTCACCCGACGTACTGGGATCCGTCGACACAGACCCCCTGGACCGCCTACCAGGTTGGTACGCAGTGGCACGAAACCTACTTCGACGACCCGACATCGCTGGCGCTCAAGGCTCAACTCGCCAACTCATTCCACATCGCCGGCCTGGGTATCTGGGCGCTGGGCATGGACGGGAACGACCCGGCGAACATCGCCGCGCTGCTGGGCAATGCCCCTCCGGCCAAGGACTACCAGACCGGTCCGACCGTCACCCTCCCGCCGGGCACCGGTTTCGCCACCACGGCGGTGTGGAATTTTGCCACCGTCCCACTTACGCCGGTGACCCCACCGGCTTCCACCGGCGCGGCCCAGTTCGTTGGGACGGTGACCACTCTGGCCACGACATCGCCTGCGCTGGCCTGTCTGCAGAATGGGCCACCACTCAATGTGTGGACCTTCTCCAACATGCCAGGGGTCGATGTGGTCATCGCCCAGCCTCCGGACGACTGTGCCCAGGCCATGTTCACCTTCGTCCCCCCACCGGCGTCTCCGACGACCACCACTACGACGACGACCACGACGACGACGACGACGGTGCCGCCCACCACGAGCACCACTGAGCCTCCCACCACAACCACGACCACCGATCCCTCCTCCACCACGACCACGGCGCCGGGTTCCTGAGGCCGCCCGCCACAGCGTCCGCGGAGCTGAAGGTGATGGCGCAGGCCCGGTTGCCGGTAGTAGCTGGGCAGTGGGAGGTGCGTATCGAGGGGGTCGGGCCGTCGCCGGATGAGGGGCGGCTAGTCTCTTGCGACACTCCGGGGGTGTAGCTCAGCTGGTAGAGCGCTACGTTCGCAATGTAGAGGCCGAGGGTTCGAGTCCCTTCACCTCCACCAACCCGGCGATTGTCGAACCGTCGTCCCCGAAGGGCGGCGGTTCTTCATTTCGGCTACCAGCCTGCCAGCGAGACCATGATTGACAATGGTCTTGCATCTGATCTCGATGAGATGTTGAAAGGACGGAAGTCGTCCACACTCGGTCACCAGCAGCCCGTCGGGTAGTGAAGGGAGCCTCATGAAGGGAGCACGGTTTAGCCGGTTCGGGGGCCCGGAGGTCCTCGAGATCGTGGATCTTCCCGACCCGCACCCGGGCCCTGGTGAGGTACGGATCGCGGTACGCGCCGCTGGCGTCAATGCGAGTGACTGGAAGAAGCGTGAGGGTCTGATGGACCAGGACCTACCTCAGACGCTGGGTTACGAAGCCGCGGGGATTGTCGACGAGGTCGGTGAGAATGTCATGGAGACCGCCGTCGGTGACCGCGTCTTCGGGTTCAGTGGCGACGGTGCTGCGCAGGCGGAACTGGCCGTGCTGTCCGCATGGGCGCCGATCCCGCCCGCGCTCAGCTTCGCGGGAGCCGCCGCACTGCCTTCAGCGGTCGAGACTGCCGCACGTGCCCTCGATCAACTCGGGGTGGCAAGGGGGGGCACCGTGCTCATCAACGGCGCTTCGGGGACGATCGGCAGTGCCACCGTCCAGTTCGCCGTTGCACGCGGTGCACGAGTGATCGGAACCGGCAGCCCTGGCACCCACGACGACCTGCGAACTATGGGCGCCGAACCCGTCACCTATGGCGACGGCATGTCAGAGCGGGTACGTGCACTCGCTCCCGAGGGCGTCAACTGGGCACTCGACGTCGCCGGGAATGGCGTTCTCCCCGAGCTCATCGAACTCGCGGGTGGTGCTGATCACGTCATCACGATCGCCGACTTCGCCGGAGCCCAGCGGCATGGCGTTCGATTCAGCCGCGGCGACTCCGGACGCGCCATCTACTCCATCGCTCTGGTCAGCGACCTGGTCGAGTCCGGAAGATTCTCACTCCCGGTCGGACAGACGCTCCCCCTGGCCGAAATCGCGGAGGCGCACCGGAAAGGTGAGTCCGGGAGCGTGCGCGGAAAGCTCGTGCTGCTGGTCGAATGACCCGGCTTACTTCTCCCCGGCTCACAGTTCCGGGGTGGCAACGTCGTGATCAGCAGGCAGCAGCGAGAGGCTCTATGTCTTAGAGGGTCTGCACCGGTCGATCTTTCTCCACTCCAGGTCATAGCGGCCGTGAAGGTTCAACCAACAGCCGTCCTCGGAGTCGGGGTCATGTTTCGGATGATCGTCGTGAGTGATCGGTTCAGGACACGGACTTCGTCCTGTGTGAGTCCCCGGAGCAGACGCTCTTCCAATTCGTGAACGCCGTCGTCGACGGACCGCCATTTCTTCTTGCCCAAGGGCGTCAGGTGAGCGTTGAGGATTCGCGCATTTGACGGACTCTGCTGACGGTCCACCAACCTGGAGGCTTCGAGCTGCTTGAGGACCTCGTTCATTGACTGGGGCGTCACGAACGCCTTGCGGGCAAGCTCGGCGTTCGGCAGGCCTGGGGACTCGGCCAGCAATGAGAGCACGACGTAGTGGGGGATCCCGAGTCCATGTTTGGAGACAATCCCCTCCAGGGCCAGATGGATGAGCGATTGAGCGCGCTTGACCAGATAGCCCGACATCTCCTCAGCTCGTGGTCCTCGCTGCTCTGCCTTCCCCATCGGATCCCTTGCGTTTATCAGGCTACCTGATATGGTTATCAGGTAGCTTGATAAACTATAGAGGAGCCCAAGTGAGAGTAAGAGGACCTGATTTCATCGCATTGCAGGTCAGCAACCTGGAAGTATCGGCTGCGTTCTATTCGGAGCAGCTTGGCCTTGAGCGCGCACCCCAGAGCCCACCAGGAGCGGTCGTCTTTGCCACCGCTCCTATCCCCTTTGCCGTTCGTGAGGCTGCCCTTGACTTGAAGGCGGTCGAGCATCTCGGCTGGGGCGTCGCACTTTGGCTCAAGGCCGATGACCCCCAGGCTCTACACGATCGGCTCGCTGATGCTGGGGTTCGAATTGTCACCGAGCCCTTCGACGGTCCGTTTGGCCGGACATTCGTGTTCGCTGACCCCGATGGATACGCCGTTACCCTCCATTCCTGAGCACAAGGCGGAAGGATTTCTTGGCCACCCTCCCTCCGTTCGGGCGGTGACCCTGTGGGACCTTATCGAGAGAGGACTGCAGCGATCGTGAGCGAGTCTGAGTGGATCCGACGCCAGTACTAGGGAGTTCTAGAAGAGAGAACCCGGTCAGATGGTCATGAACTCCACATTCGCAACGGAGAGGCCGGCGGTTCGAGTTCCTTCACCTCCACGGATGTTGTCGGAAATACAACGCTTTCTATGGGATGTATTCCCTGGTCACGAGCAGATTCTCAGTGACACTTCCCGTCCTGGGAGATCCCTGCGTTCGAAGCCCAGCGTCCGAGTGATTTGGACCATGAGAGGTACTCGCACCGGCAAGAGATGTCGACATTCCTCGCCACGCAGCGCCCCACCTGACCGGACCCCGATAGCTGATCCACTTGACCTGGTCCCCCGACAGCACGCCACCGCCCTGCACGGGGTGCAGGGCGGTGGCGTCTCCGTGGCCAGCCTGAATCAAATGACCGGAACAACCACCTTGGGCGGCAGTGTGGTCGTCTCCCCGGCATGGGTACCGTGATGGAAGAGGTGACGAACCGCGGGAAGGGCGAAGCGGTCGAGACCGAAGTAGCCGGCGTTGCGCCAGGCCAAGATCAAGAACACGGACACGATGGCGTATGCCGGGTTCACACCGGCGGATCCGGAGAACATGTAGATGAGATTGAGGCCGATACCGGCGAATGCTGCTGCGCCGGTGAACAGGCCAAGAATCAACAGTGCGCCGATGGCCAACTCGCTCAGTGTCACCAGCTTGGCGATCCACGAGGAATTCGGGATGACGAAGTTGTGGAGAAAACCGGCCCACCACCCGTAGGAAGCGCCGCTCTTTCCGCCAGCCGATCCCGCCACGCCGGCCGAAGCGAAGCCCTTCACCGCGGCACCGCCCCCGTTCCAGAACGCAAGCTTCTCGCTGCCCCACAGCTTCTGGTAACCGGCGTTCAGCCACTCGTAGCCCAGCCACAGGCGGGCCACCAGCCACACGACGCTTGCCGCCTTCGAGCGGAAGAGCCAGTCGGCGAAGCGGAGATTGCCGGACGGACCTTCGAGGACACCGCCCTCGCCTCCTGGTGCACCGACGCCCGAAGCAACGTCACCTTTCAAGAAATCCAACGTTGCAGTCATGACATCCTCCAGTCCCGTCCGTCTGATGACGAACGGCGTCTACCTACCACTGTGCAGGACCTTCAGCCGGCGCAACAGGGCCGAAAGACCTAGATGCGAGCTGGCCTATCGACATTCCTGTCGATGATTCCAACTGGTACCGATTCGGAGTGCATGTCGCGGCCCTGCGGCAGGATTATCGACGACAGTTCATCATCGGGGCACCCCGATGCCCTCGACGGTGAGTGGAATACCCGAGAATTTCAGGAGATTCCCAGCCGCCGAAATACCGGCACCTTCACGAAGTCGAGAGCGAAGCCGAATAGCAGTGCTGCCACGATCACACCGGCAAGGACAGCCGCGGGGATCGAGTGCATGGCGACACCTCCGAGTGCCAGTCCGGAGATGATGGTGATATCTGCCAGTGAGGCCACGATCATCCATGCGCTCGGCAGGGATCTCCAAAGGTGTCGACGCTCCCGGACGGAGTACAGGATGGCTTCGCCACCGATGATGAGGGTGACTGCAGCGAGCGTCTGTAGCTGACCGATACCCAGTCCCAGTGCGAATTTGCCGACGAGGAGCGAGCCGGTGCAAAAGGCCAGGAAACACGTCCCCCATTACTGCCCCAGCTTCGGTCAGCTTGCCGATCTGCCACACACTTGGCGAACCAGACGGTCGGACATTGTCGGTCGTCACTGACATGCCGAGGAAGTCGCCGGTGATCATGATGATCACCATGAGCATCGGCGTAAGGATGGCGTGGCCCGTGACGACCAATCCAAGGGTGATGAAGAGCACATTGGTGATCTTCTTGGTCAGTGAGTTCAGTGTGTAGGTGAGGATGCGCTGATAGGTAAGCCGGCCCACTGTCACCGCGCTGACGATGCCGCTGAGCCCCGACGTGGTCAGTACGATGCCGGCGGCAGATTTGGCCACGTCCGTCGCCGTGGATACGGCGATCCCCATGTGGGCCTGCCGGAGGGCCGGCGCATCATTGGCGCCGTCACCGCACATACCCACGGTGTGACCAGATCCCTGGAAGCTCTTGACCAGGTTGTACTTGCCCTCCGGGAAGATGCCGGCGAAGACGGCGAACTGCTCGGGCCGCACATGCTCTGGAATCGGCCCAGGTGGGCAGATCGCTCCGTCCAGGCCCACTGCCCGGGCCACGATGGCCGCCGTGGCAGGAGCGTCGCCGGTCGCCATGATTGTTCGAACTCCCATGGAGTCGAGCTCGGTGATGAGCCCGGCGGAGTCGGAACGCGGTGGATCACCCAGGGCCAGCAGCCCAATGAGGGTCAGACGGTCATTGAGCGGTCCTGCGGCAACGGCCAGGACTCGGTAGCCCCGACCTTGGAGCTCATCGGCGGTTGAGCTTCCTGCCGCTGTCGGCTCGGACTGGGCGATGACCGTGCCGAAGGCACCTTTGACGATCCGTTCACGCTCGTGGTCCTGCGTGGTGACCGTCGCCTCGGAGAATTTCTTGGTCGGATCGAAGGGGATGAATGCGTCCAACGTGGGCGGATTGGCCATCCGGTGGGTGAGCGCAACGGCACGGACCGCCGCATCCACGGGGTCCTGACCACCCTCATCGCTGGCCAGTGCGGCATAGGTGAGGAGCTGGGTGTTGTCGATTCCGTCCATCGGTCGCACGGTGTCCACGGTTAGCTGATTGTTGGTCAGGGTCCCCGTCTTGTCCACACACAGAACGTCGACCGAGGCCGCCTCATCCACCGCCGACAGCCGGGTGGGAAGGACGCCGCATTTTCCCAGCACGCTGGCGCCCAGTGCGGCGGCCAGCGTGAAGGTGGCCGGCAGTGCCACGGGAATCGCCGCGAGGATCGCCGTGAGAACGAGTGGGACGATCGCGCTCCAGCCCAGCCCCCGATAGACAGCGTACGCAACCAGCATCACCACAACGGCGCCGTTGAAGAGCGCGATGTTGCGGACGACGCGGAGAACGACCTTCTGCTGGGAACTCTCGACATGTGCTGTCCGCACCAGCTCTGCCGAGTTGCCGAACTTGGTATGGGGCCCTGTCTGGGTCACCCGGGCAGTGGCTTCGCCTCGCTCTACCAGGGCCCCGGCGAACGTGGTATCGCCCGTACCGACCTCCACGGGTTCGGATTCTCCGGTGAGGGAGGACTGGTCCAGTAGGACCGACCCTTCAAGGATCGATACATCGGCAGGCACCACCGCTCCCAGCGACAGCTTGACCAGGTCGCCCGGTACCACGTCCGAGGACGGAATGATCGTCCACAAGTCGTCGCGACGGACCGAAGCATTGAGTGCCAGCCGGGACTTCAAGGCGGTCAGCGTTGTATGGGCCTTCCCTTCCTGGTACAGCCCGATTCCCGCGTTGAACACGAGGAGGCCGGCAATCACTGCGGCTTCGGTGAAGTCACGAAGTGCCAGCTCGAGGACCATGGCGGCTTCGAGCATCCAGGGCACCGGAGCCCAGAACTTTTTCGCCGCCTGGACCAGTGGGTGCAGCGTCGTGTCGGGAAGTGAGTTCGGCCCGCTATCGGCCAGACGCCGTGTGGCTTCAGCGGTGCTCAGGCCCTCGGACGGTGGGGCCGCCGCAGGCCCGCTCGTCCGAGGAGGTTCCAGCGGCGCTGCCGCGTTGTCTACTCGCACGTTCGGCCAGCCCCTCTCTCCCCGACGCCCGTGATGTACACGGTCCGATATGCATGCAGAGGCAGGGAAGGGCAACCCAGCGGTTTCGGTGGAGGGCGACCGTCACGTTGCCGAGCGCGCCTCCAACCTTCTCTTCAGCCACACCCACCTTCTCCTTCGCCGGTCCGGTCCGACTGTCGGTCGTACCTTCGGACTTCGCTGTCTCCGGTCAAGTCGCCCCACAGCTTCCTCGGCCTGCTCCTTCGTATAATCAGCTGCCCCAGCCGTGTGATGTTCACCGTCTCCGGTTCATCCGAGGCCCAATTGCCTTGTGCTGCCTCCTCCTACACCTTGGCCCTGCAGCCTGTGGGAGGCCAGAGGCGAAAGACCCGGTCCGGCCGATATTCACGGAGCTACGCCTGATGACTGCGTTTCACTACTGCCTCGGCGTCGTCGTAGGCGCGTCGAAGGTCGACTAGGAGCCCGTCAATCGAGTGGCGTAGATTCGCCGCGTTCTTTCCGGTGTCGTGACTAGCGTCGATGAGGCGCGATTTAACGGCCAGGTAGACGTTCTCCGTGACCTCGAGCCGCTTCGCCAAGTCCTCGCGCACATCGAGATTGGCGAGATCCACCTGAACCTTGAGTTCGTCGATTCGCGCACGCCACCGGTCGAGAACATGGTCCAGCTTCTCTGCCGTGTCGCTGCTATCTGTCGCATGCTTCTCTTCGTCGGTGAGCGCTGCGCCCTTGGTGGCCATGATGAACTCCTCTGAGGGATTGGGTACTCTCACCATGTTGGATCGCCGTTGGTCTGCATAGAGTCAAAGGACCTGTTGACCCGGAGCAAAAGGCAGGTGGTCAAGACATTGTTTCGACGTCTCTCACCCTGGTGATGGCCGTACTGGCCGGATTCGCCTCTTGCCGGCCTGCGCTGTGGTCATGTCCACCATCGTGGCATCGTCCGAGTACCAGGTGAGGTCGGGCTACTGACTGAACGGGACGCTCCAGTCGAGTACGGTCCCACCCGTCTCGGAGGTGGCTATCGCCATTGTCCCGTGGAATCCCTGCGCCCTGTGTCGCAGGTTCGCTAACCCGAGACCGGTCGCGTCCTTTCGAGAGCCGTCGAGTCCAATGCCGTTGTCGACAACCCTGAGATGACACAGTCCCTTGTGTGCGCTGACGGCAACCGATGCCTGGGTGGCGTGAGCGTGACGCCCGATATTGGTCACCGCTTCGCGAATGGTGGCGAGAAGCTGCTCGGTTACGGACTGCGAGATCACCGAGTCGACGGGGCCGTCAAATGTGACTCTGGCGTTGAAGCCGAGCACTGGGGACAAGGAGCGCACGAGGTTAAGAACAGTCCGTCGCACTCCAGGGTTCTCCTCGTCGGGTCCGAGCTCGTAGATGCTGGAGCGAATCTGGCGGATACTTTCTCCAACGTCGGAAACGAGAACCGCCAACCGGTCGGCCTGCTCGGGTGTCTCCGCTTCCTGCATCATCGACTCCAGCGATATCCCGACCGCGTAGAGGTGCTGTACCACGTTGTCATGGAGGTCTCGAGCGGTGCGATCCCGGTCATCGATGATTGCCAGCTCCCGGACCCGCTTCTGGAGGCGCGTATTCGCGATGGCCATTCCTGCGGCCACCGCAAGGGCCTCAACCAGTGCCTCATCCTCGCTCGTGAATTCGAAAGCGTCGATTTTGTCGGTGAGATAGAGGCTTCCGTATACCGCGTTTCGCACCTCTACCGGAACAACGAGAATGGATTCCATAGGGGGGTGATGTGGGGGAAATCCCGAGCTTTCGGGGTGCATGCCCAGGTGGGGCAGCCTCAGAGGACGCGGGTCGGTCAAGTTCAGTCCCAGGATTCCCCCTCCACGTGGGCGAGGCCCGATCCGCGCCTCCTCCGCCTCGGTGAGGCCCACCGTCAGGAACTCTTCCAATGCTGATCCCTCACGGTTGAAGATCCCGAGGGCCCCGTACCGGGCGCCGGTCAGGGATCGGGCCTCGTCGATGACATGGCCGAGCAGGACCGGAAGATCGATGTCCGCCTGCAGCAACATCGTGGCCTCGATGACCCGGGCGAGCTTGAGGGAATCATCGATCGAGTGAAACGGCATCACCTTGCAGCGTAATGACACCAGGCGGCACCCCCGGACCTGCAAGCCCGACCTGGATGTTAGCGGTCGGTTCGGCTGGCGGAGTTGCCCAACGTGGCTGTGGCTGCGAGCATCAGCGGGTGACCCTCCGTGTGTTTCTCCTCGATGACCACGGGGTGGTTCGGGCTGGACTCCGCGCCATGTTCGAAGCGACGGACGATCTCGTCGTGGTCGGCGAGGCCGCCAACTCGGAGGAGGCGCTGATCCGGATCCCGCAGACTCGCCCACATGTGGCCATGCTCGATGTCCGGCTTCCGGACGGCAGCGGGGTCGAAGTATGCCGGGAGATCCGCTCGCAGTGGCCGGAGATCGTGTGCGTCATGCTCACGTCCTATTCCGACGACGACGCTCTCTATGCCTCCATCCTGGCTGGAGCTGCTGGCTACGTGTTGAAACAAGTTGGGGTCGGAGATCTGGTGGCCGATGTTCGGCGAGCCGGTACCGGTCAGTCGCTACTGGATGCCGACGTGACCGAGCGCGTGCTCGAACGCCTACAAGCCGGGCCGCGAGAGGATCCGCGCTTGGCCAGTCTCACGGTTCAGGAACGCAACGTGCTCGACCTCATAGCTCAAGGAATGACGAACCGCCAGATCGCCCAAGATCTGTTTCTGGCCGAGAAGACCGTCAAGAACTACGTGTCCAATCTCCTCGCCAAACTCGGAATGGAGCGCCGGACACAAGCCGCCACCTACGCGGCGCGTCTCGAAGAGCGTTCGACACGAGCGACCGAGGACGGTAAGGCAGGTATCTAGAGGGTCTGGCTAACTTCGGTCGTCGAGCCAGTCAAGAGGAAGACCTCGATCCACCAGCCCCTGTTCGAGCAGATGCCGTTCGCCATTGTCGAACCGATCGATGGCGAATCCGAGTCCCAGGCGTCTCACCAGGTTGATCAGGGAAATGTCATAGGCCAACTGGCCCGTCACGTCCCCCAGTGTTTTCGCTTGTTTGGGCGAAGAGATACCGCTGGCCCTCAGGTGAGCCTTGCTCCTCAACAACGTGGCAAAGAGGTCTCCAATCGTTGCCGTGTGATCGGACTGGTCGCTCTGGTCGAGCGCCGAGCCGAGCAGTGTCGTGTACATGGACATGGTGGCTCAACGGCTGAGACTCCTCGCTACTCCACTGATCACGATGGATCGGCTGCGAACGCCGTCGGATCCACTCGCGTTGCGATTGGTTGTACGAATCGCTAATGCTGGGCCCGGTCTCGTTGGTGGGCCGTCGGCACCCTTCGCCTCCACCACGCTGACCCGATCTCGGTGTCGATCGATGGGTTGGCCAACCTGCTCGCTTTGCGCTCGACGGTGGTCGGAGGGTGCCCGCTGGGGTTTGGGTTCGCGCATTGCCCTCCTTTCGGCAAAATGTGTCTGATGTCCATCGTCAGTTGCCTGAACCCTGTGGCCCGGTGTGGTCCGTGGTTGCCGCTAGAGCCGGAGCTCGACCTCGAATCGGGCCGTTGGCTGGCGGGGCTGGGCTCTGCAGCTGTCAGCGACGGATAGCGGTCGATCGGTCAGGATGCGAGATGAATCGCCGAGAAGGGCCTCTGGTGTCCGGTCGTTGTCGGGGATTCCGGCGGTCATCTCTCCATGGTGAAGGGAACGCCCCATGATGGTAAGGGCCAAAGGTCACGACTTTGGCGTTGGGTTCACGCGCAGAACGATGACCGTGGGAGTAAGGGGCGATGGGCCCCATGGCCATCGGCAAACCAGATGGCGGGGAACAGCGGAGTGCTTCGAACGGCGGATCCCGAGTAGCCACCGATCTTCGGATCCACTTGGCCGGAACCGACTTCATCGGATCAGTAGACCGATCGTCCGCGTGGAGTTCGGCCGCCACCCGGAGAGGTTGCCTACTCAACTCCCTCTGCGCCCCCGGTTCTCGACCTGCCGCCACGGCGCACCTGGCGTCCGGCACCGACGGGGGTGGACCGGTCGGTCAATGGGTCGTTTGGCACTGGTCGGCTGCGATACGGAAGTAGAGACTTGATCCATGAAGATTCTGATCGTGGTCGTGGTAATCGTCGTCGTGGTGGCGCTTCTGGCCATGGCATCGGCTGCTCGCATCGTGAAGCAGTACGAGGAGGGTGTGCTCTTCCGCTTGGGAAGGGTGCTCGGAACCCGCCAACCTGGCTTTCGGATGATTATCCCGTTCGTCGACAATTTGCGTCGGGTATCCCTACGAATCGTCACCATGCCGATTCAGTCCCAAGGGATCATCACCAGGGACAACGTGAGTGTGGATGTCTCCGCGGTGGCCTATTTTCGGGTGGTCGACGCGGTGAAGTCGGTGGTGGCCATCGAGAATGTGGCCGCGGCCATCGATCAGATCGCCCAGACCACCCTTCGGAAAGTCGTCGGTCAGCACACATTGGACGAGACACTGTCGGAGACGGATCGCATCAATCTGGACATCCGGGCCATCCTGGACAAGACGACCACGGACTGGGGGATCGAGGTCACCTTGGTGGAGCTGAAGGACATCCAGCTTCCCGACAGCATGAAGCGGGCCATGGCCCGACAGGCCGAAGCGGAACGGGAGAAGCGGGCCAAGATCATCAATGCCGAGGGTGAGTCGTTGGCCGCCGCCGCTTTGGGCGATGCCTCGGACGTGATGATGGCCCACCCGTTGGCGCTCCAGCTCCGGAACCTGCAGAGTCTGGTGGAGATCGGGGCGGACAAGAACTCCACCGTGGTATTCCCTGCGCCGCTGATGTCCACCATTGCCGAGCTGGGCTCGTTCCTGGCCCGAGAGGCTGTCGCCTCGACGATGCCGGCACCGTCCGTGGCTCCGGTGGCCGCCGTGACGCCCATCCATCCGGCCGCGGTCAACGGCGCACAGACCGCCAAGTAGTCGACCTCGGGATGCGATACCTGGGATTTGGCGATTTCGGCCTGATCCAGGCGGACGATGACGACCCCGGCACCGACAATGGCGGACGCCACGGCCAGAGTGCCTACGCCCAGGGTCCGGCGACATGAAACTGGCCAAGGAGGTCATGGCCGAGTTGATGGTTCAACCGGGCGAGTCCGCCGGTCTGGGCGACCGGGCTACCAAACGGACACGGTGCAATTGGTCAGGCTCGGACAAGACGAAGTACAAGAAGGTGGCCGAAGAGGACCTCCGTCAGTTCGTCGATGAGTTGGTGGCTGCTCAAGAGCTCCTGTGGGCCAATGACTCCCACGCGGTGCTCGTTGTCCTGCAGGCCATGGATGCTGCGGGCAAGGACGGCACCATTCGGCACGTGATGTCGGGAGTCAATCCGCAGGGTTGCAAGGTCGAGGCCTTCAAGCAGCCTTCCACCGAGGAGCTCAGCCACGATTTCCTATGGCGATCGAGCAAGGAATTGCCGGCGCGAGGAATGATCGAGATCTTCAATCGGTCGTACTACGAAGAGGTTCTGGTTGCTCGAGTCCACCCCGAGCTCCTCGCCCGGGGGAAAGACGGGGCCGAGCCACCGTTATCCGATCAGATCTGGCGGGACCGCTTCGAGGACATCAACACCTTCGAGCGCCATCTCGACCGGAACGGCACCCGGATCGTGAAGATCTTCCTTCACGTGTCCCGAGACCAGCAGAAGAGGCGCTTCCTGAAGCGGCTTGAGGTTCCCGACAAGAACTGGAAATTCTCGGCCAATGATCTCGCCGAGCGCAAGCACTGGGATGCCTACCAGGATGCACACGAGGAGGCGCTCAGTGCCACGTCGACTCCATGGGCGCCGTGGTTTGTGGTGCCGGCCGACCACAAGTACGCCCTGAGGGCCCTGGTCGGCGGCATCATCGTCGATGCAATCGACGGTCTGGGCCTGCAACCTCCCCAGGCCACCCCCGACGAACGTAGAGCTCTGCTCACGGCGAAGGCCGATTTGCTCAGTGAGAAGAACTGACCCGGGCCCTCCTCCGGCCGGGCATGGTCTGTCAGCGGTCCGGGACGGACGACGGAGGCTGTGGAAGCGCAATTTGGGTCATTCGGCTCTATCGAGGTCACCGCAACCTGGCCAGGATTGGTAGCAACGAGCACCTTGCAATCGGAGAAATCCATGTCATTGCTATTCGTCTTCGGCCTGTGGGTAGTTCTTGGTGGATCTGTGTACCGCGCGCACAAGCGCGCCCGATCGAGTTCCGAGGATCAATCTCCGGGCGATAGCCTTGGTGAGCTCAGCCATAGGCGTGTTCGTGTCGACGTACCCGACACGGTGCCATCCGACTGGGTCGAGGCATACCGGACAGAAAATGGTGGTTGACGATCGGCAGATCAGGCGGTGATGTGGTCGGAGGCGTCAGAGGAGTCGCGGGAGCAAGACGACCCAGCGACGAGGAGGGGTGGTCGGTGGTGACGAGTACCAGTGTGCTCACCCGGTCCCCTCGGTCTGGCAGCGGATCAACATCGGGCAGAGATCGTGCTCTCGTTGGGAACCCGGAGGGGCCTTCGCGTGGTGGACTGGTGAGACACGCCCGCATCACTGGAGCGCCAGGTAGTCGCGATGACGGGTGACAAGGCGTCGGGACATACATGGGAGGACCAAGAACATGAGTTGTCCGAGGCCCGAGACCTTGCCCGTGAGCTCGATCTCAACCATCGGCCTGAACCCGGTGGCCTTCAGGAACTCGGGACGTGCCGGAGGTGCGGGCTGCTCATCGCCCAGAACCCCGCGGGAAGATGGAGTCACCAGCCATCGGTAGGCGAGATCGATGCGGGGGAAGCTTGGATTGATCGCCACCCCGGCAACAGTGGCGGCCGGTCAGGGCCGGCTGACGCCGGTGCTGAACGCCCTCTCCGGTGAGGGCAAAGAACCCAGCGGTCCGTCCGGAGCCGGTGAGGTTCCTGCGGTCAGGGGAAGAGTTCTGGGGGACGGCACACGCTCCTCTGTCCATGTCGAAGGCCCTACAGAATTCCACTGGCGCCCCCGCTGCGACTGCCGACCGTTCGGATCAGCGGTCGTACGCAGCCTGAAGAGCGGCGATATCCAGTTTGTCCATCTCCAACATCGCGTCCGTAGCCTGTTGGGCACGCTGGCGGTCGGGGGAGCCGAGCAGTGAGCCCAGCACGTCGGGGACGATCTGCCATGACAGACCGTACCGGTCCTTCAGCCAACCACATCGGCTGGGCTCGCCACCGTCTTCCGTGAGCCGTGTCCACAGGTCGTCAATCTCCCCCTGGGTCTCGACGGTGACGAACAGTGAGATCGCTTCAGTAAATCCCGCATGGGCTGGACCGCCGTTGAGCAAGAGGAACTGCTGTCCACACAGCTCAATGGTGGCGCTGAAGATCGGTCCGTGGTCATCCGCATGGCGTACGTCCGGGGCCGTGTCGTCCGGGAAGATCGACGTGTAGAACGCAATCGGTTCGGCGAGGTCGGAATCGAACCACAGGAATGGGGTGATGGACGGCATGGTGGGCTCCAGTCGGTCGTTCGTCGGGCCAACACCAGTGTGCCTCAGCCGATCCGCCAAGGTGAGGAAGGGCGTCTCGATACCGGGCGGAGGTCCGTCGGACACCGGCATGGCCGGGATGGTCGTGGGGACGGATCCAGCTGCTCGCTCGGAAGCGTCGTTCTGTGCCATCACGATGCAGTTATCCGGTCTCTGCGGCCCTGCAGTGAGATGCTCAGGGGACAGGGACAAAGGAGAAAACGTGATGACTGAGCATCGGATAGCAAATCCCGTCAAGGCGCACCACCTCGTCGGTAAGGCGATCAGTGTGCGTGGTCTACGCGGGGACATGCAGAGGGTCAACGGGGTGAATGCCAAGATCGCCGTTTTCCTCACCAACATCGTCGGTTCGATGTGGTGCGCCTATGTGTTTGGGGCCATCGCCCTCATCGGATTACCTCCGGCGCTCAGGCCCGGGGGCGAAGGCATCATCGCCTGGATCGCCCAGACATTTCTTCAGCTCGTTCTGCTCTCGGTCATCATGGTCGGCCAGAACGTCCAGAGCCAGGCTAGTGACCTTCGCTCCCAGCACACCTATGACGACACCCTGGAGATCCTCGACCGGCTCGACATCCACACGCACGGAGGTCTGAAGGACCTGGCCGACCGGATTGACATGCTGGAGGCTCATATCACCGGCAAGTGAGCCGAGGCAGTCCTGGCGAGAGTGGACCGCCCGGGAGTTTGGCCGGCGAGGAAGGTCGGAATCACCTGGTGCATCGGATCCACAGAGCCCCCCGGCCACGACCACATGGTCAGTCACGGGCATCCACCCGAGTTCGGCCGTTCGCCGGTGCCCCATCGCTACGCTGCCCCCCTCGGGGACGGTGGACCGCCGAGCACATCCAACAAATCGCATTGCGATCGTATTACGAGTGAATGGTGAGCGTTCAGTAGTCGAGCGGATATGCCGATCCACCAAGTGATGGATAGACCGCGAATTTCAGAAGAGGTGGTCGTGCGTGGGGCCATGGAGTTCATATCCGGGCGCAACTTCGATGTGACTCGCCATGAAGCCGACATCCTCATCGAGATACTGCGCCCATTTGGCAGCCCGTGGGCCAGCGGGGATCACTCCCTTCCACCGACCCATCTTGACCATGCACTGTCCTTTCTGGAAGAAGAGGTAATGGATCCGAGCGAGGCCTTCTACGGGCTCGTGGAATACATGGGGGCCGCGGGCTTCTGGACCACCCATGAAGCCAATCTGCGGGCGATCTACGAACAGGAAGCCACCACGGCATTCGGACGTGATCTTGGAGAACATGTATCGCCCGAGGACGACCCGGCGATCGACCTCGACATAGTTCCGTTTCGCGGGCAGCATCGGGACGAAGCCTGACCCGGTAGGCGTTGATCGGGTGTTCGACCCGGGGCGCTTCCCCGCGTGGATGAGCCAGGTCTGTCGACCCCAGGTAGAATCGCCAGGTGGGGAGGTCACCCCTCCCACTGGTCAAGGTTGCGGTGCTACGGGAGCGAAGTCGATATGGCAACAAGTGGATCGAAGGAAGGTGAGTCTCCTTCCCGGCTGATAGACGCCAGAATCAAGGAGTTGGGGGACTGGCGGGGTGAGTTGCTCGCCCGGCTCCGCTCGCTCATCAAAGAAGCCGACCCCGATGTGGTCGAGGAGTGGAAGTGGCGAGGGGTTCCCGTCTGGTATCACGACGGGATCATCTGCACGGGTGAGACGTACAAGAAGGTCGTGAAGATGACGTTCGCCAAAGGTGCGGCGCTGAAGGATCCAACCGGACTGTTCAATTCCAGTCTTGAGGGGAGCACCCGCCGGGCAATCGACTTCCAAGAGGGCGAGAAGGTGGATGAAAAGGCGTTGAAGACCCTCATTCGTGCCGCGGTGACCCTGAACACATCCAAGGGTTGAGTCGCACCCGAAGGACCCAGGCCAATCCCGCATGAGGCGGACTGTCGCGGGCAACGCGGTGTGCCCATCCATGTCGCAGCTGTGGCGGCCGGCCCATCGGAACGGTGTGTCGGTGGACGGATTGGCGTGCACTCACTTGACGCGGAAACGGGATCTCCGGGTCCGCGTCCTCGGTGACGTCATCGGCATCGACGCCCCCGTGGACGGGGTGGTGGCAAGGGCGCGATCACGTGGCCAGGGTGGGGGTGATCTTCGCCCAGAATCAGGGGCAATCGCGATTCGTCGAAGCGCCATCGGTAGACCTGGCTGGCCAGATTCGGATCGTCGCGAATCCGACGTTGGTTCGATCGTGAGGGTCCGACTAGAGCCATCCGAACTGAGTCACCCAGTCCTTCCGGTATCGTCCCGGCTCCCGGACCAACAACACCCCAACCCCGACGATCCGGACCGGATGGGCACGTAGGGACAAATTTCTTCTGCAGTGCCAGTCCTGCCTTCAGGCCGACAAAAGATTGCCCTCACCTGCATTGTTGTCCTCGCACGAGTGATTCTGCCTGACCGCAGGTCCGTGAGGAGTCCGGATCGTCGCTAAAGGACCTGGTCGGAAGGGTCGAGTCTCCGTGCATGTCTCTGGATGCACGCCTCCCGGATTCCTGGGGCGCCCCCACCGGTCCATCGCCTCGGCCCTGCCGAGGTGATACCGGTTCTCCTGGCACCAGCGGGACGCTCAGGCCGCGGTGGGCGTCGTGGAGTGAACTCCGGCGGGCGGTGGCCTGTGTCGCCACCGTGCTCATCGGCGTCTCGAGCGGACTGGTCCTTCCGGCCGCCACCGGGATGCTCGCCTCGGCTGGGGCCACCACCCCGACCACGGTCACCCAGACCTTCGGCTTCGACAACGACACGCTCCAGAACTTCACGGTTCCGTCCGGGGTCACCTCGCTCACCATCACCGCCATGGGTGGTCAAGGCAGTTGGGGTGGGGCTGACTCTTCGGGTCGACCACCCTCGGGTGGCTATCAAGGCGAAGTAACCGGCACGATGTCGGTCACCGCGGGGGAGTACCTCACCATCGCTGTTGGTTCTGGTGGAGACGAGTCGATCGACCCCGCATGCACCGGGGGTCAAGACGCGTCAACTCCCACCGACATCAACGACGCGGTGGCGGGCATCAGTCCGCTGACGGAGTATGACGGTGGGATGGGCGGTGCCCCCGGACCCAACGGCTGCTCCGGCTACGGAGGGTCTGGCGGAGCAGCCACCGCCGTGGAGCTGGGAAGCTCCTCCAGTGCGCCCACCAGTGTGGGCACCGTTGTGGCCGCGGGTGGTGGAGGAAGCGGAGGCTCGGGTCAGTACGCGCTGGTGAAGGGGCAGATCAGCCTGGCCTCCTACGTCCCCCAGTCAACACCCACCGCCGTCACCTACGGCATCCCGGCCGGTTGCACCACGAGCTGCACGTCCCACCCCACCATCGAGAGCCCGACCCCGCTATCCACTCAGTCGACCCAGGGGCAGCAGGGTATCGCCGTGTTCACCCAGTGCGGTGGGTCGACCGGGAGCAATTCCAACCAGTACTTCAACGCCAACGCACCGTCCGGTGAGCCCGGATGTGACGGAGGCGGCGGCGCCGGGGGCGGCGGCGGCGCCTCCGGAGGCGCCGCCGGGAACGACCAGTTCGGGTCGGGAAGCTCGGACGAGTGGTACGGCCAGGGAGGTAGTCCGGGCCAGAACTCCACGGGCGGTATCTCCGGCCTGTCGGGCAGCTACCCCTTCTACTCCGACAGCAACGAGGGTGCACCCACCAGCACCAACACCTTTAAGGATCCCGGCTCCGCCTATGACGGATCGGTGGTGATCACCTATTCGACCGGTGTACCGGGAATCCCGACTGCACTGTCCGGAGCGGCCGGCAATACCAGCGTGGCCCTGCAGTGGACCGCGCCCAGTGCCGGTGCTGCGGCGATCAGCGACTACATCGTCCAGTATTCGAGCAACGGTGGATCGACCTGGAGCACCGACGACACCGGGTCCACCGCCACATCGGCGACGGTGACCGGGCTTACCAACGGAACGGGCTACATCTTCGAGGTGGAGGCGGTCAACTCCTACGGGGATGGACCCTTCTCCACTCCGACCGGCACCCTGACTCCGAATGGGCCCCCAGGGTCACCCACCATCACCTCGATTACGCCACAGGATGGCGGGCTCCAGGTGAACTTCACCGCCCCGTCCTCGGGTGCGCCAATCACCGGCTACCTTTACCAGCTCAACGGCACCGGCCCCTGGTATTCGAGTTCAGCCACCTCCAGCCCGATCCCTATCTCCGGTCTCACGGACGGTACCTCCTACTCGGTGGAGATCGAAGCAGTGAGCGGCATCGGTACGGGAACGTCCTCCAACGCCATGAGCCAGACCCCGGTAGCGGTTCCCGGCGCACCGACTATCACGTCCGTGCAGGTGGGTTCGACCACCGCGTCCATCGCCTTCACGCCCGGAAGTGACGGAGGGAGCACGATCACCGGTTACCGCTACAGCACCGACGGAGGGAGCACCTGGACCTCCACGTCGACCACCAGTCCGGTGTCGGTCACTGGGCTGAGCCCGGACTCCAGCCATGTCTTCGAGCTCGAGGCCATCAACGTCAGTGGTGACGGTGCGGCCGCTACCACCTCGTTCACCACCAGCGCCCCACCTTCGGCTCCGGTCATTGCGTCCATCACCCCGGGAAACCAGTCGCTCAGGGTGAACTTCACGGCACCGGCCAGTAACGGTTCGCCCATCATCGACTACGACTGGTCCACCGACGGTGGATCCTCCTGGTACTCGGAGACTTCCGCGGGGACGCCGTGCCAGGTCAGCGGAGGCACGTCGGTTGCCTGCTCAATCGGGTACCTGTCCCTTGACGGCAGCACCAACCTGACCAACGGAACCTCGTACCCGATCGAGATGCGGGCGGTGAATGGGGTGGGCGCCGGGGGCGCGTCGATGTCGTACGCGGGAACGCCCTACACCACACCCGGAGCACCGACCATCACCACCGGATCCGGTGGGATGGTGGCGGCCAGCCAGGCGCTCACCGTGGCCTTCAGTGCACCGACCACCACCGGCGGTTCGGCCATCACCAGCTATCAGTACTCCACCGACGCCGGAGCCACCTGGCACGGCCGCACCGACGGTCAGGCGGCCACCTCGACCACCATGACCATTTCGGCCCTTTCGTCGGACGGCATCACCCCGTTGACCAACGGATCCACCTACGACGTGGAGATCCGTGCCGTGAACGCCGCCGGTGACGGTCCGGGTTCGGCGGTGGCCACCGGCATCCCGGTCACCGTGCCCGGCGGGCCGACCATCACGTCGGTCACCTCGGAGAACGGGGCGCTCGGTGTGGACTTCGCCCCGGCCTCCAACGGGGGGTCGGCCGTAACCGTCTACGAGTACTCGGTGAACGGGGGCGTCTGGACATCGACGGGTTCGCTGTCCCCGACTTTCACGATCGGGAATCTGACCAACGGGACCAGCTACGCCGTCGAGGTCCGGGCCGACAACGTCGAGGGCGACTCCAACTCGTCGCCTGCTGTCTCGGCGATCCCGGCAACGGTTCCCGGTCAGCCGGTCATCACCGCGACCGATCGGGGTAATGCCACTATCAGCATCACCTACTCGGAGCCCTCGACCGGCGGGAGCGCCATCGTGACCTACCAATACTCGACCGATGCCGGAGTGACCTGGCAGACCGCGCCCTCCAATGCCGATCCGATGGTGATCACCACCCTGTCGACCAACGGCACCACCTCTATCGCCAACGGAACGCAGTACCCCGTGGAGATCCGGGCCGTGAACGCCGTCGGCGACTCCTTGGCCTCGTCGCCGGTCGAGGCAGCTCCAGCCACAGTACCCGGCGCTCCCGGCGTCATTGTGACCCCCGGCAACGGCTCCATCACCGTGACGGCCTCCGTAACCAATAACGGGGGCTCCTCGATCACCGGAGTCGACTATTCGCTCAATGGTGGACCCTTTGTCTCCACCGGGACGACCAGCTCGACGTTCACCATCGCCGGACTGGTCAACGGGACCAGTTACTCGGTGTCGGTGCGTGCCGACAACGCCATCGGGGACGGGACGGCCTCAAGTCCTGCCAGTGCAACCCCGCGCACCGTGCCGGGCGCACCGATCGATGTTGTGGCCGTCAGTGACTCGGCCTCCGCCGACGTGTCCTGGACGGCACCGGTGACCAACGGGGGCTCGGCGGTGACCGGGTACACGGCAACCGCCTACACCTCGTCGGCCGGCACCACGTCGGTCGGAACGGCCTGCAGCACCACCTCGCTGGCCTGCACCGTCACCGGTCTGGTCAACGGGACGACGTACTACATCGGGGTGGTGGCAACCAACGCCGCCGGAAGCGGTATCTCGTCCACCCCGCTCCAAGCGGTGATGCCTATCGCCCGTCCCGGTGCCCCCTCCCTCACCTCCATAGCCTCCGGTGACTCCTACCTGGCCGTCTCGTTCACGGCCGGTGCCGCCGGCGGCGATCCGATCACGTCCTATCAATACTCGCTGGACGGTGGAACCACCTGGATCGTGGCCAGCGGGACCACCTCGCCGATCTACATCAACGGTCTGACCGACGGGACGAGCTACCCGGTCATGCTGCGGGCGGTCAGTGCGGCGGGGCCCGGTGCCTCCTCGTCCTCGTTGGCCGGGACGCCCTATACCTATCCCGACGCCCCATCCGCCTCGTCGATCACCGCCAACGGCGAGAACGGCAGTGCGGTGGTCACCTGGGCCGCCCCGGACTACAACGGCGGTGCGGCCATCAGCAACCAGACGGTTAACGGGGTCAGCGACAGCGCCTACACGGTGACAGCGTTCAGTGCCCCGACCGCGGGCAACCAGATCGCCAGCTGCACGACCTCGGGGGCCCTCACCTGCACCCTGAACGGTCTCACCAACGGGACGACCTATTACATCTCCATCCAGGCGGGCAACGCGGCAGGACTCAGCCAGCGCTCCACGCCCCGTGTGGCCGTGACCCCCTCAATCGACCCCGGAGCCGTCACCGCGGTGACCGCGGTGGCCGGCGAAGGTAGTGCCTCATTGTCCTGGACCCCCGGAAGCTCCGGACAGAGCGCAGTCACCAACTACACCATCTGGTATTCGTCGGGTGGGAGTTACACCCAGTTCCCTCAATCCGCCTCGACGGCCACGACGGCCACCGTGACCGGACTGACTAACGGCACGGCCTACACCTTCGAGGTCTATGCCGTGAACGCCCAAGGAACGGGACCCGCCAGCTCGCCGTCCAACTCGGTAACCCCGGTGGGTCCGAGTATCTCCTCCCCGGCCCTCACCGGGGGAGAGGTCGGCGTCCCCTACCACGGCACCCCCTCGGCCGCCGGCGGCACCGGGACCTACACCTGGTCGGTGACCGGTGGCTCCCTGCCCGGCGGCCTCACCCTCAACACCAGCACCGGAGCCGTCACCGGCACGCCGACAGCCAGCGGGATCGCAGGCTTCACCCTCGTGGCCACCGACGGTCTGAACGGGACCGCCACCCAGGTTGAGTCCATCGACATCATCGCTGCCCCCGGCATCACGTCCCCGGACCTCACCGGGGGAGAGGTCGGCGTCCCCTACCACGGCACCCCCTCGGCCGCCGGCGGCACCGGGACCTACACCTGGTCGGTGACCGGTGGCTCCCTGCCCGGCGGCCTCACCCTCAACACCAGCACCGGAGCCGTCACCGGCACGCCGACAGCCAGCGGGATCGCAGGCTTCACCCTCGTGGCCACCGACGGTCTGAACGGGACCGCCACCCAGGTTGAGTCCATCGACATCATCGCTGCCCCCGGCATCACGTCCCCGGACCTCACCGGGGGAGAGGTCGGCGTCCCCTACCACGGCACCCCCTCGGCCGCCGGCGGCACCGGGACCTACACCTGGTCGGTGACCGGTGGCTCCCTGCCCGGCGGCCTCACCCTCAACACCAGCACCGGAGCCGTCACCGGCACGCCGACAGCCAGCGGATCCTCGACGTTCACCCTGCTGGTCACCGACTCCGACAGTCAGGACGCCACCCAGTCCGAATCGGTGGTTGTCGTCGCTGACCCGTCCATCGCCGCCACAGCGTTCGCCGGCGGGGAGACGGGTGTGTCCTACACCGGCACGCCCGTGGTCTCGGGTGGCACGGCCCCCTTCACCTGGTCGGTCACCGGGGGAACGCTGCCGGTCGGCCTCACGCTCAACACGTCCACGGGAGCCGTCACCGGTACCCCGACCTCCAGCGGCATGTCCACCTTCACACTGACGGTTTCCGATGCCGATGGGCAGGTCACCAGCCGGGGAGAGTCGGTTCTCGTGGCTGAGGTCCCGGCCATCAATTCGGCGGCATTGGTCAACGGTGAAGTCGGGGTCCCCTACGGCATCACCCCCACGGAGCGCTTCGGCACGGCTCCCTTCGTCTGGTCGGTTACCGGCGGGCCGCTACCGACCGGTCTCACGCTCAACGCCTCCACCGGAGCCGTCACCGGGACCCCAACGGCTGGTGGCACCTTCCACTTCACTCTGACCGTCACCGATTCCGGCAGCGAGAGCGCCACCCAGATCGAATCGGTGACCGTCGCCGCGGCACCGACGGCCATGGGTGGCGGAACCCTCGATGGGGATGTCGGTGTGGCCATCGGTGACCAGCTGTCCACTCATGGTGGGACCGGTCCCTACATCTGGACCGTGGCGTCGGGGTCGATGCCGCCGGGTGTCGTCCTCTCGCCGACCGGGACCATCAGTGGCGTGCCAGCCGACCCAGGAACCTTCACCGTCGACGTCATGGTGACGGACTCGTGGGGTCGGGCCTCTGCGGAGCACGTGACCCTGGTAGTCGTGCCGACCTCGCTCAACTCGAGGCGTATGGCCAGCACGCCTGACGGTGGTGGCTACTGGATCGCCACCACCAACGGATCCGTGTCGGCCTTCGGTGACGCCCATTCCTACGGGAGCATGGCGGCCGAGCATCTGAATCAGCCGATCGTCGGCATCGCAGCCACTCCCGACGGCGCCGGCTACTGGCTGGTCGCCTCCGACGGCGGCGTGTTCGCCTTCGGTGACGCCCGCTATCTGGGTTCCGAGGGAGGTCACCACCTGAACCTGCCCGTCGTGGGCATGGCCACCACCCCCGACGGTGCCGGCTACTGGCTGGTGGCGTCCGACGGTGGCGTGTTCACCTTCGGTGATGCCGGCTTCTTCGGATCGACCGGCTCCCGCCATCTGAACCAGCCGGTCGTAGGCATGGCCGCCACGCCCGATGGTGTCGGCTACTGGCTGGTGGCGTCCGACGGTGGCGTGTTCACCTTCGGTGATGCCGGCTTCTTCGGATCGACCGGCTCCCGCCATCTGAACCAGCCGGTCGTAGGCATGGCCGCCACCCCCGATGGGCACGGCTACTGGTTGGTGGCGTCCGACGGCGGCGTGTTCACCTTCGGGGACGCTCCCTTCGACGGCTCGGAGGCCGGGCATCGGCTCAACTCGCCGGTCGACAGCATCGAGGCCACCCAGAGCGGCCAGGGCTACTGGCTGGTGGCCGGAGACGGTGGCGTGTTCACCTTCGGGGGAGCCGCATTCATGGGTTCACTTCCGGAGTCCCTGGTCCGCTCCTTCTGAACGCGGCCGTCATCCCGACGGCTGTTCCTCGGGGGCACGGAGTTCATGTGTAGGTGAACATCAACGCGTTCGAGGTTCCGGAATCGGTGGTGACCGTCACCGGCGTCGTTGCTACGAACGCTCCGTCCGGTGGAACGATGACCAGGCAGCTGGTCTGGGCCAGGCACGCCACGGTCGCTGTCTCCGCACCGAAGTTGGCCGTGATCTGACCGGACGGGCTGAGCAGGTTGGATCCGGTCATGACCAGGGTCTGTCCGGGGGAGCCGCTCGCCGGCTCGATGGTGGACAACACCGGGTTGGTCCCCGTTACCGGCGCCAGGGTGGTCGTGGTGGTGGCCACCGGTACCGCGGTGGTCGGCACGGTCGTACCCGCCCCGGTGGCACCAGACCCTCCCGAACTGTGACCGGCCTGCGCGGTCGGGGGAGCGGTCACCGTGGACGCGCCGTGACGTAGGGCCGACGAGGACACCGACCTGCCGCCACGCACAACCACCCAGGTACCCAACAGAGCGGCCACGATCGCCATCACGGTCACCGACACGATCAGCATCGAACTCCTCGGCCGTCGGTGGTGCTGGACCTCGGGTGGGCCGAGTTGGTGCTCCCCCCCATGGGACGGCACTGTCGGGGCGGCCGGTCTGGAGACGGCTGGTTGGGAGGAAGCCGGCGAGGTGGGGACGGGCACCACCGACGGCGCGTCCGACCGGGCCCCATCGATGGCCGCACTCCCCGATGCCGAGGGGGGTGCCGAGGGCTTGGGCGCCGATCCGGCGAGCGGAGGAAGCGGCTCCGCGGCGACGGCAGGGGCATCGTCGGTTCGGTGTTGTTCGGTCCCGGACGGAGCGGCAGTGGTCGGGGGTGCCTCTCGCTCGATGGCGTCGGGTGCGGGTCCCGCACCGGCCTCCCGGGATCGACGTGCGGCATCAGCCATGGCCGCCAGGGCCCTCGGCCCCATCACCTCCTCGGAGTGGCGGCCAGGTCTGCGTGCTCGCATGATTCGCCTCCGTGACGGATCCGCTCTCCGGAGCCCCCCGCCGACAACGAGGCGCGTTACCTGCCATCATGCCGCGGCGCGGCGAGGCGGTGGGGTCATTGCCTTCGATCGACAGGTGACCATCACGCTCTCCGGGGGCGCCACCAACGCCCGCGCCCCGGGTGGGCTGGCGGTCCGAGCCGGCCCCACCCGTCAGGGCCAAGTCCCAGTGGCGGCCCAGTAGACCCCCAGCCCATTCACAGGAGGGGCTCCGACAATGCCCGCATGTCCATCGCCGTGTCTCCGCCGCCCGTTGCCCCCCAGACCCGACCGCTTCCCGACGGCGTGACACCGCCGCCGGCCGTCGACACCGGTGGGGACGAGCCCGGCTCGTCGTCCTCGCCCCGCTGGGTGATGCCCGCCCTCATCGCGCTTCTGGCCGTGACGGCCGGCGCCTACCTCTGGGACCTCAGTGCCTCGGGTTACGCCAACAGCTTCTATGCCGCCGCCGTCCAGGCCGGCACCAAGAGCTGGAAGGCGTTCTTCTTCGGCTCCATCGACTCCTCCAACTTCATCACCGTGGACAAGTCACCGGGATCGCTGTGGATCATGGAGCTCTCCGGCCGGCTGTTCGGGTTCAACAGCTGGAGCATGCTCGTTCCCCAGGTGCTCGAAGGAGTGGCCGCGGTGGGTCTGGTCTACGCCGCCGTCAAACGGTGGTTCGGACCGGCGGCCGGACTGCTGGCCGGGGCCGTGCTGGCTTGCACACCCGTGGCGGCGCTCATGTTCCGCTTCAACAATCCGGACGCGCTGATGGTGCTCTTGTTGGTGGCGGCGGCCTACACGTTGACCCGCGCCATCGAGAAGGCCGGCACCAGGTGGATCGTCGCCACCGGCGTTCTGATCGGCTTCGCCTTCCTGGCCAAGATGCTCCAGGCGTTCACCATCCTCCCCGCCTTCGCCGGTGTCTATCTGCTGGCCGCGCCGACCGGCTTGTGGCGTCGCCTCCGGCAATTGGCGCTGGGCGGTGTGGCCATCCTGGTCTCGGCCGGATGGTGGGTGGCCGCCGTCGAACTGTGGCCGGCGGGCTCTCGGCCCTACATCGACGGCTCCCCGGACAACAGCATCCTCAACCTCATCTTCGGGTACAACGGACTCAGCCGGCTGTCCGGGGGGACCGGGGGCAACGGCACCGGATTCAGCGGTGCGACCGGGATCTTCCGTCTGTTCAACGACCTGATGGGTGGCCAGGCCTCGTGGCTGTTGCCGGCGTCCCTCCTGGCCTTGGTGGCCGGACTGGTGTGGCGGGGCCGTGCTCCCCGCACCGACCGGAGGCGTGCGGCTCTGTTGCTCTGGGGCGGATGGCTGCTCGTCACCGGTGCGGTGTTCAGCTTCTCGAGCGGCGTCATCCACACCTACTACACGGTCGCCCTGGCTCCGGCCATCGCCGCACTGATGGGGATGGGCGGAGCCATGATGTGGCAGAACCGCCAGCGCATCGTGGCCCGAGTCCTCGGTGCCGCGGCCATCGTCGCCACCGTGGTGTGGGCCGTGGCCCTGCTGGGGCGTACCCCCTCCTACGACCCCTGGCTGCGTCCGCTGATCCTGGTGACGGGTGTTCTCGGTGCGGTGGTCCTGGTGGCCGCGCCGGCCTTTCCCCGGTTCACCCGGCACCTCACCGCAGCCGCCATCGGCCTGGGGTTGGTGGCCTCGCTGAGTGGGCCCATCGCCTACACCGTCACCACCCTCGGTACCGCCCACACCGGCAGCATCCCGTCGGCCGGCCCGGCCGTGAGCGGAGGCGGGTTCGGTGGTGGCGGAGGCGGAGCGGGTCCTGCCGGTGGGGGCCAGAATGGCCCCGGCCTCGCCGCCCGGAACGGTGGGAGCGGTGCTGTTCCCGGTAGCTCCGGATCCCGCCCGTCGTTCTCCGGTGGGACCCGGCCGACCGGTGCCCCGACCGGTGGCTTCGCCGGGGCCCGACCCGAGGGTGCGCCAACAGGCGTCGGCGGTGCGGCAGCGGTCCCGACCGGGGGCGGTGGAGGCGGTGGAGCGACGACCAGTTCCGCCCTGACCGAGGCGCTCCGGACCCATGCCGACCGCTACCGCTGGGTGGCGGCCACCTTCGGATCCCAATCGGCGGCGACCCTCGAGCTGAGCTCCGGTGAGCCGGTGATGGCCATCGGTGGCTTCAACGGTCAGGGGGGCAACATCAGCCTGGCCACCTTTACGGCCTATGTGGCCCGGGGCGATATCCACTACTTCATCGCCTCGGGTACGGGTGGGGGAGGCGGCCCGGGTGGGACCACCAACAGCGACTCGGCCATCACCAGCTGGGTGGAGTCCCATTTCACGGCCACGACCATCGGGGGACAGACGGTCTACGACCTGAGCTCACCCTCATGACCACCGCCCCAGCCGGCTAGGGCTCGCTGCGGCGCAACGGTACCTAGGCCCGCCGCCGCCGTCTTCTCCTTCCGATGAGCCATGCGCCGGCGAAGGCCACGGCGAGCACACCGCCGATCACGCTGACCGCCACCGTCCCGTTCGACAGACCACCGCCCGAGGAGCTGCCCGAGTCGGAGCCCAAGGTCATGGGAGAGGTGGTCGGCGTGGTGGTCGGGGCCTTCGTCGTCGGCGTGTTGGGGGTCGGTGACGCGGTGAAGGCCACGACTGACATTGCTGTCGGGGCGAGCAGGAGCCCGTCACCGACACTGGGAGTCGGGAAGTGGTTGGCCACTGTGCCCACCGAGGCGCTCTGGCGCACCACTCCGGTTACCGGACTGAGCCCGTAGAGCATGCCGTCCTGGCCGATGGTCCACACCATGCCGGCGGCCACGATCGGTGGCCCGCCGCCTCTTCCGGAGCTCCACAGGATCCGGAGCCCCGCGGGTGACGAGGTGGCCCGGACGGCCATGATCCCGGCCAGGCAGGGGATGTAGACGGTGGTCCCGACGACGGCCACGCCCCCGTCGATGTCGTCCTGGCACCCGGTCGCTAGAGACGCCTCCTCGCCCCCGATGCCTCCGAGATGGCCTCCGTCGAGCAGGTAGGCGGTGCGGGATTTGCCCGCGCCCAGCACCTGGCCGTCGGACAGGAGGGCCGGCACCATGGAAATGTCGAGGTCATGGGCGTTGTCGCTGGCCCACGAACGGGGGGCAAAGTATTGGAGCAGAGTCATGGTCGGTGACAGCTCCAGCACCGAATCACTGTCGTCGTAGGCGTGGGAGGGGGACGTGACCGAGCCGTTACCCACGCCCACCCAGATGTCCCCGGAAGTGTCGACGGCTGGGGCCCCACCTCCCATCCAGACAGCGCCCTGGCTCTCGTCTCTGGCCGCATCCACCGCGAACTCCGACGGGGTGCCGCCGGTTTCGGGAACGGCGACCACCCAGCCCCGGTAGGCGGCGCAGTCGCCGTAGTTGCCGCCGAAGCCGAATACCACCTGGCCGGCGTCGAGGGTCAGGCCGGTGCGCTGCAGGAGGGCCGACGGCGTGGAGCCGGGGGGGTCGACACTCTGGGACAACTCCACCCGTCCCGTCCCGGTGTCGAGTCCGACCAGGCGGTGTGCGGGCGCTCCGTCCACCAGTTCGTCGGCCACCACGAAGATCTCGGACCGGGCCGGGTCGACGACCGGGGTGCCGGTGATTCCGACGTCGGGGGTGATGTCTCCGCAAGGGAGCATGGCCGAGGGAACCGGGGTCCCGACGTGGGTCGACCACACCACCGCTCCTGATGAGGACGAGAGGGCGTACACGGTGTCGTTCTCGGTAGCGATGTAGACCAGGCTCCCCGTCACCAGTGGCTCGCCGTAGAGCTTTCCGTCGAGGGTGGGTGAGGTCCACGCCCTCGTTGTCGTGCTGACACCGCCAATCGGGGCCGCCACCCCGGTGCCGGCCGGGTCCTCGTGGTACACCGTCCACGCGGAACCGTTGGCGGGAAGGGTGCCGGCGGCGGCGGAGGTACTGGTCGCCGCCAGCAGGACCAGGGTCGCCAGCGCCATCACCGTGTGCCTGGCCGGCGATCGTCGCTGGACCACTGGTCCGGAGCGGCCCCGGCGTCGGCCACTCCGGTGGGTGAACATGGCGCCAGGCTACCGACCGGAGAACCGAGGCCGTGGGGCCACCCGGCCTCCGTGGATTCACGAGAAGCCCGTAGCCCGCTCCCAGCTGGCTCTCGGCCACGGTCGTCACCATGCAGCCATGACTGCATCCGAGCCGCGCCAACAGCAGATGTCCCGGCGGGTCACCGTGGACATCGCCCTACCGATCTACAACGAGAGCGCTTGCCTGGAGTGGAGCGTGCGTTCGCTCCGGAGCTACCTGGACGACCGGTTCCCCTGGAGGTCGGTCATCACCATCGTCGACAACGCATCCACCGACGATTCATGGGAGATCGCCTCGGGGTTGGCCCTCGACCTCCCCGGTGTGCGGGCGCTCCATCTCGACGCCAAGGGACGGGGCCGGGCTCTGCGGGCGGCCTGGGCGGCCAGCGACGCCGACGTCGTGGCCTACATGGATGTCGACCTGTCGACCGGGCTCGACGGCCTGCTACCCCTCATCGCGCCGCTGGTGTCCGGGCACGCCGACGTGGCCATCGGGAGCCGTCTGGCCCACGGGGCGCGGGTGTTCCGGGGTCCGAAGCGCGAGTCGATCTCCCGGCTCTACAACCTGATCTTGCGGGTGGCACTGGGTTGCAGGTTCAGTGACGCTCAATGCGGCTTCAAGGCCATGAGGGCTGATGATGCCCGTACCGTGCTCCCCATGGTGGCCGACAACGAGTGGTTCTTCGACACCGAACTCCTGGTCGTGGCGGAACGTGCCGGCTTACGCGTCCATGAGGTTCCGGTGGACTGGGCTGACGATCCGGACAGCAGCGTTGACATCGCCGACACGGCGATCAAGGATCTGCAAGGGGTCTGGCGGATGCTCCGGTCCTGTCCGGGTGTGGCCGCCGAGGCGCCTACGATCCGACCCGCCCACCTGCCTCCCTCCCTCGCCGAGCTCCTGACGACAGCAAGCCTCGGTGCCGGCGGCATGGTGGCGTACTGGGGTCTGTTCATCCTGTTCGGGCCGCTCCTGGGTGTGTACCTGGCCAACCTGACGGCCCTGGCTCTCGGGGTCGGCTTCAGTGCGGCGGTACGGGCTCGGCGCCGGGGGCACGGGCCCTCGGCGGGGGGCTCGTGGCCCGGTGTGGCCGGGTCCGCGGTGGTGATGGCCACGTCGGTGGTGGCCACGACGGCCGTCATCGGGCTGGCCGCGTTGATGGGAGCGGGGAGCACGGCCGCCGGGTTGGCCGCGGCCACGGTGGGCATGTCGGCCGCGGCGGCGACTCGGTTCCTCCTACTCCGGCACCTGGTCTTCCACTCCTATCTCGACCGTGTGCCACGCCGGGCCGACGGCGTCGGCAACGGGGCGGCCGGGCCCGCGTCCGGCCGCCTCGTACCCCATGACATCGGCAACGGCGTCGGCGTCGGCGTCGCGGAGCGGGTCGGCACGCCGACCTCCACACCACCGGTGCTCGGTCCCCGGCCGAATCGGGTGGATGCCGACACCTTGGCACACTCCTGACCGCCGGCTTCCGTGCACCAAGAACCCCGACCAAGAGACGTGGTCCGAGTGGGACCCGAGCCCCACCTGCCGGCACGGCCATTGACCCGAGCCGTGCGGATCTGGTTGGCACGTAAGGACACCATCCTGCGCCTGATGCGGTACGCCACCGTCTCGGTGGTCTCGACGGCCACGAGCCTTGCCACATTGGGCGCGCTCGTCGGAGTAGTGGGCATGCCCGCCACGTCGGCCAATGTCATCGCCACCGCCGTGGGTACCGCGCCGTCGTTCGAGCTCAACCGGCGCTGGGTTTGGAGCGATGACGGTCGACGGTCCCTCGTCCGGCAGGTGATGCCCTTCTGCGCACTGTCCTTCACCGGGCTGGTGGTCTCTACCCTGGCCGTCGGCGTGGTGGCCGGCCACACAGCGGGGTGGGGCCACTGGAGTCGCACGGCCGCCGTGCTCGGGGCCAACCTCACCGCCTACGGGACGCTGTGGGTGATCCAGTTCCAGCTGCTCGACCGGTTCCTCTTCCATGGCGGGGCGGTCCGAAGCGATCCCATCCAGGCCGGGGAGCCCCCGTCGGCCGTCCACCGGGAGGAATCCACGACGTCCGCGGACCCCCACCTCCGGTTCGGCGATGTGCTCAGGGTCGGCGGTGCCCCCGCCGCCGAGGGAACGGTCACCGTAGGGTCCGTCACCGTGGCCACCACTCCGGTCGGAGCCTCGCCTGGCCCGTGATCGGGAACCGGCCCAGGCTGATCCGGTGGCGGACCCGTTGACCGGTGGGAGCCCCTGAGCGGGCATCGGCCGGGGACGCCCGCCCACGGCGAGGACGACAGCGGTATCGGGGACCCCCTGACGGCCTTTCCGTTAGTCACCTATGGTGTGGAGCCGTTCACTCACCGTGCCCTCCATGCGGATTGTTGAGCGCAACCCGCTGCGAAACGCACACGGCCGGTGGTACACATGAATCGAGGTCGTCATTCGGGTTTCAGCGATGGGCAGGGGCAGGGTGCGGTGTTGAAACGAGTTCTGGGCGGCGTGGTGTTGGTTGTCGTGGGCGCGGTCGGACCGGCGCTGGCGGGGTTGCCGATGTCACCCGCAGTGGCCGCCAGTTCGGATGTCCCGCTGGCCGTGACTCCCTACAGCGGAGGCGACCCCAGCCTCACCCGTGCGCCCTATGTGACGGATCTGGCCCAGACATCCGCGTACGTCAACTGGGCCACCACCTCCAGCACCCCGGGCTCCGTGCAGGTGGCACCGATGGTGGGGGGCAGCTGTCCCGCATCCACCCTGACGTGGTCGAGCGGGGCCCAGCCGGTACCGACGTCCATCCCCCTCGTGTCGGGAGCCACCACCACCACGTCGTGGGCCTTCACGGTGACCAATGGGGCTGGGACGACGATCAATGAGTACCAGGCATCGGTCCTGATCCAGAATCTCGTCGCGGGCACGTCGTACTGCTACGCCGTGTTCTCCACCGACAAGTCCGGCGCCATCGATCTGCTGCCCCCGTCACCGGGTTACCAGTCCTTCACCACCCTGGAACCGGTCAGTACGGCATCGACGACACCGGTGACCTTCGACGTGATGGCCGACACCGGCGAGAACTACGCCTACACCTCCTCCACCTCGCAGGTCCCGTTCACCGGAGCCAATCCCAACGATCCGATCAATCCGGATCAAGCCTCGATCGACAGCCAGATCGGTCAGTCCGGTGCTCAATTTCTCCTCATCGCCGGCGACATCGGCTACAACGGCGGTGACCAGTCCACCTACGGCGACCTCCAACAGACCGCACCGGTCCCGCCGGCCGGTACCGTCACCACCGAAGTCAGTGACATCTTCGGCCCCAGCTACTTCCCGCTGACCGGCGGCATCCCCACCTTCGCGGCGGATGGGAACCACGGTCAGAACGTGACGACGCTGAAGGTGTGGCCGACCCCCGAGACCACGGCGGCGTCCGGCGGCACCTACGCCTTTGACAGTTACAGCGGCATCGACGGCATCAGTGGTTCGTTCCCCGACGGTTGGTACGCCTTCTCCACCGGCAATGTGCGTATCTACGTGATCGACGGCGCGTGGTCGGACGGTTCCACCGGACCGACGGGCACCGGTACCGCCACCGGTTCCCTCTGCCCGACCCCGTCGTACTGTCAGGGCTATCAGGCCGACGCCGACGAACACTGGCAGACCAGCTCCCCTGAGTACCAGTGGCTGAAGGCCGACCTGGCCGCCCACCCCGGAGGGGTCAAGTTCGCCGTCATGCACTACCCGGTGCGCTCGGTCAACGCCACCCAGCCCTCGGACCCCTACGTCGAGAACGACAGCTCGGTCAACCCCAACGCCTCGACCAGCCTGGAGCAGCTGCTCACCAGCAACGGCGTGGAGATGGCGTTCAACGGGCATGCCCACACCTACCAGAGGATCGTGCCCGACAACTATCAGCAAAAGGGCCAGCTCATCAACTACGTGACCGGCGGTGGGGGAGGTGTCCCGGAGCCCGTCGTCGGTGGTTCCTGCTCCTCCATGATGAGCACGGCCAGCGTCTACGCCCTCGGCTACAGCCCCACGAGCGACGCCGGCTCCTCCTGTGGACAGCAGGTTCCCGCCGGGAGCACGGTGGCCGCAGCCGACGTCTACAACTTCTTGAAGGTGACCGTTACCGGCGACACAGTCAGGGTCACCCCCTACAACGCCGCCGGACAGACCTTTGATCCGCAGACCTACACCTTCCCGGCGAGCACGGGAACCGGTGGGGGCACACCACCGAGCGGTCCGACCCCACCGAGCGGTCCGACCGCACCGAGCGGTCCGACCGCACCGAGCGGTCCGACCCCGTCCACCGATTGCCTGAGCCACCTTCCCGCTGGCTCCGTCGTGGGTGGGGCGGCCACCTCGGACGGCTCGGGTTACTACGAGGTCGACACCGCCGGAGACGTGGCCGCCTTCGGGGACGCCACCTGCTACGGAGCGATGACCGGCACGCCGCTGAACCAGCCCATCGTGGGTATGGCCGCCGACGCCTCGGGCCAGGGCTACTGGCTGGTGGCCCGTGACGGGGGCATCTTCGCCTTCGGTGACGCCCAGTTCCACGGGTCCACGGGAGGCATGCACCTCAACCAGCCCATCGTGGGGATGGCATCGGACGCCACCGGCCAGGGCTACTGGCTGGTGGCATCGGACGGGGGCATCTTCGCCTTCGGTGACGCCCAGTTCCACGGGTCCACCGGCGGTATCCATCTCAACAAGCCGGTGGTGGGGATGGCCGCCGACGCCTCGGGCCAGGGCTACTGGCTGGTGGCATCGGACGGGGGCATCTTCGCCTTCGGTGACGCCCAGTTCCACGGGTCCACCGGAGGCATGCACCTCAACCAGCCCATCGTGGGGATGGCATCGGACGCCACCGGCCAGGGCTACTGGCTGGTGGCATCGGACGGGGGCATCTTCGCCTTCGGTGACGCCCAGTTCCACGGGTCTACCGGCGGGATCCGGCTGAACCGACCGGTGGTGGCCATGGCCGCCGACGCCTCGGGTCAGGGCTACTGGTTGATGGCAACGGACGGGGGGGTCTTCAACTTCGGTGACGCGGCCTTCTTCGGCTCGGCGGCGTAGCCACCGGACCTTCGGACCGGGTTGCCCCACGGTCACGTTCGCGAGTTCGACGTCGACGTCGACGTCGATGCGGAGGTGGGACGAGGAGTGCTGCCGTCCAAGTAGGGGACCGGCGCCACCGGGCCGCTGCGGGACCAGTCCGACCACAACAACCGGATCCCGTGCGTGGGATGCTGTTGCGCATCGCCCGACGGGAAGCCGGCCCGACGTCGGGAGTACCACCTGGGGAGGGAACGCATGTCACTCAATCTGGCCATCGTCGGGACCACCTCCGATCCGGTCGAGCGGTCATGGCACTCGAAGGACTCGTTGCTCTACGCCCTCGGGGTAGGGGCCGGCTCCCTGGCCGCCGACTACGAACTCCCCTTCACCACCGAGAATTCCGTCGATGTGCCCCAGCAGGTACTGCCCACCTTCGCGGCCATCCTGGGCACCGGTGGGCACGGGCGATCGGAGATCGGTTCGTTCGACCCGGCCATGCTGCTGCACGGGGAGCAGGGCGTTGAGCTGCTCGGGCCGATTCCGCCCGAGGGTACCGTGCGCACCACCAGCACCGTCACCGGCATCTACGACAAGGGCTCGGGGGCGCTCGTGGTCACCGAGTCCACGTCGATCGATACGGAAACCGGCCAGCCCCTGTTCCGGACCACCAACGGCCTGTTCATCAGGGGTGAGGGTGGGTTCGGTGGAGAGCGTGGGCCGGCCGAAGGGGCGACCGCCATACCTGACCGCCGCCCCGATCGGACGGTCACCTACGCTACCCGGGCGGACCAGGCGCTCCTCTACCGCCTGTCGGGGGACCGCAATCCGCTCCATTCCGACCCGGTCTTCGCCCGGCGGGCCGGGTTCGACCGGCCGATCCTCCACGGTCTGTGCACGTACGGTGTCACCGGCCGCGCCTTGCTGCACACGCTGTGCGGGTCCGATCCGGGCCGCTTCCATTCCATGCGGGGCCGGTTCTCCCGTCCCACCTACCCGGGTGACGTCTTGACCGTTGCCATGTGGGTCGACGAGGGTACCGCCCGGTTCAGGACGGTGAGCCAGCGCGGCGAAACCGTCATCGACCACGGTGTTCTGCTCTACGGCTGAGTGTCACACCCGGTGTCGGGTCTGTCCCCCAGCCGTCGGGAAGGGGCACCGGCGTATCGTCCGGGCGTCAGCTTGGGCTGGGTCTACGCTGCCTGTTGGTGCCGGCGGCACCGAAGGTCCGGTGCATGCCAACGCAAGGGGGAACTGATGAACACCGATCAACGGGACGCGTCGTTGTTGGGGCGCACGTCCCCGACCCGACGGAGGCTCGTGGTGGTCCCGGTGCTCGCCGTGCTGCTCGGCAGCGTGGCCGCCCTCGGGATCCCCGGACCCGTAGCCTCGGCGGCCGGTGCCCCGCCGAAGCCCGTGTACTACCTGGCCCTCGGGGACTCCATGGCCGCAGGCACCGGAGCCAGCACCACCGCCACCCGGTATGTGAATGTCCTCTACCAGCACGAGGTGGGCCGGTTTCCCACCCTGCAGCTGGACAACATCGCCTGCGGCGGCGCCACCACCACGTCGATGATCGACGGCCCCGGATGCTCGTACGCGACCGGGACCCAGCTGGGTGATGCCGAGGCCTTTCTCCGGGCCCATCCGAAGCAGGTGGCGTTCGTCACCATCGACATCGGGGCCAACAACGTCGACGGCTGCCAGGTCGGGGAGACCATCAGCCCGTCGTGTGTGGCAGACGGCCTCGCCCACATCACCTCCGAACTCCCCCAGATCCTGAGCGGCCTGCAGGACGCCTACCCGGGCGTAGCCGTCTACGGGATGACCTACTACGACCCGTTCCTCGGGGAGTGGCTCGACGGATCGGCGGGTCAGACGGTGGCCCAGCAGTCCGAATCACTGGTGTTGGACCTGAACGCGTTGCTGACCCAGGTCGACACGGCCGCCGGCGCGGCCACTGCAGATCCGGCCACCCTCTTCCAGACCACGGACTTCGCCCTGACCGGGACGTATCTCGGCGCCACCGAGCCCCAGAACGTGGCCGACGTCTGCAACTGGACACTGTTCTGCAGCGACGGGGGGAACATCCATCCCAACGACACCGGTCATGCCCTGGTGGCCCAGGCGTTCGAGGAGGTGATCGATGGTCTGTCGGTGTCCACGTCACCCCTGCCGACAGCCACGGTCAAGCAGACCTACTCCGGGGCGCTCACCGCGGTGGGCGGACACCCCGCCTACCACTGGTCGCTGGCCCCCGGCTCGGGGGCACTGCCCCCCGGTCTCCGACTGCGGTCGAACGGGACGTTCGCCGGCAGGCCCACGGCGAGCGGCGTCTACCCTTTCACAGCTCGGGTGGTGGACACCAGGCTCAAGATCACCGACGCTCCGGCGGCTGATCAGACCACGGCGACGCTCTCACTCACCGTCCAGACCTGAGGCCACCGCTGGCCCGGGGCGGCCTGCCGCCCGCCACCATGCCGGACGACGGCGGCAGTGAGGTGGACGATGGTGCCGGGGTCGGTCACCCGGCATGGTCGCGGATCCACTCCGACAGGTGGGGTGCCTCGGCGCCGATGGTGGTCTCGTCGCCGTGGCCGGTTAGGACCCGGGTGGTCCCGGGCAGGATCAGCAATCGGTTGCGGATGGAGTCAATGATGGTGGGGAAGTCCGAGAAGCTGCGCCCGGTGGCCCCGGGCCCGCCGTGGAACAGGGTGTCGCCGGAGAACAGGACGCCCCCGGTCCCGTCGTAGAGACAGCACCCACCGGGGGAGTGGCCCGGGGTGTGGAGCACGGCCAGGGTGGTGCCGCCGGCGGACACGGTCATGCCGTCGGCCAGGGAGCCGTCCGGAGGGCGGTCGGGGTAGACGGCATCCCACAACATGAGGTCGTCAGGGTGGAGCCACACCGGCGCGTCGAGGGTCTCGGCCAGCGCCACGGCGGCATTGATGTGGTCGTTGTGGCCGTGCGTGGCCACGATGGCCACGGTCCGGCGGCCCCCGACCGCGTCCACGATGGGGCGGTGGTCGTGGGCCGCATCGACGATCACCACCTCGGCATCGTCACCGACGACCCAGATGTTGTTGTCCACCTCGAAGTCCTCCCCGTCCAGCGAGAAGGTGCCCGAGGTGACCACCCGCTCGATCATCAGAGGACCACGACGGACCGCAACACCTCGCCGCGCTCCATACGGTGCAAGGCATCCTCCACGTCGGCGAGGCCGATGGTCTCGCTGACGAACCGATCGAGATCGAGGCGTCCCTGCAGGTACAGGTCGACCAGGATGGGGAAGTCGCGCGACGGGAGGCAGTCCCCGTACCAGCTGGGCTTGAGCCGACCACCGCGACCGAAGAACTCGATCATCGGCAGGTCGATGCGCATGTCCGGGGTGGGTACCCCCACCTGGACCAGGGTGCCGGCCAGGTCCCGGGCGTAGAACGCCTGCTCCATCACCGTGGGGTTTCCGACCGCCTCGATGCACACATCGGCGCCGAAGCCTCCGGTGAGGGAGCGGACAGCCTCCACGACGTCCTCGGTGGAGGCGTCGACCACGTGGGTGGCACCGAACTCCCGGGCCAGTGCCAGTTTGCCGGGATCGAGGTCCACGGCGATCACCGTGGCCGCACCGGCCAGGATGGCGCCCGCCACTGCCGCGCAGCCCACCCCACCGCAGCCGAACACGGCCACCGAATCACCCAGGCCCACCTCGCCGGTGAGCATGGCCGAACCCAGTCCGGCCATCACGCCGCATCCGAGGAGCCCGACGGCCTCCGGCCGGGCCGACGGATCGACCTTGGTGCACTGGCCCGCCGCCACCAGCGTCTTCTCGGCGAAGGCGCCGATGCCGAGGGCGGGAGCGAGGGGCGTGCCGTCGACCAGTGTCATCTTCTGGACCGCGTTGTGGGTGTTGAAGCAGTACCAGGGTCGGCCCCGTCGGCAGGCCCGGCACTGACCACACACGGCCCGCCAGTTGAGGACCACGAAGTCGCCGGGCTCGACCGAGGTCACGTCGGGTCCGACCGCTTCCACGACCCCGGCCGCCTCGTGGCCGAGGAGGAACGGGAACTCGTCGTTGATGCCCCCCTCCCGGTAATGGAGGTCGGTGTGACACACCCCGCAGGCCTGGACCCTCACCACGGCCTCGCCCGGGCCGGGGTCGGGCACCACGATGGTGACGAGCGAGACCGGTTCGCCCTTCACCGCGGCGACGACCCCTTGGACCTCTGATGCCATGGATTGCTCCTCGAGTCGGGGCGCCGCAGTTCCGTGACCCGTTGTGGCGCCGGGTGGTTGATCACGTGCGGCCGCGGGACGGCCTGATCGGGCACCGTATCCGCGACCGGCGTCGTGTGCCGCATCGTCGGACCGACCCGGCCCAACCGACCAGGGCCGTGGCCCGGGTGTCGGGTTCCGGAACTCGTCAGGCAACGGTGACACAACGTTTGCCGACGTGACCAAAGGTTTGGTTGCTCCCGGCCCTGCGCTGTCTTAGGTATTCCTCATGGCCAAAACCCTGCCGCCGTCCACGCCGTCCGGTGCCCTCGGGCGACACGTCTCCCGCCGCACGTTCCTGAAAGGAGCCGCCGGAGCGGCCCTGGCCGCGGCGGCGGCACCCCTCGTCTTCGAGAGCCCCGCGTTCGCCTCCCTCGGGACGGGGACGGCACCGGAGCAGGTCCACCTGCAGTGGGGAGCGGACCCCACCACATCGGTGGTGGTCTCGTGGGCCTCGCCGACGCCGGAGCCCGCCCCCCAGCTCCTGTGGGGCCCCTCCGCCCTGTTGCTGGGTGCGCCGGTGACCCCGGTGGCCAAGACCTACACCGACGGTGTCAGTGGCGAGGCGGTGTACACGTATCACGCCACGTTGACCGGCCTCAGCCCGGGAACCACCTACGAGTACCAGATCACCGACGGCGCGGCCACGCCCTCCACCTTCCCGGCCAGCGGGGCAGCCTCGTTCGCCACCGCCCCGTCCGGTCGGCCGGCGTTCTCGTTCACCAGCTTCGGCGACCTCGGCACCCCGGGAGCACCGTTCTCCAGTGCCACCTGGGGTGAGTCCCAGTACAACGCCCTCTACGCCGTCCTCGAGGTCGAGCAGCTGAAGCCACTCTTCCATCTGCTGAACGGCGACCTCTGTTACGCCGACAAGAATCCGACGAGCCAGCCCGAGGTGTGGCGGGACTTCGGACTCAACGTGCAGCAGTCGGCGGCCAACCGGCCGTGGATGCCCTGTATCGGAAACCACGAGATCGAGGTCGGCGCCACGAACTACTCGTTGACCGGCTCCCTGGCCAACGAGAACGGCATCTCGCTCAGCGGCCTGGGCTCGACGGGCCAGCTCTACGCCGGAGGAAGCTACCCCCAGTACGCCAACGGGCAGTTCGGCCAGGCGTCCTACCAGACCCGGTTCACCCTGCCCGACAACGGCACCGGGGCCTGGGGGAGCGGCGGGTACCGCGGGTGCTTCTATTCGTTCCGGGTGGGAACCGTCCTGTTCATCTCGCTGGATGCCAACGACGTCTGCTACCAGGACAGCGGTGCATTCACCACCACCACGCTGGCCGGAGGGTCGATCCCCGCCAATACGGGGGTCTACAACCGCCAGTACACCGGGGCGCTGGGTTCGCCGTCCTCCGACAACACCGTGCCCCCGGGAAGCAATGTGCAGACCACGTGGCTGGAGTCCACCCTTCAGGCGGCGTCCAACGACACCAGCATCGACTGGATCGTGGTGCAGATGCACCAGACCGCCCTGTCCTCCTCGCACGATAACGGGAGCGACCTCGGGATCCGCCAGGCGTGGCTCCCCCTATTCGACGAGTACCAGGTGGACCTGGTCCTGTGCGGCCACGACCACGACTACGAGCGCTCGTTTCCGGTCCGGGGGTTCAACCACAACCAGGGCACCGGGCTCTCCGGCACGGGCACCGGCTTCCTGCGTGCCGGCCAGACCGGAGTGGAGACCCTCCAGCCCAACCCGGTCGTCACCAACCCCGCGCTGAGCACCTTCGACACCAGCCAGGGCACCGTCCATCTGGTGCTCGGGGGTGGGGGCACCAACAAGCCGGACAACACCTACAACCTCTACATCCCCCCGGGGGGATCGGCGGGACACTGGGCGGGGGTCAACACGTACACCAATCCGAAGATCGTGGCCGCCTCCCAAAAAGGCCTACCCGATACGGCCGAGCCGGCCATCTGGTCGGCCAAGACCGACCCCACCGACTCCTACGGCATCGCCGAGTTCACCGTCGACCCCGGCACCACGCCCGGGGGGACCACGACCCTGACCCTCAACTACTTCCACGCCCCGTCGGCCCCTCTGTCGACCTCGTCGTTCGCCGGCTACTCCCTGCTCGAGACCATCACCTTCACCCGGCAGCGCAATGACGGCCCGTCCCCGGTGCGACCGCCGGTGGCCACCCCGCAGTTCGCCGACCCCGCACTGGTGGTAGCGGGAACCGCCGCGCTCGGCGCCGGTGCCCTCTACTTGGCGGCCAGACGCCATTCCGGCCGGACCTCCCCGGTCCCGTCGGACCGCCCCAACTGACCGACGGACTGCTCTGGCCAGAAGGTCGGGGGAGAGGCGCTCGTCGGGGCACCGGCGGGCGATAGCAGCGGCCGGCCCACCGGCGCGAAGCTGGAGGACCCTTGCCCCTCCGCCGCTATGTCCCCCAGTTCGACGGTGTCCGCGCCCTCGCCATCACCGCCGTGGTGGCGTACCACCTCGGGTACCTCCGGGGGGGATGGGTCGGGGTCGACGTCTTCTTCGTCCTCTCCGGCTACCTGATCACCGGAATCCTTCTGGCCGGGGACCGGTCCCAGATGAGCCTGGCCCGCTTCTGGGGACGTCGGGCCCGCCGCCTGCTTCCCGCCGTCCTGGTCCTCTTGGCCGTGCTGTCGGTCTACGCCTGGGCCGGTGGCGAGGGCCTGGTCCCGGCCCAGTTGCGGGCCCCGGCCCTCGCCACCTTGTTCTATGTGGCCAACTGGCAACAGATCGTGGCCGGCCACGGGTACTTCGCCCAATTCCTGTCACCCAATCCGCTCCAGCCGACCTGGTCCCTGGCCATCGAGGAGCAGTACTACCTGGTCTGGCCCCTTCTGGTCCTGGGCGTCACCGCCGGCTCCCGGGTCCGCCGCCTTCGTCGGCCGGACCGGCTCCTTTTGCACCTCACGGTGGGGCTGGCCGTGGCCTCGGCGGTGTGGATGGGGGTGGCGGCCCACCTGCTCGGGCCCAACCGGGCCTATCTGGGCACCGACACCAGGGCCTGGGAGCTCCTCCTCGGCGGGGCGGCGGCCATGGTGTTTCCGCCCGGATCGGAAACCAGACGGCCCCGCCTGTGGTCGGTCCTCACCGTGGTCGGTGTGGCCGGGGTCGTGCTCGGTGCGGCCGAGGCCGGGGGTCCGCCCTGGTGGATCTGGGACGGGGGGCTGGTGGCCATCGCCGGCTGCGCCGCCCTGGTCATCGTGGGGGGATTCCGGGCGCCCGCCGGGTTGGCCGGGAGGGTATTGGCCTTCGGCCCGCTCCGGTGGCTGGGGCTCATCTCCTACAGCCTGTACCTGTGGCACTGGCCGGTGATCGTGCTCATGACACCCGCGGCCACCGGCTGGTCGGGCTGGCCGCTGCTGGTGGCCCGCCTGGCGACCATGGTGGCCGTGTCCTGTGCCAGCTACTACCTCATCGAGCAACCCCTGCGCCGGGCCGACTGGGCCGGGCTCCACCGTCGTCTGCACGTGCCGACGGTCGCCTTCGCCGCCGTCGGTGTGGCAGTGACCGCGGTGGTGATCGTGGTCGGCACCATCGGGCCGCCAAAAGCCGCCTCGGGACAGGTGGCCCTGGCCCCGACGGTGGGGACGGGCTCCACCGTCGGGCCCCGACCCATCATCACGCCGAGCGTCCCGGGCCATCCCTTCCGGGTGTGGATCTTCGGTGACAGCGTGATGGTGGACAGCTCGCTCGGCATCACCGCCGCCCTGCAGGCCACCGGGGATGCATCCGTCGTGGTCGACAACGCCTTCCCCGGGTGGGGGCTGACCACCGATCACACGTGGCCGACCGACGTCAGCCAGACCCTGGCCCAGTCCCGACCCCAGATCGCCATCGGCACGTGGTCGTGGGACGATCCGGAGGCTGAGGCCGATCCTGCCGGCTACCGGGCCCTGCTCGAGCGCTTCGTGGCCGCCCAGCTGGCCCCCCCGGACGGTGTGGGCCTGGTGGTCCTCCTCCAGTTCCCCCAACAGGGCCCCACCGACTCCATCACCGACGCCAGCGCGCGTCAGGAGGCCTGGCTCAAGCAGACCGAGGCCACCGACGCCTGGGACGATGCCGCCCGCCAGGTGGTGGCGCAGTTCCCGGGCCGTGCCGAGTATCTGACCACCGAGCAGCTCTTCGCCCCCGACGGGAGGTTCCTGACCTGGATGCGGACACCGTCGGGAACCTGGGTCCGGGCCCGCAAGCTCGACAACACCCACATGTGCCCGTACGGCGCGGCCCAGTTCGGGGCCCTGGTCACCGAGGAGCTCACCCCGCTGTTGGGGCTGGCGCCGCCCAAGCCCGGATGGGAGTTCGGGTCCTGGACGTCGGACCCCCGCTACAACGACCCGCCCGGAGCCTGCCCCGACGACCAGCCTCCGGCCGGTTACCGGGGACTCGTCGTTCCCCGCGTGCCCGTCACCGTCCCTCCGGATGAGCGTTGACCGGGGACGGGGTTGCGACGGGAGGGTCGGCTCGGAGTCAGTCCCGGTGCCGGCCGGTGGGATCGATCGGACTGTGGAGGGACAGGCCGCCGTCGCACTCGATGATCTGACCGGTCACCCAGTGCATACCGTGGACGGCCAGCACGGCCTCGGCGATGTCGTCCGGCCGGCCCAGGCGACCGAGCGCAGTCCGACCGGCGACACCGGTGAGCCATGATCCCTCCCGCGGGGCCGGGCCGAGCATCGGGGTGTCGGTGACCCCCGGGGCCACGGCATTGACCCGGACCGCCGGGGCCCACTCGGATGCAGCCACCCTGACCACCATGTCGAGGGCGGCTTTCGACGCGCAGTACAGGCCCATGGTCTTGTCGACCAGATGGGCGCTCACGCTGCTGATGGCCACCACCGAGCCTCCCCCTGCCGCGGTCATCTCGCCGGCCAGGGCCCGCATGGCCAACCACACCCCTTTGGCGTTGACCCCCATCACCCGGTCCCACGCCGCCGCGTCGACGTCGACGAGCAGGCCGCTGTGACCGACGCCCGCCGTCACCGTCACCTGGGTGGGTACACCGACCCGGTCGAGGGTGGCCCGGGCGGCGGCGTCCACCTGTCCGGGGTCGGTGATGTCGCACTCGATGTCGCTGCCCGGCGCCCGGTCCCACACCACCACGTCCACCCCGGTCGAGCGGTAGCGGGCCGCCACGGCCGCACCGATACCCGATCCACCCCCGACGACCACTGCGGGCCCACCGGGTCCCACCGGTTCCGCGGACCCCACGGACCCGAGCGTCTCCGCCCGATCGTGGCTGGTCACCGTATTCGGGAATGGAGCGTCGTCATGGTTCCCTGTCTCTCTTGTCGGTTCCGGCTCGACCCGTCGGGTAGAACCTAATGGGCCGTTGCCGAGGGTCGGGGGCCGGGGAGGTGGAGCGGTGACCGCGGTGCACCATTCGGCGATCTGCGTGACCGACGTGGAGACGAGCCTTCAGTTCTGGCGTGACGGCCTCGGCTTCTCCGTGTTGATGGACCAGCGTTTCCGGGGCGACTGGCCCACGTTGCTCGAGGCCCCGGGCGACTGGCTGCGGGCGGTGTTCCTCGGTGACCCGAACAGTCCCGACGGGGGCATCGTCGAACTGGTCGATCTCGGCCCGGTCCCGCCGGCTGCCGAGCCGGCCCCGCCCCGATCCGGGTTGCTGCTGGTGTCGGTCATGGTTGACGTCGAGGCGGCACTGGAGCGGCTGGCCACCCTGGGCCTCGGCGGCAGGCCCCGTCGGATCGAGGTCTCGGGGATCGCCATGGCTGTCGTGCATGACCCTGACGGGGTGCAGGTCGAACTGGTCGACACGGGGGCCTCGGCCAACCTCGAGCGGCTGACGCCGCCATGAGGACGAAACCGACGGTGGCCGTCCTCGGGGCGGGAGCCGGGGGCATCGCCATGGGCATCCGTTTGAAGCGGGCCGGTTACGACTTCACCATCTACGAGCAGTCCGACGGCGTGGGGGGGACCTGGCGGGACAACACCTACCCCGGGGCCGCCTGCGACGTCCCGTCCCACCTCTACTCCTATTCGTTCGCACCCAATCCGTGGTGGAGCCGTACCTACGCCACCCAACCGGAGATCCTGGCCTACCTGGAGGCGTGCACCGATCGCTTCGGGGTCCGTCCCCACGTCCGGACCGGTACCCGGATCGTCGAGGCCAGGTGGGACGGGTCGTCCCCGGGCTGGGTCCTCACCACGTCGACGGGGGAGCGGTGCCTGGCCGACGTGGTGGTGAGCGGACTCGGCATGCTCAACGTGCCCCGCGTCCCCCCCATCCCCGGTGCGGAGCGCTTCACGGGCCGTGCCTTCCACTCGTCGCGCTGGGACCATTCGACATCGCTGGACGGCCAGCGGGTGGCCTCGATCGGGACCGGTGCCAGTGCCGTCCAGTACGTGCCCGCCATCGCCCCCGGCGTCGAGCACCTGACCGTGTTCCAACGCACGCCCATCTGGATCACCCCGCGACACGACAGGCCCTACCCACCGGAGCAGCAACGGCACTTCGCCCGGCTCCCCCTGGCCGCCCGTCGGCACCGCTGGCAGATATGGATGACCTACCAACGGGCCGACTTCCGGGCCGACTCCGACCTGACCACCATGCAGACCGAGTTGGCCCGCTCGTATCTGCACCGCAAGGTCGAGGACCCGACGCTGGCCGACGCCCTGACCCCGGACTACCCGGTCGGATGCAAGCGTCCGTTGATGTCCCGACAGTGGTACCCGGCCCTCACCCGCCCCAACGTCAGACTGGTGACCGAGCCCATCACCGAGATCACCGAATCCGCCGTGGTCACCGCGGACGGCGAGCACCACGAGGTCGACACCATCATCTACGGGACCGGGTTCGTGGCCAACGAGTTCCTCACCACCGTGGACGTCATCGGTGAGGGTGGGGCGCACCTCCAGGACACCTGGAAGGACGGGGCTGAGGCCTATCTGGGCCTGTCCGTCGCCGGCTACCCGAACTTCTTCATGCTGTACGGGCCCAACACCAACGGTGTGAACTCCATTCTCTTCTTCCATGAGGCCCAGAGCCATTACGTCATGAGCGCCCTGGCCACCATGCGGCGACTCGGGATCGGTGTCGTCGACGTCCGCCGTCGGGTGATGACGAGGTACAACCGTCGGATCCAGGGAGCCATGACGGGCACGGTGTGGCTGGCCGGCTGCACCAACTACTTCACGGCGGCATCCGGCAAGGTGGTCACCCAACTGCCCTTCAGCGGCGGGATGTACTGGCTGCGCACCCGCCTCTTCCCGTTCTGGCGCTACCGGCTCCGCCGGTCCCGCTGATCCACGGCCCCTTGGTCGTGGCCTCCTGGGTCATGGGCTCCCGGGTCAGCTGCCGAGACCCCGCGACTAACCGAGAATGGCGTCGATGGCGGCCAACTCGTCGTCGCCGAAGGTCAACGTGTCCAGGGTGGCCACGTTCTGTTCGAGCTGGTCGAGGCTGCTGGCCCCGATGAGGGTCGAGGTGACCCTGGGGTCCCGGACGGTCCAGGCCAGTGCCATCTGGGCCAGGGACTGGCCCCGCTCTCGGGCGATGGCGTCGAGGGCCCGCACCCGCTCTCGGAGCGCGTCGGTGACGAACGCCGGGTCGAGGCTGTCGGCCCGGCTGGCCCGAGAGCCCTCGGGGATGCCGTCGAGGTAGCGGTCGGTCAGGAGGCCCTGGGCCAACGGGGAGAACACGATGCACCCCACCTCCAGGCGTCCGAAGGTGTCGAGCAGGCCGTGCTCGATCCACCGGTTGAACATCGAGTACGGCGGCTGGTGGATGAGGAGAGGTGTACCCAGATCGGCCAGGATCCGGGCGGCCTCGACGGTCTGTTCCGGAGGGTACGAGGAGATACCGACATAGAGGGCCTTGCCCTGGCGCACAGCCGTGTCGAGCGCCCCCATGGTCTCCTCCAGCGGGGTGTCGGGGTCGAAGCGGTGGGAGTAGAAGATGTCGACGTACTCCACGCCCATGCGGGTGAGACTGGCGTCGAGGCTGGCCAGCAGGTACTTCCGCGAGCCTCCGTCGCCGTAGGGACCGGGCCACATGTCCCAGCCGGCCTTGGTGGAGAGGATCAGCTCGTCGCGGTAGGGGGCGAGGGTGCCGCGGAGGACCTTGCCCACGTTGGTCTCGGCTGAGCCGTACGGCGGCCCGTAGTTGTTGGCCAGGTCGAAGTGGGTGATCCCGAGATCGAACGCCCGGGTCAACATGGCTTCGATCTCGTCGGCCGGCCGGGCGTCGCCGAAGTTGTGCCAGACGCCGAGGGAGACCAGGGGCAGGGTGATCCCACTGCGTCCGCACCGGCGGTACGCCATGGTGTTGTAGCGGGTGTCGGAGGCTCGGTAGGTCATGGCCGTCACGGTAGAGCATGCGGGGCCCGAGGGCCCCGGTGATCGGCCTAGGGTGCAACGCATGCCCCCGTGGACCACCGACGACATCCCCGATCTCTCCGGCCGCACCGCGGTGGTGACCGGAGCCAACAGCGGCCTCGGCTTCGAGTCGGCCCTCGCCCTCGCCCGGTCCGGCGCCGAGGTGGTACTGGCCTGTCGCGACCAGACCAAGGGTACGGGCGCACTCGACCGCATCCGCGCGTCGGCACCCGACGCCGCCGTGGGTCTCGCTCCGCTGGATCTGGCCGATCTGGGCTCGGTGGCCGCCTTCGCCGGGGCCTACGCCGACCGACACGACGGACTCGACATCCTGGTCAACAACGCCGGGGTCATGGCCATCCCCCGTCGGGAGACGGCCGACGGCTTCGAGATGCAGTTCGGCACCAACCACCTCGGCCACTTCGCCCTCACCGCCCACCTGCTCGACAGCCTGCTGGCCCGGCCCGGCGCCCGGGTCGTCACGGTCAGCAGCGCGGTGGCCCAGGTGGGCCGGATCCGCTTCGACGATCTCCAGGGCACCGGCAAGTACGGCAAGTGGTCGGCGTACTCCCAGGCCAAGCTGGCCAACCAGCTGTTCACCCTGGAGCTGGACCGCCGGGCTTCCCGGCACGGCGTCGACCTGGTCAGCGTGGCCGCCCACCCGGGCTACGCCGCCACCAACCTCCAGTCCGTCGGGCCCCAGATGAGTGGCTCGGGCCTGATGGAACGGCTGACCGACCTCGGGAACAAGATCTTCGGGCAGTCGGCGGCGGGTGGGGCGCTGCCCAGCCTGTACGGGGCCACCGCCCCGGGTGTGACCGGGGGCCAGTACTTCGGCCCGGACGGTTTCATGGCCCAGCGGGGGGCTCCGACGGCGGTGTCGTTCGTGAAGGCGGCGAAGGACCCGGCCGTGGCCCGCCGACTCTGGGAGGTGTCCGAGGAGCTGACCGGCGCCACCTTCGGTGTCCTCGACGACGAGGGGTGAGGCCCGGCCGGGGCGGTGGCCCCGCGGTGCTCCCCGACGCGGGAGCAGACAACGGGCGATGACCCTGGCGTCTGCGTCTATGTCTCCGTCTCTGTCTGGGCCGCCGCCGGCCCGGCGACCCGCCCGCCGCCGGACCAGTCGATCGCAGCCACCCGTCGCGGGGGTGGCTGCGATCGGTGGCCCGGGACGATCCTCAGTTCGGAACGATGATGGAGAACGTGCCCCCATCCGGTCCGTGGAGGCCGTTCCCGTTGCCCACGGTCCCCGTGTTCTGAGGCTGTCCGCCGACGAAGACGGCCCGCTCGCCTGAGTACAGGTACAGCGGCTTGCCGTGGTAGGTCACCTGGTCGGATCCGTCAGCCAGTTGGATCTCCCCCAGGTCGTCGGCGTCCAGGACCCCGGTGAAGTGGGGCTTCCCGGTCGTGAGCACGGGGATCCAGGTGACGGCACACGCTCCGGTGCAGTGGGCGCGCCCGTCCCCGTCCTGGCTGAACGAGTACACGGTGACCGCTACCCCTCCCGGAGCGGCATTCGGGTACTCCTCTGCGGCCACGGCGGTCGTACCGCCCGGCAGTGTCTCGCTCCCGATGGAGGCGGCACCCGGGGCCGGAATCCCCGATATCGAGTCCACCAGGGTCCAGAGCCCGTGCCACGGTGGGAGGGGCAACACCGTTTCGAGGAACCGCTCGCCGAACGGCACGAACGGGTTGGACGGCGGGTCGAACAGATAGAGCGGGTGGCCAGCGTACGTCACCTGGCGCCCGATGCCCGGACGCTCGACCGAACCGAGCAGACCGCTGTTGACCCCCGGACCGGCCACCGGGTCACCGGTGGTGGTGAGGGCCGGCCATTCGTCGGTCTGGACGTCGTTGACGGCGTCGCTCTCCGGTCCGGTGCAGGTCAGCGGCCCCTGGAAGGTGGGCTCCAGGACGGTGGTACACCCGAACCTTCCGTAGGCGTCGCTACTGATGATGTAGAGCGGCGCCCCGGCCAACGGGCCGGATCCCCCCACTACGAGCACCGATCGATAGGCGGGCGTGGTCAATGTGGACACCACGGCGCGGCTGGTGGCCATCGCCGACGATCCTCCGGCGATGGCCGGCTTCATGGTGTCGGCACCGGCCGCCGTGGCCGTGGCCAGGCCGCCGAGTCCGATGAGCAGCCCCGCCGCCATGGCCGCCGTGGCCATGGCCACCGCCGTCCGCCGGCGTTGTGTTGGTCTGGGTTCCATGCATCCTCCGGTGATCCGTCTCACTGGTCGATGCACAGCTTGAGCGGCGGACGCCGCACCACCAAGGGTGGTTCCACCACTCTGTCCGGGGGCTACCACGCCGATCGAGCCGGCCCGGGGTCGCCGCCACGGCGGGTTCGACGTCACGCGGTCGCGCCGCTACGGTCCGTCCTCGTGGCCGGGTCCGGTCGGGCGGCAGCCCGGTACCGGGGGAGCGGGTGGGACCCCTACGCCGCCGCCTTCTCCAGGATGTGGACCCCGCAGGCCGATCCCAGTCCGATGACGTGGGCCAGGCCGACCCTGGCGCCCTCGATCTGACGGTTGCCGCCCTCGCCGCGGAGATGGGTGGCCACCTCCCAGACGTTGGCGATCCCGGTGGCGGCGATGGGGTGGCCCTTGGACTCGAGGCCGCCCGACACGTTCACCGGTGTCGTCCCGTCCCGCCAGGTGGCCCCGGAGTTGAAGAAGTCGACGGCCCCGCCCACCTCGCACAGCATGAGGTTGTCGTAGTGGACGAGCTCGGCCGTGGCGAAGCAGTCGTGCAGCTCCACGAGGTCGAGGTCGGCCGGCCCCACGCCGGCCTGCTCGTAGGCCTGGGTGGCGGCGTTGCGGGTCAGGGTGTTGACGTCGGGGAGGATCTGGCACGCCTCCTCCCACGGGTCGGTGGTCAGGATGGACGCCGAGATCTTCACCGCCCGCTTCTGCTGCTCGAGGGAGAGGGTCTTCAACTTCGCTCCGCTCACCACCACGGCGGCGGCAGCACCGTCGCAGTTGGCCGAGCACATGGGCCGGGTGTTGGGGTAGGCGATCATGACGTCCCCCATGATCTCCTCGAGGGTCATCTTCTTCTGGTAGGCGGCCATGGGATTGAGGGTCGAGTGGGAGTGGTTCTTCTCGGCGATCTTGGCGAACAGCTCGAAGCTGGTGCCGCCGTACTTGTGGCCGTACTCCATGCCGATCTGGGCGAAGACGCCGGGCATGATCTCGGTGCCGATGCGACCGTCGACCGGGGCCACGGCCCCGTAGCGACCCGAGGGCGTCCAGGCGTCGGAGTCCTCCTTGCGGCTACCCCCCGAGAGGAGGCCCGCACCCGAGAGCTTCTCCACCCCGAAGGCCAGGCCCATGTCGGCCTCGCCGGCCTTGACGGCCATGCACGCCACCCGCAGGGCGGTGGCCCCGGTGGCACAGGCGTTGGCCACGTTGAACACCGGGATGCCGGTCTGGCCCAGCTGCTTTTGCACCTGCTGGCCGATGCCGGCGTTGGCCGCCATCAGGTTGCCGGCCCCGATGATCCCCATGTCCTTCATGGTCACCCCGCCGTCGGCCAGGGCGCCCAGCACGGCCTCGGAGGCCAGGTCGACCAGGTCCTGGTCGGGGTGCTTGCCGAATTTGGTCATGTGGATCCCGAGGATCCACAGGTCGTCCGATGCCATGGTGTCCAGCCTCTCTGTCGTGCTGCCTGCTGTGTCGTTCTGTTGTGTCGTCCGTGCTGTTCTGTATGGGCTTGTGTCGGAACCGGCCCCCGCCGTGTTAGGCGCCGACCGGTTCGAAGCCGAATCCGACTGCCTCGGTGCCGTGGGCGTCGGTCCCGATGACCTCGGTGGCCAGACGGACCTTCATGCCCAGCGTGACGTGCTCGGGGTCGGGGGCCACGTTGATCAGGTTGGCCCGGACGCTGGTGCCACCGCAGTCCACCACTGCGGCCACGTAGGGGACCGGGACCCCCGGGGCGGCGAAGGTCACGATGGTAAACGCCCGGACCTCGCCGGAGGTGTCGATGTCCACGGTCCTGAACTCGTCCTGGCCGCAACTGGCACAGGCGTTGCGGCGGTCAAAGAACCGGGCCCCGCAGTTGGTGCACTCATGGGCCACCAGATGGGGCCCGTCCCCCAGCACCAGGTAGTCCACCAGCGGAATCTGCTCGGCCATGTCCCCCACTCTCTCTGCGTTGCAACCTGCACACGAACGGAGCCACCCTACCGGTGAGGGGAAATCGGGCGCTAGTTGATGATTGACCGACCCGGAGTCCGGCGGGCCAGAGCCGACCGGGGCAGCGCCCATCACCCCGGCCGGGTGATGCATGCCCGGAGGCCGACCTGCGAAGATGGATCCGCGACCCACCGGCCGGCGGTTCGAGCAGCGGTTGCTCGCCGGACCACCGACCGGAACCACGACCCAGAGACGAGGTACCTCTGCCATGCCCCTCCACAAGCACGAGTCGATCCGGGACGAGCTGCTCGACTCGGTCTACGCCGGCAAGGACCTGCTCACCCGGTTGCCCTCCAGCCATTTCCCGGCCGAAGAGATGCGGCCCGAGGATGCCTACCAGTGCATCTCCGACGAGCTGCTGTTGGACGGCAACGCCCGCCAGAACCTGGCCACTTTCTGCCAGACCTGGGAGGAGGACGAGGTGCACAAGTTGATGGACCTGTCCATCAACAAGAACATGATCGACAAGGACGAGTACCCCCAGACCGCCGAGATCGAGCGCCGGTGCGTGCAGCTGCTGGGGGACCTGTGGAACGCCCCCGAGGGCGGGGAGGCCGTCGGTTGCTCGGCCATCGGCTCGTCGGAGGCCTGCATGCTGGGCGGCATGGCGGCCAAGTGGCGGTGGCGGGCCAAGCGGGAGGCCGAAGGCAAGCCCACCGACAAGCCCAACATGGTGTGCGGCCCCGTCCAGGTGGTGTGGCACAAGTTCGCCAAGTACTGGGACATCGAGATGCGGGAGATCCCCATGTCGCCGGGGAAGTACTGCATGGACGTGGACCAGATGCTGGCCCGGGTCGACGAGAACACCATCATGGTGGTGCCCACCTTTGGGGTGACCTACACGGGATCATATGAGCCGGTCCTCGAGCTCTCCCAGGCCCTCGACAAGCTGGCCGAGGACACCGGGCTCGACATCGACATCCACGTGGACGGGGCCAGCGGGGCCTTCCTCGCCCCGTTCTGTGCCCCTGACGTGGTGTGGGACTTCCGTATCCCCCGGGTCAAGTCGATCAGCACCTCGGGACACAAGTTCGGCCTGGCCCCACTCGGGGTGGGCTGGGTGCTGTGGCGGGACAAGGAGGACCTGCCCGACGACCTCATCTTCCACGTCACCTATCTGGGCGGGGACATGCCCGTCTTCCAGATCAACTTCTCCCGGCCGGCCGGCCAGATCGTGGCCCAGTACTACAACTTCGTCCGCCTGGGGAAGAAGGGCTACCAGTACGTCCACGACGCCTGCTACGACACGGCCAAGTTCCTGGCCGAGGAGATCGTGAAGCTCGGGCCGTTCGACATCCTGTGCGACGGCAACCCGCTGACCGGCATCCCCTCGGTGGCCTGGCGGATCACCGAGGGGCAGGATCCGGGCTACACCCTCTACGACATCGCCGACCGGCTCCGGGTGCAGGGGTGGCAGGTGCCGGCCTACCCGCTGACCGGATCGGTGGCCGACGTCTCCGTGCAGCGCATCCTGGTGCGACAGGGGGTCAGCCGTGACCTGTCCTTCCTCCTGCTGAACGACATCAAGCAGGCCATCGCCCACTTCGCCAAGCACCCGGTCTCGGTGGGCATGACCAAAGAGGAGTCCGGCGGCTTCAGCCATCTGTAGGAGACGGGTGTGACACCGGCCCCGCCACCGGACCTCAGCTCCTACGAGCGTTCGCACGTTGTCGCCACCGCGGTGCGGGCCGCGCTGACCGCGGCCGCCCTGCTGACCGCCTACTTCCTGATCCCCGCGCCTCACCGCCACCAGGCGCCGGTGCTGCGGCTGGTGGTGGCCCTCGCCCTGTTCGTGGTCGTCGTGGCCAACGAGGTCCGGCTGATCACGGTCCACGAGCGGCCGCTGTTGCGGGCCGGGGTGGCCATGGCCACCGTGATCCCACTATTCCTGGTGCTGTTCGCCTGGATCTATCTGACCATGTCCCAGGCCGACCCGACCGCATTCCGGGGAGCCCCCGGTGGTCTCGACCGGCCCTCGGCGCTGTACTTCGCAGTGACCGTCTTCTCGACGGTCGGGTTCGGCGACATCACCCCCTACAGCGATTCGGCCCGGATGGTCGTCACCGTGCAGATGCTGGCCGACCTGGCCGTCATCGCCGTGGTCATCCGCCTGATCTTCGGGGCGGTGAACCGCACCTTGGCCAGCCGCGGCGACCCGGAGGACCCGGACCCGGTGGCCGCGGTGGGGGCACCTCACCCCGACGGGGTGCCCCCGGCGACCGGATAGCCGGTCAGGAGCGGCCGTGCGGGTCGTCCACCTACCACCGGGGGACGGTCGACGGGGAGTCGGGCCGTCTCGACCGGCGGAGGGAGCAGGGGACCGCCCACGACACGGCCCATGCCGCGACCACGTGGAACAGGACCATCGGGAGGACGGCCGGCGTCGCCGCCATGGCCGCTACGACACCAGTACGTAGATGCTCTTGCCCACCAGCCACAGACCCAGACCGAGCGAGAGGATGATGATGACCTGGTCGGTGTGGGACTCGATCCACTCCCGGATGCCGGTCATGATGGACTGGGCATGCTCGGGCCGGAAGCCGGCGTAGACCTCCATGACCAGGTAGACCAGCGTCGAGACCACGCAGAACAGGAACAGGGCGATGTAGCTCTGGACCGAGCTCAGCTTGGCCTCCATGATGGTGGCCACCCCGGCGGCCACCAGACCCCAGGGCTGGGTCAGCGGGGCCAGACCGATGACCAACCACGGTGACATGTTGTCGATGCCGGTCTGCCACTTGGGGGGCTTCTTCGGCTTCTTGGGCTGGCCCATCTTGGCCCGCCGACGCAGGGCGATGAACACCAGCACGACGCCGATGAGGATCTTGATGGCGATCCCGGCCAGCGACGGTGCGGTGTTGGACTTCGGGGGTTTGTTGCCCGTGGCCAGGATGGTGAGGGCGACCACGGCGGCCAGGGAGAGCAGCCAGCCGAAGATGAAGGCCGCCCCCTTGCGCACCCCACCCTTGGACATCAGGACCAGCATGAAGGCGGTGAGGGGTATTGGCTCGAGGGTGATGACCAGGCCAATGAGGATCAGGTCGAGCGTCACCGCATCGCCCCGGGAGTCCGGCGCCGCAGGAAGGCGCGGCGATCAGTTGCCCTCGGATCAGTCATTGCTCTGGCGGAATTTCTTCGACGAAGACCACCACCACCAAGATGGCCACCAGGGCGAACACGATGCCACCTACGTAGTACATGGAATCCTTCAGGTCGTCGGGTCGGTACGGACAGAACTCAGCGGATCAGCGTGGACAGAACCGTGCTTACGGAAGAGGAGCGTCGCCGGTGGAGGCCCTAGGACCCCCACCGGCCGACGTCTGTAGTCCCGCTATGAGAGGATCTTGGCCTTCTGGGCCTCGAACTCGGCGTCGGTGAGCACGCCCTGAGCCTTCAGATCAGCCAGCTTGGCCAGTTGGTCGGCGCTGTTGTCGCCCGAGGTACCGGCGGCCTGCTTGACATAGTCGTCGAAGGCCTTCTGCTGCTGTTGGGCTGCCTGCTCGGCCCGCTCGTGCATCTTGCCGCCCCGGGCGATGAGATAGACGAAGATACCGAGGAAGGGGAGGACGATCACGAAGATCACCCACAGGGCCTTGGCACCGCCACCCATATCTCGGCTGCGGAAGATGTCCCCGAAGATCACGATGAGGAGCCAGAACCAGATGAAGAAGACGAAGAGCCCCAGCATGGTGCCGAACAGATCGGCCAGCGGGTAGGTGTAGGCGAGCATCGGTTGGTCCTCCTTGATGGATGCAGTTGTTTGCCCCGTGATCCAACCACACCCTGCTCGTCGAGGTCATCATCCTTCCGGGATGACTTGACAACGACGGCCTCCGATGGGGGACCCGGGCCACGGGGCGATGTCCCGTCCGGGCCGGTGCCTGGCCCTGTTGGGGGACGTACAGGGGGCCGGAGACGGCTGTCTAGAGGAGTCCCAGCTCCCGGGCACGGATGATGGCTTCGTTGCGGTTGGCCACCTCCAGCTTCCGGTAGATGTGGGCCATGTGGGTCTTGATGGTGTTGACCGATACGTAGCACTGTCCGGCCAGCTCGGTGTTGGTCAGCCGACTGGGCAGGTAAGAGACGATCTCGAGCTCGCGGTCGGTGAGCGGATCGGCCAGGTCGCCACCGGGGGCCGGGGCGATGGTCTCGCCGGCGCGGGCCATAACGGCTCCGAGGAAGGGCGTGACCGGGGCGTTGCCGTCACCCACGAGGTGGATCACCTCCGGACCCGCCTTGACGAAGACCTCGACCAGCCCGTGGACCGACGCCACGTCCATCGCCTGGCCGAGCTGTCGGCGGGACTCCTCGGGATCGCCCTCGGCTGAGGCCAGCCACGCCGCCAGTACCAGCCGCTCGACGGTGGGTAGCGGTTCGGAGCCGGGCCACGGCGCGCTGTCCAGGAGCTTCCGGGCGTGGTCGTGGCGGCCCAAGGTGAGCGACGTGGCCACCGATTCGACCAGGATCTCGGGCGATCCCGTCGGATCGTCGCGCACCAGCCGCAGGGCCTCCTCGGGAGTGCCGGCCAGGCGCAGCAGTCGGGCCCGGAGGGCGCGCAGTCCGTTCTCGACCAGCGGTGGGGGCGGGGCGCTGAGCTCGGTCCGGGCCGCGGCCACCGTGGCCGCGGCCTTGTCGGGGTAGCCCTCGGCGGCCTGCAGTTCGGCCGAGAGCAGGCGTCCGACCCACGTCAACGGGATCCGCCGGTTGGCCTCGGCCCGCAGGCATCCCTCACGGAGGGCCAGGGCGGCGCGTCTCGGTTGACCGCGCTCGAGGGTGGCCAGGCTGGCCGCCAGGAAGGCGTCGGCCGTGATCGGATGAACCAGGATGCCCACGTCGCGGGCCACCCCCAGGGCCTCGTCGGCGAGGGCCTCGGCCCGGTCCAGGTGGCCGCACCACGCCTCGACCAGGGCCAGGGAGCCGAGAATGCCGATCCTCCAGCCCGAGTAGGCGGCGCCGGCCGACTCCAGGGCCCGTTGCATCCAATCCCGGGCCTCATCCATGCGCCCAGCCAGGAAGTGGCCGCGGCCACACGACCCGAGGGCCAGGGTCTCGAGCGAGCGACGATCGCCCAGGTTCATCACCACCGGGACGGGACGGCCCTCCAGCTCCTCGAGCAGTTCGAGCGCAGTATGGGCCATGGCGACGGTGATCTCCGGGTTGGACCGGAACTGGGCCAAGGTGGCCAGCAGGGTTTGGGCGCACGCCCGCTCGCCCGGTGTGGCTCCGGGATCGGCCAGCAGGCGGGCCAGCATGTCCTCACTGCCCACGGCCTGGCCCTCGGCCCCCTTCAGGAATCCAAGTAGCAGACTGACGTCCCGCCGCCCGGCCCTGACCGTCTCAGGCACGTCGGTGATCCACCGGATGACCGTGGCCATCTCTCCGCCCTCGAAGATCTCCGAACCCCGGCCCATGATCAGGTCAAGGGCCTCCTCCCAGCACCGGGCCCGGAGCAGGTACTCGATGGCCGGTTTGACCTCGCCCCGCTCGAGATGCCAGCCCGCCGCAGCCACGAGCAACTCGGTCTCCGCCCCGGGATCCTCGGCCCGAAGGCGGAAACGGAGGAGATCGCGGAACAGATGGTGGAAGCGGAACCACTCCCGACGGTCGTCGAGGGGCACGAGGAACATCGATTCGCGTTCCAGCTCCTCGAGCATCAGCTGGGCCCGGCTCACCCCGGTTAGCCGGGTGGCCAGGTCGGCGCACATCTCGTCCACCACCGAGCAGCGCAGGAGGGAGGACCGTCGCTGCTCCGACTGGGCCTGCAGCACCTCTTCACTGAGGTAGTCGGCGATCAGCCGGTCGTTGCCGCTGAACTGGCTGATGAATCCGTCCGAGTCGTCCTGGACCCGGAGCATCATCCCGGCCAGCTGCAACCCGGTGGCCCACCCCTCGGTCCGCTGGACGAGTGCATCGACCTGGTCGGTCCCGAGCGACCGCCCGGTGATGCGTTCCAACAGGCGCGCCGTGTCGGTGCTGTCGAAGGCCAGGTCGGCCTGACGGATCTCGGTCAGCCCCTGACGGACCCGGTGGCGGCTCCAGGCGATGGGCGGGTCGACCCTGGTGGCCAGGATCAGATGCACGTTGGTCGGCAGGTGATCGACCAGGCGCCCGAGATCGGCCATGAGGGTGTGGTTGGACAGCAGGTGGAGGTCGTCGAGGACGATGGCCGTCTCGGGGAGCTCGGCCATGAGGGCACCGAGGGCCTCCAACATCGGGGTACCCAGTCCGCCACCGTGCATGGCCACCAGGGGGGCGAGCTCGGCGACCTCGGGGTGCAGGGCCGACAGACCGCTCAGCAACCGCTGCGAGAAGCGGACGGGATCGTCGTCGGCGGGGGTGAGGGGTAGCCAGACCACCGTCAGGTCGGGACGGGTGGCGGCCCACTGGGCCAACAGGACCGTCTTGCCCGCTCCGGCCGGGGCCACGACGAGGGTCAACGGCTGCGCCAGGGCTTCGTCGACTCGGTGGCGGAGTGACGGACGGTCGACCGCGTGGGTCGGTATGGATGCCGCAGTGGCCATGGCTCGATTCGGACTCCGCCCTGGGTGGGTATCCAGTGTGCCATCCGAGCCGCCGGGAGGGCCAACGGACGTTCGTCTGGTCGACGGCGCCGATCACCCTGTCGGGATGACGACAGCCGGCGGGCGGTCGGTGAGGATGATGGTGCTGACGGGGTGGGGCCGCCGCACAGACACCGTCAGGTACCGCCGTACCAGGAAAGGGCCGCCGTGGCCGCCGAGACTTTCGAGATCGTCGTCAGGGGACGGCTGAGCCCTGCCCTCACGGCCGCCCTTGACGGCTTCGAGGTCAGCCGATGCGAGCAGGGGATGACTCACCTGGTGGGGTGGGTGCCCGACCAGTCCCGCCTGCACAGCCTGCTCGAGCTGCTGCGGGATCTCAACATCGAACTGGCCTCGGTCAATCCGGTGCCCGGTTCCGCACACGATCCCGGGGGCACCGGGGTGTCCCCGTCCACCGTGTCCGACGTACGAAAGAAGCAGCCGTGACCGAGACCTCCCGGGCCAACCTCCCCATACCGCACCGCCAGCACGTGGGCCTGACCACCTACGACGCCAAGGATCCGGACACCACCTTTCCCCCTATCGAGCCGGTGCGACCGCCCGAGGGCGCTCCCCACGTCCTGGTGATCATGATCGACGACGCCGGATTCGGGTCGTCGACCACCTTCGGGGGCCCCTGCGCCACGCCGGCAGCCGACCGACTGGCGGCCAACGGCCTGCGGTTCAACCGGTTCCACACCACGGCCCTGTGTTCACCGACAAGGGCGGCGCTGCTCACCGCCCGCAACCACCACTCGGTGGGTATGGGGGGGATCACCGAGATCGCCACGGCCGCTCCGGGCTACAGCTCGGTCCGGCCCGACACCGCCGCCCCCATCGCCGAGATCCTGCGACTCAACGGGTACAGCACCGCCCAGTTCGGCAAGTGCCACGAGGTGCCGGTGTGGCAGACCAGTCCCATGGGCCCGTTCGAACACTGGCCCACCGGCAGCGGATTCGAGCACTTCTACGGCTTCGTGGGTGGGGAGACCAACCAGTGGTACCCGGCCCTGTACCAGGGCACCACCCCGGTGGAGCCCCCCACGACCCCCGAGGAGGGCTACCACCTGACCGAGGACATCACCGACCGGGCTATCGCCTGGGTGCACCAGCAGCGGTCGATGATGCCCGACAAGCCGTTCTTCTGCTACTTCGCCCCCGGGGCCACCCACGCCCCCCATCACGTACCGGCCGAATGGAGTGACAAGTACCGGGGCCGGTTCGACGCCGGATGGGACGCCCTGCGGGAGGAGATCCTGGCCCGGCAGAAGGAGCTCGGAGTGGTCCCCCCCGACGCCGAGCTCTCCGCCCGACCCTCGGACATCGAGGCCTGGGAGGACATCCCCGACGACCTCAAGCCAGTGCTGGCCCGCCAGATGGAGATCTACGCCGGCTTCATGGAGCACACCGATCACCACATCGGCCGGCTGCTCGACGCCGTCGAACAGCTGGGCGTCCTGGACGACACGCTGGTGTACCTGATCATCGGGGACAACGGCGCCAGTGCCGAGGGCACCCCGCACGGCACCTTCAACGAGATCATCTCGCTCAACGGCGCGGCCGACTTCGAGACCACCGAGTTCATGGCCGAGCGCATCGACCAGTTCGGCACCCCCTCCTCCTACAACCACTACGCGGTGGGATGGGCCCACGCCATGAACACCCCGTTCCAGTGGACCAAGCAGGTGGCCTCGCACTTCGGCGGGACCCGGAACGGCACAATCGTCCACTGGCCCAACGGCTTCGCCGCCCGTGGCGAGATCCGGAGCCAGTTCACCCACATCATCGATGTGGGCTCCACCATCCTGGAGGCGGCCGGGATCCCCGAGCCGACCTTCGTCCACGGGATCCAGCAGATGCCGCTGCACGGCACGTCCATGGCCTACGCCTTCGACGACCCGGATGCCGCGGACCGGCGCCAGACCCAGTACTTCGAGGTGGCCTGCAACCGCGGCCTCTACCACCAGGGATGGACCGCGGTGACCCGCCACAGCGTGCCGTGGTTGTTCGGGGCCGAGCTGCCGGCCCTGGACGACGACGTCTGGGAGCTGTACGACACCACGACCGATTGGTCACAGGCCCACGATCTGTCCGCCGAGCATCCGGAGAAGCTGGCCGAGCTGCAGCGCCTGTGGCTGATCGAGGCGGTGAAGTACAACGTGCTCCCCCTCGACGACCGACGGGTGGAGCGGTTCAACTCCGACCTGGCCGGGCGCCCGGTCCTGGTCAAGGGCACCACACAGCTCCTCTACGGGGGCATGACCAGACTGACCGAGAACTCCGTCCTCAACATGAAGAACAAATCCCACTCGGTCACTGCCGAGATCGAGGTGCCACCAGGTGGTGGCACCGGGGTCATCATCGCCCAGGGCGGCGCCTTCGCCGGCTGGAGCCTCTACCTCCACGAGGGCCGCCTCAAGTACTGCCACAACCTGGCCGGGCTCATGCACTTCTACGCCGAGGGGTCCGAAGCGGTGCCGACCGGGACCCACCAGGTCCGGATGGAGTTCGCTTATGACGGCGGGGGCCTGGCCAAGGGTGGGACCGCCGCCCTGTTCGTCGACGGCCAACCGTCCGGCGAGGGACGGATCAACGCCACCGTGCCCATGATCTACTCGGGGGACGAGACCTGCGACGTGGGGTGCGACACGGGCACACCGGTCAGCGAGGACTACGGGACGGAGTCGAGTCGCTTCACCGGCACCGTCCGCTGGGTCGAACTGGCCATCGGGGACGACAACCACGACCACCTGATCAGCCCGGAGGATCTCATGCGGGTGGCCACCACCATCCAGTAACGGCCGGGCTCCGCGGTCCCGGTGCACCGACCGCTACCCTGAGCGCCATGTCTGACTCCTGCTGCGCCCCGGGACGCGAGGGACGGGACGCTGGGCACGGACCGGATCGGGTTCCGCCCACCGGATCCCATCCGGACACCCTGGTGGCGGTTCCGGCCGGTCGCTACCAGGTGGGCGACGAGTCGGCGTGGTCCTACCCGGGGGACGGTGAGGCACCGGTCCACGCCGTCGAGCTGGGCGCCTTCCGGATCGATCGCCACGCCGTCACCAACCGGGAGTTCGCCACCTTCGTCGACGCCACCGGCCTGGCGGACCGACGCCGAGCGGTTCGGGTGGTCCTTCGTCTTCGGCGGTCTCCTCCCCGATGAGTTCCCCCTGACCCGGGGGGTCGAAGGGGCGCCGTGGTGGCGGCAGGTGATAGGGGCGGACTGGCGCCATCCCGAGGGCCCGCAGTCCGACATCGCCGATCGTCTCGACCATCCGGTGGTGCACGTGTCGTGGAACGACGCCTCGGCCTACTGCGCCTGGTCCGGGACGAGGCTGCCCACCGAGGCCGAATGGGAGGTGGCCGCCCGCGGCGGACTGGTGGGTCAGCCGTTCCCCTGGGGGGACGAGCTCGAGCCGGGCGGAATCCATCGGATGAACGTCTTCCAGGGCGAGTTCCCCGGCGGCAACACAGCAGCCGACGGTTTCGCCGGCACGGCACCGGTCGACGCCTTCGCGCCCAACGGGTACGGCCTGTCCAACATGTGCGGCAACGTGTGGGAGTGGTGTGCCGACTGGCTGGACGTGGGCTTTTACGCCTCATCCCCGGTCGCCGACCCGACCGGGCCTCCCCGCGGCTCGGCCCGGGTGCAGCGTGGCGGCTCCTACCTGTGCCATGCCTCCTACTGCCGTCGCTACCGGGTCTCGGCCCGGTTCGGGAGTTCGCCGGACAGCTCGACCGGCAATGCGGGATTCCGGGTGGCTTCCGACCCGTGAGGGACGTTCCCCGACCGCCCGGGTGATATCGCCCGATCAGGGTGATGGTGGCCCCGCCCGGATGGCGCGACAGTGGGAGTATGACGACCCGAAGGCCCAGCGAACACGTCGACGAGGTTGTGACCGGATCCGAGGCCGACCATCTGGAGGCCGAGGAGCGGGTGGCCCTCGGGAAGGCGGCCCGGGCCAAGGTCCCCCGGTCGGCCCAGGGGGACTGGGAGCCGGCGACCGACCGCCCCGACCCGGTGGCCCTCCTCGAGTCCCAGGCCGTCACCCGGGTCCAGGAGCTGGTCCCCATCCGCTACGGACGGATGCTGGTCTCCCCGTTCACCTTCTACCGGGGTGCAGCCCTCATCATGGCCTCGGACCTGTCCACCACCCCGCGGTCGGGCATCACCGTCCAGGCTTGCGGGGACGCCCACCTGAGCAACTTCGGTGTGTTTGCCTCGGCCGAGCGCAACCTGGTCTTCGATCTGAACGACTTCGACGAGACTCTGCCCGGACCCTGGGAGTGGGATGTGAAGCGCCTGGCCGCCAGCCTGGCCATCGCCGGTCGTGACCGGGGGTTCACGGACAAGGAGCGGGCCGACGTGGTCCTCGAGGCGGCGGGGGCCTACCGCACGGAGATGGCCAAGCTGGCCACCATGCGGGATCTCGACGTCTGGTACTCCCGGATGGACATCGAGAAGGTGCTGGAGGAGATCGGCGACGAGTTGGGACTGACCAGCCCCAAGGGAGCGGCCAAAGGCGGCGGAAAGGGCCTGTCCAAGGTCAAGGCCCGGGCGGACAAGGCGGTGGCCAAGGCCAAGACCCGGGACAGCATGCAGGCCCTGGAGAAGCTGACCGAGGTGGTCGACGGGGAGACCCGGTTCGTAAGCGACCCGCCACTTCTGGTGCCGATGGCGGAGTTGTACCCCGACGAACAGGGAACTGCTCTGACCGAGTCGTTCCACGAGCTGTTTCGCAGCTACCGCTCCACGCTGCAGAGCGACCGCCAGCACCTCCTGTCGCAGTTCCGGTTCGTCAACATCGCCCGCAAGGTGGTCGGCGTGGGCAGCGTGGGCACCCGGGCCTGGGTCATCCTCCTGGTGGGCAGCGACGGCACCGACCCGCTGCTCCTGCAGGCCAAGGAGGCCCAGGACTCGGTGCTGGCGGAGTTCGTCGGGAAGAGCCAGTACGTCAACCAGGGGGAGCGGGTGGTCGCCGGCCAGCACCTGATGCAGGCGTCCAGTGACATCTTCCTCGGGTGGGAGCGGGTCGACGGTCTCGACGGCGTCAAGCGGGACTTCTACGTCCGTCAGCTGCGGGACTGGAAGGGTTCGGCCGACACCGACCAGATGGTCCCCGCGGGCATGACCATCTACGGCCGGCTCTGCGGGTGGACCCTGGCCCGGGCCCACGCCCGCTCCGGTGACCGGATCGCCATCGCCGCCTACCTGGGGTCGGGCAAGTCCTTCGACAACGCCATCGCCGCGTTCGCCGAGAGCTACGCCGACCAGAACGAACGGGACTACGACGCCCTGACCAAGGCGGCCTCCGAGGGTCGCATCAAAGTCGAGAGCGGGCTGTGACCCGGAGGCCTTGTCGATGCGGTGACCCGTGCGGGGCGTGACGTGACCGATCCGACCCTCACCGCAACAGCCGCGGCCACCGTGACAGCCGACGGCGGGCTGGACAAACAGAGCGCCGAGCTGATTGGCAGCCGCTATCTGATCAAGTTCGAGGAGGACACGCTCCGGCACCGGCCTCTGTGGATCCGGTTGATTATCGAGTTCGTGGGGACCTTCATCCTGGTGACCGTGGCCGCCGGTTCCGGCGTGATCAACCATTACGCCGGCGGCGGACCCATCAGCCGCACGGCGGCGGTGATCGCGCCCGGTGCGGTGGTGATGGCCATGATCTACGCCCTCGGACCGCTGTCCGGGCTCCATATCAATCCCGCCGTCACCCTGGCCTTCACCGGGCGGGGTGTATTCAAGGTGGCCTGGGTGCTGCCCTACCTGATCGTCCAGTTCGCCGGAGCGGTAGCGGCCGCGCTCTTCCTACAGGCCATGTACGGACACGTCGACGCCGGGGGCAACTACCCGATCGCCAAGCCGGGGGGTGAGTGGCGATCCCTGGTGATGGAGATCGTGCTCACCGCCATCCTGGTCACCGTGATCCTCCACACGGCCACTGGTTACCGGAGCATCGGGCACAACGCCGCCCTCGCTGTCGGCTCCACCGTGGCACTGCTGGGTCTGTTCGCCAGCCCCATCAGCGGGGCCTCCATGAATCCGGCCCGCACCCTGGGACCAGATATCGTGAGCCTGAACTTCACCGGCTGGTGGATCTACATCGTCGGGCCCGTCGTCGGGGCACTGATCGCCGTCTTGCTCATCGCCCTGGTTCGCGGCCTGCCCGACAAGGCGGAGCGGGGGGCGGCCGAAGGTGACGCCCTCCCCCTCGAACGATAGCCACCGGCTGAACCCGCACCGACGAACCCAGCCCAACCACCCCGGGCCAATCACCCGGTCCGGATGAGGACACCGACCCCGCCGATCACGTACCCTGAACCAACCAGAAGGTGAGGAGCACCGCACATGACCACAGGACCAGTCGAATACATCATCGTGGGATTCCCGGGCAATAAGTTCAACGGGGAGATCGCCCCCGAGCTGATCGCCCTGGTGGAGTCGGGAACCGTCCGGATCCTCGACCTCATCTTCATCGGCAAGGACGCCGAGGGGAACGTCGTCAGTTTCGAGATCGAGGACCTCGAGGGATTCGGGGCCTTTGCCGAGCTCGAGGCCGACGTCGGCGGGCTCATCAGTCCCGAGGACATCGAGTACGCCGCCACCCAGTTGGAGCCCAACTCGTCGGCCGCCCTCCTGTTGTGGGAGGACCTATGGGCCGCGCCGTTCGCCCAGGCCGTGCGCGATTCGGGCGGGGTGCTGCTCGACGGCGCCCGCATCCCCTACGAGCTGATCGAAGCCGCAATGTCCGCACTGCCGCCGGCAGTCTGAACCGTTCCACGACAGGAGAGACGACATGTTGAGACGACGACCGATCGCACGAATGGCTGTCCGCACCACTGCCGTGGTGGGGACCGCTGCCGTGGTGGGATCCCATGTAGCCAACAAGCAGGCCGCAGCCCAGCAGCAGGCCGCGCCGGAGCCCGAGTACGCGCCCGCCCCGGCGCCGGCCCCGGCGGCGGCTGCACCGGACCCCATCGCCCAGCTGACGCAGCTGGCCGCGCTGCGGGACTCGGGGGCGCTGACCGAGGCGGAGTTCGAGGCTCAGAAGGCCAAGATCCTGGGGTAGTCCGGCCGATGTCCCGGTCTCCGGGCGTCGTATCGCGCGGGGAGGGAGGAGGGTGAGCCCGGACGTGGTCCCGACCTCCGAACCCACCGATCCGTCGCCGTCCCCCCCGGGGGACGGCCCATCAGCTCAGACCCGTCGGGCCGTGGTGGCCGTCCAATTCCGACGTCTGGCCCGGGCCATCCGCGAGGGCGACGACGCCATGGTGGAACAGGCCATCGTGGCCCTGAGCCAACGGAGTCGGCTACTTGCCCCCCTGGCCCTCATCGTGGGGGCGTTCTCCATGCTTTTCCAAGGGATCAGGCTGCTGTTCACCAACTGGCGGCTGACCCTGGTCCAGATCCTCCCGGCCATGTGGATCTGGGCCGCCATGCTCGACCTCAAGGCCCATGCCCTGCACGGCCATGAGTTCCACATCTTCCACGGCCCACTCCTGGCCGTGGTGCTTCTGGTCATCGCCGGCCTCACCGCCGGGAGCTTCTATCTGAACGCGGTCTTCGCCTTCGCCATATCCCGCCCCGGGCCCCCGGAGATCCGACCCGGATTCACCCAGGCCCGCCGGCACCTGCGCACCATCCTGGCGTGGGGCGTGGTCGTCGGCCTGGCTCTCGGCTTCGCCACCATGGTCGTCGACCGGTGGGGCAAGGTCTGGTTCTCTATCACCCTGGGGGCGGTGGTGGCGGTGATGATGGTGGCGTACGTGGCCGTCCCGGCCCGGCTGGTCGGGGTGAAGTCGGAGCGTTCCCGGCGGGACAAACTGGCTGCCTCGGCGGTTGGCGGGGCCATCGGGGCCCTGGTGTGTGCGCCGCCGTTCGCCCTCGGGCGGGTGGCCATCCTCATGCTCGGCTCCCACACCTTCTTCTATCTGGCCATCGTGCTCCTGGCCGTGGCCGTCGTCCTCCAGACCGGTGCCACCAGCTCGGTCAAGGCCATCAAGATGAGCGCCAAACTCACCGTCGGAGGTCGGGTCGACGACGAAGCCGCGACGATCGAGCCGGCGCCGGCCGAATCGTGAAGGAGGGCCGTGGACGCCGATGAACACCCCGGCGGTGAACAACCAGTCGATGAGCGACTCGCCGATGAACCGCTGGCCGTCGAGCGCCGGTTTCCCGATGCCTCTCGTCGCACGTACTTCGCCGAGGAGCGCACGTTGCTGGCGTGGTGGCGCTGTGGTATCGCCGCCGCGGCGGTAGCCCTCGGCGTCGGTGCCGTCCTGCCCAAACTGGGTGATGAGCCGAGGGCCCGGTTCGTGGCCCTCGGCATCGGCTACGGCCTCCTCGCCGTCATCTTCGTCGTCGGCGGTTCCCTGCGGGAACACCAGTCCCGCCGGGCCTTGGCCACCAACGGGTTCGCCAAGGTTCCCGGCTGGGTGATCATGGCCGTCACCGTCTATCTGACCGCGTTGGTGGTACTCACCGTGGTGGCCGTGGTGTAGAGGGTGGTCGGGTGCCGTGCCGCCCGGCGCCACGACCATCCACTCCACTACCGTCGACGCCCATGAGCGGACGCCGGGGGGGAGTGGCGGGCCACCTGGCTATCGGCATGGTGGCCCTGATGGTGGTGGGTGGGTGGACGACCATCGGTCCGGCCTCGGGGACCGCGCAGGCAGCCCAGGCGGCGGGCCACCCCGACGCCCTGGTCAGCGATCCGGCCAGCCTGGTCCGTCCCCTCGACGGCACGGGCACCGGACCGGTCAGCCCGGGGACGGTGGGGGAGTTCCCCGGCGCCGACCTGCCCTTCGGGATGATCCAGTGGAGCCCGGACACCACCCCGAACCTGGCCGGGTCCGGCGGTGGCTACTCCGCTGCCGACTCCGCCATCAACGGCTTCAGTCTCACCCACCTGAGCGGCACCGGCTGCCCCAGCTACCAGGATGTGCCGATCCTGCCCACGGTGGGTCCCATCGGCACCGACCCCGAGGCCACCACCGCGTCGTTCTCGCACGCCACCGAGGACGCCGCGCCGGGACGCTACGGGGTCACCCTCAGCTCGTCCCACGTGACGACGGCGTTGGCCGTGACCACCCGCACCGGGTTGTCCCGGTTCACCTTCCCGCGCACCGGTTCGGCCAACCTCCTGTTCAAGGTGGCCGGGAGTGCCAATCCGGTCACCGCTTCCGGGTTCCGGCTCGACGGCGACGAGGGGATCAGCGGCCAGGTCACGAGCGGCCAGTTCTGTCAGACCGGCACCAACTACACGCTGTACTTCGCCGCCCGGTTCAACCGCCCGTTCACCTCGGCGGGCAGTTGGGACGGACCGGCGGTCTCGGCCGGTGCCACGTCGTGCACCGGTGCGGCCTGCGGTGCCTATGTCACCTTCGACGCCCGCCAGCACCAGGCGGTCATGATGAAGGTCGGGATCTCCTTTGTCAGTGTGGCCGACGCCCTCGACAATCTGCGGGTGGAGGATCCGGGTTGGTCCCTCGGCCGCGTCCAGTCACAGGCCACGCAGACCTGGAACGCCATTCTCGGGCGGATCCGCATCGGCGGGGGCACGCCGGCCCAGCGCCGTACGTTCTACACCGCCCTCTACCACTCCCTCCTCGATCCCGACGTGGTCAGTGACGACAACGGTCGCTACACCGGCGCCGACGGACGGGTGCACCGGGCGACGGACGGGGCCCAGTACGCCAACTTCTCCGAGTGGGACATCTACCGTTCGGAGATCGAACTGGTCTCCGTGCTGGCCCGGCGCCGGGCCGGGGCCATGGTCCAGTCACTGATCAACGACGCCGCACAGGGGGGATGGCTGCCCAAATGGGCCATCGCCGATGGGGACGAGTCCCAGATGAACGGGGACTCCGCCGACCCGATCATCGCCGCCGCCTACGCCTTCGGGGTCCGGAACTTCAACGAGAAGGCGGCCCTCGCCGCCATGGTGAAGGGAGCCACCCAGGACGAGACCGGGCACGGACTGGAGATCGAGCGCCAGTACCTCGACCAGTACCTCGCCCAGCACTACGTGGACGCGGACTCCCTCGACCTCACCTCCATCGACTACTCGATCGGCGGTTCGGTGACCCTCGAGTACGCGCTGGACGACTTCGCCATCGCCCAGATGGCCGGGGCCCTGGGGGACGTGGGCCTGCAGGACGCCATGATGCAGCGCGCCCACAACTGGGAGTACCTGTTCAATCCGGCCACCGGCTACATCGGGGCCCGGTCGGACGACGGGAGCTTCCCTTCCGGGCCGGCGTTCCAGGCCGCCCAACTCGAACCGGGTGGCCAGCTGGGTTTCGAGGAGGGCAACGCCATCCAGTACTCCTGGTCGGTCCCCCAGGACCTGTCCGCGCTGTCCACCCTGATGGGTGGGGACACCGCCACCGTGGCCAAGCTGGACACCTTCTTCACCTCGCTCAACGCCACCCGCAACCTCCCCTTCGACTGGGCCGGCAACGAGCCGAGTCTGTGGACGCCGTGGGAGTACGACTACGTCGGAGCGCCGTGGCGGGCCCAGCAGGTGGTCCGGACCATCGCCGACACCCTCTACTCCGATACGCCGGCCAACGAACCGGGTAACGACGATCTCGGGGCCATCTCGTCGTGGTACGTGTGGGCCGCTCTCGGCATGTATCCGGTGACGCCGGGGACCGCCGACCTGGCCCTGGCCAGCCCGCTCTTCCCCGAGGCGGTGGTAGCCCTGCCCGACGGTCACCGCATCGTCATTCACGCGCCGGGGGCCTCGGCATCCACCCCCTATGTGCACGCCCTGACCGTGACCGGGGTGGAGGCACCGGCGTCGAAGTCCTCGTGTGGTCAGACCACCTTCGCCCCCGCCGCATCCTCGAACCATGCGGGCGCCACCGACTGGAACCAGCCGTGGCTGCCCGCCTCGATCGTCACCTCCGGCGGGGTGCTGACCTTCGGACTCGGTTCGGCCCCTGACACCTCGTGGGGAGCCGCACCCGGGGCCAGCCCCCCGTCCTACGGGTCGGGCCGCCTCCCCGCCGTGGGCTTCACCGTCCCCGGCGGCGGCACCACGGTCCGGGCCGGTGTACCCACCACCGTCGCGGTGGGAGCGGTACCGGCGGTATCGGGAGCCGTCACCATCCGATGGAGCACCACCGGGAGCGGCCTGGCCGTCGACCCGGCGGCCGGCCAGTTGGCCATCGGCCCGTCGACGGGTTCGACCGCGGCGGGGACGACCACCTGCACACCGGGGCCGGCGGCCAGCCAACTGGTCACCGTGACCGCTCCCGTCGCCGGCCTCTACGTGCTCGATATCCAGCTGCAGACGTCGACCGGCACCGTGCTGCCGCCGGTGGTCCTCGACATCGACGCCACCGGGTGATCGGCTCCGCCACGCGGCGGACACCAGGGGTCAGGCGGCGAAGGAGAAGAGGAACAGCTGGGTGGCGTAGGCCACCAGACGGGGTGGGTCGCCCCCGTCGTCACCGCAGTCCCACAGGGCCATGTCGGCCGAGGCGTAGCCGTCACCGGCGAAGCGGGCCCGGTTGTGGGCCAGGACCCACGGCGAGTGGCAGTGGTCGAGCAGGTGCACGGTGAGGTCGATGCTCGGAGCGAACCACTCCCGCTCGGAGGGGCCCACCCGTTCGCCCACCGCGCCGGGCATGGTGTCGGCCAGAACCACCAGCGCAAAGGGGTCGACGGTACCGTCGTCGAGGATACGGGGTCTCGTCGAACCGGTACCAGACGACCCGCTCGGCCCGGTCGGGCACGTACTCCTCCCACGGGGGATGGCCGGTCACCGTCCGCCCCTCGACCAGCTCGTTCCAGAAGGGCATGGGTCGGAAGCCCTCCACCCCCGGCGGCGGGGGTTGGCGCCAGGTCGGGCAGTCCGACGGCGGCGGATGTCGGCGGGTGGCCGGAGGTCGGTGAAATCGAAGCCAGGTCGTTTCGACCCGAAGATCGCCGTGGTCAGATGGCCCCGGGTCGATCCGGGATTGGCCACTTCGGCCCGCAGGTGGGACATGGACCGGCCCCGGCGGAGCAGCTCCACCTCCACGTCGACCGGCCCGTGGGCCACCTGGGCGGCGAAGGCGGTGTGCAGCGTGCGGGCCACCTGGTCGGGATCGACCGAGCTCCTCGGCCATGGCCCGGAGGGCCACGGCGGTGACCACGCCACCCTGGGGCAGGGGGAACAGGTTCCACTCCGGGTCGATGGTCCCCTCGTAACGACCCGAGCCGGTGGCGCGCACGGTCGTGGCGTCGGAGAAGGGAGTGGTCACGGTCCGAGATGCTCGCCGTCGGGCCCGCGTGGGTGTCAACCCGCCTCCGCACGCAGGCGAAATCCCCTTGTTTCCCCTGGTCAGCTTCGGAACCACTTCGGCTATCGTCGACCCCGCGGCGCACGGCGGGGCGAGGTTCGGCCGGTGCGGCACCAAGGAGAGTGGAGTGGTTCGATGAACATCGTGGTCAGCAACGTGAAAGGTGGCGTGGGCAAGACCACCACCTCGGTCTACCTGTCGGCCGCAGCCGTCGAACGCGGCTGGGACCCGGTGACCCTCATCGACGCCGACCGCCAGGCCTCGTCGGCCGAGTGGCTGGAGGAGAGCCCGATCGACGGCGTCGACCTGATCGAGGCCCCGTCCGAACGGACGGTGGCCCGGGCCATGTCCGGCGACACCGGGCTGTCGGTGGTCGACACCCCACCGGGTGACGAGCGGATCGTACGGGCCGCCCTCGACCGGGCCGACGCCGTGGTCATCCCCACCCGGGCCGGTGGGGTCGAGTACTCGCGGGTGGTGGCGACCCTCGAGATGATCGGCACCAGGACCCCCCACGGCGTGGTGATCTGCGCCGCCCGGCTGGGCACCAACGACCTGGACGCGGCCGTGCAGTGGTGGACGGAGAACCAGGTCCCCATCTGGGGGATCATCCCCGAGCGGGTGGGCATCGCCTCGGGGCCCGAGGCCCGGCTCTACCGAGAGGGCCTCGACGCCTACGCCGCGGTGCTGAAGAAGGCCGTCCGCAGGCGACCGGGGTGACGTCGGACCGGCGAGCGGCCGGTCAGTCCCCGAGCTCGCCGGGGCCGGCGGGCACGTCGACGGCGTGGGACTCGAGGGCGTCCAGGGGCACGATGTCGAGGCATCGTTCGTGGGTCGAGGCCAGCACCACATAGGCGGCCGCCCCGTCCTGGTGGGCCCGGAGCCAGTTGGCGGCGGTGACGCACCAGCGGTCGCCGGGCACCAGCCCGGGAAACCGGTACTGGGGCATGGGGGTGACGAGATCGTTGCCGATGGAGCGCTGGTGCTCGAGGAATTCGGCCGTGACCACGGCACAGATGGTGTGGCTACCCAGGTCCTCGGGACCGGTGGCACAGCACCCGTCGCGGTAGAAGCCGGTGAGCGGGTCGGTGCCGCACGGCTCGAGTTCGCCGCCCAGGACGTTTCGATCGACCATGGCTGCAGTATCGCCCAGCCACCGGGGCGCTGACCATCCGGGGCCGGGCCGCGGCCGGGAGGATCTCATCACCGACGCTCTGGTGGCGGGCGCGTGGTCGAGCGGGTTGGTGGACCTTCAGTTGTAGTCGTCGAGGACCACCCGGTCGCCCGAACCGGCCTCGGCCAGCGCGATGGCGAAGCCGTCGACCATGTCGATCCGCTGGAGGGCGTCCACGTGACCTCGGCCCACCCCGCTCCACTTGGCCTTGGCCGCCGTCTTGGCCGCCTTCAGGTCCTCGGCCACGACCACGACCACTTCGTGTCCCTCGCCCATCCGGCCGTCGGCCAGGGGGCCACCCAGGAAGGCGACATAGAGATGCATCTCGCCGAGGCTATCCGCGGCACGCCGTGGGAGAATTCCGACTGTGGCGAGGGAAATCCCCGCCGGACCTGTCGATCCGGCCCCGTCGGCTCCGTCATCAGGGGGACGAGGGACCCCGGACCGTCCGGGGCCCGACGAAGGAGAGTGCCATGCGCTACATGTTGATCATCCACAACGACCCCGAGCTCCACCCCACCCCGGGCAGCCCGGAGTGGGACCAACTGATGGCCGACTACGGCGAGTTCAGCAAGCAGCTGGTGGACCGGGGCCACACCTTCACCGGCGATCCGCTGAACGACCCCAGCACGGCCACCACCGTCCGGGTCCGGGACGGGGAGACCCTCACCGTCGACGGCCCCTTCGCCGAGACCAAGGAGTGGATGTCGGGCTACTACATCGTCGACTTCGACAGCCTCGACCACGCTCTGGCCGTGTGCGGCCATGGTCCCCTCGGCCAAGTTCGGCTCGGTCGAGGTGCGTCCCGTGGCGGAGATGTAGCCCTGGGACAGCGAGCGGTCTCCGGCCGGTCGGGTCCGGTGGACGGGGTCCTCGAGTCCGTCTACCGGGCCGACCGGGGTCGGGTCCTGGCCCGCCTCATCGGGATCCTCGGCGACTTCGACCTGGCCGAGGAGGCGCTCCAGGACGCCTGGGTGGCCGCCACGGTCAGCTGGCCCACGACCGGGATACCCGACAACCCGGCCGGCTGGCTGGTGACCACGGCCCGACGCAAGGCCGTGGACCGGTTGCGGAGCGCGACGGCCTCGGCGCCGGCGCCAGCGGGCCTGGGGGGAGTTGGCCATCACCTGGGACCTCGGGGACGGCTCCGATCCCATCCCCGACGATCGGCTGCGACTGATCTTCACCTGCTGTCACCCGCCCTCAGCCTCGAGGCCCAGGTGGCCCTGACCCTCCGGTCGCTCGGCGGCCTCACCACCGAGGAGGTGGCCAAGGCCTTCCTGATCTCGGAGACGGCCCTGGCCCAGCGGGTCGTGCGGGCCAAGCGCAAGATCCGCGAGGCGGCCATCGCCTACCGGGTCCCGTCCCCTGACGAGCTGGCCGGGCGCCTGGGGGCGGTACTGGCCGTCATCTACCTCATCTTCAACGCCGGCTACCTGCCACCCTCGGGCGTCGACTGGTCAACGTCGACCTGTGCGACGAGGCGCTCCGGCTGTGCGGGGTGGTGATCGAACTGTTGCCCCTGACGAGTCCGAGCCGCTCGGCCCTGGCCGCCATGATGCGCTTCCAGGACGCCCGGCGTCAGGCCCGCCTCGACGACGACGGGATGCCGGTCACCCTCGAGGACCAGGACCGGTCGCGCTGGGACCGCGCCGAGGTGGCCGCCGGGCTGGCCCTCCTCGAGCAGGCCCAGAACATGGAGCGGGAAGGGCCCTACGGGATCAAGGCCTGTATCGCCGCCCTCCATGTGGCCGCCCCCCGTTCCGACCTCACCGACTGGGCCGCCATCGTCCGGCTTTACGACCGGTTGCTCGTCTGGGAGCCGACCGCCGTGGTCCGTCTCAACCGGGCGGTGGCCGTGGCCATGGCCGACTCACCGGCGGCCGGACTGGCGCTCGTGGACGATCCCGCGCTGGCCCGGGAGCTCGACGGCTACCACCTGTATGCGGCTACCCGTGCCGACCTGCTGCGCCGGTGCGGACGTTTTGACGAGGCCGCCGACTCCTACCGCCTGGCCCGGGACCAGACCGACAATGTCGCCGAGCACCGGTTCCTCGACCGACGACTGGACCAGCTGGCCGCACTCGGCCCCGACGCGGGCTGAACCGCCGGGTGGTCGCGGTGGCCGACCGCCGAGTGGCGCGGCGGGTCCGGGACGCGCTCAGGATGTGCGCACGAACTCGACAACCACGTCGGCCAGCTCGGGTCCCCTGTCCTCCTGGAGGAAGTGGCCGCCCCCGACGATGGTGGTGTGGGGCTGACCTTTGGCCCCCGGGATCCGGGCCTGGAGGACCTTGTCCGAGCCGGCGGTGATGGGATCGCCATCGGAGAAGGCGGTGAGGAACGGCTTGTCGAACGTCTCCAGGACCGTCCACGCCGCCCGGTTGGCCTCGGCGGCGGGATCGTCCGGAGTGATGGGGACCAGGGTGGGGAACTGGCGGGCCCCCTCGGAGTAGGTGGAGTCGGGGAAGGGCGCGTCGTAGGCGGCGATGACCTCGGGGGACAGGTCGGTGGTGCATCCGGCGTTGACGATCACCCCGGTGGGGAAGGGCTCGACTTCCTGGGAGAACTTGAGCCAGCCCAGGAAGGCGTCGCCCGGATGGGAGTCGCCGGTCGGGAGGAAGGTGTTGGCCGCCACCACCCGGGCGAATCGGCCCGGGTGCTCGCCGACCAGGCGGAGACCGATCAGGCCACCCCAGTCCTGGCAGACCAGGGTCACCGCGCCGAGGTCGAGCCGGTCGACGAGGAGTTCGCGGATCCATTCGACATGGCGGGCGAAGGTGTACTCGGTGCGCGGCGTGGGCTTATCCGAGCGGCCGAAACCGACCAGGTCGGGGGCGATGACCCGCAGTCCGGCGCCGGTCAGAACCGGGACCATGTGCCGGTAGAGGTAGCTCCAGGACGGCTCCCCGTGGAGCAGGACCACCGTGGGTCCCTCGGCCGGGCCCTCATCGAGGTAGTGCACCCGCAGGGTGCCTCCGTCCTGGTCGGCGACGTCGGCGTAGTGGGGTTCGAAGGGGAACCCGGCCAGGTTGTCGAATCGGTCGTCGGGAGTCCGGAGGACATCCATCGGGGTCACCTCGTTGGGATCGGGATCTGGGTCGGGAGTGGGGCGCCGGACGGTGGACCCGCGTTGCTCGGTGCCGGGACAACTGGCAGGGCGAGTGCCAATTGACCCTACCCCGGCCGCGGACCGGTTGCTCAGCGCTGCGCGTTGCGGATGAAGTCGTCGGTGCCATGCCCCATGTCGAGCCGGGTGCCACCGTGCCAACTGCCCCGGAGGTGCCGGCGCACGGCGTCGGGGCCGTCCGCCGTGCCCCGGGCTGCTGAGTGCCACAGGTCGGCATGGTGGAAGAGGACGTCGCCGCGCTCCTGGTACACGGCGATCTCGCCCGGCACCCTCTCGAAACCCCGGGGGATCCCGTCGGTGCCGCCGAGGTGGCTTCCCGGCAGCACCCGGAGGAACCCGTTGGCCGGGGAGGTCGGGTCGAAGTGGATGGTGAAGGCCACGCCGGGCCACATGGTGAGATGCGGCCCGGACTGGTGGTCGGTGTGCCACCCGATGCGGGAGTAGCCCGAACCGGGGTCGGGTCGGGCGTCCTGGTAGACCACGCCGAAGATCTCGTAGTCGAGCAGCCAGGCCTCCGGGCCCAGGGTACGTCGGGCCACCTCGACCACCGCCGGGTGGCGGACCAGGGCGTCGGCCCGGGTCGAGGCCTGGGTGGCGAAGTAGACATAGTGGGCGAAGGGCCGGCCGTCGATCATGGCGTCCGGCTCGTCGAGGGTCACCGAACCGTGGCGGCCGTCGATCGCTCCCTCGGCCAGCCGGAGTTGGAGCTCGGCCAGCTCCGTCACCGTGTCGACCAGGTCGGCGTCGTCGAACACCCCCCGCAGGGTGGCGTAGCCGTGCTCGGCGAGAAAGGCCTCCAGCCGGTCGAGCTGATCGGGCCCGAACACGCCGGTTGCCCCGGTGGTCATGCCCGCCACCATGGACTCCAGGCCGGCTCCACGACGGTCACGCCACTCATGGTACGCGCCGCCCCCCAGCCCTAGTCGGTGGTGCTTCCGCCAAGCTTCTAGCCGGCAGTCATCCCGCCACCCAGCAGAGCCGGGAGCGCGGTGGAGCGCATCCTCTTCAGGACCCGGTGCGTCACCGGTGTCGCGTCGGGGTGCACCCCTCCATGTCCCTCGGCGGCGGCGTTCCACGAGGCTGCGCGCGCGTGGAGCGTCCCGGGGTCATCCAGTTCGACACAGTCGATCCGGTCCTCCAGAAGGCTGACGGTGATGGTGTCCCCGTCCTCGACGAGAGCGATGGGACCACCGAGTATGGCTTCAGGAGCCACGTGGCCGATGACCAGGCCGACCGATCCCCCCGAGAATCGGGCGTCGGTCATGAGGGCGATCGTGATGTCCCGCTGGCGACACAAGCTGGTGATCTTCGACGTCGGGTCGAGCATTTCGGGCATCCCGGGAGCCCCCCGAGGCCCTTCGTAGCGAATGACCACCATGTCGTGATCGTCGAAGTCGTCCGGCCGCCCGTCCAGAGCGTCGATGAGCGCCCGCTCCCCGTTGAACACGCGGGCTCTGCCGGTGAAGACACCGTCGGCGATCCCACCTTCGACGCCGGCAACCTTCAGGATGGCACCGCCGTCGGGGGCGAGGTTCCCCCGGAGGAGACGCAATCCGCCGGTGTCCTTGAAGGGACGTGCCACCGAGTGGATGACACGGTGGTCGGGGGGAGGCGGGGCCAGCCGTCGGGTCTGCTCCGCAAGGGTCTCACCGGTGCAGGTGATGGCATCGCCCTCGAGGTATCCGGCGTCGAGCAGCTCACTGACGATCGTCGGCAGACCACCTTGCTCGTCGACATCGACCATCGAGTAGGCACCGAATGGCCTCATGTTGACGAGCACGGGCAGACGGCGTGACAGCGCGTTGAACTCGGTCTGGGTGAGCACTTCCTCCCACAGATCGATACCGGCGGCACGGGCGATCTCGACGCTGTGCAGCATGACGTTGGTGGAGCCCCCCATGGCGATGGCCACGGTCAGTGCGTTGCGTAGCGATGTCGGTGTGACGATGTCCCGCGGTCGGATGCCTCTCGAGGTCATCGTCGTGAGGCAGTCGACCAGCTGTTCGGGGAACTGGGTGGTCCGGCGGGAATCGTCTGAGGTCGGGGCGACCATGTGGAGCGGCTCCAGGCCCAGCACGCCGATGAACGACTGCATGGTGTTGTAGGTGAACATCCCTCCGCAGCTGCCCTGTCCGGGACAGGCATGAAGGGCGACCCGGGCGCGGACCTCCTCATCCGGATCCGTCGCCGTCTGAAAGGCGGAGACGAGGTCGATGCGCTCACCGGTCACGGGGTCGTGCCCCGGTTTGATCGACCCATCGGAAAGGATCACCGAGGGCACGTTGTGCTCGAGGAGGGCGGCGACGGTTCCGACCGGCGGCTTGTCGCAGGCCACCACGGCGATCAGGCCGGCCACGCGGTTGGCGGCCAGATGCACCGCAGTGGCGTCATGGACCAGCTCCCGGCCGATCAGCGAGAACCGCATCTCGGGGGTCCCGTTGAGCTGGCCGTCCGACACCCCCAGGGTGAAGGCCGGTGCGATCAGGCGCACGGACAGGTCATCGCGGGCGGCTCGCTGGGAAAGAGCGGCCTGAACGGCCGCCACCTTGTTCTGGACGCCCAGATAACACTGGCTGTCGCCCAGAGTGCCCAGCACGGCCCACACCGGGTCGTGGATCTTCAGGACGTCCTCACCGAGGAAGTTGGCGGTCCCGACTCGCTGCACGTCACGCCCTGGATTGGAGGAATCCAGGTCCGAGACCTTTTCGCCCGTCCCGCTGGCCGCGTTCACCAGCTCGGTCACCCCGGCAGTGTATCGGCGCCGGTCCGATCCCGTGAGCGCATGGTCCGGCCCGCAGTGATCGCGGATTCCGCCCCAGTAACCCACGACGTGACGGTGGCCTGGTCCGCCGGCCCCCGGACACCTCCGCCAGACTGGTCGCCGGGGTGGCGAGCTGCGGCCACCGACCGCAGAACGTGCTCCCGGTGGGATGGGGCTCGGCAACCGCCCTAGCGGTGATCGCCCTCGGGAAACTCGGTCCGGCCGTCGGGGTGGTGGGCGAACCGAGGGGCGGAAGGTGCGTGGACCGGGTCCGGGACCGCCCAGGGCCACCCGCCGAACCCGGTGCTGCGGAAATCGCTGTAGGCCTCGGCGATCTCCTCTCTGGTGTTCATGACGAAAGGGCCGCCCATGGCCACGGGCTCACCGATGGGTCGACCCTGGAGGAGGAGGGCCGAGGCGCCGTCGTCCCCGGCCGAGAGCTCGGCCGCCGTGTCGGGTCGGAGCCTGGCCGCCACGGGAGCCTCGAAGGTCTGGCCCCCGACCGTCACCGATCCTTCGAAGACGTAGAGCATGCGCACGGTCCCGGCGCCGGCAGCGGCCGGCAGGGTCCACGTCGATTCCGGATCGGCCGCCAGCTGCCAGATGGCCAGATCGGCCCCTTTCTTGGCCGCCCAGGATTCGGGCGGTAGGGCCAGCGGCTGGATGTCTCCGAAGGCCCCGGCCACCACGGTGACCTCGGTGGCGTGGCCGTTGTGGTCCTTCAGTACCGTCCGGGGGAGGTCCTCACGCCAGAACATGGTGAAGTAGGGCTCGACCATCTTGTCGGCCGCCGGCAGATTGAGCCAGATCTGGAAGAGCTCACTGGTATTGGGCCCGCTCTGGTCCCGGAGCGGGAACATCTCGGCGTGCTCGATGCCCGCACCGGCGGTCAACCACTGGACGTCCCCCTCGCCGTACCGTGCCGTCGCACCGAGGGAGTCGGTGTGGTCGATCGTGCCCCGCCGGGTCACGGTGATGGTCTCGAATCCCCGGTGCGGGTGTTCCGGGAAACCGGGCACGACATCCCCGTTCTACATGCTCCATCCCGGGGTCGACGGGTCGGTATCCGCCTCCCGACGGGGATGAAGGGATCGAGGGTTACCCAGGGGAAGCCCAGGGCGACAGTGTCGAGGACCACTGCATCCGATTGACGCTCCTCGGAGTCCGGTTGCTGTGCATCGTGACGTTGCATGTCGTTCCTTCCGGCGTACCCGGTATCTCTCGCAGCCACCATCGGGTGATCCCGCGGCTCGCTTCGCCGCTCGAGGGAGCACATCCCCGCGTCGTCGTGGGAGGGAACGCCGCGGGGATGTCTCGACCTCGTGGTCCGGGCCACGGTGTCCGATGCGCCGAACCAAAGAACGTTCTAGCAAGGGTGACCGAACGCAGCGTCACGAGGAGGACACATCCCGGTGAACGTTGCGCGCGCACGTCGGCGTCAGAGTGAACCGATCCCACTTCCGCCTCAGCTCCCGTCGGGGTAGCCGCCACGGTGGAGGACCATCGGGTAGTGGGGCAGGGTCACGGGTGGGCGCACCGAGGCCCGCCAACCCTCCGGATAGGGCACGATGCCGGTGAACAGGAGCGAATCCGGGCCGGTCGGCCCGCCATCGGTCAGCCGTTCGAGCGCGTGCCGCAACCGGTTGAGGGTCGAGGTACCGCACCGGTCCTTCCAGGTCTCCTCGGTGGACATCAGGATGCGACGGTATTTGGCCCTCGCCCCTCGCCCCTTCGCCGTCAACCGGACCATCTTGCCCCGGGGGGCAGAGGGATCGGGCACTACCTCGGCGCAGCCGCGTCGCTCGAGGAATCCGGTGGCCATGGCGTTGGCCTCCTTGGACACGCCGGTCAACCCGGGGAGTTCCCGGACGCGCACCCCGGTGTCGTCGAGCACCCGCAGGGTGTTGGCGCTGATGGGCAGCGAAATCCTCGACTCCGTCTCGAAGTCCAGGGTGAAGCCGAGGAGGACCCGGGCCACCAGCACCGACAGATCGGTGGGTCCGTCCAGTGCGGTACCCGTGAGCCCGTCCAAGGGGACGAGGTTCGGCGCGGCCTTGCCGTTCAAGGTCGGGTGGACTACGGGAAGGTAGCGGGGGAGTGGCCGCTCCATCCCGTCGGCCACCGTGACGAGGGCACCGAGGAGATCATCGATGGCTCCGGCCCCGAACCGGGAGCGCCAGCGCTCTTCGACCTCGGGGGCCAAGGGTTGCCAGACCCCGCGGGCCCGACGGCCGGCCCGGGTGAGACGGACCACGGCGTCCTCGGGCGCCCGGCCGCCGTGGCCGTGGTGGGGCCACGGATCGATGGTCACGTACCCCCACCGTTGGAGCCCGGGCAACGAGTCGCTCGTGGTCCGGGAACGGGCGTGGATGTCCCTGACCTGGGTGCCGTCGGCGCCCACGTACTGCAGGACGTTGGCCCACATGACCTGGGACACCAGCCACGGTGCGTCCTCGGACCCACCGCCCGGACCTCCCGCTGTGGTGCGGTGGTCCATCCGGTGCTCGGCCTCGTTGTCGAACTCGATGGTGAAGGCCACCAGCACCTGGGAGAGCAATGTGGGCAGCGGGGTCCCGGGGCCCATGACGGGTCAGTGGCCCCTCGCGTCGAGCTCGTCCACCAGGTTCTGGGGAGCGATGACCCGGTAGGCGTCCTCGCAGAGCTCGGCCATCTCGTCCCGTGCGATCCCGCCGTCGAGCCGGACCCCCACCCAGCCCCGGGGACCGAGATAGGGGGGCCGGAAGAAGGTGGTGGGCTCGGCCTCGATCAGGATCTCCTGGACACCGGGTTCGGCCGCGCACCAGAGATGGGGGAAGTGGTTGCCGTGGTGGCCGTCGAGCCAGGCGTAGACGAAGGCCTTCTTGTCCCGGACGAAGAAGGTGGGTGTTCCGTGGCTCGGACGTTCGGTGACCTCGGGAAGGCCCAGGCAGATCGAGCGGACGGTGCGGAGCATGTCCCGGGGGCGGCTCGCCACCGGGACATCGTGCCATAGGGGAACCGCCGGCACATAGAGCCGTTACGACTCCGCCTTCCTCAGCCGGAGCCGTAGGACGATGTCGACGGCCACCACGGCGATGGCCAGCACCACCAGTACCAGTGAGGAGTGCCGACCCGTGCCGGTCACGTCGATCTGAGCTACCGAGGCCAGCCCCCCGGGCTCGGGGAAGTAGACGAACCCTGTTCCCGGCGTAGCGGCGATGAAGCCATCGTGGACGTACGTCCGCGGACCCGCAGCCAGCACGGCCGGACACAGGGGCGCGGTCGGATCGAACGACGGCGGGTAGCCGGCGTAGGAGGAGACGACGACGAGCGTTCCGGCCGGCATGGTGTAGCGGGCGCCGTCGGCATTGGCGCTGACGGTGGCGACCGGCACCGAGTTCGATGTGAGCCGCACGGCCCGGCCCGTGGGGCAGTCCCTGGGTTCCTTCACCAAGGTGGCGGTATGCAGGGCCTGGTGCTCAGCCGTGGTGGGGGAGAAGGTCGAGACGGCGGGCGAAGCCGGAGACGATCCGATCAGCACCAGGGCCAGGACGGGGAGGGCGATGAAGATCGCGGCCCGGATGGCCAAGACCCCCACCAGATAGAAGCGCCAGTAGGGCGAGTCCCGGAACCGGGACGTCCGGAGGGAGAGGAAGACGCTCGGGACGAGGCGATCGGCCAGATTCTCGTTGGCCTGCGGATCGGGTGGCTGCTGGTAGCCCAGGCTGCCCTGCCAGTTCCGCTCGAAGGCCTCACCCCGCGAGACGTACCGGGGAGCATCGGCAGCGGCACTGCCGGGGGCGCCGCCGGTAGTAAGGCGCCCACGCCGAAGGTGGGAAGCCTGTCGCAGCGCAACTGCGGTGAAGATCCCGTAGAGGACGGCAAAGAAGGTCCCCACGAGCAAGACGATTTCGGGAAGTCCTCCGTCGACCATGACCCCTCCGCTCGGGTGAATTCCTTCGGGCAACCGCCGGCGACTCTACGGGTGGGACGCCGACCCCGCCACGGTTGTCAGCGCCGAAAGCCGGTTGTCACCAGGTGTTCGTACTGTGTTCACCGAACGGTCGCCCGATGCCGCCGGTGGGCCACCTATGTGGACCCCGACCGGGAGGTACTTGTCGTCGCCCTCAGGTCCGTGTCACAATGGCAGCACTATGCGAGTCATCCCGTCCGACCTCAACATCCTGGTACTCGTTTCGTAGCGCACACGACGCCTGCTCGCCGTGTGCGCTTTTCGACCTCCCCCGGTGGGAGGTCGTTTTCATGTCCCGACACAAATCCGCCACGACGCCCGAACCGCACAATTCGACTACCCCGCAACCCGAACACCGCAGTACGAAACAGCCGAAAAGGGAGCACCCGATGGAACTGACAGGAGCACAGGCGCTGATCAAGAGCTTGGAGATGCAGCAGGTGGAGGTGATGTTCGGGCTCCCCGGCGGTGCCATCCTGCCCGTCTACGACCCGATCCTCGACTCCTCCATCCGCCACATCCTGGTACGGCACGAGCAGGGAGCAGGCCACATGGCCGAGGGCTACGCCCAGGTCACCGGCCGTCCCGGCGTGGCCATGGTCACGAGCGGCCCGGGGGCCACCAACATCGTGACCCCGTTGGCTGACGCCTACATGGACTCGATCCCCCTGGTGGTGGTGACGGGACAGGTGGCCACCTCGGCCATCGGGACCGACGCCTTCCAGGAGAGCGACATAACCGGGATCACCATGGGGATCACCAAGCACAACTGGCTGATCACCGATGTGCGGGACATCCCCCGGGTGGTGGCCGAGGCGTTCCACGTGGCCACCACCGGTCGTCCCGGCCCCGTCCTGATCGACATCCCGAAGGACATCGCCAACTCCAGGATGGAGTGGTACTGGCCGGAGCCCTCCGAGCTCGACCTGCCCGGCTACCACCCGATGACCACTGGTGACCCGGTTCAGATCCGCAGGGCGGCCGAGCTGCTGTTGGCGGCCGAACGTCCGGTGATCTACGCCGGCGGCGGGATCCTGAAAGCCCGAGCTGCCGATGCGCTGCGTGAGCTGGCCGAGCGGACCGGCATCCCGGTGGTCACCACCCTGATGGCCCGGGGTTCGTTTCCCGACTCGCATCCCTTGTGCCTGGGCATGCCGGGCATGCACGGCAACTACACCGCGGTCACGTCCATGCAGCGCTCGGACCTGCTGATCGCCCTGGGCAGCCGCTTCGACGACCGGGTCACCGGCCGGGTCGACGCCTTCGCCCCCGAGGCCAAGATCATCCACGTGGACATCGACCCGGCCGAGCACAACAAGGTGCGCCGGGCCGACGTGGCCGTCGCCGGAGACTGCCGGCTGGTCATCGAGGAGCTGCTGGTGGCCCTGGCCGACCTCGGGCTCCCGCACGCCGACACGACCCGGGGCGGCCGGGGCGGCTCCCCGAGCGACGCCGTCTCGGGCGCACCGGCCGTCTCCGGGTCGGTGGCCGACGCCCATCCCCGGGACCGGCTCATCCCGTGGCGGTCGCAGCTGAGCGAGTGGCAGCGGCGCTACCCCCTCGTCTACGACCAGCAGCCCGGATCGGGCGCCCTCAAACCGCAGTTCGTCCTGGAGGCCCTGCGGGACGCCACCCCCGACGACACCATCGTGGCCTCAGGCGTGGGCCAGCACCAGATGTTCGCCTCCCAGTGGTGGCAGTTCGACTACCCCTACACCTGGGTCAACTCCGGAGGCCTCGGCACGATGGGTTTCGCCGTGCCCGCGGCCATCGGGGCCAAGGTCGGACGGCCGGACAAGATGGTGTGGGCCGTCGACGGCGACGGCTGCTTCCAGATGACGGCCCAGGAGCTGGTCACGGCCAGCTCCGAGCGGATCCCGGTCAAGATCGCCATCCTGAACAACGCCTATCTGGGCATGGTGCGCCAGTGGCAGGAGATGTTCTATGAGGAGCGGTACTCCGAGGTGTATCTGTCGCCCGATCTTCCCGACTACGTGGGATGGGCCGAATCCATGGGGTGCACCGGTATCCGGGTGGAGTCGACCGAGGAGGTGGCGTCGGCCATCGACAAGGCCAACAGCATCGACGACCGGCCGGTCGTCATCGACTTCCGGACCGACGCCTTCGAGAAGGTCTTCCCCATGGTGGCCGCCGGCGCTTCCAATGACGACATCGTCGTCGATCCCTCCCTCACCGAGGGGGAAAGCCGGTGAGCGTCTACGGCGCCGACAAGCGCCACCACACCCTCACTGTCCTGGTGGAGAACAAGGCCGGTGTCCTGGCCCGGGTGGCCGGGCTGTTTTCCCGGCGCGGCTACAACATCTTCAGCCTGGCCGTGGCCCCGTCGGACAACGAGCGGTTCAGTCGGATCACCATTGTCGTCGACGTGGAGTCGGCACCCCTTGACCAGATCATGAAGCAGCTGGACAAGCTCATCCCGGTGGTGTCGATCACCGAGCTGGATCCGGCCCTGGCCCGCGAGCGGGAGTTGTTGATGGCCACCCTCGAGGCCGGACCCGACACCCGGGGCCAGATCATCCAGCTGGTCGGGGTGTTCGAGGGCAAGATCGTCGACGTCGGCCACGACCGGCTGACCGTGGCCCTCGAGGGCGCCCCCACCAAGCTCGACGACTTCGAGGACCTCATCCGCACCTACGGGATCGTGGAGATGCAGCGGACCGGGCGTGTGGCGTTGCCTAAGCTGGACCGGTCCGGAGACCACGGGCCGCTCCATTTGGCGAATTCCCCGACCGGACACGACACAGAGAAGGCAGGTTGATCACGATGGCCACGCTGTACTACGAGAAGGACGCCGACCCGAGCCTCATCGGGAATCGAAAGGTGGCGGTGATCGGGTACGGGTCCCAGGGCCACGCCCACGCCCTCAACCTGTCCGAGAGCGGGGTCGACGTCCGGGTGGCCCTGCGGGAGGGGTCGAGCTCCCGTCAGAAGGCCGAGGAGGCCGGACTGCGGGTCCTCTCGGTGGCCGACGCAACCGCCGAGGCCGACGTGATCATGATCCTCCTGCCCGACACCGAGCAGGCGGCGGTCTACGAGGCAGAGATCGCCCCCCACCTCAATGCCGGCGACGCCCTGTTCTTCGCCCACGGCTTCAACATCCGCTTCGGCCTGATCACCCCGCCGGCCGACGTCGACGTGGCCATGGTGGCCCCGAAGGGCCCGGGCCACCTGGTCCGGCGCACCTACACCGAGGGAGGTGGTGTGCCCTCCCTGGTGGCGGTGTCCGCCGATCCCTCGGGCAAGGCCCACGACCTCGCCCTGTCCTACGCCCACGCCATCGGGGCCACCCGGGCCGGCGTGCTCGACACCACCTTCGCCGAGGAGACCGAGACCGACCTGTTCGGCGAACAGGTCGTCCTGTGCGGCGGGCTGACCGCCCTGGTGCAGGCGGGCTACGAGACGCTGGTCGGGGCGGGCTACCAGCCGGAGTCGGCCTACTTCGAGTGCCTCCACGAGTTGAAGCTCATCGTCGACCTGATGTACGAGCAGGGGATCAGCGGCATGCGCTTCTCCATCTCGGACACGGCCGAGTACGGCGACCTGACCCGGGGTCCGAGGGTGATCAACGAGGCGGTCCGCGAGGAGATGAAGGCCATCCTGGGCGAGATCCAGGACGGCACCTTCGCCAAGGAGTGGGTGGCCGAGAACGCCAACGGCCGTCCTAACTACAAGGCCCTACGCCAGGCCGGTTTCGACCATCCCATCGAGAAGGTGGGCGCCGACCTGCGGGACATGATGCCGTTCGTCACCGCCGGCAAGCAGAAGATCCAGGACATCTCCGGAGGCTGATTCGACCGGTGGCCCGGTCGCCTTTGTCGAGCATCAGGGGCAGGAAGTGCGGAGGAAGATCCAGTTCGACCGAGGTGGTGAGGGAGTCGTCGCTACGGCAATTCGATTAGTCGCCGCGGTCTTGATCACGACCGACCAAGGATGGCCGGTGGCCGAGGAACTCGGACGGGCGGGGGCACTGACCGCCATCTGAACTTCGGTTCCAGGCTGAGGGCCCTCGTGATCGTCCGATTCGCAGTACTGTCGCCGCTGTCGCCAAGGAGACGCTCGTCGGCTTGGCGAGAGTACTGTCGCACGACGAAAGGACGGCCCTATGCAGCGGGTCAGCACCTATCTCAACTTCATGGGCGACACGGAGGCGGCGTTTACCTTCTACGGGTCGGTGTTCGGTACCGCGCCCGAGGGCCCCGTGGTGCGGATGGGTGACATGCCCCCGCCGCCGGGCAGCCCCCCGCTCGCCCCAGCGGAGCAGCAGCTGATCATGCACATCGAGCTGCCCATCCTGGGCGGCCACGTCCTGATGGCCACGGACATGCTCGAGTCGGCGGGACACCAGCTGCGCACCGGTAACAACATGACCATCAACCTCGAACTCGACGACCGGCAGGAGACCGAGCGTCTGTTCGGGCTGCTCTCCGAAGGTGGCACCGACGCGTTCGGACTGCAGGACATGCCATGGGGTGCGTACTGGGGAACCTGCGCCGATCGGTTTGGTGTGCGCTGGATGTTCAACTGCACATCGTCCGTCGCCTAGCGCCGGCGGACGACGACGTGTCCGATCCACCGGAGGTGAGGATCCCCGACCTCGAGCCCACCTTCCGTCACCTCGACGATCCCGATATGGGCTGGCAACAGGTCAAGTCGATCCGCCGAGCCGACGGCAGCGTGGCGTCGGTGTGGGAGAAGTGGTTGGCCTTCTCGCCCGATCCCCAGTACCTCTCCCTCTACGCACGGTGGGACCCGGGCATGGTCATCCGCCGCCACGGCCACTACAGCCCGCATGTCATCTTCGTGGTCAGCGGGGAGATGTGGTGCGGCGACCGCCACTGCCCGGCCGGCACCCACGTCGAACTACCCCGGGGCGCGGCCTTCGGACCGTTCGTGTCCGGGCCGGAGGGAACGGTGCTGCTCGAGGTGATGATGGGCGACCCCCGGTCATGGGGCGACCGGCCCGAGCTGTTCCAAGCCGCCCTCGAGGCTCAGGGGGCCGAAGCGCTGCCCGACCCGGCCATCGACCTGCCCGACTGGCTGGTCGACCTCCGTGCTCGCTGGGAGATCGACGAAGGGTAACCGACGGGAGACACCCGCTCCGGGGGACCAGGAGTGTGAAATGGGTGCTACAGCGAGGTCCGCGACACGAACGTCACCGAGCAGGTGAGCTCGGCACCCGTGACTGCTGACACCGATCCCAGTGCCGACCACGGCGAGGTGGCGCCCGACCCGACAGCGTCATCGGTGACGACGGCTGAGCCCACGGTCTGGCCGCCCTGGTCGATGGTGAGGGTGAAGGTGTAGTCGTCCATGTGGGTGTCGTGGTTGACCACCGTCCCGTTGACCACGGCACGCTGGGCGTCGCTCGGGTCGAGCACACACTGGCTGACGGACACGTCACCCACGGGCGGGCCAGCCCCCACCCCCGATGCCGCCTCCGGGGAGGCCGCCACGGAGGCCGGGGTGACCCCCACCGACGTGGCGCTCGGCGCAGCCATCGGAACGGCGGCTCCCGCGGGTGCTCCCGGGGTGGACCGAAGCGCACCCGACGCGGCGGAGCCAACACCCCGAGTCGAGGCTGAAGTGGAACGTTGCGCCGTTGTCGGCCGGCCGTGTCCCGGTCCCGTAGCGATGAGGATGGCCAGCATGAGGACGGTGGCCAGGCCGGTGCCCCACACCCACGGGCTCCGTACCGCCCTGCGGGCATCACCCGGCCGGCCCGGGTGGGTAGACGGAGACCGGTTACCGATCTCAGCACGGCTGATCCCGGTGCGGTATGGACCCGGAGCGGACGGCCGGGCGTCAGGGTGGAGATCCGGGGCGTACCACCGGCCGTCTGAGGCCAGCCAGTATCCCGGTGGCGGCTGGGAAGAGCTCATGTGCCCTCCGTCGCCTCGCTCACGCCGACGACGGAGCGAGAGTCCGGCCCAGTTGGTGGATTTTGGTCCGTACCGTTGCCGGCACCAGCGACTGCTCGGTGGGACACAGGTCAAGGAGGGCCATGGCCTCCATGGTGTTGAACGTGGCCACCGCGGCCGGCAGATGGGTTGCCGACTCCACGCCCTTGGCCCCGATGACCACGGCCAGGAGAGCGTTGTCGATACCCCCGCCCCTGCGTAGGAAGGCGCAGAAGGCCGTACCGTCGGTGAGCATGGCTTGCAAGGCGACGTTGCCCTGCTGTTGGACATAGGTGGCGAGGTCGGAATCGGCCTTGGCCACGTCGGTCAGGTACCGGGTGTCCTCAACTGCTGTGGTTTTCGGGGCGACCAGGCGGGCTGACCGGTTCGGTGGGACCGACGGCGCAACGGTGGACGAGCGACCGGCCGCCGGCTGGGCAGTGGCATTCCCGCCGCAGGCCGCGGTGCCGACGGCCAAGGCCAGGAGGAGAACGGACGCCCAGGAACTCCGGAGCGCGCCGGTCATGTCGGTTCGCTCACCAGTCGGAGGACCGGGATCGATCTGGTTCGGTCCGGGAAGGGGTTGTCGCACCGTGGTGACGTCAATCGTTCTCCACTTGGTAGTCCCACTTGGCCACGATGTTGTTGCCGTCAGGGGCCCACCGCATGAGACCTTCACCGACCGGCATCACCGCGCGTATCTGGAAGCTCAGATCTTGGCCGGAGTGGAGCGAGGCGGGCGGAGTCGGGTGTCCGGGCACCAGATAGGGCTTGTAGACCGTCTGGTCGTGGTCGATCGTGTCGAAGTCGGCTATCGAGATGGGAACGGTGCCGTGGACGTGGGAGAGTGAGATGGTCCAGGTGCAGGTGGTGTAGTCCTGACGAACGGGTAGCCCTTCACCGGGGACCACCGGTCCCTCGACCACGGCCAGGGCCGAGAAGGCCGGCGTCTTCACCTCGACGAAGTCGCCCTCGACAGTCAGGGCCGGATGGGCCACCGTCCCGACGAACGTCTTGTCGACCGGGTGGTCGAGCTGCTGTCGGGGCAACCACGACTGGGGATCGGAGGGATTCAGGCGGGTCCGGTTGACCAGACCAGTGATTCCCCAGCCGAGTGTGGCGACGAGGATGGCGAGGATCACGATCAACACCACGGTGCGGGCGCCCGAAGAGCCGGGCCGCTGAGGCCCGGCTCTTCGGGACTGCTGTTGCCGGAGCGACGGCGGCGTCCATCAGGCGGTTGCTCCGTGTCGGCGCCGACGGACGACGAGGTATCCGCCGATGAGCAGGATGCCCACAGCGGGAAGGGCCACCGCCAGCGGGGCCTCGGGGGCTCGCCGGTTGCCGGGGTTGGGGTTGAACCCGTTGCCGCTGGGCGAGCTGAAGACGTCCGCTCCGAACGGGGTGAGGCCGGTCTGGGCGGCGTACCCGATGTGACCCAGCCCGTCGAGTCCACCGCAGACGGTCGTGCCGGCCGGGTAGGTGAGCGAGACGTCAGTTGCGGTGCCCGCGCAGCTGGACACGTCGAACAGGTCCTCCATGGTGCGCAGCCAGCTGTAGTGGTTGTAGTTGGTGGTCGGCATCGAGTTCCCGGGTTGATGTACGGGCTGATGAGGACGCTTCCGGTGTCGCCGCCACCCGGGGTCGGATCGGTGGCGTCCAACAGCGGGTCGGCCGTGTCCGCGCGGCCGGGTCGAGGCTCGTTGGGGTCACCCTCGGCGCTGAGCATGACCTTGGTCACCGTGCCGCTGATGGGGACGGGATTGCCGGCGTCATCGATGGCCACGAACGATGCGGCCACCGTCGGCCCACCGCTGTTGGTCGGGATTGCTGGCTCGCCGGTGTCCGACACGGTACCGACGAACAGCCCGTTGGGGAAGTCGGTGGTGTAGGCCGGTGGTCCCGTAGACCACCGGCGGTGCCGTCGATGGTGATGGAGGTGATCTCCCGGCCGGTGTCGTCACCGACCAGGGACGGGTTGCCGCTGGCGGGTGTGGGATAAGTGATGGTGCTCGACCCACCGCCGCCGGTGACGGTGTCGGTGCGGGCTCCCGGGCTGGTGCCCGAACCACCCCGGACGATGCCGGGCACGCAGTCCGCCGGAGTCAGCGTGGCTCGGCTGGTGCAGGACCGGCGGCCGGTCGATGAACGAGTTGTTGCCCGGACCGGGGTAGAGCTGGTCGCCCGACCCGTTGGTCCCGAGGGTCGAGTTGGGGCCGTAGGGCTCGTCGGTGACGTTGGTGCCGCCGATGTTCTCACCGGCAGCGTCGGCCGAGATCCCGTAGGCCCCGAAGATGGAGTCGGCACCCGGTGCGGTGGATCCGGGCGTCCCGTAGGTGGGAGCGTCGGCCGGGGCCGAGCTCTGGGGCGACGAGGTGCCCTGTCCGGCGGGCATGGCCGGGACGTCCCGTCGACGACGCTGCTGTTGGTCAGCACGTTGTTGAAGCTGTTGCCCGAGTAGGTGAACGACGGCTCCCCCTCGTCGAAGGTGATGTCGATCAGGCCGCCGTTGGCGTAGGCCGCCGACTGCTCGATCAGCGGGACGTAGTAGGCCAGGAACAGATCCGAGGCGTAGAGCCCGCCGGTGAAGTTCCGGGGCGTGGTGGCCTCGGGGTCGTCGGCCGGCAAGCCCGGCGGGTTGTAGATGGGGTCGTTGAGGTTGACCTGGCCGGCGTGGGGCCCGCTGTGTAGAGGCCGAACGCCCCCGACAGGTTGTTGCCCTTGCACGTGGTGTCGTGGGCGTCGCTGCAGTTGTCGGGGGTGATCCAGCTGAACTGCGGCACCGTGTTGGCGTTGAGGTCGTGGATCAGGCCGTGGTTGGGGTCGTCCAGGTTGGCGATGTGGTTGGTGTCGCAGTTGGTCCCCCGCCGGCGTGGCCTGGGGCTCGGTGAGCGGCTGTACCCATCGGGATCGACCGTGCACCGCCACCGGTCAGCGAGGCGAACCAGGGGAAGGGGAAGTGCTTGGCCACGTACTGGTCGGAGTACTGGGGATTGTTGGTCAGTGCCCGTGCCGGCCACCAGCGAGGCCGACGGTGTAGCTGGTCACGTCGGAGGGGTACCCGGCGGACTCCGCTGTCAGGTAGGTGGGGTTGGACGACCGGGTTGTTGGTGGCGCGTGCCCGGGGCGCCACAGGCGCCGTCGTCACGGCCGGGCACGCTGTCGCTCTACGAAGGAGGTGGAGCCGATGGGCTGGGCGCCCCCGAGATCCTGGGCGTAGCCCTTCCAGCTCACGCCGGCTGCGTTGAACTGGTCGAAGAGGGTGGGGATCTCGGTCGGGTAGGTGCAGCCGTTGGTGGTCGACGGCGTGGCACCGAGGGGAGCGTTGGCTCCGAGCAGACGAGACGACCTGGCCGTAGTTCCAGTTGGGCGTGTCGCGCACCGACCGAGCCGGTGGTGGTGATGGTCGAGTTGCGAGCCGAACGGCGTGTCGACGCCGCTGCAGTCCTCTTGGACGTCCTCCTCGGGGGCCCTGCCCGGAGGCCAGGGCGATGTAGTTGTCCATGCTGGAGTGGCCGGTGCCGTAGTAGTTCTTCAGCAGGACGCCCTCGGAGGGGAGGGTCTGCCAGAGGTACGAGTTGTTGTTGAGGCCGGTGAAGGTCTCGTCGTAGGACTTGTTCTCGAGGATGATGAGCCAGACGTGCTTGATCGATCCCGGGCGTCAGGCCCCCGACGGTGTCGGGCCCGGGGCTGGACGCTGAGGCGGACCGCACCGGCAACACGATGGCGAGGGCGGCGATGGCCGAAGCGCCGGCCGCAGCAAGAAGGCGGCGCCAGCGCTTGGAGGTCATGGAGATTCTCATACGAACTCTTTTAACAAGTGGTCTGTGACATGAGCTCTACGTGAAAGTGATCTGTTGGTCAGCGAGAGTGAACATTGCGCGCAGTCGCGTGACGCCGCCGCGAACTTCGCCGGCATCCATGAACCGCGGCTGATCTCGTCACCATCGGCCGTTGCTTCCCTCGTTGACTCGTGGGTACGACTCCCGGTTGCTTGTGTCCCGCTGGTATCGGCGCCGTCGGTAGGGCAGAGTGGGATGGCGACAGTGACGTGACGGCGACGGGCCGTCAGACGGGAGCGATGCCGTGAACGAAGAGGGTTGGTACATCGATCCCTACGGCCGCCATGAGGCGCGGTGGATTTCTGGCGGAATGCCGACCGGACTGATCCGGGACGGTGGGGTCGAGGGCAACGATCCTCCACCCGACGAGCCGATCGTCGCGACGATGGAGCCGTGGACGGAAGGAGCGAGGTCCGACGGGAGCGACCTCAAGCGCGCCGATGACGCCGAGGCCCGCGGGTTCGATGCGAAGAAGGTCACGCAGGCCGCCTTCGATGCCATCGATCAGACCACCGGCTTCTGATCGCCCGGACTGGGCAGCTGCCATCGTCCTGGCCTCTCCGGCCGAGCATCTCGATCCCCGGAACCGCGGGCGACGGCGAGCGTCCGTTGCGACGTCCGGCTCAGTGAGGGATCCACGTCGCTCTGGGTGGTCGTCGTGGGCGCTCGGCTAACGGAAGTCAGGTCCGGATGGGTTGAAGCGTTACTCGGGCCCGGTGAACCGAACGCATCGGGGTACGTTTGAGGGCCACCTGCCTCACGCACGTAGCGCCATCGGCTACCCCGAGTCTGGGCACGGGTTCCCGTAATTCTCACGTCGCGTGACGCTGGCGACGCTCGAAGTAGTTCCACTGGCGGGAACAATTTCTCCGCCGCTACTCTCACTCTTCGTGGCCGTTCCGTCAGGAGAAGCGCAGCTGGGGGCAACCGTCGAACTGGGAACGGAGGTGTTCGACCTCCGGTTCTACGGGTCGGACGAGATGCTCGTCCCGGCGTGGTGGATCGGCGTGTTCGACAGCTCCGGCGAATTGCGGAAGACAGCCGTGTCGCCGCGGCCCGACCTCTCGCCCATCGACCTCACCCTGTGGCTCCGTCCGATAGTCGGGCTCGACGCCGCCGAGGAGTTGGTGCGACTCATCGCTGAGGCGGTGGCCCGGAACCGGTCGCAGCGGGAGAAGATCGTCACCTCGTAGGTGCGGCGGCCTCGACAGGACGTTCAGCGTCGCCGGGGGCTGTCGAGGGACTTCTCGACCATTACACGTGGTGAATTGATCAACACGCTGAGTGCGAACTGGACTCCGCCCGTGAGGTCCCTGTGAAACTTCACGCTCCCGTGAGAGAGAGTTCATCTCGAGTACACCGCTCGTGTGTTGTTCTTCCGATCGACGATCGCGGATACTCGATTCATGAGGTCTTCGGCTCACCGGTGGACACACCGAGTCGCCGTCTCCGTGGCGGCTTCCCTAGGACTCTTGGTGTGCGTACCGGCCGTCGCCGGTGCCGCGTTTCCGGGAACCAACGGTGACATCGCCTTCGTCACCACTCGCAACAACAACGTGAACATCCTGCAGGTGAACCCGGACGGCGCCGGCATCGGAACATCCGCTGGCGACCTCTCCAATACCACGGTGCTGACCAACGGATCCGTCGATGCCGAGCCGTTTTACTCGCCCGACGGCACACAAGTCGCATTCTCCAGCAACCGGTCAGGGAGGTGGGCCATCTACCTGGTCGGGCAGACCGATGCCAACGAGAGCACCCCGGCCACCGAGATCTCCCAGGACGCCGGGCAGGAGACCCATGACGACTACGGGCCTTCATTCAGCGACGACGGCAACACGGTCGTGTTTAACCGCGACAACCAGAGCATCTACACGGTCTACGTCCCATCTGGCGTCTCTTCGGCCTGCGACCTCTACGACCCCCCGGGCGGGCTGGCTGCCGCGTCGTCTGACAACGGGGCCGCCAGCCGGATCGTGTTCGACCCGGTTGATTCGACCAAGCTGGTCTACGTTGCCGGAAACAACCAGATCCACCTGCTGACCGGGGTCCAGGTCCCCACCGCCGCGCATCCCTGCCCGGCGCAGACAACCCTGACCGACACCGATCTCTCCACCATCGCCACCGGGAACACACTCGGGCCGCAGCAGTCAGACGCCAATCCGGACTGGAGTCCCGACGGGTCCAAGATCATCTTCGACTCCACCCGTTCGGGCGGCCACAGCCTCTGGTACTTCACCAATCCAACGTCAGCCAGCCCAACCGTCACCGCCTTGTGGCCGGGACTGGCCTCATCGACCACCACGGACACCCAACCTGTGTTCTCGCCGGACGGGACCCACATCGCCTACACCCAGCCGGTGGTCCACAACGGGACCCAGGTGATTGATTACGAGTCGGATACGTTCGGAGCGCCCCAGAGCAGCGAGACCGATCTCACCATGGGGGCGGGATCGTCGGCCAACAGCCAGCCCGACTGGCAGCCCGTCTCGCCGCTCCCCAATCTGCCCGAGACGCCAGCCACGCTGCTTCTGCCCGGAGCTGCGCTCATGGTGGGGGGCGCGTACGCCCTGATCCGGCGACATCGGCGCCAGTCGGCAGCGGTGGTGGTCCGCTGAAACGGTCGGAGTCCGACGGGCCGGCTCGGGACCAATCCGGTGACCTTGGAGGGTGGTCCTCCGATCACCCTCCATGACATGAGCCCGCTCTGTGTGAGGAAAAGGTGAACTTGAATGGTTCCGTAACGCAAGGTTCATCGACGCGCCACGCGAGGACTATGTTCATCCAGCTCGGTGTAGGAGATACTCCTGTGGATGTTCTGCTCGAAGAGGAGTGTTCTCCGTCGGGTAGCGGTGGCTGGGGCAGCTTCGATTGGCGCACTGGTCCTGCTCTCCGGCGTGGCCGGCGCGGCGTTCCCCGGCATCAATGGCTCCATCGTGTTCCAGAGCACCCGTGGCGCCACCGCACCGGGTTGCCTCTACGGAAGCACCAGTGAACTCTTCGTCAAGCTGACCGTCTCGCCCTTCAGCGTTCCCCAGCTCGACTGCACCGGCAGCACCGACCAGCACCCGTTCGTCTCACCCGACGGGAGCGAGGTCATCTTCGCCAGCAACCGGAACGACGGCGTCGACTTCGAGCTGTTCACCACGGCCCTGTCGACCGACGGCACGGCATCGGGAACTCCGGTCGACGTATCCCAGAACCTTCCGAGCGGGGCCAGCGACGACTACCCGTCATGGGCACCGGCGGGTCCCGGCGGCCAGAATCGGATCATCTTCCAGAGCACCCGTGGGGGTGGTCTACCCGAGCTCTACACCGAGGACCTGAACACCCCGGGCTCGGTGGCCCCGGTGTTCCCCCCGTCCCAGACCCAGACCTACAGCGACACCGAGCCGGTCTACGACCCGTCGAACCCCGACGAGATCGCCTTCGTCCGCACCCAGGGGAGCGGGAAGAGCCAGATCTACACCTACAACTTCGTGACCCAGTCCCTCGTCAACCTGTCGGCGGCGGACGGCGATCAGAACTCGAACGACTCGAAGCCCGACTTCGCCCCCACGATCGACGGCAACGGGGTACAGGTGATCGTCTTCCAGTCCGACCGCCCCACACCCAACGCTGCCAACGGACCCTGTGTCGGCACACAGCTGTACACCATGAGTGACCAGGCCGGCTCCGCGGTCAAGCCGGTGTTCCAGCAGCTGACCGGCGCACCGCCCCAGCCCGACGGCATGCAGGTGTGTGCCACGTCCAAGGACTCCGTCCAGGTGGCCACCGGCACCAAGGTGGCGGTCGAGAACCCGGTGTTCTCGCCCGACGGGACCCAGATCGCCTTCGACCAGCTGGCCAGCCCCCAGAGCGCCGGCACCACCCAGGACATCTTCACCGGGTACTCCGTGCCCTTCTCGGGCGGGGTGGCCCAGACCGGCAGCCTCGTCGACCTGACGCCCAACTACGCCACCGATGTGGCCCCGAGTTGGGCGTCGATCGGTCCAAGCACCGGCGCGCCGGAGACGCCGGTCACCCTGCTCCTGCCGTTGGCCGGCGCAGGGCTCCTCGGTGGGGCGGTGCTCATCGGCCGCCGCCGCCGTCGCACCATGGTCGTCACGTCCTGACCTGAGCGCGGAACCGGTCATCATCCACCCCGGCGCGTGTCGGTCACCGGCCGGGCCGGTCAGGCGGCCAGGGCACCCACCACGTAGTTGATGCAGGCGCACAGTGAGGCCACGTCCTCGGGGTCGATGGAGGGGAACATGGCGATGCGCAGCTGGTTACGGCCGAGCTTGCGGTAGGGCTCGGTGTCGACGACGCCGTTCTTGCGCAGCACGGCGGCCACCGTGGCGGCGTCGATGGCATCGTCGAAGTCGATGGTCCCCACCACGTGGCTGCGGTCCTGCTCCCTGGTCACGAAGGGGGTGGTGAAGTCGGCGTTGTCGGCCCAGGTGTAGAGGGTCTCGGCCGACTTGTCGCATCGCCCGGCGGAGAACTCGATCCCTCCGTTGTCGTTGAACCAGCGGACCTGGTTGTCAAAGAGGAACAGGGTGGCCAGGGCCGGCGTGTTGTACGTCTGGTCGAGCTTTGAGTTATCGAGGGCGATGGTCAGGTCCAGCGAGGCCGGTACCCACCGCTTGGTGGCGGCGATGGCGGCGATCCGATTCTGGGCGGCGGGGGAGAGGAGGGCCACCCACAGTCCTCCGTCCGACCCGAAGCACTTCTGCGGGGCGAAGTAGTAGGCGTCGAACTGTTCGGGGTCGACCCGGAGGCCCCCGGCCCCCGACGTGGCGTCCACCGCCACCAGACCTCCACCGTCAGCCGGTGCGGCAACGCCGTCGGGCCGGGCGATGGTCATCATGACCCCCGTGGACGTCTCGTTGTGGGTCAGGGCGTACAGGTCGATGTCGTCGCGGGCGATGGGGAGCGGGTGGGTTCCCACCTCGGAGGCGATGATCTCCGGATCGCCGAGATGGGGGGCGTCGGAGGCCGCGGTGGCGAACTTGGAGGAGAACTCCCCGAAGGTCAGGTGCTGACTCTTGCGGTCGATCAGCCCGAAGGTGGCGGCATCCCAGAAGGTCGTGGTGCCACCGTTGCCCAGCGCCACCTCGTAGCCGTCGGGGAGCGAGAACAGCTGGGCCAGACCCTCCCTCAGGCTGCCCACCACCGACTTGACCGTCTTCTGCCGGTGGCTGGTGCCGAGGTAGCGCCCGGCCGAGCGGGCGAGCGCCTCCACGGCCTCGGGCCGCACCTTGGAGGGGCCCGATCCGAACCTCCCGTCGCCAGGCAGGAGGTTGCTGGGAATGGCGATGTCAGGGGTGTCGGTCACGTATGGAATCATGGCACCATGGCCAACCACACTGAAACCGGCCCTGGCCGGAGCACCTGCCGTGGGGCGGCGGCGCCATGACCGGACAGCGCATCTCCAAGCGGATCGCCGCCGTCTCGCCCTCGGCCACCCTGGCCGTCGACGCCAAGGCCAAGGCCCTCCAGGCCCAGGGTGAGAGCGTGATCGGCTTCGGCGCCGGCGAGCCTGACTTCCCCACGCCCGAGCACATCGTGGCGGCGGCTGAGGTGGCCTGCCGCGACCCCAGGTCCCACAAGTACTCGCCCACCGGTGGGCTCCCCGAGCTGCGGGAGGCCCTGGCTGCGAAGACCCGGCGGGACTCGGGCCTCGAGGTCTCTGCCTCACAGATCCTGGTGACCAACGGGGGCAAGCAGGCCATCGCCAACTCGTTCGCCGTGCTCTGCGACCCCGGCGACGAGGTGCTGGTGTTGGCTCCGTACTGGACGACCTACCCCGAGGTCATCGCTCTGGCCGGTGGGGTGCCCGTGGTGATCGCCACCGACGCCGCCAGTGGCTTCCGGGTCACCCTCGACCAGCTGGAGGCGGCCTACACGTCGCGCACCAAGGTCCTGTTGTTCGTCTCGCCCTCCAACCCGACCGGTGCCGTCTACTCCAGAGCGGAGATCGAGGCCATCGGCCAGTGGGCGGTGGAGCGTGGCCTGTGGGTCCTCACCGACGAGATCTACGAGCACCTGGTCTACGGGGGGGCCGAACACCACTCGATGCCGGTGCTGGTCCCCGAGCTGACCGACCACTGCATCGTCGTCAACGGTGTGGCCAAGACCTACGCCATGACCGGCTGGCGTGTCGGGTGGATGATCGGACCCACCGACGTGGTGACGGCGGCCACCAACCTCCAGTCCCACGAGACCTCCAATGTGGCCAACGTCTCCCAGCGAGCGGCCCTGGCCGCGGTGACCGGCGACCTCGAGGCGGTGGCCATGATGCGGGCCGCCTTCGACCGGCGGCGACTGACCATCCACACCATGCTCAACGAGATCGACGGGGTGACCTGCGTCCTGCCTGAAGGCGCCTTTTACGCCTTCCCCTCGGTGGAGGGCCTGCTCGGCCGCCCGATCCGGGGACGGGTGGCCGAGTCCAGTACGGAGCTGGCCGAGCTGGCCATCGACGAGGCCAAGGTGGCGGTGGTGCCCGGGGAGGCTTTCGGAGCCCCCGGTTACTTCCGGATGTCCTACGCCCTGGGCGACGACGACCTGGTCGAAGGGGTCTCCCGCCTGGCCAAGCTCTTCGGCGAGGCCTCGTGAGGTCCTCCTGCGGTCTCACGCCTCTCCGCCTCATACGTCCATAGAAAGGAACCCCATGGGTAGGGTGCTCGTCACCGAGAAGTTGGCTCAACCGGGCCTCGATCTGATGACCGCTGCCGGTCACGAGGTCGACGTGCAGCTCGGACTGTCCCCCGAGGAGTTGGTCTCGGCCATCGTCGGGGCCCAGGCCCTGATCATCCGCTCGGCCACGACGGTGACCGCCGAAGTGCTGTCGGCCGGCACCGACCTCATCGTTGTGGGGCGGGCCGGCATCGGCCTCGACAACGTGGACGTGGCGGCGGCCACCGAGCGCGGGGTGATGGTGGTCAACGCCCCCCAGTCCAACATCCTCTCGGCCGCCGAGCAGGCCATGGCTCTGTTGTTGGCCCAGGCCAGGAACATCCCCCAGGCCCACGCCGCCCTGGTGGCGGGGAAGTGGGAGCGGTCCAAGTGGGAGGGCGTGGAGCTGCACGGCAAGACCCTGGGTGTGGTCGGCCTGGGCCGGGTGGGGGCTCTCGTGGCCCAGCGGGCCCTGGCCTTCGGGATGCGTCTGGTGGCCTACGACCCCTTCGTGTCGACCGACCGGGCCAAGCACATGGGTGTCGAGCTCATGGGGTTGGAGGAGCTGATGGCCACCTCCGACTTCGTCACCGTCCACCTGCCCAAGAACGCCGAGACCCTCGGACTGATCGGAAAGGATCTGCTGGCCAAGGCCAAGCCCGGTCTCCGGATCATCAACACCGCCCGCGGCGGCATCGTGGACGAGGAGGCCCTGGCTGAAGCCATCCGTTCCGGACAGGTGCAAGGGGCCGGCCTCGATGTCTTCGCCAAGGAGCCGACCACCGAGTCGCCGCTGTTCGAGCTGAGTTCGGTCGTGGTGTCCCCCCACCTCGGGGCCTCGACGGCCGAAGCCCAGGACAAGGCCGGGGTGACCATTGCCGAGCAGGTCATCCTGGCCCTCAACGGTGACTTCGTGCCCTTCGCCGTCAACGTGGCGGCCACCGACGTCTCCGAGACCGTCCGTCCGTTCATGGGGCTGTCCGAGCAGCTGGGCAAGATCCTCTCGTGCCTCAACGACGGCCTGCCCGACATCTTGGAGATCGAGTACCAGGGGGGCTTGGCCGGTGCCGGGACGGGGATCCTCACCCTGTCGGTCCTGAAGGGCCTGTTCGCCGCGGCCACCGAGGAGCCGGTCAGCTACGTGAACGCGCCCCAGCTGGCGGCGGAACGGGGACTCGAGGTGCGGGAGACCTCGACGGTCACTGCCCATGACTACGTCAACCTGATCACGCTGCGCAGCGGCGACCACGCCGTGGCCGGGACGCTCACCGGTCCCCGGACCGAGCCGCGTCTGGTCATGATGGACGACCACACCGTCGAAGTGCCGCCCGCCCCCCACATGGTGGTGGTCCGCAACGACGACCGGGCCGGCATGATCGGCGTGGTCGGCACCATCCTGGGTGAGGCCCAGGTATCCATCTCCTCGATGGCGGTGGGCCCGTCCGCTACCGGGAACACCGCTTTGATGGTGCTGTCCACCGACCAGCAGGTTCCCGGCGCCGCCCTGGCCCAGCTCCGGGCGGCTGCCGGCATCAGCGACGTCCACACTGTCGAGTCGTAGGCAGGGAGCAACACGAAGGCCGGAGGACCACCCGGACACGAGGAGGAGTTCAAGCGTGGCGGACGCGTACCCCACGAGGCCCTTTGCCGAGGGGCAGATCATCACCGTGTTCCGGTCGAGGCGCCGGGACGGGTCCCAGGCGGCCTACCGCGACGTGTCGGCGGCCATGCACGCCGCAGCGCGGTCGGTGCCCGGCTTCGTGGACTTCAAGACGTTCACGGCCGAGGACGGGGAACACGTGTCACTGGTCACCTTTGCCTCCCTCGAGTCCCACCAGGTGTGGCGCAACGACCCACGTCACCGCCGGGCCCAGCGTCAGGGGCGTGACGAGTTCTACGACGAGTACTCGATCCAGGTGGGGGAGTGCACCCGTGTCGCTCGGTGGAGTCGGGACGGCGCCTGAGCGTCGGCTCATCGGCCCGTCGAGATCCGTAGCTGGTCTGCAGACACTGGGCCGGCTTCCCATTGGCACAGTGAGCAAGTAGACAGGGCCGGTGCCCCCCGACCCGTCACTGCCCCCGGCGGGGTGGTACCCCGACCCGTACCGGGCCGGTTCACAGCGATGGTTCGACGGCAGTGAATGGACCGGCCATGCGGTGCCCTCTGATACGCCCAATCCCGACGCGCGGGTGGACCGAGATTTGGACGCGACGACGCCCGGGGAACTGCAGAGTCAGGAGCACTTCTCATCGAACGACCTCTCGATACCCCAGGCGGGTCAGCCGAGGTACGACGGCGGTGGAGGCTGGCAGGGCCTCTACGCCAACCGGGTGGGGCGCGGCGTGATGCGGGCCAGCACCCGGTGGGGCCCCATCCGACCCTCCCGGTGGCTCGCCGGTCTCACCGTCGTGTTGGCCCTCTGTGCCTGGGGCGACCCCGTCCATCGGTTCTTCCTCGCCCCCGCGGCGGCGATGTCACTGGCGGCCACCATCGTGTTCGCCGTCCGAGAGGCCAAGGAGCGGGCCTACTGGAGGAAGGTCGGACGCAGCGACTGACGACGCCGGCGCGGTCAGTCCTTCCGGGACGGGTTCACCGGTACGGGGGGCCAGGTGTCGCCGCCGATGGTCGGGGCACTCCCGCCCCGGTTCCGTTGGCGTCGTGTCGTGGCACCGACCAGCCAGCGGACCGCGGCCGCCAGGAGGGCCATCAGGGCCAGGCGCTTCAACCAGCGGAACATGGGCGCACCCTACCCTGACTGCCCAAGACCGCGGGAGTTCGGGTGGAACGGTCCACACAACGGCCTCGGAGGTCTCTCGCCGAGGATCGAGGGCATCATCGGCCCGCCGGGACCCCGCCGGAGGCCCGACCTCGGAGGCTTCAGATGCTCCCAGACGCTGGGGCAGCGTTCGACCGTCGCCGCCTGATCACCAGGATCCCGCCGAAGATGACGATGGCCAGAACGGGCAGTACCAGCGCGTACGGCACCTCGGGGGTCCCGTTGCCCGGGTTGGCCCCCGTGTCGCCCGGTGTCGGGTTCACCAGGAAGGGCGCTGACCAGACCCGGTGTCCGGGGTCGTCGAGGTCGTAGCCCACGATGAGGACGCAGGCGTGTGTGAGGTTGCACACCGGCAGGTGATGATCCGATTCGTGGAGCGTGTGGGAATCGGGCAGGGCGTAGATGGAGTAGCCGGTGTAGGTGAACGAACCGTTGGATCCTGCTCGTAACAGGATGGGCTGGACGGTTCTGTGATCACACTGATGGGCGAGAGGACGGGGCTTGCTGAACGAAGCCGTGCACTCCTCGATGAAGAGCGACCTCCCCGGCTTCAGGATCGAGTTGGCCGGAGCGGTCACCTCGACCACCTGACCACTGGAGAACGGTCCGTTCGGCGCGTTCCCGATGAGCGAGACCAGGGGAGGCTGCGGTGCCGCCGAGGCCACCGGAGCCAAACCCAGCAGCACCACCGGCACGATGACCAGCAGTGCTCCCCATGGGGACCCCCGTCTCACGTGGCGGAGCCGCAGCCCCCGGTGCGCCGCTACTCCCCATCGCCTGTGCATGCGACAACGCCTTTCCGCCCCCAGAAGAGCCAGCTGAACAGGTTCCGGTGTCCGCCGATTTTAGTTGTCCGGCCCCTCTTGGGCGTGACTGGAGCAGAAGTATGACGCCACTACGTGTCCGTTGTGTCAACTTCAGGTGAAATAACGGTGAAACATCCTGATCAATGGAGGTGCCGCCTTCCCCCCAGATCCCCCCCTGTATTCCGTGGTCCCGGGTGCAGGTTAAATGACCCGGATAGACGTTGACGATCTCGCCTTTCCCATCATGACCAATGGCCAGAAAACCAACAAGGTAACCGATAGGTCACCGCTAAATGAACGGGACGTGTCATTTCCTGGTCTGCGACTGTTCCGCTCCCACCTCGAGGTCCGGATTCCCAGGGTGATCGGCCGGGGAGTAGGCGCCTGATCCGGACTGGCTGCTGGCAGGGACGACCCGATGTCCGGAAGGACGGTGGCCACCGATCACCGGATTTATGTTGGGGCAACAGGATAAACCACCGTACCCGTCCCGATGCCGCAGGGGACCCAGCCGCGAATGTGCCCGCTGGTTGCGGCGGTCCGGATACACAGAGCGGCATTCCCGAATGTGACGCGCAGTACACAACTCGGCTCCGTCCGAGCCTTTGTGTCGCATCGCGTGACGCCTGGGTCGCGCATGGGTAATCCCAAGGTTATTTCTCTGTGTCACCTGGGCTTTTGAGTTGACTTGCCCTCAGGGTCATGTGAGATTGCCACCCGAAGGCACCAATACCGTCGCCGGATAAATCCCCCGTAAACAAGCCACGACATTCAGTCTCTGCCCACCACATCTCTCGCACTCCCAAAGGAGCACCACATGAACGTTCGACACCTCGCCAGAAAGGTGGGCATCGGAGCAGCCGCGTCCGCCTGTGGCCTACTGCTCTTCGCCGGAGCAGCCGGTGCCGTCACCGGCACCGTGGCCCCGATCAACCCGGATCCGACCTCGGGACAGACGATCACGGCGGGCACCCCCTACTCGAGCGGTCAGTCGGTGAAGGTGACCGCCCCGGCCGGCAGCGGGCTCCCCACCGGAGCCAACGTGGTCCTGGTGGAGTGCGCCGCCCCCAACGGTGTCCTACCCACCCTCCCCTCGGAGTGCGACCCGGGCAATACGCAATCGGGTCCCTCCATCAACCCTGCCGCCGATGGGTCGTTCACGCTCAACAACTACCAGCTCTACGCCCTGCCCGATCCCAACCTGAGCCCGAGCTCCATCGTGTGCGGGAACACCGTGGCCACCGAGTGCGTGGTGGGGATGTTCGACGACTACGACGACTTCCTCCAGCCGCACATCTTCTCGCAGCCGTTCCTCATCTCCCCATCGGCCGGCGACAACGCGGCCAACCCGGGTGACGGTACGCCGGAACTGCCGCTGGCCATCGGCCTGCCACTGGCCGCAGGTGGCCTGTTCGCCGGCGGGATCGCCATCCGGCGCCGACGGACCCGTCGCTCGGTAGCGGCGTGAGCAGTCCGACCTACCCGTCAACCATCGTCCCCACACCGAACGTCACCATCCAAGGAGAAACGAAGAACCCATGAGACCAAGCACACTGAGGCGCCGTCTGACGGTCGCCGGAACGGTCGGGGTCACCGCCCTGATCGCCACACTGGGGCTGGGGGCCGGCGTAGCGTCGGCAGTCCCCGCCGACCCGGCCACCGGATATCCGGCCTTCAACAACGGTGTTGTTAACGGCATCCGTGACACCGGTTCGGACACCACCTTTTACATGATGCAGAAGATCGGTGATTTGTACACCTCGGCGGGCCTCTACGGGTGCACCCTGAACTCGGCCGGTGGCCAGGCGCTGTACGACAGCGGTGTCACCAACACGGTGGGTAGCCCGGCTCCGGCTGAGGCGTACTGTCGCGCCAGCGACAACGTGTCCACCACCGACACGGTGGACAACTGGAACCGTACCGAGGTGACCGAGGGTGTGGACGACGTCGGTTCGGGCGCCGGTCAAGCCCAGCTGTGCGGGTCGTCCGACCTCAGCTCGCCCCTTCCGGTGGACTTCGCCCGCTCCTCCAAGCCGGTGGGTTCGCTGCCGGCGGGCTGCAGCGAAGTCGGCACCGGGTACGCCAAGGACAGCGTCCCCGCAGTCGCCTTCCAGATCAACCCGAACTCGTTCGGAACCCCGGCGGTCGGGAGCCCGTACGCCAGCGTCAACGGTGGGGTGATCGGCGACCTCGACCAGGGGTGGCTGCCCGGCGACCCGGCAGCCGGTCCTTACTCGGGAACGGCGTTCTCCAACGTGGCCAACAATGACAACGGAGGGGCAACTGGGAGCACGGCCTACCGCCTGTGGTGCGCCACGGACAGTACGCAGATCACCGACTGGGGTCAGCTCACCAACCTCGGTCCGAACCTGGTGCTGCCGAACGTGACGCTGAACGGGACGACCACGGCCACGCTGTCGTATGCCTTGCCCGCCGGCCTGACCGGTAGCTACACGGTCACCGACCTGACCACCCCCGGCAACATTGCCGGCAGCACGACGGCGACGGCCAGTGGCACCACGTTGACCTTGTCCCAGGCCGCCACCGGCAGCGGCACCGACCAGCTCAGTCTGGCCACCGGCGTCACCCAGCCGGTCGGCTCGGGTGGAAAGATCGGTGTCCCGATCCGGATCATGGGTGTCAACACGGCCTCCGGCACGGAGTCGACCTGGCAGAGCTTCTCCGACAGCGGTGTGTCCAGCGGGACCAGCGGCAACGGTTGTGCGTCGAATGCGGATAGCAACGCCGCAGTCGACCCCAACCCGGCCACGGCCACCGGGGACAACGCCGGCCAGCACATCGCCCTGGAGAACAATGCCTCGCAGATCTCCGACTATGCCGCCGCCGACTGGCCCTCTGACCTGGGCGACCAGGCCGTCGAGGTCGCTTCGACGCTCTACTACGAGTCGAACGGTGTCTACGCCTCCAACCCGTATGCCGGTTCAGCCACCGTTGGCAGCACCAAGTTCTCGGCCACCAAGATCACCGAGAACAGTAAGTCGCCGACAACGGCAACAGTGCTCGGCAACACGTACCCGACGGCTAGGACCCTGTTCAACATCTACAACCCGGCCACGGTCAGGGCATCCACGGCAGGGTTCCTGAACTGGCTGTGCGACTCGCAGTCGGACATTCAGAAGCAGAAGGACAACTCCAGCGGCGTCAACTTCGATGCCGAGTTGACCACCATCATCGGGTCCTTCGGGTTCATCCGGCTCACCGACGCCTCCAACGTGGCTTCGGGCGGTAACACACCTCCCGACAACGTCAGCGGCGGTGGCACCGACACCTCGTGTGCGTCCGGCCTGAACGGCGGAAGCACGGCGGGGAACGGCCAGCCGCCCATCACCACGGTGGCCAGCGCCGGGACCTGATCCCCGAGCGGCAGTAGCCGGCCTCCGTCGGAGACGGAGCACGGAGCACGTCCCCAGGCCCGGGGGGACCGACGAGTGATCGTCGGCCTCCCCGGGTTTTGGGGGTCCTGAGGCGGAAGGAAAAAGGCAAAGAACAGACCAGACCCAGTACCAGAAGCGAGACCCACCGCCGAGCACAAAACCGGCGGACGAGACCAACGCACGATGACGAAGCCGAACAATCAAGGGAAGAGGCAAGCCAGAGGTGCACCAGCAGTGATGACGAGACGCATGAGCGCCTCTCGAAGTTCAGCTTTTCCGGCGGGGCCCGGCAATCGCACCGTTGTCCGCATGGCGGCAGCCGTGCTGATCGTGACGGCGGGGGTCACGATCGTCCTGATCGGCACGGCCGGAGCGGCCACCGGCACCGTGAGCCCGGTCGCCCCCTTTACCTCGGGGATTCCGTACTCCAGCGGACAGTCGGTGACGGTGTCGGCTCCATCCGGCAGTGGGCTGCCCACCGGGTCCAACGTGACGCTTGTCGAGTGTGAGGCACCGGACGGTGTCCTTCCCACCCTCCCCTCGGAGTGCGACCCGGCCAACACCCAGTCGGGCAACTCCATCAACCCGGCTACCAACGGCTCGTTCACGTACCCCGGCTATCAGCTCTACGCCCTTCCCGATCCCAACCTGTCCCCGAGCACCATCACCTGTGGGGACACCGCGGCGACCGAGTGCGTGGTGGGCATGTTCGACAGCTACGACGATTTCACCCAACCGCACATCTTCTCCCAGGTCTTCGGCGTCACACCGTCGCCGGGTGACGATGCCGCCAACCCCGGTGACGGGAGCCTGGCCGCCGCCGCCACCGTACCGTCCGCCTCCCTGTCGACGGTATCGGCGTCCTCGGCCACGGCCGTGGCCGACGGCACCAACTCGTCGGTCATCACGGTGACCCTCTTGGGAGTGAACGGCGCGAGCAACACGGTGCCGATCACCGGCGCCGCGGTGACGCTCACCGGGAACTCAGGTACCAGTTCCACCGTCACTCCCTCCGCATCCACCACGGACTCGTCGGGTCAGATCACCTTCACCGTCAAGGACTCGACGGCCGAGAAGGTGACGTATACGGCGGTCAGCGGAGGGATCACCGTGACCCAGCAGGCGGCGGTGACCTTCCAGGCCCCGGTGGTCTCGGCGGTCAATTCGGCGGTGGCCGCCTCGTCGTCCAGTGAACCGGCCGACGGGGCTTCGACCTCGACCGTCACCGTGACCGTGCGTGACCAGGGAGCCAGTCCCCAGCCCATCCAGGGCATCTCGGTGACCTTGGCCCAGGGCTCCGGGAGTTCCGCCATCACCCCGTCCTCGGCCCAGACCACCGACGTCAACGGGCAGGTGAAGTTCACCGTCACCGACACCACCGTGGAAACGGTGGTCTACACGGCCACGGCCGGCGGGGTGGTCCTCACCCCGACCGTGCCGCCGTCGGTCACCTTCGGCACCCTGGTCGTCTCGGCCTCCGACTCGACGGTCACCGCGGGTTCGACCTCGCCCCCCACCGGCAGCGGCGGGGGGACGACGGTGGTCGTAACCCTGAAGACGGCGGGAGGGAGCTTTCCGGTAGCGGACAAGAGCGTGACGCTGACCGACACCGGCACCAACGGGGGCCAGGTCAGCCCAACGACGGCCCAGAACACCAACGCCCAGGGCCAGGTCAGCTTCGCCGTCACCGACACCACCGTGGAGCAGGTCACCTTCGGCGCCGTCGACGTGACCGACTCAAATCTGGCCATCGGATCGATCACCATCAATTTCGTGGCTCCGACCGCCCCCACCGTGTCGGCCTCGCTGTCCACCGTGACCTTCAGTCCCCCGACCGCTCCCGCCGACGGGACCACGGCCTTCAACGTGTTCGTCGACCTCAAGAACACGGCCAACCAACCCGTGGTGGGCGACGTGGTCGGCATCTCGGTCGCCAATACGGCCACGCCGAACACCGTCGACGACAAGGTGGCCGTGATCCCTGACACGGCGGCGGGGGCCACGACCCCCGGTGAGACCTTCGGGAGCAACGGACAGGCCGAATTCCAGCTCCGGGACACGGTGGCCGAATCGATCATCCTGACCGTCACCGACCAGACCGCCTCGGTGACCCTGACGTCGTCCCCCACCGTCACCTTCACCGCCGGCACCACCGACGGGGTCCAGTCGACGGTGGCCGCCAGTCCCACCGCCGTGGCCGCCGACGGAACGACCATGTCGACGGTCACCGTGACCCTGAAGGACCACTTCGGGAACCCGGTGGGTGGCGACTCGGTCAGCCTCGACCAGGGCGATGGGCACTCGGTGATCAGTGCACCGTCCCTGGTCACCAACGCCAGTGGTGTGGCCGCCTTCACCGTCACCGACACCACCAACGAGTACGTCACCTACGAGGCCGTAGACACCAGTGACTTCAACCTCGTCGTCTCGCAGACCGCCACCGTGGCTTTCGGCACACCGCCACCCATCGTCCCGGTGGCGGGTGACTGTGCCATCGTCTCCAACTTCTCGAGTGTTCCCGCCGACGGGTCGTCCACCGCCACCATCACCGTCTATCTCTACGACGGGTCGGGCAACCCGGTGACCGGCCGAACGGTCACCTTGACGGCCGCGGGTGGCTCGTCCAGCTTCACCGCCACCGAGACCTCGGACACCACCGGGGCGGCGACCTTCACCGTCTCGGACAGCCATGCCGAGTCGGTGACGTACTCGGCTGTGGACACCTCGGACAACGTGGCCATCCCCGGCACCGTCACCATCGCGTTCTCGCCGGCCTCCACCGATGCCGGTGCTGCGGCATCGGCGCCTCCGCTCAACCATCCGGTGGTGTCGATCGTGGACACGCCGGACAACGGTGGCTACTGGTTGGCGGCCTCCGACGGCGGGGTGTTCACCTACGGGGACGCCCCCTTCGAGGGATCACTCGGCGGCACCCATCTCAATTCGCCCATCGTGGGTATGGCGTCGATGCCCGACGGTCAGGGCTACTGGTTAGTGGCCTCCGACGGCGGGGTGTTCAACTTCGGGGACGCCCCCTTCGAGGGTTCCCTCGGCGGTGCCCATCTCAATAGGCCCATTGTGGGCATGGCCGCCACCTCCGACGGCGGTGGGTACTGGCTGGTGGCCTCCGACGGTGGCATCTTCACCTTCGGTGACGCCGTGTTCCACGGTGCTCTCGGTGGCATCCATCTCAACTCGCCCATTGTGGGCATGGCCGCCACACCCGACGGGGGTGGTTACTGGCTGGTGGCGGCCGACGGCGGCGTGTTCACCGCCGGTGACGCCACCTTCTACGGATCCATGGGGGACGTGGTACTGAACGCCCCGGTGGTGGGGATCGCCTCCACGCCCGACGGCCAGGGCTACTGGCTGGTGGCCTCCGACGGCGGCATCTTCACCTTCGGTGACGCCGTCTTCCACGGATCGGCCGGTGCGGTCCGGTTGAACAAGCCGATCATCGGCATGGCCGCCACCTCCGACGGCGACGGCTACTGGCTGGGCGCCTCCGACGGCGGGATCTTCACCAACGACACCCGGTTCTTCGGATCGGCGGCCTGAATGGGACCGATGATCCGCCGTATCGGTATGCGCCCCGTCCTCCGTGTGATGCTTCTCGGCGGCATGGCCGCGGCACTGTCCCTGGCGGCCGGGTGTTCGAACTCGTCGTCAGCGACCACCTCAGCAGCGACGGTCGAGATCGACGGCTCCCCCAGTGTGTCCACCTTCCACAACGGACAGTCCGTCACCGTGTCCGTCGGACCCAACAAGGTGTACCAGCCACTGCTGCGGGTAAACATCATCCAGTGCTCGGACCCAGGGGGGAAGGTCAGTGAGCTCCCGGTTTCGCTGGCGCACTGTGATGAGAACACCCTCCAGGGAAACTCGGTCATCGCCAAGTCCGACGGCAGCGTCCACGAGACCGGCTACACGATCTACCGGGTCCCCACCTCGGTGCTGGGTGAAGGGAATACGGTCACACCGATCTGCGACGCCACCCACGAGTGCGTCCTCTACGTGGGCCAGGACCAGGACGACTTCACGAAGCCCAAGGCGTTCTCCGCACCGTTCTTCGTCACCGGCGGCACGGCCGACTCCCAGCCATGACCACTACCGCCCGACACCCTGAAGTCTGGAGCCGAGCGGCGACGGTCGCCGTGGTGGTGGCCTTCTCGGCCGTCGTGGTCGTGGCGTACCGGCCCGGTCCTGCCGCCGCGGCGACACCCACGGTGACCATCTCCCCGGGCCCGGCTTCGGGCGCGTTCACCAGCGGCGAATCGGTGACGGTCACGGTCGGTCCTAACTCGCTGTTCGTGCCCCACACCCGGGTCAACATGATCGAGTGTGCCGATCCGGGCGGCTCCGCGGCCAACCTCCCCACCAGCCTGAGTACGTGTGACGCCAACACGATCGAGGCCGACACCGTCCTGGTCCAGCCGGACGGCAGCTTCGTCGAGCACGGGTACACCCTCTACGCACTGCCCAACGAGGTGTTGGGCGAGCAGTCCAACTGGCAGCCGGTGTGCAACCGAACCAACCAGTGCGTCCTCTATGTGGGCGAGGATCAGGACGACTTCACCCAGCCCAAGATCTTCTCGGCGCCCTTCGCCTTCACCTCGTCAGCTCCGGCCATCACCGTCAGTGGCACCACCCCCACCACCACGGCCGCGGCAGTGTCGGCGGGCGTGTCGCTGGCCCCGTCGACGCTGGCCTTCACCGGGTCTTCCTCCGCCCTACTCTGGCTGGCCGCTTCCGGGCTGTGCCTCCTCGGCGGGGGTCTCGTCGGTCGGCGCATCCTGCGGAGGAGGTGGAGCCGATGACCGCCGTGGCCCCGCCGATGCCGCCGCAGCTCCAGCCGATCGACGACAAGCCCATCGTCATCAACCGGGCCGTAACCCGGGCCGACCGCATCTTCCGCTTCGCCCTGGCCTCCTCGAGCGCCGTGGTGCTGGTGATCCTGGCCGCGGTGGTGGTGTTCCTCACCGCCAAGGGCTGGAAGGCCCTGGAGAAGGGCGGCATCCACTTCATCACCGACACGTCTTGGGCGCCGGACAGCGGCCATTTCGGAGCGGGGCCACTCCTGCTCGGCTCGGTGGCAATCGCCGTGGTGGCCGTACTGATCGCCGGGCCCATCTCCCTGGCCGCGGCGCTGATGATCAACGAGTACGCCCCGACGTGGGCCCGCTCGACCCTCACCGGTGCGGTCGACATGCTGGCCACCGTGCCCAGCATCGTCTACGGGTTCTGGGGACTGGCCCTGGTATCCAACCTGCAGGCCGCCCCAGCCAAATGGGTAGTGGACAACTTCGGGTTCGTGCCCTTCCTGCGGACGCCGACCCCCGGTGAGTTCGTGTCGTCGATCTTCGCCTGCGGCCTCATCTGTGCGGCCACGCTCGTTCCCATCATCACCTCGGTGAGCAGGGAGGTGATGGCTCAGACTCCCCGAGACGCCTGCGAAGCCGCACTCGGCCTCGGGGGTACCCGGTGGGGCATGGTCACCGATGTGATCTTCCCCTTCTCCCGGGACGGCATCGTCGGTGCCTTCCTGTTGGGCTTCGGCCGGGGACTGGGTGAGACCATGATCGTGGTGCTCGTCCTGTCCCAGGGCAATCGGTACACCTGGGCCCTGCTCGGCCCCAACGGCCTCGGCTCCATCGCCAAGCAGATCACCACCGACTTCCCCACGGCCACACCCCTGGACCAGAGTGCGCTCATTCTGCTCGGGTTGGTGCTGTTCGTGACCACGCTGCTCGTCAACGTCGGCGCCCGTGCCATCGTCAACCGGGGGAGTAGGCACTGATGGCCGTCATCGATCGTCCCTACGGACCTCCACCCGACGGCACCTCCTCCGGCGGACCGCCGGTCGGCCCAGCCCCGGGCCTGTTCACGGGCGGGGACCGCCCCCGCCGCCCTCGGTCCTTCACCTCGTCGATGCTGATGGAAGCGGGCGGCTCGGCCCTGGCCGCCCTGGCCCTGGTGTGGATCATCTTCTCGCTGGCCGGCATCAGTGCCCCGTTTGGCATGCTCGTGTCCTGGTTCGGACTGTTCTTCACCATCTACGGCATCCTGTGCTGGAGGCTCTACGGCATCCTGGTGGCCAAGGACCGGATGGCCACCGTGGGGATCTGGGGAGGGGCCCTCACCGCTCTGTTCACCCTGGCCGCGGTGATTCTCTACGTGATCATCCGCGGCTTCTGGGCCGTGGCCGACCACTTCCCTCACTTCCTCACCGCAGACATGACCCACCTCGGGGGAGCGGCCACCATCACCCAGCTCGGTGTGGGTGCGGCCATCGTCGGGACGGTCGAGCAGGTGGGCATCGCCACGGTGCTCACCGTCCCCCTGGGCATCATGACGGCCACCTACCTGGTCAACTCCAACGGACCCTTCGCCCGCCTGGTCGGCGCGGTGGTCGATGCCATGACCGGCGCCCCGGCCATCATCGCCGGCCTCTTCGTCTATCTCCTGTGGGTGGCTCCGCACCACGAGAATGGCAAGTCCGGATTCGCCGCCGCCCTGGCCCTGGCCGTGATGATGCTTCCCATCGTGACCCGGGCGGCCCAGGAGGTCGTGGCCATCGTTCCCGGCTCCCTCAACGAGGCCGCCCTGGCCCTCGGTGCACCGGAGTGGCGGGTCCTCCTCCGGGTGGTGCTTCCGACGGCCCGAGCCGGACTGATGACCGCGGTCATCCTCGGGATCGCCCGCATCGCCGGTGAGACGGCGCCGGTGCTGTTCAACGCCGGCGGTCTCGAGGCCTACAACTGGAACCCCTTCTCGGGCCAGCAGGACAACTTGCCCCTCCGGATCTACGAGAACATCTTCCAACCCGGGGCCGTTATCAACCAGAGCGCCTGGGGAGCATCGTTCGTTCTCGTGGGCCTGGTCCTCATTCTGTTCGTGGTGGCCCGCCTGCTGGGCCGCTCGTCCCCCGGCCGAAGCAGCTGGTTCGCCCCCTGGACCAAGCTCCGCAAGAACTCTGCAGCGGTCGACTCGTGACCATCGTTCCCATCCGCCCTTTCCGCCCACGTGCACCATCCGAGGAGCAACCCGTGACCTTCCCAGCCTCTGACCATCCCGCCACTGCTCCCCAGGGACGGAACTCCGTCTCCTCTGGATCGGGCTCGGAGCGGGCCGCCCGGTGGAGCCGCCGGTGGACCCTCGTACTCGCCGCCGCCGTGCTGCCGCTGATCGGCCTGGTGGCGGCGACGCCGGCCTCGGCCGATACGACCACGGCCACGACGACGGCGCCGGTGGTCGCGACGACCGTGGCACCGGTGACGGCCCCTGCGCCACCCACCACCGTGGCCGCAACGGTGGGCCGCCGGTCCGGTGCCATCCCACTCACGTCCACCCAACTCAACGGGGCCGGCTCGTCCTTCGCCGCACCGGCCCTCGAGGAATTCACCAACACGGTCCAGGGGGCGCCGTACAGCCTGAACGTCAACTACACCAGCTCGAGCTCGGGGACGGCCGCTACGAGTTCACCAACCAGACGACCAACTTCGCCGCCACGGACATCGCCTACGGGCTGGGTAGTACCGACACCCAGGCCCCCAGCTTTCCGTTCATCTACGTGCCCATCACCGCCGGGGGCATCGCCTTCATGTACAACATTCCTGGGCTGACCTCGACGCTCCAGCTGTCCAGCTATTCGGCCTGCGCCATCCTCACCGGGGGTATCACCAACTGGAACGACCCGGCCATCGCCAAGGACAACCCTGGGGTGACCCTGCCCAACCTGGCCATCCGGCCGGTGACTGAGAGCGATTCGGCGGGGACCAACTACGTGCTCGAGGAGTGGTGCATCGCCCTGCAGCCCGCGCTGTGGGCGGCATTCGCCAATCACGAGAACAGCCAGTCCGGCGGTCCCACCGACGGGGTGGCCATCAGCGCCGGCAGTCCTAACTCCAACTGGCCCGGTCTGCCCAACGGTCTCGACCAGACGACCACTGCCGGCGTGGCCGGCAACATCGCCACCAACCCCGGCGCTATCGGTGCCGTCCAGGTGAAGTACGCCACCGACCTGGGCTTCTCGGCCACCAACCCGGCACACGGCGTGGCGTCCGTACTCAATGCCAGCGGCAAGTACACCCAGCCCACGGCGGTCGACGTGGCCTCGGCCCTGGCCTATGCCACCCAGGAGAACAACGGAACCCACGAGCTGAATTTCAACGGCGTCGGTCCCAATGTGTACAACCCCTCCACCTACACGTACCTGTTGGCCAAGACGACCGGCGCCGACCCGAGCATCGGAGCGGTGCTCAGCGGCTACGTCAACTACGCGCTGACCCTCGGTCAGGAGGCATCGCCGTCGTTCGGCTACGCGTCCCTGGGCCTCTCCCTGGAGCAGTACGGGATCAACGCGGTGCTGGCCGATGTCCCCGGGGCCGTGGCCGTGACGGCCGCGGAGAACAAGGGGTACGCATGTGGTGACCTCACGCCCACCGAGGTGGCGGCCGGTCAGACCACGCCGACCTGCGGCGTGGTCTTGGCCACCGCACCGGCGCCGGGAGCCAACGGTGGGCACGCCACCGGGACCAGTACGGCCGCGGGCACGGTGGCCAGCAGCTCGGCAGCGAAGAGCGGTACGAGCAGCACCGGCGGCAGTGGCGCCGCGGGGTCGGGAGCGGGGGCAGACCCGGCGGTGTCGCTCGGAGGCAGCACCGGTCTGGCCTTTACCGGCTCCAATCCCATCCCCCTGGCGGTACTGGGTGCGGCCCTGTTCATCGGGGCATGGACCGTCCGTCGCCGTCTGCTCCGTAAGCGCACCTCGGGTGGTGCTCCGTGAGGGGCCGGCGAGCCATTCGCGTGGCGACGGCAACCGTACTAGTAGCGGCCGGGGTGATCGTGGGCACCGGGTTCCGTGTCAGTACCACTCCCGCCGGTGCGGATACCGATCCCACCACCCTGCTCGGTCAGGGGGGATCGTTCCTGGAACCGGTGATGTCCAAATTGTTGAACGACGACGCTGCCAATCTCGACCCGCTGTTCGGGGCCTACATGCTGACTGACGACGTGTCGAGCATCAGTGCCTTCGCCGGCTCGGGACCAGGGCAGTTCGCCGCCGACTTCGCCGTGACCCAACGACCCCTCACCGCCGCCGAATCCACCCAGGCCACCACGGACGGGCGGACCTACGCCTACATCCCCTTTGCCGCCACCCCGGTGGCCATCGCCACGCTGGTGCCCACCTACACCTGGGCCAACAGCGACAGCACGACGATCACGCCGGCCGGCTTCTGCCAGGGCATCCCGCTGACGGTGGCCGAACTGGGCGAACTGTACGGCTACGACGCGGCCGATCCCCTACAGGACTGGGGCGACACCCGGATCACCTGTCCGTCGGGCGGTGGACCCGGCGGCTCCAGTTCTGAACTCCACCTTCCTCCAGTGGCTTACGCCAACCTCGACCCCTCGATCTCGAATGAGGCTCTGATGACCTTGCTGGACAGCGATCCGACGGCCAAGGGCTACTTCGACGCCGCCCTCAACGGCGGGATTCCCGGCGCCCTGACCACCGACGACACACCGAGCGAGCTGTGGCCCTTCGCCGGCAACACCATCCCCGGTGGGGACCAACCGCTCATTGGGAAGTTGCTGGATATCAATGCCGAGACCAACGGTCCGAGCACCACCGCCACCCAGTGGGTGCTCGGAGCCACCGCACCGCTGTCGTCGGTGTGGACCCAGGCACCCCTGGGGGTGGCCTGGGATCTTCCCACGGCGGCCATCCAGAATGCCCAGGGCAGCTTCGTCGCTCCGACGCTGGCCGCCGCCCAAGCGGCGCAGGCCGATGCCAGCCTGGCCTCCACCTCGGACCCAACCACCAACAATCTCGTTACCTTCAACGCCAGCGCCAGTGATGCCGCCGCCTACAACAGCGACCTCATGGAGGAGAGCTACCTGGTGGTGCCCACCACCGGGCTGACCGCCGCCAAGGCCACCGCCCTGGCCCAGGTGGTGCGGTTCATCCTCGGCACACAGGGGCAGAAGGACATCGAGAGCTTCGGGTCCGCCCCGGCCACCCCGGCCATGCAGGCGGCCGGACTGAAGGTGGCGACGGAGCTCAACGCTGAGGCCACCGGGACCTCGCCCACGGCGGCGATCGGTGGTGCCACTTCCGGGGCCACCACGACGACCACTGCCGGGTCGGCCACGTCCACCGGGGCGGCGGGAGGAACGGCCACGTCCAGCGGGTCGAGCGGCTCCGACGGCTCTTCGGGTTCCTCGGGGAGCGGATTGGCGTTCACCGGCACGGCCCACCTGGGTGCCTGGGTCCTGCTCGGGTCAGCGATGATCGCGGCAGGCACCATCCTCAGACGACGACTCAGGCGACGGGAGGCCCGATCGTGACCACCATCCAGCAGTCGCCCGGCGGTCCCTGGGAGCAGCCACCCAACCCCTACGGCACCCCGGCGTACGGGACCCCCGCCTACGGACCGGCTGCGCAGGGACAGCCGGTCTACGCAACGGCGCCTCCGCCCATGCAGGACGCGGCGGGCCGCTCGGGACTGCGAGCCACCAATGTCAGCGCCTGGTTCGGCTCGAAGAAGGTGCTCGAGCGGGTGTCACTGGCTATGGAGCCGGGCAAGGTGACCGCACTCATCGGTCCGTCGGGCTGCGGGAAGTCGACGTTCCTGCGCATCCTCAACCGGATGCACGAGCTCATCCCCTCAGCGGCACTGTCGGGCTCGGTGGAGCTGGACAACGTGGACATCTACGGGGCCGACGGTGCGGGTCACCGACACCCGGTTGAGGATCGGCATGGTGTTCCAGCGCCCCAATCCGTTTCCTTCGATGACCATCGCCCAGAACGTTCTCTCCGGGCTCAGGCTCTCCGGCACCAAGGTCCGGAACCCCGATGCCCTGGTGAAGGACTGCCTCGAACGGGCCGGACTGTGGAAGGAGACCCGCAACCGGTTGAACGAGGCCGGGGCAGCGCTGTCCGGTGGACAACAACAGCGACTGTGCATCGCCCGCGCCCTGGCCGTGCGCCCGAAGGTGCTGCTCATGGACGAGCCGTGCTCGGCCCTCGATCCCATCTCCACCAGCGTGATCGAGGAGACCATCAGGGAGCTGTGCCACGAGCTGACCATCGTGATCGTCACCCACAACATGCAGCAGGCCCAGCGGGTGTCCGACACCTGCGCCCTCTTCCTCGTCGACAGTGAGGGGGCTCCGGGCCACATCGTGGAGGCCGGTCCCACTCAGCAGGTGTTCGACAGCCCACGCGATCCGCGTACCTCCGACTACGTGCACGGGCGGTTCGGATGACCTCCCGAGTTCCGACGCGGTGGTGTTGCCGATGGCCGCTCGCCCGAGGTGGGGGTGACCATGGCTGATGCCATGTCGGTGCACCACCGGGCACCCCGGCGCTCGCTGCTCCGGACTTGGCGCGACGAGTGGCGTTCCCGGTGGACCAACGCCACCCAGAAGACCCGCACCCGAGTGCAGGTCGCCGTACTGCTGATCTCGGTCCTCGGGGCCTACAACTACTCGCTGTCCACACTCCTCCAGACGGCTGACCAACAGACCCCGCTGGCCTACATCAGCCTGGTGCCGGCCATCGCCCTGGCCCTGGCGGCCATACGGGCCCGCCCGCTCAAGCCCGAGCCGCCGATCTACGACCGCCATGTGGACTACACGATCGGCATCCCGTTGATCCTGGCCGCCGTGGCCATCAACGAGCTCCTGCCCGCCCGCATGTCCGCCATGTTCTGGGTGTACCGGGTCGACCTCCTCACGCTGCCCATCTTCGTGGCCGGGGCCGTGGCCATCATCTTCGGATCGAGGGTGCTGTGGCGACAGAGGCTGGCTGTGGCCTTCCTCTTCCTGGCCTGGCCCTACCCGTACCAGAAGTACCTCCTGGGCGTGTTGAACGCCTTCACCACGCTCACGCTCCTGGCCATGCAGAAGATCGCCATATGGACCCATCTGGCCAAGCCGGCCAGCTCGCTCGACAACACGCTGTTCGTGGTGACCCACCACGGCTCGACCTTCGCCCTAAGCGTGGTCTCAGCCTGTTCGGGGGTGAACGGCGTGGTCGGCTTCCTGCTGGTCGGCTCGGCCTTCGCCGCCATCGTGCGTGGCCCGGTCGTGCGCAAGGTGCTGTGGCTGGCCGGTGGGATGGCACTGCTCTGGGCCATCAACCTGGTGCGGATCACCTTCATCTTCTTCGCCGGCAAGGAGTGGGGCGAGTCGGTGGCCATCAACGTGTTCCACCCTTTTATCGGCCTGGTCACCTTCAGCCTGGGCGTGCTGGCCATGATCCTGCTCATCAAGCCCCTGGGCATGCACATCGCCATTGGCGAGAACGTCCCGGCACCGGCGGAACCCACAGCCACCGGCCCGATGCCCGTGCCCTCGCTGTTCGGTGAACCCGAGACCTCGAAGAAAGACAAAGCCCCCCTGGCCGTCCCGAAGGTCACCATGGCGATCGTGGCGGTGGTTATCGCCGCACTCGTCGTGGGGGTCAGCAACGTGGGGCTCCGGACCTACAACCTGGTGGCCGGGGTGACCGGCCAGGCCAAGCTGTTCGCCTATGTGCGCTATCCGTCGGCACCCCCGGGATGGGAGGAGCAGTACGAAACCACCTACCAGTGGGCCAAGCCCTTGTTCGGTGACACGTCTGTCTGGAACCGCTACATCTTGCGGTCCGACGGGCCCGGCCCGCTACGGACCACTGTCCCGGTGGTGGCCGACGTCATCAACACCCCAGACCTGTCCAGCTTCTCCGCCTACGGGGTAGAGAACTGCTACACGTTCCACGGCTACGCCCTGGCCGACGTGGCCCAGGTGTCGCTGGCCGGAGGGATCACTGGGCAGGCCATGTCGTACACGTCCCAGCAGTTCGGGAGCTGGTCCATTGTGTACTGGATCGTCCCGGTCAAGATGAGCGGTGGAGGCACCAACTATGAGCGGATAGTGCTCTATGTCCAGAACTCCGGCCAGGGAGCGGTGGTCAACGGCCTGACGACCGGTGACGACATCCACAACATCGGAGGGACGCTGAATCCGACTAATCACGCGGATCGTGCCCTGATCAACAACCGGACCTTTCTGGTGGCGTTCGCCAGGAAGCTCATCGAGACCCAGGGCTACCTGGCCGACCACGCCAATCCGGCGTTGACCAATGGCGGGGTCAACGCCATCAGCTCATGAGAAGGCAGGTCGGGCCCGTGCCTGGTTCACTGGAAATTCACTTGACCGACCGGAACCCGTACCGGAGGCTGGGGACGTGACGTCAGCCCGGGATTCCAACTCGGTACCGTGGCCGCCGGACCAGCCCGCTCCTCAGGGCGAGTGGGAGCCGAACGGTAGCGTGCCCCGCATTCCCGGTGTACCTCCCGCGGTTGAGTGGGCGTACGTAGACCCGAGCACCAGCCCCTCGCCTTACGCCACCCAACCGGCTCCGCCGGTCCCGCAACAAGCGGCGTGGGTACCGAACGGAATCACCCCCCACGCGCCGGTACCCGACTCTCCGCTTCCGGCCTCCACCGGCGAATGGGGGCACACGGACCCTTCGGTCTACGCCACCCAGCCCGTTCCCTCGGTGCCGCAACAAGCCGCGTGGGTGCCGAACGGCGCAACGCCCGGGGAGCCGGCAACCCCGTATCCGCCTACCGGCTCTGTCGGGGAGCGGGGCTACGCGGATCCAAATGCGAACCACGCACCGTATCCGGGGCAAGCCACCCAGCCGGGTGGCGCTGAGCCCGGAGGGGATCCGAACGCCCCGGCCTCGCAGGTGTCATGGGCCGATCCGAACGGGCCGTCGGCCCAGTTCGGGGAAGCGCAACCGGCTGCGTCGATGTCAGCTGATCAGTGGGTGTATGTGGACCCCAGCGCCTACTCCAACCCGTACACCGAGCGGCCCGTGTACACCAGTGGGCCACCGGTGATGCCCACCACCCCACCGGGGGAGCCGGCACCACCGACGGCACCCGGCCCGCTGAACGCTCCGGACCCGGCTACGACCTACCCGATGGGGCCGAGTGGATCGAACGGAGTGGGTTATCCCCACATGGTCGCTCCGCCCGGATATGGTGCAGCCGCGGCGACGGCCGCCTCGCCTGGATACGGCCCGTCGCCCGCGGCTGGTTATCCGGCGGTTCCACCTGCTGGCTACGGTGCCGGACCTCAAGTTGGCTACGACGTAGGGGCGCCGGGCGGTTACGGCCCCTCGCCGGCACAGTCGGCCGACCCGCTGTTGGCGGCCACCTACCAGCCGGAGCAAGGAGAGCTCAAGATCAAAGAGCGCCGGTCCTGGAAGACCTGGCAGCTGCTGCTGGCGGTGGTGTTGGCCGCCGGCCTCGGTATGTGGTTCAACAACTTGGCCGGCTCCTCCTCGGGTAACGCCGCCGCCTCCGGCTCAGGGTCCGCCGGGTACAAGTTGCCCCCCGACGGCGCCACCGCGACGACCGCGCCCAAGTCGGCCGCGGCAGCCGGGGCCAGTTCCACCTCCACCACGGCGGCTGGATCGACCAGCACCACAGCAGCCGGAGCGACCTCCACCACCGTCGCCGGTGGCACCACCGCCACGACCACGGCCACCGCCGTCGGGCCGGCGACGGTCCTCGTCCCACAGACCACCCAGACCGGCAATTGGACCAGTCCCGCCTTCACCATCGCCGGGGGCACCTGGAACATCGGCTGGGCCTTCCAGTGTGCGCCCGCGCCCACCGGAGGCCCGTCGTTCCAGATCTTCGTGGTCAACTCCGGTGCCTCTCCTGGATCGACTCCCGCTGTCACGTCCACCGCGGCCTCGGGCCAGTCGGTGAGTCCCGAGACGACAGCGGGAAGCCAACAGGTCATCGTGCAGACGACGGCGGCCTGCCGGTGGGCGGTCAAGGTGACCGGATCGAGCTCCTAGGCGCGCCGGGTCCGACACCAGAGTCCGGGACCGGGCACCGGATCCAGTCCAGTGGACTGCGGCTACTGCAGTCCGTTCTGCTCTCGAGCCGCCGCCTGCTCGGCCAAGCGGACGTTGAGCTCTTCGAAGTAGTCATAGTTCCGCTTGGTGGCACGATGAGGCTTTCCGACCGGCGCTACCCGCACCATGAAGCGGCCCGGCGGGGGCAGAGGAGCCGACGGTGCGGCGGGAGTGAGCCCCGTGCCGGTCATGGCCGCGATGAAGTCATCGAACGGTCCGAGGGGTACGGCCGCCGCTGGCGCCACCTGCGGCACGGCGGGCTGGGTCGCTGCGGAAGCCACGTCGGTATGGGCCGACGGAACCGGGTGGGCGGCAGGGATGGGTCTGCCTTCTCGCTCGCCCGTAGTCACGCCGGTGACGGGGACTGGTCCGCCAAGCCAGTCGCTCCGCTCATTGAACACTGATGGTGAATCGTTACTCACGTTCGGCGCGAGATGGCCCGGAACCATGAAATCGGGTGAAGGTGTAGGGGGCGAGGGCGAAGGCGCTACCACGTGCAGACCACGGAGGGCGATGGCCAGATCGCGCTCCTGCTTGGACCAGTCACGGACACGCTCCGCCAACGAATGGGTGATATCCGTCGCAACCAGCGTCATCGGGCCCCTCCCGTGTGCCCCGGGAGCGATGGAGTGCTACTCATCCGATCGATTGTCACCGGACGATCAGACCACGTCAAGGTGAACCTCAGGTGAACGCCACATGGAATGAACGGACATCATGGCTGAACTCTGGGTGAATAGCCCTCTGACGTGGAATTCTGCTGTCTATTCGGTGGGTCAGGGTGTTAGCGTTCTGCTGTGAGGACCTCCGTCATGACCGAGGAGGAGGCGAATCTGCGCCTCCAGGCCAGCATCGCAGGGCTCGCCGACCGTGAGCCCCTGGTGTCGGCCAAGCGGATTCTCACCGATCGCCAACGTCGCTGGGGAGTGGCGGTGATTGTCCTCATCCTCGTCGGGTGCGTCCTCGATCTGGTGGCCACGCTCTCGGCCCTGGTCTCCATCATCACGCTCCTCTACGTCGGGGCGATCATCTACCGTCTGGTCCTGTTCCGGGCCTCGAACCAGCCGCACACCACCGAGGTGGTCAGTGACGAAGAGGCACGTGCGGTGCCCTACGAACACCTGCCCATCTACACGGTGATGATCCCCGCGTATCACGAGCCCGAGGTGATCAATGAGTTGATCCAGCGTGTGTCCCAGTTCGAGTACCCACCCGACCGCCTCGACGTCAAACTGCTGATCGAAGCCGATGACGTCGCCACCATCGAGGCCATCGACGAGGCGATGCCCGGTGACCAGTTCGAGCTGGTCCTCGTCCCCGCGGCTGAGCCCCGGACTAAGCCCAAGGCCCTCAACTACGGGTTGACCCTGGCCCGCGGGGAACTGGTCGCCATCTACGACGCGGAGGACGAGCCCGAACCCCTTCAGCTCCGTCGGGCCGTGGTGGCCATGGGCCGACTGGGACCCGACGTGGCCTGTGTCCAGGCGAAGCTCGACTATCACAACCCGATGCAGAACCTGATCACCAAGTGGTTCACCATCGAGTACTCCTTGTGGTTCTCCTTCTTCCTCCCCGGCCTGGCGGCGATGCATGCACCCATTCCGCTCGGAGGGACGTCCAACCACTTCCGCAGGGTGGCCCTTCAGGCCCTCGGGGCCTGGGATCCGTACAACGTCACCGAGGACGCCGATCTCGGGATCCGCATGTTCCGAGAGGGCTACTCGGTCCGGGTACTCGATTCGAGCACCTTCGAGGAGGCCAACAGCGACTTCGTGAACTGGATGAAGCAACGGTCCCGGTGGCTGAAGGGCTACCTCCAGACGTTCGCCGTCCACCTCCGCCAGCCCCGGGAGCTTCGCCGCGAGTTGGGGTGGAAGGGCATGATGCACTTCGTCATGTTCGTCGGGGGGACGCCGATCCTGGCCATCGTGAATCCCATCTTCTGGCTGATGACCATCCTGTGGTTCGTTGCCCATCCCGCCTTCATCCAGGAGCTGTTCCCTGCTCCGGTGTACTACCTCGGACTGGTCTCGTGGGCCTTCGGCAACTTCCTGCTGGTCTACGTGACGATCATGAGCTGCCGGGTGGGCAAGCGGGGTGAGCTGCTCATCCCGGCGCTGCTCGTCCCCTTGTACTGGGTCATGATGTCGATGGCGGCCGTCAAGGCGCTCAGCCAATTGGTCGGTGCTCCCAACTTCTGGGAGAAAACGGTGCACGGACTCCATCACGAGCCGGACCCCGTCCCCGTCGATGTCGCGTCGTGATCGCTGAGACTTAGGACCTATCGCATGGCTACGTCGGTCTGGCACGAGAATCCCGGTGGGAGCGACCCATTGGTGAGTCGAACCACCGAGGTGCCCGGGTCCTCAGAGGCGGATATCCGACGGATGCAGCTGGTCCGCCAATTCGTGGCCCAGGTGATCGAGGAACAGGGCGGCGGCACCTCGTCCGTGCTCTCCGATCTGGAGTGGTCGCGTCTGTGCGAGGCCGCCAGCCACGCCGACTCGGACGAGTCCGCTATCGCCAAGGTGGTGATGCGGGCCTACGGACTGGGCCTCGTCGAGCCGAGTCCCGCCCCATCCCCCGAGGAGTACCCGCAACCCGTGCCGGCCGGGCCAGCGTTGTCGCCGGCCATCCAATACTCACCTAATCAACAACCGTGGCCGGCCACCGCCGATCGGCCGGTTCCGACGACCGCTCCGGCCTTCGGTCCTGATGAGCCGGTCCCAGGCTACGAGGCGATCCCGGTCTCGTTCGTGGGAAAGGCCTGGCCGATAATCGACGCCCCGGTGCCGATGCCCACCCAGCCTGCACCCGGGGTGAACCCACTCCCACCTACGCCAGTTCTCCTGGCCCCGCCCAGCCCGGCATCAGGCGGTGGGCTGAACCTCCTGCCGGTGGAGCTCATTCAGCCCCAGACGTCTCTGCCGGCCGCTGTCCCCGTCGAGCAGAAGTCTCTAGGCCGGCGTGCCCACACCCGCAGGCGTTCCCGGGTGATGGAGGATCGCCGGCGTGAGCGACTGCTCACCGTCGCCTCCTGGGTCCGCAATATCGGTGCCATCATCCTGCTGTTCGTGGCGTGGCAGCTCTGGGGGACCGCCATCACCCAGCATCACACCCAGGCTGCGTTGGAACACCAGTTCGCGGCCAAGGTCCACCACGCGCCCGTGAAGGCAGCACCGGGGTTCACCCTCATACCCGCGACGACCCGCATCCCCGACCCCCCTCAGGGGACGGTGATGGCCCATCTGCAGATCCCCAAGATCAGCCTCGACCAGTACGTGGTGTCCGGCACGGCCGAGGCTGATCTGGCCAAGGGACCCGGGCATTACCTGGGCACGGCCATGCCGGGGCAGGCCGGCAACGTGGCCATCGCCGGCCACCGGACCACCCACGGTGCGCCCTTCAACCGTCTCGCCGAACTGGCCATCGGCGATCCGATCTACCTCACGACGTCGTCGGGGCAGACGTTGACCTACATCGTGTCCGCAGTGCCGGTGGCGGTCTCGCCCTCGGACGTCACCGTGCTGAACAACTTCGGCGATGACCGGCTCACTCTGACCACGTGCAACCCGGAGTACTCGGCGGTGCAGCGGCTGATCGTGGTGGCGGCCTATCTGCCTCCGGGGGCCACCCATCCTGTGGCGATCGCCAAGGGATCGGGCAAGCCGTATGCGCTGGCCCCGGCCGAGACCAGTGGGTGGAACACCACACTCCTGCCGCTGGTGGCGATCGAGATCCTGGCCTTGGCCGGCCTGGGCCTGGCCTTTGGCAAGCTCTCGAAGGTCTACGGCCGCGGAGCGCGCTGGCTGATCCTCGGCCCCGGTGTGGCTGGCCCTGCTGCTGGCCCTGTTCGAGACGCTCACGAACTTCCTGCCCGCGGCCGTCTGAGTTCCGGCCAGACGGCTCACGTTCTCAGAAGGCCCCTCCGGACGAGGCCCGATAGCGTCCGGGCTCAGCCGGCGTGGGTGGCAGAGCCGAGAGGTGCCCGGTGGTCGAGATCGGGGTATTCGGCATAGGACCCGGCCAGCGCCTGGCGCAGCTGGACGAGCTCGTCGACGAGCACCCGGTTGGTGGTAGCGAACTCCTCGATAGCCGAACACAGGTTGGTGATGGCCTCGGGTGCGATCTGGAGGAGTAGCCTGGACGGCGACCTCCTCGGCCTCCCGTCCTGGCCCTCGACACGATCGATGCCGCTTCGACCTGGGCTTCAGCGATGACGGCACGGGCCTGGCGCCGGGCGTCCTCAGCCGTCTCTTCGGCGAAGCGCTGGACCTTCAGCATGATGTCGCCGATCTGGACCTCAGGCGACGGCACCGGCTCCGGCTGAATATGAAGTGACAGAGGAGGGGGTGGCGGCGCCGGCTCCCACTGGTCGGAACTTCCTTGTGCGACGATTCCCGGAATCCCGGTCCCGTCCTCGTATGCGAATCCCATGACGTCTGCGCCCTCCGGGCCATCGGATGAGTTGAAGAGCCCGTTGCCCCTCACTCGTCGGTACCTGACCCCACCAACTGTACCGGCCACATGGGGTCCAGGCCAAGGGCCGTCTTGGTGTAATCCCTGCATACGGGGGGTGAACGTTGGCTAACCACCGTCTGCCCGAAGCCGGTCTGACGACTGACCCCTTCATTCGAGATGGGCCAGAGTGCCGTCGACTGAGCGGAATGACAAGGTCGACAAGGAGGCGTTGCCGCGGTTGGTCTCCAACAAGGGACTACAAAACGAGAAACGTTCTGTGCTCTCTCCCAGATTCGGTCGTCTTGAAGACTCGGCCGGACGCACTCCTGCTGAAGGGTCAGCGCTCAGGTCCGATCCGAGGCAGTGGCTGGGCCGTGCGGCACTCTTTGAAGGTGGCGCCCATTGGGGTCCCACCCATCCGATTTTGGAGTTGCATTGATGTGGACGCAGCCGGGACCCAATCCCTGGTTCCTGCTGTGTAGGTCGGTTGGGACGCGACAGCTCTGACTAGCCGATCGCTCCACCCGACTGGACTAACGGGTCCGTAGGGCCAATGTCGAAGTTGCAATTCCCGGCCGGGATCGGCACCCAGTCCCAAGCAAGGAGCCCACTGCTTCCGGCGCTGAACTGATCCTGAACCTTGGAGGCGAAATCGGCGTTCCTAGTCGCAAGATCCATACAGCCTGGCGAGGCATCAGCATCGAGGCCAACTTCGCCCCCGATGATTGGCTTTCCGAGAGCGGCAGCCTGGGCGAATCGAACCGCTAGCCCGTTCCACTGGTCTCCTCCGATCGGTACAGCGCCGTAGTAGTCATGGTACGAGAGGACATCGACCGCGGGGCTCGCCGACACGTATTCGTAGTCTGAACCTTGCGTACCGCATTGCCCGCCTCCCAGTAGCCCGTTCTCCACTAGGTGATTCGGATCAAGGGCATGGATCTCTTCCCCCACCGTGTCATAGAAATATCGGAGAGCAGCCGCAGCCGCAGTCTCGTCAGGACAGGTCTGATGTCCATTGCAGGCGGGGCCCTGAAACTGGATTGGACAGGTTGAGGCCTCTGCTTCAGACATTGGCTCCCACATTCCGAGAGCCGGGGAATTCTTGTATCGGTTGACGAAGTCTTGGAGATACGTCCAATAGGAATACAGCTCCGGCTCAGTGTCGTCGGTGTAGCCAGGCGGGCTCGCGACATCCATGAAGCCGCCCTGATACCACGACAGGCCCTTCCAGTTTCCATCGTCGCACCCTCCGCTCTGGCTACCGATGACGGGAATGAGTCTTTGGTGATAGCTAGCAGCGACCGCGAATACCCTGTCAATTGGACCCCAATCGAGTTGATGAGTGTACACATTCGACCCCATGGTTCCCTGAAATGCCGAGAATCTGACAAGCGAGTTAGGTGGCAGACTCGAAAACAGTTGGTCCAATTCTGCATCGCTGAGATCTGCACCACATCCCTCGTTGACCCCCCATTCGGTGGCGGCCTCATAGGCATTTAATCCGAGAAACCTATAGGTGGATCCATTTAGGACCAACCGCGTACCCGATGCCTCAATGTTGGAACTGCCAGCAGGGGCTGGATTCGGAGGCACTACGGATGTGGTCGTCGTCGGAGCGACCGCCGGTGCTGCCGGATTCGCAGTACCTTGGATCGTAGAGGTACTGGATGCAGTCGAGGTGGTCGTAGAAGAAATTGACGTAGTCGTAGAAGTAGTAAGTCGGCGTGAAGGCTTCGTCGCCAACGCGTGCGCTGGGGTAGATGCGACTGAGGTCGCATCTACGGAGACAATCAAAGCAAAGGCCGTCGCGAGGACCACAAGCAGGGATTTGGCTATGAGGCTGCGCGGCCACTTGCGTACTGATTGCAGATCCGCCAGATCCGGTACCGGTCCTGGCTCAGGCGTAGCCTCTCCGATCGGAATCGCCGGGCGGCCTAGTGCCATGAGTTAGTGTCGGTACTAGCGGCTTGATTCTTTAGAGGTCGTGGAGGCCAGCAAACAGTACTAGTGGCGTGCCGTGCGATCGACAGGGCGCCTGTGACCCTCTTCCTGAGGTGCAGTGGTAGGCATTCGGGGCCCTATCGGCATTCGGAGAGTTATGAAAGAACGAGTCAGGTTTCAGGGCCGTGTCGAAGTAAACCCAATGCCGAACACCAGCTATTGCAATCCAAGTGGTGACCACTTGGATCATCCTCACTCCTATTTATAATTGAACGTAATTAATTTCCGCTTGGGACATTGGAGCGTTTGTCCACATCGGGGGCAATTAGTTCCGCGACCGGAGACCCCCCGTCGAACAAACCGAGCAGAATTGCAGATGAGCCGGCAAGGAAGGACTGCCGAGAGCTGGACTGTAAAGCGGGCACCAGGTAGCAGCCTCGAGAGCCGATTCGGACCCTCTTCAAGTCGCTCTGTGTCCTTTACGGTCCGCTGAACCCAACAGCGAACAGAGTGCACACCGCCATTTGCATATAGGTGTGCCATATGCCCACGAAAGCACACGCTAATTCGGACGTATTGGACGCCGTGGACCGTTCGATGTGGGATAATTTGCGTTTGATTTGCCGGAGCAGGCTTGAGTGAGGAACCGTGAGTATCTCCAGCGACAGGTGGACTGCATCAGACAGTGAGAGGCAGCCCGGAGACTCAGTTCTGCCCTCGGCGCTTCCAGTTGGCGTGATCAACGGGCCCGCGTCAGCTTTCACCCCATCAAATCCCCCGCACGCTGCGATCGTAAGATTGGGGTCGGACGGCAGTCCCAGGAGGCGATCGCGACTCGCAAGTGAGGCGACCGTCGTTTCTCTGGTAGTCCTTACCGTCTATCTAGTCGCTGCCTGGTTCCTCGACTTCCATTACCTTGTGTTCCCCGGCGATGCAATGGCTCGCATGGCCAATGGGTTCTACGTGCTGTACTCGGGTGATCGCCATCTGGCAGCCGTGGGCTTTGTGTGGCCCCCACTCACGTCGGTAGCCGACCTCTTTTTCCTTCTGTTCAAAGGCCTCTGGCCTGCGCTGGCGACCCACGACGTGGCAGGGAGTCTGACAACAGCTGGAGCAATGACTGGGGCGGTGTTCCAGCTCCGAGCGCTCCTCGCCGAATGGAACGTAGCGAGAGCGCCCAGGCTGGTGCTGGTGACTCTGTTTGCATTCAACCCAATGATCCTCTACTACGCAGCCAACGGGTTGAGTGAGGCTTTCTATCTATTCACGATGGTGGCAGCCACCCGTTATCTCATTCGATGGAGTCGGGATACATCGAGTGTTAGCTCGCTTGTCTACTCGGGGTCGATGCTCGGGCTCGGCATTCTCGGACGGAACGAGGTCATTGGGGCGGCGCTATTGGGCCTTCTCTTCGTTCTCTTGTTCAGCTTTGTTCGCTCTGAGGGGGTCGCGCGGAGTAGGACGATGATGGCAATGACCGATGGGGTGCTATTCGTTATGCCGTTCGTCACAGCCTTTGCGGCATGGATCATTGCTGGCTACGTCATTACTAAGCAGTTTCTTGGTCAGTTCACTGTGAACGAGGTCCAACTCTCGATTCAGGGAGTAGACCGAGCGAGCACCCTTTCGAGCAGGCTGTCGCATGAGGCTCATGCTCTCTCGTACATGGTTCCGCTAATCCCAGTTGCCCTGATACTTGCCCTGATCGTTGCCTTCAGGAGGCGCGACCACCAGCTTTGGCCGGTCGCCTGCATCCTGGGCGGGGCGCTTGGATTCAGTCTTGTTAGTTTTGCAACTGGCAGCGTGTTCCCCTGGTTCCGCTTCTATGTCATGTCGATTCCGATGGAAGTAGTCCTAGTGGGCTACTTATTTGCTCACCCAACAGGTGAGACTGCGGCTGGTGCGCTGACCACCCGGCCCAGAGGAATAGTCCGGCCCATAGTCGCGGTCATCGTTGCTTTAGCGATCATCGGCCCCTCGTTGCCTGCCGTGGAGCGGGGAATGTTCAATCCGGTCATCGGCCCAGAAGAGTCACAGTATGCCGCATTCATTGTGCATCGACATCTTGACTCCACTGACATTGCGGCTAAGAACCACTATGCGCATGTTCTGTCCGTATCTCAGTACATCGACAACATGCACCTCGCCGACGGTTCGGTGGTGACAGACGATAGCGTGGTATGTGTTCCAGAGGTGATTGTCACTTCCACCAATGCACGGGTCTTCGTCATTCCCAACGATAGAGATTTCCAGCGAGTGCTTGCCGATCCGCTCACCTTTCACGCGGGCTACTTGCTCGTGCCATGGAGTGTCGGACTCTCTGCCGTCAATGCCATCACTGAGCAGTACCCTGGAATTTATCAAGGTCAGCCCTCTTCTTTTGTGAAGGTCGTTCACAGCTTTCCGGCCGGTGATATCTGTCCAGCGCTTCGATTACTTCGAGTGATCGGACACCCAACTGTGGGTTAGGAACGATTCCTCCACCGCGGCGAATGTTCGAAGGATCAGCGTCGGCAGCAGCACTTTGGGCAATGAGCGACCTCAGACCCTGATTATGCGGCGGCGTCGGATCCAGCAAACGATGTGCTTCGAATCACGATTACACCGGAGCCGCGCTTATCCCAGGTGATCAGTGAACGGTTTGGCGCTGCACTTTCAAGATCCGCGCCACTCGGCAAGCCCATCATCGGCGGAGAAGTGGGGATCATGTCTGGAGCAGGCTCGGCATGCATAAGACCACTAGTAACTGCCGCACAGTTATAGGCAAGGGAAGAGGCTCAGCTGCCAACAGCTAGCCGCGGTTCTTTTCGCACGGGACTGGGAGTCGACTGCTCCGGTGGGGTGTGCCTACGACACCTCCCCAGGTGATTCAATGCTGACGGTCACCGGCCAAGGACCACTCAGTTGACATAGATATGTCAACCTCGTTCCACCAGTGTCAGAGCCAGCCGAGGGCAACTGCTGACCGCCCGCTCGGCGTGCTCGAGCAGATCCATCGGGATCGGGCCACCCTCGATGATGGGGTAGCCCCAGGGGTCCAGCGTGATCCGCTCGGGGAGGAGCTCGGCACAGACCCCGTGGCCGTCGCAGGCGATCGGGTCGACCACCAGGGTGTAACGGGAGGGTCGGGTGTCTCTCATCGGTCCCTGCTCGATCGCCCGGTGCCGCTCGATCGCCCGCCGGTGGATCGGGCGCCGGTGGTGTCCGATCGCACGGAGCCGTCCGGCATGACGCTGCGGGCCTGACGGACCGGACCGACAGAGACGGCCGGCCGGACGGGAGCAGCCGGGACGGGGAGGAACGGTGGGTTGTCCAGGTGGCAGGGGCCGCGCTGCAGGTGGAGCTGGGCGTGGTCGGCGAAGACCCGCAGTCCACTTCGGACGAACCGGGCCACACCGTCAGGATGCCCGCACGCCCCCCGCCGGTCGACCAGGTCGCATAGCGCCAGGATCGAGTTTACGCCCCCCCGCAGCGAACCCGGTTGGTACGCCAGCAACTCCAGACTCCGGGCCAGCCCATCGAGTCCGTTGACGCACGGGCCGCACTGACCAGCCTTCTGCCCGTCCATGTAACGCACCACCCGGCTCACCTCGACCATGCTGCAGGCCGACGACGGCACCAGGGCGACCACCCCGGCGCCGAGTGACGACCCGTTGCGCCGGGCCTCCTCCTCGGTGAGGGGCATGGCCAGGGCCTGGGCGGTGGGCAGCCAACCGCCGCCGTAGCCGCCGAGCAGTACCCCCTGGATGTGCCCGGCATCGGCCGGGCCGATGCCGATGAGGTGGCCGAGGGGTATCCCGAGTCGGGTCTCGACGATCCTGGGCTCCCGCCACCGTCCGGTCACGGTCAGCAACGACGTCCCCGGCGAGTCCGGCGTACCGGCCGACCGGAACCACTCGGCTCCGAAGCGGGCGATCAGCGCCACATGGGCCAGGGACTCGACGTTCTGGACCAGCGTGGGCCGTCCGGCCACCCCGATGTCCCGCACCGAGCGGATGCCGGTGAAGTACGGCGTCGCCGGCTTCCCGCCGCGGATGGCGTTGACCACGGCGGCCTCCTGGCCGGCCAGATAGCGCTCGGGCGCCACCACCACCTCGGGGACGACCGGGTCCAGACCGTACTGCTGACGCTCGTCGATGGCCCGGCGCATCGTGGCCACCGCGTCGGCGTGCACGTGCACGTAGACCTGCGAGGCCCCGAGGGTCCGGGCCGCCACCGCCGCCCCGTCGAGCACGAGGTGGGGCAGCAGGTGGACCAACAGCCGGTCCTTGCCGCTGGCCGGCTCGCCTTCGGCGCCGTTGGCCACCACCACCGGTCCCCGGAGCCGGGTCGTCCGCAGCGAGCGCCACTTGGCGGCCAGGGGGAACCAGGCCCCCCCCTGACCGCGGAGCCCGCTGCGCTCGAGCTCGCCGAGGAAGGACGACCCGTGCCAGTCGGGGAGTCCACCCCACTGGGTGAGATGCCCACCGAGGGTCGTCACCTGTGCGTCGGCATCCACTCCGAGGAGGAGGCGCTCGGCCCCTTCCGGAGGATCGACGGTGGTCGCCCCGGATGCGCTGCCGCGTCCGGGGGAGCGGGTGGGGCCGGCGCCATCAGTGGGAGTCCCCGCCGCCCGCCTGGCCGGCGGTGGCCGAGGCCGTGCCGGACAGGGCGCCTGAGTTCTGGTCCACCTGCAGCGTCAGGGTGAGGTCGATCGGCGTGGCACCCGAGAGGGTGGCGGTCAGCGTTCCTCCACTGAGCGAGGTGACCGCCCCGTGGGAGGACCCGAGCGTCACCGTGCCCGAGGACATGGCCACCCCTCCGCCCGCGGCGGCGGTGCCGGACAGCACCACGGTCAGCGGTGTCGAGGCGGCGTTCTGGAGGTGCATGGACAGGGTCACCTGCTCGTTGCCCTGGCTGTCGGGACCCGACGATGACTGGGTGCCGGTCAGGCCCACGGTGAAGGGAGGCGTGGGGGCCGTGCCACTCCCCGCCGCCGGGGGGGTGGTGGCGGTGGTGGCGGGCGCGGCGCTGCCCGAGGCCGTGGCGCTGTACTTCTGGGCCAGCTGGGCCAGGAGCGCCGGGGAGGTTCCCGACCGGTGGGACCATCCGGGACGGAGTGGACCGAGCGCGGTGAACACCAAGAGGGCCAGTCCGACGACGACGGTGGCCACGGCCGCCACGGCGCGGCGGCCCTCGGGGAAGGTCCGTCCGGTGACCAGGCGCCAGAACACCGAGGCGAACACCGCCGCTGCGCAGGCGACGTCGAGGGCCAGGACGAGACCCAACGCGCGAGTCGCTGCCGCTGCCCAGCGAGTGGAACATGGCGATGGGCCAGCACAGGTAGGCCAGCCAGTGGACGAAGCGCCATGAGGCGAAGCCGATCCGGTGGCGGAGGGCACTCGTGACCAGCACCGCCACAGCAGGTCGAAGCAGAGGGCCCCGAGGCCGACGTAGATCGGCCGGTACGGGCTGCGGAAGGGGATGAAGGCGTCAGCGAAGCCGATGGGTACGTAGCCGTCGCTCACCGTGGTGATGACGTGGATGGCCACGAAGCCCACGCAGAACAGGGACAGGTTGCGGTGGACGGTCTGGGAGAGGAAGCGCGGCCACCGTTCGGTGGTCCAACCGACCGAGGCCACCACACCGAGTACCACGGTGGCAGTGAGGAGAACCAGGGCCACCAGCCCGGTGGCCCTGGTCAGGTACCACAGGGCCGTGCCGTTGGACGCCGCGCCCACCAGCATCGTGCCGGCCGTCATCGGTGGGCCGGCGCCGACCCGCGCCCGACACCGGGGTCGGCCGGCCAGCCCGCGGTGGTGATGCAGAAGTCGTCGGGCCGGACCAGACGGGCCGGCAGGGCGCGGTCCTCAAGCCAGGTGACCGCGTTGATCCCCTTGATCATGGCCGCGGTGGACGCTGTATTGGCGTCGACGCACGATCCGGCCGTCACCGACACCGTCCTCCAGTAGGAGTCCACCGGCAGGCCGGTCTCCGGATTGACCAGGTGGTGCACCTCATGGCCACCCAGCCGCCAGTGCCGTCGGCCGACCCCCGAGGTGGCCAGGCCCCCGGAGTGGAGGGTCACCCCGATGGCGGTGGAGCTGTCGCCGCAGACGTCGGCGATGCCCACGGCAAACCCGTCGTCGGGGGCGTTGCCGACGGCGATGTCACCCCCCAGCGAGACCATGGCTCCGCAGCCCAACTCGTCGGTGATGGCGGCACAGGCCCGATCGGCGGCCCAGGCCTTGGCTGTCGCCCCGAGGTCGAGCACCGTGTCGGGCAGCAGGCCGATGGCCGTGCGACCACGGTCCATGGTCACGGTCTGCCAGCCCGGGACCGGGTGCGGTGCCGGGAGCGATCCCGGCACACCGGGGGCGACCAGGGGGAAGTCACGGTCGTAGCCGAGCCGGACCAGGGCGGCACCCACGGTCGGGTCGACGACGCCGTCGCTGAGTGCTGCGGCCCGAATGGCCACGGCGACGGCCTCGTAGAGATCATGGGAGACCGGATGGGTCTCACCGGGGGCCGCGGCCACCGCGGCGTGGAGGCGGTTGATCTCCGAGTCGGCCCGGAACCGGCTGGCCACCTGTTCGGTCCAGTCGAGCTGCCGGTCGAGGATGGCGGCGGCTGCCGCCACGGCCCGTGGATCGCTGACCACCAGCTCCACCGAGGTGGACCACCGGGAGGTCCGGTACGCGGCCAGCCGGGCGCTCCGGCCCGGGAGGTCGGTGCCCACGGTCAGCTCGATCCGCTGACGACCGGGGCCTGGCGCTGGGTCTGGACCGGCGGCGATGTGGGAGGCGTGAGTTGGGTGGGGGAGGGGGAGCCCGATGAGCCGCTTCCCGTGGTGGGGGTGCCGGTGGACGGGGTGGCCGCGGTGCCGCCCGCTCCGGTCGTTCCGCCCGTTGCCGTCGATCCGGTGCCGGTCGTGGCGGTCGAGGTGGCCGCATGCCCGGGCAGGGCCCGGCTCAGGTAGATGCCGAGCGCGGCCACGGCGGCCACCGACGCCACGCCGATGGTCTTGGTGATGGAACGGGTCCGTTCGAGGGCGTCGTCGCGCCGTCGGCGCACCTCGTGGTCACGTCCCGGGGTACCCCCGGAGGACCGATGCGTGCTCATGGGACCAGGCTAGGGGCGGATCCTGAAGGTTCCATGACGCAAAGCTAAGATTTTCCGAAGAAATTCCCAGGTCAAGGCCGTGTCCAGCCCGATCGGACTATCCGACGGGCTCGGGCGAGGGTTCGGACGGGACCCTCGGCTGGGGGAGTGGGGCCTGGCGCCACGACACCTCCATCCGGGCCCCTCCCAACGGTGCAGAACCCACCGACCACGCGCCTCCACTGTTGCGGACCACGGCGTCGGCGATGGCCAGGCCCAGACCGGTGCCGCCGGGCATGTCGTCGGCCCGGTGGAAGCGGTCGAACACCAGATGGCGGTGGTCCTCGGGGATGCCCGGGCCCGAGTCGTCGACGGTGAGTACCACCCGACCTCCGCGGGAGACGACGCCGAGTTCGACGCTTCCTCCGGCGCCGGCGTAGCGGCAGGCGTTGTCGAGGAGCACGCTGACCAACCGGTCCACGGAGTCGGTGTCGGCCCGGATGGGCAGGGGGGTGCCCCGATCGATCCGACCGGTCAGCGTGACCGAGGCGGCATCAGCCACGGCCCGGAACCGCGACAGGCAGGCCTCGCCCACAGCAGCCACGTCCACCACGTGGTCGGCCTGTTCCTCGGGGGGTCGGCCGTCCGCCCGGGCCAGCCACAACAGGTCCTCCACGATGGACCGGAGCCGGCCGCTCTCCGAGGACACGCGGCGCAGAGTGTCCTGGTAACTGGCGGCATCCCGCTCGCGGCTCAGGGCCAGATCCACCTCGGCTTCGATCACGCTGAGCGGCGTGCGCAGTTCGTGGGAGGCGTCGGCGGTGAACTCGGCCTGACGGCGCCGGACCTGCTCGATGGGGGCCGACGCCCGCAGGCCCACCACGAAGGAGCCGGCGAAGGTCACCAGCAACAGCAGCGCTCCGAGGACAGCTTCGGCGATGAGCAGCTCGTCCCGGACCTGGCTGACCTTCAGCACGCTCTCGCCGGCCACCAGCCAACCGTCCCGCGTCGGGGTGGCGTCGAAGCGGAACAGGCTGCCGTCCACGGTCAGTTGCACGGGGTCGGTGGTCCACCGTCGGTCGGGCAGCGCAGGTGAACCGGCCACCAGCGCCGTCGGGGTGCCGTCGGGGTGGACCAGCCACACAAAAGACGGTGCGTCGTCGAGGTCGCCACCGTCGGGCGAGGTGGTCACCGTGGCCAGAGGGTCGATCGACCCGCGGGAGGCACTGACCAGGCGGCCCGACAGCCGGCTGTCGATGGTCTGGTCAAGGTGGCGCACGATGACCAGATTGGCGGCCAGGGCCAGCACGACGGCGACGGCCCCGACGATGGCCGTGGCCCCGAGGGCCACCCGGGCGGCGTGGGCCCACTGCGCGTTGTGCGGTTTCACCCGGCCACCAACCGGTAGCCCGTACCGCGTACGGTCTCGATGCGGGCGGTGGCCGCCCCCAACTTGGCCCGGAGCCGGCCCACGTGGACGTCGATGGTGTTGGAGCCCACCGCGTCGGCCTCGTCGTCCCACACCTGTACGGCGATGGTCCGGCGGGTGACGACGGCCGGCGACCTCCGCAACAACAGTTCGGCCAGACCGGTCTCGATGGCGGTCAGGGTCACCGGTTCACCCTGGCAGGTCACCACCCTGCTGGTGGGGTCGAAGGCCAGGTCCCCGGCCGTGACCACGGGGTCGACGGTCAGGGCCGGCCGCCGCTGCAGGGCGGTGATGCGGGCCACCAACTCGGCGAACGAGAACGGCTTCACCAGGTAGTCGTCGGCGCCGCGGTTGAGCCCCTCCACCCGGTCCTCGGTGGCGTCCCGGGCCGTCAGCATGAGCACCGGGGTCCGGTCGCCCCGCGTCCGCATCTCGGCCAGGACCTCGACGCCGCTGCGCTGGGGCATCCGCCAGTCGAGGACGGCCACTTCGTAGTGGTAGGAGCGCAGATAGGCCAACGCGTCGGCGCCGTCGGCCACGGCGTCCACGACATAGCCGTGCTCTTGGAGACCCCGCTCCAGAACCGAGCGGAGCCCGGGATCGTCCTCGGCCACCAGGATCCTCATCCGAGGCCCTTTCCCGGCCGGAGTCCGTTCCGGCCGCCGCCCGTTCCCACCATCGGTCCACCCTGACCGGTCAAGCTGACGAGAGGGTGACGACACCCGGAGCGGCCACCCTCCGTGGGCCCACCGTCGGTGCCCGAACCGCGGGTTCCCCATACCCACTGGGTCGATCGCCGCGTCGACCATTGACCCACCGGTGACTCAGGCATACCATGACGCGTGCAGGGCAGTAGGCCGCACCAGAGTCGGGTGGTGCTGTGGCGGAACGGCGGAGACACCCGGGGAGAATCTCACGTGGACTGGCCTGAACAATTGGGACGACAGGGCCGAACATCGGCTACCCAGCGTGATGCTCCTTTCCCGGAGTGCGAGGGTTCCCGTGTCGAGCCTCCGCTTCGTGTACCGTTTGTCGCGGTGGGACGGCGTACGACTGATTTGACCATCTCCTCCGGACCAGGGGGACCACCAAGATCGAAGTTGCGAAGGACGTAACGCGGGTCGCAACTCCTCATCCACCGGGTCCCCCGACGCTGGCTGCCCCCCTGCCCCTCGTGGTGGTTGGCGCCGGGGGCCCGGCGGGCTCTCCCCTCGGGGATCGAGCCCAAACCGCCGTTCACGCCGGTCTCAGCGTGTGGTCGGCAACCAGCCGGCACGGGTGGCCTCGTAGGCCTCGATCTCGTCCTCGTACCGCAGGGTGAGGCCGATGTCGTCCCAGCCGTTGAGCAGACGTGCCCTCGTGAACTCGTCCATGGGGAACTCCACCTCGATGCCTGCCGGCAGGGCCTCGAGCGTTCCCCGGGCGATGTCGATGGTGATCAGCATGGCCGGCTCGGCGATCACCGCGTCGAGCAGCAACCGTCCGGTCAACGCGTCGACCTGAACGGGGACCAGCCCGGCCTTGGTGCAGTTGTTGCGGAAGATGTCGCCGAAGCCGGGGGAGACGACGGCGTCGAACCCGTAGTCCTGGAGGGCCCACACGGCGTGCTCCCTCGACGAGCCGGTGCCGAAGTTGGGACCCGCCACGAGGATGGTGGCCCCGGCGTACACCTCCTGGTTGAGGACGAAGTCGCGGTCGTCACGCCATTCGGCGAACAGCCCCGCCCCGAAGCCGGTGCGCTCGACCCGCTTCAGCCAGTCGGAGGGGATGATCTGGTCGGTGTCCACGTCGGAGCGGTCCAGGGGGACGGCCCGCCCGCTGACCAGCTGCATCGCCTTCATGACGACACCGCTTGCTCCGACGACACGACCGTCTCCGCCGGCACGGCGATCATGAGTCGAGTTCCTCGGGTGAGGCGAAATGACCGGCGACGGCGGTGGCCGCGGCCACCGCGGGGGAGACCAGATGGGTACGCCCGCCGCGTCCCTGCCGGCCCTCGAAGTTCCGGTTAGACGTCGACGCGGCCCGCTCACCGGGGGCCAGCTTGTCGGGGTTCATGGCCAGGCACATCGAGCACCCGGGCTGGCGCCAGTCGAAGCCGGCCGAGGTGAACACGGTGTCCAGTCCCTCCGACTCGGCCTGGGCCTTCACCCGGTGCGAGCCCGGCACCACCATGGCGCGCAGGCCGGCGCGGACCTTGCGTCCCCGGAGCACGTCGGCGGCGGCCCGGAGATCCTCGATGCGGCCGTTGGTGCACGAGCCGATGAACACGGTGTCGACGGCGATGTCGTGCATCGGTGTGCCGGCCACCAGCCCCATGTAGTCGAGGGCGCGGTTGGCGGCGTCCTGCTCGGCGTCGTCGGCGATGGCGGCCGGGTCGGGCACCGAGCCGTCGATGCGGGTGACCTGGGCCGGATTGGTGCCCCAGGTGACATAGGGCGCCAGCGCGGAGGCGTCGAGGTGCACCTCTCGGTCGAAGGTGGCCCCGTCGTCGGTGGGCAGCGAACGCCAGGCCGAGAGCGCCTCCTCCCACGCCGCACCCTTGGGGGCGTGGTCCCGACCCTCGAGATAGGCGAAGGTGGTGTCGTCGGGGGCGATCATGCCGGCCCGGGCTCCGGCCTCGATGGACATATTGCACACCGTCATCCGTCCCTCCATGGACAGTGACGTGATGGCCGGTCCCCGGTATTCGATGATGTGACCCGAGCCGCCCCCGGTCCCGATCTGGCCGATGATGGCCAGCACCAGGTCCTTGGCCGTCACGCCGGCGGGCAGGGTCCCGTCGACGGTGACGGCCATGGAGGCCGGTCGTCGCTGGGGGAGGGTCTGGGTGGCCAGGACGTGCTCCACCTCACTGGTGCCGATGCCGAAGGCCAGGGCGCCGAAGGCCCCGTGGGTCGACGTGTGGCTGTCCCCGCAGACGATGGTCATGCCCGGTTGGGTCAGCCCCTGCTCGGGACCGATGATGTGGACGATGCCCTGGTCGGCGTGGCCCATGGGATAGCAGGTGATCCCGAACTCGGAGCAGTTGGCCGCCAGGACCTCGAGCTGTTTGGCCGAGATGGGGTCGGCCACCGGCTTGTCGATGTCGGCGGTGGGCACGTTGTGGTCGGCGGTGGCGATGGTCAGGTCGGGCCGGTGCACACCACGGCCGGCCAGACGCAGGCCGTCGAAGGCCTGGGGGGAGGTGACCTCGTGGACCAGATGGAGGTCGATGAAGATGACATCGGGCTCGTCGGCCGTCCCGGTGTGGACGACGTGGCGGTCCCACACTTTTTCGGACAGCGTCCGGGGGTTGTCGCTCATCTCAGGTTCCTATGTTGACGATCTGGACCTTGAGGGTACCCCCGGGCGCGGCGTACTCGACCGCGTCCCCCGTGGTGTGCCCGAGGAGGGCCTGGCCGAGCGGCGAGCCCGGCGACACCACGGTCAGGTCCCCCTGGCGCTCCTCGATGGAGCCCACGAAGAAGTCGGTGGTCTCGTCCTCCTCGTCACCGTCGTAGCGGAGCGTGACCACGGTCCCCGGGGCCACTGTGCCGTCGGAGGCCTGGCTGGCATCCACCACCGTGGCCGTCTTGAGGAGGCGCTGGAGCATCCGGATCCTGGACTCCATCTTCCCCTGGGCGTCCTTGGCCGCGTGGTAGTCGCCGTTCTCCGACAGGTCGCCGAGCGCCCGCGCCGTCTCGATGGCGGCGGCGATCTCCACCCGGCCCCGGGTGGTCAGATCCTCCAACTCGGCCTGGAGCCGGTCGTAGGTGTCACGCGTCAGTTGGGTGTCCGAGGTGTCACTCACGGCACAACAGGCTACTCGGGGTGTTTCGCGTTCAGGACGAACGGGTGAACGAGTACTGCTCGGCGTCGAACCGGCGGGTGCGCTGACGGTACCGCCAGGTGAAATCGGGCCACAGCGTGGTGTTGCGTCCGGTGCCGTCGAGGTACCAGCTGGAGCAGCCCGAACTCCACACCGAGCGGGCCAGCTTGGCCTGGATCTCGGTGTTGAAGGCGTCCACGGCCCCGGGGTCGACGATAAAGGAGTCAAAGGCCCGGGCGGTCATGGTCTTCAGGGCGTCGACGACGTAGTTGAACTGGCTCTCCATCATGAACACCATGGAAGAGTGGCCGAGCCCTGTGTTGGGACCCACCAGCACGAAGAAGTTGGGGAAGCCGGCGACCGTGGTGCCGAGATAGGCGCTCGGACTGCCGGCCCAGTGCTCGGCCAGGCTGCGTCCGTCGGCCCCGGATACGTGACGGGCCATCGGCGGCTCGGTCGCGGCGAAGCCGGTGCCGAGGATGATGGTGTCGACCGGGTACTCGGTGCCGTCCGCGGTGACGACGCCATGGCGGGTCACCTCCGAGATGGGGTCGGTGACCAGGTCCACGTTGGGCCGAGTGAGGGCCGGGTAGTAGTCGTTGGACAACAGGACGCGCTTGCACCCCAAGGTGTAGGTGGGGGTGAGACGGGCACGGAGGTCCGGATCGGCGATCTGGTCGGCCAGGTGCCGCCGGGCACCGGCCGACGCATACCGGGCCAGGCGGGGCTCCTTGGCGAACAGCACCACCATGAGCTCCCGCGTCCAGTAGATCCAGGCCCGGCGGATGCGCATGGCCAGCGGCCAGCGCCGGAAGAGCCGCCGCTCCCGGGGCGTGAAGGCGCGGTCGGGCCGGGGCATGATCCACGGCGGGGTCCGCTGGAAGACGGTGAGCCGGGCCACCTCGGGCTGGATCTGGGGCACGAACTGGATGGCCGAGGCACCGGTGCCGATCACCGCCACCCGCTCTCCGGACAGGTCGTGGCCGTGGTCCCACTGCGCCGAGTGGAACACCGTGCCGCCGAAGCCGTCGAGGCCCTGGATGGTGGGTGACGACGGGGTGCTGAGGAAGCCCGAGGCCATGACGCACACGTCGGCGGTGAGCTCGCCGTCGGGAGTGGTGACCCGCCACCGCCGGGCCTCGTCGTCCCAGCGGGCCCCGGTCACCTCGGCGTTGAACCGAATGAGGCGCTTCACGTTGGTGCGCTCGGCCACACCCCGCAGGTACTCCTCGATCTCGGGCTGGGGGGCGAACGTGCGGGTCCAGTCGGGATTGGGCTCCGTCGACAGCGAGTAGAGGAGCGAGGGCACGTCGCACTGGCACCCCGGATACGTGTTGACGTACCAGGTACCACCGAGGTCGTCCTCCCGCTCCAGGATGACCACGTCGTCGATCCCCTCGGCCTGGAGCCGCACGGCCAGACCGATGCCGGCGAACCCCGCCCCGATGATGATCACCCGGTGGTGGTCCGCACCGTCGGGCCGGCCGTCCCCGGGGCCGCGGCCAGGCTTCACGGACGGGCCGGAATCGATGCTCTGGGTGGACGGGTCGGTCACAGTGACCAGTCTTACCGCTCCGGGCCCGCTCGGTGGCTCCCGGGCGGGCCGGGGTCTCGAAGTGGGCCGTGAGGTGATTAGCTGAACACGAGGGCCGGGGGACCGCGAAGGCCACGTACCAGGAGCACGAAGGAGCGGCGATGTCCACCCATCCCACCGTCACCATCCTCGGCGCCGGGGCACTGGGCGCGGCCATGGCCGCCCGCCTCGGTGACACCGGGCACGACGTCCGCCTCTGGAACCGCACGGCCGATCGGGCCAAGGAGGCGGCGGCCCGGTCGACCGGCGTCACCGCGGTGGACCGGGTGGGCGAGGCCGTGACCGGCTCCGCCGCCGTGCTCACTGTGCTGCGCGACGGTGACGCGGTGGCCGAGGTCATGGGCGAGGCCCTCTCGTTCATGGATTCCGGAGCGGTCTGGATCCAGGCCAGCACGGTCGGACCGGACCACGCCCGGGCCCTGGCCGAGACGGCCGACCGGCATCACGCCGACTATCTCGACGCCCCAGTCTCCGGATCCACGGCCCCGGCCCGCCAGGGAACCCTGGTCTGGCTGGTGGCCGGACAGGACGGGGTGCTCGAACGGGCGCGACCGGTGCTCGAGGCCCTGGGCTCCTCGGTGCTGCACGTGGGGACGGGCGTGGAGGGGAGCTCACTCAAGCTGGCCGTCAACGCCTGGCTGACCGCCTCGACGGTGGCCATGAGCGACGTGTTGGGCCTCTGTGACACCTTGGGCATCGAGCACGCCACGTTGGTGGAGGCCCTGGAGGCGGGGCCGCTGGCCATGCCCTATGCCCTCGGGAAGGTGCAGATGATGGACGCCCGCTCCTACGAGCCGGGCTTCACCGTACGCCTCGCCCTCAAGGATGTCGATCTCTCCCTGGCCATCGCCACTCCCACCCCCTTGTTCCAGGCGGTCCGGGACCGACTGGACGAGACGGTGGCCGACGGTCACGGCGACGAGGACGTCGCCGCCGTCGACTACCGGCGGGGCCACGGCGGGGGCTGACCCTCTCCCCGATACCCGTCCGCACCATCCGCCGGAGGATGCTCCCGGGCCGCCGCCCGTGGGATGATCGTGGGCCAGGCACCGTGAACGGGAGGACGGAGTATGGCTGAGCTCGAAGGTACGTGGGATCCGCAGTTCGCTGCAGTGGTGGACGCCCTGTCGTCCAGCCTCGACGCCGGCACGGACGTGGGGGCCTCGGTGGCGGTGCTCCTCGACGGGCACCCGGTGGTCGACGTGTGGGGCGGCTTCGTCGACGAGGCGCACTCGGCACCGTGGCGGGAGGACACCCTCACCAACGTCTGGTCCACCACCAAGACCATGACCTTCCTCTGCGCCCTGATGCTGGCCGACCGCGGGGAGCTCGACTTCTACGCTCCGGTGGCCGAGTACTGGCCCGAGTTCGCCGCCGGCGGGAAAGAGGCGGTCCAGGTCCGCCACCTGATGGGCCATACTGCCGGACTGCCCGGGTGGTCCGAGCCCCTGCGGTCCGAGGATCTGGCCGACTGGGACCGGTGCACCTCGATGCTGGCGGCCCAGGAGCCGTGGTGGGAGCCGGGGACGGCCTCGGGCTATCACGCCGTGACCCAGGGCTACCTGATCGGCGAAGTGGTGCGCCGGATCACCGGGGACACCATCGGGACCTGGTTCGCCCGGGAGGTGGCCGATCCTCTGGGTGCGGACTTCTTCATCGGTCTGCCCGAGTCCGAGGACGGCCGGGTCTCCTTCGTCATCCCCCCGCCTCCGATGGACCTGGACGCGTTCACGCCGTCGGCCATCGCCGTGCGGGCCATGACCAACCCCCTGCTCGACGCCACGTACCCGCAGCACGCATGGTGGCGCCGGGCCGAGATCCCCGCCGCCAACGGCCACGGCAACGCCATGTCGGTGGCCCTTGTCCAGTCGGTCATCGCCGGCAGTGGCGAGGCCCGCGGGATCAGACTCCTCTCCGAGAAGGGGTGCGAGCCCATCTTCGACCAGCAGGCCGACGGGATCGACCTGGTCCTCGGGCTGCCCAACCGGTTCGGCATGGGCTACGGGCTGTCCACCGAGATGATGCCCATCGGTCCACGGGCCTGCTACTGGGGTGGCTACGGCGGCTCGCTCATCGTGATGGACCTGGAGGCCCGGCTGACCGTCTGCTACGTCATGAACCGGATGGACAACGGGATCCAGGGCGACTTCCGGGGGGCGACCATCATGCTGGCTGCGGCGGCGGCCCTCGTCGAAGGCTGACCGAGCCGACCCATGACCGAGTGCCGCCGACGGGTCGGGAGCCCGCCCGGGTGACCGCCGAGACCGCCCCAGGATCGGGACCCTCCGGAGCCGAGTCGCGGTCGCGGTCCTTCGAGGCCCAGTTCGAGGAGCAGCAGCACCAGGCATTCAACTGGAAGTCCCTGGTCAAGCGGGTCATCGTGGTCCTGGTCGCCGGGGTGGCCCTCTACCTGGTCCTGCCCGACCTGTTCGACGTCTTCCACTCGTGGCCCCGTCTGGCCACCCTCGACCTCTTGTGGTTCATCCCGGCCCTGGTGGCCGAGGCGGCCCACTTCGCCTGCACCTTCTCCCTCCAGCGCATCGCCCTGCGCACCAAGGCGTGGTTCTCGGTGGTCACCGCCCAGCTGGCCGGCAACTCCATCTCCCTCATCGTGCCCGGAGGGGCGGCCGCCGGAGCCGCCGTGCAGTTCCGCATGCTGGCCACGAGCGGCATGGACGCCACCGACGCCGTCGGGGGCCTCACCGCCTTCTCGTTCCTCGGGATCGCCGGCCTGCTGGCCCTCCCGGTGTTCGTCCTGCCGGTGGTGCTGTTCGGCTCCCCGGTGAAGCAGGGCCTGGTCGACGCAGCGATCATCGGGGCCATCGGCTTCTTCCTCTTCTGCGGGCTCGGAGCGCTGTTCATGACCCTGGAGGCCCCCCTCCGCTGGGTGGGCCGGGTGTTCCAGTCGGCCCGCAACCGGCTCCTCCGCAAGCGGGCCCCCCTCGCCGGCCTGCCCGACCGGCTGATGGAGCAGCGGGACCTCATCCGCGGCGTGCTGGGCCAGAAGTGGTGGCAGGCCACGCTGCTGTCGGCCGGACGCTGGCCTTCGACTACCTGTGCCTGCTCTTCTCGGTGCGGGCCGTCGGGGCGCACCCCCGCCCGTCGCTGATCCTGTTGGCCTACGCCGTGGCCGGCATCATCGGCCTGGTCCCCATCACCCCGGGCGGACTGGGCATCGTCGAGGCCAGCCTCTCGGGGCTGCTGGTCCTGGCCGGCCTGGACGGGGCCCAGGCGGTCCTGGCCACCCTGGCCTACCGGCTGGCCTCGTACTGGCTGCCGCTGATGTCGGGCCCGTTCGCCTACGCCGCCTTCAAGCACCGGTACCGGGATCCCGACTCGCCCCCGTCGGTCACGGCCGGGACCGCTCCGGCCTGACCCGGCCGGCCGGACCGCTACCTAGGACCGGCCGTACCACCACCTAGGAGAGGTCGACGATGCCCCCGGGCCGGAGGGTGCCGAGGCGCCCGCACCCCTCCTCGGTGACCAGCACGGCCAGCTGGTCGGGATCGTCGACGTTGGCCCAGGCCCGCCGGCCCTCGGGGGTGCGACAGGCCACCACCGCCCGCTCGGGTGACCCGGTCGGCCCGTAGGCCACCGAGTAGGTCTCGACGGTCACCTCGCCCTCGGCGTCGGCGTCGGGAACGCACTGGGGGAGTGCACCCACCGCCGCCTGGGGGTCGGCCCAGGCGAAGCCGGCCGCCTCCTCCACCGCGGTCCCCTCGGGCAGCCGCCCGCCGCCAGGCGCGGCGGGCGTGCCGCTGGGCGGCTCGGTGCCGTAGATGCCCACGCTGTGCTTCGTGACGTACCACCCGAGCCCGGTGACGAGGCCCCGTGATCCCGGGTCGGCCCGGAGGGCCCCGACCATCGAGGCCACGGCATGGGTCCCGTAGTTGTTGCCCGGCCCGCCGCCGAAGGTCATCCCGCCGGTCACGGTGAGGGGCCGGCCCGGATCGTCCTCCGGCAGGCCGAGCTCGCGGGCGGCGATCTGCACCGCCGAGGGGAAGCACGAGTAGAGGTCCACCGGGCCCAGCTCCTCGACGCCGGTGTCGGCCAGGGCCAGGGCCGAGGCCCCGGCCAGCCGGATGGCCGGCGACGAGTGGAAGTCGAGCCGGTGGGAGAGGAACCAGTGGTCGTGGGCGTCCGCCCCGGCCAGGGGGAAGACCCACCGGTCCTCGGCGATGCCGGCGGCCCGGGCCGCCGACGCCGAGCACATGATGAGGGCCGCACCCTGGTCCACCTGCAGGTTGGCGGTGAGCAGCTTGGTGTAGGGGTAGGCGATCATCCGGTTGGCCTCGGTCGACCGTGATGATCTCCTCGGCGGTCCGGACCCGGTGGAGCCAGGCGTAGGGGTTGGCCGCCGCCACCTCGGAGAAGCCGGACCACAGCCGGCCGATCCGGTCCCGGTGCTCGGTCGAGGGACCGGCCGGCCTCGGCCCGGAGGGCGTTCTCGAACAGCGGGAAGACGTGGACGGGCAGGTCGAGGCCGCGCTCCTCCTCGGCCTCGGTGGTGCCCCGCCGGTCGCTGCCGAACACGGCGGGCCGGAGGGTCCCGGCCGGCTGCACCGTCCAGGGCAGCAGGGGCCGCTCGGCGTGCCGGCGGGTGGCGGCCTGGGTGTAGACGCAGTCGGCTCCGACCAGGACGGCCACGTCCAGCTCGCCGCGCCCGATGGCCAGGGCGGTGGCGTTGACCAGGCTCTGGGGGTTGTTCCCCCCGGTGGTGGTCACCACCAGCTGGGCCGGCTCGATGCCCAGGGCCGCCGAGACCAGCATGCCCGGGGTTCTCGTAGTGCCAGCTCAGCGGATCGGCCACCCGCAGGGACTGGATGCGGCTCAGCAGCCGTCGACCCGCCCGGGGCGGACCCACCCGGTGGAGCGCCGTCGCAGTCCTCGACGGCGGCCCGCACGGCGTCGACCATCAGGCCGACGGGCTCGGGCCGGTCGGCCAGGGATCCGTCGCCCTCGGGGTCCGGGCCGGTTGGTGACCTGACCGACCCCGACGATCACCGGCGTGCGGGGGTCGAGCACCATGGAGCTCACCGAGCGTACCCGGAGGGCCCTCGGGGCCGATTCCCGGTCGGTACACTCGGGTGATGCGGATCGCCGTGGGATCGGATCATGCCGGGTTCGACCTGAAGAACACCCTGGCCAAGCATCTGGCCGACGCCGGCCACCAGGTCGTCGACCTGGGAACCGACTCCGCCCGACGTCTCGGTTGACTACCCGACCTACGGGGCCGCCGTGGGCCGGGCCGTGGTCGAGGGCCGGGCCGACCGGGGGGTCTGCGTGTGCGGCACCGGTATCGGCATCTCGATGGCGGCCAACAAGGTGCCCGGCGTCCGGGCCGCCCTGGTCCACGACGTGACCACCGCCTCACTGGCCCGGAGGCACAACGACGCCAACGTGATCTGCCTCGGGGGCCGGACCCTGGGCACGGCCGAGGCCGTCGACGCCGTGGACACCTTCTTCACCACCGCCTTCGAGGGTGGGCGCCACCAGCCCCGACTGGACGAATTGGCCGCCATGGACGCGGTCCGTACGCCCGGCGGGTCCGAGCAGCCCGACAGGGGAGGAGTCCCGTCATGACCGCCACATCCGCCGCGTCGCCCTTCGACGACTGGCTGGCCGGCGACCCCGAGGTTGCCACCCTGCTGGGCCAGGAGGCCGAGCGGCAGTCGACCACCCTCCAGCTCATCGCCTCGGAGAACTTCACCTCCCCGGCGGTGCTGGCCGCCACCGGTTCGGTCCTCACCAACAAGTACGCCGAGGGCTACCCGGGCCGTCGCTACTACGGGGGGAACCAGGTCATCGACGAGGTCGAGGACCTGGCCCGCCGGCGCCTGTGTGCGCTGTTCGGGGCGGAGCACGCCAACGTCCAGCCCCACGCCGGGGCCAACGCCAACCTGGCCGTCTACCAGGCCCTGCTCGAGCCGGGGGACACCATCCTGGCCATGCGGCTCGACCACGGCGGGCACCTGACCCACGGGTCGCCGGCCAGCATCACGTCCAAGGTCTGGCGGTTCGTCTCCTACGGCGTCTCGGCCGCCTCCGACGACCCGGACAAGCCCGGGGAGATCATCGACTTCGACCAGGTGGCCGACCTGGCCCGCCGGGAGCGGCCGGCCCTCATCGTGGCCGGGTCCACCGCCTACGCCCGGATCATCGACCCCCTGCCGTTCCGCGAGATCGCCGACTCGGTCGGCGCCCGTTTCATGTTCGACGCCGCCCACCCCGCCGGGCTCATCGCCGGCGGCGCCCACCCCTCGCCGGTGGGGGTGGCCGACGTGGTCACCTTCACCACCCACAAGACCCTGCGGGGTCCGCGTGGCGGGGCCATCCTGTGCGGGGCGGATCTGGCCAAGGCCGTGGACAGCGCGGTCTTCCCCGGCCTGCAGGGCGGGCCCCTGGAGCACGTCATCGCGGCCAAGGCCGTGGCCTTCGCCGAGGCCGCCCGACCCGAGTTCCGGACCTACGCCCACGCGGTGGTGGCCAACGCCGCCGCCCTCGGTTCCTCCCTGGTCGGCGAGGGGATCCGGCTGGTCTCGGGGGGCACCGAGAACCACCAGGTGCTCGTGGACCTGCGCCCCTTCGACGCCGAGCTCACCGGCAAAGTGGCCCAGGAGGTCCTCGACCGGGCCGGGATCACCTGCAACCGCAACACCATCCCCGACGACCCCCGCTCCCCGTTCATCACCTCGGGACTCCGCCTGGGCTCGGCCGCCCAGACCACGGCGGGCATGGGTCCCGACGAGTTCCGCGCCATCGGCGCCCTGATCGCCCGGACCCTGCGCCATCGCGAGGACGAGGCGGTCATCGGTGCCATCCGGTCCGAGGTGCGTGCGCTGTGTGCCGCCTTCCCTCCGTACCCCACCCTGGGCGGGGCGTGATCGAAGCCGATCTGGTGCTCGCATGAGCGCTGTCGTACCGCTCAACTGGTACGGCGTGATCCTGGTGGTGGCCGCGGTGTCGTCCTGGGTGCTCACCTTCCCCGCCCGCCGCCTGGCCGTCCAGGTCGGCTACGTGGCCCAACCCGACGAGCGCAAGGTCCACCAGCGGGTGACGCCGGCGGCCGGCGGGGTGGCCATGTTCGTGGCCATGCTGGTGGCCTGGGCCGTGGCTGCGTCCATCCCGGCCCTCGACCCTCTGTTCCGGGGGTCGTCGGAGCCGCTGGGCCTGATCCTCGGGGCGGCGGCCATCTTCGTGGTGGGGATGATCGACGACTTCCGCGACATGTCGGCCCCGGCCAAGGTGGCCGGCGAGGTGCTGGCCGCCACCATCCTCTACTTCATGGGGGTGACCTGGTTCCAGCTCAAGATCCCGCTGGCCGGTCTGGTCCAGCTGTCCCCCGAGTGGACCCCGCTGCTCACGGCTCTGTGGGTCATCGCCATCACCAACGCGGTGAACCTGATCGACGGCCTGGACGGCCTGGCCGCCGGGGTGGTGGCCATCGCCTCGGGGGCCCTGGCCATCTACGGGCTGCACCTCCAGCACCTGGGCAACCTTCAGATCGACAACATCGGGCCGCTCATCGCCGTGATCACCTGCGGGATCTGCCTCGGGTTCCTGCCCCACAACTTCCATCCGGCCAAGATCTTCATGGGTGACGCCGGCGCGCTGCTGTTGGGGCTGTTGATGGCGGCGTCCACCATGCTCATCGGGGGACGGGTGTCGGGAAATGTGGGCGGGGTGGCCACCCGCACCGGGCAGACCTACTTCTTCTACCTGCCCCTGTTCATCCCGTTCTTCATCCTCGGAGTGCCCATGGTGGACATGGCCTTCGCCTTCGTGCGCCGCACGGCCAACCGCACCGGTTTCGCCACACCGGACAAGAACCATCTCCATCACCGGCTCCTCCGACTGGGGCATGGACACCGCCGGAGCGTGCTCATCCTGTGGGCGTGGACGCTCATCCTGTCCGGCTTCATCCTGTTCCCGCTCTACATCTCCAGCGTCAACGCCATCATCCCCTTCGGTGCCCTGGCTCTCGGGGTCATCCTCTACACGCTGTTCCACCCGTCCCTCCGCCGGGAGGCCGACCCCGGGGCGGAGGTGGCCGAGGCCGGACCTCCCGAGGAGCCGCCTGGCACCGGTGCGGCCCCGGCCCCCGAAGGACCGGTACCCCACGATGCCGCCGGATCTGATGCCCCACCTGCGGAGACACCCTCCCCGCCGGGCGCCGTTCCGGGGGCCGTGCCGGCCTCCGCGGCCCGGACCGTGTCCGGCTCGGTGTCCGGCCCCACGACGGGAACAAGGGGCGATCGGTAGGGCGGAGCGGCTGAACGGTCGGGCCGAAGAACTGGACGGTGGGGCCGAACGGAGCGCACCGAGGTGCGCACCGGCGCCCGGTCGGCCCCCGAAGTGGTCGTCCTGCGCTCGTCCGGGCCCGGGTGGGCCGGCGTCGGAGCGAAATGTAAACGGAGCATTTCCTACGTTTTGCCGCCACGACCTCGGAGGTGCGATGATACGCCCCGTGAATTGCAGGCCGGTTGCCACCTCCGTGGGCATCGAGCGGGCCGGCCACTCGACTGGCTACGACAGCCGAACCACTGCGTGATTTCAGGAACGACTCGTGAAGCTCCCCACTCCCAGACAGCGTGACGCGGCACGGCCCGACCATGGACGACACCACCCCTGCACCCGATGCCGAACCGGGTCGGCCGCCGTCCCGGCCGGATCGGACCATGGCCGGGGCGGCCGAGTTCCTGACTCTGGGGCTCACGGTGGCGGTGGTCCTGGTGGGCCTGGCCGCTCTGGGCTACCTGGTCGACCGGTGGCTGGGCACCAGCCCCTGGTTCACGTTGGTGGGTGTGGTGCTCGGCATCGCCGCCGCCGTGCTCATCACCGTCTCACGCGTACGACGCCTGCTGTGACGTCGCCCGCCCCGGTACCCGTAGCCCCACGTGCCGACGGCGCCGCCGCCCGGATCGTGGGATAGCCCGGTCATGTTCGCCCACTTCGAACTGCCCAACGTTCCCGACGTGGCCAAGCGGACCGTGGCTACGGTGCTCGTGATCGGTGTGGCCGCCCTGGTCGCCTGCGTGTCCTTCGACAAGCCGCTGCTGGGCCTCGGTGCGTGCATCGGGCTCGGCCTCGGCACGCTCAACTTCCGGATGATCGGTCGCTCGGTGGCCCGTGTGAGCGACAGCGGGGTCGAGAACAAGCGCCGGCCGCTGGCCATCAACACCCTCGGGCGTCTGGCCATCATCACCGTGGTCACCCTGGGTCTCATGACCGTCTCCCACCAGCTCGGCTTCGGGATCCTGGCCGGCCTGGCCGTGTTCCAGGTCATCCTGATCGCCAACGTGGCCCGTTCCATGGCCAAGTCGGGCCCCATGCCCACCTTCGACGACGTGATCAACGCCAGCGTGATCGACGACAACGTCGCTCCGGCCACCCCGCCTCCGACCCTGGGATCGGGCGACGACACCCGGGGAGGTGCCTGACCCCATGGGACTGGGTAGCCACCCCCTCACCACGCCGTTGCTCGGGATCAACATCACGCCGGGCATCCACCCCCAGTTCAAGCTGTTCGGCATCACCTTCGACGCCGACATCATCTGGGCCACGATCATCGCCGCCCTGGTCGTGATCACCATGGGCCTGGTCCTGCGCTCGAAGGCCACCAGCGGGGTGCCGGGCAAGTTCCAACTCCTCTGGGAGCTGGCCACCGGGGCGGTGCAAAAGCAGGTGGACGACACCATCGGCCCCCGGGGAGCCCAAGTGGTCCCTCTGGCCCTCACCCTGTTCGTGTTCATCTTCACCTGCAACCTGTTCGAGGTGCTCAGCATCGGCAGCCCCTACGACTGGTTGCCCGCGCCGACCAGTGACATCAACCTGCCCCTGGCCATGGCCCTCACCGTGATCGTGCTGGTGCACCGGGCCGCCATCAAGAACCGGGGGGTCAGTGGGTACTTCAAGCACTACTTCACCCGGCCGTTCCCACCCAAGCTGTTCCTCGTCAACGCCTTCATGAACGGTGTCGAGGAGCTGGTCAAGCCGGTCACGCTCACCCTCCGTCTGTTCGGCAACCTGTTCGCCGGGGGCCTGATGCTGTCGCTCCTGGCCTCCCTGGTCATCTGGAAGCTCGGTCCCGCGCCCATCGGTGCCATCCTGTCGGTGCCCTTCACCGTGGTGTGGAAGCTCTTCGACATGGCCATCGGCGCCATCCAGGCCTTCATCTTCGCCCTGTTGACCATCTTGTATTTCGACACCGCCATGGCTCCCGACGAGGAGCACGCCAAAACCGGCGAGTACATCGACGCCTGACCACGACAACGGCAGATTCAACGACAACCCACTCGATCTCGAGAACCCCATAAAAGGAGAAGGAACAATGGCAGCAGACCCATCACTGGACAGCGCGATCAAGATCGCCGGTGCCATGGTCGGTGCCGGACTGGCACTGGGCGGCGGCGCCGTCGGTGCGTCCATCGGTGACGGCCTGGCCGGCAGCCAGACCATCGCCGGCATCGCCCGCCAGCCCGAGGCCCAGGGTCGTCTGACCACGATCATGTTCCTCACCGTGGGTCTGTGCGAGGCCGCCTACTTCATCAACCTGGTCTTCGCCGCCCTCTTCGTCTTCTCCCTGGGCAAGTAGGACCGCGGTGGCGCCGGCCGGCCGACCCCGAGGGCGGGCACCCGTGACCGGGGCCAGCGGCGGGACGTGGAGCCGGTGCCCCCACCCGAGTGAACAAGGATGACCAACGTGACGCTTGCCACCAGCAACTTCCTCGTCCCCAACGGGACCTTCATCGTCGTACTCCTGGCCTTCCTCGTGGTGGTGTGGGTCATCGGCAAGAAGGTCCTGCCGGTGTTGAACAAGGCCCTCACCGAGCGCCAGGACCAGATCCGCGGCGAGCTCGAGGCGGCCGACAAGGCCAAAGCCGACGCCGAGGAGGCCGACGTCGAGCGCCGGGCCGCTCCTCGAGCAGGCCCGTACCCAGGCCCGCGAGATCGTGTCCAACGCCGCCACGGCGGCCGATCAGACCAAGCTCCGGGCCGAGGCCGACGCCCAGGCCATCCACGACCGCATCGTGCAGGCCGCCGACGCCGAGGTGGTCATCGCCCGTCAGGCCGCCGTCGAAGAGGTCACGCGCCCGGGTGGGCGAGATCGTGCTGGCCGCCGCCGAGCGGGTGATCGGCCGCGAGATCCAGGCCTCCGACCACCAGGACCTCATCGACGAGGCCATCGCCGCTGTTCGGGCCGAGATCAACCGATGCCGCCGCCGGCGCCGGGAGCGGTCGGTGAACCCAGCCCTCCAGGGCTATCTGGCCGCCATGGAGGAGTCGCTGGCCGCCGCCGGCGGGCTCGCCGAGGCCGGCGCGGAGCTGGCGTCGGTGGCCGACCTGGTCGACGGCAGCACCGAGCTCACCTTGGCCATCAACGACGGATCGGTACCGGTGGCCGTCCCGCCGGGCCGTACTCGACCATCTGCTCGAGGGGCAGGTCCGTCCCGAGGTGCGCAGCCTCGTCCACCAGGCGGTCACGGTGGTGCCGGCCGGCGAGCTCGACCGCCTCCTTCCACTGGCTGGCCGCCCGGGTGACCCACGCTGCCACCCGGCCCCCGGCCACGGCCGCCGAGCCCGACCTCGAAGAGGTCCTCGGCCGCATGGCCTCCCGCAACCGGGTCTCGGGCTACGCCGCCGCCGTGTTCGAGACCGTCACCGTCCCCGAGCTCGAGGAGATCGAGGACCAGCTGTTCCGCTTCGCCCGGACCGTCGAGTCCAACCGACGCCTGCGGACACGCCCTCGGCGACCGTGACCTGCCCGTCACCGTCCGCCAGCAGGTCATCGCCGAACTGCTCGGCGGACCAGGTCCTGCCGGCCACCGGCCGGCTGGCCGCCTACGCCGTCCGGGGCGGCCGGGCCCGGGACATCGTGGCCACGCTCGACGCCCTGGTCGAGGACGCCGCCCGGGCCCGTGGCTGGCGGGTGGCCCGGGTCCAGGCCGCCACCGAGGTCGGCGAGGACCAGCGCCGCCAGCTGAGCGAGGCCCTGGGTCGTGCTGGCCGGCAACCCGGTCGACCTGCAGGTGACCATCGCCCCGCAGCTGCTGGGCGGCGTGGTCGTCCAGGTCGGCGACCTGCTGGTCGACAGCAGCACCCGCCACCGGCTCGACGAACTGAAGGAACACCTCCTCGTCTCCGAGGCGGCCTACCGAATTCCAGAAGGAAGGGACCCAACCGATGGCTGAGTTGACCATCAACGCCGACGAGATCACCGCCGCCCTCAAGCGGTACGTCGATGACTACACGCCGGAGGTGGGAACCGAACAGGTCGGCCGCATCGTCGAGGTGGGCGACGGCATCGCCCGGGTCACCGGACTGCCGGGTGCGGCCGTCAACGAGATCCTGGAGTTCGAGGACGGCACCGAGGGCCTGGCCCTCAACCTCGACGAGGAGACCATCGGCGCAGTGATCCTGGGGGACGACACCGGCCTCGAAGAGGAGCAGCTGGTCAAGGCGACCGGCCGTATCCTCTCCGTGCGGGTGGGTGACGCCCTGCTCGGCCGGGTGGTCAACGCCCTCGGCGAGCCCCTCGACGGCAAGGGACCCATCGCCACCACCGAGACCCGGCGCCTGGAGGTGCAGGCCCCCGGCATCGTGCGCCGCGAGCCGGTCACCGAGCCCCTGCAGACGGGCATCAAGGCCATCGACGCCATGACCCCGATCGGCCGTGGCCAGCGGGAGCTCATCATCGGCGACCGCAAGACGGGCAAGACCACCGTGGCCGTCGACACCATCCTCAACCAGAAGGGTCTGGGGGTGAAGTGCATCTACGTCGCCATCGGCCAGAAGGAGTCCTCGGTGGCCCAGACCGTGGCCACGCTGGAGCGCTACGGCGCCCTCGAGTACACGGTGGTGGTGCTGGCCGGCGCGGCCGACCCCGCCCCGTTCAAGTACCTGGCCCCCTACGCCGGGTGCGCCATGGGCGCCCACTGGATGGACAACGGCGAGCACGCCCTCATCGTCTACGACGACCTGTCCAAGCAGGCCGAGGCCTACCGCCAGATGTCCCTGCTCCTGCGCCGGCCCCCGGGTCGCGAGGCCTACCCCGGTGACGTCTTCTACCTGCACAGCCGGCTGCTCGAGCGGGCCGCCAAGCTGTCGGAGGCCGAGGGCGGGGGTTCGTTGACCGCTCTGCCCATCATCGAGACCAAGGCCGGTGACGTCTCGGCCTACATCCCGACCAACGTGATCTCCATCACCGACGGCCAGGTGTTCCTCGAGAGCGAGCTCTTCTATGCGGGCGTCCGCCCGGCCATCAACGTGGGCATCTCGGTCAGCCGGGTGGGGAGCGCGGCCCAGATCAAGGCCATGAAGGCGGTGTCGGGAACACTGAAGCTCGACCTGGCCCAGTTCCGCGAGCTGGAGGCCTTCGCCACCTTCGGCTCCGAGCTCGACAAGGTGTCCCAGGCCCAGCTGGACCGGGGCTACCGCCTGACCGAGCTCTTGAAGCAGGGCCTCAACGCCCCGGTGCCCGTGGAGGAGCAGGTGCTGGTGATCTTCGCCGGCTCCGAGGGGTACGTCGACGACGTGCCCGTCTCCGAGGTCCAGCGCTACGAGATCGAGGTCCGGGCCTACTTCCGGGCCAACCATGCCGACATCCTGGACGGTATCCGTGACTCGGGGAAGCTTCCCGAGGGCGACCAGCTGGCCACGGCCCTGGCCAAGTTCACCGACTCGTTCGACACCGGCAAGGGCGACTGACCCATGGCCGGAGGTCAGGAACGGATCCTCCGTCGGCGGATCAAGAGCATCCAGTCGACGAAGAAGATCACCAAGGCCATGGAGCTGATCGCCGCGTCCCAGATCGTGCGGGCCCAGGGTCGGATCGCCGCGGCCCGGCCCTATCAGCAGGGCATGAACCGGATCGTGCTCGAGACCGCGCTGGGCGACCCCGATGCCGCCGGGCGGCTGCTCGGCACCCCCGAGCAGCGTCGAGCGGGTGGCTGTCCTGTCCATCGTGGCCGACCGCGGACTGTGCGGTGGGTACAACACCTTGGTGTTCCGGGCCACCGAGCGGCTCCTCGCCGGCTTCGAGTCCGACGGGACCGAGTGGCGGCTGTTCACCGTGGGCAAGAAGGCCCAGGGCTACTTCCGGTACCGGGGCCAGGCCGTCGAGCAGTCGTTCACCGGCATGAGCGAGCGGCCCACGTTCACCGACGCCCGGGCCGTGGCCGCCGCCGTGCTCACCCCGTTCGTCCACGGCGAGGTGGACCAGGTGATGATCGTCACCACCCGCTTCCTCTCGGCCGGCTCCCAGAGGGTCGAGGTGCGCCAGCTCCTCCCGCTGGTCGATCCGCGCGCCGGGGCGACCGACGACGAGGACGCCCCGGCCGAGGCGGAGGGGCCGAAGGGCTACACCGAGTTCGAACCCGACGCCGCCATCCTGCTCGAGACCCTCGCCCCCCGGGCCGCCGAGACGGAGATCTTCGGAGCGCTGCTCGAGGCGGCGGCCTCCGAGGTCACCGCCCGGCAACGGGCCATGGCCGCGGCCACCGAGAACGCCGGTGAGCTGATCAAGAAGTACTCCCGGATCATGAACCGGGCCCGCCAGGACACCATCACCACCGAGATCATGGAGATCGTGGGCGGTGCCGAGGCCCTGCGCGCCGGCAACGACGACGACACGGGCGGACTGATCATCGAGACCAGGGTCTGACCGTGGCCCGACCCGAGCCTGCCGGCGAGTACCTGTCTCCTCCCCGTCCCCCACGTACCTCGCTCCGCGTAGCTGACCAAACGAAGGAATCCGAACCCTCATGACCACCACAGCCCCTCAGCCCACCGAGGCCGCCACCCTGCCCACCGGCCGGGTCGTGGCCATCGCCGGTCCCGTCATCGACGTCGAGTTCCCGCCCCATGCGCTGCCCGAGATCAACGGGGCCGTCGAGGTCGACGCCTTGCTGGAAGGGAACAAGGAGATCATCGTGGCCGAGGTGGCCCAGCAGATCGGCGACGGCCGCGTTCGCTGCATCTGCCTCCGTGCCACCGACGGGCTGACCCGGGGTGCCGAGGTGCGCAACCTGGGTCGCGGTCTGCAGGTTCCGGTGGGCGACGCCGTGCTCGGCCACGTGTTCAACGTCCTAGGCCAGCCGCTCGACACCGACTCCATCGGCGAGGCCGAGGACCACTGGGAGATCCACCGGTCCGCCCCCGACTTCGACACCCTGGAGCCCCGGGCGGTCATGTTCGAGACCGGCATCAAGGTGATCGACCTCCTCGAGCCCTACGTCCAGGGTGGCAAGATCGGCCTGTTCGGCGGGGCCGGCGTGGGCAAGACCGTGCTCATTCAGGAGATGATCAACCGGGTGGCCACCAACCACGGCGGTGTGTCGGTCTTCGCCGGGGTGGGCGAGCGCACCCGTGAGGGGACCGACCTCTGGATCGAGATGCAGGAGTCGGGCGTCATCGAGAAGGCCGCCCTCGTCTACGGGCAGATGGACGAGCCCCCGGGCGTCCGGCTCCGGGTGGCGCTGGCCGCCTTGACCATGGCCGAGTACTTCCGGGACGTGAAGAATCAGGACGTGCTGCTCTTCGTGGACAACATCTTCCGTTTCGTCCAGGCCGGCTCCGAGGTCTCCACCCTGCTCGGCCGGATGCCCTCGGCCGTGGGCTACCAGCCCACCCTGGCCGACGAGATGGGCCAGCTCCAGGAGCGGATCACCTCGACGAGGGGGCGATCGATCACCTCCCTCCAGGCCGTCTACGTCCCCGCTGATGACTACACCGATCCGGCGCCGTTCACCACCTTCACCCACCTCGACGCCACCACCGAGCTGTCTCGTGACATCGCCTCACTCGGCATCTATCCGGCCGTGGACCCGTTGTCGTCGACCTCGAACATCCTGGCTCCCGAGATCGTCGGCGACCGCCACTACAACGTGGCCCGTCGGGTCCAGGGGGTGCTCCAGCGCTACAAGGAGCTCCAGGACATCATCGCCATCCTCGGTCTCGACGAGCTATCCGAGGAGGACCGGGTAACGGTGACACGGGCTCGCAAGATCCAGCGCTTCTTGTCCCAGCCGTTCAACGTCGGCGAGGTGTTCACCGGTCTGAAGGGCGTGACCGTGCCGGTCGAGGAGACCGTCGAGTCCTTCGAGGCTCTGGTCAACGGCGATCTCGACGAAGTCCCCGAGCAGGCCTTCTTGAACGTGGGCGGTGCCGAGTCGGCACTGGCCAAGGCCCACGCACTCGAGAACGACTGATCGGGGCCGGTCCGAACCATGGCCGACAGCAATCTCTTCACCATCAGCCTCGTCACCCCCGAGCGGGTGCTCGTCACGGGACTGGCCTCCGAGGTGATCCTCCGCACCGCCGAGGGGGACATCACCTTCCTGGTCGGCCACACCCCCCTGGTGGGCACGGTGGAGCCCGGCGTGGTCCGGGTGGTGCGTGATGAGGGCGAGGACGAGCGGGTGGCCGTCCACGGCGGCTTCGTCCAGGTGGAACAGGGCGTGGTCGGGGACGACGGGGAGCCGGTCGCCTCGGGGACCAGGGTGACCCTGTTGGTCGGCGTGGCCGAACTGGCCGGGGAGATCGACGTGGACCGGGCCCGTGCCGCCCTCGAGGCCGCCGAGGCCCGGGTGGCCGAGCTCGGTGGGGTGGCCGGTCGCGCCGCCGGCTCCGGGTCGGGAGCCGGGGAGGACGAGGAGCCCGACGCCGACCAGGTCGAAGTCGCGGCCGAGCTGCGCCGCGCCCAGGTACGGCTGGAGGCGGTGGACGCCACCGCCTCCTCCACCACCTGAGCCCGGCAGCGGCCGGCATGCCCGGATGAGGCGGCGTTGGGCCCTGGCCGCCTGTGCGGCCCTCGGGCTCACCCTGGTGGCCTGCTCGTCATCGACCTCGGGTGTCCCGTCCGCGGTGACCACGACCGGGTGTCACGGCACCAGGGCCACCGCCCACCTGGTGCTGTCCAGCCAGTCGCCCATTCCTGTGGTCCGGGCCGTCCCGGGGACCTGTATCGAGGTCAGCGTCCCCCGGTCACGATTCCCGGGCAAGGACACCGAACCCCCACGGGTCATACCTCCGGGCCGGCTGGATCTGGTCTCGGACACGGTGTTCGGCAACGGCAGCCGGACGGTCTACTACTCGGCGGTGCACGCCGGGACGGCCACCATCTCCTCGACCGTCGACATCCAGACCAATCTGGAGGTACCCGAGTGGTCGGGCCTGGTGGTCGTCGGGTAGCCGGTCGATCCCGCGAGGTCCCCCGGTCCAGGAGCGACGGACTCCGACTTGGGGGTATCGGACCGGGGTGCAACCGTGCTACAAATCGTGCCGGCGTGCATCGGTGGTCGGTACGCCCCCGTCAACGAATCAAGGGGGACATCGATGCGGCTGCGACCTGGACGGTGGGGGACCCTGGCGGCCACCGTGGTCATGGTGGTGGGTGCGTTGGCCTCGGCCGGGGTCAGCGGCGCCGCCCCCCGTCTCGCCGTCCGCGCCTCGGCGGGTGGCGCTACGGCGGCCCACGGGGTGGCCGTCCGACCCCAGGTGTACAACGGCCCGGACAGCTACTGGCTGGTGGCCGCCGACGGCGGCATCTTCAACTACGGCGACGCCGGCTTTGACGGTTCGGCCGGAGGCGGTCCCCTCAACAAGCCCATCGTGGGCATGGCCGCCACCCCGGACGGGGGCGGCTACTGGTTGGTGGCCGCCGACGGCGGCATCTTCACCTACGGCGACGCCGGCTTCTACGGCTCGGCCGGGGCCATCCATCTGAACCGGCCCATCGTGGGTATGGCCGCCACCCCGGACGGCGGTGGCTACTGGTTGGTGGCCAGTGACGGGGGCATCTTCGCCTATGGCGACGCCACCTTCTACGGCTCCACCGGTGGGATCCACCTCAACAAGCCCATCGTAGGTATGGCCGCCGACCCGCTGACCGGCGGTTATTGGCTGGTGGCCTCGGACGGCGGCATCTTCTCCTTCCACGCCCCCTTCCTCGGCTCGGCCGGCGCCATCCCCCTCAACCGGCCCATCGTCGGCATGTCGGCCTCCTCGGACGGCGGCGGCTACTGGTTGGCGGCCTCGGACGGCGGCATCTTCTCCTACGGCGACGCCCACTTCTTCGGCTCGGCCGGGAACATCCACCTGAACGAGCCCATCGTGGGCCTGGGCGCCACCTCGGACGACGGTGGCTACTTCCTGGTGGCGTCGGACGGCGGCATCTTCGCCTTCGGCGACGCCACCTTCGCCGGGTCGGCCGGGGGGATGCACCTGAACAGTCCCATCGTGGGGATGGCCGTCCTCCCGCCCCTGACACCGTTCGCCACGGCCATCGCCCGGACCCCCAGCGGTCACGGCTACTGGGTGGCCGGCGACGACGGCGAGGTGCTGACCTATGGGGACGCCGGGTTCTACGGTGATCTCGCCGCCGCGCTGTTGGCCCAGCCCATCGTGGGCATCGCCGGTACCGAGGACGGCGGGGGCTACTGGCTGGTCGACGCCTCCGGCCACGTGACCCCGTTCGGGGATGCCGGGAACGACGGGTCGGTGGACGACCCGACGGACTCCATCGCCGGGATCACCGCCGATCCCACCGGGCCGGGCTACTGGCTGTTCAACGCGGCCGGACGGGTATTCCCCTTCGGCGGCGCCCCCAACTTCCAATCGGTCACCATCCCCCTCAACCGACCCGTGGTGGCCATGGCGGCCACGGCCACCGGCCAGGGCTACCGGCTGATGGCCGATGACGGGGGGATCTTCTGCTTCGGTGACGCAGACTTCCAGGGCTCCACGGGGGGCACCGCCATCGATTCGCCCATGACGGCCTTCGCCGCCACCCCCGACGGTCAGGGGTACTGGGAGGTGACCGAGGACGGAACGGTCTACGGATTCGGGTCGGCCAACAACCCTGCGGTCGTGACCCACGACCTGGACGGCAACGTGGTGACCGGCATGGCCGGGACCCCCAGTGGCCTCGGCTACTGGCTGGTGGACACGTCGGCCAGCATCTACACCTTCGGAAACGCCACGTCGTTCCCGTACAACTCCTGAGCCGGCGGGCCGGCGTCCTCCGGCCGCAGGCGGGCAGCGCCCCCGCCGGTCAGCTGAACTCGATGGCGCTGTACTCGGCCAGCTTGTGCAGCGGGTGGCGGGCCTCGATGAGCCGGACGGTGCCCGACTTGGACCGCATGACGAGCGACTGGCTGGTGGCGCCGAACTCGTCGTAGCGGACCCCGTGGAGGAGCTCGCCGTCGGTGATGCCGGTGGCGGCGAAGAAGCAGTTGTCCCCTCGCACCAGGTCGTCGGTGGTGAGCACGGCGTCGAGGTCGTAGCCGGCGTCGAGGGCGGCCTGGCGCTCGGCGTCGTCGCGGGGCCACAGCCGCCCCTGGATCTCGCCGCCCATCGACTTGAGGGCAGCCGCGGCGATCACCCCCTCGGGGGTCCCGCCGATGCCCACCAGCAGATCCACCCCGGTGTCGGGCCACGAGGTGGCGATGGCCCCGGCCACGTCCCCGTCGGTGATCAGCCGGATCCGGGCCCCGGTGGCCCGGACCGAGGCGATCAGCTCGGCATGGCGGGGCCGGTCGAGGATGGCCACGGCCAGGTCCCGGACCGAGGTCCCCTTGGACTTGGCCACGGCGGTCGAGGTTGTCCGCGATGGACGCGGTGATGTCGATGCACCCGGCCGACCGGGGGCCCACGGCCAGCTTCTCCATGTAGACGCACGGTCCCGGGTCGAACATGGTGCCCTCCTCGGACACGGCGATCACGGCCAGGGCACCGCCCCGGCCGAGGGCCGTGGGCGTGGTGCCGTCGATGGGGTCCACGGCGATGTCGGCCTTGGGCGGCGTGCCGTCCCCGATGCGCTCGCCGTTGTAGAGCATGGGGGCGTTGTCCTTCTCGCCCTCGCCGATGACCACCACCCCGTCCATGGACGACGCTGGACAGGACGATCCGCATGGCGTTGACCGCGGCGCCGTCGGCCCCTTCCTTGTCCCCCCGGCCCATCCACCGGGACGCGGCCAGGGCGGCGGCCTCGGTGACCCGCACGAGTTCCATGGCCAGGTTGCGGTCGGGTGCCTGGGCGGGTGACGTCGTCACGGACCTAGACGATAGTGGCTGGCGGCGGGGGCAATCGGCCCGAGGATCGGCATCCTGGTCCGGCTGTCCGGGGGCGACGCGACGGTGCGGCCGATCAGGGTCCCGCGTCGGCAGCGGGCCATACTGGTGGCCGTGGACCGCTTCGTCGTCACCCCCAACGGCCCCCTGTCGGGGACCGTCCGGGCCGGTGGGGCCAAGAACTCGGTGCTGAAGCTGATGGCCGCCTGCCTGCTGGCCGAGGGACGGCACGTGCTCACCAACGTCCCCCGCATCACCGACGTGGACATCATGGGCGAGCTGCTCGGGGCCATGGGCGTCGACGTGCCGGCGCGGCGACGGCCCCGACGAGCTGGTGGTGACCACGCCGGCCTCCGTGGTGCCCGAGGCCCCCTACGAGCTGGTGGAGAAGATGCGGGCCTCGGTGGTGGTCCTCGGGCCGCTGCTGGCCCGTCACGGCTGGGCCAGGGTGTCCCTGCCCGGCGGCGACGACTTCGGCCCCCGGCCCATCGACATGCACCTGCACGCCCTCACCTCCATGGGCGCCGCATTCACCTCGTCCCACGGCTACGTCGAGGGTCGGGTGGAGTCCACGGTGGCCGCCCGGCCCCGACTGGTGGGCAACCGGGTGGTGCTCGAGTACCCGAGCCACACCGGGACCGACAACGTCCTGATGGCCGCCACCCTGGCCAAGGGGACCACCGTCATCGAGAACGCCGCCCGCGAGCCCGAGGTCATCGACCTGGCCGCCTTCCTGAACGCCATGGGGGCGAGGATCACCGGCGCGGGCACCTCCCGCATCGAGGTCGAGGGGGTCGACGCGCCTGCACCCGGCCCGCCACGCCGTCATCCCCGACCGCCTGGTGGTGGCCACCTTCATGGTCGCCGCCGGCCTGGCCGGCGGCGAGGTGGTGGTCGAGGACGGTCGCCCCGATCACATGGACATGCTCATCCGTAAGCTGTCGGCCACGGGCATCCACATCACCCAGGAGCCCGACGGCCTGCGGGTCGGCGCGGGATCCCGCGGACCGGCTCCGTGCGGTGGACGTAGCCACCCTGCCCTATCCCGGCTTCGCCACCGACTACAAGCCGCTCGCTCGTCACCCTGCTCACGGTGGCCGAGGGGGTGGGGATCGTCACCGAGAACCTGTTCTTCGGACGGTTCCGCTACGTCGAGGAGCTGCGTCGGATGGGCGCCGACATCCGCACCGAGGGCCACCACGCCGTGGTGCGGGGGGTGGAGGCCCTGTCCGGTGCCCCGGTCCGGGCCTTCGACGTGCGGGCCGGGGCGGCGCTGGTGCTGGCCGGTCTGGTGGCCGACGGGGAGACGGTCATCACCGACGCCCACCATGTGGACCGGGGCTACGAGGACCTCGACGGCAAGCTGGTCTCGCTCGGGGCCAAGGTCTTCCGGGCCTAGGTACGGCCCGGGGCCGGATACGCTCGACACTCCATGCCGGCCTCCCTCCCCACCGATCCCGCCGCGCTGTTCGACGCCGCCCGAGGGGGGGACCAGGCCGCACTGGCCCGCCTGTTGTCGCTGGTGGAGCGCGGTGGCGACCGCGGTCCCGGGCCGTGGCCGGATTGGCCTACCGCGGCCCCGGCGACGCCTACACGGTGGGGATCACCGGTGCCCCCGGGGCGGGGAAGTCCACCCTGACCGACCGGCTGGTCACCCTGGCCCGCCAGCACGGACCCGACGGCGGACCCGGCCGGGTGGCCGTGCTGGCCGTCGACCCCTCGTCCCCCTACTCAGGGGGTGCCATCCTCGGGGACCGGGTGCGCATGCCCAGCCACGCCCTCGACGACGGCGTCTTCATCCGCTCCATGGCCACCCGTGGCCACCTCGGGGGCTTGGCCGTGGCCGTGCCCGACGCTGTCCGGGTGCTCTCCTCGGTGGGTATGCCGGTGGTGCTGGTCGAGACGGTCGGTGTGGGCCAGCAGGAGGTGGAGGTGGCCGCGGCCACCGACACCACGGTGGTGGTGGTCAATCCGGGGTGGGGGGACGCCATCCAGGCCAACAAGGCCGGACTGCTCGAGATCGCCGACCTGTTCGTCATCAACAAGGCCGACCGCCCCGGGGCCCGCGAGACCAGGCGGGACCTCGAGTTGATGCTCGACCTCACCGAGCTGGGACCGTGGCGCCCGCCCATCGTGGAGACGGTGGCCTCCACGGGCGACGGTGTCGAAGGACTGTGGGCCGCCATCGGCGATCACCGGGCCCACCAGATCGAGCACGGCACACTGGCTCCGCAGCGCCGGGAGCGCCTGGAGCGCGAGTTCCACCAGATCCTGGTGGCCCGACTGTCCGAGCAGATCGACGCCGAGCTGGCCGGGGGAAGCATGGACGACATCAGCGGTGTCCATGCTCGACGGCGGCCTGGACCCCTACGGGGCCGCGGACCGCGTCTTGGCCCGGGTGGTGTCCGAGGGATCACGTCCGTCCCCGAGCTCCCCGTCCGATCCACCGGATTGACCTGCAGAGTTCCCCGTCGGGTCACGGAGCCGGATGTAGCGTGCCAGCGTGACTGTTGAATCATCCCCAGGGGCTCCCGCGCTGTCCGTTCCGTTCGCACCGCTGGGTGGTCTCACTCATCAGGTTGCCCATCACGCCCCGCTGCCGCCACCGGAGGAGGATCCCCTGTGGTTCCAGCGGGCGGTCTTCTACGAGGTGCTCATCCGGGGGTTCTTCGACGGCAACAACGACGGGGTGGGGGACATTCCGGGCCTGATCGCCAAACTGGACTACCTGCAGTGGCTCGGGGTGGACTGCCTCTGGCTGCTGCCCTTCTATCCGTCCCCCCTGCGCGACGGCGGCTACGACATCAGCGACTACTACTCGGTCCACCCCGAATCGGGCACCGTCGACGACCTGAAGCGCCTGCTGGAGGAGGCGCACGCCCGCGGCATCCGGGTCATCGCCGACCTGGTCATCAACCACACCAGTGACCAGAACCCCTGGTTCCTCGAGTCCCGCTCCAGCCGGGACAACCCCAAGGCCGACTGGTACGTGTGGAACGACGACGACCAGCGTTGGCCCGAGGCCCGGGTGGTCTTCATCGACGTGGAGCGGTCCAACTGGGCCTACGACGCCCAGCGGGACCAGTACTACTGGCACCGCTTCTACTCCCACCAGCCCGACCTCAACTACGACAATCCCGAAGTGGCCGACGCCATGCTCGAACGTGGTGCGCTACTGGCTCGACCTCGGGCCTCGACGGCTTCCGGCTCGACGCCGTTCCCTTCCTGTTCCAAAAGGACGGCACGGCGGGGGAGAACCTGCCCGAGACCCACGCCTTCATCCGCAGGGTGCGCAAGGAGCTGGACGACAACTATCCCGGCCGGATCCTGCTGGCCGAGGCCAACGGGTGGCCGTCGGACGTGGCCGACTACTTCGGCGACGACGACGAGTGCCACCTGTGCTTCAACTTCCCGCTGATGCCCCGGCTGTTCATGGCCGTGCGGCGGGAGCAGAGCTATCCCATCACCGAGATCCTGGCCCAGACCCCCGAGGCCCCCGGCAGCTCGCAGTGGGCCATCTTCCTGCGCAACCACGACGAGCTGACCCTCGAGATGGTCACCGAGGAGGAGCGCGACTACCTCTTCTCCGAGTACGCCAAGGACCCGCGGATGAAGCGCCACATGGGCATCGGACGGCGGCTGGCCCCGCTCCTGGACCGGGACCGCCGCCTCTCCGAGCTCCTCTTCTACCTGCTGTTCACCCTCCGGGGTAGCCCGGTGCTCTACTACGGCGACGAGATCCAGATGGGGGACAACCTCTATCTCGGTGACCGCGACTCGGTGCGCACCCCGATGCAGTGGACCCCCGACCGGAACGGGGGCTTCAGCCGGGCCGACTTCGCCCAGCTCTACCTCCCACCGCTGATGGACCCGGTCTACGGGTTCGCCGCCGTCAACGTCGAGGCCCAGCAGCGCAACCCCAGTTCGTTCCTGCACTGGATGCGGCGGATCCTGGCCGTGCGACGCGAGTTCCCGGTCCTTGGAACCGGCGAACTGGAGGTCATCTCCTCGGCCAACCCGTCGGTGCTGGCCTTCGTGCGCTCGGCCCCGGACCAGGCCCAGCGGGGTCCGGTCAACCCGGTTCTCTGCGTGCACAACCTGTCCCGTCTGGCCCAGCCGGCCGAGCTCCACGTGGAGCGGTGGGTCGGGCGCCAGCCCATCGAACTGCTGGGTCGGGTGGCCTTCCCGCTGATCGGCACCGAGCCCTACCGGGTCACCCTGGCCCCGTACGGGTCGCAGTGCTTCGAGTTGGCCTAGGCGCCAGCGTCATCGGCCCCCGTTCCCGGCCGGAGGCACGAAACGGGGTCCACCGTGCTCGGGCGGCCCGGGACCGCCGTCAGCCGGCGTGGGCCATTGAAACCGGGACGGCCAGCTCCTCGGCGGCCTGTTCCGGGTTCACGATGTTGATCATCACCCCGGTGCCCAGCTCGAAGCCGGCCACCGTGGTCAGCTTGGGCACCACGTGGACGTGCCAGTGGTAGGGCTCGGGGGCACGGTAGGGGGCGGAGTGGAACACCAGGTTGTAGGCGACGTCCCCCACCACCTCGCGGAGCCTCCCGAGCGTGACCTTGAGGGCCCGGCCCACGGCGACCAGGTCGGCCGGGGGGCTGTGGTGGAGGTGGGGTCCGTGGGCACGCGGGATGATCAGCATCTCGTAGGGCGCCCCGCTCCAGAACGGGCAGATCACGAGGACCCGCTCGTCGGCGTAGACCACCCGGTGGTTGACGTTCTCCTCGGCGTCGACCGCCGTGCACAGCAGGCACCGTCCGGCGAAGCGGGCAAAACCGGCCTGCTCCTCGACCAGCTCGCGGGGCACGAAGGACATGCCGAGCAGTTGTCCGTGGGGGTGTTCGATGGAGGCACCCGCCTCCCGACCGGCGTTGACGATGGCCTGGCTGTAGCGGAGGCCGGGTATCGACGCATGCTCCCCGATCCGATCGCTGATCGCCGTCATCACGGCCGTGGTCTGCTCGTCGCTCAGCATCGACCATGAGTTCTGATGGTCGGGGGAGAGCACGATGACCTCGTGGATACCGCCTGCGGTGGCCTGCGTGAACACCGGGCCGCGGTTGGTGACGACGAAGGGGGCGTTCCCCTCGAAGGCCGGGTAGCGGTTGGGCACCACCCGTACCAACCAGTTCCCGTCGGCGTCCCTCGTCTCGAGGGTCGGGGTCACCCGCTCCTCGTTGCCCGGACAAAAGGGGCACGGCGCGGTGGTGTCCGCCTGGATCGAAGCCGCCCGCGGGGCGAAGGCCTGGGGGCGGGCGGCTCGCTCGGTGCTCACCACCACCCAGCGGCCGGTCAGGGGATCAAGTCGGAGTTGATTCATCAGCGCCGCGCGTGGCCCCTGCTCGTCCGGTCTGTCTCTCTACGCACGTTGGTCGCCACCTCGGTCTGATCGTCGACACCCTCCTACCCGGGTGCTCGGGCGAAGATGACGGTCCTGTGACGAGCGTAGCAATCCCGGGGAGGCAGTTGGTGCCAGGACCTGCCGGTCGACGGGCCGTGCTTCGGTGTCAGAATCGCCCCGATGACCGCAACCGGTGGGTACCTGTTGGCCGTCGCCCACGCCCGGGACGCTGCCTATGACGTGATCCTGCTGGCCCACGTACTGGCCGCGGCCGTCGGCCTGGGGGCGTTGGTGATCGCCGGTGCCAATGCGTGGACTCTCGGCCGGTCGGGCCCGGACCGGGAGACCCTCCGCCGCTACTACCGTCCCGGGGTCAACTGGGCGGGGAAGGTCCTGTTCCTCGTGCCTGTGCTGGGCCTGTCGCTGATGGCCATGAGCCACGGTGACTGGTCGTTCTCGGACGGCTGGATCATCATCGGCCTGGCCCTGTGGGTGGCTGCGGCCGTCTCGGCCGAGCTGTACCTGTGGCCGGCCGAACAGCGCCTCCAGGCCGCCGTGTCCTCGTCGACCGGGATGTCGTCGACCGGGATGTCGACCGGTGGCGACGAGGAGGGTCCGCCGGCGGCCGTGGCCGCGGCCGGGCCCGACCTCCGGGCCGAGTGCCTGCGGGTCGTCGTGCTGGCCTCGACACTCTCCGTGGTATTGGTCGTGGCCGCCGTGGTCATGGTGGCCAAGCCCTGAGACCGACGGCCGTCAGGCCGGGGTGAACGTGCAGGGCAGGTGCTTGATCCCGTTAATGAAGCTGGAGTGGAGCCGGTCGGGCTCGCCGCTGGCTTCGATGTCCGGAAGTCGTCGCAGGAGCTGGCGGATCATCACGTCGATCTCACGCCGGGCCAGGTGGGCCCCCAGGCAGAAGTGGGGGCCGGCGGCCCCGAAGCCGAAGTGGGGATTGGGCGAGCGGCGCACGTCGAAGGTGAACGGTTGGTCGAAGACGTCCTCGTCACGGTTGGCGGAGTTGTAGAACAGGAGCACCTTGTCGCCCTCGTGGAGCTCTTGTCCCGAGAGCACCGTGTCCTCGGTGACCGTCCGGCGCATCCAGATCACCGGCGAGGCCCACCGCACAACCTCGTCGACGCCGGTGGCGGCGATGCCGACGGGATCGGCCTGCCACAGCGCTCGCTGGTCGGGATGCTCGGTGAGGGCCAGGAGCGCATGGGAGATGGAGTTGCGGGTGGTCTCGTTGCCGGCCGTGAGCAAGAGGATGAAAAAGGAGGCCACCTCGTCGTGGGTCAGGGCCTCGCCGTCGATGTTGGTGGTGATGAGTGCGGTGGTCAGGTCGTCGGTGGGCTGGGCCACCCGGGCTTCTGCCAGCTCCTTCATCAGCGCCGTGAGGGTGGCCCCGGCCTCCAGCCCGGCCACCATCGGATCGGTCCCCTCGGGGATGAACTCGGTATCGCCACCGGACAGGATCACATTGGTGGCGTGGAACACGGTGGCGTACTCGGAGGGCGGCACCCCCATCATCTCGCAGATGATCTCGAGCGGCAGGGGAGCGGAGATCTCGGTGACAAAGTCGCACTCACCGAGGCCGGCGGCCCGGTCGATCACCTGATCGGCCACCGCTTCGATGTTCTCCTCGATGGCTTTGATCCGCCGGGGATTGAACGCCGCTGAGACGATTCGACGGAGCCGGGCGTGTCGGGGATTGTCGGTCGAGATCATCCCGGCGAAGTACTCCACCATCTCGGGCGGGAGGTCGAAGATACTCACCGCCCCCCTTCCGGAGCAGAAGATCTCCGGGTGGCGGCTGATCTCGGCCACGTCGGCGTGCCGGGTCACCGCCCGGTACCCGGGTCCGCGGGGTGGGGCCAGGGGTGAGGCCAGCGAGAGGTCCGGCTCGTCGAACAGTGCGAGGGGTCGCTCCCGTCGCAGGAGGGCGAAGGCATGTTCCCGCTCACTCCACGGGCGCGCCCAGAAGTCCAGGTCCGAGAGGTCGATCTCGTCGAGGCGGAGAGCGGAATCGGGACTCATGCCCTCACCTTACCGACCCTCACCCGACCGATCCTCACCGGACCGAGGTGACCCCCCGGGTTCGGCCCGGGGGGCGCGATCCGGGGCGTCCCAGGCGTCCCGGAGGGCGGCACGGGCCTCGTCGACGCGACCGGCCTCCACCAGGGGCAGCACGACGAGGTCGAGGAGGCCGGACCAGTCCACCGAGTCGGTGGCCCGCCCCGCGGCGCGCACCTCGGCCCTCGCCTCCTCGACGAGGGTGGCCACCGCGCCCAGCTGTGCGGGAAGGGCCTCGGCGATCCGGTCCCGGACCCACCGGGCCAGGGCCGGCGTGGTGCCGCCGGTGGACACGGCCACGGTCACCGCGCCCCGCCGGATGACCGCGGGGAGCCGCACCGTTCCGGGACGGTCCCCGTCGGCACTGTTGACCAGGACCCCGGCGGCCACGGCGTCGGCGACGACCCGACGGTCGACGGTCGGATCACCGGTGGCCGTTACGACCAGGTCGTAGCCGGCGGCCTCGCCCTCGCGGTAGGGGCGCAGCTCGACGACGAACCGGACCGCTCCCACCAGTGCCTCCATCGTCGGACTCGACCGGCGGGTCACCACGGTCACGACCGCACCCGCCTCCACGAGGCCCTGGGCCTTCCGGGCCGCCACCGGTCCGCCTCCCACCACCAGACACGGGCACCCGTCGAGCGACAGGACCACCGGATAGTCGGATGCCGACGCGTCGCCGTCGACGGGCCCGGGGTGTTCCGGAGTGCCCTCGCCGTCGGTCTCGGGAGCGGGTGTCATGACGGGAATCCGGTCAATTCGATGCCGGTTCCCACCGCTCCGAAACGGTGCCCGGTGCTGGATTTCCTACCGGATCGACCTGGATTCTCGCAAAACTTGATCTGATTACTCATGTATAGTCTCCGGGGTCGGATGTACCGCTCCAGCATGACCTGATACAGGGCGACTGCCAGGCACTTCTCCGATTGCGTTGGACCGACGGGACCAAGGACCCGCCGGCCTGGGCGCGGTCGCCGTGGATCAGGTCGTGGAATGGGACGGGTGGTCTGAGGGTTCTTGATTGGGACGGTTCGTTGCCCGGGGCGGGGGCGGATGGGCCGGCACAAGCAAGGCCTGGAGTGGTGCGTGGCGACCCGGCCGGGTCGGTCGCATCCGACCGGAGCAGTGGCAGGACGCAGTTGCACGACCGAGGACTGAGAGGGATCTGAACGTGAGCATCGTGGCCGGCAAGTCAGAACTGATGCAGCTGCAAGAGGAGATGGACGAGCAGTCCGCCGCCTTCGAGACGGCGCCGGCGGGTCTGATCGTGGCCTGGGCCATCGACCGGTTTGGGTCCAAGATCGCCATGGCGTCCTCGTTCCAAGAGGCGGTCCTGATCGACATCGCCGTCCGGGTGGACCCCACCATCGAGGTGGTGTTCCTGGACACCGGGTCACACTTCCCCGAGACGCTCGAGTACGTGGAGACCATCCGCAACCGCTACGACCTCAACCTCACCGTGACCAAGCCGGTGGCCGGCGCCGAAGACTGGCCGTGCGGCAGCGCACAGTGCTGCGAGTTCCGCAAGGTCCGGCCCATGAAGCAGGCCATGGAGGGCAAGGAAGCCTGGATGACCGGTCTGAAGCGGGTCGACGCCCCTACCCGTCGGGAGGCCCCCATCGTCGCCTACGACGAGAATTGGGGCATGGTCAAGATCAATCCGCTGGCCACCTGGACCGAGCAGGACATCGCCGGATATGGCGCCGACCACGGCATCCCCCGTCACCCCCTGCTGTCCAAGGGGTACCTCTCCATCGGGTGCGCGCCCACCACGCGTCCGGTGAAGTTCGGTGAGGACCCCCGTGCCGGGCGCTGGTCCGATTCGGACAAGGTCGAGTGCGGACTGCACATCTGAGATGACAACACCGCCCCTGGCGCCGTGTTCGTGAGATGACCAAAGACCGCGACGAGCTGTACGGGCTGAACATCCGCGGGACCGAGCGGCCCATGCCCTTCATCAACCCGTACCGGACCGAGGGCGAACTCAACGAGATCGAGCAGTGGAAGCTCGAGCGCCATCCCCTGGAGATCGCCGATGCCATCATCGACACCTACTCCAAGGAGGGCCCGGCGGGCATCGCCAAGGTGCCCGGTGAAGTCGAGCGTCTGAAGTGGGCCGGCATCTATCCCCAGAAGCAGGGTGGGGACGCCTTCATGATGCGGGTCAAGATCCCCGGCGGATTCCTCACCGCTCCCCAGATCCGAGAGATCGGCGTGGTGGCCGATGCTTTCGGCGAGGGTCCCGACGGCACCGAGTCCCGGGTCTTCGGATCCCGTTATGCCGATCTCACCACCCGACAGACCGTCCAGATCCACTGGCTCCGCATCGAGGACATCCCCCGCATCTGGCGGCGGTTCGCTGCCGTCGGACTGACCACGGTGCAGGCCTGTGGCGACTCGGCCCGCAACGTACTGAGCTGTCCGGTCTCGGGTGTCGACGCCCATGAAGCCTTCGACGCCCTGCCCATCGCCCGCAAGGTGTCGGAGTTCTTCACCGGCAACCGGGAGTACGCCAACCTGCCCCGTAAGTTCAAGATGTCGGTCACCGGTTGCGTGGAGGACTGCGCGCAGGCCGAGATCAACGACATCGGCCTGTGGCCGGCCCGAGCGGCCGACGGCACCCTCGGCTTCAACCTGCTGGCCGGAGGCGGGCTCTCCGATGGCGAGCGGATGGCCTCGGACATCGACGTGTTCGTGGGTCAGCACCAGGCCGTCGAGGTGACCCGCGCCATCGCCCAGCTCTTCGGCGAGCTGGGCAATCGCGAGAACCGGGGCCTGGCCCGGATGCGCTACCTGGTCCAAGAGCTCGGGTCCGAGGGTTTCCGTGAGGAACTGGCCAAGCGGGCCCGCTTCGATCTGGTTCCGGGCGGTGAGGACCTGACCAAGCGCTACCGCGGTGATCACGTCGGGGTGCACCCCCAAAAGCAGCCCGGCCTGTTCTACGTGGGGTGCTCGGTGCCCGTCGGACGGATGAACGGTCTCGAGCTGGTGGAGGCGGCCCGGCTGGCCGAGACGTATGGCGACGGCACGGTGCGCATCGGCACCGACCAGAACATCACCTTCACCGGGGTCCCCGAACACCGGATCAACGATCTGTTGACCGAGGACCTGTTGCAGAAGTACTCGCCGTACCCCGGTCCGTTCACCCGAGGTGTGGTGGCCTGCACCGGAAGCGAGTTCTGCCGGTACGCCATCGTGGAGACCAAGGAACGGGCGGTCAAGTGGGCCCGTTTCCTCGACGAGCAGCTGGCCGGTGAGCCGGTCGGGGCCACCCCGGTGCCCGGGGCACGCTCGGGGCCCCATGAGGACGCCGGCGTCATCCGCATGCATTTCTCGGGATGTTCGGCCAGCTGTGCCCAACCCCAGATCGCCGATATCGGATTCCGTGGCGAGGTGGCCCACGTGGGCAACCACCTGGCCGAGGCCGTCGACATCGGGATGGGCGGCTCCCTCGGAGCCGGCTCGTCCTTCATCGACTGGATCGAACACGCCCGGCCGGTCAACGACGTGCCCGACGCGCTCTTGCGGGTGGTCCGTCGTTACCAGTCGGAGCGCCGGGAGGATGAGCCGTTCTACAACTGGGCCCGCCGGGTGCCCAACGACGAACTGCGCCGGACCCTGGCCGAGGAGGGGACCGGCACGCCGGTGGTGATGGGTGCCACCAAGGCCCCGGCCACGAAGAAGACCCCGGCCACGAAGAAGGCCCCGGCCACGAAGAAGACCCCGGCCACGAAGAAGGCGCCGCCGTCATGAAGGCCTACCGGATCCGAGACGAGATCAACGGGATCGCCGAACCACCGGGGAAGACGTGGTTCTGGGAGCTCCAGGCCGGGGTGATCGATGCCGATCGGTGCATCCAGTGCGGGACATGTGTGGCCGCCTGTCCGTCGAACTCCATCGGGATCGACGAGGACACCGACCTGCCCGAGCTGGTCAAGATGTGCACGGGTTGCTCGCTGTGCTGGGACTTCTGTCCCCGGGGCGGACTGCGTTACGAGGCGCTGTGGCCACCTTCCACGGTGACCGGCGATGCCTCCGACGGTGCGGTAGGCGAGGGCACCGTGGTCCGGGCCGACGCCGCCGACAACTACTGGAAGATCACCGGCGGCCCACCCGGGGACGGTCTGGGCGCGGTGATGGACGCCTACGCCGTGCGGGCCGGGGCCCGGCCCGACGACGCCCAGGACGGTGGTGTGGTGTCAGCCCTGCTCGTCGCCGCCCTGGCCGGCGGCGAGATCGACGGTGCACTGGTCACCCGGCCGAGCGACGACCCGGACGAGCCGTGGAAGGGTGTGGCCCACATCGCCACCACGGCCAAGGAGATCATCGACGCCGCCGGCAGTTACTACAACCAGACCATGGCCCTGGCGGAGCTGGACCTGTCCGCATACGACCTGCCGGCCAAGCCGCGGATCGCCGTGGTGGGCACCCCCTGTGAGATCCAGGGCATCCGGGCCATGCAGTCGCGCCGCTGGCCCACCGGAGCCCACCGGATCGACTCGGTGGTCCTCACCATCGCACTGCTCTGCACCAAGAGCTTCGACTACCAGGGCCTGATGTTGCAGCTGCTCCAGCAGGACCGGGGTATCGACCTCGAGCGGGTCAGCAAGGTCGACGTCATCCGGGGGCGCATGATCGTGGAGTACCGCGACGGGGAGCTGGCCGTCGACGAGCCCATCAAGAACTTCCACGGTGCCGCGCTGAAGGGCTGTGACGAGTGCGCCGACTTCCTGGGACGGGGCGCGGACCTCTCGGTGGGCAGCGTGGGCTCCATGGACGGGTGGAGCAGCGTGCTGGTCCGCACCGAGCGGGGACGCACGGCACTCGACAACGCCAGGGGCCGGCTGGACTTCCGGGAGCTGGACAATCCCGAGGCACTGATGAAGCTGGACTCCTTCGACAAGCGGATCGCCTTTGACAGCCTCCGCCGTCCCTTCGATCCCGACGCCCCACTGTTCATTGACTACGCCGAGCACGTCTCGGCCTATCAGGACACCGACCGGGCACCCGTGCTGCCCGACCGGTAGGTGGCGAACGGGTGGTGGACTGCAAGGTTGACGTCCGCTCGTCGGCCCGGAGCCCCGGCGATATGAAGGTTGTGTTCCGATTTGTCCCGTTGTGCCTGGTCGGCCGAAAACCAGCCGGTTCCGGCGCCCCGCGCTCGGTAAGGTTGGGGTCATGACGGTGTTCGCGGTCGAGGGGGGTCCCAGGCTGGAGCTACCGGGCGAGCCCGACGACCTGAAGGCGGGACTCCGTGACGCCCTGCTCGAGGGTCAGGACTGGCGGGCCGGCTTCTCCGACGACATCTGTATCGGCGTGTGGCTCTGGCGGTGGTGGCAGCCGGCACTCGAGCCGGCCGGGATGAGCCGCGAGCAGTTCGTCGAGGTCGTCGTGGCCAACGGACGCGAGCTCTGGCTGTGGTTGATGGGGCAGCGCCAGTGGACCCAGTTCCTCAGCGCCCTGGCGGGCCGGGTGGTCCGCCGGCTGCCTGCACCGGCACTGGCCGGCTCCTGAGCAGTAACGTCGGACCCGGGTCTTCCGGCTGATCGGGTGACCGCGACCGATGAGCACCGTGAGCCCCCGGGATGCGGGGGGCGTGCCGACAGTGGATGGGGAGCTATGCCACACGTGACCGTGCCGGTGGACAAGGACCCGTTGGTCTATGTGTGGACCGAGTTGGCTCCACCCCTGACCTCGGCGGCCGGTGCCTACAGCGCGGCCGTCTATGAGCGGTCGTCGTTGAGTCTGCGTGAGTTCGAGGCCGCCCGGACCACCATGGCCCGCATCAACCAGTGCGCCATCTGCCTCGATTGGCGGACGGCACGTGACGTCCCGGGACGGGCCGCCGACCCCGGCGAGGTCGAGGAGGAGTTCTACGAGCGAGTCGGGGCACGCGGGGACCTCAGCGGGCTCAGCCCGCGGGAGCGGCTGGCCGCCGAGTTCGCGCAGCGCTATGCGCAGGATCACCTGGGCATGGATGCCCTCTTCTGGTCCCGCCTGCACGACAACTTCACCGATGACGAACTGGTGGACCTGGCCCTGTGCGTGGGTTCGTGGCTGGCCCTCGGCCGGTTCAACCAGGTGTTCGACATCGATGGGGCGTGCCGGATTCCCGCCCCGACGTCCAACTGAACCGGACCGGCCCGGTCCATGGAGAAGGTCATCATCCTGTTGTGGGGGGAGGGCTCCCCCGACACCGGCGACGCGCTGCGAGACCGCCTGTTGGAGGAGACGGTGCCCCGACTGTTGGCGTCGGGGGTGCGGGGACTGTCGGTCAACGTCCATGACTCCGAGGCCGCCCCGGCCCCGTCACCGGCACCGCCTCCCGACGGCGAGGCGCCCCATGTGGCTGAGATCTCGGTATGGCTGGACAGCTATGAGCATCGGGGCCGTGTCGAAGAGGCGGTGTCGGACCTGGGACTGGAGTGGGCCGCCTATCTGGTGGTCGAGTCGCTCTACGACGACTATGGGACCACCGCGTACGCCGGGCCTCGGCACTGGCCTGACGGTGACCGCTCGCCCGGTGTGCTCACCGTGGCCCTCATCCACCGGCCCGGAGGCCTCGGCTACCGGGAGTGGATCACCCGCTGGCACGGCACCCAGTCCCCGGTATCGGGGGAGCTCCAGCCGAGGACCCGGTACGTCCGCAACGAGGTCGTGCGCTCGCTCAGTGAAAACGCCCGGGAGATCGGTGGCATCGTGGAGGAGGGGTGGCCTTCCACCGCCCATGTGGCCGATCCCATGCTCTTCTTCAACGCCACCACACCCGAGGAGCTCGAGGCCAACGTCGGTCGGATGATCACCAGCGTCGATGCCTGCCTCGACATGGCCCGACTGCGCAGCTCGACCATGAGTGAGTATCTGATCAGATCGGTCACCTGACGGGAGACGGCCCGGTTCCCCCGACGGCGTCGACCCGGCAGGTGGTGGTCGGCCCGGTTCGGGGACTGGCGGTGATCACCTACGCTCTTCCCCTGGCCCGTTTCGCCGTCGGGCCCGTCACGACTCTTGGAGGAGCCACCCGTGGGACTGTCCATCGGTATCGTCGGCCTCCCCAACGTGGGGAAGTCCACCCTGTTCAACGCCTTGACTCGCAACGAGGTCCTGGCGGCCAACTATCCGTTCGCCACCATCGAGCCGAACGTGGGGGTGGTGGCCGTACCCGATCCCCGCCTGGACCGCCTGGCCGGGCTGTTCCAGAGCAAGGAGATCGTCCCGGCCATGGTCACCTTCGTGGACATCGCCGGCATCGTGAAGGGCGCCTCGGAGGGCGAAGGACTGGGAAACAAATTCCTGGCCGCCATCCGGGAGAGCGACGCCATCTGTCAGGTGGTGCGGGTCTTCACCGATCCCGACGTGATCCACGTTGACGGACGGATCGCGCCCGGGGACGACATCGAGACCATCAACACCGAACTGATCCTGGCCGACCTGCAGACGGTGGAGCACGGAATCACCCGCCTGGCCAAGGAGTCCCGTAAGCAGCCCGATCTGGTCCCCGCACTTCGGGCGGCCGAACAGGCTCAGGTGATTCTCGACGCCGGGCGTACGATCGCCTCGGCGGTGGCTGCGGGTGAAGTCGATCCGGCGCTTCTGAACGAGCTGCACCTCCTCAGCGCCAAACCGTTCATCTACGTGTTCAACGTGGACGAGGGGGCCCTCGACGACCAGGCGTTGCGCTCCGAACTGACCGCCCTGGTGGCTCCGGCGGAGGCCGTCGTGGTGTGCGCCCAGATCGAGTCCGAAGTGGCCGCACTCGACCCCGACGACGCCGCCGAACTGTTGGCCGGCTACGGCCAGGACCAGTCCGGATTGGTGCAGTTGGTCCATGTCGGCTTCCGGGCCCTCGGACTGCAGACCTTCCTCACCGCCGGGGAAAAGGAATCACGAGCCTGGACCATCCACATCGGGGACACCGCCCCACAGGCCGCCGGCACCATCCACACCGACTTCGAACGGGGCTTCATCAAAGCGGAGATCGTCAGCTACGACGATCTCATCGAAGCAGGTTCCCTGGCCGCTGTGCGGGCCGCCGGCAAAGCCCGGGTGGAGGGCAAGGAGTACGTGATGCAGGACGGCGATGTGGTCGAGTTCCGCTTCAACGTGTCCTGAGCGCCGATGGACAGCGCGGATCCGATCCCGTCCACTCTGGGAGACGTCTGCTCCGGTCGGACGGCCCGACTCCTTGGGTACCCGGGGATCGGTATCGTCAGGCGATGAGGCAAAAGCGGCGGTGGAATCGCCGGCAACGGAAGGACAAGGACCGCCGCGACCGCAGGGCGTGGATCGCCGAGGTCAGGAGTAATCCGAAGCAGGCCATGGAGGCCGACCTCGGCGTCGCCGGCGCCGGACTGGCCATCTTCGTGTTCGGTGGAGCGGTCGCCGTGGCTGGCTTCCATCCCCGATGGCAGAACATCCACGACAACTCACCGGCCCCACTTCTCGGCAACATCATCGCCGGCTTTGGTCTGCTTGTGGCCGGAGTGGGGATGGTGCTGCTGATGGTCAGCCTCGTGGTCTGGGTGGGAGGACGGGGTAGGCGCAAGTCGAACTGACTCGAGAGCGAAGCGCGGTCGAAGAGCGCAGCTGGACGGTGTCGCGTCGCTGACTCGACCTGCCACCCTCGACCGGGCCCATCTACCCATCGAGGTGCAGTCGATCGCCGCGGCATGGGTGTGGCCTCTCGAAAGCCCGGTGGAGAGCTGCGGTCGACACACCGTGCCGTCGCGTGTGCTCAACTCTGCCTGGTTCCGGCGAGTGGCCGGAGGGAAGTGAGGCGGTAGTGGGACGTGACGTCGTGGGAACGGTGCGGAATCCGGTGGCGGTCATCCTGTTGTCGATCATCACCCTGGGCATCTACAGCCTGTATTGGCAGTATGCCTCCTTCAAGGAGATGAAGGAGTACGCCGACGAAGGGATCGGCGGGGGCCTGGGGTTGCTGTTCGCCATCTTGTTGGGCATCGTCAACATCTTCTTGTTGCCCGCCGAGATAGGCGCGCTGTACGCCCGTGAGAGTAGGGAGAAGCCGATCTCCGGCCTGACCGGCTTCTGGGTCCTCATCCCGTTCGTCGGCTGGATCATCTGGGTGTTCAAGACCCAGGGCCACCTCAACCGGTACTGGGAGTCGCACGGAGCGGCCGTCTGAGCTCGGCCGGATCCCGGATTCGGCGGACCGTTGATCCGGTAGGCCGTCGGGGTCGGCACCTAGGATGCGGCCATGGCGCGACACTCGCTGAGGAGCCAGCTCTACCGGGCGGCCCGTGATCTGGGCAACGTCCAGGCCGCCAGCCGCGGGCCGGGCTCCTACGCCAAACGTGTGGCCCGGCGGAAGGTCTACCGGACTAGCAATGGGATGACCCGGCACCTCCTGCGGGGACTCGGGATCTGAACTGGTGGCTGGGCCCGGAGTCCGGCGGGCATCGACTCCGGCCCCCGGGTGCCGATGATGACAAGCTCATACCGGGAGTGACATTCCGCCTCGGCTCGCCAGAGAGGGGATATCGCCCTGGAGAGCTTCCGCTAATCCGGGCGCTCTACACGACGGCCCTTAGGCCGACGGACTGGCCCCGGCAACGGGTGCGTTGACGTTGGTCAACGACGTTCCCGTCGAGCCCGATGATCCGGCTCCGTTGGCATCCTGCGTCCTTACCGGAGCGTTGCCATTGGCCAACACTCCGACGGGCGACGAAGCCCCCGGGGATCGACCGGCCGCGGCGGACCCCCATTTCGCCACCGTATGCTGCGACTCTTGTGTCCGACGCCTACCCGGGACCAGCCGAAGTCGATGGTCATGGAGCCCCTGGTGGCTGAGCCGGTAGCCGGCCGGGTGGTCCGGCTCGAGAACGTGTACGTGGTCCGCAACGGGAGGGCCCTCCTCGAGGACGTCAGCTGGGAGATCGGTGCTGGCCAACGGTGGGCACTGCTCGGTGCGAACGGTTCGGGAAAGACCACGTTGTTACGGGTGGTGGGCTCCACGCTGTGCCCCACCTCGGGCACCGTGGAGATCCTCGGCGAACGACTGGGCCGGGTCGACATGCGCGAGCTGCGTACGAGGATCGCCGTGGTCAGCGCCTCGGTGAGCCGGACCCTGCGACCCGAGCTGGCCGCCCTCGATGTCGTGCTCACCGGACGTAACGCCGCCCTCGAGACCTGGTGGCACGAGTACAGCGACGACGACCGCCGGGAGGCCGCTGCCCTCCTGGCCGACGCCGGGTTCGGCGACGAGAGCTTCGCCGACCGGCCGTTCGGCTTGCTCTCGGAAGGCGAGCGGCAACAGGTGCTGTTGGCCCGCGGCACTCATGTCCAGTCCCGAGCTGCTGTTGATGGACGAGCCGGCCGCCGGCCTCGACCTCGGCGCTCGCGAGCGGCTCCTGGGTCGACTGGGCGCGCTGGCCGCCGATCCAGTGGTGCCACCCCTGGTGCTCGTGACCCACCATCTCGAGGAGATACCCCCCGGGGTGACCCATGCCGCCCTCATGCGGGCTGGACGGGTCGTGGCCTCGGGTGCCATCGACGACGTGCTCACCGGTGCCACCGTGTCCGAGGCCTTCGCCGTGGACGTGACCGTCGACCGTCGGGGTGGTCGATGGTCGGCCCACGCCGACCAACCGTAAGGGACGGCCTCGGCCCCTGGTCAGAGGGAGGTGGGCCGGTTGACGAAGCGGTGGGCGGCAGGGGAGTAGAACCACCCGCCCCCAGCCCGGGTGCCCCCGTCGACGGGGATGTTGTGCCCGGTGACGAATCCGGAGAGGTCGGAGGCCAGAAAAAGGGCCACCCGGGCCTGGTCGTCGGGCCAGCCCAGACGCCCGACGGGCGCCCACGATGGCCACAGCCGGTCCTCCTCCGCCGGACCGCTGAGGTAGTCCACCTGAGGAGTCTGGGTCAGGTCCGGTCCGATGCCGTTCACCCGTATCCCGTGCCGTCCCACGGTCACCGCCAGGCTGGTGGTGAAGTGGGCGACGGCTGCCTTCATGGCCGCGTAGACCGGATCTCCGGGGTACCCACGCATCCCCTCGACGGAGTGGATGTTGACGATGGACCCCTTCCCGCCGGACCGCATGGGTCCGAGGAAGGCACGGGTGACAGCGAACACGTGGAGCAGATTGACGTCGTACATGGCCTGCCACGACTCCGGGGTCGACTCCTCGAAACGGACCAGGGGGCGGTAGTCCCCGACGTTGTTGACCAGCACGTCGACCCGACCGTGGGCAGTCGATGACATCATGGGCCAGGCGGTCGACGTCAGACGCCACGGTGACGTCGACGACATGGATCCGGGCCCGCCCGCCGGCGTCCTCGACGGCCCGGAGCGTGCGCTCGGCGCGCTCGCTGTCCAGTTCGGCGATCTCCACCAGGGCCCCGTGACGGGCGAACAGCCGCGCCACCGCTTCCCCGATGCCACCACCGCCTCCGGTGACCACGGCCACCCTGTCCTCGAGTAGACGGTCCCAGCGTTCGATCGGTGTGACGTCAGTGGGTCGTTGCGGGGTCATGGTCGTGTGCTCCTGGTCCGGGTTAGGTCCTTGTTCCTACCGCCTGGGATCGTCCAGCGCGTGGAGGTGGACCCGAGGTGGGGAGTGGACGCAGTTGCGTTGGGCGCCGAAGGGCGCACACTGAACGAGCGGGGCCGCTAGGGAATGCCACGCGGTCGGTGGGGTTGTACCTAGGGCCGTCGACCTCGAGGAGTACCCATGTCCGATGTGATCGCAGCCACCGAAGCTACCGCCGAGGGTGGGCCGGGCCGGGATGTCGCCGACTTCTGGTTCGACCCTTTGTGCCCGTGGGCGTGGATCGCCTCCCGATGGATCCTGCAGGCGGCCCAGGTGCGGTCCTTCGACGTGGAGTGGCACGTGATGTCCCTGGCCTATCTCAACTCGGACAAGGACGACCTTCCCGACGGATACCGCGAACTGCTGGCCGAAGCGTGGGGACCGGTCCGGGTCTGCATCGCGGCCGAACAGGCTCATGGCCCCGAGGTGCTGCTGCCCCTCTACACGGCGTTGGGTACGAAATTCCATCTCGAGGGGAAGCCGAAGGACCGGGCCACCATCGAAGAGGCCCTCACCGAGGTGGGACTGCCGGTGTCGTTGGCTGATGCCGCCGAGACCGACGAGTATGACGATGCTCTGAAGAAGTCGCACCACGCCGGCATGGATCAGGTGGGCACCGAGGTGGGCACCCCAGTGATCAGCGTCAACGGCGTGGCCTTCTTCGGGCCGGTGGTCACGCCGGCGCCCAAGGGCGAGGCCGCCGGCGTCCTGTGGGACGGTGTGCTGGCCGTGGCGGGCACGCCGGGATTCTTCGAGCTGAAGCGCAGCCGCGACGTCCCGCCGATCTTCGACTGAGTCGATGGCCGACCGACGCTGATCGCAGGTACCGGGGTCTCGAGTGGAACGGCCCGTGACGGCATCACCGGGTGTCGCACCGGGGCGAGCCGGGTTGCTCGGACCGGACCGCCCGGCTCCGGACTACTCAGTGGAGCAGCGAGACCACCAGGAACGCCTGAGCCAAGTGGTAGGTGACGTGGACCGCCACCGGTCCGGAGGGGACGGGTCGGACGAAGCGGTTCCACGACAACAAGGTGTCCGACACCAGGAAGAGCACCGACCCGACGGCGGCGGCCGCGACACCGACGTTGACGGCCAGCACCACCATGGTGGCGATGGCCGCCATGTAGAGGCAGACCGGGGCGACGAGGTCCTGGTGGTGCGTGGTCACCAGTGACCGCACCAGAAGGGTCCCGGGGACGGACTCCACGGTCACGACCAGCACCGCCGCCACCACCAGTCCGGTGACGGCGAAGGAGAACGGGGGGACACCGGGTGGGACCGGTGGTTGCAGTAGGCCCACGATGAACAGGCCGTGACCGAGGAGGAAAGCGGCTAGTCCGGGGACGAAGAGGTTCCTCGGCAGCATCAACAGGACGTCGCCGACGAGACAGCACACCAGCGCGGCCACGAACCACCATCGCCGGTCGACCAGGTCGGTGCGATCGAGGGGGATGACCACCGCTGCGGTCACCAGCGCGGCCAGGACAGTGGGCTTGGCCAGGTACTCGAGTCGATGGTTGTCCGACCCCACCGCGGCCCAGTCGACAACGGCCGCCACCCCGGCCAGCGCCATCAGGATCCAAAAGGCGACCACGAGGGACGCTATAGCCGTGGGCATCCACCACTGTCGAATTCCATCTCGTTACAATTTTTTCCCTAGGCAGAACGGCCGAGGAGTTGATGTGCATGATCCTCGTGATCATCATTCTGGTTGCATGGATGATCATCTTGGGTCCCAATCTGTTGAAGCGGCGGGCTCGGACGGTGGGTGGCATCAACTCCATCTCCCACTTCCATCGTCAACTGCGGATCCTCGAGCAGTCCGGCCCCGAGCCCGTGGTGACGCCGGCCTTTCGACTCCGGTCGGTCGACGGCTCGTTTCTGGGCACCGACGGCGGAGGAGGATCCGGTGCCCCGGTGGTCCCCAAACTGTCCGTGGTCGGAGCAGACCAACTCCCTCGTCCCGCGTTGGCCTTCCTCGGGAGGGACCCACACGAGGCCGACGCCGGTCCCACCGATCACCGCAGCGTGGCCGCCACCAGCTATGGACCGGTCACCGAGTCGAGGGACACGGACCCGGACCCGCTCGGCCCGTCGGCCCGTCTGCCCGACGCCTACGCCCGTTACCGGGTCCGCCGACGTCGGCGTGACACGCTCGGGGTACTGACCATGGTCTTCGTCAGCACCGTGTTGATCGGCTTCATCCCCGGCGGCACCGCGGCCTGGGCCCTGAGCCTGGTGTCGGGGTTGGCGCTGGCGGCCTACGTGGCCCTCCTGGTGCGTATGCGACAGATGGCCGAGGAGCGGGAGCGCAAACTGCACTACCTCCGCCCGGCCGGGAGCCGTGGCTTCGACGACGTCCAGGGCAGCTATCCGGTGTTGCGGAGTGCCTCGGACTCGGGTGTATCCGACCCTGCGGCCCGCATCAGTGGGCGCTACGCCCATCCCTCCAACCAGGCGGCCGTGGCCCGCTGACCGGAAGGGCACCTGCCGTCCGGGCTGGGTAGGATGCGGCATGACCTCCTCCAACGTGCATCCCGAATCGAACCCTGACGGCGCCGCCCGGACCTCCGGAAGCGCCCAACCCGACCACCCGCTGTCCGGAGCCATGGCCGCCGCGCTGGACGGACGGGAGCTGCTCGTTCATCCCTTCTACCTCCGGTGGCAGGCCGGCGAGCTGAGTGCCGACGAGCTGGCCCGGTACGCCGTCAACTACCGGGTCTTCGAAGCCGCCCTTCCTGTCGTGCTCACCGCGGTGGTCGAGCATCTGCGTGATGAGGGCGAGGTGGAAGCGGCGGCCACCGTCGGCCAGAACCTGCACGACGAGCTGAGTCGGCCCGAGCCCCACCTGGCCCTCTTCGACCGCTTCGCCGCCGCCCTCGACACTCCGTCGGCGCCCGATCCCGGTCCGGCGGCCCAGGCCCTGGTGGCCACCTACGCCGACCTGGTTTCCGAGGGCCCGGTGGCCGCGGTGGCCGGCCTGGCCGCCTACGAGACCCAGGCTGCGGCGGTCGCCACGTCCAAGGGGAGGGACTGCGTCGGTGGTACGGGATGGACGCGGCCGGCACGGAGTTCTGGGACGTCCATGCCGGCATGGAGGACGACCACGGCGACTGGGCCCTCGATGCCCTGGCCCTGCTCGGTGCCGACCCCGCCGATGTCACCGATGCCGCCCGCCGGGGAGCCGACGCGTGGTGGGCCTTCCTCGACGAGCGAGAGGCCGAGGCGCCGGTCCGGGCGTAGAGCGGGGGGCCATCGGCCCCGGGTCAGCCCAGCTCGGTGCCGACCACCGACACGAACGACACCATCTCGCCCGGGTAGCCGCCCAGGTTGTGGGTCAGGGCCAGCTTCTTTTCGGTGTGGATCTGTCGCTCGGTCGTGGCCTCGCCGCGGAGTTGGAGCCAGGTCTCGAAGAACATCCGCAGCCCCGAGGCCCCCACCGGGTGGCCGAAGCTCTTCAGCCCACCGTCGGGATTGACCGGCAGCTCGCCGGTGCGGTCGAAGGTGCCGGCCAGCACCTCCTTCCACGCCGTGCCCCGCTCCGCGAACCCGAGGTCCTCCATCAGTACCAGCTCGGTGGGGGTGAAGCAGTCGTGCACCTCGGCCATGGCCAGCTCGTGCCGGGGATCGGTGATCCCGGCCTGGGCGTAGGCGTCCTCGGCGGCCCGGGCGCACTCGGGGAACCAGGTGTAGTCGTACTCCGGGTCGATCAGTCCCGAGCCGCTGCCGGCCGAGAATGACAGCGCCTTGATGTAGATGGGCTTGTCGGTGTACCGGAGGGCGTCCTCGGCCCGGACGACGATGGCCGCCGCCGCCCCGTCAGCCACGCCGGCGCAGTCGAACACGCCGAGCCGCCCGGCCACCCGGGGCGAGGCGCAGATGGTCTCGGTGGAGACCTCCTTGCGGAACTGGGCCCGGGGGTTGAGGGCGCCGTTCTGGTGGTTCTTCCACGAGATGCGGGCCAGCACCTCGGTCAGCTCATCGTCACCCACGCCGTACTTCTTGCCGTAGGCCGGGGCCACCATGGAGAACATGGCGGCCGCCGTCAGGGTGCGGGCGGTGCCGTCCCCGGGGATGGGAAAGGCGTTGAGACCCTGGTAGCCCGAGTCCTTCACCTTCTCGGCACCGACGGCCATGGCCACGTCGTAGGCCCCCGAGGCCACGGCGTAGGCCGCCGCCCGCAGCGCCTCGGACCCGCTGGTGCAGTAGTTCTCCACCCGGGTGACCGGCTTCCCCTCCAGCTGGAGGGGCCGGGCCAGGGTGATCCCGCTCATGCCGGACTGGGCGGTGCCGAGCCAGTAGGCGTCGACGTCGTCCTTGGTGACACCGGCTGCGGCGAACGTGTCCTCTGAGGCCTCGATGATCAGGTCGTCGAGGCTCTTGTCCCAATGCTCGGCGAACCGTGTGCACCCCATGCCCACGATGGCCACCCGATCCTTGATCCCGTGCGATCCCATGTGCCTGTCTCCTCTGCTCAGTTGGCCGGTGAGCCGTCGGCGGTGGCGCGTCCACGCACCGGCTTGGCCTTCCAGAAGTAGTCGTGGATGCCGTCTGCGGTGTAGAGCCTGCGGAATGTCATGGCCACCCGGTCGCCGATGTCGACGGTGGCCGGGTCCACGTCGGTCAGTTCCAGGGGGAACCGTCCGCCCCCGTCGAAGTCGAGGACGGCAAAGACGATCGGGGGACTGGCCGAATACGAGAGGTGGTCGATGGTGTAGGTGGCGATGGTGGCCTCGGTGTCCGCCCGGTCGACGGGATCCATGTCGTCGAGGGCACCACCCTTCATGGAGATCCGGGAGGGGGGAGATGCACGGCCTCGGAGGTGCGGTCCCTCGACCCCACGAACCCGAACTTCCAGTCCTCGTTCCTCCAGGCCGCCGTGGACGAGACCCGCGCCGGCTCGGGCCGCCGCGGGGGCTCGGGGGTGACCATGCCCCGCCAGCTCAAGAACTTGCCATAGGGGAGATCAGCGCCGGCCGCCACCTGGTCGGCCACCGTCTCGGCGGGAGACCACTCCCCGAGTGCGTCCGTCGTCCTGAACACCAGCACGTCGGCCCCGTCGGCCAGGGACACGAGCGCCAGCACCTGTCCGGGCTCCGCCCGTTCGACCATGGAGGCCAGCACCAGTCCGGGATGGGCCGCGCCGGCCTGGCCCACGGTGGCCGTCAGGTCGTCGACCAGCGCACCGTCGCCCAGTCCGAGGGCACGGGCCAGTGCCTTGACGGCACGCCCGTGCATGCCGGTCACCGCCACCCGGTCCACCTGGTCGGCGGTGATGCCCACCGACTTGAGGGCCGACTCCCATGCCTCGGTCCCGAGGGGGACGTACCGGGTCTCCCCGAACCGCTCCTCCCACACCTTGGACCGCTGGTCGCCCGCCGTCCTCCACCGGTCGAGGAACTCGTCGGTCACCGACGCCCCACCGAGGTACTCGGCCAGCACCCGGGTGCCCGGGGTGTCGTCGCCCACGAGTACGGCGGCCGCCCCGTCCCCCCGGCCGCTTCGTCGGCCGAGGTGGGGAGGCCGTCGCGGACGTCGGACAGGACCACCAGGGTCGCACCCGTGCCCGGGGCGGCCAGACTGGTGCGCAGGGCCCCCACACCCGAACGGAGCGCCCCACCGAAGTCGAAGGCGGGCACATGGCCGGGTTGGCGCAGGGCGGCGTGGATGGTGGCGGCATTGGTCTTGTCCAGGTATGCGGGGGTGGCGGTGGCGAACCACAGCGCATCGGGGGCCGCGGCCGGCACTGACCGGAGGGCCAGGCGGGCCGCCTCCACGCCCATGGTGGTGGTGTCCTCGTCGTAGGACGCCACCGACCGGGTCCCCTTGCCGCCACCCGAGCCGAACAGCTGGGCCACGGCGGAGCGCTGCAGGCGCCGATAGGGGACGTACCCGGCGATGCTGACGATGCCTCTCATCTCTCGTGTGGTCCCTTCGGCTCTGATGGTGGGTGCGCATGCGTGGACTGCGGCGTTACCGGGGATTCCGTCGGCCCGGCCCGCTGATCCGCCGTGCCTCGGTCCCTCGGGCGATCCGAGGCCCCGGGGGGTGACGCTGGCCCCTCGGGCCCGCTCATCCTATGATGTCCACAGTATCTGACGGTCAGTCAGGAAACCACCGCGGCGACTGCCGCACCCGGACCATGGAGGCCCAGCATGGATTTCGAGTTCACCCCCGAGCAGCTCGAGTTCATCAAGGAGGTCGAGGAGTTCCTCGACGCCAACGACGACCCCGAGGTCTTCGACGTGACCCGCGAGAACATGGCGCAGATCGTCGACACCCCGTTGCGCCGCCAGTTCATGGCCAAGGTGGGGGAGCAGGGGTGGCTCGGCATCACCTGGCCCGAGGAGTACGGGGGCAAGGACGGCGAGGGCATTTACGAGTACCTGCTGAACGAGGCCCTGGCCGCCCGGGGCGGCCCGCAGATCGGCAAGGGCGTCGGCATCATCGGCAAGACCATCATCAGCCACGGCAGCGAGAAGCTGAAGCAGGAGTTCCTGCCCAAGATCCTCCGCAACGAGGTGGAGTTCGCGGTGGGCTACTCCGAGCCGAACGCCGGCTCGGATGCCGCCTCCATGCAGTTGAAGGCCACCAAGGTGGACGGCGGATGGCGACTCAACGGACAGAAGACGTGGACTACGTCGGCCCACTTCGCCGACTGGTACTGGGTGGGCGCCCGGACCGATCCGGACGCGCCCAAGCACTACGGGATCACCTTGTTCCTGGTGCCGATGAACCATCCCAACATCACGGTGAAGGGCATCTGGACCATGGGGGACGAGCGGACCAACGAGGTTTACCTCGACGACGTCTTCGTCCCCGACGACTACGTGGTCGGCGAGCTCAACAAGGGGTTCCAGTACATCTCCGAGGCGCTCGACCTCGAGCGGTTCACCCTGTTCACCTACTCGCCCATCGCCCAGAGGTTGGACCTCCTCACCGACTACGTGAAGGATGCCACCCGGGACGGGGAGCCCCTGAAGGACGATGCCGTGACGCGGTCGAAGATCGCCCAACTCCACACCGAGGCCGAGGTGGCCCGCGTGCTCGGTCTCAAGTTCGTCTTCGCCTCCTCCCAGGGCGGATCCCCTCCGACCTCGGAGGCCTCCGAGTACAAGCTGTTCACCACCGAGTACTCGCGGCGGCTGGCCAACGCCTCCATGGACATCGGCGGACCAGGCGCCCAGATCCGGGTGCGGGACGAGGACGCCCCCATGGCGGGCCGGTCCGAGTCCACCTACCGGTACACGGTGATCGACACCATCGGCGGCGGGGCCTCGGAGATCCAGAAGAACATCATCGCCCGCCGCAAACTCGGCCTGCCCAAGAACTTCTGATCGCGCCCGTACGTCTGCCATCCGGTACCGCACACCCCATCGCCCCGCTCCCGTGACCGAGACGCCCACCATCCGCGCCGCGGCGCCGGCCCCTGACGGCGGTCCTCACGTCGGCCCCGGCGGGCCGTTGCAGGGTGTGACCGTCCTCGACCTGGCCACGGTGGGGCCGGCCGCCCGTTGCACGCGCATCCTGGCCGACTACGGCGCCACGGTGGTGAAGGTGGGGGCGGTACCGGGCCGCGGTGCCGACCCCATCCGACCCCCGTTCTACGCCTACAGCGGCTCGCGCTATCTGCAGCACACGGCCATCGACCTGAAAGCCCCCGAAGGCCGGGCCGCCTTCTTGGCCCTGGTGGCCACGGCCGATGTCGTGGTGGAGAGCTTCCGGCCCGGCGTGGTCGATCGGCTCGGCATCGGGTTTGCCGATCTGTGCGGCGTCAACCCGCGGGTCATCCTGTGCTCCACCACGGGATACGGCCAGCACGGTCCACACGCCGCCTGGGCCGGCCACGACATCAACTACCTGGCCGTGGGGGGCTACCTGGCGACCACTGGGCCCCGGGCCGACGGCGGGCCCCCGGTGTCGGGTGCCACCATCGCCGACGCCGCCGGAGGAGGCCTGCAGGCCGCCCTGGCCGTGATGGCCGCCATCATTGGACGGGGCGAGGACGGGCCCGGCACCCACCTCGACGTCTCCATCGCCGACGGGGTCCTGTGGATGACCTCCCTGGCTGTCGACGAGCACCTGGCCACCGGGGAGCGAGTGGGTCCGGGTCACAACATCATCACGGGGCGCTACGCCTGTTACGACAGCTACCGGGCGGCCGACGGTGGGTGGCTGGCCGTCGGGGCCATCGAAGCCAAGTTCTTCGCCAACCTCTGCCGGCTGCTCGGTTGCCCGCAGTGGATAGACCACCAGTTGGACGACGACGCCCAGGACGCTATTCGCGCCGAGTTCCGGGAGGTCTTCGCCACCCGGGGACGCGACGCCTGGGTGGCCGAGCTGGCCGGGTCGGACACCTGCGTCACACCCGTCCTGACCGTCGAGGAGCTGGTGGACGACGAACAATTCACCGCCCGCGGCGCCATCGTCGAGGCGGTGACCGCACCCGCCGACGGCACCGAGGCGACCGGGTTCCGTCAGGTGGGTCCGGTGCTCGCCGGCATGGCACCGGTCGTGCGTCCCGTGGTGGCGGGGGACCCGTCCCGGTCCGACACCGACCGACTGTTGCGGGGTGCGGGGCTCACCGAGGTCCAGATCACCGAGCTACGAGACAAGGGGGTGGTGGCGTGAGCGCCATCAACGAGGACGACATCGCCGGCCTCATCGGGGTCGAGCAGTACGAGGAACGGGGCGAGTTCCCCGTCGAGCAGGGCTATGTGTGGACCACGTGCTCGTCGGTGGAGAACGCCAACCCCCTGTTCTGGGATGAGGCGGTAGCCGACCACGTGACCGGGGGTCCCATCGCTCCCCCCACCATGGTGTCGGTGTGGTTCCGGCCCCACCACTGGGCTCCGGACCGGAGCACGCCGGGCCTTCCGCTGCAGATCCACTTCGACCTGAAGGAGGGCCTCGGCCTCCCCGAGGCGGTGATGAGTGACAACACCATCATCTTCCATGAGCCGGTCCGTCCCGGCGACCGGCTGGTGACCCGACAGATCCTGCGCTCGGTGAGTGACGAGAAGACGACCAAGCTGGGCACCGGGCGCTTCTGGGTGATCGATGTGGAGTACCGCAACCAGCGGGGCGAGTTGGTGGCCGTGGAGAGCTACACCGGCTTCGGCTACCGCAGGGCCTCGGGGAGCGAGTCATGAGCGGGGCCACCACCCCCCGTCGTCTCCTGGAAACGGTCACGGTGGGCGACGAGCTGCCCGAGCTGGCCTATCCGGTGACGGCCACCACCGTCGTGCTGGGCGCCCTGGCCGCCCGGGACTGGCGGCCCATGCACCACGACAAGGACTTCGCGGTGAACCGCAACGGTACCCGCGACATCTTCCTCAACACCCCCAACCTGGCCAGCTGGTTCGAGCGCTTCATCACCGACTGGACCGGCCCCTACGGCCGACTCCGCCGGGTGACCTTCCGGATGCTCGGCTCCATCTTCCCCGGCGACACCATGGTGTTCCGGGGCGTGGTGACCGACACCGGTGTGGACGAAACCGGGTGTGGCTGGGTGGCCATCGACATCTCGGTGTCGGTGGACGATGACGCCAAGACCACCTGTACGGCCCGGGTGGCCCTACCGGTGACCGACGACGACAACCCCTGGGAGCGCCGGGGAGAGCGGTGGCAGCCGTGAGTACCCCGACCATGCCCAGTCCCGACCCCACCAGCACCACCGCCCGTGGACATGCCCCCGGGCGGGCCAATCCCACAGGACTCGTACCACCCGAACAGGAGAGCTGACCATGTTGGACCTGCAATTCAGCCCGGAACAAGAGATGCTGCGCGAAACAGTGCGGGGTGTGTGCGCCACCACCAGCCCGCTGAGCGTGGTGCGCGAGCTCGAGGACGATCCCATCGGCTACTCGCCGGATCTATGGAAGCAGCTGGCCCACCTCGATCTCATCGGGCTGTCGCTTCCCGAGGAGTTCGGCGGATCGGGCATGTCCACCATCGAGAGCGTGGTGCTCTACGAGGAGTTCGGCCGCTCGCTGGCCCCGTCCCCCCACTTCGTGAGTTCCATCCTGTCCGGCGGGGTCCTGGCCCGGGCGGGCAGCCAGGCCCAGAAGGAGGAGTGGCTGCCCCATATCGTCACCGGCGAGGCTGTCTTCACCCCGGCGTGGCTGGAGCCCGAGAACGGCTTCGGGGCCCAGGGCGTCCGGGTCCGGGCGGAGGCGGACGGCGATGGGTTCGTCCTGTCGGGCACCAAGCGCCACGTGGCCTTCGCCAAGGCGGCCAGCCGTCTGGTCGTCCTGGCCCGCACGGGCGATGCTCCCTCCGACGTGGACCTGTTCGTGGTCGACCCCACCGCTTCCGGCGTCACCCTGACCCAGCAGATGTCCATCTCGTCGGACACCCAGTTCCGGGTGGATCTCGATGGGGTACGCGTCCCCTCGGCCGATCGCATCGGCCCGGCGGGCAGCGGGTGGTCCACCTGGGACGCCGTGATGCACGAGGCGATCATCCTGGCCGGTGCACAGGCCGTGGGCGGGGCCCAGTACGCCATGGACATCACCGTCCAGTACGCCAAGGACCGCCAGCAGTTCGACAAGCCGCTCGGCGCCTTCCAGGCCCTGGCCCACTACCTGGCCGACGCCGTCACCGCGGTGGACGGTGCCGAAGTGCTGGTGCACGAGGCGGCCTGGGCCCGCTCGGAGGGTCGGAGCGTGGCCAAGCTGGCCCCGATGGCCAAGCTGTTCGCCTGCAACACGTTCCGGGACGTGACGGCCACGGCCCAGCAGATCTTCGGCGGGATCGGCTTCACCGTCGAGTTCGACATCCAGCTGTACTTCCGTCGGGCCAAGCAACTCCAGATCTCGTGGTGGGACACCCGCTACCTCGAGGAGCTGGTGGCCGCCGCCGTCCTCGACACCTGATCGGAAACCGGGGCCCCGGGGGCCCGAATACGTACGTTCGGGCGCCGGGTTGCGCTACGGTCGACTGGGCGATCCGGGAGGGTCGGCCAGCGCGACGATCAGGGGGAGACGGCATGAGTACCGATACCGCAGTGCCTGAACAGTCACCGGCCGGGGGTGGAACGGCCACCGGCCACGGGCCCCTCTTCCGCTTCCTCTTCGTCCACGAGATCGACGACTACCCGTCCAGTGGGAAGCGGACCGGTTACCTGGCCCTGGCTGTGCTGGCCACCATCGTCCTCTACTACACGTACTACACGCAGACCGGGGTCACCCCCAACATCCTGCAGGACTACCACATGTCCTTCAGTTTCTACGTGTGGATCGTGATCATCTCCAACCTCATCGGTGCCTTCGCCTCCCTGCCGGCCAGTAAGACCGACAAGCTGGGTCGGGCCAACGTGATCATCTACGGACTGCTCATCATCGGCCTGCTGGTGGCCGTCGGGGTCCCCCTGGCTTCGGGCGAGTGGGGCTTCGCCGTCGTCATCTCGGCCCTGGGACTGGTGGAAGGGGCCATCCTCGTGGCCACCCCGGCCATGGTCCGCGACTTCAGTCCCCAGGTGGGCCGGGCCTCGGCCATGGGCTTTTGGACGGTGGGCCCGGTGGCCGGCAGCCTCGTCACCAGCATCGTGGCCGCCAACACCTTGAACCACTTCCTCGCCGGTGCCCCGATCACCGGGTGGAAGAGCCAGTTCATCATCTCCGGGGTCACCTCACTGGTGGTCTTCGTGGTCTGCCTCGTACTGATGAAGGACCTCTCGGCCAAGCTGCGCGACCAGCTGATGGTCTCGGCCCAGGACCAGGCCCTCGTCGAGGCCCGGGCCCGGGGCATCTCCACCGAGGAGGTGCTGTTGGCCACCACCCGGCCGTGGCAGCAGATCTTCAAGTGGGACCTGGCCCTGTCCTCGTTCGGCATCGCCACCTTCCTGTTGGTGTACTACGCGGCATCGGGCTTCTTCACCATCTACTACTCGACCGTCTTTGTGAACCCCAACGGACTCAACTTCAGCGTGGCCCAGGCCAACCACCTGAACGAATGGTTCTGGGGGGCCGACGCGGTGGCCCTCATCGTGTTCGGTGTGCTCTCCGACCTGTTCAAGGTGCGCAAGCCCTTCATGCTGGTGGGTGCCATCGGGGCCATCGCCACCCTGATCGTCTTCCTCAACCAGACCACCCACGCACACACCAGCTTCTACACACTGGTGGGCATCGAGGTGGTGCTGGCCGCCTTCCTCTCACTGGCCTACGCCCCGTGGATGGCCGGCTACACCGAGATGGTGGAGAAGAAGAACCCGGCCCTGGTGGGCACCGGGCTGGCCCTGTGGGGGTGGATCCTCCGTCTGGTGGTGGGCATCTCGTTCATCTTCCTGCCCCTCGTGATCACCTCGGTCAGCCCCATCGTGGACAACCAGCCGGTAGCGACCCAGACCATCCCCGGTACGACCTACAGCGCCCAGACCTTCCAGGCCGCCCATCCGGCGTCCGTCGACTTTGCCGTGGCCCACGCCGCCTTCCTCGGCGTCCTCAACGAGCCGGCCAACGCCCCCGCGGTGGCCGCGTTGGCCGCCAGTCCGACGGCGGCCAACCTGGCCAAGGTGGGCGTGCTCATCGGGCCGAAGAACACGGCGCTGCTCCTCAAGTACAACGCCCAGTTGACCAAACTGGTGGTGCCGTACCAGAAAGAGCTCAACTACCTCTCGGCCCACCAGGCCGCCCTCACCGATCTGCAGAACGGTCTGGCCAAGTCACCCAAACAGTGGCAGCACTGGTTCTGGGTGTGCGTCGGGGGCATGGTGATCTTCCTCCCGACCATCTGGCTCAACCGGGGACGGTGGAGCCCGAAGCGAGCCCGCGAAGACGAGGACCAGCACGAAGAGGACGTGGCCCGAGAGCTGAAGGAGTTGGTCGGGGCCAGCGCCTGAGGCGCGCCCGAGCCGTGCCCGGCGCGGCGTCACACCGGCGATCTACCGTGGACGGCGTGGACCCCGTGGATCGGCAACTCGACCTCCGGCCCGGATTCGCCGTGGTCGATGTGGAGACCACCGGGTTCGCCCCCGACGTGGAGCGGATCATCGAGGTGGGTGTGGTCGTGCTCGACCGAGGTGGACGGGAGGTGGGCTCGTTCTGCACTCTGGTCGACCCGGGTCGGGACCCGGGTCCCACCCATATCCACGGGATCACCGGTGCCATGCTGGCCGGCGCCCCCACCTTTAGCGGGATCCAGCCGTATCTGGCCGACCTGCTGTCCGGTCGTGTCGTGGTGGGACACAACGTCGACGGGTTCGATCTGGCCTTCCTGCGGGAGGAGTGTCGCCGGAGCGGCGGTGACCACGCCGTCCCCGACCCGTTGCCCACCGTCGACACCCTGAGCGTGGCCCAGCACCACCTCGGTCTGCGGGGCCGGGCCACCCTGGTCGACTGTTGCGCCCACTTCGGGCTGCACTGGGACGACCACCACAGTGCCCTGGGCGATGCCCGTGTGACCGCCGCACTGTTCGGCGCCATGCGTCGTGAGCTGGGTGACGACCTGCTCGGCCTGGACCAGGCGCTGGCCCGGTCGGGGCACTCGACCTGGCCCGGTGGATCCGGCGCGCCGCCCCGACTCCGGGTGCGGGCCGACGCCCTCACCGGCTGAGCCGTCGATGCCGGGTCCGGCCTGGACCGAGCGGACCTGCCCATCCCCAGCACCGACCGCCACCGCGAGTGTGGTGGACCGCCGGCCCCGAAGCGGGTGGTCGGGAGCCGGTGAACCGGTGTCCGACGTCCGGGCGACGTCAGCCCTGGCCGTCGCGCCAGGCGGCCCACGCCTGGTACCCGCCCACCAGGTCGCCGGCCCGCTGGTAGCCCAGGTCCTGGAGGGACTCGGCGGCCAACGACGACGCGTAGCCCTCCGAGCACACCACCACCACCGGGCGGTCGAGGTCGGTCACTTGGGGCAAGCGGTGGGAACCGCCCGGATCCAGCCGCCACTCCAGCACGTTGCGCTCCACGACCAGGGCCCCGGGGAGCGTGCCCTCCACGGCACGCTGGGTTGCCGGGCGGATGTCCACGACGAGACTGCCGGCGGCCATGGCCGCGGCCAGGTCAGGGGGCTCGGTCCGGGGGATCCGTCGACGGGCCCGGGCCACCAGGTCGTCAGCCGACAGGCTCACGACGGGTCGTGGGTGCTCGTGGCGTCGAAGGGGCCGAGGGGCGGGACCGCCTCGGTGCGCACGAGATCGAGCCGCCCGTTGGCGGACAGCCCGTAGTAGCTCATGGTGGTGAGCCGGGGTCCGTAGACGTGGACGCTCACCGCCTGCTGTTCGTCGTCGTTGATGAGGTCGTGGACGTAGTGGGGACCGAAGCGGCGATGGTCGTCGGCCGACAACCTGTGGGTGCCGATCATGGCCACGCCACCCCGGGAGACCCGCACGGAGGTCTCGACCAGGACGCCGGAGGCCACGGCCACGGCGCCGTGCGAGTGGCCGTGGTCATGGAGTTCGATCCGTCCGCCCGGGGGCCAGGCGATGGCCCACGCCTCGAACAGGTCAGTGACGGCCAGGAGGACCCAGGAGCGCTCGGTGACCTCCTGGAGTTCCGGGATGGCCGGTGCGGAGACGGCGAATCCCTCGGCGATGGGCAGCAGGTCGATCTGCCGACGGGGGAGGTCGGTGGTGGTGTACCCCGGCCCGGTCGGCAGCCCCCTGGAGCGGGTGAGGGAAGTGGAGGGGGGGACTGCCGCCGGATCGAGATAGGCGATGGCCATGACGCCACTGTAAACAGTCAAAGTCGACTAATCAAGTCGAATTTATATGGAAGAGACGGAACCCAGGGCGTCCTGCCCCCACGGTTTCAGCAGGAGGCGGCGCCACCGGCGCCGTGCGGGCGGTCGACGGGCCGGGGGTCGATGCCGTCGATGTCCACCGGATCCTCGTCCTCACCGGCGTCGGGCATGTGCAGACCGAGGGCGTAGCCGTCGAGGAACAGGTCCGCCTCGCGACGCCTCGGGTACCGGTTCTCCAGCTGACGGAAGCGCGCGTTGTGGTGGTGCTCGAAGAGGTGGGCCATCTCGTGGACGATCACGGCGTCGAGCACCCAGTCCGGGGCCACCCGCAACCGCTCGGAGATGCGGATCTCCCGGGTCTGGACCGTGCAGGACCCCCACCGCTTGGTCTGGTTGGTGGCCCAGCGGATGGAGGAGGGCTCCACGCCGTCGAGGTAGCGCTGCCCGAGGAGGCGGGCCCGTTGGGCCAGTTCGTCATCGGACGTGTGCAGCAGCGGCCGGTGGCGCATCATGCGGCGCGACAGGGCCTCGACCATCTCGTCGCGCTCCGCACCCCGCAGGTGGGTGGGCACCACCACGACGATACGATCGCCCTCCCAGTGGGCGCCCGCGGTCTTCTTCCTCCGCTTGCTCACCCGGACTTCGACGTCGGGATGGAACAGGGTGGGTGGTTGGCTGGCGTAGTCGGTCATGGTCGCACGGTAGGGAGGGGGTGTGACGGCCCGGCGGGCCGGAAGCACCCCCACGTTCTAGTCGCCGGCGGGTCGGTGGCCGGACTTCCTGGTCCCGGGGGCAGGGGACTACCCCGGGAGGGGGCGACGGCCGTAGGGGGCGGGAGCTCCGGCCTCGGAGACCTCCTCGGGCGCCTCGTCCGAGGCCGGTCGGAGGGCCCGCCAGGCCGCCCCGCCCAGGATCCCTCCGACGATGGGGAAGACGATGAACACCCAGAGCTGATTGAGGGCCCAGCCCCCCTGGAACACGGCCGTGGACAGGCTCCGGGCCGGATTCACCGAGGTGTTGTCGATGGGGATGGAGATCAGGTGGATCACGGTCAGCGTCAGCCCGACGGTGATCCCGGTGAGTCCGACGGGCATGGAGAGGCGGCTGGTGGAGGCGATGATGAAGACGAAGACCCCGGTGAAGAACACCTCGGCCAGCATCACCGCGCCGAGCTTGAATCCACCGGGGGAGTGGATGCCGTAGCCGTTGGAAGCGAAGCCCGATGACCTTGGCGCTGAAGGCCACGGACGAGGACTTGGCGATGATGAAGATGACCGAGGCCCCGATCAGGCCCCCTACGAGCTGGCCCACGATGTAGAAGGGGAGCTCACGGGTTCTGGTCTTGCCGATCACCCACAGGCCCAGGGTGACCGCCGGGTTGATGTGACAGCCCGAGATGGATCCGATGGCGTAGGCCGCCACCAGCAGGCTGAGCCCGAAGGCCAGAGCCACGCCGAGGACGCCAACCGTGCCCTTGGGGAAGAAGTTCCCGGTGGCCAGGACAGCGGTCCCCGGTCCGCCGACGATGAGGATCATCGTCCCGATGGCTTCGGCGATTCCGATTCTCACACGCTCGTCCATGCTTGGTCCTTTCGGTCGGTGGTGGCGACCAGACCGACGCCGACCAGACCGACGCCGGCCAGCCCCGCGTCCGGCGGCAGAGGTCGGTGGGCGGAGAAAATCCTAGGCAGCCCCGTCTCGCCGATCGGGGATATCGGCTTGGCACCGCCAGTCAGAGACCGGTGGTGCAGCCGTCGCTCTCCGGTGGGGGAAGCACGGAGGTCTCGGCCCCGTTGACGGCACCGTCGTAGGTACGCGTCGTAGCCGGACCGAACGGGGCGCTGTAGGACGTCCAGGGATAGCAGCCCCCCTGGTGCAGTCCGCCGATGACCCCGACCACGTCCCACCCGTGGTCGGTGCGGAGGAGCCACGGTGCACCACTGGTCCCGTCGACATAGGGGTTGCAGTCGAAGGCCGGGTAGACGCCGCGGTGGTAGACCGGCGCCGTGCAGGTGACGGGGTCGTCATCGTGCCCGACGGCGTAGGCCGGCACGGTGACCATCGCTCGGGTCGACGGGGCCGGTCCGAGCCGGTTGCCCCCGGTCACGGACTGGATCTCCCGGGCGTGACCGTCCATCTGGCGCGGGGCCACACGGAGGAAGGCCACATCGAGCCGGGGGGCCCGATCCGCGGTCCATTGCGGGTCGACATAGGCCCCGACGACGGACCAGGTGCCGTACGGCTCGACCCCGTCGTGGTAGCCCGGGGCGAAGGTGTAGCCCCGGGCCTCACCCGTGATGCAGTGGGTGGCGGTGATGAGCAGGTCGCCAGAGGGGCTGTCGACCACACTGGCCGTACACGTGTGCACGGCACTGCCGGGGGGGAAGAGTGGTCCGACCGTCCGGTCCCCGGCGAAGGGGTGGGCCATCGGTGTGCCGGCCGGGACGGGGCCGAAGCCGGTCTGCGTGGCCGCCCGGGCACGTCCGGTCGGTCCGGCCACGGCCACGAGGAGGGTGATCAGCACGGCCACCAGCACAGTGATCAGTAGGGTGATCAGTACGGACACCGGCGCGGGGAGCACCCCGGCCAGGGCCACGCTGGTCCGAGGACTGGCGATCGATTGCCGGTGACCCATGGGAGCACGCTACCCAGAGGTCCGGCCCGGTCCTGGTCAGCCACTCGGGTGGACCGTGCCCGAATGGGTGCGGCGAAGGCCCCACGGTACGATGGCTACGTGGGCCGCTACTTCACTCCTCGGTGCATCGGGATGCACGTCACCTTGGTGGTTCTGCTCCCGGCCTTCGCCTGGCTGACCTGGTGGCAGCTGACCCGGGCCCTCGGAGGCAACACGCTCAGTTGGGCCTATACCTTCGAATGGCCCCTGTTCGCCGGCTATGCGGTCTACGTCTGGTGGCAGCTCATCCACGACCAGACGACGGCGGTGACCCGTCGGGTGTTACCGGCCTCGAATCGGGACGGCACCGAGGTCGACCACAACCAACCGGGATGGGCCCTCACCGGCGGCCATGAGAAGAGCGTGGCCATTGCCGCCCGCTCGGCCGTCGACGGGACGGACAAGGTCCACGGGGAGCGGTATGCCGAGCAGACGGCGGACGAGGCCAGGCGACTGGCCGCCTACAACCGGTACCTGGCCGAGTTGAATGCGGCCGACGAGGCTTCCCGCGTGGCGAACCGTTGAGCAGTCGCCGTCCAGAGCGTGAGTGCCACGTCGTCGGCGTGGGCCCGGGATGCGGACAGGAGGCCACGTGCACGGCGCCCTGATCCGCTACCGGGTGATGGCCTTCGTGGTGGGCACGGCGCTGCTCATCCTGACCGCGATCGTCATCGCCCAGATCAGTGGGGCGCACGTGAAGACCGAGGCCGACATCGTGGCCCCGATCCACGGGTACCTCTACATCGTGTACCTGGTCACCGCGGCCGACCTGGCCCGCCGGGCCCACTGGAAGCTGGGCCGGATCCTGACCGTGGTGGCCGCCGGGTTCGTCCCCACCCTCGCCTTCTTCGTCGAACACCGCGTCTACCAGCAGATGCAGGCGGAGTTCGCCGCCGAGGCCGCCCAGGCCGAGGGGTCCTCCTCCGGCTCGGTGGGAGCTGACGCCGGGCCCCTGGCGGGGCCGCCGTGAGCGACCCCGTATAGGGCCGCAGCGGTAAGGGTGGCGAGGTGAATCGGGGTCAGCGGGCGCCGCGGAGCAGTGTCCCCGGTCGGGCACCGGTCTCCTCGCCCGCGGCGAACGTGGTGATCCCCGATTTGATCGTCTCCACGTAGCCCACCGCGGCCTGGAGGATGCGGCTCCCCCCGGCGGGCAGGTCGTTGACCACGGTGGGATTGCCCATCTGCAGATTGTCGTAGTCGATGAGGTTCAGATCGGCGACCGCCCCGACTTCGATGGTGCCCCGGTCACCGAGGCCGTAGAGACGGGCCGTGTCATGGGTCTGCTTCTTCACCACCCACTCCAACGGGAGGCGCTCCCCCCGGGTCCGGTCCCGGGTCCAGTGAGTGATCATGAACGTGGGCTGCGACGCGTCGCAGATGACCCCGCAGTGGGCACCGCCGTCGCCCAGTCCGGCGGCAGCGCGTGGGTGGAGGAGCATCTCTCGGGCCGGTTCGAGGTCTCCATCCGAGTAGTTGAGGATGGGTACGTAGAGCAGGCCCCGGCCGTCCTCCTCCATCATGGCGTCGTAAGCCACCGAGAGGGCCGACCGGCCGGACGAGGCAGCGATGGCCGCCAGCGAGCGCTCCGGGCCCGGCTCGTACTCGGGAGGACTGCCGAGGGTGTAGGTGTTCTCGAAGGCGTTGTCCATCCGCTCCCGGGCCATCGGGTCCGGTTCCCACGACTCGATGGACCTGCCGCACCTCGGCGGAACGCAGGGCGGCGACCAACTCATCGGGCCGAAGTCCTCTGGCCTTCAGTTCCTGGTAGGCGGGGACCTGGTCGAAGAGCGAGTAGGTCGTGAAGTGGCCGCTCAGAAGTCCGAACCCACGTCCGGCCACCTGCGGCCACAGATCGGCACCGTCGTCGACGGCCCGAAGCGACTCGTCCATGAGCTCGCGCCACAGGCCGGGATCGTCGTCCACCTGCACCATGGCGAAGGTGATCGGCCGATGGATGGCGGCCGAGAGCCGGCGCATCCAATCCACCTCCTTCTTGGGGGCGATGATATCCTCGCCAGCCGCTCCGGCCGGAGCCAGCTCGAAGATGCCGGTACCGAGCTCGCCCAGGGCGGCGCCGATCCCGAACAGCTCGTCCTCAGCGGCGTACGTGCCGGGCACTGGCTCACCGTCGATGGCCAGGTGGGCGATGGTCCGTGACGTGGAGAACCCGAGGGCCCCGGCCGCGATGGCCTCCTTCACCACCTGTTTCATGGCCGCGATGTCCTCGGGCGTGGCCGCCTCGTTCCGGGCTCCCCGTTCGCCCATCACGTAGGCGCGCACGGCGCCGTGGGCGATCTGGGTGCCCACGTCCATGGTCCACTTGCAGCGATCGAGCGTGTCGAGGTATTCGGGGAAGGTCTCCCACTCCCAGTGCATCCCCTCGGCCAGCGCCGAACCGGGGATGTCCTCCACGCCCTCCATCAGGCCGATCAGCCACTCGTGCCGGTCCGGTCGGGCCGGAGCGAACCCGACGCCGCAGTTTCCGGTGACCACCGTGGTCACCCCGTGGCTGCTGCTCGGGGCCAGCACTTCGTCCCAGGTGGCCTGGCCGTCGTAGTGGGTGTGGATGTCCACCCACCCGGGGGTGACCACCAGACCGTCGGCGTCGACCGTCCGGCTTGCCGATGCATCGGCGAAGGAGCCGACGCCGGTGATCCGTCCCCGATCCACGGTGACATCGGCGACCCGGGCCGCCGCTCCGGTCCCGTCGACGACGGTTCCCCCTCTGATGACCAGGTCGTGCATGGTTGGTTCCCCCTTGGCTACCGGTCCTCCGATGCTGGCACGGTCGCTGGCATGGCGCAATGACACCGCCGGTGACCGGGGGTGACCGCGTGACTACCGAGGGGGGATGGAGTAGGTGACCTGGGCCTTGGCCACCACCTCATCGTTACCGTCCGAGTAGATGGCCACATCGGCCACAGCCAGACGCTTGCCCAACTTGAGCAGTGTGGCGTCGGCCACCAGATCGACCAGGTCCGGCTTGCGGAGGAAGTCGATGTGCAGGCTGGTGGTCACCGACAGGGCCACCGGGCCGATCTGGCCGAGGATCACCGCCCAGGCGGCGCAGTCGGCCAGCGCCATCAGCGCCGGGCCGGAGACGGTCCCGCCCGGCCGGCTGTGGGAGACCCCGACGTGCTGGCGCAGCCGGGCCGTGGTGGTGGTGAGTGCGTCCACGGCATAGGGGAGGGTGACTCCCGGGAAGGATCCGTCCAGCATCTCCTGGAGTTCGGCGATGGTCATGGCCGGTGATGGTGGTCGGCTTGTCGAGTCGTTCATGATGCGGGCAGCGTATCCACGACACGAGGGCTGCCCGGCAACGGGCTACCTCGTCGTCCCGTTGTCGGGCAGACTGGGGGATGCCGGGGGCTCCCGAACGGGCCGCCGGGGACGAGGGGAAGATGTGGTGGCGAACGGTACGGAGTGGTCGGGGGACGAACATCGCGTGGCGGCCGAGCTGGCCCGTGAGGCCGGTGTGGTCCTGGTCGACCTGCGCAGCGGTGATCTGAAGGGCAAGGAGTTGGGGAGCGAGGGCGACCGCCGATCGCACCGCCTGCTCATGGGCCGCCTGGCCGAGCGGTTTCCCGACGACCGCGTACGCTCCGAGGAGGCCGACCAGTCCGAGGCGCTCGGTCCCGAGACCGGCCGGGTGTGGATCGTTGACCCGTTGGACGGCACTCGCGAGTACTCCGAAGGTCGAGAGGACTGGGCCGTGCATGTAGCCCTGGCTGTCGACGGCGAGCCCGTCGTGGGGGCGGTGGCGCTTCCGGCCATCGGTGCGGTCCTGGACACCGGGAGTCCTCCGGCCCTGGCCCCGGCCCGCTCCGTTCCGCGCCTGGTGGTGAGTCGCACGCGTCCTCCGGACTTCGTGCCGTTCGTGGCGGAACGGCTGGGAGCCGAGACGGTCCCGATGGGCTCGGCCGGAGCCAAGATCGCCGCGGTGATCCGCGGCGCGGCGGAGGTCTACGTCCATGCCGGTGGCCAGTACGAGTGGGACTCCGCAGCTCCGGTGGCCGTGGCTCTGGCCATGGGACTCCACGCCAGTCGACTGGACGGATCCCGGTTGCGTTACTCTCAGCCCGACCCGTGGCTCCCCGACCTCGTGGTGTGCCATCCGAGTCTGACTGTCGACGTCATGGGAGCCCTGGCCGCCGCCGGCGCCTCGCTCCAGCGATAGTTCGGTGTCATCCGAGTGGAGAGGAGGGCGCCGATGAATGCGGAATCGCAGCGGAGGGAGGGTTCGGATTCGGCGGTCTTCGGGCCGGCCCGTCTCGGTCCGCTCACCCTGAAGAACCGGATCATCAAGTCGGCGACCTTCGAGGGGGCCTCGCCCAAAGGCGTGGTCACCGATGAACTCGTCGCCTTCCACCGGCGTATGGCCGAGGGGGGCGTGGCCATGACCACGGTGGCCTACCTGGCCGTCTCACCCGAAGGCCGGACCGACCGTCACTGCGTGCTGCTCGGCGACGACGTGGTCACCGACCTCAGGCGGCTTACCGACACGGTCCACGCCGCGGGTGCTGCCGTCTCTGCCCAGATCGGTCATGCCGGACCGGTGGCCAACGCCCGCTCCAACCGGTCACCGTCGCTGGCTCCGAGCCGTCGTCTCAACCCGAGCGGGGCCATGACCCGGTCGGCCACCGAGGGCGACATCGCCCGGATCACCGAGGAGTACGCCGCCGGCGCCGCCCTGGCTGTCGCGGCCGGATTCGACTGCATCGAGATCCACCTTGGCCACAACTACCTGTTGAGCGCCTTTTTGAGTCCGAAGCTCAACCACCGGGGAGACCGGTGGGGTGGGAGCCTGGCCAACCGCGCCCGCTTCCCTCTGCAGGTGGTCACTGCGGTGCGGGAGGCGGTGGGGGATCGGGCCGCGGTGACGGCCAAGCTCAACATGGCCGACGGCGTCGAGGGCGGTTTCTGGCTTGAGGAGAGCATCGAGTTCGGGCGCATCCTGGAAGCCGAGGGGGCCCTCGACGCCCTCGAGCTGACCGGCGGGAGCTCGCTGGCCAATCCCATGTATCTGTTCCGGGGAGAGGCACCGCGGGTGGAGTTCGCCGCCACCTTACCCGCGCCGCTGCGGGCCGGGTTCCGAGTGGTGGGCTCGCGCTTCCTCCAGGAGTACCCCTTCGAAGAGGCGTACTTCCTCCCCTACGCCCGCCAGTTCCTCGACGCGCTCTCCCTCCCCCTCATCCTCCTCGGTGGGATCAATCGGCTGGACACCGTGGAGTCCGCGCTGGCTGAAGGATTCTCCTTCGTGGCCATGGCCCGGGCCCTGCTGCGGGAACCCGACCTGATCAGCCGATGGAACCAAGGCGCAACCGACGAGGGGCTCTGCATCCACTGCAACAAATGCATGCCCACCATCTACTCGGGAACCCGGTGCGTGCTGGTGCCCGAACCTGGGTCGAGCTGAGCCCCACCTCCGGGTCACCCGGGGGAAACCGCTGCCACCGAGGCGGACAGGGGAGGCGATGGGCCAGGAGTGAGTGGGGCTAGAGGTGCACGACGTTGGCTTCGGGTGTCCCGAGTTCGTTCAGGTTGCCCCGCCTCAGCACCAGTCCGGCCACGACCGCCCCGACGACGAAGATCAGGGACGACCACAAGAACGCCGTCGTGTAGCTGTGGAGCGCGGCCAGCTTCACGGTCTGCGGGGTCAGCGCCCGACCCACCAGGTAGGCAGCACCTGCGCTGGCGGCCAGGGTGTTCAGGAGTGCCGTGCCGATCGAGCCACCGACCTGCTGGCTGGTGTTGAGCGAGGCCGAGCCCACGCCGGCGTCGTGGGGGGCGAGCCCGAGTGTGCCGGTGCTGAATGCCGGAGCCAGGCTCAATCCGAACCCGAAGCCCAGAAGGATGAGGTAGGGCAGCACGTGGCTGACGTAGGCCGTGTGCAGGCCGACCAGGTGGAGGCAGTACAGGGCCACCGCGGCGCACAGCAGCCCGAACGGCATGATGGGCTTGGGGCCGAACCTGGGTAGGAGGACCCGGTTGGAGACCTGGGCCATGCGTGGCCAGGGCCGCCACCATGGGCAGGAAGGCCACCCCGGTCTTCACCGGGCTGAAGCCCAGCGTCTCCTGCAGGTAGTAGGTGAGGAACAAGAAGACCCCGAAGATCCCGATGCTGGCGAACAGCATGGCCAGCATCGAGCCACCACGCGTCCGACTGAGCACGATGCGCAGGGGGAGGAGCGGGTACTTGGCCCTGGTCTCGAAGAAGGCGAACACGGCCAGCAGGACGACGCCGAGGACGAGGAAGCCGATCGTGTAGGGATTGCTCCATGCCGTGGTCTCGGCGTGGGACAGACCGAAGACGACCGAGAACAGTCCACCGGTGACCAAGGTGAGCCCAGGGAGGTCCAGGGGATCGTGGTCGGCAGCCCGGTCGTTCTTCAACCACAGCAGGGCGCCGGTGGCGGCGATGGCGGCGAACACCAGGTTGACGAACAGGGTCCAGCGCCACGAGGCGTAGGAGGTGAGGATGCCGCCGAGCAGCAGGCCGATGGCACCACCGGCACCGGCGATGCCGCCGTAGATGCCGAAGGCCTTGCCCCGCTCGGCCGGGTCGCTGAAGGTGGTGGTCAGCAGGGCCAGCACCGAAGGCGCCAGCAGGGCACCGAAGGCACCCTGGACGGTGCGGGCGATGACCAGCATGGGGAAGTTCGACGGCCGCACCGCCGAGGGCCGAGGCCACGGCGAAGCCGACCAGGCCGATCAGCAGGGCCCGCTTGCGACCGATGATGTCGCCGATCCGACCGCCGAGTAGGAGGAGGCTGCCGAAGGCCAGGGAGTAGGCGGTGACGATCCACTGCCGGTCGGCGTTGGAGAAGCCCAGGTCGTGTTGGGCGGTGGGGAGGGCGATGTTGACGATGGTGTTGTCCAGGATCACCATCAACTGGGCCACACCGAGCACAGCCAGGATCCACCACCGTTTGTTGTGGTTGGACTCCCCGTCGCTGATCGCCTGCTCGTCGGGTGGCGCAATTTCGGCCGTCGTGCTCATTGCTGCCTCCGTGGCTCCCAAGCGGAGCAGTTCCCTCCGCTTATTCGGCTACTATACACAGATATGGAGATATCAACTCCGCTTACCGTGCATTATTCCGAGGACTGCGTTTCGGGCAGCCCAACGGACCGGAGTTCGAGCGCGGCGATGCAGGAAGTATCGACGTGAACGACCAGGAACATGAGCCAGAGCGCGCCCTGCGGGCCGATGCCGCCCGAAACCGGGAGCGGATCCTGGTGGCGGCGAGGGAGGTGTTCGCTGAACGGGGCCTCGATGCCACACTCGATGACATCGCCCGCCACGCCGTGCCTCGGTGTCGGCACCGTCTACCGCCGGTTCCCCGGCAAGGAGGCGTTGGTCGAAGCGCTGTTCGTCCAGGCCCTGGACAAGATGGTGGACCTGGCGGAGGAAGCGGCCGGGATGGAAGATCCGTGGGAGAGCCTGGTCTGGTTCCTGGAGCGGGCCACGGAGATGCAGTCCGAGGATCTCGGTCTCCGAGACGTGGTCCTGCACAGCGGCTACGGGCGCGACCAGGTGGCCGCGGCCCGCGAACGAATCATCCCGGCCGTGTACCGGCTGGTCGAGCGGGCCCAAGCCTCGGGACAACTGCGGTCGGACTTCGTGCCCACCGACGTGCCGATCATCGAGCTCATGGTCAGTTCGGTGGCCGACTACACGAGCACGCTGTCGCCCGATCTGTGGCGTCGGTACTTGTCCATCGTGCTCGACGGCCTCGTTGCCGAACGGACGGGGACGAGACCGCTGTGTCCCGGTCCCAGTCACGAGGTGATCGACACGGCCATGAGCTTCCATCGACTCCGCAGAGGCTGAGCGCTCCAGCCGGGGGCCGAGCGTGTCAGCGCATCAAGGTGCGTCGTCTTCGGAGTCAGCTTGGCCGACCATGGCGTCGAGGATCCAGCCCTCCTCGTCGGCAGGGGTGCCACGACCGCTGGGAGCGCCCACGCCGTCGGGATCGTCGATGCCACCGTCCAACGTTGCCATGGACTCGGGATCGTCCAGCTCCGCACCGGCCTCTTCCAGCTCCCGTTCGTCGGTCTGCAGGGTTGGATCCAGCGAGGGATCCAACTCAACGGCCTCGAGGAAGTCCGGGTCGAGCTGGGTCTTGTCGTCGAACGCCTCGTCCCCCTGTTCGAAGGGATCTGATCCTGATGGTTGGTCGGGTGACCACTCGTCATTCTGGCTCATGGGGTTCTCACGTCACTTCCCGGTCTGGTCGATGTCCCCACCGAGAGTAGAGCCTGGCGAGAAGCCGTCCGCTTGGAGAGGTCATAACGGCGACCAGGGGAGTTGGTCATCCCGGAAGAGGCTCGGTCCGGCGTCCGGTCGCGGCGCGTGCGGCACACTACATTGCAGTGGATCCGGGGATCCGGACAACGGGGAGGGCCCAAGGCATGAACGTGGTGATCGGAGGGGCATCGGGTATCGGTGCCGCGGTGGCGGCCGTCCTGCCCGGCGAGACGCTGGTGGCGGACCGGGTCGGCACCGACGTCCATTGTGATCTCACCGACGCAGCATCGCTGGTGGCGTTAGCGGACATGGTGGAGCGTCTGGATGCTCTGGTGGTGACGGCCGGCGTCTCGCCGGTCATGGCCGACGCCCGGACCATTTTCGATGTCGACCTGGCCGGCACAGCCCGTGTCCTCCAAGCGTTCGACGGGCTGGTTGCCACCGGTTCCGTTGCCGTGTGTCTGGCCTCCATGGCGGGACATCTCGGTGGCCCATGGCCGGACGAGACCCTCGAGGGAGTGGACAGTCCGCTCACGTCGCCCGATGCCGGGCTAACCGACGATCCCGGCTTCGCCTATCTCTTGGCCAAGCTGGGGGTGATTCGTCTGATCCGACGGAAGGCAATCGAGTGGGGTCCACGCGGGGCCAGGATCCTGTCGGTCTCTCCTGGAGTGGTGGATACACCGATGGGCAAACGCGAGGTCAGTGGGACCGGCGGCGCGGCAGAGCTCGCCCGCGGGAGTGCCCTCGGCCGATTGGCGAGGCCGGAAGAGCTGGCCTCGGTGATTGCGTTCTTGTGCTCCGAACAGGCCAGCTACATGACCGGGACCGACGTCCTGGTCGACGGTGGGGCCGTGGCCGCATTGGGGTGATGCCAGGATGGCCGTGGATGAGGCATCGGTTCAGCAGCCGGGGGGTGGGAGGATCGGCCCCTCCGCCCGCCGGCCGGGACCTAAGGTTGTGCCGCCGTCCACCATGTGGAACGGCAGCTGGACCACCCACCAGCCACCCGCCCACGTAGCTCAGGGGATAGAGCACTCGTTTCCTAAATGAGGTGTCGCAGGTTCAAATCCTGCCGTGGGCACGCTGTGTGTGTAAGACCACGCCCTTGGATTCAGCCGGTCATTGCATCACCTCGCTGAGCAGCGAAAGCTGAGAGCGACCAGGAGGTGCGATGAAGAAGCAGAGGCGGTTTACGGGGGCTGAGAGGTCAGAGATCTGGGATCGACTGGAGGCAGGCGAGTCTCTTCCCTCGATAGCCAGATCGTTTGGCCGATATCCCAGTGCCATCAGGGCTGTGCAGCTGCCTACCGGTGGCGTGCGTCCCTACGAGCGGACGCGGGCGTCCCCGTTTTGCCTCCGGGGCATTCATAGTCGGGGTGGTATGCGGTTCCGGGTGTGGGGGTCTTAGGGTTGTTCGCGCGGCGGTCTCCTTTTCTTTCCTATAAAACCGACGGAAGTACGCACTGCCGCGGACCCTAATGCGACATGGACACTTCTGTAATGTCGCGAGACATCGGAATATTCAAGCACGAGCTTCGGGCGCAAGTGCGTTAGCCTGGTCGTTCACGAGAGGTTGTAAATGTTTCGTGAGGTAAGGAGTCGGTCGGCCTGACCGGGTCGGATAGAGCGGCTGCGGATTTCTGACTTGGACCAGGATCAACGGGGAGCGCATGAGGCGACATGATCCCGAGTTGTACCGAAAGAACGCGATCGCCGCAATTGTGCCCACCGAGACAGCGATCGTCCCTGGATGACCGTGATGGAACTCGCTAAGCCGCCAGCGGCCGAGATCAGGAACGCGGGTCTTCCTTTAGACCAGCATGAAGATAGCGTCTCCAGGAGGAAATTCCGACACTGGGCAGCCGAGACCAACACGCTGCTCACGATCGCGTCAGCCACCGTTGTTCCGATCCTGTATCTGCTCTTCATCGGCCACTATGCGGTGAACTCCTTCACTGCTGATGACTGGTCCGTCATACCCCTGATCGATGCCGCACTCCACGGTCATCTGTCAGCTGACCTGCTGTGGAGCCAGCACCACGAGTCGCGCCTAGTTATCGGCAACCTGATCGACGTCCTATTTGGGTTCACCAATCGGCTGGACGCGCGTGCCGTCATCTTCTTCAGCGCGGCGGTCTTCGTTGCCTCTTACGTCGGTCTTTTGCTGCTGGTGCGTAGCTACCTTTCGACCCGCCTTACGCCGATACCCGTCTTGGTTATCGGAGTTGTGTGGTTCAGCGTGGCCGACGTCCAGAACGCACTGTGGGCGTTTCAGGTGTCGTGGTATCTGACTGTCTTCTTCTTTATGGCGATGCTCTGCGTAATGCTTCTGCCTCAGAGCCGTCGGCCCCTGTGCTTTGGGGCGGCCGTGCTTCTGGCAGTTGCCGCCTCGCTGTCGACCGTCCAGGGGTTCATCTGTTGGCCTCTTGGCGCGGCCTGCATCCTGTGGCCGACCTGGTCGCGGCGAGCGCGCACCGAGATTGCTGTCTGGTTGAGCGCCCTGGTCGTCACCTTGGCCGCCTATCTGCCCGGATACCATTTCCAGGAAGGGGATACCTGTCTACTCCAGGCGCAGTGCAGCATCAATTTCGAGGTGCATCACCCCGTTACCGCGCTGGCGTTCTTCTTCACGCTCATCGGCAATGTGATCCCCGGTCTCGCGAGCGGCGCCTCACCTGTCGTCACCGATCCGGCCCGTTTCGTGGTGGTGGGGGTGGTGCTCTTTGCTGTCGCGGTATTCATCCTCGTGCAGTCGTGGCGTTACCGATCTTTCCGTGAGCGTCTGCCGCTCCCAGCCATGCTGATCGCCTTCGGCCTGCTCTTCGACGTCACCATCGCCATCGGGAGAAGTGGAACCGGAGTCGCCGGGGCGGTCCACGCCAATCGCTTCATCATGGCAAACCTGATCCTGCTGGCTGGAATCGTCATCTACGCGGTCGCACGCGTACCCACACGTTCGCATCGCCTGGCGGTAACGCCCCTCTGGCGTGTCTATGGTACCTATCTGGCTCTCTTCGCCCTTGCGCTTTTCGTCGTTGTCCAATCGAGTGAAGCCACCCGATTCGGCATGACTAACGGTCGAAGTATCAATATGTTGTGGACGATCGAGGCGAGGGATTACGTGAACATCTACCCGTCGTGCAATCTATTCAAATACGTTCCGGATTTGAATGTCTCCGAGGCGACACTTCTTGACAGCGCGGAGGATCATCTAGGACCATACGGGTCAACCACCTACCGTCACTTCCGTGAACTGGGACCGACACCAGACGCCGTCATAATCGTCAGCAAAGCCGGACTGGCCGGTTGTTTCCTTCCGCCCATTGCTGGTCGTCCTCGTTGAAGTGGCAACTGCTTCGTGCCATCGTTCGGTCGGCTGAGAGCGTCGCCGCCGGAATTATGGTTTCATCTTCATCGTAGTTCGAGCATGCCCTCGGTTCGGTGACCAAAAACCCAGAAGCTGTGCGATTATCAGCCAGTGAGGAGAGCCAATCATCGGAGTCAGACCGTGAAAGGGGCTCAGATTCCCCGGCCGACCTTCTCCAGGGTCATGTGGCTCCTTCTCACGGTCGTTGTCATCGGAGTCCTGTCCTTCAGCATCAGGGCGTACGCTGTCCAGGATTACGTCGTGCCGTCAGGCTCGATGCTTCCGACGCTGCAGGTCGGAGATCGGATTGCCGTTGACAAGCTGTCGTCCACCATCCATCGGGGTGACATCATCGTGTTCAACCGTGCTCCCGGCGACCACGATCCTGAGTATCCCGTTCTCGTGAAACGGGTGATCGGCCTTCCGGGTGAAACGATCTCATCCGTTGGCGACACGGTCCTGATCGATGGGAAGGCGATTTCCGAGCCATGGCTGCCCAAGCTGACGGGCATCTGCTATCAGACCGCTGCAAATATTCGTCCAACCACGGTTCCGGCTGGCCAGTTTTTCGTACTGGGTGACTGCCGTGGGGACTCCGATGACAGTCGCTTCTGGGGGACGGTCCCAGCTGGCAATATCATCGGAAAGGTGTCGGCAGTGATCTGGCGTCATAATCACCCATGGATGCACTGGTTCTGATCTGAAATCGGCGGTTCCTGCCGGATTTGCCCGGCAGCCGATGCAGTGGGCAGTACTTTTCCAGACCGATGCCGGGCTCTACGACGTGTTCGGCCAGACCTTCGCCCCGGGTCACAATCCCTGGTTGGTGAGTGACCGGGCTCTACACCATGGGTACCGGACCTCGGGGTTCGCCCTGCGTGATGAATATTCGGGCATGACACCTCACAACCAAGAGCTCTCAGTACGATTCGGTCCATGAATCGAGGCGACGACGGTCGCCCTTCTGATGCTTCACGTCGACCTCGACGTCGTTCCTCATTCAACGAGGAAGGGTTGCGCGCGCTCGGTGACCGGGAAATCCCGCCGATCGATGCCTCGAGTCAGTCCCACGACGATTCGGCAACTGTGCCTCGAGAGGCCGCCACGGGCACCGGTCCGCGTGTGGCCAACGAGGCTGGGCTGCAGGCCCTCGCCGACCAGATGCCCTCGCCCTCCCGACGCTCAAGACGGCAGTATTCGTCGACTCGACGGACACCCGTACATCGCTGGCGGCGCCGTGTCGTGGTCGGCCTGGTTGTTCTGCTGGTGGTGATCGGTGGAGGTGCAGGATACGTCTATTACCAGATCAATGACCTGAACCGCACGGAAGTCCGTGGCCTCAACGGGGCCCTCACTACCGGTGCCGAGGAGGGGACCGAAAACATACTGATGGTGGGATCGACTTCCCGTTGCGCACTTGCTCATCAGAACTTGGCTTACGGGCTGTGCTCGCAAGGAGTCAACGGTGTCAACAGTGACGTGATCATGATCCTCCATGCCGATCCCGCTCATCACCGCCTGGCTCTCCTCTCGATACCCCGTGACCTGTTCATCCCCAACGCACGTAGTACCGGGCCGAACAAGGTGGATGCCGGACTGTTCGAAGGCCTGACCCAGCTAGTGAGCGCCATCGAGGACGACTTCGGTATTCCGATCCAACATGCCGTGTCGCTGAATTTCGACCAGTTCGCCAACATCGTCGATGCACTGGGTGGCATCAACATGTCCTTTCCGATCTCCGTGTTCGACGCCGAATCCGGTCTGAACGTGCAGGCTGCCCGATGCGTGCATCTGGACGGGACCCAAGCCCTTCAGGTGGTCCGGGCCCGCCATCTGCAGTACGACCTGAACACGACCAGCCAATACGCCGAGGGCTGGCCTCAGGAGAATCAGAGCGATCTGGCCCGTATCCGACGGGATCACGAATTTCTCCGAGTATTGGGCGGGGCAGTGGCTAAGCAGGGGCTGGGCGATCCGATCTCTGACTACAACCTGATCAACTCGGTGAAGAGTGACCTCACGTTCGACCAGTCCTGGTCCGTGACCGACATGGCGAACCTGGTGCTGGACTTTCACTCCGTGAGCGTAACGTCGGTCCCCCAGTTGACCCTGCCGGTGGCGGTCGTCACTGATCCCAATGGGGCAGGTGGCAGCTATGTGTACCAGGGCGGCAGCTACGGCGACGTCGAGTTTCCGGCTCAATCCCAAGATCAGGCGTCGATTGACCAGGTGCTCGGAGTCGGTGTCAGCACCGACACCATGACCGGGAATCCATTGCCGACCCCCGCAACGGTAACGGTGTCGGTGCTGAATGGCAGTGGAGTGTCCAACCAGGCCGGCGCCACGTCGTCGGCGCTTGCTGCACTGGGATACCACACCGTCGGCGTCGGTGATTCGCCGCCGGTGGGGGACGTGTCGGAGACCGTCGTCTACTACGGATCCCACGCCGCTCCCGTAGAGGCCGCGGCCGAATCGGTCGCCCGGTCGATGACCGGTTCAGTGGTGATGGCCTATGACCCGACCAAGGTCGTTGACGGCGCCCAGGTAACGGTAGTTACGGGAACGCAGTTCGCAGTCAACGCGGCCCCGGCCGTGGCCAGCCCCGGCACCTCGACCGGAGTTGCCGCGCCGGTGACCACGACCACCACAGCACCAACGGGGACATCCGGTGCCATCGAGGCTCCCAACGCCGCGACAGCGGGCCTGCAACCCTGGGATCCCCGGGCCTGTCCGGCCGGGGTTGCACCTACCGCTCCGGTGGCCAACCCCACCTACTGATCCAACCCGCGCTGGTTCAGGAGACAACGCGTCTTCGACGATCGACGGCTTCTCCACCGGTGCCCTCAGGTGGCCCTGGAGTTTGACCGATTGGCGCCGAAGGGTGTCAGTACGTCGCCTCGGATCGCCCCGTTGACCGCCGCAGCCAAAACACTCCGACCCACGATGATCACCGACAGGCACACCAGTTGGAGGTGGCCTGGGAGAGCACGGAAGAGCAACGACATGCTGCGCACGTGAAATTGCCAGCTGGACGACCGGAGAAGCGCACCGCCGCCAACGCCTCTCCGCTCGGGTGGTACCCCTTTGGCGCCGTTAGCCCTGCGTCTGCCGGCCTGGTGCCTGTGGTCGACTGGTCCCCTCACAGTTGGGGAGACCTCAACTCAGTTGATTGATCGCAATCGACTAGTGACAGCCCGTCAGTGCCGCTGCCGGTCAACCATCCGGTAATCGGGACACCTCCCGTTCCACAGCGTCTTCGTCGCGGTGTTCTGAGTCGAGGGCGTGCTCTTGATCTTCTTTGTTTTCGTTTCTAGGACTTGAACGGGTGAACGAATAAGTCCAGCCTTGGTGGCCTTGCCATATGGCCACTGGTGTTCTAGGCCTCGAGCCGGGCGGCAAGGCCGAACGACGCGAAGACCTCGGAATCCTGAAACACCGAATTCCGGCTGATTCCCTCGGCGGTGACGGTGAAAACCTGGAGTGTGTGCAATTCGTATCCGCCACCGACACCCCGATAGGCGGCGAACCCGGGCTGGCCGTTGGCCGCCACCGGATTCAGACGCCAATCCGTACCGGCCTGCCCGAAAACCCATTCCATGAACAGTACGTAGTTCTCGGGGCCGGCGAACCAGTTGACCATCGGAGGCATTTCCATGACCACGTCCTCGGTGAGCAGCCGTTTGAGACCCTCGATGTCGGCACGTTCAAATGCCCTCATGTAGCGATCGACCCAGGCGCGCTGCTCGGCCGCGGACGGCTCGTCGACATGCTCCTGGCGAACCCCGAGCTCCTTAACGCGGGCACGCGCCCGCTGCAGGGAGCTGTTCACCGATGCGACGGTAGTGCCGAGAATCTGGGCGGCCTCGGACGCGGAGAAGCCGAGCACGTCACGAAGGATCAGCGCACCACGCTGACGCGCCGACAGGTGCTGCAGCGCGGCGGCAAACACCAGGCGCAAGCTGCTGCGTTCGATCACAGAACCAGCCGGATCGCCCGAGTCCAGCAAGGAGTCCGGCAAGGGCTGGAGCCAGGCGGCGTTCTCTCCCGGGACGAGTGGTCCGAGCGGGTCCGACGCGGCCACCAGCCCCGAAGGCAGCGGCCGGCGGCCGCGGACCTCCAAAGCGGTCAGACAGGCATTCGTCGCGATACGGTAGAGCCACGTGCGCAGCGAGCTGAGAGTCTCGTCGTACTGTTCCCGCGCTCGCCACGCCCTCAGGTACGTGTCCTGGACCAGGTCCTCCGCGTCGTGAGCCGAGCCAAGCATCCGGTAGCAGTACGCCAGCAGCTCTGTTCGGAACGGCTCGGCCAGGCGATCGAAGCCGTCTGCCTTCATGGTCATGCCCACGCCACTTCTCTGCTCCTCCCGAGGTTCACTGGCCAGGCGCCAGCACCGGGCTGTTGTGATAGGCGGCGATGAACCACTGGCCGTCCCGTTTCTCGAAAACCCAGGTCGCGTTCACCCTACCGGTGTCCGGAACATCGGTCTGGCCGGCGAACAGGATGCCGGATTCGCTGACGACGATCGCTGCGTCCCGGCCGACGAAGCGGAGGCTGAGCTGCTGGTTGGCGGTCGCGCTGCCCTTGAGCGGCCCTTCGAAGGCCAGAGCCATGCTCTCGCGGATCACGTCGCGGCTGGCCCGGAGCGAGCCGGTCATGATGGCGGTCGCGTCTTCGGTGTAGTTGGCGACCATGCCGTCGGCGTCGCCGGCCTCCCACGCCTTGTAGGAGTCAACCAGTACGGCCTGGATGGCGGCCTCGTCCTGCGCACGGCTGTCTGACATTGGATCCTCCCTTGTGGTCGGTTCGCCAGGGGCATCCCGGCGAACTCGTCAATACATACCGGCGGTGAGGTAGAAACTCATCGCGACCGTCGGCCACCGGCAATTGGGGGTGTCCGACGGTATCCATACGATGCTCTCCTCCATCTCCGACCGTCGGGTTCCGGACGGGGCAGCTCGATCTGGTGAGATTCGACTTCGCCCGGTCGAACCCTGCGCTTCATGGTGTCAGCCACCACTACTTCGTCATGGGGTGTCACCCTCCACCGAGAACAGGTGACGCGACTCTACGGACGCGTTCGGAGTCGGCGATGATGTCGATTTCGACGATCTGGTCGTTGACCACGGTGAAGGCCATGACGACGTGCGGCCGCCCATCCAGGGTGATGACGACGCCTGCGGTCCCATTGACCAACGCAGGATGGAGCAGCGCTGCCGGATCGGCACCGAGGCGTGCCTGCCTGGCGACAGCCTCTGCGCCTCGAGCCGTCATGGACGCGGCGGGGCGGCTCGGGCTGAAATCGACCCTCAGGACGACGTCGGGGTGGAGCAGGGCGACCAGGGCGTCGAAGTCACCGCCCCGGGCGGCCAGAAGGAAGGCATCGACGATGGAGCGTTGACGAGCGAGGTCGGGGTCGGGGATCCCGGCGCCTCTGACCCGGCGCCGTGCTCTACTGGCCAGCTGTCTGGTCGCTGCCGGGGATCGATCCAGCATGGAGGCGATCTCCTCGAACGGCAGCTCGAACATGTCGTGGAGCACGAAGGCTAGGCGCTCAGCGGGAGTCAGGGCATCCAGCACGACCAGGAGCGCCAGGCCCACCGAGTCGGCGAGCAGCGCCTCGTCCTCCGGTCTCCGTTCCCCCGCCGGGCTTATCAGCGGATCGGGGAGATGTACCTCCAGGGGCTCCTCACGCCGGACGTTGCGCGAGCGGAGCATGTTGAGGCAAACGCGGGCGACGATCGTCGTCAACCAGCCACCTAAGTTCTCAATCTTGCTCGTCTCGGCCCGGCTGACTCGCACCCAGGAGTCCTGGACCGCGTCGTCGGCCTCGGTGAGCGAGCCCAGCATCCGGAAGGCCACGGCTCGCAGGTGGGCCCTCTGTTCCTCAAATCGCTCCGCCAGCCGCTCGTTCTCGTTCATTGCACACATCCTCGCTGAAGGCGGTCACCACCATGACCCCTCAGTGACCGCCGATGTGACATCGAGTGATGGGGTCACCCACGACCGACGCCAGCAGCAACGCTCCGGCGGGCCCCTTGGGTGCGGTGAGCCAGATCCACTGGGAATTCCGGTGCTCCCCGAAAGCGCTGGTCAACGACGTGTTCGGGTGCGACGGTCACAATCCACGGTTGCCAAGTGTCATGGAGAGTGACCCACCCACCATCACCACATCGACGAGGAGAAGCAATGCAATCGAGAATTCCCAATCCCGCCCTCAGTGTGCCCGGCTTATTCGACGCCCTCCAGGCTCTATCGAAAGTAGCCGACGACGCGGCCAGTCAGGCCGGTTTGGCGCACACGACGGTGGAGCTTGTGAACCTGCGTGCCAGCCAGATCAACGGCTGTGCCGTCTGCCTGGATATGCATACCCGCGGAGCGAGCAAGGCTGGCGAGACCGACGAGCGCCTCTTCACCCTGGCCGCCTGGCGGGATACCCCCTATTTCACTGATGCTGAACGGGCTGCCTTGGCCTTGACCGAAGCGGGAACCCGACTGGCCGATCACCATGAACCGGTTCCCGACGTGCTGTTTGACGAGGCGGCCAAGCACTACGACGAGGGAGCGCTGGCTGCATTGGTCGTGTGTATCGCAGCCATCAACACGTGGAACCGGCTCAATGTCATTACCGGGCAGCAGGCCGGCGAATGGACGGCGCAACTGGTCAACTGAGTGCCCCCGCCGCCGTGGACAGCCAACGCGACTCGAGCTCTGAAGCGGTCCATTGGGACTCGCGCTGATGAGCTCGTGGCCTTGTTCGAAGCGATGTATTCAGCTTCGCGCTGACTGAGGCCCTCGCAGCTTCGCCACTGCCGCAGCGATTCGTCGCGACCGGGTCTCGGGTTTCTTGGCGCTCTCGATGGCACGAACATATTCCCGCTTGTGGCTGTAGGACAGCCGGTCATAGGCGGCGCGGGCGAGCGGATCAGCGTCCAGAGCATCCACCAAGTCCCTCGGTTCTACGACGATACGAGGCTCGTTGTCGAGTTCCACCTCCACCTCGACCTCGTCTCCGGTGGCCACATCGGCAGCCTGGCGGTTGGCTCTGCTCAGTCCGATCAGGTACCGGCCACGCATGGTGGCAATCCTGCTCTTCCAGGAATGGCCGTTGATGGTGATGATTACCGGTGGCCGTCTACCCCCCCCGAGGGCCTCGATCACCTCGTCGGGTACCTCCAAGCCCTTCATCGGCTCCGGGGGCTCCACGTCGGTTCGAAACTTCAAGGTCCGCTCCTGGTGCACGGCAATGGGAACCCCAGATCGTAGGCCGTGCGCCCGCGCCGCTGGGAGCCGGCTTGGCCTCACCGCCCCGTTGCACGACATCGTCGAGCGCGTGGCCCGGCGCCGGCGGCCGACGGCTCGGCCGGCCGTGGCTCCAGTGTTCAATCCGACGATCGGATCCTGGCCCGGAGGGCGGCAAAGGCAAGACTCACACCCACCACGGCGAGGGCGGAGACGGCCGCCAGTCCTTCCACGAGCGGGCGGAGCTGCCATCCGGACGTGATGAGTGAGCGAAGCGCTCCGAACAGATAGGTCACCGGATTGTAGGTGGCGATGGTGGAGAACCACCCGGTGAGCAGCTGCTTGGGGACCACCGCATCGGTGAGAAAGAACAGCGGGAAGAAGACCACGTAGCACGCGTTCACGGCGGCCGGACTACCCGTCTTCAATGCGACCGCGTACGGAAAGCACGTGAACGCCAGGCCCCAGAGAGCCGAGAAGGCCACAAACACCACGAGGCCCGGCAGGCCCGTGGAGAAGCGCACCCCGACAATGGCTCCGACCGCAATGACCGGTAGGCACAGCGCGGCAATCACCGCAACATCGGCCACCATCAGACCGAGCAGCAGTGCCGACCGTCTGATCGGGGTCATGCAGAGCCTGTCGAAGTAGCCGCCTTGGATGTCGGTCACCAGTGCGGGAGCTCTGGACATCCCGGTCACCGCAAACGCGATGGCCATGGGAAGGAGAAACGCCTGGTAATCGACGGTGGTGTCCGCCAATTTCTCGAGGGCACCGAGGTTGACGGCATAGAAGAACGCGGGGACGAAGACCGCGGGAAGGACCGCGGCCGGTTCCCGTGGGATCTGCCGGAGGGCCCGTCCGGCCACGGCTCGGATGTCATGGACGAAGCCCGCCTCCCGACCGAGGACCCCGGCCGGCTGAACGGCGTTCACCGGAGGGCCTCGGCTTCCTCGATCCGGATTCCCGTCATCTCCCTGAAGACGTCGTCCAAGGTCGGCGTGCGCAACGTGAGTCCCTTCAGCCCGATGCCTGCTCGGCCGAGCGCCAACGCCACTGGGCCGAGGGCCACCGCGCCGTCCGGAGTGTTGACAGTCAATGTGCCGTCGACGTTCCAGGAAGGTTCAACCCCCTCGATGGAGCGCAGCGCCTCGAGTGCTGCGACGCCATTCCCATTCCCATCCACCTCGGCCACGATCACGTCGTGGCCCACCGCGTGCTTGAGGGCACCCGGAGTTCCCTCGGCCACCAGACGGCCCGATGCGATGATGCCCACCCGATCAGCCAACGTGTCCGCCTCGTCGAGGTACTGCGTCGTGAGGAAGATCGTCATACCGAGCTCCCGGTTCAACCTCGCCACCTCGGACCAGACCGCCGATCGGCTGTGGGGATCGAGTCCCGTGGTCGGCTCATCGAGAAACAGCACCTCGGGACAGTGAATCAGGGCGGCAGCGAGGTCGAGGCGCCTCTTCATTCCGCCCGAATAGGTACCGATGCGTCGGTCGATGGCCGCGCCGATGTCCACCAGGTCGAGCACTTCCCCGAGCCGACTTCTGATCTGTCTTGCGCTCAGTCCGTAGAGCCTTCCCTGGAGCGAGAGCAGTTCACGCCCGGTCTGGCGATCGTCGATGGCCGCGTCCTGGAGCGCGACGCCGATCCGGATTCGCACCGCCTGAGGGTCCTGGGTGACGTCGTAGCCGGCCACCCAGGCGGCCCCGCCGCTTGGCGCCAGGAGGGTGCACAGGATCCGAACCACGGTCGACTTGCCGGCACCGTTGGGACCTAGGAAGCCATAGATCTCTCCGCGCCGCACCCGCAGATCGATGCCGTCGACCGCTACCTCCTGGCCAAAGTGGCGAACGAGGCTCACGGTCCGTACGGCATCCGGGGAGGTGCCTGGCCCGCCGGGGTCAGCAGCGTATGGATACCTATCAGAATCATGCATACTTTGCAGTATCTACTATACTTGAGGGTAGCGCAACCCTATGGACCTTCAACCCCTCACGCCCGACCGACGGCGCCAGCAGACCCGCGACCACCTGTTGGCTGCAGCCGCCGAGGTGTTCGCCGAACGGGGATTTCACGGAGCGACGCTCGACGAGGTCGCCGCGGTTGCCGGGTTCACCAAGGGAGCCGTGTACTCCAACTTCAAGAACAAAGAGGACCTCTTCCTCGCCCTGTTCAAGGCCAATTACGACCGCGAGATGGATGCCATTCGGGGGGCTCTCGCCGAGTCCGAGGCACCGCCGGAAGCCCGAATCCCTGAGTTCGTGACCCTGGTCCGTGAACAGACAGAGCAGGCGGGTCGCAACTTCAACCTCTTGTATCAAGAGTTCTGCCTCTATGCCGCACGGAACCCGGCGGTGCGAGAAGAGCTGACCCGTATCGACAACGAGGGGGCACAGGCTCTGGCTGACATTCTGCAGGCTGAGCGAGTGCGCGTGGGACTTGAACCGCTGTCATCGCCGCTGCACACGGCGAGGATCATCGAGTCGTTGTTTCGCGGCATCGGCCAACTGCGCAGTCTCCAGCCGGATCTTGCCGACGACGAGTTCGTCGAAGCCGCCATCGCATTCGTTGCCCGCGGGCTGGGTGAACCTATCGATTAGTTGTGCAGCCTCCTCGTGGCTCGGGCGGACACTGGCGGCCGGTGGTGAGCGCGGGATCCCCGGCGCCGGCCCCGTGAGCGCATACCTTGCTGCCGGACGGCGTCATCCCGTCCCCGGGGAGTCACGTGGGACCCGGGTCCCGTGGACGGCGATGGCCCAGGGTGATGTGCTGGACCGCCTTGATGGTGGGTGGCCTCCCTTACCCGCTACCGTTGCCCTGTGAGCAGCACGCGAGTGCCCGGTGGGGTGGTCCACAAGCTTCCTGGAGACCTGCGCGAGACGCTGGTCGCCAACCCCTCGGCACTCGATGCCTGGAAGGACATCACACCGCTGGCCCGCAACGAGTTCATCTGCTGGGTCGAGGATGCCAAACAGGAGGTGACCCGACAGCGCCGCATTCGCCGGACCCGGGAGGAGCTGGAGGAGGGCCAGCGTCGGCCCTGCTGCTGGCCGGGCTGCGCCCACCGCGAGCGCACCGGGCGATAGCGCCGACGGGCCGCGGCCGGTCGGCTTGTGCCACCCCGGGGTGGGGGTCTCTCGTCACCGTCTCGGCGGCCGCACGGTGAGACCCGCCCGAGGCTCTACTCCGCAGGGCTGGGTCGGTAAGACTGGGGCGGTGCTCCTCGTCGATGCGGCAAACGTGGTCGGGTCTCGACCGACGGGGTGGTGGCGTGATCGACCCGGAGCGGCCCGGGCCTTCGTGGAGCGACTGCGTGCTGCCTCGGTGGCGGACAAGCTCGACGGGGCCGTCGTCGTCGTCCTCGAGGGCGCTGCTCGTGGCGGCGTCGAAGAGGGCGTCGTCGGCCGTGTCAGCGTGCTCCATTCACCGGGTAGTGGTGACGACACGCTCATCGCCGTGGCCGGCGATGCCGTCGAACAGGTCACGCTGGTGTCGGCGGATCGTGCGCTGCGACAGCGGGCCGAGGCCTTGGGGGCCCGACTCGCCAGCCCCGGATGGCTCATCGACCTACTCGACACGTGCTAGCCGGTCACCGCCCGTACCGCCGCGCTCGGTCACACGGGGAAACCCGACGACGCGGCCCGGCTCAACCACGAAAAACGATCTCCACACTCCCGTGCCGGGCCGTGAACAGCGTCTCGCCCTGTGCGCTCGGGCAGGGTGTGCACGAGCCGGGCGACCGTGTTCTCTTCGATGCCGACGGCACCAACATCACCCGGGTGCGCGGGAACCGGGCCTCACCGGGGAAGTGCGTGACCGTCCTCATCACACGGGGCGGAGCCGTGGGCGGAACAGGGGAGGCGTTGGTCCGGGGTGGCGGCAGTGAGCACTGACCCCGAGTCTGTGGTCCTCCGATACCTGGACAGCATGGTGGCGCACGACTGGGCGGCTATGAGCCTGTGCCTGCATCGAGATGTGGTGCGCGTGGGTCCCTTCGGCGACACCTACACCCCCCGGGCTCCGTATCTGGAGTATCTGTCGGCGCTCCTGCCCACACTCATCGACTACGACCTTGTGGTCGCACGCACCCTCAGCCGGGGCTCCGTGGTCATGGTCCAACTGAGCGAGACCATGGAGCTGGATGGGTCACCGGACGTGACCCAGGAGGTCCTGGTGTTCGACACCGACGCAAGCGGACTGATCATCCGGATCGATATCTTCATCCAGCGCCACGCCTGATAGCCGATCCGACGCGGGCGGCAACGGATCAGGGGCCGACACCTGGTGCAAACGGGAACTGGCCTGGTCAGTCAGGAGCGACGACATTGGCGTGGACCATGGCTTCGGCCACCCAAGCGTCCGGGCGGTCGGCTCCGTGGGCAACGAGGCCGGCGATCACACCGTCGATATCTCGCCGCGATCGGTTCTGTGACAGCTTCCATGTGCCCACCAGTGACGTCAGCCGGATCTCCACGCCCACGATGGCGCCGATCTTCCCGTCGACGAAGTCCCTGGGCGCATCCTCGAGCGACCAGGGCGTGGGGAGACGGTGCTCGTGGAAGTTGGTCAACGCCTCGACGTGGCGCCGCTTCCACTCGTCCTCGTCGTGGAGGATCAGTGTCCCGTTGGCCTGCACGGCCGTGTAGTTCCACGTGGGTACCACCCGCCCGCTCTCGGCCTTGGACGGGTAGTAGGTCGGAGACACGTAGGCGCTGGGCCCAACCCAGGCGACCAGGGCGGGAACGGACGGATCGACCCGTTTCCACTGCCCATTGGCTTTGGCCAGGTGACCAGTGATGGTACCGGCGTCATCGGAGATGAGCAGCGGCACAAACGAAGCCTCCAGGCCGTCTTTGCCGTAGGTGATCAGCTGGCCGGCACCAATCTGCCGAACGGCATCCCGGAGGTGCATCGGGTGGGTCTCGGCGAAGTGTCGTGGCGTGTACATGGTGCCAGGAAACACAGTCGGCCCGGCAGCGTCAAGGCGTCAGCGCGACCGTGCGGCCATCGGCCCTTCGACACCTGCACGCACGGGTGGTCTGTCCGGTCTCCGAAGCGTGCGCTCACTTAAGGATGGAGATGGTGACAAGGATGGCGTCGAACAGGAAGTGCGCGGTGATGGGTCGGGTGAGCCTCCGGTGCTTCTGGAAGGACCGGGTCACGAAGTAGCCGAACGGGATCGTCAACAGGAATCCGAGTCCGTAGTACACGTGATAACTGGTGCGGAGTATGAGGCTCAAAAGGAGTGCGCTCCGCGGCGTCCATCCGAACTGCCCCAGCCGGGTCAGGAGGTAGCCGTTCACCAGTACCTCCTCGGTCACCGCGGTGGTTGCCGAGATGGCCAGTCCCCAGAACACGTAGTACCACGGCACGTGGCCGGTGGGAACCTGGTTGATGAGGGAGGAATGATGGATCAGCAGTGGGCTGAGGGGCACCAGGATGATGAGCTCGGAGCCGAATGCGGCGGCGGCAATGCCGAGACCGGGCAGGACATCCCCCATGAAGCTGGGCCTGGCCAGGCCCATGACTGACGGGGGCTGGCCGGTGCGGGCCAACAAGAAGAGGGCCAGCGGAACCACCGCGGCCACGGGAAGGTAGGCGAAGATCCCCAGGATGAGGTTGACGACGGGCTGGGAGCGGACGATGTCCGGGAACCGGGTGACACTGGCCACGCCTGCCTCATGTTGGGCGAACAGGATGACTGCGGCCATGACGGCGGGAAGTAGGAAGGCCACCATCACGAATCTCGTCTCCCACACGAGTCCTTGTCGGCCGGGTCCCTCGGCCAGTACCAGCGGGGTAGTTGTGGGTTCCTGGTCCCACTCGGCGGTTTCGGTGGCCTCCCAGAACGACCAACCGGCTGGGGCCGCAGGCCAGTTCGGAGGGGGTCGCCAGCCCGGCAGGGGCCTCCACCCAACGGGTGGTGGCGGCCAGTTCGGAGGAGAGCGCCAGATCCAGGTGTCGTCAGCCATGGCTACTCCCCGAGGTCGCTCAGTGGACGGAGGTGGACGGCGCCGGACGGTGGTCGGTCTCCCGAGAGACCGCAGCGGAGTAGGGACGGGTGACCCGTGGGTCTGAAAAGGGCGGTGCTGCCCCGACGCCTCCGCTCATGGCCCCCCACAGTACGACGCCAGATCGGAATTCCGGTGGTCCCCCGGAACGAGCGGCGCCCGGGGACGGCCATCCGGAGTGCCGGTGGCGGTGGCCGTCGGTCATGACGTCCCACCGCGCATCGGCTCCACCCTCGACCCGTGCTCAGCGCCGTCCATTCGCCCAGCGACCAGGACGGCGAGATGGACGAGATCGCCGGCAAGGATCGATCATCAGGCGAGCAACGCGTGGGAGCGCCCGGCAACGAGCCCATCGAACCGGCTGACCGCTACCAACCGACGCCGGCGATGATCGGAGCGTTCAGATGGCTTCCCGCCATACCCCCGTCCAGCGGGGCGTCGCCGAACGCGAAGACGTCCCCGTCGGCGGTGGTGATCCAATAGCCGTTGCCGGAGGTGGTGGCGAAGATCGCCGAGGCCGGGTCGAGGCCACCGGCGGAGCCGGCGTGGAGACTCCCGAGAAACAGCGCGTCCCCGTACTCGGCGATGGAACCGTCGGCGAAGAGAATCCAGTACCCCTTCCCGTCCGGAGTCCGGACGGCGGAGGTCACCGTCTCGCCGGTGGTGGGGGCCCCGTAGAAGGTGGCATCCCCGAAGGAATAGACGTGCCCGGTCGTCGTAACCAGCCAGTACCCGTTCCCACTGCCGTCAGGCATGACGGCCACGGCCGATCCGGAGCAGCCACCGATCCCGGGGCACGACCCCTCGAACTTGGCGTCCCCGAAGGCGAACACCCCACCGTCGGAGGCCACCATGAAGTACCCGCCGCCGTCGGCCGACGGCACCATGCCGACCACCGGGGCGTTCAACCGCTTGACGTTGCCGGGAGTTCCCGCCGGTCGGTAGCCCAGGCCCGGTATCGAGCCGAAGAAGCCGGCACTGCCGAAGGCGAAGATCCCGCCGTCGGAGGCGACCAGCCAATAGCCGTCGTGTGTCTGGGTCGGGGTGATGCCCACCACAGGGCGCTGCAGGTCGAGTGAACCGGTCGAGCCCCAGAACTGGGCCGATCCGAAGGTGAAGATCCCGCCGTCCCCGCCGACCAGCCAGTAGCCGTGCTGGGCGGTCGGCGTGGGGGTGGGGGTGGGGGTGGGGCCGGGCACCTGGGGCGACGACGATGCGTAGGTGAACTGGTCTGCCGTGGACAGGGCGGCGTAGCCGCCCGGCGTCGAGACCCGGACATCGACGGTCCCCGCCCCTTGGGGAGGGGACACGGCACTGACCGTCCCGTTGCCGTTGAGGGCGTAGCTTGTGGCGCTGAAGGGCCCGAATGCCACCCCGTTGACGTTGAGGAGGAAGTCACCGGAAATGATGACGTTCGTCCCCCCGCCGACGGCCCCCTGGCTGGGGCTCACCGATGTGACGACCGGGGGAGGGGCACCGTAGAAATCGGTGAAGGAGTTGGTGGCGTAGGTTCCGGGATAGGCGATGAAGGCGGTACCTGCCGGGTTCATCATGACCACCGGGTTGAGGACGGATGAGGAGGTGGACCCGTCGGCCTGCATGTCGGAGAACATGGCACTGCCGAATCCGGCCAGGGTCGACTGGCTGGTTCCGATCGTCGGCGCCTCCTCGATCCACTCGGCCGAGGCGCCCGGTGTCGAGTAGGCGAACGAGTTCGAATACACCCAGTTCGCCGTGGTGTCCTGGATGGCGATCGACCACTCGCCGGGGGACGTCTCCGAGATGGCCGCCTGCATCACATCGCCGGGGCTCACCGGGGCGTTGATCGCTATCGAAGCCCCGGGCAGGAGCTCGTACCAGGCGAAGTAGCTGGTGTTGGCCCCCGAGGTCTCCTGGGTGGTGCCGGTCTGGATCAGCGACGAGTTTGTCCAACCGTCGATGCCGATCCAGGTCGCCGAGTACTCGGGACTCGTACTCGGGGTCACGCTGGGCACGGTCCACTGCCCGCCCACACCGGTGTAGGTGTCACCGGTGAGCACCTGCCCTGACCAGTTGGACGAGAGGTAGACGTCGTTGTCTGACGAGCGGGGCTGTGGCCCCACCAGCTGGTGTGCGACTGACGGCTCCGGAGTGGGTGCCCCGGCCAGTCGGGGCGCGGATGCCGGAGGCAGGGCATCCACCGCCCGGGCGATCCCGGTGGTCAGAGGCGTGACCGGGGAGATGACTGGATCACGGACCGAGGTGACGGCGGGAGAGCCGGCGGCCGTGCCGGCCGGCGGGAGCGAGGCCGAAGAGGTGGGCGACGAGACGGTCTCGACGAGCGTGCCGCAACAGACGATCACCAGGCCGATCATGCCGAGGCGGGACAGGGGCGTACGCCGCCGTCGCCCTCGTCGGACCTGGGTGAGTTCCACTGTTAGCCCCAACCTTTCGTCTGCCCGACCGGAAGGTCCGCCCTGACGCGTCACCCCCAGCCTCCCAGAGCATCCGGCGCGCGGGCAAGGGTCACCAGCGGAATACCCAGTTCACGAGAGGAGTACCGGCTACGGTGACGGGGCTCCCGACCGGTGCTGACGGCTTCCACGCCGGGTCGTCGGCCGGCCCGGGTGCGATACTGTGCCACCGCCAGACTTGGTCGGACACCGGTCGGGTGCCCGGTGCCCCGGAAGCCGGTCCGATCCCGCCTCTCGCCGGCCCAGGAGCCCCTGACGGCGTCGGAGCTACCGGTGGCCCTGGGCCACGCTGTCGACCAGCCCCAACGAGGAGAGCCATGAACATCGAGGAGTTCTACAGCAGCGACGAGCGCCGTCGGCAGTCGGCCGAGGTCGAGTTGGGCACCGACTGGTTCGATGCCAAGGGCAGTCGCTACGAGCTCAGCTGGGTGCAGGACACCGGTGAGCTCTACGTGATGCTGGAGCTCGTCCCCGAGGTCGACTCGTGGACGCCCTTCGGCGACACCGAGGTGGAGGAGATCCCGGTGGACCGTGTCCTGGTGATGGTGGTCGGCTACATCCCGACCCTCGACGAGGTGGAGCGCGTCCTTGCAGGGTGGCCCGAGCAGATGGCCAAGCCCGACGGCATCTCGTGGGTGGCCGAACGCCTCCGGACGGACGGGGTGCCCGCCGCCGCTCCGGCCTGACCGTCCCCTCACCCCGGTGACCGGACGAGGTAGGGTCCGAGGAGTTGCCGGGTCGAGTCAGGAGCAGGGGTACGGATGGAACTAGTGGTCGATCTTTCCACCGGGGACGTTGTGCTCCGCCAACACCAGGATCTGCACCGGTTCTCGGTCCAGGCTCGCCTCGTCCATCCTGGTGACGGTCCCGCCGAGGGGGCCCTCGGGGCGCTCTCGGCCGCGTTGCGTGTGCACGAGGTGGGGGCCGTGGGACCCGACGGGGACGTGTTGGTCCCGGCCGCAGCTGTGCGGAGATTGGCCGTCGACGCGGCCAGGGAGGACGGATCGTCGCTCGACTCCGACTGGGAGGCCGAATTCAGTGGGATGGTCCAGTACGCGGCGGCTAAGGGCTGGACGTCCGAGGACGGTGCCCTCCGTGCCCATGTGGAGTGGGAGGCCTGAGTAATGCGCTTCTCCTATGCCGAGTCCATGGTCGACCCGTCGTTCTACGTACCGCTCGCCCGGGCCGCCGAGGAGGCCGGGTATCACGGCATGGTCATACCCGACAGCCTCTGCTATCCGAAGGAGTCCGACTCCACCTACCCCTTCTCGCCCGATCACACCCGCGAATTCCTGGAGGACAAACCGTTCATCGAGCCCTTCTCCCTCATCCCGGCCCTCGGGGTGGTCACGGAGCGGCTCCGGTTCATCACCTTCGTCCTCAAGTTGCCCATGCGCCATCCGCTCATCGTGGCCAAGCAGGCCAGCTCGGTGGCCGTGATGACCAATAATCGACTGGCACTCGGTGTGGGCAGCAGTCCCTGGCCCGAGGACTACGAACTGGTCGACGTACCCTGGGAGGGTAGGGGCCGGCGTATGGACGAGGCCATGGCCATCGTGTCCGGTTTGTCGGCCGGCGGCTATTTCGAGTACCACGGGGAGGCGTACGACCTACCCCCGGTCAAGATCAGTCCCACACCGACCGAGCGCCTGCCCATCCTGGTCGGCGGGCATGCCACCCCTGCCCTGCGCCGGGCTGCCCGTTCGGACGGATGGCTCCACGGGGGAGGAGACCCCGAGGACCTGCCCGGTCTGCTCGAGCGCCTGGGTCAGCTGCGCCAGGAAGAGGGCATGGCGGACCGTCCTTTCGAGGTCCACGTGATCTCCCTTGACGCCTACACGGCTGACGGCATCCGGCGACTGGAGGAACAGGGGGTGACCGATGTGATCGTCGGGTTCCGGTGGCCCTACGCGGTGGGGCCGGACACCGAGGTCCTTCAGACCAAGCTGGACAATCTCCGCCGATTTTCCGAGGACGTCATGAGCAAGGTCACTACGTGACCACGGCCCGGGAGCTGGGTCAGGCCTCGATGGCCGCGGTGCAGGCCCGGGACCGTGCCGGCTGGTTGGCCCTGTTCGCCGACGACGGGGTGGTGGAGGACCCGATCGGTCCCTCGGCATTCGATCCTGAGGGACGCGGCCATCGCGGGATCGAGGCCATCGCCGCCTTCTACGACGCGGTCATCGCCGCCAACGAATCGATCACCTTCGACATCCGTCAATCGTTTCTGTGCGGCGAGGAGGCGGCCAATGTGGGTGTGATCCGCATCGCCTTCGTCGGTGGCACGGTCGTCGAGGTGGACGGCATCTACATGTACCGTCGGTCGCCCGATGACAAGATCGCCTCCCTACGGGCCTTCTGGGAGGCCGACGCCATCCGTACGGTCTCCTAGCGGGAGCGCTGGCCCCGCACCGCCATCGGGGCCTCCCAGTCGGGCATGGCCATGACCATCTGGACATCGCTGATATGGCGCTCGGCGAACGCCCCCGCGCAGTAACAGAGGTACAGATCCCACAGACGCTGAAACCGGGTGTCGAGCCCGAGTGCGGTGATCTCCTGGCGGTGCTGTCCGACGTTCTCGTGCCACCGTCGCAGAGTCTCCACGTAGTGGCGCCCGATGTCCTCGAGGTCCACCACGGTCATCGGTGTGGCCCGGCGCAGGGAGCGGGTGATGGCCTCGACGGAGGGGAGGCAGCTCCCGGGGAAGATCAGCTCCCGGATGAAGTCGGTCCCGATCTTGGCCCGTTCGTAGCTGCGGTCGTCCACGGTGATGGCCTGGAGGGCCATCAGGCCCCGGTCGTGGAGCAGCGAGGCGCAGGTGCCAAAGAAGGCGTCGTGCTGCCGCCAGTCGACCGCCTCGATCATCTCGATGGACACCAGCTTGTCGAAGGTGCCGGTGAGGTCACGGTAGTCCTGGTCGAGCACGGTCACCCGGTCACCCAGGCCGGCGTCGGCCACCCGCTTGGAGGCGTAGCGGAACTGGGCGTCGGAGATGGTCGTCGTGGTGACCCGGCAGCCGTAGGTCGAGGCCGCGTGCACGGCGAAGCCGCCCCAACCGGTGCCGATCTCGACCACGTGGTCCGACGGGACCAGGTCGAGCTTGGTGCACAACCGGTCCAACTTCGCCCGCTGCGCATCGGCCAGGTCCATCCCCGGGTGTTCGAAGACTGCCGACGAGTACATCATGGTCTCGTCCAGCATGAGGGCGAAGAACTCGTTGGACAGGTCGTAGTGGGAGTGGATGTTCTCCCGGTCCTCGTGCCGGCCCGGCGGCCGCAGCCGTCGAGCCCAACCGGTGGCCGAACCCCACCACTGACCCACCCGGTCCTGGACCGTCGTCACCGGCCGGAGTCCGACAGAAAGGACCCTCACCAGGGAGGTCAGGTCGTCACAGTCCCAGAGGCCGTCGGCGTAGGCGCGGGCGAGACCCACCGAACCCTGGCGGAGCACGGCCGGGTAGACGGTCGGGTCGTGGATGACCAGGGTGGCCTGGGGGAGGCCCGAGCCGAACCGGTGGGTGCCCTGGTCATCCACCACCGTCAGCGAGCCCCCGCGCAGATGCGAGGCCATGTACCGGAGGAAGTGCGCGGCCAGGGGTTCGCTCACGACGGTCACCGGATGCCCTCCGCGGCCACGCTAGGGGAACCACCGGACCCCGACCTGGTCGGATGGGGATGAACGGGCACGCCCTGACGCCGGAGAGCGAGGGCCTGGCGGTAGATGCCCCAGGACACGCGGACGGTCATCAGGGGATAGCGCCACAACACCCGGCCGAGTGACCGGCGGTCGGCCGGTCGGCGGTCGAGGACCATCGACGCCGAGAACACCCGCTCACCGTCCCGGAGGTCGTCGACGCCGAGAACCAGGCGCCGGCCGGGTGCGCCGATGACGAACCGGTGGACGAGGTCCATGGGGAGGAAGGGTGACACATGGAGCTGCTTGGTCACCAGATGGGACCCCGTACCGGGCAGTACGTAAGCCGTGCGTTCGTGCCAGGGGGTGTTGGTGACCTCGACAACCGTGGTCTCCACGGACTCGCCGTCGGGGTCGAAGCAGTAGTAGACGCTGATCGGGTTGAACAGCCATCCCCAGGTGCGAACCTGGGTGAGCAGGGAGATGGGACCGGTCGGCCTCCGGCCCGTCCGTTCTGCCACCAGGTCCCGGACCGCCTGGTCGAGAGGCATGTCCGGATCACCCAGGTAGTCGGCGCGGCGGAAGGACACCGCGTTGACCCGTTCGTTGGACCAGAGCGGATGGCTGTCGCACACCGCCGAGACTTCGGCCAGGTCGAGCAAGGTCATGGTGATCCGGTAGGTGAAGCGGTGGTCGACGGGCTCCAGACGGTGGTGGACGACGGTGCCCTCGTAGATTCCGCTGCGCGCGGTGGTCCCGATCGGTCGGTGACGGTCCGCTCCGGGGGGGAAGGGAAGGACCACGGCGTCGGGGGTCTGGGACTCGAGTGGTGCGGTCACAGCTCCTCGCTGCCCAGGCGGCGGCAGACGGTGAGGGCACTCTGCACGCCGTCCTCGTGGAAGCCGTAGCCCCAGTAGGCGCCGCAGAACCAGGTTCCACGGTTTCCGTTGAGATCCTCGTGGCGGCGCTGGGCGGCGACGGCCGCCACGTCGAACACCGGATGGGCATAGTCGAACCGCGCCAGCACCCGGTCGTCCCGAATGGCGTCGTCCCGGTTGAGAGTGACCAGGATCTCGTGGGCGGAGTCGATCCCCTGGAGACTGGCCAGTCGGTACGTCAACGTGGCCTGCTGGGGCTGGTCGACCAGTCGGTGGTAGTTCCAGCTGGCCCACGCCCGGTGGCTCCGTGGCAGCAGCCGCTCGTCGGTGTGGAGCGTGGCGCGGTTGGGTTGGTACCGGATGGCTCCGAGCACCTCGCGTTCGGCCATGGACGGGTCGGAGAGCAGGCTCAGGGCTTGGTCGCTGTGGGTGGCCAGCACCACGTGGTCGAACCGTTCCGGTCCCATGTCGCTGTGGACCTCCACCCCATCGGACCTCCGGGTGACCTTGGCCACCGGCGAGGACAGACGCACGGCGTCGCCCAGGGGGGCCAGGATGGCTTCGACGTAGCGGCGCGATCCTCCGTCGACGGTCCGCCACGACGGCTGGTCGCCGTAGTCGAGCAGACCGTGGTTGTCGAAGAAGCGGGCGAAGGTCACCGCCGGCATCCCGAGGAAGGTGCCGGGATCGGCCGACCAGATGGACGACCCCATGGGGATGAGGTACCACTCGACGAAGCGGGAGGACCATCGACCTTCCGCCAACAGCTCGGCCAGCGACCGGTCCGTCGGGTGCTCCTCGGCCAGGAGGGCCCGGGCGGTGCGGTTGAATCGCACCACGTCGGTCAACATGCGCAGGAAGGCCGGGCGGAGGGCGTTGCGCCTCTGGGCGAACAGGGTGGTGAGTGAGGTTCCGCGCCACTCGACCCCGCTGGCGTCATCCGAGACGCTGAAGCTCATGTCACTGGGCTTGGTGGCCACCCTGAGCCGGTCGAACAGGCGGACCAAGCCCGGATAGTTCCGCTCGTTGTAGACGAGGAACCCGGTGTCCACCTCGTGGGTCTCGTCGGCCAGGTCGACACGAACGGTGTGGGCGTGACCCCCGGGCCGGGGGTCAGCCTCGAAGACGGTGATGTCGTGACGCCGGCTCAGAAGATGGGCACAGACCAGGCCCGAGACGCCGGTTCCCACTATGGCGATCCTCATGGATGTGGACGACTCCTCATTCGATCGACGTTCCGACAGTGGGTGTTCGGAGCGACGGTCGTGGTTGGATGACCCGACCCGACGTGGGAGGCGGCCCAGTATATTTGAGGCAGGGGTCGAAAAGCCGATGCTGGGGGCGGTCGGTGTGCGTGAGAGGACCGCCCATGGCCCGCTACCGGGGAACTGTCGTGTCGGAGCGCTCCGCCGAGGAGACCTTCGACTATCTGGCCGAGTTCTCCAACGCCGCCGAATGGGACCCCGGCGTGGCCGGTGCCGAGCGGTTGGACGACGGCAAGGTCGGCCTCGGATCCGTCTTCCGGCTCGAGGTGAGGGTCGGCCGGAGGGTCACCCCCCTGGACTACCGGGTGGTCACCTACGAGCGACCCCACCGGGTGGTACTGCTCGGGGAGAGCGACACCATCCGGTCCGAGGACACCGTCACCGTGGTACCGAGGCCGGGCGGCGGTGCGGTGATGACCTACGACGCCGATCTGACGCTGCTGGGTCGGCTGGGACTGTTCAACCCACTGCTTCCCCTGGCGTTCCGGAAGATCGGTGACCGCGGCCTCGGGGGTCTCCGTGAGGTGTTGTCGGTCGCCTCCGACCCACCTGCGGCACCGGCCCCGCTCCGAGCACTGGTTTCCCGGACGGTCGATGAGGTCCTGGAGGCCACGGTGGTGGGCAGTTTCTCCTCCGTCGGCCCCCAGGTACGAAGCCGCCTGGCCGGTTGGGGCGAACCGCCACCCATGCACGGCAAGGTCGTGGTGGTGACCGGGGCCACCTCCGGACTGGGCCTGGCCACAGCGGTGGGTGTGGCCCGCCTGGGTGCCGCCGTCCGGTTCGTGGCCAGGAACGTCGACCGGGCCGAGCAGGCCCGGGCCACCATCGTGGGGGCCGCTCCGGGGAGCGACGTCGAGTTCCTGTTGGCCGACATGGGCCGACTCGACGAAGTCCGGGCGGTCGCCGACGCGTTCGCGTCGAGCCACGACCGGTTGGACGTACTCGTCCACAACGCCGGAGCACTCGCTCGTCACTACACGGTGACCGACCAGGGGAGCGAGGTAACCGTGACCACCCAGCTGGTGGCCCCGTTCCTCCTCACCGGACTGCTGCTCGACCGGTTGCGCGCCGCCGTGCCGTCCCGGGTCATCCAGGTCTCGTCGGGCGGGATGTACACGCAGCGGTTCCACCTGGCGTCGTTGGAGATGGGCCCGGACGGCTACGACGGCGCCGTGGCCTACGCCAGGGTCAAGCGGGCCCAGCTGGTGCTCATGCACGAATGGGTACGGCGCCTGGACGGTGCCGGCGTCGTCTTCCACGCCATGCATCCCGGCTGGGCCGACACGCCGGGGATCCGCTCGGGGCTGCCTGGCTTCGCCAAGGTCATGAGTCCGGTGCTCCGCACGCCCGAGCAGGGGGCCGACACCGCCGTGTGGTTGGCCGCGGCACCCGAGGCCGTCCTGACCGACGGGCTCTTCTGGCTGGACCGCCGTCCCCGCTGGGAGAACAAGGTCCCCTGGACCCGGCTCGACGAGGCCACCTTCGTGCAGGCCGGCCAGGACCTCTGGGCATGGTGTGCCGAGCGGGCGGGGTGGAACGGCCTCCCGGCGTCCCTCAGTCCCAGCCGGTGAACCCGTACTGCTCGTGGGGCCCCATGACCGCGTTCTCGAACATCCCGTAGCCGACCTGACCGTCGTAGGTGAACCTGGCCGCGTACTCGGTGAGGGCCCACGTCGAGTAGGACGGGTCGGCCGGCGGGACGTGTTGTCCCTGGACCACCAGTTCGCCCTGGTACATGCCGTGCTTCCAGTCGGGCTCGAGGCCGTAGCCGCTGCCCAAGAGGAGGGGGAAGGCCAGCTGCGTCTCGACCTCGACCTCGGCCGTCTTCCTCCCGTGGGCCCCGTAGTAGGAGAGGGTGGCCCCGGTGACCGAGCGAGTTCCCGGGGCGAACCGGAGCTCGTGCTCGGGTCGGCCGAGCCATTCCGGCTCCCGGCCCGAGCCGAGCGGGAAGACCCGGTGGGCGTCCTGCATGATCCGCTCACCGTTCGAACGCTCCTGGACGATTGTGACCAGGGCATGGTCCTCGAAGCGCACCGGCGCGTAGATCCAGAAGAATCCGGCCCCGGCCTCGGTGGCCCGAATCCCGGGGGGTTCGGGTTCGCCCACCGGGCGGACCCCCCACGAGCGGTCGCGTGATCCCCAGAACCGCTCCGGGGTCAACGCCAGCTGACGGTCGCCCACCGCCAGGGTTCCGGTCCAGGACCCCACCTGGGCGAACCGGGTGGAGTCGAAGGTGACCCGGCTGAACTGGCGGTCGAAGTGCCGTGACTCCAGATGGGCCTCGGAGAAGCCGTCGTAGACGGCGTCGAGCTCGATGCCCCACTCGTTGGGTTCGACGATGACCCGGACCTGCTCCAGGCCCCTGACCACCTCCACCCGGATGGGCCCCACCGAAGCGTCCATCCGGTCGGCGCCAAGGGTCTTGGACGACCGAACCACCCGGTGGTCCCCGCCCCACATCACCGAGACGAAGGCGTCGGCCACGCTGAGGTTCGGGTACTGGCCGACGCCGATCACCGCGAACAGCTCGTCCTCGGTCCCATGCACGCCGGCGGCACCGTGGATGTTGAAGTAGTACCGGTCGTAGAAATTGCGGTCCGAGGGTCCGACGAACCGCATCGGCTCGGAGATCTGGTGGACCGGGTAGTCATCAAGCGGTGAGAGCATCGGCACTCCTCCTGGTCACATGCATCACGGGTGTTCGGTCATCACCGCTCGTCGTCGCTGACAGGTGGCCGCGGGACCGATCCGCGTCTGCACCGGGGTGCCTGGGGAGCGTAGCCACGTTGGAGGTGACGGTGCGTCAGATCGGCGATCCGGCTACGATTTCCCATGTCAGCGCGGTGAACGGGGCCAACGTGCCCCAACGGTTCCGGTCGTCACCGCCTCATGCCGTCTCGAGCCTGGGAGGACCCATGAAGTCGTACGATCGCCTGTTCATCGGGGGGGACTGGGTCGAGCCGTCCTCGACCGCCGTGTTCGACGTGGTGTCACCCACCACCGAGGAGTTGGTGGGTCGGGTCCCCGAGGCCCAGGTGGCCGACGTAGACCGGGCGGTGGACGCGGCCCGGCAGGCCTTCGAGCACGGGCCCTGGCCCCGCATGACCCCTGCCGAACGGGGTGCCATCCTGACCAAGGTGGCCGACGCCATCCGCAACGACATGCAGGGCATCGCCGAACTGATCTCCAACGAGATGGGATCACCGATCTCGTGGGGCACCTTGGCCCAGGTGTTCGCGCCCACCATGATCCTCGACTACTACGCCGGACTCAGCTCGACGTTCGCCTTCGACACGGTGAAGGACGGCCTGATGGGCCCGGTGCTGGTGTCCAAGGAGCCCATCGGTGTCGTGGCCGCCATCACCCCGTGGAACGTCCCCCTGTTCCTGGCCTGCGCCAAGCTCGCCCCAGCCCTCCTGTCGGGTAGCACCGTGGTGTTCAAGCCCGCACCAGAGACGCCGCTCGATGCCAATGTGCTGGCCGAGATCTTCGTCGAGGCCGGTCTGCCCGCGGGTGTGCTCAACGTGGTGCCCGCCGGCCGTGAGGTCGGGGCCCATCTGGTCGGCCACCCCGGCGTGGACAAGGTCTCCTTCACCGGATCGACGGTGGCCGGTCGTGCCATCGGTGCGGCCTGCGGGCAGAACCTCAAGCGGGTCAGCCTCGAACTCGGCGGCAAGTCGGCAGCCATTCTTTTGGACGACGTCGATCTGGCCGAGTCGATCCCCATGCTGCTCCCCAACGCCATCATGAACAACGGGGAGGCGTGCATCTCCCTCACCCGGATCCTGGCCCCGAGGGACCGCTACACCGAGGTCACCGAGGCCCTCGTGGAGCAGGTCCGGGCCATGAAGGTGGGTGACGCCCTCGACCCCGCCACCGAGGTCGGCCCTCTGGTGGCCGAGCGCCAGAGGGACCGGGTGGAGAACTACATCCGCATCGGTCAGGACGAGGGGGCCAAGGTCGCGGTCGGCGGCGGGCGGCCCGACGGTATCGACAAGGGGTGGTTCGTCGAACCGACCGTCTTCGTCGATGTGGACAACTCCATGCGCATCGCCCAAGAGGAGATCTTCGGGCCCGTTCTCTCGGTCATCCCTTATGACGACGAGGCCGATGCCGTGCGCATCGCCAACGACTCCGAGTACGGGCTGTGCGGAGGCGTGTTCACCAGGGACAACGACCGAGGGCTGGCCGTGGCCCGGCAAGTGCGCACCGGTACCTACATGGTGAACTCCAACATCCCGATCGACTTCTCCTCGCCCTTCGGCGGCTACAAGGCGTCGGGCGTTGGGCGTGAATTCGGCGAGGACGGCCTCGAGCTGTTCCTCGAGAAGAAGACCATCAACCTGCCGGCCGGCTACAACCCGACCCTGTAGCCGGACCGGCCGGAATCCCGGTGATCCGGGGGTTCCGGGGTCTTCTCGAGCAGGTGAGAGGGCTGCGCAAGGCCACGAACCCCCGTTCAGGTCCACGAGCGCGTGCGTAACAGGCCGGAGACCTGCGATCATGGAAGGGACGGTGCCGGGCCCTGGGGCCAGGCCGCACCGGTCCGGCGTGCGTGGAGGCAGGCAACCCGATGAGCACTGGCGTCCACACCGCTCCCAGGCGGGAGCGCAGATCACCGTTCGACACCGGCCGGGGCCGGGGTCGCCCCATCGTGTTCAGCTACGTCCCTGCGCTGGACGGCCTGCGGGCCGTGGCCGTGCTCGGCGTGATGCTCTACCACGGTGGCGCGCCGGTGGCCGGCGGGGGCTTCCTCGGCGTGGACGTCTTCTTCGTCCTGTCGGGCTTCCTGATCACCTCCCTGCTCCTTGGTGAGTGGGCGAGGAGCCTGACCATCCGCCTGGGCCAGTTCTGGGCCCGCCGGGCCCGTCGCCTCCTGCCCGCCCTCTTGGTGATGCTGGTGGGAGTGGCCATCTTCGTCAAGGTATTCTCCGGCCCCGGCGAGTTCGCCGGCCTGCGCCTCGACTCGTTGGCCACGTTGTTCTACGTGGCCAACTGGCACTTCATCGTGGGAGGGGGCAACTACTTCGCCGCCACCGCTCAACCGTCGATGCTCGAGCACATGTGGAGCCTTTCCATCGAGGAGCAGTTCTACATCGTGTGGCCGCCGGTCGTGCTGGTTCTGCTCCACCTGGGGCGGAAGCTCCGCCCGTCGCGGCGCCTGTGGCCGGTTCTGTCCGTGGCCGTCATCGGAGCCGTCGCCTCGGCCGTCGACATGCGACTCTCCTACCAGGGCGGGGCGTCGGTCATGCGTCTCTACGAGGGGACCGACACCCGCAGTCAGGACATCCTGGTCGGGGCAGCCTTGGCCATCGGGATGGCCATGTGGGCCCAGCACCGCACGTCCCTGCCGTCCTCGACCGCCCTCGACCGGACGCCCATCCAACGGGCACACCCGGCGGCGGGAACCGCCGGAGCCGTACGTCCTCGACCGCACCGCCGCGATCTCCACCGCCGGCGGGGACTGGGCATCAGGCCCATCACCGCCTGGGAGATCACCCCCCGACCGCTGCGGTCGGCGCTGCAGGCCGCCGGCTGGCTGGCCCTGGTGGCCGGCGTGGTCCTCTGCTGGCGAGTGACCGGGCCCGGAGCCGCCCTGTTCGAAGGGGGCTTCTTCCTCTTCGCCCTGGGTGTGGCCGTGGTCATCTTCTGCGTGGTCACCACCCAGGGGGACTCGCTGTCCCGCTCCCTCGGCAACCCCGCCTTCCGTTACCTGGGCAAGATCTCCTACGGCACCTACCTGTGGCACGTGCCCCTCTTCGCGCTGCTCACCGCCGCGCGCCTCCATCTCGGTGGCTATCCGCTGTTGCTGGTCCGGATGGCCGTCACCCTGGTCGTGGCGAGTGCTTCCTACTACCTGGTCGAGGAGCCCATCCGCCGGAGGCGGACCCGAACCTTCTCCGAGTGGCGGGCGTGGTTGCTGACCGCCGGCGCATTCGTGGGGGTCGTGGTGGTGACCATCGCCGCCACCGTCCCCACCGTGGCCGAGGCCGCCGGCCCACTGCGGGTGGAGGGCACGGCCTATGTCGGCCCGCCGGTCAAGGTGATGGTGTTCGGGGATTCGGTGGCCTGGCGGATGGCGTTCGCCATGCTGGCCAGCCAGCCTCAGGACAGCTACGACGTGAGCATCGACAACGGGGCCATCATCGGATGCGGGCTCCTGCGCAGCACCCAGTACCGCCTGTACGGCCTGGCCCATCTCGAAGTTCCGGCGTGCAGCACCTCGGCTCCCGCCGCCGACCAGTGGCCCGCTCAGTGGCGGGGCGATCTGGAGCAGTTCCAGCCCAACGTGGTCGTGGTGCTGGCCGGACGGTGGGAGCTCTCCGATCGGTTGATCGATGGGCACTGGCTCCACATCGGCGAACCGGCCTTCGACGCGGACGTGAAGCAGTCGCTCGAACAGGCGGTGCAGGTGGGTACCTCCACGGGCGCACTGATGGTGTTGATGACCTCCCCGTGCTTCGCCCCCAACGAGCAGCCCGACGGTCAGGTCTGGCCGGAGGACACGCCGGCCCGGCTGAACGCCTACAACGCCATCGTGCGGGAGGTGGCCGCCGAGCATCCCGCTACCGTGCAGTTGGACGACTTCGAATCCCAGCTGTGCCCGGGAGGGGTCTACCAGGAGTCGCTCGACGGGGTGCAGATCCGGGACGGGGACGGCATGCACATCGTGCCCACGGCGGCGGCAGGCCAGTGGCTCGACGCACGGGTCCTGCCCCAGGTGATCCGGGTGGGCCGTCTGGAGATGGCGGGCCAGAACCTCGTCCCGTCGGGTCCCTCCGCCGGCACCTCGACGGCACCGTCGCTGTCGGCCAGCGGCGCCGGCCCCTGATTCCCGAGGCACTGGAGGCGAGCGCCGATGGCCGGTCCGGTCACCGCACCCGCCCCTCGCGGACCGGATCCCGACCGGGGTGAGGAGTCAGGGTGAAGAGGAGACCGGGGCCGGTGGGGGTATGGAGGACGGTGGCGGCGGTTGGCCGAACGGCGAGCTGTCAGCCTGCTGACACTGCACGGTCAGGGCGTCCACCAGGGTGGTCTCGGGCACCCGGTTGCTCTCCGATACCGTGGTCATGAGGGCCTGCCACTGGCCGTCGTTGTAGGCGGCCTCGGCGGCGATGGGCAGTGCCTGTCGCAGTTGCCTGTAGGCCTCCTGGCGGAGTTGGGCCGCGGTGGTCACGTCCGTCTCGTGGTTCGATCGAGCCAGTAGGGTCAGCGACCGGTCGATGTGGCCGCAGGCCTGCCGGGCCAGCGACGCCCCGCTGTTGCTACAGGCACTGAGGGTGGCGCCGAGTCCGATCACCACGACTGTCCCGGCGGCCAGGCGAAGGAACCGGACCGGGATCCGGGTCAGCCTCACCCCAGCCAACTACCGGACGAGTCGAGGAGGTACCGACTGACGGCCAGGCACCGGTCGAACACCTCGCACATCATCTCCTCGCCGGCCAGGATCCGGGTCAGTGAAACCGGGGAGCGGGCCACGATGTTGAGGCGCCGTTCTGCGGCGTCGGTTGCCGAGGCGTAGGAATCGATGGCCGAGACCTCGAGCGGCAACTCGATACCGCCGACTCCGGCCAGGTCGATGGCGAGGCGTAGGAGGTCCGGGCCGTGGGGGAGCGGGGGAAGGGCCCAGGTGAAGGTCAGGGGGAAGTGGAAGTCATCGGGGGGTTCCTCGTCCTCGGGCAGACCGAACACGGCGTCCTCGAACGAGAGGAGGGTCCTCGGATCCACCTCAAGGGCCAGGTGGAGATCGAGGGGACCGCCACATCCGTCCTCCGGGTGGAGCTCGACCTCCCAGACCTGACGGAGGGAGTAGGTCTCCACGAAGTGCCGCTCGTCATGCACGTGAAAACCATGGTCGACCGAGTGATCCTTGAGGTCGGCCACGTAACCGGCCACATCGATGACTGCCACAGTTGGATCAGCCTACCGGGACGCGGATCGCTCCGGTATCGTCGCCCCATGGACGACGACGCCCTGCTGGGAGTGCTCCACACCACCGCGTCGGCGGTGGCCGAGGCTCTCGCCGGTCTGGGCGACTGGGGCCTGGCCGGCACCCGGCCGGGCCAGTACCGATCGGACCTGGCCGCCGATGCCGTGGCTCTGTCGATCCTCGAGGACGCCGGTCTCGGGATCATGTCCGAGGAGTCGGGGGTCCACCGACCCGATCGGCCCGTGGTGGTGGTGATCGATCCGGTGGACGGGTCTACCAACGCCGCCCGGCGCATTCCGTGGTACGCCACCAGCCTGTGCGCTGTGGACGCCGAGGGACCGCGTGTGGCCGTCGTGGTCAACCAGGCCTCGGGGGTCCGGTTCGAGGCGGTCCGGGGGGGTGGGGCCCGACGGGACGGTGAGCCCATACGTCCGTCGGGATGCCACCGTCTGGACCAGGCCATCGTGGGGTTCTCCGGCTATCCCCACCGGTACTTCGGATGGTCCCAGTGTCGGATGCTGGGGGCGGCCGCCCTCGACCTCTGTGCCGTGGCCGAAGGGGTGCTCGACGGGTACGCCGTGGTGGGGGGTTCGCAGCTGGGAAGCTGGGACTATCTCGGGGGCATGCTGATCTGCACCGAAGCTGGGGCCGCGATCGGTGAGCTGCAAGGACGGGAGTTGGTCACGCTGGATCACACGGCGCGCCGGACGCCGGTGGCGGCGTCCAACGCCGTCCTCCTCGAGGCACTTTCATCGTCAGCCGCCAAGTAGCGTGAAGCGCCCGGGCGTTTAGCTCAGTTGGTAGAGCAGCTGGCTTACAACCAGCAGGTCATCGGTTCGAGTCCGATAGCGCCCACTGCCTGGATGAATCTATCCATTCCGTGTCGCACTGCGCTCGTACAGCGGATAAGTTGTGCTGAACAGATAGCATGTGTCGAAACCCCCGGAGCCCTGAGAGTCATCCAACACCCACCTTGCGATCAATGACCTGGCCGAGCTTCCTGAACGTGGTTTCGAGTTGAGCCTGCGCGGCCCGAAACCGGTCCCCGAAGACGATCAAGAGTTACGTGGAGGCGGTCCGACTCTTTCGGGAGTACCTGGTCGGGGTCGGGATGCCCACCGAGGTGGCAAACCTGATCATCCCGTGGAGCACGTCGAGTCCTTCGATCGCCGATCAACTTGAACGGTGGAAGCCGAAAACCGCCCAGGTCCGGTACGGAGACCTGCGTCAGTTCTTCCGCTGGGCCGTCGAGGAGGGCGATTCGTCGATCGCCAATGGCCAATATGAGCCCACCCGTGGTGCCGAGGTGCCCGTGCCCATTGTCTCGGCACGATGTCACCTCAAGAAGCTATTGAGGACTGCCGAGGGTGGGAGCTCTCTGAGCAGCGTCGGGACATGGCCCTGCTGAGAATATTCATCGATTGGCGGGGTCCGGCCGGCTGAGGGTCACTCACCTTGGACTTCTCGATGACATCGACTTCACCGATGAGGTGCTCGTGGTTCTGGGGAAGGGTCGGCGTACGCGTTCAGTTCACTTTGGGGCCAAGTACGGGCCAGGCGCTTGACCGGTACCTAGGATTTGCCGAGGCATCCCATGCCTCCTCAACTGCGCTCTGGCTGGGGTCCAAGGGTCCCCTGACTGACTCAGGTGTGGCTCAGATGCTCCGACGGCGGTGCAAGGACGCCGGGATTGACCAGACTCCATCCCCATCAACTTCGCCACACATCAGTGAATACGTGGCTCTCGCTGGGTGGGCGAGAAGGCGATGCCATGCGTCATTTCGGATGGCGGTCTCCGCAGATGCTGAACCGGTACGCCGCAGTAGCTGCCGATGAGCGGGCCCGAGCCGCTCATCGTGAGTTGTCGCCCGGTGATCGATTGTGACGACCGAGTCGTTTCGCGTTACCCCGACTACACCTTACTCCTGAACGGGTTGCGGCCGTTGTGGCCGGGAACTCCAGAGGTGACGAACCGGCCGACGTCACCATCCGGTGCGGAGGAGTGCACAAGGGCCGAAGCGGGGGCCCCTCCATTGGTGGGGTTTGGTTTACCGCTTGGGGCGACGTGGCGGTGATCAAATGGCGAGATCCGAACATCGACGTTCAGGCGTATCTCGATGTTGAAAAGACAAGTACCTGGGGTGTATGCACCCAACCACCGGCTAACGGATGAGTTCTTTTTACTGATGAGCAGCCAATATTGCTTGGGCGGGCTGGGCCTCGGTTTCCAGCGTGGTGTCGGCGGCACGGGAACGTGGTCATCGATGAACGAGGTTTGCTTCAGGTGGTGCGACGTGCGAAACGGACTGGCAAGGTGGAGACGTTTAGAGCAATGCCCTAACGAGCAGGGCGGATCAACCGCTGTGCTGAGAGGGTACGCTGTGCTCGTAAGCAGAAGACGCCTCGGCTGTGCGCCCCCCTCCCGCTGGGCACGGGCAACTCACACGGAGGTTGTCCAGCCATGCCCGACCCACTTACGTCCACTGAGCGCACCATGCGTGCCCGCCTGGCTGCCCATATCAGTCACTCCCGGTG